>CAWFII010000019.1:0-72363 GCA_963815825.1 uncultured Actinomycetota bacterium | reverse complement strand
GCTCGTCCTCGTCGCCGGCATGCGCAACGCCTCCCCGAGCAAGGGCTGGCGTCCCAGCCGTGACAGGGAATCCACCAGCGGGGACCGCGACGTCCGATGAGCACCGAGACCGAGCTGCGGGCGGCGCTCGCCGAGGCCATCCTCGGCGACCAGGTCGACGCCGCGCTCGACGAGCCCGCGGCACAGCTCGCCCTGGTGGCACGAGTCCGCGACGCAGAGAGCGAGGTCCGGGCCCTGCTGCAGCAGGCGGTCAACTCGGCACGGTCGGCCGGCCACAGCTGGGGGGCGATCGGCGAGACGCTCGGGATGTCGCGCCAGGCGGTGCAGCAGCGTTTCGGCAAGCAGCCTGAGGACCTCCCCGCGCGTGCCGACGGCACCCGGCAGCGCTGGCTCGGACCGGTGACCGCCTTCGACGAGATGCGCGAGCTGGAGATCGCCGGTCGGCTCGGTTGGCGCACGGTGGGAGCGCGGATGTTCTACCACCTCGTCGAGCAGACCCCGACCCAGTGGGAGCACCGGCGCACGCTCTGGTCCGGACCGACCCGGCGTCTGGAGAAGGACGGCTGGACGGTGGGCGTTCTTGCGTTTCCGTGGGTCTACCTGGTCCGCGACCTGGGCAAGCCGGCGGAGCCCAGCTGAGCGGAGCGGTTGTCAGGGCTCCTCGGCGACGACCTTGAGCCGGGCCAGCCCCTTCTCGAAGTCAGGCCCGATCATCCGATCCATGCTGACCACCTTGCCCAAGGCCCCCATCAGGCCCTTCTGCTCCCCGGTCATCACCCAGGTGACCTCGGTGCCCGAGCCGCTGGGCTCGAAGGCGAACGTGGCGTGGCTGGTCGACCTGAACGGCTTGAGGAACTCGATCGTGAGGTCGATCGTCTGAGGGGTCGACCCGGTGATCGTCATGCTTCCGGCTCCGGCCCTGCGGTTCCCGGACCACTCGTAGCGTGCTCCGGTGCCCTGGTCAGGACCGCTGTAGCTGCGGTGGAGCGCGGGATCGAGGTCCTCCCACGGCGACCACCGGGTCCAGTGGTGGAAGTCGTCGACGAGCTCGTGCACCCGACGGGCCGGAGCGTTCACGGTGATGCTGCGTTCCACGGAGTACCCACCCATGTGAACGAGACTACGACCGGTACGTTGTCGAGGTGAGCGAAGAGCGTCGGGGTTTTCTGCTCGGCGTCGCGGCGTACGGGATGTGGGGGCTCTTCCCGCTCTACTGGCCGCTTCTGGAGCCGGCCGGACCGGTCGAGATCCTGGCGCACCGGATCTGCTGGTCCTTGCTCACCATGTTCGTGCTGACGTTGGTCCTGCGTCGGACGTCGCAGCTCAGGGCGATCCTCGCCAGTCCTCGTCTGCTCGCCCTGCTGACCCTGGCCTCGGTGGTGATCGCGTTCAACTGGGGTGGCTTCATCTACGGCGTGGTCAACCACCGGGTGGTCGAGGTCTCGCTGGGATACTTCATCAACCCGCTCGTCACCGTCCTGCTCGGCGTCTTCGTGCTCGGGGAACGGCTGCGGCCGGTGCAGTGGGCGGCCATGGGGATCGCCGGTGTCGCCGTGGTCGTGCTAACCGTCGACTACGGGCACCCGCCGTGGATCGCCATGCTGCTGGCCGGCTCGTTCGGAACCTACGGCCTTGCCAAGAAGAAGGCGGGCATCGGAGCCGTCGAGAGCCTGACGTTCGAGACCACCGTGCTGCTGCCGGTCGCGCTCGGCTACCTGGTGTGGCTGTGGGCGCACGGCACCGCGAGCTTCGGCGCGCACGGACTGGGTCACGCCGTGCTGCTCGTCTCGACGGGCCTGGTGACCGCAGTGCCGCTGATCTTCTTCGGGGCTGCCGCCATCCGGGTCACGATGACCACGATCGGGCTGCTGCAGTACCTCGCTCCGACGATCCAGTTCGCGCTGGGACTCCTCGTCCTCGACGAGCACCTCACCCCCGTGAAGTGGGTCGGTTTCGCGCTGGTCTGGGTGGCGCTGGCCATCTTCACCACCGAGGCGTTGCGCCACCGGGGCCGGCAGCTCCGCGAGGCTGCGGAGGCCAGCGCGCTGTAGCGCGCCGGGTCGGTCGATGGCGGATGTTGCACCCGGCTGAGACACTGGGGCCATGGTTGCCGCCACCGTCATCACCTACACCGACGAGGCTCCGTCCGGCAAAGATGCTGCCAGACACCTCGCCGGTCCGCTCATCCCGACGCTCGCGAAGCTCTGGACCGACACCCACGGCACCCTGCCGAGCACCTACTACCTCCTCGTCCACGAGGAGGGAGCCTCCGACCACCAGGGATCCGGCCCGGTGCGCCGACTCAACCCTGCCGCCTTCGCGAAGGGCACCGGAGCAGTTCCGGTGGTCTGCACGATGACCGACGACCCCGAGGCCGCGAGCTCCAAGTACTGCGTCTGGCAGCTCGGCCTCGGCGGCTGACCTCACACCAGCGCCGGGTCCACCGGGGCCGAGCGGGCACGCGTGCGCAAGGAGTGGTCGAGGTCGCGGAAGAAGCACCCGGTCAGGTGTGCCCCCGCCACCGTCAGCGTGGTGCTGCCCAGTCGTGCGACCAGCCCCTGCACGCCCGCCTCCGCGTCGTAGCGCAGCGACGTCGTGCCGCCACCGAGACCGACCGCGAGCTCCACCCACAGGTCCAGCCGCAGCTGTCCGCACCGACCCCGCCCGTCGACGACGACCTGCAGCTCGGCACCGGGGCACAGGTCCTCGATCGCGAACGCACCACGATAGGTGTCGGCGACCGGACCGACCCGAGCCGCCAGGGTGGCTGAGTACCGCTGGGGACCGACCGGCGCGAGCCGCTCGCAGCCGGGGATGGCCGCTCGCAGGACCTCGCTGTCGTGCAGCGCCGCCCAGACGACCTCCACGGGTGCCGACACTTCCCTGAGTCCGCTGAACCGCATCGTTGCCCCTCTCACGCCTGCTCCCAAGGAGACCGCACGACCGGGCCGGAATACATCAGCCTTGAGGATGACCCTGGTCGAGACGACCTGCGCGCTCACTGACCCAACCCGCGGACGTCGACCAGGTCACGACGCGTGGAGCCGCATGCGCACCGCCACGAGCCAGACCAGCGCCCCTTCGAGGAGCAGCGAGGCGAGCCCCAGACCCTCGGTCCAGTTGCCGATCTCCTCGCCCCCCTCCCCGGGCAGTCCCACCGACCGGCTCAGCGCGTACGCCGCGATCACCGAGGCCGCGAGCGCGCCGGCGGCCAACCAGGCCAGCGGATGGTCGCGGCGGATCAGCATCTCCGCGAGGATCAGCGCCGCCACGATCAGCCCGATGAAGAGCACCCCGATGTAGGGCACCTCCGACATCTTGTCCTCCAGGTCGAGCAGGTGCACCAGGGCGATCCCCACCAGGCACATCACCGCCACGATCCGCCTGCCGAGATTGCGATCCGAGTCGTCCTGCGTCGCGAGTTCGCTCGCGGCGAACCTCGTCGCTGCTCCCATGCCCATCGCCTCCTGATCCAGATGACCTCGACCTCGATGCTAGGAGCAGCCGCACCCGCCAAGCCCTTCGTGGCAGGAGCGTCATCGAGCGGTCATGCGGGCTCGTCACCGTCCCGCGGGCAGATGGCCACAACCGGGAGGAGAACACCACGATCCGCACTCTCCTGCGCTAGACCGGGTTGCGGTCCCTGGTGGGCCGCTCAGGCCGGGGACAGCCAGCTCCATCCGGGCAGGTTCCGGAGCACGCCGTACGCGACGACCCCACCCAGCACCAGCCAGACGACCCACGGCGGGAGGGAGGTCGAGCGGGGGGCGGGGCGACCGGCGGTGCGCAGCACCCAGGTGACGAAGGCGAGGATCAGGTAGGGAGCGGCCAGCACGGCGAGCGGGTTGCGAGCCAGAGCACCGCCGACGTCCCCGTGCAGCAGGTCGTGCACGGCGCGGAGCGCGCCGCACCCGGGACAGTAGAGGCCGGTGGTCGCCAGGAACGGGCAAGTCGGGTAGTGGCCGGCCTGGTTGGGGTCGACGGTGAACACGGTGGCGCTCGCGACCAGCCCGACCACGGTCACCGCCGCGACCGGCAGCGCCTCGCGCCACCGGTCGCGACCGGTGGCGACGGGACGCTCCGCCGCCGTCAGGCTCACGGGTAGGAGGTGTCGCTCGAGGTCATCACGCCAGCGACGAGCAGCAGCGCGTAGACCACCAGCAGGACGAGGCCCACGACCGTGCCCCACAGCGCGAAGTTCCGGGCCTTCTTCGAGGAGTCCATCGCTCCGGCGACGTCTCCGGCGGCCCACTTGCCGTTGACCTGGGCGGCGAACACGATGGAGGCGATCCCCAGGGGCAGGCAGCAGAACAGGGTGCTCAGGATCGCCCAGACGAGGTGGTTCGGCGGTGGCGTCCCGGGCGGTGGTCCGTAGTACCCACCAGGTGGGGGCGGCGCACCGTAGCCACCGCTCGGTGGTCCTCCGTAGCCCCCACCCGGTGGTGGCGCTCCGTATCCCCCGCCCGACGGCGGTCCACTAGCAGACATCCAGGATGTCCCTTCCTCGTGCGCGCAGTCCGATGTGCGCGCGGGTGAACGGACCCTATCGAAGCGGACGCCGCTCCCAGTGCCTTTCGGCGCAACCGGAGCGGTCAGGCCGAGCGGACCGCTACCGCGTCCGCGAACCCCTCGAGGGCGGTGCGGGCGGCGCTGTCCGGGAGCACGTCGAGGAGCGCCTTGGCCTCGGCGGCGAGGGACACCACGTAGGCCCGCGCCTGGGCCATGGCGGGATGGGCACGCAACAGGTCCAGGGTCTCGCCGTGGAGGGCGTCGTCGGAGAGGTCGGAGTCCAGGAGCTCGAGGAGCCGGGCGTCCGCGGGGTCGGTGGAGCGCATCGCGATGAGCACCGGCAAGGTGGGCACGCCCTCGCGCAGGTCGGTGCCGGGGGTCTTGCCGGAGACGTCGGTCTCCGAGGCCACGTCGAGGATGTCGTCCGAGAGCTGGAACGCCACACCGACCTTCTCGCCGTACTGCGTCAGCGCCTCCTCCACGTCACGGGTCGCACCGGCGAACCGGGCGCCGTAGCGCGCGGAGGTGGAGATCAGCGAGCCGGTCTTGCCGGCGACGACGCGCAGGTAGTGCTCCAGCGGGTCCTGGTCCTCGGTCGGTCCCAGCGTCTCGAGGATCTGACCCTCGACCAGCCGGGTGAAGGTCTGCGCCTGGATGCGGACCGCGTCTGCCCCGAGCTCGGCGGTCAGCTCGGAGGACTTGGAGAACAGGAAGTCGCCGGTGAGGATCGCGACGTGGTTGTCCCACCGCGCGTTGGCCGACTCCGCGCCCCGGCGCAGGTCCGCCTCGTCCATCACGTCGTCGTGGTAGAGCGAAGCGAGGTGGGTCAGCTCCACGACGCAGGCCGCCGTGACCACACCGTCACGGTGCGGGTCACCGGTCTCGGCCGCCAGCAGCACCAGCAGCGGCCTGAACCGCTTGCCTCCGGCGTCCATCAGGTGCCGCGCCGCCTCGGTGACGAAGCCGGCTTCGCTCTCGACGTGTCCCAGGAGCGCCTTCTCGACCTCGTCCATCCTGGTGCGAAGGCGGGTCTCGAGATCCGGGTCGAGGATCGGCAGGGCCAGCTGGGAGCTCACCTGATGAATACTCCCACGCGGCCGAGGAGGTCGATCAACGAGCCGGGGACGAGGCCGAGGAGCAGCGTGGCCGTGACGCCGACCGCGATCACCGAGCCGGTGAGCACGCTCGGGTTGGTGACGCTCGGTCCCTCCCCGATCGGCTCGGCGAAGAACATCAGCACGATCACCTTGACGTAGAAGTACGCCGCCACGGCCGAGGCCAGCACCGCGACGATGACCACCGGCCAGGCACCCGCCGACAGCGCGACCGCGAAGACCGCCCACTTGCCGGTGAACCCGCTGGTCAGCGGGATACCCGCCATGGCGAGCAGCAGGAAGGCGAACAGGCCCGCCACCAACGGCGACTCCTTGCCCAGTCCTTGCCAACGCGACAGCTGCGTGGACTCCCCACCCGCGTCACGTACGACGGTGACCAGCGCGAACGCGGCCATCGTGGTCAGCGCGTAGGTGGTCAGGTAGAACAGCACCGCCGAGACCCCGGTCAGGCTGCCGCCGGTCACGTCGTTGAGCGAGCGGATGCCCAGGAAGCCGGTGAGGATGAAGCCGGCGTGCGCGATCGAGGAGTAGGCCAGCAACCGCTTGATGTCGGTCTGGGTCAGGGCCAGCACCGAACCGATGACCATGGTGAGGATCGCGACGATCCAGATCATCGGCAGCCACTCGTTGCGGTTGGCGCCGAAGGCGACGTAGAACAGCCGCAGCAGTGCGCCGAACGCGGCCACCTTCGTGCTCGCGGCCATGAACGCGGTCACCGACGTGGGCGCCCCCTGGTAGACGTCGGGGGTCCAGGCGTGGAACGGGACCGCGCCGATCTTGAACAGCAGGCCCACGGCCAGCAGCGCGATGCCGCCGAGGAGCAGGCCGTCGCCCCCGGTCCGACCGCCCACCGAGGCAGCGATCTGGGCGAAGCCCATCGATCCGGCGTACCCGTAGACCAGGGCGATGCCGTAGACGAAGAAGCCGGAGCTGAACGCGCCGAGGAGGAAGTACTTCATCGCCGCCTCCTGGCTCAGCAGCCGCCGGCGCCGGGCGAGGCCGCACAGCAGGTAGAGCGGGAGGGAGAGGACCTCGAGCGCGACGAACATCGTCAGCAGGTCGTTGGCGGCCGGGAACAGCAGCATGCCACCGACCGCGAACATCATCAGCGGGAAGACCTCGGTGTGCTCGAGACCCTTGGTGGACGCCTCGCGCTCCGCCTGGGTGCCCGGCAGCGCCGCTGCCTGTCCTGCGAAGGATGTGACCCCGCCCTCGAGGTGGCGCTCGGCGAACAGCAGCACGCTGAGCACGGCGAGGACGAGCACGAGCAGCCAGCAGAAGAGCGCGGGGCCGTCGACCGCGAGTGCGCCCATGGCCGCGACGGTGCCGCCCTTGGGCTGGTCGGCCCCCGGGTGCAACCGGCTGAAGACCATCACGGCGGTGACGAACGCAGCGACGAGACCCGTCAGCGAGAGCGCGACCTGCACCATGTAGCGCCGGCCGCGCGGGACGATCGCCTCGACCAGCACGCCGAGCGTGGCGACGCCGAGCACGATCAGGATCGGCGAGATGGTGAAGTACTCGATCGTCGGAGCCTGGAACGTCTTCACTTGGCCGCCTCCCCGTCGGTGACCTTCGGTTGCGGGTCGCTCTTGGCAACCTCCGACATCGTGTGCTTGACCGACGGGTTGATCACGTCCAGCAACGGCTTCGGGTAGAACCCGAGGACGACGATCAGGACCAGCAACGGAGCCAGAGCGCCGACCTCACGCACGTTCAGGTCGCGCATCCCGGTGACACCCTCGCGCACCGGACCGGTCATGGTGCGCTGGTACATCCACAGGATGTAGATCGCGGCGAGCACGATCGCGGGAACGGCGAACGCGGCCGCCCACGGGGTGTACACGAACGCGCCGACCATCACCAGCATCTCGGAGACGAACGGGGACAGACCTGGCAGCGACAGCGAGGAGAGCCCGGCCACCAGGAAGAGTCCGGCGAGCACCGGTGCGACTTTCTCGACGCCGCCGTAGTCGCCGATCAGTGCCGAGCCTCGGCGCGAGATCAGGAAGCCGGTGACCAGGAACAGGGCCGCGGTGCTCAGTCCGTGGTTGAACATGTAGAGGTTGGCTCCGGAGAGGCCCTGGCTGTTCATCACGAAGATGCCCAGCACGATGAACCCGAAGTGGGAGATGCTCGTGTAGGCGATGAGTCGCGGGATGTTCTTCGACCCGATCGCCATGAAAGCGCCGTAGAGGATGCTGATCAGCGCCAGCGTCACGACGACCGGCGTCGCCCAGCGGGAGGCCTCGGGGAACAGCTCGAGACAGAACCGGATCATCCCGAACGTGCCGACCTTGTCGAGCACGCTCACCAGCAGCACCGAGGTGCCCGGCGTCGCGCTCTCCGTGGTGTCCGGCAGCCAGGTGTGCAGCGGGAACATCGGTGCCTTGATCGCGAAGGCGATGAAGAAGCCGACGAACATCCAGCGGCCGACGGTGGTGCCGAAGTCCATGCCTGCCAGGTCGGAGATGAGGTACGTCGGTCCGCCGGCGGTCTTGGCCGACTCGACGTAGAGCCCGATCACCGAGGCGAGCATGACCAGGCCGCCCGCCAGCGAGAACAGCAGGAACTTGACCGCGGCACGCACGCGCGCCGGGCCGCCGTACCCGGCGACGAGGAAGTAGACCGGGATCAGCGTGGCCTCGAAGAAGACGTAGAACAAGAACACGTCGGTGGCGGCGAAGACTCCGATCGAGAGCCCCTCGAGCGCCAGGATCCAGGCGAAGAAGCCCTTGGCGCCCCAGCGACCAGCCTCACCGTCGTTCCAGGACGCGAGCATCACGACGGGCGTGAGGATCACCGTCAGCAGGATCAGGGTCAGCCCGATCCCGTCGAGGCCAAGCGCGTAGTGCGCGCCGAACAGACGGATCCAGACACTGTCCTCGGCGTACTGCATGCCGCCGCCGGCGTCGTAGCCGAGGGCGATCGCGACACCCGCGGCGAGCGTGACCAGGGAGAAGCCGATCCCGATCTGCTTGGGCGCGTCCGAGTGCGCCCGGGCAGGCAGGAAGGTGAGCACCAACGACCCCGCGATCGGGATCAGCAGAAGGACTGTCAGCCAGGGAAGGTTCATCCGAGGTTCACCACCACGAGCGCGAGGAGGACGAGGACGGCACCGGCGAGCAACGACAGCGCGTAGGAGCGGACGAACCCGTTCTGTGCCAGCCTGAGTCGACCGGACAGACCACCGAGCGCGCTCGCCGTCCCGACGAAGCCACCGTCGACGAAGCCGTCGTCGAAGGTGGCCAGGCCCTGGGTGAGGCTCTTGCCGGGACCGACGACCACCATGTCGTTGAACGCATCGCCGTAGAGGTCGTTGCGACCCGCCCTGGTGAACACCGAGACGTTGGCCGGAGCGGTCCGCGGGACGTCACGCCTGCCGATCAGGAACCACGCCAGGCCCACGCCGACGGCGACGACCAGCACGGCGAGCACGGAGATCGCGATCGCCGGCAGGGGCGGCTCCTCGTGCGGGGCCACACCCGTGACGGGAGCGAGGAACTCGACGATCCAGTCGTTGAGCAGCAGCAGGCCGCCGAGCACCGACAGCGCAGCCAGCACGACCAGCGGCACGGTCATCACCTTCGGCGACTCGTGCGGGTGCACACCGGGCTCCCAGCGCTGCTTGGTGAAGAACGTGAGCAGCATCAGGCGGGTCATGTAGAAGCCGGTGACGCCTGCTCCCAGCAGGGCGCAGATCCCGAGCGCGAGGTTCTGCGACAGCGCCGTCTCGATGATCGCGTCCTTGGACCAGAAGCCGGCGAAGCCCGGGAACCCGATGATCGCGAGGTAGCCCATCGCGAAGGTCACGAAGGTGACCGGCATCGCCTTGCGCAGGGCGCCGTAGTGACGCATGTCCACGTCGTCGTTGGTCCCGTGCATCACCGAACCGGCGCCGAGGAACATGTTGGCCTTGAAGAACCCGTGCGTGAGCAGGTGGAAGATCGCGAACGCGTAGCCGGCAACGCCGAGCCCGGACGCGAGCACCATGTAGCCGATCTGGCTCATCGTCGATCCCGCCAGCACCTTCTTCACGTCGTCCTTCGCGCACCCGATCCAGGCACCCATCAGCAGGGTGATCGTGCCGATGACGGCCACGGCGAGCCGGGCGTCGGCGGTGTACTCGAAGACGAACTGCGACCGCACGATCAGGTAGACGCCCGCGGTCACCATGGTGGCTGCGTGGATCAGCGCGGAGACGGGGGTGGGGCCCTCCATCGCGTCGAGCAGCCAGGTCTGCAGCGGGAACTGGGCCGACTTCCCACAGGCGGCGAGGAGCAGCAGCAGCCCGATGGCGGTCATCACGCCCTGGGGGGCACCGCTGGTCAGCTCGGAGACCTTGCTGAACGAGGTGGTGCCGAAGGTGGTGAAGATCAGCCCGATGCCGAGGGCGAGACCGATGTCGCCCACGCGGTTGATCACGAATGCCTTCTTGGCCGCGGCCGCGGCGGTCGGCTTGTACTGCCAGAACCCGATCAGCAGGTACGACGCCAGGCCGACGCCCTCCCAGCCGAGGAACACCCCGACGTAGTCCGTGGCCAGGACCAGCATGAGCATGGCTGCGACGAACAGGTTGAGGTAGGCGAAGAACCTGCGCCGACGCTCGTCGTGCTCCATGTAGCCGATGGAGTAGATGTGGATCAGCGAGCCGACACCGGTGATCAGCAGCAGGAACAGCGCGGACAGCGGGTCGTAGAGCAGCCCGAGCTCGACCTTCCAGCTGCCGGTGCTGATCCACGTCCAGAGGTTCAGGCTGATCTGTCGGTCGTCGGCGCTGCGACCGAGGACCGAGAAGAACAGCACCAGCGAGCAGACGAAGGAGCCGACGACGGTCGCGCTGCCGAGCAGGTGACCGAAGGGGTCCGTCCGGCGGCCACCGAGCAGCAGCACGATCGCGCCCAGTGCCGGCAGCCCCAGGACGAGCACCAGTGGCAGCGCCAACGATCCCGCCGAGGTGGGGTCGACCACGGGCACGTGGTGGCCTCCCTCGGCCAGGACGGCCATGGCAGATGTGGTCACGACAGGCTCCTCAGTACTTCAGCAAGCTGGCGTCGTCGACCGAGGCCGAGCGGCGGGTGCGGAAGATGGTCATGATGATGGCGAGCCCGACGACGACCTCGGCAGCGGCCACGACCATGACGAAGAACGCCGCGACCTGACCCTCGAGGTTGCCGTTCACCTTGGAGAAGGTGACGAGTGCGAGGTTGCTGGCATTCAGCATCAGCTCCACGCACATGAACACCACGATCGCGTTGCGACGGGTGAGCACGCCGACCGCGCCGATGGTGAACAAGATCGCGGACAGCACGATGAACGGGGTCGGGCTCATCGTCCGCTGCCCCCCTGGTCGGAGGAGTCGTCACGTGGCGGCACGCTCTGGTCGTCGCCGCCGATGCGCTCGACCTGGTGGGCGCTGCCCGGGGACTCCTTGACCGTCCCACGAGCCAGCAGCACCCGGGAGATCGACGCGTCCGAGGGCGACCCGTCCGGCAGCAGCGCCGGCGTGTCCACCGAGTTGTGCCGGGCGAAGACCCCGGGTGGAGGCAGCGGACCGAGGTGCTTGCCGTGCTCGGCGTAGTCCCGCATGCGCTGGGCCGCCAGGTCGGCCTGGCCGAGCTTGGGCACGATCCGCTCGCGGTGCGCCAGCACCATGGCGCCCAGGGCCGCGGTGATCAGCAGCGCCGAGGTGACCTCGAAGGCGAGCACGTACTTGGTGAAGAGCAGCTGGGCCAGGTTCTGCACGTTGCCGCCGTCATTGGCCGCGTCCAGTCCCGCCACAGTGCCGATCGAGACCTGTGCGACGGCGAGGACGAGGGTGGCGCCGAAGGCGAGACCGACCAGCGTGGCGAACAGCCGCTGCCCGCGGATGGTCTCCACCACCGAGTCGGAGGCGTCCACACCGACCAGCATCAGCACGAACAGGAACAGCATCAGGATCGCGCCGGTGTAGACGATGATCTGCACCGCGAACAGGAACGGCGCGTCGAGCACGGCGTACAGCACCGCGAGGCTGATCATCACGACGGCCAGCAGCAGCGCGCAGTGCACGGCCTTCCGGGCGAACAGCAGTCCCAGGGCGCAGACCACCATCACCGGGGCAAGGATCCAGAAGGCGATCATGCAGTGCCTCCCTCGGTGGGCTGCGCGTCCTGGCGGTGCAGGTTGCCGCGGTAGTAGTCGCCCTCGTCCCGGCCGAGCTGCATCGCGTGCGGCGGCTCCTCCATGCCGGGCAGCAGCGGGGCGAGCAGGTCGGACTTCTCGTAGATCAGGTCGGCACGGTTGTTGTCGGCCAGCTCGTACTCGTTGGTCATCGTCAGGGCGCGGGTCGGGCACGCCTCGATGCAGAGTCCGCACAGGATGCAGCGCAGGTAGTTGATCTGGTAGACGCGGCCGTAGCGCTCGCCGGGACTGAACCGTCCGGACCCGTCATCGAGATCGACGTTCGACGCACCCTCGACGTAGATCGCGTCAGCGGGGCAGGCCCAGGCGCACAGCTCGCAGCCGATGCACTTCTCGAGCCCGTCGGGCCAGCGGTTGAGCTGGTGACGCCCGTGGAAACGTGGCGCTGTGGGCTGCTTGTCCTCGGGGTACTGCTCGGTGACGACCTTGCGGAACATGGTCCGGAAGGTCACCCCGAACCCGGCGACGGGGTCCCAGAGCTGCTCTTTCAAGGACGCCATCAGCGCCCACCTCCTGCGTGGTCGGTGGCGGTCACTCGCTGGTCGGTCGAGTCCGGCATCGGTGGCACCGGGTAGCCCCCGGCGAAGGCGTCGAAGGGGACCGGCTCGGGCTCCTCGTCGGGCGTGGACCTGTCCTCGACGAACAGCAGCACGACCACCAGGATCGCGAGCAGGATCGCGGCGGCGATGAACCACGTGCGGTCGACGCCACCACGCAGCTCGACGACACGGATCGCTGCCACGGCGACGATCCAGACGACCGAGATCGGGATCAGCACCTTCCAGCCGAAGGCCATGAACTGGTCGTAGCGCAGCCGCGGAAGGGTTCCGCGCAACCAGATGAACAAGAAGATGAAGAACATCACCTTGCCCATGAACCACAGGAACGGCCAGTAGCCCTCGTTGGCGCCCGGCCAGAAGCTGTCGATCCAGAACGGTGCTCGCCAACCGCCGAGGAACAGCGTCGTCGCCAGCGCCGAGACCGTGGCCATGTTGATGTACTCGGCCAGGAAGAACAGCGCGAACTTCAGCGAGGAGTACTCGGTGTGGAACCCACCCACCAGCTCGCCCTCGGCCTCCGGGAGGTCGAACGGCGCCCGGTTGGTCTCGCCCACCATCGCGATCATGTAGATCACGAAGGACGGGATCAGGGTGAAGGCGAACCACACGTCTTTCTGCGCGGTCACGATCTCCGAGGTCGACATCGAGCCTGCGTGCAGGAAGACCGCGACCAGGGCCAGGCCCATCGCGACCTCGTAGGAGATCATCTGCGCGCTGGAGCGCAGCCCGCCCAGCAGTGAGTACGTCGACCCCGAGGACCAGCCGCCGAGCACGATCCCGTAGATGCCGATCGAGGCGATCGCCATCACGAAGATGACGGCGACGGGCATGTCGGTCAGCTGGAGCGGCGTGGTGATGTCGGTGAACGGCACCTTGACCTCGGGCCCGAACGGGATCACGGCGAAGGTCACGAACGCCGGGATGACCGCAACGACCGGGGCGATCACGAAGACCAGCTTGTCGGCCGCCTTCGGGATGATGTCTTCCTTCAGGGCCAGCTTCACGCCGTCGGCGAGGCTCTGCAGCAACCCGAACGGGCCGTTGCGGTTGGGACCGATCCGGTGCTGCATGCGCGCCACGACGCGTCGTTCGAACCAGATGTTGAACAGCGTCAGCAGCACCAGGACGACGAAGATCAGCACGGACTTGACGATCACCAGCCAGACCGGGTCCTGCCCGAACGCGCTCAGACCTGGGTCAGCGACCAGCGGGACCGCTGCCGCGAGCATCGAGCTGGTCATCGGGCTCCTCCGGTGATCGTGACCGGGCACCCGGCCGGTCCGACGAGGTGGCGGACCGAGGCGCCAGGTGCGCTGGCCGGGGCCCACACCGTCCCCGGGGCGAGGTCGGAGACCTCGATCGGGAGGACGATCGAGCCGAGCGGTCCGGTCAGCGTGACGTGGTCCCCGGGGGCGACGCCGAGCTCGGCGAGCGTCCCGGCGCCGACGAGCACGACCGGGCGGCGGCCGGTCCGGCGCATGTCGTCCGCGCCGTCCTGCATCCGACCGTCGTCGACCTGCTGCTTCCACGAGGCGAGCACGAGACCGCCCGAGGCGCTCCGGTCGGCCGGGAGCCCGTCGGTCGCGAGCGGCTCGTCCGAAGTCTCCATCAGGACCCGGTCGCCGTCCCAGGGACCGACCTGGCTCATCTCCTCCCACACCTGCTCGGAGGTCCGCCAGCCCAGAGGGCTGCCCAGCTCCTCGGCGATCCCGGCGAGGATGCGCAGGTCCGGGAGCGAGCTCGGGTTGTGCAGCACCTTCTCGAAGGGGCGAACCCGGCCTTCCCAGTTCACGAAGCTGCCCGACCGGTCGGTGACCGGCGCGACCGGGAACACGACGTCAGCAGCGCGGGTGACCTCGGAGGAGCGGATCTCCAGCGCCACCACGAAACCGGCAGCATCGATCGCCCGGCGTGCCAGGGCGGGATCGGACAGGTCGTCGAGGTCGACGGCGCCGACGACCAGGCCACCGAGCTCGCCTGCAGCGGCCGCAGCCACGATGGCGTCGCCGTCGCGGCCGACCGTCTCGGGCAGGGCAGCGACGCCCCAGGCAGTGGCCAGGTCGACGCGGGCCGAGGCATCGGCGACGGGCCGGCCGCCGGGCAGCAGGTTCGGCAGCGCACCGGCCTCGACGGCTCCGCGGTCTCCCGCTCGTCGCGGCACCCAGGCGATCCGGCATCCGGTCGTGGCCGCCAGCCTGGCGGCGGAACGCAGCGCTCCGGGGACCTGCGCGGTGCGCTCACCCACGAGCAGCAGGCCACCGCTGTCGAGGGCGACCGTCCCGTCGTGCGCCAGCGCGTCGAGAGCGGCCGCCTCGTCGCCGGGACGGGTGGGGATCAACGTGCCCGACATCTTGTGCAGGCCGCGCGAGGTGAACGGGGCGATGGAGTAGACAGGCAGGTGGTGGCCCCGCGCCGCCTTGCGCAGCCGCAGGAAGACCGTGCCCGCCTCGTCCTCGGGCTCGAGGCCCACCATCACGACCGAGCGGGCGCTCTCGAGGTCGGCATAGGTCACCGGGTTGCTGCCAGGACCGTCGAGCACCACGAGTGCGGCCAGGAACTCCGCCTCCTCCGCGGAGTGGGCGCGGGCACGGAAGTCGACGTCGTTGGTGCCCAGGGCTACCCGGGCGAACTTCGAGTACGCGTAGGAGTCCTCCGCAGTGAGCCGGCCGCCGGTCAGCACGCCGACACCACCGGCCGTCTGCGCTGCGGCGAGTCCTCGTGCGGCGACCACGAACGCCTCGGGCCAGCTGGCTGCGCACAGCTCCCCGGACCCGGCGTCGCGCACCAACGGGTGCGTCAGCCGGTCTTCGAGCGTCGCGTAGGTGTGGGCGAACCGGTCCTTGTCGGTGATCCACTCCTCGTTGACGAGCGGGTCGTCACCGGCGAGGCGACGCATCACCTTGCCGCGGCGGTGGTCGACCCGGATCGCCGAGCCGCAGGCGTCGTGCTCGGCGACCGAGGGCGTGGAGACGAGGTCGAAGGGCCGCGAGCGGAAGCGGTACGCCGAGGAGGTGAGCGCACCCACCGGGCAGATCTGGATCGTGTTGCCGGAGAAGTAGCTCTCGAACGGCTCCTTCTCGTAGATGCCGACCTGCTGGAGTGCGCCGCGCTCGATCAGCGTGATGAACGGGTCTCCGGCGATCTGCTCGGAGAAGCGGGTGCAGCGGGCGCAGAGCACGCAGCGTTCGCGGTCCAGCAGCACCTGGGCGGAGATGTTGATCGGCTTGGGGTAGAGCCGCTTGCTCTCGGTGAACCGGGTCTCGCCACGGCCGTTGCTCATCGCCTGGTTCTGCAGCGGGCACTCGCCGCCCTTGTCGCAGACCGGGCAGTCGAGCGGGTGGTTGATGAGCAGGAACTCCATCTGTCCCTGCTGCGCCTTGTCCGCGACGGGCGAGGTGGCCTGGGTGTTGACGACCATCCCCTCGGCCACGGTCAGGGTGCATGAGGCCTGCGGCTTGGGCATCGGGCGTCCGTTGCCGGCGTCCGGCACCTCGACCAGGCACTGCCGGCAGGCGCCGACCGGTGCCAGCAGCGGGTGGTCGCAGAACCGCGGGATCTGCACCCCGACGCGCTCAGCAGCACGGATGACCAACATGTTCTTCGGCACCGACACCTCGATGCCGTCGATGGTCACGGTGACCTCGTCGGACTTCTCCGGTGCCTTCTCCTGGGACTTCTCAGGAGTGGTCGTCATGCTCTCGCCTCCACCTTCGCGAAGATCGTCGACGCCTCGCGGTCGAACGGGCACCCACCGTGGGTGAGGTGGGCGAGGTACTCGTCGCGGAAGTACTCGATCGAGGAGCTGATCGGGCTGGTGGCCCCGTCACCGAGGGCGCAGAAGGACCGCCCGAGGATGTTCTCGCACAGGTCGAGCAGCATGTCGAGGTCGGACTCGGAGCCCTTGCCCTGCTCGAGGTTGGCCAGCGTCTGGGCCAGCCACCAGGTGCCCTCGCGGCACGGCGTGCACTTGCCGCACGACTCGTGCTTGTAGAACTCGGTCCAGCGCAGCACCGCGCGCACCACGCAGGTGGTCTCGTCGAAGATCTGCAGCGCGCGGGTGCCGAGCATCGAGCCGGCCTCGCCGACGGCCTCGAAGTCCAGGGGCACGTCGAGGTGCTCGGCGGTGAGGATCGGGGTGCTCGAGCCACCGGGTGTCCAGAACTTCAGCTCGTGCCCGTCGCGGATGCCACCGGCCAGGTCGATCAGCGTGCGCAGGGTGATGCCCAGCGGCGCCTCGAACTGACCCGGGTTGGTGACGTGGCCGGACAGCGAGAAGATCCCGTAGCCCTTGGAGTTGTCGGTGCCCATCGCGGAGAACCACTCGGCTCCCCGATCGAGGATGCTCGGCACCGAGGCGATCGACTCGACGTTGTTGATCACTGTCGGGCTGGCGTAGAGCCCCGCGACGGCGGGGAACGGCGGCCGCAGGCGCGGTTGGCCGCGACGACCCTCGAGGGAGTCGAGGAGGGCGGTCTCCTCGCCACAGATGTAGGCGCCGGCGCCGGCGTGCACGATCACGTCGAGGTCGTAGCCGCTGCCGTGGATGTCGGTGCCGAGGTGACCGGCGAGGTAGGCCTCCTGCACGGCGCGCTGGAGCCGGCGTACGACGTGCAGCACCTCGCCGCGCACGTAGATGAACGCGGTGCTCGCGCGGATCGCGTAGGAGCTGATGATCACGCCCTCGACCAGGGTGTGCGGCGAGGCCATCATCAACGGGATGTCCTTGCACGTGCCCGGCTCGGACTCGTCGGCGTTGACCACGAGGTACTTCGGCTTGGGGTTGTCCTGCGGGATGAAGCCCCACTTCATGCCGGTGGGGAAGCCCGCGCCGCCACGCCCGCGGAGGTTGGAGGCCTTCACGGCCTCGACGACGTCGGTCGGGGCCATCGCCAGCGCCTTGTGCAGCCCGGCGTAGCCGCCCTGCTCCTCGTAGGCAGCCAGGGTCCAGGAACGGTCGCTCCCCCAGTTGTCGGTCAGGACGGGGGTCAGTGTGTCGGTCATGCGTCACCACCGGTGTTCGAGGGGTTGTCCTCGTGCTTGGCCTCGGCTCCGGACTCCTCGACCGCTGCCTCGTCCTCGGTGCGCTCGGCCTCGTGGCTCCCCTCGGCCTTGCCCGCCGTCGTCGAGCCCTTCACGGCGTCGGGCTCGCGGGCGGACTCGTGGGCCTGCTTGACCGACGGCGCGGTCCAGCCCTGCGCCCGCGCGATGGCCAGGCCCACCAGGGACGCTGGTCCGGCGGAGGGGCCCTCGTCGGCGAGGTCGTCCGGGAAGCCTGCGAGCACCCGCTCGGCCTCGCGCCAGGTCACCACCCGCGGTCCACGCGTGGAGTGCACCTCGGCGCCCGAGCGCAGGTCGTCGACGAGCGTGGTCGCCGTCTCCGGGGTCATGTTGTCCATGAACTCCCAGTTCACCATCATCACCGGGGCGTAGTCGCACGCGGCGTTGCACTCCACGTGCTCGAGGGTGATCGACCGCCGACCCTCCTCGTGCGGGGTGGTCTCGTCGTTGCCGACGTCGAGGTGGTCCTTGAGACGCTCGAAGATCTGGTCGCCGCCCATGATCGCGCAGAGCGTGTTGGTGCACACGCCCACGTGGTAGTCGCCGACCGGACGCCGCTTGTACATCGTGTAGAACGTGGCCACGCCGCTGACCTCGGCGGCGCTGATGCCGAGGATCTCGGCGCAGGCCTCGATGCCGCGTGCGGTCACCCGGCCCTCGGCGCTCTGCACGAGGTGCAGCATCGGCAGCAGGCCCGACCGGGCCTCCGGGTAGCGAGCGGCGATCTCCTCCAGCTCGGCGTACGTCGTGGGGTCCAGCGGCTCGTCCCTGGTGACCTGGGTCGTCGAGACGCCTGGCGCACTGGTCCCGTCGTCGATCCCGGGGATACGACCTTCGCTCATCGGTCGACACCTCCCATCACAGGGTCGATCGAAGCGATGGCGACGATCACGTCGGCCACCATGCCACCTTCGCTCATCACCGAGGTCGCCTGGAGGTTCACGAAGGACGGGTCACGGAAGTGGGCCCGGAACGGGCGGGTGCCTCCGTCGGAGACCACGTGCGCCCCCAGCTCGCCGCGCGGCGACTCGACCGCGACGTAGGCCTGTCCCGCCGGGACCCGGAAGCCCTCGGTGACCAGCTTGAAGTGGTGGATCAGGGCCTCCATCGACTCGCCCATGATGTGCTTGATGTGGTCGAGGCTGTTGCCCATGCCGTCGCTGCCGATCGCCAGCTGGCTGGGCCAGGCGATCTTCTTGTCGCCGATCATCACCGGGGCGCCCTCGAGGCCCGCCAGGCGCTCGACGGCCTGCTCCACGATCCGCAACGACTCCCACATCTCGTTGACCCGGATTCGGAAGCGGCCGTAGGCGTCCATGGTGTCCCAGGTTTGCACGTCGAAGTCGTACTCCTCGTAGCCGGAGTACGGCTGCTCCTTGCGGAGGTCCCAGGGATAGCCGGTCGAGCGCAGCACCGGGCCGGTCATGCCCAGCGCGAGGCAGCCGGCGAGGTCGAGGTGCCCCACTCCCTCGAGGCGAGCCTTGAAGATGGCGTTGGCGTTGCACAGGGCGGCGTACTCGGGCAGACGCTTCTTCATCAGCGTGATGAAGTCGCGGATCTGGTCCAGGGCACCGGGAGGCATGTCCTGCGCGACGCCGCCGGGACGGATGAACGCGTGGTTCATCCGCAGCCCGGTGATCAGCTCGAACAGGTCGAGCACCAGCTCGCGCTCACGGAAGCCGATCGTCATCACCGTCAGGGCGCCGATCTCCATGCCGCCGGTGGCGATGGCGACCAGGTGCGAGGAGATGCGGTTGAGCTCCATCAGGAGCACCCGCATGACCTTGGCCTTCTCGGGGATGTCGTCCTCGATGTCGAGCAGGCGCTCGACGCCGAGGCAGTAGGTCATCTCGTTGTAGAACGGCGAGAGGTAGTCCATCCGGGTGCAGAAGGTGACGCCCTGCACCCAGGTGCGGTACTCCATGTTCTTCTCGATGCCGGTGTGCAGGTAGCCGATGCCGCAGCGGGCCTCGGTGACCGTCTCACCCTCGAGCTCGAGGATCAGCCGGAGCACCCCGTGCGTCGACGGGTGCTGCGGGCCCATGTTGACCACGACCTTGTTGTCGTGCTCGTCGTTGACCCCGGAGACCACGGAGTCCCAGTCCTGGCCGGTGACGGTGAAGACGCGTCCCTGGCTGGTCTCGGCCTGCGGTGCGTAGGCGTCGTCGGTGGTCGAGCCGCTTCCGGTGGTTGAGCCTGGTGCAGCCATCAGTTGTACGACCTCCGCTGGTCAGGTGGCGGGATCGTGCCGCCCTTGTACTCCACAGGGATGCCACCGAGCGGGTAGTCCTTGCGCTGGGGGTGGCCGGGCCAGTCGTCAGGCATCTGGATGCGCGTCAGGGCGGGGTGCCCGTCGAAGATGATCCCGAAGAAGTCGAAGGTCTCGCGCTCGTGCCAGTCGGCGGTGGGGTAGGTCGGCACCACGCTGGGAATGTGCGGGTCCGCGTCGGGTGCGGTGACCTCGACCCGGATCCGACGGTTGTGGGTCATCGACAGCAGGTGGTAGACGGCGTGCAGCTCACGGCCGGTGTCCTCAGGGTAGTGCACCCCGCTGACACCCGAGAGCAGCTCGAAGCGCAGCCGCTCGTCGTCGCGGAGCAGCCGGGCCGTCGCCACGAGGTCCTCGCGCCGGACGTGGAAGGTGATCTCGCCGCGGTGCACGACGACCTTCTCGACACCGGCCTCGATCCCGGCGGCGCGGGACGCCTCGGCCAGCGCGTTCGCCACGTCGTCCATCCATCCGCCGTAGGGCGGCTGGGAGGCACCGGGGAGCTCGACCGGGCTGGACAGGCCGCCGTACCCGGAGGTGTCTCCGGTGCCCTGGACGCCGAACATGCCCTCGCGGCGCCCGATCAGCTCGCCCGTGCCGTCCCCGCTGGGGACGTTCTCCGGCATCACGTCGGTGGCGTCGACCTCGGTGCCCTTGGGGTCCTCGGCCATCACGCGGCCCTGCGCAGCTGCGAGCAGCTTCGTGGGGTGGTCATCGCATCAGGCCCTTCATCTGGGCGGTGGGCAGGGCGTTGAGGCCCGCCTCCTCGTTGGCCTCGATCTCGGCGAGCCGGTTGGGACCGAGCTTGCTCGCCTGGATCTGGTCGTGCAGCTTGAGGATCGCATCGATCAGCATCTCGGGCCGAGGCGGACAGCCGGGCAGGTACATGTCCACGGGCACGACGTGGTCGACGCCCTGGACGATCGCGTAGTTGTTGAACATGCCGCCGGAGCTCGCGCAGACACCCATCGCGAGCACCCACTTGGGCTCGGCCATCTGGTCGTAGATCTGGCGCAGGACGGGGGCCATCTTCTGGCTCACCCGACCGGCCACGATCATCAGGTCGGCCTGACGCGGGCTGGCGCGGAAGACCTCCATGCCGAAGCGCGCGAGGTCGTACTTCGGGCCACCGCTGGTCATCATCTCGATGGCGCAGCAGGCCAGGCCGAACGTGGCCGGCCAGAACGACGCCTTGCGCATGTAGCCGGCGACGCCCTCGACCGTCGTCAGCAGGACGCCGCTCGGAAGCTTCTCTTCTAGACCCATCAGCTCATTCCCTGCCCGGTTGCTGCTCGTTCGTGGCCCGGTTGCGTTCGCGTCAGTCCCACTCCAGGCCCCCTCGGCGCCAGACGTACACGTAGGCCACGAAGACCGGCACGATGAACAGCACCATCTCGATCAGGCCGAACAGCTGCATCTGGTCGAAGGCGACGGCGATCGGGTAGAGGAAGACGATCTCGATGTCGAAGACGATGAACATCATCGCGGTGATGTAGTAGCGCACCGGGAACCGGCCGCCGCCCACCGGTTGCGGCGTGGGCTCGATCCCGCACTCGTAGGAGTCGAGCTTGGCGCGGTTGTAGCGCTTGGGTCCGGTGAGCGCGCTGACCGCCACGGAGAAGATCGCGAACCCTGCCGCGAGGATCATGAGTGCCAGAACCGGCGTGTAGAGCTCCATGGTCCTCCTGCATCAAGTACGTGTTCGTGAACATGTGAATATCTTCACGAGCCGTGCGACGGCCTCAGCATAGAGGGCTCGCTCACATCACGCTAACCCTGCACCCCGGCCTGAATCGGCCTCTGACCCGGGTATTTAGAGCATGCTCCTGTTGCCTATTTGGTCTCTCGTGCGACGTGCGGCATTCAGGCGGTGGCGCGGTGCAGCGCCACGATCCCACCCGTCAGGTTGTGCCACTCCACCTGGCCCCAGCCGGCAGCACCGATCCGCGCGGCGAGCCCCTGCTGGTCGGGCCACGCCCGGATCGACTCGGCGAGGTAGACGTAGGCATCGGGGCTGGAGGAGACCGCCCGCGCGATCGAGGGCAGCGCCTTCATCAGGTACTCCAGGTAGAGCGTCCGGAACTGCGCCTGCGTCGGTGAGCTGAACTCGCAGACCACCAGGCGCCCACCTGGCCGGGTCACCCGCAACATCTCCCGCAGGCCCGCGTCCGGGTCGACGATGTTGCGCAGCCCGAAGGAGATGGTCACGGCGTCGAAGGTGTCGTCGGCGAACGGCAGCTGCGTCCCGTCGCCGGCAGTGAACGGCAGGTGCGGCAGGTTGCGCTTGCCGACCCGGAGCATGCCCACCGAGAAGTCGCACGGGACGACGACCGCGCCCCGGTCCCGGAACGGCTGGGAGGAGGTGCCCGTGCCGGCCGCGAGGTCGAGCACGCGCTCCCCCTGCTGGGGGTCGAGGGCAGCGAGCACGGCCTTGCGCCACCGTCGGTCCTGGCCCATCGAGAGGACGTCGTTGGTCAGGTCGTAGCGCGGCGCGACGTCGTCGAACATCGCGCGTACCTCGGCGGGCAACTTGTTCAGGTCTGCGCGGGTCACCGCCTCACCCTATGCAGGCCAGCAGCCCGGCGAGCACTGGGACGGTCGCGCAGACAACCTTCTCCCACCCCCGGAGCGTCCTCCTGGCTGAGAGCCCGGACCACGCGAGGATGTGCGACATGCAAGCAGGAGTGAGCAGGCTGGCCACCGTGGCCATGGTGTCGGGAGTCCTGCTGGGCACCTCCGCCCTGGGGTACGGCGTGGCCCGCGCCGCCGCGGCGCACGAGCCGGCCGGCCGGCACCCGGTCAGCGCGGCTCAGCCGGCCGCCCCCGCCCGCACGTCGACCGCCCCCTCCCCGGTCGCTGCCCCGGCCGTCGCTGCGGTCGACGCTGGGACCCCCGCTCGTCGGCAGGTCGGTGCTCCCCTTCCGACCGTGCGGCCCCGGGCCGTCCCGCCTCCGGGGCCACGGCTCCTGGGTCGCGGCGACCACAGCGCGAAGGTGCGTGACCTGCAGGCCCGGTTGCGGCAGATCTCGTGGTACTCCGGCAACGTGACCGACGACTTCGGGCAGGCCACCACCACAGCGGTTCGCGGCTTCCAGGCCAAGCGCGAGATCGCGGTCACCGGCTACGTCGACCAGCGCACGATGGACCGGCTGACCGCCATGACCCGCACCCCGACCGCCGACGAGCTGGCCAACAAGCTGCCGGGCAGCACGACCACGGACGCGCGGCTCGACCCACGCTGCACGACCGGCCGGGCTCTGTGCATCGACAAGTCCAGCCGCACCATCCGCTGGGTGGTGGACGGGACGGTGCGTCGCACCATGGCGGTGCGGTTCGGATCGTCGTACACCCCCACCCGCGAGGGGCTCTTCCACGTCGGCTGGAAGTCGCGGGACCACGTCTCCAAGCTCTACGACTCGGCGATGCCGTTCGCGATGTTCTTCTCGGGCGGCCAGGCCGTGCACTACTCCTCTGACTTCGCGGCCCGTGGCTACGCCGGCGCCTCGCACGGCTGCGTCAACGTCCGCGACCGGGCCGGCGTGGAGTGGCTCTTCGACCAGGTGGTGACCGGCGACAAGGTCGTCATCTACTGGTCCTGAGCGCCGCGTCGGGCCGGCGCAGGTGGCGAGCCCCACCAGGTCCCCGGCCAGCAGGTGGTGTGACGGGCGCCACCGCGTATGGTTTTTGCGTGAGCAGCCCGATCCCGACGAGCGAGGTCCCCGCCCCACGGCTCGTCGCCCGGACCATCGAGGTGACTGCCGTCGGGGACCTCCCCGACGACCTGCTGGACCTGCTGCCCACCGAGAACCCGATGGCGTGGCTGCGCCGCGGGGAGGGGATCGTCGCCTGGGGCGAGGCGGCCCGCTGCGTCACCTCGGGTCCTGACCGGTTCTCCGACTCGGCCGACTGGTGGAACGCCACAGCCGCCGGCTCTGACGTCACCGACGAGGTGCAGGTGCCCGGCACCGGCCTGATCTGCCTCGGCAGCTTCGGCTTCGCCGACGAGCCCGGCGACAGCGTGCTGGTGGTGCCCCGCGTGGTGGTGGGCAGACGCGGCGACCGCGCGTGGGTCACCGTGATCGGCACCGAGAGCATCGCCTCGCTTCCCGACCTGCGGGTGCACACGCCCGCCCCGGCACCCCGCAACGTCGTGTTCGCGGACGGCGCGATGAGCGGTGCCGCCTGGGAGTCGGTGGTGGCGCAGGCCGTGTCGCGCATCGAGGCCGGCGAGCTCGAGAAGGTGGTGCTCGCCCGGGACCTGATCGCCACGGCGGACGCCGACATCGACGTGCGCTGGCCGTTGCGTCAGCTCGCTGCCCAGTACGGCATGTGCTGGACCTTCCACGTGGACGGCCTCTTCGGGGCGACCCCGGAGCTGCTCGTGCGACGCGAGCGCGGCCTGGTCACCTCACGCGTGCTGGCCGGCACGATCCGGCGTACCGGGGACGACGAGCACGACCTGGCCCTGGCAGGACAGCTCGCCCGGTCCTCGAAGGATCTCGAGGAGCACGAGTACGCCGTCCGCTCGGTCGCCGACTCGTTGGCGCCGCACTGCTCCTCGATGAACGTGCCCGAGGTGCCCTTCGTGCTGCACCTTCCCAACGTGATGCACCTCGCCACCGACGTCACGGGGGTCGTGCACGACCTCACCGGCGCGACGGTCCTGGAGCTGGCCTCGGCCCTGCACCCCTCCGCCGCCGTGGGTGGCACCCCGACCAAGGTCGCGATCGAGATGATCACCGAGATCGAGGGGATGGACCGGGGGCGGTACGCCGCACCCGTCGGCTGGATGGACGCCGACGGCGACGGGGAGTTCGGCATCGCGCTGCGCTCGGGCGAGCTCGGCCCCTCGCAGGTGCGGTTGTTCGCCGGCTGCGGCATCGTCGCCGACTCCGACCCCGAGGCGGAGCTCGCCGAGGCCCAGGCGAAGTTCCTGCCGGTGCGGGACGCGCTGGCCGACTGAGGTCGAGGACGGCCGGTTGGCTGGCTGGCTGGCTAGGGCCGACGGAAGGCCATCGGCGAGGTGATCGGCGACGTCCTCGCAGAGGTGCCCGCCGGTGTGGCTGTCGTCGGGGGTGCGCCTGGCGGCGCCGGCGGCGGCAGCTTCTCGTTCTCGCGGGCGCGGACGGCGAGCTTGATCTGCTGCAGGTTGTTGCGCAGCAGGTCCGAGACCAGCTCGTCCATCCGCGGGTCGCCGAGCATCTCGATGAGCACCCGCAACGTCGTGTCGCTCACCTGGGTGACGACCGCGTCGTACCCCGGAAGCCGACTGACCACCCGCGCGGACGGGTCGTTGCGCACCTTCTCCTGGACCAGCGCCACGAGCTCGTCGTGGTTCTCCACGAGCGCGGCCGAGATGTTCTTGGTGTAGTGCCCGACCTGGATCACATCGGCCACCTCGTCGAGCACGGCGATGGTGATCGGTCGCTTGACCAGGTCGACGAACCACTGGCCGACGCCGTTGAGACGCCTGACCACCCACGGCGTACGCAGGCCCCGCCTCAGGAGCGCGCGCGTCAGGAACGCCGCCCCGATCGAGAGCACGGCCACCAGGCCGAACGTCAGCATCAGCAGCTGGACGGCGGAGCGTTCCTGCACCCAGTCGATCACGGACACATCCTGCCCGGTCGACGAAAGCCCCGTGCCCGAACGACGTCCCTGGGTGCGGGATGCGGCGGTGGGCGGCGGTGGGCACGCGCGCGCGGCGCGCGGTGGGGGCCGCGGGTGGTGCACGGGCCGCGAACATGCGAATGTGCCGCAAGGGGCAGGAGACCGCCGCTCCACTCACTCCAGCCACATTCGCATGCCCCAAGACCACCGCCTCGGCGCACCAGCACCACCACCACCGCCCCGCACCTTCCGACCAGCCCCCCGAACATGCGAATGTGCCGCAAGGGGCAGGAGACCGCCGCTCCACTCACTCCAGCCACATTCGCCCGCCTCAAGCCCACCCCAAGCCCGCCCAAGCCCACCGCGGCCCCACCACCAGAACCCCGCCCGACCGCCCGGGTCTGAGGTCAGAGGTCCTGGCCCGACCGGAGCCGGACGTAGGTCTGGGCGCGTTCGCCGAGCATGTGGGAGAGGTGCGCGTCGGCCAACCGCAGGCCGACCTCGCTGTAGACCTGGTCGTGGATGGCCAGGGACCGTGGGGCGCCCACGTCGCGCGCGAAGTCGATGCACTCGCCGATCTTGAGCCAGGGCGCGCTCACCGGCAGGAGCAGCAGGTCGACGTCCTCCTCCGGGAGCGTCAGCGAGTCACCGGGGTGATAGATCCGGACGCCCTCGACCTCGAGCAGATACCCGCTGTTGTCGAAGCGCATCATCTCGGGGTGGATCACGGCGTGCTTCTCCCCGACCACGCGGATCGGTACGCCGGGGTCGATCTCCTGGCCGGGGACGACCGCGGTGACCCGGTCCGCGACGTCGGGGGCCTCCTCGCGGATCTTGGCGGCGACGGAGCCGATCGTGTGGATGGGTGCATCCGTGCGCCGCAGGTGCTCGGGCGAGTAGTGGTCCGCGTGCTCGTGGGTGATCAGCACCGCGGTGGCCCCGTCCACGGCCTCGGGCTCGGTGAACCCGCCGGGATCCAGCACGAGGGCGTGCGAGCCCGTCTCGATCCGGACGCAGGCATGCCCGAACTTCGTGATCCTCATGGACCTCACCCTAGGCCGCGCGGGTACGACGCCTCAGCCGGTGAGCTCGTCGACGAAGCACCAGCGCCAGTCCTCACCCGGCTCGGCCGACCGCATCACCGGATGGGCGCTCTGCTCGTGGTGCACGCTCGCGTGCCGTTGCGGCGAGGAGTCGCAGCACGCGACGTGGCCGCAGCTCACACACATCCGGAGGTGCACCCAGGCCGTCCCCGCACGCACGCAGTCGCCACACTCACCCGGGGTGTCCGGCTCCACGGGACGGCGTACCTCGCGGAGGTGGTCGCACCCGCCCTCGAACGCCGTGGGGACATTGCTGGCCCGGACGCGCTCCCGCTCGGCGGCCGAGTAGTCGAGCATCGACTCCTCCACGTCGAGCATGGAGAGCACGTCGTCGACGACCTCGTGGGCCACGGTCCCGGTGCTCCGGATCTCGAGCACCCTGGCGCGCTCGGCGTCGATCATCAGCTTGCGGCGCCGGGCGTAGACGTCGCTGGGGGTCTCGGCGTCCGTCCCGCCGAAGCGCTCCCAGGCGGCGTTGGACCGACGCATCACCCGGTCGCGGATCAGCTCGCTGACCCCGTGCGGGTCGGCCTCCTCCAGCCGGTCCAGCTCGGCGAGGCCGGCCTGCGACGCCTGGTGCAGCAGGTTCGCCCGGGCCAGCGCGTCCACCGCCGGATCCGGAGCGGGAACCCCGAGCCGCCGGGCGACCAGCGGGAGGGAGAGTCCCTGGAGGAACAGGGTGCCCGCGGCGACCGTGAAGGCGACCAGCAGGAGCACGTCGCGGTGCGGGGTGTCCCCGGGGATCACGAACGCGGCCGCGAGGGTGACCACGCCACGCATGCCCGCCCAGCCGAGGAGGAACGTGTAGGTCCACGGCGGGACCTGACCGCCGCCGTCGGGCCCGGGACGAACCAGCAGGTAGCGGGCCAGGAACACCCACACGATCCGGAGCACGATCACGCCGAACAGCACAGCGCCGCACAGCGCCGCGATGCGCGCGACGCTCAGGTCGCCGCCGAACGCGTCGCCGATGATCGTCCGCGCCTGCAGGCCGATGAGCAGGAACACCGAGCTCTCCAGCAGGAACGCGATGCTGCGCCAGTTGAGGCGTTCTGCGATCCGCGACTGGGCGGTCTGCAGGATCGCGGACCGGTGACCCAGCAGGAGGCCCGCGACCACGACCCCGAGCACGCCCGAGGCATGGATCCTCTCGGCCGCGACGTACGCCGCGAACGGGGTCAGGAAGCTCAGCGCGCTGTCGATGACGGGGTCGGTGACGTGCTTGCGGACATAGCCGACGACGACGTAGAACGCGAGCCCGACCAGGATCCCGCCCCCCGCGGCGATCGCGAAGTCCCGCGCCAGCACCTGCCACGCCACCGCGGCCGCAATCGCGGTGTTCAGCGCCACCAGCGCCGTGGCGTCGTTGAGCAGGGACTCCCCCTCGAGGATGGTCACGATCCGCCGCGGCAGCCCGATGCGGCGTCCGATCGAGGTAGCCGCGACGGCGTCGGGGGGCGCGACGACGGCGCCGATGGCGAAGGCGGGCGCCCAGCCGAGGTCCGGAAGCAGCGCGTGCACGAGCACCGCCACCCCGGCGGTCGTGAAGGCGACCAGCCCGACCGAGAGCAGCAGGATCGCGCGGCGGTTGGCGTTGAAGTCGACCAGGCTGGTCTGGATGGCAGCGGCGTACAGCAATGGCGGAAGCAGGCCGAAGAGCACGACCTCGGGCTGGAGGGCGACCTCCGGCACGAACGGCAGGTAGGAGCCGATCACACCCACGCCGATCAGGATGAGCGGCGACGGGAGGTCGAGCCGGGCACAGACCGCCGCGACGACGATCACCGTCGCGACGATCCCGACCAGCGTGACGACGACCTCCATGGGTCCATCATCGTCGAGGTGCACCCTGGGTGTCCCCGCGAGTGCGGGTCGAGCGCGGCTCAGCCGGCGAGGGAGCGCAGCGCCTCGTCGAGCTCACGCCGGTTGTCGCGGCGGATGACCGCCTCGACCACCTCGATCCCGCCGGCAGGACCCGACAGCGCGTGCTGCAGCTCGGCGCGGTCCGAGACCCGCCAGTGCGGTGTCCGGGTGGCCGCGCACAGAGCGGCCAGGTCGACACCGTGAGGAGTGCCGAACAGCTGCTCGTAGGACCCCGCGTGCTCCGGCGCCCCCTGCTCGAGGGTGGCGAAGATCGAGCCGCCGTCGTCGTTGGCCACCACGATGGTCAGGTCGGGACGGGACTCGTGCGGTCCGAGCACGAGGGCGTTGGCGTCGTGCAGGAACGTGACGTCGCCGACGTAGACGATCGCGCGCGAGCTGCGGGGGCGGCCCAGGGCCGCACCGATCGCGCTCGACACGGTCCCGTCGATCCCCGCCAGGCCGCGGTTGGCGAGCACCATCCGGCGCTCGCCCACCGGGTGCGCGGTGGCCATCAGGTCGAGGTCGCGGATCGGGTTGCTGGCGCCGACGAAGAGCAGCCCGCCGGGTGGGTTCGCAGCGTTGACCACCGCGGCCACGTCGTACGGCGTGAGGCCGGGCTGCTCCGCGACGAAGGAGTCGACCCGCCCGCCGAGCCGGCGGTCCGCGTCCCGCCACTCCTCCAGCCAGGCCGGGTCGTCGGTCCCGGCCACCTCGACGGCGTCGCACTCGGCGGCGACGGGGAAGGGTCGGTGCGGCCAGCGGCCACGGGTGCGCACGGAGACCACCTCGACGTCCGCTCGGGCGAGCAGCTGCGCCACGGGCCGTGACAGCGTCGGGTGGCCGAGGACGACCACCCGCTCGACCCGCGCGCCGAGGTCGGTGCCGAGCAGCAACCGGTAGGTGCGGATCGGGCTGGCGCCGGTCCGCGAGCCGCTGCTGGGCTCGGCGAGGAGGGGCCAGCCCGCGTTCTCCGCCAGCACGCGGGCAGGCGGCCCGGCGTCGTCGCCGGCGACCACCACCGTCCGCGGACCGGTCGTGAGGGCGTGCACCTCGCGGCCGGGCAGCGGATGCTCGGGGCCGACCCGGCCCGCCTTCAGCCGGGCGGGGCGCGCCTCCCCTACCCGCCCGGGACCGACCGGCAGCAACGGCGCGTCGAACTGGCAGTTCAGGTGCACGGGTCCGTCGGGGAGCCAGGCCGAGTCGAGGGCGTCCTCGTCCGGCTCGGTCAGGTCGACGAAGCTGGCCGCACCGCCGAAGAGCCGCACCTGCTCGGTGGTCTGGTTGGCGCCGGTGCCACGCAGACGAGCCGGACGGTCCGCGGTGACCGCGATCAGCGGAAGACCCGCGTGGGCCGCCTCCAGCACCGCAGGGTGCAGGTTGGCCGCGGCGGTCCCCGAGGTCGTGACCACGGCCGCAGGGCGGTGCGACCCCTTGGCCAGGCCCAGGGCGACGAAGGCAGCCGTCCGCTCGTCGATCCGCGTGTGCAGGGTGACCCGGTCGTCCGCCACCAGGGCGAAGGAGAGCGGTGCGTTGCGCGACCCCGGGCAGAGCACCACGTCGGTCACGCCACGCTCGACGAGGCGGTCGACCAGCCAGCTGGCGAGCCTGGTCGAGCCCTGCTCGGGAGATCGGGTCACGAGGGATGATCCTGCCGCACGGCCCCGACCTCCACCATCCGGCGGCGCCAGTGCGCGGCACGGTCCGGCTCGGCGGCGAGCCGCTGGAGCCTCGCGGGGTCGACGGTGGGTCGGCGGGCAGGCAGAGATCCGTCGACCGGCGTCAGCGGCTCGTCGACGACGTCGTCGGTGAGCAGCTGCACGGTGGCGAGGCCGCAGGCGTACGGCAGCTCGGGCAGCGCGGCGGCCAGCGCAACCCCGGCGGCGATCCCGATGCTGGTCTCGATCGCACTGGAGACGACCACCGGCAGCCCGATCTCCTCGGCGATCCGCAGGCAGGCACGCACGCCCCCGAGAGGCTGGACCTTGAGCACCGCGATGTCGGCAGCCTCCAGGTCACGCACGCGGTAGGGGTCGGCGGCGCGCCGGATCGACTCGTCGGCGGCGACAGGCACCGCGACGCGGCGGCGCACGATGGCCAGGTCCTCGACCGAGGCAACCGGTTGCTCGACGTACTCCAACCCACCGGCGGCACGCTCGAGGACCCCGATCCGGGTCACGGCCTCCTCCAGGGACCATCCTCCGTTGGCGTCGATCCGGACCAGTCCGTCGGCACCGAGGGCGTCGCGTACGGCTTCGAGCCGGGCCTCGTCCTCACCGGGGTCCTGACCACGCTCGGCGACCTTCACCTTGGCGGTCCGGCAGCCTGCGGACGCGAGCACGATCTCCCGGGCGCGCTCGGGGGAGCAGGCCGGGACGGTGACGTTGACCGGCACCCGGGAACGGACCGGGTCGGGCCACCCTTGGTCCGCGGCCTCGCGGGCGCAGGCCAGCCACGGCGCCGCGGTGACTGCGTCGTACTCCAGGAAGGGACTGAACTCGCCCCACCCGGCGGCGCCCTCGAGCAGCACGCCCTCGCGCACCGTGAGGCCGCGGAAGCGGGTGCTCAGGGGGATCGAGAAGACCTTCATCCCGGGCACACCGAGTCCCCGGAGCGCCGGGCTCGCGCCACGGGCCCGGTCATGCGAGGGTCCGCAGCTGCAGCCGGTCGGGCTTGCCCGTGGCCAGCTCCGGCAACCGGTCGAGCCGGACCAGCTGGCGCGGCGCCCAGGCCCGGGGATGCTCGGCCGCCACCCAGGTGCGCAGGTCGTCCAGCTCGACGGGCCCGACGACGAAGGCCACCACCCGCTCGCCCCACTCCTCGTCCGGTACGCCGAGCACCTCGGCCCTGAACACCGATGGGTGTGCCCGGATCCGCTCCGCGACCCAGGGAGCGGGCACCTTCACGCCGCCGGTCGTGATCATGTCGTCGTCGCGCCCGGTCACCCGCAGCCGCCCGCCCTCGTCGACGTGCCCGAGGTCGTGGGTGACCAGCCAGCCGTCCCGCAGCGTCGCAGCCGTGAGCTCGGGGTCGCCCTGGTAGCCGTCGAAGAGCATCGGGCCGCGCAGGAGCACGTGCCCGTCGTCGATCCGGATCTCCACACCCGCCAGCGGGACCCCGTCGTACACGCAGCCTCCGCAGGTCTCGCTCATGCCGTAGGTCGAGACGACCGGGATCCCCGATGCCTCCGCCCGGTCACGGAGCTCGGGCGGGAGCGCAGCGCCGCCGACCAGCACCGTGTCGAAGTCTGCCAGGGCGCGCACGGCGGCCAGCACGTCGAGCAGCCGGTGCAGCTGGGTGGGCACGAGGCTGACATAGCAGCGGCTCTCGCCCAGCTCCTCACGGGCGGAGACGACGTCTCGCGTGGTCACCGGCTCGGTGCCCGCGACCACCGACCGGAACAGCACCTGGACCCCTCCCACGTGGGTGGGCGGCAGGTTCAGCACCCATCGGCCAGCCCCCCCGAGCCGCTCCTGGGTGGCCAGCGCGGAGGCGCGCATGGCGTCGCGGGAGAGGAGCACCGGCTTGGGCATGCCCGTGGAGCCCGAGGTGGTGATCACGAGCGGCTCGGGGTCCGCGGCCGCGTCCCACTCCCTGAGCAGGCCGAGGATCTCCTCGGCCGTTCCGCTGACGGGACGCAGGCTGCTCACGACGGCCACGCTAACCGGGCCTGTTGCATCCCGGCGGCCGAGGGGGCCGCGGCTCGCTGGCACAATCCCGGTCATGGCCACCCCTGCCCAGTGGATCGCCGGCGCGCGCCCACGGACCCTGCCGGCCGCGATCTCTCCCGTCCTCGCCGGCACCGCGATCGCGCTGTGGGTCGACGAGGTCGTGTGGTGGAAGGCGCTGCTCGCCCTGGCGGTCTCGCTGCTGCTCCAGGTGGGCGTCAACTACGCCAACGACTACTCCGACGGGATCCGCGGCACCGACGACGCCCGGGTGGGTCCCCTGCGCCTGGTCGGCAGCGGCCTCGCCAGCCCCCGCGCCGTGAAGGCCGCCGCGTTCCTCTCCCTCGGCGCGGCCGGACTCGTCGGCCTCGTGCTCGTCGCGACCACCGCCTGGTGGCTGCTCCTGGTCGGCGTGCTGTCCATCCTCGCGGCCTGGTTCTACACCGGGGGCACCCGCCCCTACGGCTACATGGGCCTGGGCGAGGTGATGGTCTTCGTCTTCTTCGGCCTGGTGGCGGTCCTCGGCACGACGTATGTGCAGACCAGGTCGTTCGAGCTTCCAGCCCTCTACGCCGCGGTCGGGGTCGGGGCGTTCGCCTGCGCCATCCTCGTGGTCAACAACCTCCGCGACATCCCCACGGACACCGTCTCGGGCAAGCGCACGCTCGCAGTGGCGCTCGGCGAGGAACGCACCCGGCACCTCTACGGGCTGCTCGTCGACCTGGCCGCCGTCGCTCTCGTGGCCGTAGCCCTGACCACGACCTGGTGGGCCCTGCTCGGCCTGGCCGCCGCGCCACCGGCCGTGCGGGCCGTCAACGTGGTGCTCGGCGACAAGGCGACCGGCCAGGGCCTGGTCCCGGTGCTGCAGCAGACGGGAATGGCGGGGTTGTTGTACGCCGCCGGCATCCTCGTCGGCATCGGGGTCGGCGTCCTCTGACCCGGTGCCGGGGCCGGTGTCACACTGGCCGCATGTGGTTCTTCATCCTGCTCGGCATCCTTGCTGTCTGCGCGCTGGCGTACACCAACCGGGTGAAGCTGCTCGCCAAGGTCCTCGGCCAGTCCGAGACCCGGATCAACCGCCAGCTCAAGCGCAAGCCCCGCGGATAGCAGCGCGGCGTCCCGTCCACGCAGATGCTGAGGAGCTACTCGGAGTCCTCGCGGGCCTTGCGCTCGTCGAAGGCCGCGGTGGCGCGCTCCGCCCTGGCCTGCACCGCGGCAGCGAACCGCTCGCGCTGAGGAGCCAGCAGCTTCAGCGACAGGAAGGACGAGAGGATCAACGCCACCAGGAACGGCACCAGGAGCACGCCCTGGTCACCGAGGACGAGCCACCACACCCCGGCCATCACGACATAGGTCGCGGCGAACAGGGAGAGCCGCAGCACGGTGTAGATGACGAACGCCTTCACCTGTCCAGGCTACAAGCGGTTCCACGCCCGACCGACCACGCCCCCTCAGGTCCCCGTCGGCTCCAGCCGGGCCCGTGAGGAACGGCCATCGCGACGAAACTGATCCGGCCTACCGGTGACCATCTACTCTGGAGGCATGCTCCGGCTCGTGCTCTTCCTCGCCCTCTTCGCGGCGGTCGTCTACGCGACGTTCTGGTTGATCGAGCGGCGCAGCAACGGCGGCGGCAACGGCGGAGGCAAGCCCGTCCCGCGCGGCCCGGTGGGCCCCGACGACGACGAGGACTTCCTGCGCGAGCTCGACCGCAAGCAGCGGCACAGCAAGGACGAGGAGTCCTAGCCGGCCTCGGCTCGCCCCTGGTTCAGGGGCGCGGTGCCGGCGTGCCCGAAGATCCCACGCTCGCGGGGCTCATCCCGGACCTCACACCTCGGTGAGCGTTCGGACGATCGCGGTCGGTTCGGGCGCGGCGTAGGAGTGTTGGCTCCCGCTGCCGAAGAAGAAGTTGATCCCCACGAAGTTGAACCACAAGGTGGCGAGGCCCACGAGGGCCACGATCGCCGCCGAGCGTCCCTTCCAGCCCGAGGTGGCCCGTGCGTGCAGGTAGGCGGCGTAGACGACCCAGGTGATGAACGCCCACACCTCCTTGGGGTCCCAGCCCCAGTAGCGGCCCCACGCGTAGTGCGCCCAGATCGGTCCCGCGATCAGGGCCGCGAAGGTCCAGATCGGGAAGCCGAAGGCGTGGGTGCGGTAGGCGACCCGGTCCAGCACGCCGAGCTCGGGCAAGCGGGCGAGGTAGCCGCGCGGCTCGGTCCCGTCCGCGACCTGACGCCGCTGCCAACGCTCCTTGACGAGGTACAGCGCCGAGCACATCCCGCCCAGGGTGAAGGCTCCGGTGGCGATGATCGCGGCGATGACGTGGATCACCAGCCAGGGCGACTGGAGCGCGTCCCGCAACGGCACCACCGGCGTGTAGAGCACGAGCACGTCGACCATCAGCGTCACCAGCACGAAGCCGGTCACGACCGGCGAGAGCCACGACAGCGAGTAGCGGCGGTAGAGCAGCAGGTAGCCCATCACCACGACCCAGGTGCCGGTCAAGGTGAACTCGTACATGTTTCCCCAGGGCACCCGCAGCGGGTCCGAGGCGAGTCCACGGCTCACCACCGCCATGAAGTGCACGAACGCGGCGACCACGGTCAGGGCCACCCCGATGCGGCCGAACAGCTCCATCCGCTCGGGGTCCTCCGGGGGCGCTACGTCGTCCCGCACACCGGCACCGCCGCCGACCACGACGCTCTCCCGGACCACCACCTCTACCGGTTCCGCGACGTTGCGGGCAGCCGCCCACTGGCCCACGTGGGCCAGCAGAGCGAGGAAGTAGACGACGGCACAGGCCGCGACGGCCTGGTTGCTGAGCATCTCGAACTGATCGTGCGTCACGACGACCCTCCTGCGTTGGTCGAGCCTGTTTCCTGCAAACCTGGTGCGTCTCCCGACGAGGCCCCGGGCGGGGCGTGCGCCTCGCGGAGCGACTCGGTCAGCTCGCCGATCTCCGCGGACAGGTCCCCACCGGCGCTGCGGTCGAGTCCACCCACCTCGACGACAGTAGCGTCACCCTCGCGACGGGTCCTGACCCAGATCCGCCGCGGACGGATGAACAGTGAGCCCAGCAGGCCGACCAGCGCCAGGACGACACCGGCCAGGGCCACCCTCTGCCCTGGGGTGTGGCTCACCTGCAGCTTCACGAAGCGGCTGACTCCGTCGAAGGTGACGGTGCCGAGGCCGTCCGGGAGCACGGCGCCACGTCCGAGGGCGAGGTCCAGGCGCAGGGGCTTGCCGTCGGCCTTCTTGACCGGCTGGAGGCCCTTCTTCTCCAGGGCGTAGACCGACTGCGGCTTCCCCGAGTCCAGGCCCAGGTCGCCGCGGTAGACGAGCATCGAGAGCGCCGGGTTCTTGTCGTCGGGGAAGGCGGAGAACGGCCCGCTGGCGTCGGTGAAGGCGTACGTCGGGTAGAACTCGCCCTCCAGCCCGAGCTGGGTGCTGCCCGACCGCTGGGTGGCGTCCGGGACCTTCACCACGCCGAAGGAGCGGAAGGTGCTGTCCTCGGGCAGGAACACCACCGGGCCCGAGAACGCGACCGAGCCGTCGGCGTTGCGCACGGTGATGTGCGGTGCGTAGCCGTGGCTGATCAGGAACACCTCGGTGCCGTTGAGGTCCAGCGGGTGGTTGACCGAGATCTGGCGCTGCTGCGCGGGGGTGTCCGGCGAGGTCTTGTAGGTCAGGTCGGCGGCGAACTTGTGCGCCATCCCGGCCTCCCGGCCCTCACGGATGAACGTCACGTCGAAGCTGTTCACGGTGAACTCGAAGGGCTGCAGGTTGCGTGCGTCGAAGAACGTGCCCGCGCGGAAGTCGTCGTACTGGCTCAACGTGTTCGCGAAGCTGTCCTTGGTCACGACGATGACGCCGCCCTTGAAGCCCCACAGCCCGCCCAGCGCGAAGCCCACGAGCACGATCAGCACGGACAGGTGGAAGAGCAGGTTGCCCGCCTCGCGCAGGTAGCCGCGTTCGGCCGCCACCCACCCATTCCCGTCGGCGGGCGCGTTCCCCGTCGAGCCTGCCTGGACCCGCACCCGGAACCGCCGTCGACGCAGCGACGCCGCGGCGCGCTCCAGGACGGCCTCGCCGGCAGCGCTGGTCTCGAAGCTGGAGTGGTAGGGCAGCCGCGACAGGTTCCGCGGCGCGGCCGGGGGCTGGGCGCGCACCCCCCGCCAGTAGACCCGCAGACGCGGCACGATGCAGCCCACCAGCGAGATCATCAGCAAGATGTAGATCGCCGAGAACCACACGGAGTTGTAGACCGAGAACAGCCCGAGCTTCTCGTAGATCGGCGTCAGCTGCGGGTGCTGGCCCCGCCACTGCGAGGCGCGCACGGAGTCGACGGCCTCCTGCGGGACCACGGAGCCAGGGATCGCGGCCAGCGCCAGCATGAACAGCAAGATCAGCGCCGTGCGCATCGAGGTGAGCTGGCGCCAGGTCCAGCGCGCCAGCTCGCGTGGGCGCAGCGGTGGGGCCTCGTAGCCGGTTGCGGGGCCGGACACTAGACGCCCGCCGTGAAGCCGGGGAAGAACCACGCTCGCATCCAGCCGACCATCACGTCCCACCAGCCGGTGACCAGGAGCAGCCCCACTGCGATCAGCATCAGCCCGCCGAACGCCGTGACCCACCGCTGGCGGCGGCGGATCCAGCCCACCGCGCCGAGCATCCGGCGGTAGGCCAGGGCGGCCCCGATGAACGGCAGCCCGAGGCCGAGGCAGTAGGCGAGGCTGAGCAGCGCACCGCGACCGGCACTGGCCTCGTTCAGTGCCAGCGTCGTGACGGCGGTCAGGGTCGGGCCGATGCACGGTGCCCAGCCCAGGCCGAACAGCACTCCCAGCAGGGGCGCCGCAGCCAGCCCGACGGCGGGGACCTGGTGGACCCGCCAGTCGCGCTGCAGCCACGGGACGACGCCGAGGAAGACCAGCCCGAGCACGATCGTGAACGAGCCGAGCACGATCGTGATCGGCCGCTCGTAGGTGAACAGCCAGTTGCCCACCGCGCCGATCAGGGCACCGTAGGAGACGAAGACGAACGAGAAGCCGAGGACGAAGAGCAACGATCCCGCGAGCATCCGGCCGCGGCGCGCGTCGGCGAGATCCGCCCCGGACAGGCCAGTTGCGTAGGAGAGGTAGCCGGGCAGCAGCGGGACGACGCAGGGCGAGAAGAACGAGACGAGTCCCGCCACCAGCGCGACCGGGACAGCGAGCAGGAGCGACCCGTCGTAGGCGGTCCGGGCGAACCAGTCGCCGAGGTCCAGCGGGTTGAGGGCCCCGAGCAGAGCGGCGATCGTCTGGGGGGTCACTTCCGCACGTCCCGCACCAGGTCGACCAGCGTCTGCTGGCTCGGCACCTCGCCCAGGATGCTGGCAGCCACCCGACCGTCGCGGTCGAGCACGACCGTGCTGGGGATCGCGCTCGGGTTCAAGGTGCCGTGGAAGGCGAGCAAGGCCCGACCCGACGGGTCGAAGAGCGAGGGGTAGGGAACGTCGTAGCGGCGCTGGAAGGCGAGCCCCTGGTCGACGCTGGAGTCCTTGGTGTTCACACCCACGAACACCACGTCGTCCTTCGCCAGCTCACGTGCGGCACCGGCCAGGAGGCCGGCCTCCTTGCGGCAGGGCGGGCACCATGATCCCCAGACGTTGAGGACGACCACCTTGCCGGCGTACTGCTCCAGGGAGAGCGGCTTGCCCTCGAGCGTCGTCCCGGCGACGGGGCCCGGCTGCTTGCGCTCCTTCACCGACAGGCGCGTGATGATGCCCTGTCCGTCGACGTACCCCTTGTCGCCCGTGCCGGGAGCACCGCCGCACGCAGAGGCGACCGCACCCACGAGGAGCACGGCGAGCAGCACGCGGATCGGGCTACGCACCTCAGGAGGGCGGCTTGTGGTCGGCATCGGCGCCTCCGGCTGAGAAAGGAGCGTTGCGGTCAGCCCGCGGGATCAGGTCACCGACCGGTTCGGAGTAGCCCACGCTCACCAGTCGCTCGTCCTCGAAGGTGAACGACGTCAGGCTGCACAGGGTGCAGTGACGCTTGCGTGGGTCGTGCAGGAAGGACCGGCCCTCCGCCTCGAGCCGGGTGATCCAGATCGGCAGCTGGTGGGAGACGATGACGGCCTCGTGGCCCTCCGCCGCCGCGCGGGCGTCGAGGACGGCCGGCCACATCCGGGCGACGACCTGCTTGTAGGGCTCCCCCCACGACGGGCGGAACGGGTTCCACAGCTTGGGCCACACCTCGGGCGAGCGGAGGATCGACTCACGCAGCCGGAACGGCTTGCCCTCGAAGAGGTTCCCGGACTCGATCACGCGTTCGTCGAGCTCCACCGTGAGTCCGAGCACCGCCGACAGCGGGGCTGCCGTCTCCTGGGCGCGCTCGAGCGGGGAGGAGCCGAGATAGGTGATGTCACGGTCCCCGATGCGCTCGGCTACCCGTTCGGCCATCAGGCGCCCACGCTCGGAGAGGTGGAAGCCGCCCGACCGTCCGTAGAGGATGCCCTCGGGGTTGTGCACCTCGCCGTGGCGCAGCAGGTGGACGATGGTCTTCACGACACCACCTTGGCAGCCGCCTGGGCAGCGGCCGGCAGCGCGTCGAGCACGTGCTGGAGGGCTCGGTCGTCGTGGGCCGCGGAGAGGAACCACGCCTCGTAGGCGCTCGGCGGCAGGTAGACCCCCTGGTCGAGCATCGCGTGGAAGAAGGCCTTGTAGGCGGTGACGTCCTGGGTCGAGGCCTCGGCGTAGTCGCGGACGCGGTCCCCCGTCACCCCGAGGAAGACGCTGAACATGTTGCCGCCGGCCTGCAGCACGTGGGGTACGCCGGCCCGGGTCAGCTCCGCGACGACGGCGCTCGACAGGGTCCTCGCCGACTCGTCGACGTGGGCGTAGACCTCGTCGGTCGCGAGCCGCAGCGTCGCGAGGCCCGCGGTGGTCGCGACGGGGTTCCCCGAGAGCGTGCCCGCCTGGTAGACGGGTCCTTCGGGCGACAGCATCGACATCACGTCTGCGCGACCGCCGAACGCCGCTGCCGGGAAGCCACCACCCATGACCTTGCCGAAGGTGGCGAGGTCGGGACGCCACCCCTCGGTCGCCCCGTCGAGGCCCCACTGTCCCTGACGGGAGACCCGGAACCCGGTCATCACCTCGTCGGAGACGAACAGGGCGCCGTGGGCCGCGCACGTCTCGGCGAGGAACCGGTTGAAACCGGGCTCGGGCGGGACCACCCCCATGTTGCCCGGGGACGCCTCGGTGATCAGGCACGCGATCTCCGACCCGCGTTCCGCGAAGGCCGCCTCGACGGCGGCGCGGTCGTTGAACGGGAGCACCAGCGTGGCCGCGGTGGAGCCTGCGGGGACCCCCGGGGTGCCGGGGACGGCACCTTCGATGCGGTGGGTGGCCAGTCCGGAGCCGGCCTCGGCGAGCAGCGAGTCGACGTGGCCGTGGTAGCACCCGGCGAACTTCACCACCAGGTCGCGTCCGGTGAAGCCACGGGCCAGCCGGATCGCCGACATGGTGGCCTCGGTGCCTGAGGACACCAGCCGGACCTTCTCGATCGGGGTGCGCGCCACGATCTCCTCGGCCAGCTCGACCTCGGGCCGGGTCGGAGTGCCGTACGACGTGCCCCGGCGTACGGCGTCGACGACCGCAGCCTGGACCTCGGGATGGGCGTGACCGAGCAGCAGCGGGCCCCAGGAGCAGACCAGGTCGACGTACTCGTTGCCGTCGACGTCCACCAGCCACGCCCCCGATCCGGACGCCATGAACCGGGGCGTGCCGCCGACCGCGTTGAAGGCCCGGACGGGCGAGTTCACCCCTCCGGGCGTGACGACGTGGGCGCGCTCGAACCAGGCGGCCGACTCGGCGGTGGCACGGGTCCGGGAAGAGCTGTCGGTCTCTGGCACGCCCATATTGTCCCCGACCACCCACACCGCTCGCGCACCGGCCGGGCGGCCCGGGCTGGCGCATCGCCTGAAATGCTGATAAACCCGCATCCGCGGGGCTGCTTCGTCCAGTCCCACCTGCCGCGTCGCGCTCGGGAGCGCCACGGCAGCCCGCCTGACAGGTGTGGCATCGGTCACACGTGGCGTTTGCACGTGACCAGAGCAGGGCAAGTTCGTTGGAGCAGGTGCCGGGGCTCGGGGGTCCCCCCGGCACTTCGAACCACCAGGGGAGAGAACTCACACATGACCGCCAAGCCGCTGTCACGCCGGAGCAAGGCTGTCGTCCTTGCCCCCCTCGCGCTGCTCTCGGGGGTGTGGACCGCCAGCCTGGTTGGCGCCAGCGCAACGGCCAACTCCGCCGCCAAGGTCGGCGCGCTGCCGGACGGCACCGCACTCCCCGCCGACGCCATCGAGGCCCCGGCCAGCGTGCCCGTGCCCGGTGTGATCGCACCCGCCGTCCCGGACGGCTCCGCGGACTCGGTCGTCTCCGGCGCCTCGACCAACGGCATCCCCGCCCCTGCCCTCGCGGCCTACCAGCGCGGCGCCCAGATCATCGACGCCGCGGACAAGTCCTGCAACATCCCCTGGGAGCTGATCGCCGCCATCGGTCGGGTGGAGTCCGACCACGGTCGCTACGGGGGCAACACGCTGAGCGAGGACGGTGTCAGCACGCCTGGCATCTACGGCATCGCGCTGAACGGCAAGAACGGCACCCAGGCGATCAACGACACCGACGGCGGCCAGCTCGACAAGGACCCCGTCTTCGACCGGGCCGTGGGTCCCATGCAGTTCATCCCCTCGACCTGGCAGGTCGTCAAGGTCGACGCGGACGGTGACAGCAAGCGCAACCCCCAGGACATCGACGACGCCTCCCTCGCCACGGCCGTCTACCTGTGCTCCGGCAGCGAGAACCTGTCCACCCGCAAGGGCCAGGAAGCAGCGATCTACCGCTACAACCACAGCCAGGACTACGTGAACCTCGTGCTGCGGATCATGGAGGCCTACAGCTCCGGTGACTACACCGCGGTCCCCTCGGGCACCCAGGCGGGCACCTCGTTCTCCCCGAGCTACTCCTCCGCGATCGACCGGTCCTACAAGGTGGCCAAGGAGCGCAAGGCCAAGCAGCGCCAGGCGGCGAAGTCCAACGGCACCTCCACCTCCGGCGGGTCCAGCAAGAGCACCCGGACCGGCACGAGCACGACCACGCCCAGCACCGGCGGCGCCACCAGCACCACCAAGGGCACCCTCCCCGGCACCAGCGACACCGGTGGCTCCACCGGTGGCACGAGCGGCGTGACCGACACCGTGAAGAAGGCGGCGAGTGACGCCACCAAACCTGTGACCGGGGGTGGCGACACGGGTTCGGGCGGCGGATCTAGCTCAGGAGGCGGCACTGTCGGCGGTCTCGTCGGCCCGCTGTGCAGCACGCTTGGCGCTCTCGTCACCCCCGTCCCCGGGGTGAACTGCCACAACTGAGTCTCTGAGTTTCAACAAGGAACCCCCGGCCATCGGTCGGGGGTTCTCGCTTCTCTCCCGGTGCCTTCGTGCCGTGACCGCCCCCGGCCGTGCAACGGCACCGGGGGATTCGTCGGGCACGACGTACAGGGCATTGCTCAGCAGCCACTACTCACCCGGATGAGCGTCGGCCACATCACGCACGTTCATTCCAGGCCCGCCCCGCGAGCACGCGCGGCACCGTGTCGGTCGCAGACCGGGCGGGGTAGTTGGGTGATCCCTGACGTTGACGGGTGTTGCAACCCCCGACAAGGTCAGGTTTCACCGGTCGACCGGTGAAACTGCGGGCCACCTTGACCACACCGACCTCGTCCATCCCAGGCCCAACCCAGCGAGCACCAGCCACGATGAAAGTCGCAAACCGGGCGGGGTAGTTGGCTGATCCCTGACGTTGTTGGGTGTTGCAACGCCCGACAAGGTCAGGTTTCCCCGGTCGACCGGGGAAACCCCCTGCTAGGCGCGCAGCATCCTGGCGGCGTCCAACGCCCAGTAGGTGAGGATCACGTCGGCGCCGGCCCGGCGGATCGAGGTGAGCATCTCCATCACCGCGGCGTCCCGGTCGATCCAGCCCTTGGCGGCAGCGGCCTCGACCATGGAGTACTCGCCGGAGATGTTGTACGCCGCGACGGGCACGTCGACGGCGGCGCGCACGGCTGCGACCACGTCGAGGTAGCTCATCGCCGGCTTCACCATCACGATGTCGGCACCCTCCTGGACGTCGAGGATCGCCTCGCGCACGCCCTCGCGCCGGTTCGCCGGATCCTGCTGGTAGGTCCGCCGGTCACCCTCGAGCGAGGAGTTCACGGCCTCCCGGAAGGGTCCGAAGAACGCAGAGGCGTACTTCGCGGAGTAGGCCAGGATGCCGACCTCGGCGTGCTCGCCGTCGTCGAGTGCTTGGCGGATCGCCCCGACCTGGCCGTCCATCATCCCGCTCGGCCCGACGAGGTCCACCCCCGCTGCGGCCTGCGCGAGCGCCATCTGCGCGTAGATCTCGAGGGTGCGGTCGTTGTCGACCTGTCCGTCCGGGTCGAGCACGCCGCAGTGGCCGTGGTCGGTGAACTCGTCGAGACACAGGTCGGACATCACGCTCAGCTGGTCACCCACTTCGGCGACGACGTCGGTGATGGCGAGGTTCAAGATCCCGTGCGGGTCCACGGCTCCGCTGCCGGTGGCGTCCTTGCGGGTGGGCAGCCCGAACAGCATCACCCCGCCGAGCCCGGCCTCCACGGCCTCGTTGACCGTCCTCTTCAGGGTCTCGCGGGTGTGCTGGAAGACGCCGGGCATGCTGGTGATCTCCCGCGGCTCGGTCGCGCCCTCCGCGACGAACAACGGCAGCACCAGCTGGCCGGGCCGGACCGAGGTCTCGGAGACGAGTCGCCGCAGCGCCGGCGTACGGCGCAGGCGCCGCGGCCGGATCTCGGGGAAGCCCGCCATTACTGCGTGCGGACCTTGCGGCGGGTCGCGGGACGACGCTCCGAGGGCCGGGTGACCGGCTGACCCGACTCGATCATCGATGCCCGACGAGCCGCTCCGAAGTCGGCCAGCGAGTCGACGAGCTCCTCGACCGAGGGGTGCGCTGCCAGCACGTCGACACGCAGCCCGTGCTCCTCGGCGGTCTTGGCCGTGGCCGGACCGATCACCGCGATGATCGTCGAGGCGTGCGGCTTGCCGGCGATCCCGACCAGGTTGCGCACCGTCGAGGACGAGGTGAACACCACGGCGTCAAACTTGCCGCTCTTGATCGCCTCGCGCGTCGGCGCCGGCGGCGGGGCGGCGCGCACCGTGCGGTAGGCCGTGACGTCGTCGACCTCCCAGCCGAGGTCGACGAGTCCGGCGACCAGGGTCTCGGTGGCGATGTCGGCGCGCGGCAGGAAGACCCGGTTGATCGGGTCCAGCACGTCGTCGTAGGGCGGCCAGTCCTCGAGCAGGCCACGCGCCGACTGCTCGCCGGTCGGCACGAGGTCGGAGTTCAGGCCCCAGTCGGCGAGCGCGGCGGCGGTCTTGTCGCCCACGGCCGCGATCTTCAGCCCGGAGAACGCACGGGCGTCGAGGCCGTACTCCTCGAACTTCTCGCGGACCGCTCGCACCGCGTTCACCGAGGTGAAGGCGATCCACTCGTAGCGACCCTCGACGAGGCCCCGCACGGCCTTGTCCATCTGCTGGGGGTTGCGGGGCGGCTCGACGGAGATCGTCGGCACCTCCTCGGCCACGGCTCCGAAGCCGCGCAGACGGGAGGAGAGCCGCCCGGCCTGCTCCTTGGTGCGGGGCACCAGCACGCGCCAGCCGAACAGGGGCTTGGTCTCGAACCAGGACAGCGTCTCGCGCAGGTCGACGACCGGCCCGACCACGGTGACCGCCGGTGGAGCCATCTCGGCCTCGATCGCGTCGGCCGCGATGTGCTCCAGGGTCGAGACCACCGTGTGCTGGGTGGTGAGCGTTCCCGTGGAGGTCATCGACACCGGCGTCGTCGCCGGCCGCCCGGCGGCGATCAGGTGACCCGCGATCTCCCCGATGGACTCGACCGCGGAGAGCAGGACCAGCGTCGCGTGGGTGGCGTAGGAGTCCCAGTCGATCTTGGCGTCGGTGCAGGTCACCACCGCCACCTCGCGGTGGTTCTTCGTGGTCAAGGGGATGCCGGCGTAGGTCGGCACGGCGCTGACCGAGGAGACCCCGGGCACGATCTCGAACCCGACACCCGCCTTGGTGCACGCCAGCGCCTCCTCCGGCCCGGAGGCGTAGAGGAAGGGGTCACCCGACATCAGCCGTACGACGCGCTTGCCGGACCGGGCCTGCTTGACGACGACCTTGGCACGGGCTGCGTGGGTGAGCGGCTGGCCGTCCTCGCCGAAGCCACCGTCGACGAAGACCGGGCCGATCGGCTCGACCGGCTCGCCGACCTGCTCACCGTCGACCGTCTCGACCGGTGCCGGGATCCCGAGGACGCTGCGGACGAGCTCCTCGTGCTCGGGCACCTCGGTGATCACGATCTCGGCATCGAGGAGCAGCTCGACGGCCCGGACCGTGAGGAGTCCGGGGTCACCGGGGCCGCTCCCGACGAAGGAGACCCACTTCAGCGGGCGGTTTCCACCGTGGGCGGGGGTGCTGGACGTGTTCTCGTTGGTCACGATCGCCTTCTTGCTACTTCGGTGTGTGCGTTGATCAGTTCTGCCGCGCCTTCGGACAGCATTTCTGCAGCGAGCTTCTGGCCCAGTCCCACGGCGTCGTCGAGCGGACCCGACGCGGAACGTCGTACTGAGAGAGAGCCGTCGTAGGACAGCGCCACCGCCCTGATCCAGAGCTCGTCGCCGTGGTCGCCCTCGGCGACCTCGGCGAGTGCGCCGACCGGGGCCGAGCACCCCGCCTCGAGCTCCGCGAGCAGGGCTCGTTCGGCCTCGACACAGGCACGGGTCGCTGGGTGGTCCAGGGCCCGGCGCAGGACGTGCGAGATCTCGGTCTCGGCCCGGCACTCCACGGCGAGCGCTCCCTGCCCCGGGGCCGGAAGCACCTGCAAGGGGTCGAGCACCTCGGTGACCTCGTCGAGTCGTCCCAGACGAGCCAGACCGGCCCGGGCGAGGACGATCGCGTCGAACTCCCCGGAGGCCACCTTGGACACCCTGGTGTCGACGTTGCCGCGGATGTCGGCCACCTCCACGCCGAGGCCGAGCGCCTCGAGCTGGGCCACCCGACGGGGCGCGCCCGTGCCGATCCGCGATCCGGCCGGCAGCTCACCCAGGGTGAGCCGGTCGCGCGCGACGACGACGTCGCGCGGGTCCTCCCTGAGCGGGACGGCCGCCAGCGCGATGCCCTCGGCGGGCCCGGTGGGCAGGTCCTTGAGGGAGTGCACGGCGATGTCGACCTCGCGCCGGAGCAGGGCCTCGCGCAGCGCGCTGACGAAGACGCCGGTGCCGCCGATCTGGGCGAGCGGCTGGGAGGAGACATCGCCCTCGGTGCGGATGAGCACGAGCTCGGTGGCCAGGCCGGTGGCTGCCGTCAGCGCCTCGGCCACCAGGCTGCTCTGGGTCCGGGCGAGGTTCGAGGCGCGCGTGCCGATGCGCACGACGGGGCCGGCCGCGGTCGCTCGGGTGCTCATACTCCCTCCGGCCGGGTCACTGCGTCGACGGCGTCGGGGTCGAGGGCGAAGAGCTCGGCGAGCGCTGCGGCGTAGGACACGGCTCCCGTGTGGTTGGCGAGTTCCTTGACCCGGACCGTGGGCTCGTGGAGCAGCTTCTCCGCCACCCGGTGGATCGCCTTCTCGACCTCGGCGCGAGAGACGTCGTCGAGCTCCGGCAGCCGCGCCGCGAGGCGGGCCAGCTCGGCCTGGACGACGCCGGTCGCCATGGTGCGCAGTGCCACCACGGTCGGGGTGACGCTCAGGACGCTCCGCGCCGCGAGGAAGGCGGAGATCTCCTGGGCCACGATCAGCCGTACGCCGTCGACGTCCGCGCCGCCGGGAGAGAACCGGAGCTCGGCGGCGAGCGTGTCGAGGGCGATCAGTCGGACACCTGGAAGCTCGGCCACGGCGGGGTCCACGTCGCGGGGCAGTGCCAGGTCGATCACGGCCAGGGGGCGGTCGTCGACGCGCCTGGCGGAGACGGCGTCCGCGTCCACCAGGATGCCGGCGGCGCCGGTGCAGGAGACCAGCACGTCGACGGGCTCGTTGCCGTTCCTGAGCTCGTCGAGGGGGATCGCCCTGGCGTCGTACTGCACGGCCAGGCGGACCGCCCGCTCGGGGGTCCGGTTGGCCACCACGATCGAAGCAGCACCCGCGCGCGACGCGGTGGCCACGGTCAGGCTCGCGATGGAGCCCGCGCCGACCACCACGACGTGCTTGCCGGCGAGGTCCCCGACGTGCTCGGCGGCACGCGTCAGTGCCGCGCTCACCAGGCTCGGGGCGACCCGGTCGATGTCGGTCTCGGCGTGCGAGCGCTTGCCCACCCGCAGCGCCTGCTGGAACAGCGCGTTCAGGGAGGGCCCGACCGTGCCGGCGTCCTGCCCGACCCGCAGTGCCTCGCGGGTCTGGCCGAGGATCTGGCTCTCGCCCAGCACCATCGAGTCGAGCCCGGCGGCGACGTTGAAGAGGTGGGACACCGCTCCGTCGTCGTAGTGCACATAGAGATGCTCGAGGACGTCCTCGGGCTGGTGCCCGGCCCGCTCGCCGATCAACCGGGAGATCGTCTCCACGCTGCCGTGGAAGCGATCGACGCCGGCGTAGACCTCGGTGCGGTTGCAGGTGGAGAGCACCGCGACCTCGGTGACGAACTCGCTGTCCGAGATCTCGCGGATCAGCTTGTGCACGCCGTCGGAGTCGAGGGCGACCCGCTCCAGCACGTGGACCGGGGCTGTCTTGTGGGAGATCCCCACGACCAGGACGCTCATCCGACGTCCTTCGTGAGCGCCACGACGCGCGCGGTCAGAGGGCCGGGGTCGAGGTGCTCGTGCTCCAGCCGGTCGTGGTCCAGCCGGTCGTGGTTCAGCCGGTCGTGGTCCAGCCCGTTGCGGGTCCCCGACGTGGCGCTGGACTTGCGCTGCTCGTGGTAGGCCAGGATCTGCAGCTCGCTGGAGAGGTCCACCCGGCGCACGTCGACGCCCTCGGGGACCGAGAGGATCGTCGGCGCGAAGTTCAAGATGCTGCGGATCCCCACCGTGACCATGCGGTCGCACACCGCCTGGGCGGCGATCGCGGGCGTGGCGATCACACCGATGCCGACGCCGTGCTGGGCGACGACCTGCTCGAGGTCCTCGAAGCTGCGGATCTCCAGGCCTGCGACCACCTCACCGTGCCGCGATCCGTCGGCGTCGAGCAACGCCACCGTCCGGAAGCCGCGCGAGGAGAATCCCGAGTAGTTGGCCAAGGCGTGGCCGAGGTTGCCGATCCCCACGACGACCACTGGCCAGTCCTGGGTGAGGCCGATCTCGCGTGAGATCTGGTAGCGCAGGTACTGCACGTCGTACCCCACACCACGAGTTCCGTAGGACCCGAGGTGCGAGAGATCCTTGCGCAGCTTGGCGCTGTTGACCCCGGCAGCGGTCGCGAGCTCGAGGCTGGAGCACGTCGTGGTGCCCGCGTCGCTCATGGCGTTCAGCGCCCGCAGGTACACCGGAAGACGCGCGACCGTCGCCTCGGGAATACGGGAATTGCTCACAGGAATGACACGCTCCGCAGATGGGGTTCTCTGCACTCTAAGAGTTTGTGAACGTGCGAACAAATGGAGCGTGACTCAGGGCCTAGCACATGTGAGATGTGTCTCGTGACCGGGGTGCTCTCGCGGCCGGAGCGAGGCCGGATCAGGCCAGCGCGCGACGCAGTCGCGACTCGTCGACGCGCCAGAAGTCGTGCTGGCGACCGTCCACGAACGTGACCGGGATCTGCTCGCCGAAGGTGCTCGTCAGCTCGGTCGAGGTGGTGATGTCGACGACTTCGTAGGCGACGCCCGAGTCGGCGCAGACGCGCTCGACGACCGCGAGGGCCTCCTCGCACAGATGGCAGCCGGGCTTGCTGTACAGGGTGACCCGAGGACCTGCCGAGCTCGTCCGAGACACCTCCGGGCTCACTCCAGCAGCCCCAGCACACGCCGACGCTCGGTCGCCCGCAGACGACCCTTCTGCACCTTCCCCGTCGGGGTGTACGGCAGCCGCTCGACCACCTTGACCACCGAGGGCTGCTTGAACCTGGCCAGACGTTGCTCGCAGTGACGGCGGACCACGCCTTCGAGGTCGTCGCTCATCCCGGCCACCGACGGCTTGACGAAGGCGACGACCGCCTCACCGGTCAGCTCGTCGGGAACGCCGATGACGGCTGCCTCGGCGACCTCGTGCAGCTCGGTGAGGACCTCCTCGACCTCGCTGGGGTAGACGTTGAAACCGGAGACGATCACGAGCTCCTTGAGCCGGTCGACGAGGTAGAGGTCGCCGCTCGGGTCGAGGTAGCCGACGTCCCCGGTGGGCCACCAGCCCTCCTCGTCGGGGCCGTCTGCGCCGTCGGGCCAATAGCCCGAGAACAGGTTCTTGCCCCGGACGTGGATCTCGCCACCGTCCTCGTCGTGCGGCTCGAGGCCGTTGTCGTCGACCAGCCGGATCTCGATGCCGGGCAGCGCTGCCCCTACCGATCGCGGCGACGGCTCCCGGCTGCACAGGGTGGAGGTGACCACCGGGGCGGCCTCGGTGAGGCCGTAGCCCTGGTGGATCGCAACGTGCGTGCGGGCGGTGAACGACGCGGTGAGGTCGGGGTCGAGCGGGGCGGAGCCACTGAGCACCAGGCGTACCGGACCGAGCCGGTCCTCCAGACCGGGCACCTGCATCCAGTAGGCGAACACCGCGGGGGCCACCGGCACCACCGAGATCGCCTCGTCCTCGATCAGGTCGAGCGAGCCCTCGGGGTCGAAGCCGTCGACGAGCACCAGCCGGGCCTTCTGACGCAGCACCTGACCGAGCACGGCGTTGAGGCCGTAGACGTGGAAGAGCGGAAGCACGCCGAGGACGACGTCACGACCGGTGATCATCGCCGGGTCCACCTGGGCGACCTGCTCGACGTTGGCGAGCAGCGCCCGGTGGGAGAGCATGGCGGCTCGGGGCCGGCCAGAGGTCCCGCTCGTGTAGAGCAGCACGGCCAGGCTCTCGGGGTCGACACGAGCCGGAACGGGATGGCCGGAGCTCGCGATCAGCTGGTCCCAGCTGCGTTCACCCGGCGCCAGCGTGGTGCCGACGGTCACGATGCGGGGACGCGCACCCTGATCGTGCCCGGCCGCCTCCATGGCATCGGTGAGCCCACCGACCGCCTCGCGCACGGTGGCCACCGTCCCAGGATCCGCGATCACCATCCGCGTGCCGGAGTCCGCCAGCATCCGGATCAGCTCGCCCGTCGCGCTGCGCGGGTTGACGGGAACCACGACCATGCCGGCCCGGAGCGCGCCGAGGTAGGCCGCCACGAACTCGATGCTGTTGCCGGTCGCGACCATCACCCGGTAGCCAGCCACCATGCCCGCGTCGGAGAGGCCTTGGACGACCCGACCGACCAGCTCGTCGAGCCCGCTGAACGTGATCGTCCGGCCGGTGGCGGCCTCGCTCAGGACCGTCTTCTCAGGCTCATCCTCGGCCGCCCGGCTCAACAGCACGGAGACGTTGGAGTCCATCAGGCGAGTCTCGCACACGACGGACGGTCGACCCTCGCCCCTGTGCCGGGCCTAGTCTGGGCTGGTGACACCTCCCCCGCCGCGCGGCATGCCGGGACGCAAGTCCCCGGCGCGGCCACCCAACCTGCAGCGTCGCTCACAGCTGGCTGGAGAGGCCGCGGCGTCGATCGCCGAGGTGGAGAGTGCGCTCAGCGTGCAGGACGACCCCACCAGCGCTGCGTTCTTCGACGTCGACAACACCGTGATGCAGGGGGCATCGATCTTCCACCTCGCTCGTGGCCTGCACCGCCGGGAGTTCTTCACCACCGGGGACATCCTCGGCGCCGCGTGGAAGCAGGCGTACTTCCGCGTCGTCGGGGTCGAGGACCCCGAGCACGTGGCGGAGGCCCGCGCCTCGGCGCTCTCGTTCATCGCCGGCCACACCGTGGCCGAGCTCGAGGAGCTCGGTGAGGAGATCTTCGACGAGCGCATGGCACACAGGATCTGGCCGGGGACCCGCGCGCTCGCCCAGCTCCACCTCGACCAGGGCCAACGCGTGTGGCTGGTGACTGCCGCGCCGATCGAGATCGCGACGATCATCGCCCGCCGGCTCGGACTGACCGGGGCGCTCGGCACGGTTGCCGCGCACGTCGACGGCGTCTACACCGGTGAGCTCGTCGGCGAGATGCTGCACGGCTCGGCCAAGGCCGTAGCCGTCAAGGAGCTCGCCGAACGGTTCGGGCTCGACCTGGCCAGGTGCTCGGCCTACTCCGACTCCTACAACGACCTGCCGATGCTCGAGGTGGTCGGCGACCCGTGCGCGATCAACCCGGACACCCGGTTGCGCGAGCACGCCCGCACCCAGGGCTGGCGGATCCGGGACTACCGGACCGGCCGCAAGGCGGCTCGACTGGGCCTGTTCACCGCGGGCGTGGCCGGGGCCCTCGCAGGCACTGCGGCGGCAGGCGCAGCTCTGCGTCGCAAGGTTCGTTGACGGGACCGCGCGGCCTCGACCCGGGCTCTCCTCGGAGCCCTGAAGACCCCTGGCGGCCGGCCTCCCGAGGCCGTGGCCTGGGTCACGAAACGGTTCACAACGCCCTGACCGCCGCGTAGCATCGGGCCAGTTGGAGGGACGCCGACCCGAGTCGGTGTGACGCATGGGCACTCACGAGTTTCAGCTCGGTCTGGACGCGCTGCGCCTTGCCCTGACCGATGTGCTGCAGACGGATGGGCGCCAGACCGGCTTCCCTGTGCCCGCCCTGGTCGGCGACGCGGTGACCGGCCCGGGCGGCTTCGGACCCGCGCGGCCGCTGGAGACCCACTGGCTGCTCACCCAGACCAGCGCACGGACCGGTCAGACGCCACCGGCGCCGCGCTCCAGCTCCCACGACGACTCCGACCTGGCCACCTCTTCGTTGGAGGACGAGGCCGAGGGCAGCCGGCTGATCGCGCTGGTCGAGCTCGCCCGCGCAGGCGACGCCGAGGCCTTCGGCCAGCTCTACGACCACTACCACGCGAGCGTCTACCGCTTCCTGTACTACCGGCTCGGTTCGGTGCAGCTGGCCGAGGACCTCACGGCCGACACGTTCTTCCGCGCGTTGCGGGCCATGAGCTCCTTCCGTTGGCAGGGCAAGGACTTCGGCGCGTGGTTGATGACGATCGCCCGCAACTTGACCACGGACCACTTCAAGGCGGGCCGCACGCGTCTGGAGACGACCACCGAGGACATGACCAGCCTGGACACCACGACCGAGGGTCCCGAGGGGCAGGTGCTGGCCTCGCTCACGAACGAGGCGCTGCTCGCGGCGCTCGGCGAGCTCCCGACGGAGCAGCGGGAGTGCCTGGTGATGCGCTTCCTGCAGGGGATGTCGATCGTCGAGACGGCGGATCTCCTGGGTCGCAGCTCCGGCGCGGTCAAGCAGCTGCAGCTGCGCGGCGTACGCAACCTGGCCAAGATCCTGCCCGAGGGAATGCGCTGACATGTCGACCATGGGAAAGTTCGCGAATGCCATAACTTCGCTCCCCGCCGCCTCGTTGTGGTGGATGTCAGCGTGCACGCCGACCGGCCGGCTCACCGGTGATCGGAACGACACCACCTCCCACAGCTCAGGAACGCTCACATGACGCCCCTCTTGCCCGCCCAGCGCGCGGCCGAGGATTTCGACCGAGTCCTCAGCGGTACGGCGACCCCCGCCGTCGCTGACCGGTACGCCGACCTCCTGGACCTGACCGCGACGATGCGTGCACAGCCGGACGTGCTCCCCCGGGCCGACTTCGCCGCAGAGCTGCGATCGCGCCTGATGACCGCCGCCGCGACCGAGCTCGTCGCCGCCGGGCCCGTCGTACGTCACCTGGCGCCAGCCCGCACCCGGCGCAACCGGCGTCTCGGCACGCTCGCCGCGTCCTTGGTCATCGTCGGCGGCGGCGCAGGCATGGCCGCTGCCGCCTCCGGCTCGCTCCCGGGCGAGGCGCTCTACCCGGTCAAGCGCGGGGTGGAGTCGGCCGCGACGGCCGTGCACTTCGGAGACGCCGCCAAGGGCACCTCCCTCCTCGGACAGGCCGCCACCCGCCTCGACGAGGTGAGCGACCTGCGAGCGGGGGGCTCGTCCGACGTGGTGCTGCTCGGCTCCACGCTCGACGCCTTCCGCAGCGCGGCCGACGAGGGGTCCGCCAAGCTGTTCACCGCCTACCAGAGCGACAGCAATCCCGAGGACATCGTCGCCGTCCGCGCCTTCACCGCCCAGCAGATGCAGCAGATCGCCGCGCTCTCCGGCAGCTCCGCCCGGCTGGACGCGCTCCTGGTCGAGGCCGCCGACACCGTGGCCGACATCGACCAGCAGGCGCGAGTGCTGTGCAGTGCGTGTGCGCCCCAGGAGAGCCTGTCACCGCCGGAGTCCCTCGCCGCCGCGGCAGCAGCGGCCTCCGCGGCGAACCTGCTCGCCCGACCGGTCTCCCAAGCAGTGGCCGACATCGCGCTGGTCCAGAAGGCACAGGACGCCCAGCTGGCCGACCTGCGGTCCGAGGCGCAGAAGGCGGCAGGAGAGCTCCCGAAGGTGACGCCCGACGAAGTGACCGGAGGCGCCGCTGGGCTGCCCGACGTCTCGCCACAGGACGGACCGGTGCGGAGCACGATCACCAGCGACGGCACGCTCGTGCCCTCGCTGACCACCGGAGGTGGCGTCAAGGGCCTGCTCGACGGCGTGATCGGCACTGCCCCGGCCCCGACCAGCGGGCTGGTTCCCGCGCCCGCGGTCCCGACGCTCCCCGCCCCGGTCCAGGACGGGCTGCAGGACCTCGGCGACCAGGCCAAGAAGGTCACGGGCGACCTGCTGCCCGGCAGCTGACGTCTCCCGCACCAGCCCGTCGGCCGGACGCTCGGACGCCTCAGGGCCCGCTGCGCGGCACGCGCTAGGAGAACACCGACTTGCGCCTCATCAGCAACGTGTAGAGCGTCTGCTGGATCGACTCGCGCACCTGGTCGGTGACGTTGAAGACGAGCATCGGGTCGTCGGCCGCACCGGGGTCGTAGTCGTCGGTCCGGATCGGGTCGCCGAACTCGATCAACCACTTCGACGGCAACGGCACCAGCCCCAACGGCCCGAGCAGCGGGAAGAACGGGGTGATCGGCAGGTACGGCACGCCGAGCAGGCGCGCCAGCGAGGGGATGTTCCCCACGAGCGGGTAGATCTCCTCGGCGCCCACCACCGAGGTGGGGATGATGGGGACACCGGTGCGGATGGCCGCCGAGACGAAGCCACCACGACCGAACCGCTGGAGCTTGTAGCGCTCACCGAACGGCTTGCCGATGCCCTTGAAGCCCTCGGGCCAGACCCCGACGAGCTCGCCGCCGCGGAGCATGCGCTCGGCGTCCTCGCCGCACGCCAACGTGGTGCCGCCCTTGCGGGCGAGATCGCCGATCCACGGGAGCCTGAAGACCAGGTCGGCGCCGAGGGGACGCAGGAACCGGTCGGTGTGGTCGTGGATGCTGACCGCGGTCACCAGGCCGTCCATCGGGACGGTGCCGGAGTGGTTGGACACCACCAGTGCGCCTCCCTGGCTCGGGATGTTCTCGGCACCCCGCACCTCGACCCGGAACCACTTCTGCGCGATCGGTCGGACCGCGGCGAGCAGGAAGCGCTCGGTCATCTCCTGGTCGAAGCCGTAGTCGTCGACCGTGAAGTCGCCGGTGAGGCGTCGTCGCAGGAAGGCCAGGAACTCGGCGAGGCGGGGCTCCCAGTTGGCACCGAAGAGCTCCTTGGAGGCGGTCGTCAGGCCCGCGAGCCACTCCAGGGGCGGGATGCCGGGGGTGGGATGGCGATGGGCGGCCGTGGCCGGCGCCCTCGTGTGCAGGCGGGTGGGCTCAGCGGCGACCGGCTCGCCCACGTCAGGCTTGTCCTCGAGCGCTGCTGCTGCGGGAGCCGCCGTCGGGCGCTGGCTGTTCCTCGACGAGCGGGGCTGGGTCGGGACCGTGGGGTGAGCCGAGTCCGCGGGTGCGGACGGGGCGCTTTCAGCCGGCTCGGCCCGGGTCAGGGCTGGTGTCGTCGCGGAGCCCGTGGGTCGGGCCGGCCCGGTCCGGGGCTTGGCGGGGGCCCGGGCGGCGAGGCTGCGGCTGTTCGAGGACGGCTTGGCCTCTCCGGTGCCGCGGCCGGGCTTGCCGCGCGTCCCGATGGGGATGATCTCGGCGTCACCCACGTGTCTCGCCTCCAGTCGTCAGTGCACCCAGCAGGGCTGACTCGGTTGCCCTGACCCGCGCCGGGGCCAGGACGCCGGGTCGCAGCGACTGGGCGAAGTCCGCGAACGTCTCTGCGGTGGTGAAGGTCGGTTCGAATCCCAGCATGCTCCGCATCCGGGTGGTGTCCAAGCCGCGACCGAACGTCAGGAACGCCACCTGCTCGGGGGAGAAGTCAGCGACGCGGGTCTGCCTGATCGCGGACCCGAAGCCCGGCAGGGCGAACCCGGGAAGCGGCAGGGATGGCCGGCCGGTCCGACGTACGGCCTGGGACAACGTGATCACGCCGTCACCGGCGACGTTGAAGGTCCCGGAGACGTCGGTGCGAGTCGCGTGCTCGAGGACCCCGAGCGCATCGTCCTCGTGGAGGAACTGCAGACGCGGGTTGAACCCGAGGACGGTGGGGATCACCGGGAGCCGGAAGTAGCCGGTCATCGCGGTGGTGAGCTTCGGGCCGATGACGTTCGCGAGCCGCAGCATCGTGACCGAGACGTCAGGACGGCGCCGCGCGAAGCCACGGGTGTAGGACTCGACCTCGACGACGTCCTTGGCGAAGCCACCACCGGGAAGCCGCTTGGCGCTCATGCCCTCGGTGAACATCGCCGGGTCACGGTTCGTCGCGCCGTAGTACGACGCGCTCGACTTGAGCACGAGCTTCTTGACGTCGGGGGCCTGCTGGCACGCCGCCAGGAGCTGCATCGTCCCGATGACGTTGAGCTCCTTGGTGGAGGTCCGGCCCGCTGCGGCCGCCGTCGCCGCCACGCTGGTGTGCACCACGGTGTCGACGCGCTCGCGCACGATCACCTTGGCGATCACCGGGTTGCGGATGTCGGCTCGCACGAAGACGGTCCCCCCGAGGTCGCCCCGGGGCGGCACCACGTCGACGCCGATCACGCGCTCGACCCCCGGCGACCTCGAGAGCTGCGCCGCGAAGCGACGCCCGAGATCACCGGCCACACCGGTGACGAGGACAACCTGACCCATGAGGACGCCTGGAGGCTTGGACCTACTTGCCCAGACGGCGGCGCTGGACGCGCGTCTTCTTCAGCAGCTTGCGGTGCTTCTTCTTCGCCATGCGCTTGCGCCGCTTCTTGATGACAGAACCCACGTTTGACCCATCCGTATGTGAGAGGAGGAGCCCAGGGGTCCTCCGTCCGAAGGGCACAGCCTATCGGTCCTCTCCAGCCAGACCGAATCGGCGTGGACGCTCACCGCCCGTGGTTGCCGACCGGTCACGGCGGAGCGCCGTCCGGTGGCCACCGGGCGGCGCCACCGGGGTCAGCCGGCGTCGAAGAAGCTGGTGCGGAGGTACTCGTTGACGTCTTCCTCACTGACCCGGAAGGAGCGCCCGACGCGAACGGCCGGCAGCTCTCCGTTGTGGACCAGTCGGTAGACAGTCATCTTGGAGACGCGCATCACCGCTGCCACTTCTGCAACGGTCAGGAACTTCACCTCGGAGATGTCGTTCGTGGGCATAGCGCACCGCACTTTCTTTCCGCACGTCCCGCAGCTTCCCCGCCGCAGGTCTTCCGTGCGCTCTGCGAGAAATATAGGGGCAATGTGACCACTGTGCCAGAGATTCCCCAAAGTGAAAGGTGTGGCGTCGGCGTGGCACCTTGCCAACGCGTCGAACCTCGTCCTCAGACGTAGGGGTCCAGCCCGTTGTAGGGGAACACCACGTCCCGCGTGGCCTGGATCGCCCGGTCCAGCCAGGTGTCCGGGTCGTAGCCCTCGGCCCAGTCCCGGTACGCCGGGTTGCGCCCGTCGGTCATCCGCGACGGAGCACGGACGCCGCGATGCTCTCGGACGCCTTCGCGCCAGGACACCGGGGTCTCCAGATCGGTGGCCAGGGGCGAACCCGAGACCACCGCCAGCAGGTGGGTCCAGGCTCGCGGCACTACGTCGACGACTGCGTACCCCCCGCCGCCGAAGGCGACCCACCGTCCCGAGGCCACCTCGTGGGCGAGGTCGTGCAGCGCCAGATAGCTCGCCCGCTGGCCGTCGACGCTCAGCGCCAGGTGCGCCAGCGGGTCGTCGCGGTGGGTGTCGCAGCCCTGCTGGGTGACCAGCACGTCGGGTGCGAACTCACGCAGGAGGGGAGGCACCACCGCGTGGAAGGCGCGCAGCCAGCCAGCGTCGGAGGTCCCCGGCGGGAGAGCCACGTTCACGGCCGAGCCGAGGGCCTCGGGCCCGCCGGCATCGGCCGGGAAGCCGGTGCCTGGGAACAGCATCTGCCCGGTCTCGTGCAGCGACACCGTGAGCACCCGCGGGTCGTCGTAGAAGATTCGCTCCACGCCGTCACCGTGGTGGACGTCGACATCGACGTAGGCGACCTTGCGTGCCCCGTTGGCCAGCAGCCACCTGATGGCGACCGCGACGTCGTTGTAGACGCAGAAGCCGCTGACCCGGTCGGGCATCGCGTGGTGCAGTCCACCGGCGATGTTGGCGGCGTGGTCCACCTCGCCGGTCCACACCTGACGGGCCGCCTCGATGCTCGCCCCGACGACGTGGCGCGCCGCGCGGTGCATGTTGGGGAACACCGGGTTGTCCTCGCTGCCGAAGCCGAACTCGGAGGCACCCGTGGTCGGGTTGTCGCTGGCCGCCATCACCGCCTCGATCAGGGCCGGCTCGTGCACGGTGGCCAGGTCGTCCTCGGTGCCGTCGGGGGCGGGCACGCGCACGCACCGGTCGAGGACCCCGAGCTGCTGGGCCAGGGACACGGTGAGGTCGACCCGGATCGGGTTCATCGGGTGGGCCGCCCCGAAGTCGTAGGCGGTCAGCGACTCGTCGTACACCACGCAGCCGCGGCAGGGCGAGGTGTTCATGCGGGGGAGGCTACTCGCCGTGCGTACGGCGGGCGACGATGACACCTTCCGCCTCGGCCACCACCTCGAAGTCGCCCGTCGTCAGCAGCTGGGCGAAGCCCTTCCAGGCTCGGGTCGGAGCGAGGAAGAACTGCTGGTCGAACGCCACCCACTCCACCTCGTCGAACTCCGAGGCGGGCAGTGGTGGGCCGTCCGGGCCGAGGGTGTCCCCGACCAGGTACAGCTCGGTCCGCAGCGCGATCCGCCCGCCGAGGTCGTCGGAGGCTGCCACCCGGGCGCCCGTGGGGATCGTGTCGAGCACCTTGTCGATCGCCGCCGTGCGGGGCGGCGTACGCCAGAAGTCGGCGCTCTTCGCCTGGGAGAGGGACTGCTGGTTGACCAGCGCCAGCGTGCCGAGGACCGCAGCGGCCAGACCGACCCCCAGCCCGATCCCCCGGAACCGCCGGTGCACCAGGCGCGCGCCCTCGACCATGGCGGCGACCGCGATCGGGACCAGGACGGCGTCGTACTGGTAGTAGGGGTCCCAGTAGGTCTGGCGCGAGGAGACGAACCGCCAGCCGAAGGTGGGCAGCGTGACCAGCAGCAGCATCGGCGAGCGCAGCGCCAGCATCCCCGTCGGGACGAGCAGGAACAGCACCGTTCGGAGCTTGGAGTGCGACCCGTCCATGAGGAAGCGGAGCGCCTCCGCGGGCCCGGAAGGGGCGTACTTGTCGGCGAAGCCACCGGCGTCGCCGTTGACCGTGGGCAGGACCCACCCCACGATCACCAGGAACGAGACCGCGCCGAAGACCATCGCCACGGTTCCCCAGCGGCGGGAGCCCCGCAGGAACACCACGGCGCCGAGGGCCGCGATGGTGAGCCCGAGGTCCTCCTTGACCAAGATCAACGGCAGCGCCCACAGCACCGCGGCCCGGTGGTCGGCGCGCAGCATCGCGGCCATGCTGAACGCGAGCAGCGGAACGGCCAGGGCCACCTCGTGGAAGTCGAAGCCGATCAGCGCGCCGAAGCCGGGTGCGAGCCCGTAGCTGAGCGCGACCACCCAGGCCGTCGGCCCACGCCCGGCGGCGCGCATGAGCGGCACCACGCCGATGGCGACCGCGACCGCCTGCGCCACCAGCAGGGTCAGCGGTGAGGGGACCAGCAGCACCAACGGTGCCAGCAGGGCCAGCGCCGGACTGAAGTGGAGCGCCGCCGTGGTGGTGTCGGTCACCGGGAGCGAGGGCAGCCGGCCGTGGGCGTAGTCACGCACCACGGACTCGAAGAAGCCGAGGTCGAAGATGAAGGAGTCCATCCGGCGGTACTGCTGGATGGACACTGCGGCGTAGAGGGTGGCCAGCACCACGAAGACCAGCAGCGCCTGCCAGAGCGGCAGGGAGCGACGGACCGGCTCGGGCGTCGTCCGGGCCCACGACCAGAGGCGGGTCCGTCCGGTGGGCGGTTCGGTGGCTGACTCAGTCATCGCTGGCGGCGAGGGCGACCGACCTGTCACGCGCGGCCTCCATGGCCGCGCTGAAGGCCGCCCGGACCCTGTGGTTCTCCAGCTCACGGATCGCCGCAGCCGTGGTCCCCCCGGGCGAGGTGACGCGCTCGCGCAGCACCGTCGGGTGCTCACCGGTCTCACGCAGCAGCTTGGCCGAGCCCACCACGGTCTGGACGACCAGCTCGGTGGCGGTGCTGCGCGGCAGTCCCAGGTGTACGCCGGCCTCGATCATCGACTCGACGACGAAGAACAGGTAGGCGGGGCCGGACCCTGAGATGGCCGTCACCGCGTCCTGCTGCTTCTCGGGGACGCGCATCACCCGACCGGTCACGGCGAGCATCTGCTCGGCGAGCGCGAGGTGCTGCTCGTCGCAGTGCGTCCCTGCCGAGATCGCGGCCATGCCCTCGTCGACCAGCGCAGGCGTGTTCGGCATCACGCGGATCACGGCGATGCCGTCGGGGATGTGCTGCTCGATGTAGCGGGTGGTGATGCCCGCAGCCAGGCTGATCAGCACCTGACCGGCGCGCAGGTGGGGGGCGATCTCGGTCAGCACCTCGCCCATGTCCTGCGGCTTGACGACCAGGGCTACCGTCTCGGCACCGGCAGCGGCCTCGGTGTTGGCGACCACCCGGACGGCGTACTTCTCCCGGAGCTCGGCAGCCCGCTCGGGTCGCTTCTCCCCCACCATCAGGTCGGCAGGCTCGTGGCCGCCACGGATGAGTCCCGAGAGGAGCGCCTCGCCCATCACCCCGGCCCCGATGATCGCGACGGTCATGACTGCCCCTTCCGGGAACTGCTTCTGGGAGCTGGCGGTGGCAGCTGCTGGTGGCAGCTGCTTCTGGGGCCTACTTCTGGGAGACGAGCGAACGCAGGAAGAATGTCAGGTTCTGAGGACGCTCGGCGAGCCTTCGCATCAGGTAGCCGTACCACTCCTGGCCGTAGGGCAGGTAGACGCGGACCTTCTCGCCCGCAGCCGCGAGCCGCTTCTGCTCGTCGCCACGGATGCCGAAGAGCATCTGGAACTCGTAGGTCCCGGGCATCCGCCCGTTGCGGGTGGCCAGCGCCGAGGCGATCTTGACCAGCCGCGGGTCGTGCGTGGCGACCATCGGGTAGCCCTCCCCCGCCATCAGGATCTTCAGGCAGCGCACGTAGGACTTGTCCACGTCGTGGCGGTCCTGGTAGGCCACGTCCTCGGGCTCCTTGTAGGCGCCCTTGCACAACCGGACCCTGCTGCCCTCGTGGGCGAGCGCGCGGCAGTCCTGCTCGGTGCGGTAGAGGTAGGCCTGCACGACCGCCCCGGTCTCCGGGTAGTCCTTGCGCAGCTCGCGCAGCGTGGCCAGGGTGGCGTCGGTCGTGGTGTGGTCCTCCATGTCGAGGGTCACCGTCGTACCGACCTGGCGCGCTGCGCGACAGATCCTGAGAGCGTTCTCCTCGGACATCTTGGGACCGATCTCGGGCAGCGCCTGTCCGATCGCGGAGAGCTTCACGCTGACCTCTGCGTTGCGGGCCAGGCCCGCCTCGCTGAGGCCCTCGAGCAGGTCGAGGTAGGCGACCACGGTGGCCTCGGCGTGCGCCTCGTCCAGGGTGTCCTCGCCGAGGAAGTCCAGGGTGACGTGCAGGCCGTCCTCGATGAGCGTGCGACTCGCATCGACCGCCTGGGCGGTCTGCTCCCCGGGGACGTAGCGGTTGACGATGCCGCTGCTCACGGGCATGCGGGTGACGATCTCCTTGACCCGGCGGCTCCGCGCCAGCATCAGCAGGACGTGTCGAAGCAAGGGACTCCTCCAGGACGTGTGACTGCGGGTCACGCTACCCGCGGGTCGATCCGACCGGGAAATCCGCGCGGCCCGCTGGCTCGCGGCGGGCAGCGCGGGGTGAGGGGTGCCGCTCGGCGCATGCGAATGTCGCTGGAGTGGCAGGAGTAGCGCTCCCCGGCCACAGCAACCACATTCGCATGACCCGTAGCGACAGCTGACCGCCCGACCCGACCACATCGCCCTGACGCATGCGAATGTCGCTGGAGTGGCAGGAGTAGCGCTCCCCGCCACTCCAACCACATTCGCATGTCCGGAGGGCGGCGCCCGCCGACTCGGCGTCGCATGTCCGGGCAGACCCGCCGAGAGGGTCAGTCGGACTGGCGGCGCAGGGTGAGCGCGCCCAGGCCCAGCCCCGCCAGGGCGTACGCCGCCACCACCGCGGTGTCGCGCCACACCTCACCGGTCGCCGCGGAACTGGCGACGCCCCGCATCGCGTCCACCGCGTAGGACAGCGGCAGCACGTCGGAGATCGCCCCGAGCACCCGCGGCATCGCATCGCGGGGGATGAAGAGCCCGCACAGCAGGATCTGCGGAATCACCAGGACCGGCATGAACTGCACCGCCTGGAACTCGGTGCGGGCGAATGCCGAGACGAACAGGCCGAGCGCGGTCCCGAGGATCGCGTCCACCACGGCGACGACCATCAGCATCCACACGCTGCCAACCACGCTCAGGTCGAGCAGCAGCACCGAGACCGCCACCGCGAGCGCGGACTGGACGGCCGCGATCAGCCCGAAGGCGAACGCGTAGCCGAGCAGGAAGTCGAGCTTGCCCATCGGCATCGCGAGCAGCCGCTCGAGGGTGCCCGAGGTGCGTTCGCGCAGCGTGGTGACCGAGGTGACCAGGAACATGATGATGAACGGGATCAGCGCCAGCAGGGCCGGGCCGAGGTTGGAGAACCCGTCGCCGGGGAGGCTGTCGAACATCCACCAGAGCAGGGACATCACCGCGAACGGCAGCACCAGCAGCATCGCCAGCGTCCGGTGGTCGCGACGCAGCTGGGTGAGCACGCGGGTGGTGACCGCCCCGGTCGCCCGCGGCGAGATCACGCTCATGCCGCCGCCTCCCCGTGCACGAGCGCGAGGAACGCGCCCTCGATGTCAGCTGCCCCGGTGCCGGTCAGCAGCCCGTCCGGCGTCTCGTCGGCGATGATCCGGCCCTCCCGCATCAGCAGCAGCCTGTCGCAGCGCGACGCCTCGTCCATCACGTGGCTCGAGACGAGCACCGCGGCGCCCGCGTCGGCCAGCCGGTGGAACGTCCTCCACAGGTCCACCCGCAGGACCGGGTCCAGGCCGACAGTCGGTTCGTCGAGGACCAGCAGCGACGGGTCACCGAGCAGCGCGACGGCGAGCGAGACCCGCGATCTCTGGCCTCCGGAGAGGGTCCGCACCACCTGGGTGCGCTGCGCGTCGAGGTCGACGATGCCGATGCACTCCTCGACCCGCTCGTTGCTGATCCCGAGGACCCGTGCGAAGAACCGCAGGTTCTCGGTGACGGTGAGGTCGTCGTACACGCTCGACGACTGGGTCACGTAGCCGATCCGGGCGCGCAGCGAGGCGGACCCGGCTGGTTCCCCGAGCACCTCAACGCTGCCGGCGGTGATCCGCTGGACCCCGACCACCGCACGCATCAGCGTGGTCTTGCCGGACCCGGACGGACCGAGGAGCCCGGTGACCTCACCGGCCGAGACTGCGAAGTCGAGACCTCGCAGCACGGCTGCGCCGCCTCGCTCGATCTCGAGGTGACGCACCGTGATCGCGTTTTTCATCATGTGATGAATTATCCTCGGCCCGACGCCCGCGTCAAGGGCCTGCGCCACTCGGTCACGGAAGCGGGTCGGCGAGGTACCGCTGCAGCGTCGGGGCGTACGTCGCCACCAGCACCTCGGCCTCCATGGACGCCAGCGGCTCGACCTCGAGCACGTAGCGCAGCATCACCACCCCCACCATCTGGCTGGCCACCAGGGCGACCCGGCGCTGCGGCTCGTCGAGCCCGAGGGCAGGTCCGAGCGGTCCGAGGATGACGCCGAAGAGGCCGTCGCGGAGCAGCCGCTGCCCCGCCGGGTCGACGAAGCCGCGCACCAGACCGAGCAGCGAGAGCCGGACCGAGTCGTCGTCCCACACCGACAGGAACACCCGCAGGAGGCGTTCCCCGGCGCCGTCGAGCCCGCCCTGGGTCACGGGCAGCAGCGCCGACCGCGGGTCCACCGGCAGCTCCAGCGCCGCGACGAACAGGTCGTGCTTGCTGCCGAAGTAGTGGTGCACCAGTGAGGGGTCGACGCCGGCCTCGGCGGCCACGGCCCGCATGGAGGTGCTGCCGAGACCTCGCTGCGCGAACAGCGCCCTGGCCGAGGCGATGATCTCGGCCCGGGTGTCAGGTGCGCCCGGGCGACGACCTCGGGCGTTGGCGCGGTTGCTCACGTGGGAAGTCTTGCACCGGCACGCGACCCGGGCCGGGCCCTGGCCGGTCCGCCCTCAGGCGTCGGCGGCCGCGAAGTGCAGCCGGCTGAACGCGAGCGACTCCAGGAGGTCCCGCTCCCGCGCCTCGCGGGTGCCTGCCTTGCGGGTGTTGATCTCGGCCACGATGTGACCCTCGAAGCCCCTGGTGGCCAGCAGCTCGAGGAACGGGCCGCACGGCTGGCTGCCGTGTCCGGGCACCAGGTGCTCGTCCTTGGCCGACCCGCTCCCGTCGGTCATGTGCACGTGCCGCAGGCGGTCGCCCAGCCGCTCCGCCATCGCGACCGGGTCGGACTGCGCGGTCGCGGCGTGCGACAGGTCGATCGTGGTGTTGGCGTAGGACTCCTCCGAGGGATCCCACCCGGGCTGGTAGACCCGCATCTCGCGCCGCGACGTCGCTCGCCAGGGATACATGTTCTCGACGGCGAAGGCGATCCCGGTACGACGTTCCAGCTCGGCGATGCCCTCGACGAAACCGCTGGCGTACTCCCGCTGCCAGCGAAACGGTGGGTGCACGACGACCACGTCCGCGTCGAGCGCAGCGGCCATCTCCGCGCTCCGCTCGAGCTTGCCCCACGGGTCGGTCCCCCAGACCCGTTGGGTGATCAGCAGGCAGGGGGCGTGGATCGCGCACACCGGGATCTGGTGGTAGTCGCGCAGCGACCTGACCTTCTCGATGCTCTGGCTGACCACGTCGATCCCGACCATCACCTCGACGGCGTCGTAGCCGAGCCGGTCGGCGTACTCGAAGGCGTGCGTGGTGTTCTCCGGATAGACCGAGGCGCTCGAGAGCGCGAACAAGGCAGCCATCTCTCCGCCTCAGCCGAGGGCGCTGAGCTGGTCGAGCCGGTCCAGGATGACACCCTCGCGCAGCGCCCACGGGCAGATCTCGAGCTCCTCGAGATCGAAGATGTCCATCACGGCCGCAGCGACCAGCGCGCCGGCGACCACCTGATGGGCGCGGTCGCCGGAGACGCCGGGGAGCCCCGCGATGTCCTCGAGGTCCATCTCCAGGAGCTTCGGGATCCACTCGTCCAGCGCTGCGGCCGGCAGGATGCGCTGGACCAGTGGTCCCTCGCTGGAGGCCGGTGCGCCACAGATGCGAGCCAGGGAGCGGAACGTCTTCGAGGTCGCCACGGCGTGGTCGGGTGCTCCTCCGCGCAGCAGCGTGCCCGCGTCGTGGGCGATCTCGGTGCGGATCCGGGTGCGCAGCTTGCGCAGCGCCTTGTCCGAGGGGCGACCCTCGGCGAAGTGCTCCCTGGAGAGCCGGCCCGCTCCGAGCGGTAGCGACCAGGCCACGTCGGGTGACTCGTCGTCGCCGCCCGCGATCTCCAGCGACCCGCCACCGATGTCGAAGACCGCCAGCCGGCCGGAAGACCAGCCGAACCAGCGTCGTACGGCGAGGAACGTCAGGCGCGCCTCGTCGACGCCGGGCAGCACCTTGATCTCCACACCGGTGCGCTCGCGCACGTGGGCCAGCACCTCGTCACCGTTGCCCGCGTCACGGACGGCGGAGGTGGCGAAGGAGAAGATCTCCTCGCAGCCCTTGTCCTCCGCCAGCTCGAGCGCGTGCCCGACGAAGTCGGTGAGAGCGTCCACGCCGGACTCGTTGACGGTGCCGTCCTTCTCCAGGTGCTCGGCGAGGCGCAGGACTTCCTTGTAGGACGACGCGGGCATCGGGGCGGCGCCGCGATAGGCGTCGACGACGAGGAGGTGCCCCGTGTTGGAGCCGATGTCGAGCACACCGAGGCGCATGGGAAGAGGCTACCGGTGCGCTGTGGTCCTCCCCCGCGGAACGCTGATCTAGGCTGCGCAGGTGCCCGAGGTCGATCTCGTATTTCCCCGTGCCTGGATCGAGTTCCAGGACCCCACCGACTCGGGCCAGGTGTTCCGGTGCGACCTCACCTGGCTCACCTCGAGCTGGACGTGCATCTTCGGCAACGGGTGCCAGGGCATCTACAGCGAGGCGCCCGAGGCCGGCTGCTGCACGCTCGGCGCGCACTTCTCCGACAAGGCCGACGAGAAGCGGGTGGCGGAGTGGGTCGACCGGCTCGACGACGCGACCTGGCAGCGGCGCTCGGAGGCGCTGAACAAGCGCGGGGAGGTCAAGCGCTCCGGGTGGGTCGAGACCGACGACGAAGGTGAACGCAAGACCCGGGTCTCCGGCGGCGCCTGCATCTTCCACAACTCCCGCGGCTTCGAGGGCGGCTACGGGTGCGCGCTGCACGGCCTCGCCCTGAACGAGGGCGTGCACTTCGTCGAGACCAAGCCCGACGTGTGCTGGCAGCTCCCCCTGCGGCGTACCTTCCGCGACGTCGAGCGCCACGACGAGACCACCTACCTCGAGATCAGCATCGGCGAGTACGACCGGCGTGGCTGGGGACCGGGCGGCCACGACCTCGACTGGTACTGCTCCGGGAACACCGAGGCCCACGTGGGTCTCGAGCCGGTCTATCTCTCGAGCGCGGTCGAGCTGATCACCATGATGGGGCAGGCGGCGTACGACGTGCTGGCGGCGAAGTGCGAGGCCCACCTCCGCTCCCGCTCGGCGCTGGCGCTGCACCCGGCCTCACCGGTCTCTCCCCGCTGACCTCGCTCGAGTCGGTCCGACCCCGGTGTCCGCGACGGATCGCGGCAGGGCGACAATCAATGGCATGCGTCTCGATCACATCGTTTTCGCGGCCGGTCCTGGGGGACTTGCGGGCACGACGGAGCGCCTCGCGGAACTTCTCGGTGAGCAGTTCACAAACGGCGGCATCCACCCCCGGTTCGGCACTCGGAACTCCATCCTGCCTCTGCGGGGCCACACCTACTTCGAGGTCGTCGAGGTGCTCGACCACCCGGCCTCGGACAAGGCTGCGTTCGGCCAGGCCGTCCGCGCCCGCTCCGAGCTCGGCGGTGGATGGCTCGGCTGGGTCGTCGCCGTCGACGACATCGAGCCCCTCGAGCAGCGACTGGGCCGCGAGGCGGTCAAGGGCAACCGGCACCGCCCCGACGGCACCGAGCTGCTCTGGCGGCAGCTCGGCGTCCGGGGGTTGCAGGCCGACCCGCAGCTGCCGTTCTTCGTCGAGTGGGACATCGAGCCGGGCAACCACCCCAGCGCCGGGGCGACCGGCCAGGTGTCGATGGAGTGCCTGGAGATCGCCGGCGACCCGGCCCGCGTCTCGGAGTGGCTCGGCCAGCCCGTCGAGCAGCTGCTCGAGGACGTCAAGGTCGAGTGGGTCGCGCCCAACGGGACCCCCGGCATCGTCGCCGCGCAGTTCCAGACCCCCCACGGCCTCGTCCGCATCTGACCCGGCCTCGGTCGGGCGAACGAGCCGAGCACGCGTTGGTCTCCGCTGAGGCTGTGGGACAGCACCCCCGTGGGGTCGAGGACGTCCCGACGCTGGCGCCCGGCGCGATCCCCAGCCCGAACATCTGGCACCACCCCGAGACCTACGAGATCGAGAACCGGGCGGTCGACCGGGCGGGAGCGATCCTCCGGCTGATGCAGCGGCTCGGCCCGTGGGACGGACGGTGCGTCCTCGACGTGGGCTGCGGGACCGGCTTCCACCTCCCGCTGTTCGCAGGGACGGCCCGCTCGGTGACGGGGGTCGAGCCGCACGCCGACCTCGCCGCCATCGCGCGCCGCCGCACCCGTCGCCTCGGCAACGTCACCGTCGTCCAGGCCTCCGCCGACTCGATCCCCCTGGGTGACCGCTCCGTGGACGTGGTCCATGCCCGGTGGGCCTACTTCTTCGGTCCCGGTTGCGAGCCGGGGCTGGCCGAGCTCGACCGGCTGGTGCGGCCAGGAGGTCGGGCGTTCGTCATCGACAACGACCCCGCACGGTCCACCTTCGGCGCTTGGTTCCGGCGCGGCTACCCCGACGTCGACCACGGCGCCGTCGCCCGGTTCTGGGACGGCCTGGGCTGGGAGCGCCACCCCGTCGACATGGCGTGGACCTTCGACCATCGCGCCGACCTCGAGTCCGTGGTCCGCATCGAGTTCCCCGGTGAGGTCGCCGAGGAGATCCTGGCCGAGCACGAGGGCACCGAGGTGGACTACGCGGTCAACGTGTGGACCCGTTCCTACTGATCAGCCGGGCTCTCCCGGGCGGGCCGCTCAGCGCTTGCTGGACCCGCGCACGACCAGGCTGGGCTCGAGCATCTTGCCCTGCTCGTCCAACGGCCGGTGCGCAAGCACGGTGTGCAGGATGCGCACCACCTCGACGGCCACCTGCTCGAGGGGCTGTCTCACCGAGCTCAGCCCGGGCCACGTCACCTGCGCGGCCAGCGAGTCGTCGAAGCCGACGACGCCCACGTCGACGCCGGGTCGGAGCCCGCGCTCGGCGCAGGCATGGAGCACTCCGATGCCCAGCGTGTCGCTCGCGCAGACGAAGCCGGTGACCGAGGGGTCCTCCAGCACCCGGTGGGTCACCATCCTGGCTGCGTCGACGTTGTCGGTGATGCGTACGCCGAGACCGGTCGCGTCGAGACCGGCCTGACGCATCGCCGTCTCCCAGCCGCTGCGTCGGTCCTGGCCGATCCGTGAGGACCTCTCCCAGCCGAGCCAGGCGATCCGCCGGTGTCCCTGCTCGATCAGGTGCTCCGTGGCGATGCGGGCACCGTGGGCACCGTCGACGTCGATCCAGGCGTGGTCGGCGTCGGGCTCGTCCCAGGGTCGACCGAAGGTGACGAACGGGGCGCCGCGGGCCTGGAGGAACCCGGACTGCGGTGTGCCCGCATAGGTGTCGGTCACCACGAAGGCGTCCACGGCCGTCGAGCGCAGCAGGTCGTCGTAGCCGTCGAGGGGGTCCTCGGGGTCACCGGAGAAGAGCAGCACGTGGTGGCCGGTGCGGGAGGCGGTCTCCACGAGGCTGTGCAGGAACCGGTCCATCAACGCGTTGGTGGTCCCTTCCTGCGCCGGCTCGAAGCGCAGCCCGAACAGGTGCGAGGAACCGCTGCGCAGCTGGCGCGCGGCCCGGTTGGGCGAGTAGCCGAGGCGTTCGATGACCTCTTGGACCCGCTCGAGCGTCTCGGGACGGAGCAGGTCCGGGTTGTTCAGAGCGTTCGAGACGGTCTGGCGCGAGACGCCGGCCTCGTCGGCGACCGTCGCCAGCGTGGGCGGCACCTGCTGACGGCCCCGGTGCGCGTCGGGCCGGGTGTTGGCCTGGCTCATGTCTCTCTCTCTTGGCTCTGGATCGTTCCAATGCTAGAGGATCGATCACGTGTTCGAGCACGTCGTACCCCGTTGTGTCGGTGTGCTCACCTAACGTTTCCGCCATGGCTCACAACACCGGTCGAACTCCAGCGAAAGCCCCTCGGGCGTCCTACCTCTGCAACGAGTGCGGCTGGGAGGCCATGAAGTGGGTCGGCCGCTGCGGTGAGTGCCAGGCCTGGGGCACGGTCGTGGAGAAGTCCGCGCCACGGAGCCGGGCGCAGGCCGGACCGGTGACCGCGCCGGCGCGGCCGATCGGCGAGGTGCCGACCGAGGAGGCGCTGGCGCGCACGAGCGGGGTGCCCGAGCTCGACCGGGTGCTGGGCGGCGGCCTCGTGCCGGGAGCGGCGATCCTGCTCGCCGGCGAGCCGGGCGTGGGCAAGTCGACGCTCCTGCTCGAGGTGGCCTCCCAGATGGCACGGCAGCGGCACCGGGTCCTCTACGTCACCGGGGAGGAGTCCGCCGCGCAGGTGCGGATGCGGGGGGACCGCACCAACGCCATCCGGGACGAGCTCTACCTCGCCGCAGAGACCGACCTCGGCGCCGTCCTCGGACACGTCGAGGAGGTCAAGCCGACCCTGCTGGTCGTCGACTCGGTGCAGACGATCAGCGCCGGCGACATCGACGGGGTGCCGGGAGGCGTGACGCAGGTCAAGGAGGTGTCGGCGGCGCTGATCCGGATGGCCAAGCTCCGCAACATCACCCTGGTGATCATCGGGCACGTCACCAAGGACGGCACGATCGCCGGCCCCCGGGTCCTGGAGCACCTCGTGGACGTGGTGCTGCACTTCGAGGGTGAGCGCACCTCGCGGCTGCGGATGGTGCGCGCCGTCAAGAACCGGTTCGGCCCGGTCGACGAGGTCGGCTGCTTCGACCTCTCCGCCGAGGGCATCGTGGCGATCACCGATCCCACGGGGTTGTTCCTCGACACGCTGCGAGGACCGGTCCCCGGCACCTGCGTGGCGGTCACCATGGAGGGCCGACGCCCGTTGCTCAGCGAGGTTCAGGCCCTGGTCACGCGCACCACCTCCGAACGCCCACGCCGCACGACCTCGGGCGTCGACTCCGCCCGCGTGGCCATGATCCTGGCCGTGCTGCAGCAGCACGCCGGGATCCGCCTGCACCACCACGACGTCTTCGTCTCCAGCGTCGGCGGTGCGCGGCTGACCGAGCCGAGCAACGACCTCGCGATCGCGCTGGCGATCACCTCCGCCTCCCAGGGCAAGCCCCTGGGGCGCAACGTCGCCGCGATCGGGGAGCTGGGGCTCTCCGGAGAGCTGCGCCGGGTGCGCGACGTGGGGCTGCGACTGGCCGAGGCAGGCCGGATGGGCTTCCGTTCGGCCATCGTGCCCGCGCCCACGTCGGAGACCGCGGGGCAGAGCCGGGTGCTGGACGGCATGCGCGTCGTGGACGTCGACAACATCGCCCGCGCACTGACGTTGCTGGGGATGGACCCCCGCGACTCACGCGACGAGGGCCCGCGGATGCAACTTCCCTAGCGGCTCGCGGCACTAGACTCCCCGGGTGGCTTCCCCCGAACGTCTCGACGACGCCGCCCGACTTCGCGAGACCCTGGCGCGCATCGCGCCGGGCACTTCCTTTCGCGACGGACTCGAACGGATCCTGCGCGGACGCACCGGAGCCCTGATCGTGGTCGGACACGACAAGGAGGTCGAGGGCATCCTCACCGGGGGGTTCCACCTCGACGTCCCGTTCACCGCCACCGCCCTGCGCGAGCTGGCCAAGATGGACGGCGCCATCGTGCTGGACCGCGACATCTCCCGGATCTTCCGTGCCAACGTGCACCTGATGCCCGACCACACCATCCCCTCCGAGGAGACCGGCACCCGGCACCGCACCGCCGACCGGGTGGCCAAGCAGACCACCGCGCCGGTGATCTCGGTGTCGCAGTCGATGCAGATCATCGCGGTGTACGTCGGAACGATCCGCTACGTCCTCGAGGACTCAGGCAGCATCCTGGCCCGCGCGAACCAGGCGCTGGCGACCCTGGAGCGCTACAAGGTGCGCCTCGACGAGGTCTCCAGCACGCTCTCGGCCCTCGAGATCGAGGACCTGGTCACCGTGCGCGACGTGGCCGTGGTGGCTCAGCGGCTGGAGATGGTCAGCCGGATCGCCCGCGAGATCGACGACTACGTCAACGAGCTCGGCACGGACGGGCGACTGCTCTCGCTCCAGCTCGAGGAGCTCGTGACCGGGGTCGAGCCCGAGCGCGCCCTGGTCGTTCGCGACTACCAGGCGGGCGGGCGTCGTACCCAGCCGGTCGAGGAGGTGCTCGCCGGGCTGGAGAACCTGTCCTCCACCGAGCTGGTGGACGTCTCCGCGATCGCCAGGGCGCTGGGGCTCGGCCAGGGAGAGCACCTCGACGGCGCCGTCACTCCTCGGGGCCACCGACTCCTGGCGAAGGTCCCGCGCCTGCCGACAGCAGTGGTCGACCGGCTCGTGGAGCACTTCGAGACCCTGCAGAAGCTGCTCGCCGCGAGTGTCGAGGACCTGCAGATGGTCGAGGGGGTCGGCGAGCTGCGCGCCCGCAGCGTTCGCGAAGGGCTCTCCCGGCTGGCCGAGTCGAGCATCCTCGAGCGCTACGTCTGAACGGTTCCGGGATCACCCGGCGCGACTCAGGGCTTGGTGCTCTTCTTGCTGGGCACGGCAGCCGTGGACGGGCGTGCGGCCGGGCTGACCGAGGCGCTCGTGCGGGGCTTGGGCGTCCTGGTGACCAGGTTGGGCGCGGCGTGGGTGATCTCGAACTGGTCGTCGGTAGGCGTCGAGCCCAGTGCAGCGGCGTAGACGTGGTAGAAGCCCGGGAACGCCCAGCCACGGGAGCCACCGCACTTCTCCTCCGACCTGCGGCCGTCCCACGTCACCGGCACCACGACCGGCGCTCCGCTGCGCACGACGACCTGGGCGGTCGGGATCGCCTGGGGGCAGTCCTGGCTGGACCAGATGCGGTCCTGCCCCGAGACGATCTTGACCACCATGGTCTTCGGGGAGACGTCGAACGAGCACGCAGGCTGCGTCCCCTGGAGCTCCAGGTTGATGGTGATGGGCTTGGAGGCCCACGCCTGCGGGACAGAGGGGCGCACGCTGATCTCGTCGTCCAGGCACGGCCCGCTCGGCGGCAGGAGGGGGACCTTCGCCTTGGTCCTGAGCTTGATCGACGGAGCCACGGGGCCGAGCGTGGGGGACGCTCCTGGTGCCTGCTTCGCCGTGGTGCTGCTGGCCTTGGCCCCGGTGACCGGAGCGTCTGCGCCGGTGCCACCGAGGAACCTGCCGATCCCCAGGACGAGCAGAAGCGCGACGACGAGGACCATTCCGCGGCGCACCCAGTAGACGCGACGGGGCAGCCGTCCACGCGGATGCAACACCTTGGCCATGCGCGCCACGGTAGTCAGCCTCGGACACCTAGCCCGGTTGCAACGCCGAGCGGGCTTCCCTGGTTGGAGATTCGCCGTCGACCGGGCACGATCGTGGACCGATGAGCACCCTGCACGCGCCGGTCCTGCACTGGTACGCCGACCACGCCCGCGACCTTCCGTGGCGCGGCCCGGGAACGACCCCGTGGGCGGTGATGGTCTCGGAGTTCATGCTCCAGCAGACACCCGTGTCGCGAGTGCTCCCGGTCTTCGAGAGCTGGCTCTCGACCTGGCCCACGCCCGCGGCACTCGCAGCCGCCCCGAGCGGTGCGGCGGTCCGGGCCTGGGGACGGCTCGGCTACCCCCGCCGTGCCCTGCGGCTGCACGCCGCGGCGACCGCGGTCGTGGAGCAGCACGACGGGGAGGTGCCGGCGAGGTACGAGGACCTGATCGCCCTGCCTGGCGTCGGTGACTACACCGCGAGCGCGATCGCGTCCTTCGCCTTCGGGGGCAGCCACGCCGTGCTGGACACCAACGTCAGACGGGTCCTGGCCAGGGCGGTCACCGGGGTCGAGCTCGCGCCCACGTCGGTGACCCGGGCGGAGCGGACGCTGGCCGCATCCCTGGTTCCTGCAGAGCAGCCCGCCACCTGGGCGGTCGCCGTGATGGAGCTCGGCGCGCTGGTGTGCACCGCCAGCGGTCCCCGGTGCGGGGCGTGCCCGATCGAGGACGTGTGCGCGTGGACCGCGGCCGGTCGCCCGGCGTACGACGGTCCGCCGCGGCGCGGCCAGGCCTGGGCGGGCACCGACCGACAGGTCCGCGGACGACTGATGGCTGTGCTCCGGGACGCCGAGGGCAGCGTGGCCCGGTCCCGGCTGGACGGAGCCTGGCCCGAGGAGGCCCAGCGCGAGCGCGCCCTGAGGAGCCTCCTGGCCGACGGCCTGGTCGTCGAGTCGGACGGACGCTACGCCCTCCCCGACTGACCGCCGACACGTCTCATC
>CAWFII010000018.1:0-87129 GCA_963815825.1 uncultured Actinomycetota bacterium | reverse complement strand
GCGCCAAGGCCCCGGGTGGTGGCGTGCGCCACCGGATCTCGAACCGACGTCGGCGAGCTAGGCCTTCTCGACGGGGTCGGTGGCCTGCTGCCACAGGGCCTGCTCCTGCTTGCCCTGGTCCATCTTCTTCTTCGCCATCACGGCGCCGGCCGCGGCGACGGCCACGAGCAGGATCTTCTTCATCGTTCGGACCCCTTCTTCATCATCTGGCGCTGGGAGTGGCTTCTCGAACACGTGCGGTGGGCCTAAGAGGACTTGAACCTCTGACCTCTTCCTTATCAGGGAAGCGCTCTAACCGTCTGAGCTATAGGCCCGGGTGGGCGAACCCGCGACTGCTTGGCGGGTGGACCGAGAGGGAAGGCTACCCCATGCTCGCGAGCCCCCACAAAACGTGGATCGGCGGGTGCAGGTGCACCTCTCAGCTGTCCTCGGCGAAGGTCACTTCGATGCCTCCGAGGAGGGCGGCCGAGAGGTTGTAGAGGAAGGCTCCGAGCGTCGCGATCGCGGTCACCAGGATGACGTCGAGCACGGCCACGATCATGGTGAGGCCGAGCACGCGGGAGGTCCCGGCGTACTCCTGGATGTCGAACTGCTTGCCGCTGCTGTTGCCCACGGCCTGGCGGACGATCGAGTTGATCGAGTCCCACACGCCCGCAGATCCGAGCACCGACCAGATGATGGCCACCGCGACGACGAGCACGATCCCCAGGGCGATCGAGAGCAGGAAGGCCGTCTTCATCACCGACCAGGCATCGACCTGGACCAAGCGCAGCTGGGCACGACGGGTACGACGAGGCGCCCCCTTGCCCGCAGCCGCCTTCGACCCCACCGGCTTGGACTTTCCCGGCTTGGTCTCGCGGCCAGGATGGGTGCCGGTCCCTTGCGGCGCCTTCGCCCGGGCCTCCTCCTCCTCGGAGTAGGCCTTCTGCGCCGCCAGGACCTGGCGGGCGATCTTCTTCTCCGAGTCGGTCCGCTGCGCGGCAGCCCTGGCCGCCTCCTTGCGGGCTTCCTCGGCCTTGCGGGCGTCCTCGACCAGCTCGGCCGGAGGCGGCGGCAGGATGGGCCCACCCAGGTTCCGGCGCGGTGCGAGAGGCCCGTCGTTGCCGCGCTCAGCCATCAGGCCTCGTCTCCCGCCTCGTCCTCGGTGCCCGGGTCCGTCCCCGGGTCGGTGTCGTCGGAGTCGATTGTTGCACCGTCCTGGGCCTCGACGGAGGTGTCCGCGTCAGCAGCGTCGTGCTCCTCGACGGCTTCCTGTCCCGCTTCCTCGACCGCTTCCTCGACCGTGGCGTCCTTCTCCACGCTGCGGGTCACGACAGCGACCGTGTCACCCCCCTTGGGCGCCACGAACTTCACGCCCATCGTGGAGCGTCCCGTGGGCCGGAACTGGTCGTTGATCGGGCTGCGGACGACCTGGCCACCGGAGGTGATCGAGAGGATCTCGTCGCCCTCGACCACGATGAACGCACCGACGAGCCCGCCGCGGTCCTCGTTGGCCAGCGACATCGCCTTGATGCCGAGGCCCCCTCGCGACTGGGTGCGGTACTCGGAGATCCGGCTGCGCTTGGCGAAACCGCCGTTGGTCATCGTGAAGACGTACTGCTCGACGACCTCGACGGACTCCTCAGCCTCGCCCTCGACCGCCTCCTCGGCGGCCACCTGCTCGGCACGGATCACCGACATGGACAGCACCGAGTCACCGTCGCGGAACTTCATGCCCTGGACGCCGCTGGTCGCGCGTCCCATCGGTCGCAGCTGGGCGTCGTCCGCGGTGAACCGGATCGCCTGGCCCTTGCGCGAGACCAGCAGGATGTCGTCGTCGGCGTTGACCAGCTCGGCACCGATCAGCTCGTCGTCGTCCTCACGGAAGTTGATCGCGATGACGCCGGCCTGGCGAGGGCTGTCGTAGTCGCCGAGGCGGGTCTTCTTGACCAGCCCGGCCTTGGTGGCCAGCACGAGGTACGGGGCCTGCTGGTAGTCGCGGATCGCGAGCACCTGGGCGATCTGCTCGTCCGGCTGGAAGGAGAGCAGCCCGGCCACGTGACTGCCCTTGGCGTCGCGCGAGGCCTCGGGCAGGTTGTAGGCCTTGGTGCGGTAGACCCGGCCAGCCGTGGTGAAGAACAGCAGCCAGTGGTGGTTCGTGGTGGCCATGAAGTGCTGGACCACGTCGTCGCCGCGCAGCTGCGCACCGCGCACGCCCTTGCCGCCGCGCTTCTGGGTGCGGTAGTTGTTCGCCAGCGTCCGCTTGGCGTACCCCCCGCGGGTGATCGTCACGACGAGCTCCTCGTCGGGGATCAGGTCCTCCATCGAGAGGTCGCCGTCGGAGGCGATGATCTGGGTACGGCGTTCGTTGCCGTACTTGTCCACGATGGCGGCCAGCTCCTCGGAGATGATCTGCCGCTGACGCTCCTCGCGGGCCAAGATGTCCTCGAGGTCGGCGATCTCGAGCTCGATCTCGGCCAGCTGGTCGATGATCTTCTGGCGCTCCAGGGCTGCGAGACGACGCAGCTGCATGTCCAGGATCGCGTTGGCCTGGATCTCGTCGATCTCCAGGAGCTCGATCAGGCCCACCCGGGCGTCGTCGACCTCGGGCGAGCGCCGGATCAGCGCGATCACCTCGTCCAGCATGTCGAGGGCCTTGGCCAGTCCGCGCAGCACGTGGGCGCGCCGCTCGGCCTCCGCGAGACGGAAGCGGGTGCGCCGCTGGATGACCTCGATCTGGTGGGCGACCCAGCTCTTGATGAACTGGTCGACGGTCAGCGTGCGCGGCACCCCGTCGACCAGGGCGAGCATGTTGGCGCTGAAGTTGGTCTGCAGCTCGGTGTGCTTGAGCAGGTTGTTGAGCACCACGCGCGCGACGGCGTCGCGGCGAAGCACGATCACCAGCCGCTGGCCGGTCCGGCCCGAGGAGTCGTCGCGGACGTCGGCGATGCCCTGCACCTTGCCGCCGCGCACGAGGTCGGCGATCTTCTCGGCGAGGTTGTCCGGGTTCACCATGTAGGGCAGCTCGGTGATCGCGAGGCAGGTGCGGCCCTTGTTGTCCTCGTCGATCTCGATCACCGCCCGCTGGGTGATCGAGCCGCGACCGGTGCGGTAGGCCTGCTCGATCCCGTCGCGGCCGACGATCAGGGCGCCGTTGGGGAAGTCGGGACCCTTGATCCGCTCGACGAGCGCGTCCTGGAGCTCCTCACGGGAGGCGTCGGGGTGCGCGAGCGCCCACTGGGCCCCCTCGGCGACCTCGCGCAGGTTGTGCGGCGGGATGTTGGTCGCCATCCCGACGGCGATGCCGGCCGAGCCGTTGACCAGCAGGTTCGGGTAGCGCGACGGCAGCACCGTCGGCTCCTGCGAGCGCCCGTCGTAGTTGGGCTGGAAGTCGACGGTGTCCTGCTCGATGTCGCGCACCATCTCCAGCGCGAGCGGCGCCATCCGGCACTCGGTGTACCGCATGGCGGCGGCGGCGTCGTTGCCCGGCGAGCCGAAGTTGCCCTGGCCCTGGATGAGCGGGGCCCGCATCACCCACGGCTGCGCCAGCCGGACCAAGGTGTCGTAGATCGCCGAGTCGCCGTGCGGGTGGTACTGACCCATCACGTCACCGACGACACGCGAGCACTTGGAGAAGCCGCGGTCGGGGCGGTAGCCGCCGTCGTACATCGCGTAGAGCACCCGGCGGTGCACCGGCTTGAGCCCGTCGCGTACGTCGGGCAGCGCCCGGCCGACGATGACCGCCATCGCGTAGTCGATGTAGGCGCGCTGCATGGAGGTCTGCAGCTCGATCGGCTCGATCCGGCCACCGGGGCCGGGGCCGATCGGGTTGTCGGTGGGAGTCTCAGTCACTGGCTGTCTCTTTCGTCATATGGAGCCATGAGCCTCGCGAGGCGTGCGTGCTGGCAAGGCGGACGAGGGAAGGCGGGCTTGGGAGCGAAGCGGCCCGTCGACCGACACGCTGCCTTCTCCGGGGGGCGCCGCCAGGGCGCACGGATCGCGACGCTCATCAGATGTCGAGGAATCGAACGTCTTTGGCGTTGCGCTGGATGAACCCGCGGCGCTGCACGACGTCCTCGCCCATCAGCACCGAGAAGACCTCGTCGGCCTGGGCGGCGTCGTCGAGGGTGACCTGGAGCATCAGGCGCTGCTCGGGGTTCATCGTGGTCTCCCACAGCTCGTCCGCGTTCATCTCGCCCAGACCCTTGTAGCGCTGGACCGGGTTCTCCTTGGGCAGCTTCTTGCCCTGCGCCAGGCCGTCGCGCATCAACAGGTCGCGCTCGCCGTCGGAGTAGACGAACTCGTGCTCGGCCGGCTTGTTCCAGCGCAGGCGGTAGAGCGGCGGCTGGGCCATGTAGACGTAGCCACCCTCGATCAGCGGGCGCATGAAGCGGAAGAGCAAGGTCAGCAGGAGGGTGTTGATGTGGTGTCCGTCGACGTCGGCGTCGGCCATCAGCACCACCTTGTGGTACCTCAGCTTGTCGACGTCGAACTCCTCGTGGACGCCGGTGCCGAGCGCGGAGATGATCGACTGCACCTCGGTGTTCGCGAGCACCTTGTCCAGGCGCGCCTTCTCGACGTTGAGGATCTTGCCGCGGATGGGCAGGATCGCCTGGACCCTGGAGTCACGACCCTGACGCGCCGAGCCGCCGGCGGAGTCGCCCTCGACGATGAAGACCTCGCACTCCTCGGGGTTGGTCGACTGGCAGTCGGAGAGCTTGCCCGGCAGGCCGCCTCCACCGAAGAGGTCCTTGCGCGAGCGGGCCAGATCACGGGCCTTGCGAGCGGCCACCCGCGCCTGCGCGGCCGCCTGGGCCTTGCGGACGATGTCCTTGCCCTCGGCGGGGTTCTTCTGGAACCAGTCACCGAGCTGGTCGTTGACGATGCGCTGCACGAAGCCCTTGGCCTCGGTGTTGCCCAGCTTGGTCTTCGTCTGGCCCTCGAACTGCGGGTCGGCGAGCTTGATGGAGATGATCGCGGTCAGGCCCTCGCGGATGTCGTCACCCTTGACCCGATCCTCGGCCTTCTTCATCAGCCCCCACTCCTCGCCCCAGCTGTTGACCAGGGTGGTGAGCGACGCGCGGAAGCCCTCCTCGTGGGTGCCGCCCTCGTGGGTGTTGATGGTGTTGGCGAAGGTGTGCACCGACTCGTTGTAGGTGGTGTTCCACTGCATCGCGAGCTCGAGGCTCATGTGGCTCTCGTGGCTCTCCGGCGTCTCCGCCTCGAAGTTGATGATCGAGGGGTTCGCGATCGTCTTCCTCCGGTTGAGGTGCTCGACGTAGTCGACGAGCCCGCGGTCGAACTTGAACCGCCGCTCCATGGCACCACCCGGCGCGCTGCGCACGGCCTGAGCGCCCTCGCCACCGTCCTCGACCTCGTCGGAGACGGTCTCGTCGTCGAGCGCCTCGGCGATCTCGGCAGCCGCGGGCCGCTCGTCGCGTACGACGATCTCGAGGCCCTTGTTGAGGAAGGCCATCTCGCGGAAGCGGTTGCTGATCGTCTCGAAGGAGTAGTCGACGGTCTCGAAGATGTCGTCGTTGGCCCAGAACCGGGTGGTCGTACCGGTCTCCTCGGTCGGCTCGCCCTTCTCCAGCGGCCCGGTCGGGACACCCATCTCGAAGGCCTGGAACCAGTTGAACCCGTCGCGCTTGATGGCGACCTCGACCCGCTTCGACAGCGCGTTGACCACCGAGATGCCCACGCCGTGCAGCCCGCCGGAGACCTTGTAGCCGGAGCCGCCGAACTTGCCGCCCGCGTGCAGCACCGTGAGCACGACCGTGACGGCGGGGAGCTCCTGGCCGGCCGGGATGTCGACCGGGATGCCGCGACCGTTGTCGGAGACCTGGATCGCCCCGTCGGGCAGGATCGTCACCTCGACGCGGTCGCAGAACCCGGCCAGGGCCTCGTCGACCGAGTTGTCCACGACCTCCCACACCAGGTGGTGCAGGCCCCGCTCGCCGGTGGACCCGATGTACATGCCCGGCCGCTTGCGGACCGCCTCGAGGCCCTCGAGGACCTGGATCGCGCTGGCGTCGTAGTTGCCGGCCTCCACCGAGTGTCCCTCGAGGATGCTCGTCGTCACCACCTCGGGTGCGGGTGGGTGCTCGGTCAGCCCGTCGGGGGAGACGACGTCGGAAGGGGTCGTGGTGGTGGGCTCGTCGGCCACTAAGGCTTCCTCTTCATCTGTGTGCCCCGCGCTGGAGATCCGGGACGGTCCTGGTGGGTGCACCACGCGTTTCGCGCAGCACAATGGTCGCCTCACGAAGGGTCGGCGACCGAGGCCCAGTCTACCCGTCACGGCCCCACAATCACCTTCCCTGCCCCGGGAATGTGGGCATCGAAGGTGAAAAACGCCCCTCAGAGGCCCGGAACCGGCCCGGGCAGGCCGTCCGAGGGGGTCCGCCGAGTCCCTGTACGGCTGCGAGGCCGTTCAGGGCTCAACCTCGAGCACCGCAGGGGCCGGTGGGCAGCCCTCAGCCGTAGGTGTCCCTCGGCCCGCGCCCCTTCACCCGGAGCCGGCCACGTTTCCACGACGGGCCGCGCGGGCCCTCCACGTCGATCACCTGCACCGTGCCCTCCCCGAGCACCTCGTTGAGCCGACGTACGACGTCCGGGGCGAGCAGCTTCATCTGGGTCGCCCACGCCGTGGAGTCGGTGCGTACGACGAGGCGGCCGTCGGCGTAGGACTCGGGCCTGACGTGCTGGCCGACGTCGCGCCCCACGATCGACTCCCAGCGCGAGAACACGCCGTGCACCCGCAGCTCGGTCTCCCAGCCCTGCTCGCTGACGAACCGGCCGAGCGTGGAGTCCATGGTCTGGGGATCGCGGTCGTCCGGGTGCGCGCCGCTGGTGCGGGCGTCACGCTGGGCCCGCCACCGGCGGGCCGCGGCCGTCCGGGCGGTGCCGTTCTGCAGCGTCGCGCGCTGCGGGGTCTTGCCGGCCAGCCCGCGTGCGATCACCCGGGCCAGGTCGAGACCCGAGTCGTCGTGGTCCTCGCTCTGCGCCGCCCCCGGGCCGCCGGCGGGGTCCTCCACCGGAGCGTCGTCGGTCCCCTCATCGCTCAACGGGGGTCACCTTCCCCTCGGCCACGTCGAAGCGTCGCCCGCGCAGCCCGACCGGGACGTCCTCGGACACCGCGGCGGTGACCAGGACCTGCTCGGCACCGGCGACGAGATCGGCCAGCTGGGCCCGCCTTCCGGTGTCGAGCTCGGCGAAGACGTCGTCGAGGATCAGGACCGGGTCGTCACCGACCGCGCGCAGCAGCTCGTAGGATGCGAGCTTCATCGCGAGCGCGAACGACCACGACTCGCCGTGGCTGGCGTATCCCTTCACCGGGAACTCCCCCAGCGAGCAGACCAGGTCGTCGCGGTGCGGCCCCACCAGGGACACGCCCCGCTCGAGCTCGTCCCGGCGACGACGGGCGATCTCCGCGAGCATCGCCTGCTCCAGGTCGGCGAGGGCCGGGCGGGTGCCAGGGCCGGATCCCGAGCCGGACTCTGAGCCGGACTCTGAGCCGGACTCTGAGCCGGATCCTGGGCCGGATCCTGGGCCGGTTTCTTGCCCGAATTCTGGGCCGGTCCCCGGATCGGTCTCGAAGCTGGGCTTGTAGCCGAGCACCGCGTCGTCCCGGCCGGCACCCCGCGCCACCACCTCGTAGGCCTTGCCCAGGAGCGGGTTCAGCGAGTCGACCAGCCGGCTGCGCGCGTCCATGATCTCCGCGCCGAGCCGGGCCAGGTGGGCGTCCCAGACCTCGAGCGTGGACAGCGCCGACTCACCTGACTCGCGGCCCGAGGAACCCCGCAGCCGCACGGTCTTGAGCAAGGTGTTGCGCTGACGGAGCACCCGGTCGTAGTCGCTGCGCGTGCCGGCGTACCGCGCCCCCTCGTGCAGCACCAGCAGGTCGTCGGCGAAGCTCCGGCGCTCGGTCGGGTCGCCCTTGACCAGGGCGAGGTCGTCGGGGGCGAAGACGACGGTGCGGACGAGGCCGAGCAGCTCCCGGGCCCGGGGCAGCGGCGCGCGGTTGATCCTCGCCCGGTTCGACTTCCCCGGGTTGATCTCCACCTCGAGCACCGCCCGGCGCTCGTCGCGGACGACCGCGGCCCGGACCACTGCGTGGGCAGCCCCCCGGCGTACGAGGGGCAGGTCCGCAGCCACCCGGTGCGAGCTCAGCCGGGACAGGTAGTCGATCGCCTCGACGATGTTGGTCTTGCCCTGCCCGTTGCGGCCCACGAACGAGGTCGCACCCGGCTCCAGGTCGACCTCGAGGAGAGGGTACGAGCGGAAGTCGTGCAGGGACAGGTGGGCGACGTACAAACGGGTCGGAGCTCCTTCGCGGGGCTACGCGTGGTCGGCGGGAGAGTCGACGTCCTTGGTGGTCGGTGGTCCACCTGCCTGCACGGCGTGGCCACCGAACTGCTTGCGCATCGCGGCGACGGCCTTCATGGCGGGGCTGTCCTCCTGGCGCGAGCTGAACCGGGCGAACAGGGACGCGGCGATCACGTGCATCGGCACGGCGTTGTCGATGGCCGCCTCGACGGTCCACCGGCCCTCGCCGGAGTCGTCGGCGTAGCCGCGGAGCTGGTCGAGGTGGTGATCGTCCTTGAGCGAGGCGACCAGCAGGTCGAGCAGCCAGGACCGGATCACGGTGCCCTCGCGCCACGAGTCGAAGACGTCGGTCACGTTGTCCACGACGTCGACCTTCTCCAGGAGCTCCCAGCCCTCGGCGTAGGCCTGCATCATGGCGTACTCGATGCCGTTGTGAACCATCTTCGCGAAGTGGCCGGCACCGGGCTTGGAGCCGGCGTGCACGAAGCCGGCGTCTCCCTCGGGTCGCAGTGCGTCGAAGGCGGGCTGGACCTTGGCCACGTCCTCTGCCGAGCCGCCACACATCAGCGCGTAGCCGTTCTCGAGGCCCCAGACCCCTCCGGAGACGCCGCAGTCGACGAAGCCGATGCCCTTCTCGCGCAGCGCGGCGGCGTTGGTCTCGTCGTCGGTCCACCTCGAGTTGCCGCCGTCGACGACGAGATCGCCCTCACCGAGCAGCTCGCCGAGCTCCTTGACCGTGCTGCTGGTCGGGTCGCCTGCCGGCACCATCACCCAGACCACCTTGGGGCCCTGGTCGCCGCCGGGGAGCTGGTCGACCATCTCGGCGAGGCTCCCCGCGTCACTGAGGTCCGCGTCGCGGTCGTACCCGACGACCGTGTGACCGGCGTTGCGCAGGCGGGTGCGCATGTTGCCACCCATCTTGCCGAGACCGACGAGTCCGATGTGCATGGGGCGGGTTCCTTCCGTTCGGCGGTGGTCGTCCCGACGGTGCTGGACGAGCCGGGGTCAGGACAGCAGGCGGCGCGGCATCAGCAGGTAGCGGAAGGCCGTGTCCGCCTCACCGTCGAGGGAGTCCACACCCGAGAGTACGACGGGCTTGGAGGCCTGGGTGAAGGCCAGCTCCACGACGGGCGACTCGATGGCGGTCAGACCGTCGAGCAGGTAGGCCGGGTTGAACCCGGTGGTGATGTCCTCACCGGTGATGTTGGCCTCGATGGACTCGCTCGCCATGGCCTCCTCGCCCGAGCCGGCGTCGAGGGTGAGCACGTTGTCGGAGAAGGCGAGCTGGACGGCCGTGTTGCGCTCGGCCACGAGCGAGACCCGCTTGACCGAGTCGACGAGGGACGCCTTGTCGACCCGAGCGACGGTCAGGTGCTCGCTGGGGAACAGCGACCTGACCTTGGGGAAGTCGCCGTCGAGCAGCCGGGTGGTGGTACGCCGGATGCCACCGCCGGCGGAGCCCTCGAAGCCGATGATGCCCTCGCCCGCACCTCCGCCCGATCCGGGCGAGGACAGCGCGATCGAGATCTCGCTGCCGCCGACCAGCGCCTTGGCGGTGTCGGCGAGGACCTTGGCCGGCACCAGGGCGGCCGCGTCGATGTCCGGCGCCGAGGGCGACCAGGTCAGCTCACGCTGGGACAGGCGGAAGCGGTCGGTGGCCAGCATGGCGATGGAGTCGCCGTCGAGCTCGAGCCGGACACCGGTGAGCACGGGCAGCATGTCGTCTCGGCCGGCCGCGGTGACCGCCTGGGACACCGCAGCCGAGAACACCGAGCTGCTCACGGTGCCGCGAGCCTCGGGCATCTGCGGCAGCGTCGGGTAGTCCTCGACCGGCATGGTCTGCAGGCTGAACCGCGCGGAGCCGCAGGTCAGCGTGACCTTGGCACCCTCGATGCTCATCTCCACCGGCTTGTTCGGCAGGCTGCGGCAGATGTCGGCGAGCAGCCGTCCGGAGACCAGTGCCCGGCCCTCCTCGTTGACGTCGGCGTTGAGCGTCGCCCGGGCCGAGGTCTCGTAGTCGAAGGTCGACAGCTGCAACCCGTCTGCGCCCTCGAAGCTCCCGGCCTCGATGAGCAGGCCGGCCAGGACGGGGGCGCTGGGGCGGATCGGGAGTGCGCGGGCCGTCCAGGCGACGGCGTCGGCGAGGACGTCACGTTCGACGCGGAACTTCACGGATGGTTCCTCTCCATCTGGTGCAACAGCTGTGAGCGGCTCGGGTTGGAGCCGGGGTGAGCATCCTGCCACGCTCGGTGCACTCCACAGGCGAGTGAGCCCCGGTTGTTGTGCTGCGATGGATCAATTGGGAATTCAGTCGTAGTAGTAGGGCCGGTGGACACTGTGGAAAACCGGCATCGACGCAGGTCAGCGGACACAAGTTGTGACGACGCTCCTGTGGACGACGCGCGGGCGAACCACACGTTCCTGTGGTTTCGGCGCCGGCCTGTGCGCGACGTACCGGGGCTGTCCACAAGAAGTCCAGCGCAAGTCCACCGGATCCGGCTCCTCGAACCACAGGCTCGCAGCCGTCGTGCGGCGCCGCGGACGGGCGTGGTCAAGACTGCTTGGCCTGCTGCTTGACCCGGGTGGTGAGCTCGGTGACCTGGTGGAAGACGTTGCGGCGCTCGGCGAGGTCCTTGCGGATGCGGCGATCGGCGTTCATCACCGTGGTGTGGTCGCGTCCGCCGAACTGCTGGCCGATCTTGGGCAGGGACAGCTCGGTGAGCTCACGGCACAGGTACATCGCGATCTGCCGTGCGGTCACCAGAGCGCGGGTACGGCTCGGGCCGCACAGGTCCTCGATGCTGAAGCCGAAGTACGACGCCGTCTGGGCGATGATCAGCCCCGCCGTGACCTCGGGCTCACCGCCCTCGGGGATCAGGTCCTTGAGCACGATCTCGGCCAGGGTCATGTCGACGTGCTGCTGGTTGATGCTCGCGAACGCGGTCACCCGGATCAGCGCACCCTCGAGCTCGCGGATGTTGGTCTGGATCCGCGAGGCGATGAACTCCAGCACGTCGGCCGGGGCGGAGAGACGGTCGGCGGCGGCCTTCTTCCGCAGGATCGCGATGCGCGTCTCGAGGTCGGGCGGCTGGACGTCGGTGAGCAGGCCCCACTCGAAGCGGTTGCGCAACCGGTCCTCGAGCTGGGTGAGTCGCTTGGGCGGCCGGTCGGAGCTGATCACGATCTGCTTGTTGGCGTTGTGCAGGGTGTTGAAGGTGTGGAAGAACTCCTCCTGGGTCTGCTGCTTGCCCTCGAGGAACTGGATGTCGTCGACCAGCAGCACGTCCACGTCACGGTAGCGACGCTGGAGCGCAGCGGTGTTGGCGTCCTTGATCGCGTTGATCACGTCGTTGGTGAACGCCTCGGAGGAGACGTAGCGGATCTTCGCCCCGGTCCACAGGTTGCGCACGTAGTGCCCGATCGCGTGCAGGAGGTGGGTCTTGCCCAGGCCGGAGTCGCCGTAGACGAGCAGCGGGTTGTAGGCCTTGCCTGGCGCTTCCGCGACCGCGACCGCAGCAGCGTGGGCGAAGCGGTTGGAGGACCCGATCACGAACGTGTCGAAGGTGTAGCGCGGGTTGAGCGGACTGTCCGGGATGCCGGTGGTGAGGGAAGCGCTGGCTCGTGTCGACAAATCGACATGGCGACTCGTGTGGGGATGTGGATGCAGCTGTGGACGCACCTCGTGGGGGGAGACCGGAGCGCTGTGCGGAGCGGGAGGGACCGAGGCTGCCGCGATGCCCCGTTCCCCAGGGTCATCCCGCGGGCCGCGCCCGGGCCGCTGGTCAGCCCTTGCGGGGCGCTCAATGGGGATTCGCCGGTGTAGGACCCGGTGGGGGAGCCGCTCTGCTGCGCGCTGCGGTGCGAGTGCTCGTTCTGCGAGTGCTCGGTCTCGAGGGTCGGGTCGACACTCACGGCGAGCCGGACCGGCTTGCCGAGGCGCTCGCTGAGCGTGTCCTCGATCCTGGTGCGGAGCCGTCCCTCGAGCTGGTTGCGCGTGAACTCGTTGGGCACCGCGACCACCGCGGTGCTCTCGGCGAGCATCAGAGGTTTGCTGGAGGCGAGCCACACGCGTTGCTGAGGAGGGAGACTGTCCACAATTCCGGGCCAGAGGACCTCGAGCTCGGTTGCCTGGTTCCCACCGGTGTTCTGTGTTGACTCCACGCCCCGTGCGCTCCCCTTCGATGGCTGTGCCGTGGCGCAAGTCCTTGACGGAGTCTCCACACCTTTGTCCACAGGTTGTGCAATGCGACGGTTTGCCCGTTTTGGGGTCCGGTCACCAGTTCGTAACAATCGTTTTATCCGTTCGGCCCTACTTCGTTACCGCGTCGAGTTCCTGTGCGCGTCGCGGCGATGGATCGGCCAGATGAGTACGACGCCCAGGGATCGATCGATCGTGGTGAGGGCTGCCCGGACCACGGACGCTAACAACTCGTGCGCCTGCGGATCAACCGTTGTCCACAGGTATCGGCCCGGATATCCACAACCTGCGGCGTGTCGGCCCGAAAACCGTGGCCGGGGGTGGTGCTGGGCCGCCCGGGGAGGTGCGCAACGGGGTCACCAGGAACGTGGTTACCAGAAACGGGGTCACCAGAAACGGGGTCACCAGAAACGGGGTCACCAGGAACGGGGTCACCAGGAGGTCCGTGACGTCGGTGGTGGCGGTCGGACGGCGCAGGATCGGCCGAATTGACCCTGTGATCCGCCAACGCGTACCGTTGGCAGGTCTGAACCGGCGTCGACCGGTGCCGCATGTCCATGACAGTCCCCCAGGTTCTCTGGTCTCGCATGGGTGAGCGGTGCCAGTTGACCTTCAACTGGCGACTGACTCGTCGTACGACCCGGTGAACGGACTGCCGTCCAGCCCCCTTGAGTGGAGTGAACTACCTTGAGCAAGCGCACCTTCCAGCCGAACAACCGTCGGCGGCACAAGACCCACGGCTTCCGCCTCCGGATGCGCACCCGCGCCGGGCGCGCCGTGCTGGCGGCCCGTCGTCGCAAGGGTCGCAACCGCCTCGCTGCCTGAGGCGTGCGCAGCCGGGCGTGCTCTCCCCCCGCAACCGCCTGACCTCACCTCGGCACTTCCGGGAGGTCGTGCGCCGTGGCCGGCGCAGCGGTGGCCCACTGCTGGTGGTCCATCTGCTCGCGCCGAGCGCGGATCGTGTCCCGCCGACTGTCGGTGACGCCCCCCGAGTGGGTTTCGTGGTCTCCAAGGCCGTCGGCCCTGCGGTCACCCGCAACCAGGTCAAGCGACGGCTGCGGCACCTGGTCCGGGGGCGCACGGACTCGCTTCCCCCGCGTGGGATGCTCGTGGTCCGCGCACTGCCGGCAGCGGCGGAGTCGTCCTACGACGAGCTCGCGGGTGAGCTGGACCGATGTCTGGCACGCGTCCATGTGCCCGCAGATCTTGCGGCTGAATCGAAGGGTGCCCGGTGAAGTTCCTCCTGATCGGCCTTCTTCGTGGATATCGGCTTGTTATCAGCCCGTTGTACGGCCAGGTGTGCCGCTACCACCCGACCTGCTCCGCCTATGCGCTCGAGGCCATCACCGTGCACGGAAGCATCAAGGGAGTCTGGCTCGGTGCCCGGCGCGTGCTCCGGTGCCACCCGTGGGCCCTGGGCGGCTATGACCCTGTTCCTCCGCGTACCAACATGACTCGAGGAGTCTGAGTGTCCTTCTTCAGCGACATCGGCGGCTTCGTGATGGGCCCGCTGTACTTCCTGATCAGCGCCGTCATGCTGGGTTTCCACACCGTCTTCGGCAACGTCTTCGGCGACGCCTCCGGTGCCGCGTGGGCGTTGTCCATCGTCGGGCTGACGATCGTGATCCGCGCGCTGCTGATCCCGCTCTTCGTCAAGCAGATCAAGTCCAGCCGCAACATGCAGCTGCTGCAGCCCAAGGTCAAGGAGCTGCAGAAGAAGTACGGCCACGACCGGGAGCGTCTCGCCCAGGAGACGATGAACCTCTACCGGGAGACGAAGACCAACCCGTTCTCGTCGTGCCTGCCACTGATCGTGCAGATGCCGATCTTCATCGGGTTGTTCCGGCTGATCGACCAGGCGGCCAAGAACGGTTCGGGCCGAGGCCTGCTCACCGACACCCAGGCTCGCGAGCTGCGTGACGCGACCATCTTCGGCTCGGTGAAGATCTCGGAATCGTTCACCAACGCCCACGGCAACACCACCGTGCAGATCTTCGCGGGGATCCTCGTGCTGGCGATGACCGCCACCACGTTCCTCACGCAGCGTCAGCTGATGAGCAAGAACATGCCGGCCGACGCGCTCACCGGACCCTACGCGCAGCAGCAGAAGCTGCTGCTCTACGTCCTGCCGGTGGTCTTCGCCGTCGGCGGCATCGCCTTCCCGATCGGCGTGCTCCTCTACTGGACCACCTCGAACGTGTGGACCATGGGCCAGCAGTTCTACGTGATCCGCAACAACCCGGCGCCGAACACGGAGGCGTTCGCTGCCAAGCAGCACCGCGACGAGGCCAAGCGCAAGCGCAAGGGCCAGCCGCCCCTCGAGGTGGCGGATGCCGGCGTGACCGACCTCGTCGACCCGGCGGAGCCGCCCCGTCCGGCGCAGCGCCAGCAGCCGAAGAAGCTGACCCGTGAGCAGCGCAGGAAGTCGGCCCCCAAGGCCCCCGGGGCAGCGCCCACCGGTGCGTCCGACAAGGCCGGGCGCGACAGCGGCAGCGACACCGAGAGATCTCAGACCGATGACCAGACGAGCGACCCCCAGCGAAATCAGGGAGAAGACAAGTGAGTGAACCCGTAAACGAGACCGCCGAGGCCGAGATCGAGACCAACGACGAGACGCCGACCGTCGAGACGCCGGCCCCCGATGCGCCGGCCGACGATGCGCCAGCCCTCGATGCGCCGGCCGACGACGATGCGTCGGCCGACGGCACCGATGACGTGGCCGAGAGTGTGCCCGCGGAAGCAGACGCCGATGAGCAGATAGTGGATTCGGCCGCGACCAGCGAGGACGGCGAGGAGCCTGGCGCCGGGCGGCCCGCGCGACGCGAGCGCCTGGAGCAGGAGGGTGACATCGCCGCCGACTATCTCGAGGAGCTGCTCGAGATCACCGACCTCGACGGCGACCTGGACATGGACGTCGAAGGGGACCGCGCGACCGTCTCCGTGGTCGGCGCGAACCTGCCCCAGCTCGTCGGGGAGCAGGGCGAGGTGCTCGAGGCGCTGCAGGAGCTGACCCGCCTCGCCGTCTACCGCGAGACCGGGGAGCGTTCCCGGCTGATGCTCGACGTGAGCGGCCACCGTGCCGCCCGACGTACGTCGCTGGAGGAGCAGGCCGCTCAGGTGGTCGCCCAGGTGCGCGAGACCGGAGAGCAGGTCTCTTTGGAGCCGATGTCGCCGTTCGAGCGCAAGGTCGTGCACGACGTCGTGGCGGCGGCGGGCCTGAAGTCGGAGTCCGAGGGTGCGGAGCCGCGGCGCTACGTCGTGGTGCTCCCCGCCTGACGTTTCACGTGAAACCAGCTGTACCGCCACCGGAGACACCCCCTGCGCCCGCGAGTGCTCAGGGGGTGTTTGCGCAAGCACTTCCGCAGGCGCAGGTCTTCGCAGAGCTGTTGACCCGGGAGGCGACCGTCCGAGGTCTGATCGGTCCGCGTGAGGTGCCACGCCTGTGGGAACGACACCTGTTGAACTGCGCCGTGGTCACCGACCTGATGCCACCGGAGAGCACGGTGTGCGACCTCGGTAGCGGCGCCGGTCTTCCGGGAATCGTGCTGGCCATCCGGCGTCCGGATCTCGTCGTCACTTTGGTGGAGCCTTTGCTGCGTCGCACCACGTTTCTGGACCTCGCTGTGTCCACAATGGGGTTGTCCAACGTGCACGTCCGCCGGGGGCGTGCCGAGGAGCTCCAGGGTGAGGCTGTGTTCGATGTGGTGACGTCGCGAGCGGTGGCTCCGATGGACCGGCTCGCGGGTTGGTCACTCCCCTTGGTGCGGCCGGGCGGACTCTTCCTGGCCATGAAGGGCTCCTCCGCCGGCGAGGAGGTCGCTGCGGCGGAGACGCTGATCGGTCGCCTCGGTGGCCGTGACGTGCAGGTGGTCAGCGTCGGCGATGCCTGGCTAACCCCTCCGGTCACGGTGGTCAGTGTCCGCAAGTCGGACAGATCATGAGCAAAACCGCAGGCCAGCACCCTGTCGGCGGGGTGTCCGCACGCCGACCGGTGCCACGACGCCACGGCGACGGCCGAGGTTATCCACCGGCCGGAGTGGCCTCGTGAGCGTAGCAATCCACAGACAGGGCGGGGTTATCCACAGGCTGTCCCTGTTTCACGTGAAACACAGCATGAGATCGGCACGGTGAGCCAGGTGGAATCAGCAGCGGTGGGTGCAATCCGACACCCAGGTGTCCGGACGGCGGCAGAGCTGGCCGGCAACGAGGTGAGCTATGACGCGTCGACACCGATGGCACGGGCGGTCGCGCAGCAGATCGTGGTGCGCCAGACGCGTCGGTCGGGCGCAGCGTTGCCCCGTCCCGCGCACACCCGGGTGATGGTGGTGGCCAATCAGAAGGGTGGGGTCGGCAAGACCACCACGGCCGTGAACATGGCTGCCGCCCTCGCCCAGCACGGGCTGCGCGTGCTCGTCATCGATCTCGACCCGCAAGGCAACGCCTCCACGGCGCTGTCGGTGGACCATCACCGAGGAACCCCGTCCACCTACGACGTGCTGGTGGACGGCACGGCACTCGAGGACGTGGTCCAGCCGCACCCGGACCTGGCGAACCTGTTCGTCGCTCCTGCGACGATCGACCTGGCTGGGGCCGAGATCGAGCTGGTCAGTGTGGTGGCGCGGGAGAGTCGTCTCCGCAGGGCGATCGCCGCGCACCCCCTCGTGGACGAAGGGGCAGGCAGCTCCGGGGGCTCGGACCGGTTCGACTACGTCCTGATCGACTGTCCGCCGTCGTTGGGACTGCTCACCCTGAACGCGTTGGTCGCCGGCGCCGAGATGTTGATCCCGATCCAGGCGGAGTACTACGCCCTCGAGGGACTCGGACAGCTGCTGGAGACGGTGGAGATGGTGCGTACGCACCTGAACGAGCACCTCGAGGTGAGCACGATCCTGCTCACGATGTACGACTCGCGGACCAACCTGGCGGCCGGCGTGGCTGCCGAGGTGCGCAAGCACTTCCGGGAGCAGGTCCTCAGGACCGCCATCCCCCGCTCGGTACGCGTCTCCGAGGCGCCGAGCTATGGCCAGAGCGTGATGACCTACGACCCGGGATCCCCGGGTGCGTTGAGCTATCTCGAGGCAGCGCGTGAGCTGGCGCTGCGCGGCGCCGGCCCGGTCGGCCCCGTCGACCGCTCCAGCGAGGCGCGTATCGACCCAGGCCCGACCGACCCAGGCCCGACCGACCCAGGCCCGACCGACCCAGGCCCGACCAACCCAGGCCCGACCAACCCAGGCCCGACCGACCCAGGCCACCCCGCAACCGGCGGCACCACCGGAGGTTCACGATGAGCAACAACCACCCAGGTCCACGTCGCGGGCTTGGCCGCGGGCTCGGCTCGCTGATCCCCACGGGTCCTCCCGAGCAGCCGGTGGCGCGGCACGACCAGGTGGCCCCGACGCCGAAGCCAGGCGGCTACACCGGTTCCCACGCCGCCACCCCGGCGACCCTCGCTGCGCTGGGGCGTGGTTCCGAGGCGATGGGCCAGGCCGTCCGCCCCGACCAGGCGGATGCGGCGGTCCCGGTCTCGAGCCCCAGCGAGGTCGCGGGCGCCTACTTCGCCGAGCTGGCGACGAGCGCGATCACCCCGAACGCCCGCCAGCCACGCCAGGTCTTCGAAGAGGACGCGATGGCCGAGTTGGTCCACTCCATCAAGGAGGTGGGACTCCTCCAGCCCGTCGTCGTACGCCGGACCGGGGACTCGACCTACGAGCTGGTCATGGGCGAGCGCCGCTGGCGGGCCACCCAGGAGGCGGGTCTGGACACGATCCCGGCCATCGTCCGTCAGACCGATGACGACGACATGCTCCGGGACGCCCTGCTGGAGAACCTGCACCGCTCCGAGCTGAACCCGCTGGAGGAGGCGTCCGCCTACCGCCAGCTGCTCGACGACTTCGGCTGCACCCACGACGACCTCGCGACCCGCATCGGTCGCAGCCGGCCGCAGATCAGCAACACCCTGCGGCTGCTCAACCTCTCACCCGCGGTGCAGCGTCGCGTCGCGGCAGGAGTCCTCAGCGCCGGTCATGCCCGGGCCCTGCTCGCCGTTGCGGACCCTGCCGCCCAGGACCGCTTGGCGGGACGGGTGGTCTCGGAGAGCATCTCGGTGCGCGGCCTCGAGGAGCTCGTCGCTGTCGGTGAGCTCGGTCAGGCCGAGGAGCAGCCCCGCGCGCGCGCGTCGCGACCCACGGCTCCGGGACTCGCCGAGCTCGGCGACCGGCTCAGTGATCGTCTCGACACCCGCGTGAAGGTGACGCTGGGTCGCAGCAAGGGCAAGGTCTCCATCGAATTCGCCTCGCTGACCGACCTCGAACGCATCGTCAGCGTGATCGACCCCCGCAACCGGGAAGACCGCCCCATCTAGCTGGGCTCACCGCCGCGGACCGCCGACCAGGGCGCGGGCTGTCGACAAAGCGACGACGATCGATGCAGTTGCAGTCCATCTGTCACTATGTCGACAAAGCCACTAAGCGACAGATCGCTGAAGCGATAAGCCGAGAAGGCGATTTCAGCCGTTGGTCGTCTCGCCGTTCCGGGCGTTGCGTTCCGCGTCGGCTCTCAGGGCCTTGCGCAACGCGCGCACTGCCTTCTCCTCGGCGTCGAGCTCGGCGGCCCGCTCCGGTGTCGGTGCCGTTCCGCCGCGCGCCGCCGGCAGCCACCACGATCCGGCGGGCTGTTCCTCCGCGGGATACTCGTCGATCGCTTCCTGGACCAGGGCAGCGAGTCGGCGCTGGAGCTCGGCGGTCTCGGCGACCGGGTCCTCCCCGGTCGGGTAGAGCGGCTCACCCACCCGGATCCCGATGGTCTTGCCACGCGAGAAGTCCCGGGGGTGGTCCTTGGTCATCAGTCGCTGGGTGCCCCACAGCGCCACCGGGATGAGGGGTACGCCGGCCTGGGCGGCGATCCGGGTGGCCCCGGACTTCAGCTCCTTGACCTCGAAGGAGCGCGAGATGGTGGCCTCGGGGAAGATCCCGACGACCTCGCCCTGCTCGAGGCAGTGCAACGCCTCGTCCATCGACCCCGCCCCGTCGGCGCGGTCGACCGAGATGTGGTGCATCGAACGCATCACCGGGCCGCCGACCGGGTGGTCGAAGACCTCGCGCTTGGCCATGAACCGCACCAGGCGCCCCGAGGGGTGCGCAGCGAAGCCACCGAGGATGAAGTCGACGTAGGAGACGTGGTTGAAGGCCAGCAGCGCCCCGCCGGTCGTCGGGACGTGCTCGGTCCCCGCCAGCTGGAAGCGCAGGCCGAGCAGCCGGAAGAGAACCTTGGCAGTGCGGATGATCGGGGGATAGCTGAGGTCGCGCATGCGTGGATCGTCGCACGGCCCCGGGCGTCGTACGGCCTGCGTCCACGCGTGGGGCTGGGACAGCGGGGGTGGCTGCTCTGCGAGACTGTCCGCCATGCGCCCGATCGTCCAGAGCCGCAAGCTGCAACACGTCAGGTACGACGTCCGGGGACCGATCCTCGTGGAAGCCCAGCGCCTGGAGGCCGAAGGCCACAAGATCCTCAAGCTGAACATCGGCAACCCGGCTCCGTTCGGGTTCGAGGCCCCCGAGTCGATCGTGGCCGACATCGTGCACAACCTGCCCGACGCCCAGGGCTACTCCGACTCCCGAGGAATCTACTCGGCGCGGACCGCGGTGGCGCAGTACTACCAGTCCCGCGGGCTCACCGAGACGGCTGTGGACGACGTCTTCATCGGCAACGGCGTCTCCGAGCTGATCTCCATGGTGCTGCAGGCCTTCGTCGACGACGGCAACGAGATCCTGGTGCCGGCCCCGGACTACCCGCTGTGGACCGGCGCGGTGACGCTCTCGGGTGGCACGCCGGTGCACTACCGCTGCGACGAGGACAACGGCTGGGACCCCGACCTGGCCGACATCGAGGCGAAGATCACCGAGAACACCCACGGTCTGGTGATCATCAACCCGAACAACCCGACGGGCGCCGTCTACAGCGAGAGCACCGTCCGGGGACTGGTCGAGATCGCGCGCCGTCACGAGCTGGTGATCTTCAGCGACGAGATCTACGAGAAGATCCTCTTCGACAACGCCGTCCACCACCACACCGCCAGCTATGCCCACGACGACGTGCTCTGCCTGACCTTCAGCGGACTCTCCAAGGCCTACCGGGTGTGTGGCTACCGCGCCGGCTGGGTGATGGTCTCGGGGCCCCGGCACCTGGCCGCGGACTTCCTCGAGGGACTGACCCTGCTGGCGAACATGCGGATGTGTCCCAACGTGCCCGCCCAGCACGCGATCCAGACCGCGCTGGGCGGCTACCAGTCGATCAACGAGTACATCCACCCCGGCGGCCGGTTCTACGAGCAGAGCAAGGCGGCCTCGCGGCTGCTCAACGAGATCCCGGGAGTGAGCTGCGTCGAGCCCCGCGGGGCGCTGTACTGCTTCCCGAAGCTGGACCCGGAGGTCTACCCGATCAAGGACGACGAGCAGTTCGTGCTCGACCTGCTGCGCGCCAAGAAGATCCTGGTCACCCACGGCACCGGCTTCAACTGGTTCGAGCCCGACCACTTCCGCCTGGTCACCCTGCCCGACCTGGACACCCTCACCGAGGCCATCGGCCGCATCGCGGACTTCCTGGGCACCCAGCGCAGCTGAGGTGGGCGTGCAGGTTTCCCCGGTCGACCGGGGAAACCTGAGCTTGTCGGGGGTTGCAACACCCAACAACCCCAGGCATCACCCATCTACCCCGCCCGGTTTGCGACTGACGTCGTGCGGCCCGTGCTCGCTGGGCGGGCCTAGGATGAACGGTATGGGACGCAAGGTCGAGCGCCTGACGCTGGATCATCTCGCCGAGCTGCCGGGTGGGTGTGCCGACTGCGTGTTCTGGGAGCTCGATCCCGTACGCCGGGACGCAGTGCACGGGCACGAGGCAGAGGAGAAGTCGGCCTGGATCTCGATGGTGCTCCGCGAGTGGGGTTCCTGCGGGCGGGTGGCACTCGTGGACGGTGAGGTCGTGGGACACATGATCTGGGCGCCCCCGGTGCACGTGCCGACCTCGTCGGGGTTCGCCACCGCGCCGATCAGCAGCGACGCCGTCATCCTCACAACGGCCTACGTCGACCCGGCACATCGAGGCGGTGGACTGGGCCGGATGCTCATGCAGGGCATGGCCAAGGACCTGGTCAAGCGCGGAGGGGTCAAGGCCGTCGAGGCGTTCGGCGACACCCGCGGCCGCAACGGGCACTGCGTCATTCCCGCCGACTTCCTGTTGGCGGTGGGGTTCTCCACCTACCGTGCGCACCCGGTGAACCCGCGCATGCGGATGGACCTGCGCACGACACTGTCCCTGCGCGAAGAGCTGGAGAAGGGCCTCGAGCGGCTGCTCGCACCCGTCAAGCGTCCGGTCCCGGGTCGCGTGCAACGCCCGACGTCCTCACCGCGCGCCACGGGGACCGCCCCCGGTTCGTGACGCGAACCCCAGGCCCGCAACCCCACGGCCCGCAACCCCAGGGCCCGCAACCCCGGGGCCCGCAACCCCAGGCCCGGAACCCTCAGGACGCGACCTCAGGACGCGACCTCAGGACGCGACCTCAGGACCGCAACCCCAGGACCGCAACCCCAGGACCGCAACCCCAGACCCGGGTTTCCCCAGCCGGTCTCAGCTCGGCCGGGCGGAGCCCTGGAAGCTGTCCCGGATCTCGCTCACCTGGAGGACTCCCGTGTGCGCGTCCACCTCCGGACTGAGGTAGAACCGCTGCACCGAGACCACGATCGCCTCGGCGAGCACGTCGCGGAACGCCGGGTCGCTCAACCGCTGGGCGTCCCCTGCGTTGGTCAGGTAGCCGGCGTCGAGCCGGATCGCGGGCATCCGGGTGTGCCGCAGGATGTCCCAGGTCTTGGGATGCCACCGCAGGTCGACCAGGTCGCTGCGGGCGATGATCTCGCGCTGCACCAGACCGGCGAACCGCTCCCCGACCGAGGACCAGGTCTCGTGGTTGGCGTCGCCGAAGAAGTACGTCGAGATGCCGCACGCGTCCGGATGGACCGAGGCATCCAGGGCCAGGGAGAGGAACAGGTCGGCGCCGGTGCGGTTGGCGAACGCCGCACGCTCGACCTCGTCGCCGGGAGAGGCCCAGCGGGGAGTGGTCAGGAAGGCCTGCACGCCGGTGGCGACCAGACGTCCTTCGACGCGCTGAGCGAGGTCGTGCAGGATCGTGTCGGAGGTCTCGGCGTGCTGCTCGGGCAGGTTGTGACCGCGGCCGACGTCGATGACCACGATCTTGCCGCCCAGATGGGGTCCGGCCTCGCGGATGCGCTCCTGTGCACGCAGGGCGTTGGGGGCGCCGCCCTTGACCATCGGGCTGAGCCGGGTCAGAGCCTTCAGCGTCCCCGGCCCGCAGGTGCCGTCCGGGGGGATTCCGAAGTTGCGCTGGAACTCGCGGACGCCCGCCTCGGTCTCGGCGCCGAAGTAGCCATCGACCCGCCCGACACGGAATCCGAGGTCGAGCAGACGGCCCTGCAACGCATAGACGTCGTCACCGGCCATCAGGTTGCCCGGCAGGAAGGTCAGGATCCGGTCCCCGAGCCGCCACCGCGCCTCGTCGAGGCGTCGGAAGGTCAGCGGACCGACGGCCCCGTCCACCGTCAGGCCACGCTGCTGCTGGAAGGTGCGTACGGCGAGCTCGACCCGCGTGTCGTAGACGGGGTCGTCAGGGGAGTCGGCGCCGTCGTCCAGAAGACCGATCCGATCGAGCAGACCGGTGATCTGGGCGACGGCTGGCCCGGAGTCCCCGAGCTTGAAGACGGCGTTCACGCAGCGACTGTAGCCCTCTGCCTGGCCGGACCCGCTCAGGCGATGTAGTCCGAGAGCTCCTTGAGCAGGGCAGCCTTGGGGCGGGCGCCGACGATCTGCTTGACGACCTGGCCGTCCTTGTACAGGTTCAGCGTCGGGATGCCGTTGACGCGGTAGGTGGAGGGGGTCACCGGGTTCTCGTCGACGTTCATCTTGACGAAGGTGACCTTCTCGCCGTGCTCGGCTGCCAGCTCGTCGAGGATCGGGCCGACCTGGCGGCACGGTCCGCACCACTCTGCCCAGAAGTCCACCAGTACGGGCTTCTCGGACTTCAGGACCTCGGTCTCGAAGTTGGCGTCGGTGACGGCCTGGAGGTCAGACATCTGTGCTCCTCGTGTGTCGATTCGTGTGGTTCGGTGGTTCGTACGGGTTGTGCTGGGTCAACACCCCGGCGCCGACGTTTCTTCCCTCAGGAGCTCGCGCCGACCGTGGCAGCGCCGGCGGAGGTGGTCAGTGCGAACTCGAGGTCGGAGAGGTAGCGCTCGGCGTCGAGAGCGGCCGCACATCCGGTGCCGGCAGCGGTGATGGCCTGTCGGTAGTGGTGGTCGACGAGGTCTCCGCACGCGAACACCCCGGTCTTGTCGGTGCGCGTGGACGGGGAGTCGACCAGCACGTAGCCCTCCGAGTCCAGGCGGACCTGACCGTGCAGCAGCTCCGAGCGCGGGTCGTGGCCGATGGCGATGAACAGGCCGGTGGCTTCGAGCTCACGGGTCTCCCCGGTGACGGTGTCGCGCAGGGTGAGGCCGGTGAGCTTGTCCTCGCCGTGGATCTCGGCCACCTCGGAGTTCCAGGCGAACTCGATCTTCGGGTCGGCGAAGGCGCGCTCCTGCATGATCTTGGAGGCTCGCAGCTCCTCACGGCGGTGGATCAGCGTCACCTTGCTGCCGAAACGGGACAGGAAGGTCGCCTCCTCGATGGCCGAGTCGCCGCCGCCCACCACGGCGATGTGCTGCTCCCGGAAGAAGAAGCCGTCGCAGGTCGCGCACCAGCTGACCCCGTGGCCCGAGAGACGGTCCTCGTCGGGCAGGCCGAGCCTGCGGTAGCCCGAGCCCATGGCGAGGATCACAGAGCGTGCGGAGAAGCTGCCCTCCGCGGTGGTCACGATCTTGGTCTCGCCGGTCAGGTCGAGACCCGTGACGTCGTCGGAGACGATCTCGGCCCCGAAGCGCTCGGCCTGGGCACGCATCTCGTCCATCAGCGCCGGGCCCTGGATGCCGTCCCGGAAGCCTGGGAAGTTCTCCACCTCGGTGGTGTTCATCAGCGCACCGCCGGCTGTGACCGAGCCTTCGAAGACCAGCGGAGCCAGGTTCGCGCGCGCCGCGTAGACAGCCGCCGTGTAGCCGGCCGGTCCGGAGCCCACGATGATGACGTCGCGGATCTGCTCGTCGGTCGTGGCGGTGGAAGGTGTGCTCTGTTCGGTCACTGCGACTCCTGCGCTCGGTCTGATCGGGGTATCGCTGGTCCAACAGATCCTAGGCACGGCACATTCCGGGCCTGGTAGCGGCGCGGTGCCTGGGTCAGCTGAGGTTGACGAGACTGGTGAGGTCGTCGCGGGGAAGGTCGGGCAGGGCGGTCGCCGAGACGTTGACCGAGACCAGGTCCGCGCGACCCGACTGCACGGTGAGGAACGCGGTGTCCGAGGCGTCGCGACCTGTGGAGATCCGGACCAGGCTCTGGCGAGGTGCCATCGTGGTCGCGTCCACGGCGTACCAGCGGCCGTCGATCGCGGCCTCGACCACGGCGTGGAAGTCCATGGGAGAGAGCCCCGGGGCGTAGACGGCCACCAGCCGCGCCGGGACGTTGCGCGCACGCAGCATCGCGATCACCAGGTGGGCGAAGTCACGGCAGACCCCCTGTCGCAGCAGCATGGTCTGGGTGGCTCCGTCCGTCGGGCGGCTGGACCCGCTGACGTAGTAGAGCTGGGTGCCCACCCACGAGCTCACGGCGTCGAGCAACGGCTTGCCCTCGAGGGTGGAGAACTCCGCCCATGCCGTGGGGCCGAGCTCGTCGGACTCGGCATAGCGGCTGGGGCGCCGGTAAACGATGTCGTCGATCGGCGCCACCACCGCCGGCTCGGCCTCTCCGGCGACCTCGGCGGAGTAGCTCATCGTGAGCCGTCCGGGAGGGGCGGTGGAGACGTGCAGCCTGCCGCCGTCGTCGACCTCGACCTCGGTCATCTCGACGGGGCGACCGTCCACGGTCAGCGTGAGGTGCTCCGCGGCCAGTGCCGGTCCGTGCGCCACGGCGACCGACCAGACCAGCTCGGCCTCCTCGCGGACGTCGAGCTCGACCTGGCACGAGACGGAACGGGTACGCGCGGCGGTGCTCATGCGAGCAGTCTCGCGCACGAGGTCCGGGGGGCGCGCCTCACGGCTCGAGGTCGGCGGAGGCGAGCCGGCGCTCACCGTCGCAGGTCCACGCCTCGACGAGCCGGCTCCCGCCCCGCTGGGGGTGGAGAACCAGGACGGCCAGCTGGTCGTTCATCACCACGGGCTGCGCCTGCGAGGAGTCGGTGATCCTCGGACCCGGGCATCCCAGTTCCTCGAGCAGGCCGGACGCCCCCTGCCCCGCCTGGTCCCGGTTGCCGGGGCGCGGGCTCTGCGTCGTGCCCCCCGACGCTGCCTCCGCGCGTGCCTCTTCCGGGGTGAGCAGGTCCGACCCGTGGCGCAGGAGGGCCCTCACGTCGCGGGCGAACGAGCCGGCGCCCAGGTGGGGGAGGGGTCCGACGGGGTGTGACGCACCGGAGCTGGGGCCGGTGGAGGGCGCGGACCCACCGTGCAGGGACTTGGCGGTCGAACGGTCGCTGGAGACGCCTGCCTCGCCGCTGGCACTGTCCGAGCTCGCGCTGCCGGAGCCGTCCAGCAGCCCGAGGCTCGTGGCGGCCACGCCTCCCGCACCGAGGACCACCACGGCCGCGGCCGCGGCCGTCATCCGCGAGAGCCTGCGCCGGCGCAACGGCACGACGTCGCCGGTCTCCTGCTCCGGGTGCGGTGTCGGCGGTGAGGAAGCTGGTGAGGCAGTGTCCCGCTCCGCCACCAGCCGGGCCAGGGTGGCGTCGAGCCGGGCGGCGACCTCGCGGGGCATCGGCTCGCCCCGGGGCCCGGAGCCGAGGTCGGCGAGCAGGGCACGGATGCGCGCGTCGTCCTGGATCCCGTCGTCCTGGGGCTCGTCGTCCTGGGGCTCGTCGTCCTGGGGCTCGTCGTCCTGGGGCTCGTCCTGGGGCTCGTCCTGGGGCTCGTCGTTCATGTCCGCTCACCTCCTCGTGTGGGTCGTGCCGGTGCAGGCTGGTGCGACTCCGGGGGCGGGTCTCCTGGATGCGACGCATCGGCGAGGCTCGGGGTTCCGTCGAGGTGCTGGTGGCTGCCGGGACTCGGTCGGAGGTCCGCGAGCAGCACCGCGAGGCGGGCCCGTCCGCGAGCGCACCTGCTCTTGATCGTGCCGGGAGGTACGTCGAGGATGTCGCCGGCCTCCCGGACGGGGAAGCCCTCCATGTCCACCAGCACCAGGGCTGCCATCTGCTCGGTCGGCAGCTCACGCAGAGCCGCGAGCACCCTGCCCCGACGATCACCAGCCAGAGCCTGCTGCTCCGGGTCGGACCCTGGGTCGGACCCCGGGTCGGACCCCGGGTCGGACCCCGGGCCGGCCGATCCCAGCACCGCGCCGCGGGCGGCGTGGTCGTCGAGGTCGTCCGGCAACGGGTCGGCTGCACGGACCTTGGTCCGACGCAGACGGTCGAGACAGGCGTTGACCACGATCCGGTGCAGCCACGTGGTCACGGCCGACTCCCCCCGGAACGCCTCCGCCCGCCTGAACGCGGAGATCATGGCGTCCTGGAGCGCGTCGGCGGCGTCCTGGGGGTCACCTGTGGTGCGCAGGGCGACCGCCCAGAGCCGGTCGCGGTGACGCCCGAACAGCACCCCGAAGGCTGCCGGGTCACCGGCGACGTGCGCCGCGATCAGCGCCGCGTCGTCGGCCCCGTCGCCAGCCCCGGGGTGGGCCCCGGCGCCAGCCCCGGGGTGGGCCCCGGCGTCAGCCCCGGGGTGGGCCCCGGCGTCAGCCCCAGGGTGGGCCCCAGGGTGGGCCCCGTCGGTCTCCGAGGTCACGGGCGGACGGCGATCTCGGCGATCTCACCCCGGTAGCCCCCCGAGACCGCCGGCAGCTTGGTCAGCCAGATCAGCAGGAAGCGCGTCCGGGGACCGGAGTCGATCGGGACCGTGACCCGCTCCGGCGCACCGGCGCGGCTGGCGACCTTGTCGAGCTGGTCGAGGCTGCCGGGCGACTCGGTCACGCCGGCGGGGGCGGCGTACACCTCGAAGGAGGTCGGAGCCCCCTTGAAGGTCACCGTCACCGACGACACCTTGGTCTCCTTGCCCAGGTCGACCATCAGTCCGACACCGGGCTTCAGGCCGCCGAGAGCCGGGTTGCCGCGGTAGGTGCTGGTCCCCCACGCCGTCGCGGGGTCCCCGTCGATGGCGTTGGGCGCAGCGTCGGGGTTCTCCTCGGGCGGGTCCGCGAACGGGTCGAAGTCGCGGACGCCCGCGAGCTTGATCGGGGCCTGGCTCGGCTGCGAGGTGCTGCTGGGTGCCGCGCCGCCCGGGGCGGGGGATCCGGCCTCGCGCCCGCGGTTGAAGGCGATCAACATCGCGATGACCACGACGAGGACCACGCCCACCACGACAGCCATCCGCAACCAGCCGCGTCCCTCCCTGCCGGTGTGGGTCTCGCTCTCCTCCTCGGGGGTGGAGTCGAACGGCCAGAAGCCGCCCTGCCCGGGACCACCTTCGGTGTCGCCGTCCTCGACCCGCCCGCCAGAGGTGTCTGCAGGCAGCCCCCCCGTCGCAGCGGGGCCGGACACGGGACCGGAAAGGGTGCCGGGCCCTGACTGGACCCGCTCCTCACGCGCCGCCTGCGGCACCCGACGCTCGGTCGAGGCGTACAGGGGACGCTCGGGCACCTCGGGAAACGGCGAGGGCGGACCGTCGTCGCTGCGGGCCTGCATCGGGCTGAGCGTGTCCGGACCCTCGGGCGCAGGCTCGGGTACGCGGAAGGTCTCGGTCGCCTCGGTGTCGGTGACGATGGGCGCCGAGACCTGGGTGCTCTCCGGTTCGGGGGCCCAGGACCCGAGGTCGACCGGCGCGGCCGGGAGGTCGTCGCGATGGATGGCGAGCGTCGGTTCGGCGTGCATCCCTGCGGCGTCGACGGGGGCGGCGAGCACCGGATCACCGACGTAGTCCGCGAGCGCGGCGGCGATCTCGTGGGCCGTCTCGATCGGCATCGCGTGCCGGGAGGCCTCCTTGTGCAGCACTCGCTCGCAGATCGCGTCGAGGGTCCGTGGGACACCCGCGCGCACCTGCCGAGGTCGCAGCGGACGCCGTGACTCCAGGGGAGCGCTCGGCACCGAGGAGTGCACGACGCCTGGCCACCGTCCGGTCAGGGCGGAGTAGAGGATGCCGGCGAGATTGATCACGTCGGCCTCGCGGTCGTCGAGCTCGCCGTACCTCGGGTCCGGAGTGCGGGGGGTGTCCAGGCTGGCGTCGACGACGTAGCCGATCAGCTTCACGGCTCCGGCGTGGGTGACCAGGACGGCCTCGGGGTTCAGCCGACCGTGCGCCACTCCCTGGGCGTGACCGGCGGCGATGGCCTCGGCGACCTCGCGGGTCAGCCACGCCGCACGGGAGGGCGGCAGCGTGCCGTGCTCGAGCATCCTGTCGAGCGAGATGCCCTCTCCCCACTCGTTGACCACCCAGGTGATGCCGCCCTCGTCGTCGCAGTCGAGCACGCGCAGCAGGTGCGGGTCGATCACGGTGGCCGAGACCCGGGCCGCCTCCATCAGGGCGGGGGAGCGCGGATCGTCGCTCGCGACAGCATGGATCGCCACACTGCGCGCCAGGATCGTGTCCGTGGCCCGCCAGAAACGGGCGCCCTCGCTCTCGGCGAGCAGGTCGTCGAGGCGGTAGCGACCGGCGAGTACGGTGCCGGGCACGATCGGGCTGCTCATCTGGCGCACCTCCCCTGTGCTCGTCGTAGCACTTCTCGGGCCTGTGGTTCGCTCCTCAGGGCGGCGAGGAGTGCTGTCTGGAATCTGTCCCCGTGGCCCATGGTAGGGCGAGCCCGGGGGGACCATACTGGTCGGCCAGGAGGCCGGCCGAGGTCGATATGGGTTACTTGCTCCTGCTGAGACGACGCGAGAGGAGTCTCACGACGTCGGTCACCTCGGTGATCCGCAGGACCTTGGACAGCGCCAGGTAGACGCCGCCGAAGAGCAGGCCCACCGCTGCGAGGTCCAGCAGCGCATGCAGCTTCCCCTCGCCGGGGAGCAGGTGGCCCAGGACCTCGCGCAGCCCCCAGGCGGCGGCTGCGCTGATCCCCACGGCGATCACCAGACGGAGCAGGAACCGCAGCAGGCGGCGACCGCCGAGACCGCCGACCTCCCGGGAGAGCAGCACGTAGGAGGTGAGCGCGCCCACCGCGTAGGCGCAGGCGTAGGCGATCACCAGCCGGGGCGCGGTCTCTGCGGGCGGGGCGCCGCGGGTCAGCAGCACGGCAGCGACGACGTTGGTCGCAGCGATGCCGCACTGGATCACGAACACCCGGCGGGTCTGCTCCAGCGCGTAGAACCCCCGCAGCATCAGGTAGTGGGCGGTGAACAGAACCAGCCCGATGCCGAACAGCGCGAGCGAGGGCGCGAAGTTGCCGAAGTCGGGCGCGGCGCTGCCGTAGCCCCAGATCACGTTCGCGATGTCCAGCGACATCACCGAGAGCAGTGCGGCCACGGGCACGACCAGCGCGTAGGCCGAGCGGAGGGTCGAGGAGACCGCCCGGCCGACCTGGGCGAGGTTGCCGTCGGCGGCGTACGACGAGAGCAGGGGCAGCATCGCCGTGGCCAGGGACACCGTGATGATCGAGTGCGGGACCATCGTGAGCAGGAACGAGTTGGAGTAGATCGTGTACCCGGTCCCGTCGCTGGCTCCGGGGCCACCGGGTCCGGCGGCCACCGTGCCGCGGCTCGCGAGGCGGACGACGACGGTGTAGGCGATCTGGTTGACCACGACGAAGAGCACCGTCCAGACACCCAGCCGGAGGGTGTGGCCCAGGCCGGTGCCGCGGAAGTCGAAGCGGGGTCGGTAGGTGACCCCGGCGGACTTGAGGTAGGGCAGCAGCACGAGGAGCTGGACGACGATGCCCAGCGTCGACCCGATGCCGAGCAACGCCTCGGCGCCGGCGCTGAAGCCGCCCTGCTTCTCCGCCCCCACGGCTGGACCCAGCGTGAGCAGGTAGGTGGCGAGGACGGCCACCGCGACGACGTTGTTCGCGATCGGCGCCCACATCATCGGCCCGAAGCGTCCGCGTGCGTTGAGCACCTGCCCGACCAGCACGAACATGCCGTAGAAGAAGACCTGCGGGAGGCAGTAGCGCGCGAAGTCGATCACCGACTCCAGCTGCGCCGTGCGAGCCGGGTCGAAGAACTGCGGGTCGAGGAAGAGACGCATCAACCACGGCGCGGCGCCCACCAGCCCGATCGTCACGATCCCGAGGAAGAGGGCGGCCAGCGTCATGATCCGGTTGGTGTAGGCCTCACCACCATCCGGGTCGTTCCTCATCGACCGGACCAGCTGTGGCACCAGGACGGCGTTCACGACGCCGCCGGCGAGCAGGATGTAGAGCATGTTCGGCACCGTGTTGGCGATGTTGAACACGTCGGCGTGCAGACCCACGCCGAGAGCAGCGGCGAGCAGGATGCCACGCACGAAGCCGCTGAGCCGCGAGACGATGGTGCCGGCCGCCATCACGGCGCTCGAGGAGAGCAGGGAGCTGGAGCCCGGCTGGGGGGAGGGCTGAGGGGAGGGCTGAGGAGCCTCGGGGGGTGGCTCGCTCACGCGGCCTCGTCCAGCCGCCAGCGGTGGCTCCGGATGCGCAGCACGATCCGGCGCACGATCATCACCGCGAGCAGGGTGCCGCCACCGGCGATGATGTACCAGATCAGGCGGCCGACGTTGCTGGTCCGCAGGCTGAAGGTCAGCGGCGTACCCATCTCCTGACCTTGGACGGTGACCGGGTGGATCGTCACCTCGTGCACTCCGACCGTGCTGCTGACCTGGAGCCGTGCGGTGGTGCGCTGGCCAGGCTGCATGCTCACGGGCTCGGGGGTGACGACCTTCACGAGCGGGCTGTCGGTGCGGGCGTCGAGGCCGACGGTGACGGGTTGCTTCAGTCCGTTCACCAGAGTCACCGTCAGGACGCCGGACCCTCCCGCGAAGGTGACGAAGTCGGTGCCGGTGACCTCGACGCGGCCCATCAGGCTCCGGGTGGTCGCGTCCAGTGCGAGGACGAGCTGGGCAGCCAGCCCCGAGGTCGGGCGGGCGCTGTAGGAGGAGGCCTCCAGGGCGGCCCCGGCGAGCTTGTCCGTGGCCGCGTTCTCGTCGGTCAACAGGTTGCCCAGGACACCGCTCGTCCGGACGAGCGTCCGGGTCGCCGCGACGTTCGAGGCCGGTATCTCCTGCGCCAACTGGGTGCGGCCGTAGGGCAGCTCCCCCTCGTGGACCGAGGTGGCACCGCTCGGCACCGGGACCAGCCGCACCCAGGGCGTCTGCAGCCCGGGAAAGAAGTCGGCCTGTCGCCAGTACGGCCCCGGGTTCCAGCCGCCAGGGACCTGGACCACGATCGGGCGTGCTGCCGCCTTGCCCTTGGTCGCCTCGAGGGCGGCCTCGGAGAGGATCCGTTGGCGCAGGGCGAGCGGCTCCAGCGGAGCGGACGGGGCGGGTCCTCCGGTGCTCGCCCGTTCGTCCGAGAGCACGAGGTCCTGACCCGAGGGCAGCCGGGACAGCGGTGCGCTCTCCACCCGGCCCCGGTCGGTGAGCATGAGCAGCGTGTCCGCGGGGACCTCGGAGAGCAGGGCCGGGTCGAAGTACCCGCTCGGTGGCGCCACCACCGCGGTGCCCGCCAGGGACCGGTCCGCCATCGTGCGGGACGCGAGGGTCTGGGCCCGACGGACGAGGCTGGCCCGGTTGCGAGCCAGCGCGGCGACGTCGGGGTCGGCGTACCCGAGGGTGAGCAGCGGGTGCTTCCGGGCGGTGTCCAGGAAGGCGTCCAGCACGGCCTTCGCGCGTCGGCGCTCCTCCTCGCTGGGGGAACCCGGCCGCACAGAGGGCCGCGAGCTCGGGGAGGCCTCCCCGCTGGGCTGCTTCGTGGCGTCCTCGGCGCGCGGCGACGAGCCCAGCGACAGCGCCGGGTTGCCCCTGCTGAAGTCGTCGAGCGCGTCGAGGACCGCTGGGTCGACCAGCCACGTGACCGGGGCACTGCCCGCGGAGGCGCCGAAGTCGACGAGCCGGGAGAGCTTGCCGGTGGGCCTGGTGAGGTTCACCCACCGGGTGGGTCCGTTCAGGCTGCCGTCGGCGGCGCGTCGGGCCCGCTGCCGGAGCGCAAGCACCACGGAGACCGGCACCACCCGACGGCGCGCCGTGGCGCGGTCCACCAGCGGGATGAACGTGCGCACCCGGCCGTCGGCCACCAGGTCCCTGCCGGACCTGTTCGCGCCCAGGGCGTGCACCCCGATCCAGTAGACGCCCGGCGCCCCGGTGATCGGCAACGCCGCCACCGGCACCCGGAGACGGAACGGAGCCGACGAGCCGGGAGCGAGGCTGCCGATCGCGGCGTTGGGGTCGGTCAGCCTGTCCCCGACCGCGGCGCTCTCAGGGGTGGCCACCGCCTCAGCGAGCGCGTCCCGCGTGGTGATCGGTTCCCGGGAGACGAACGGGGCGACGTTGATGTCGCTCCAGCTCTCCTCGGAGACGTTGCGCACCACGCCGGTGAGCGTCACGACGCCCCGGCGCGGGAGCTCGGAGGGCGTCATCGAGGTGAGTACGACCGACAGTGGCGTCTCTTCGGCGGCGGGGGTCGCCGTCGGCGTGCCGACGGCCCGGGGGGTGCCCGGCTTCCCGGCCTGGGGGGCGGCCTGGGGGGCGGCCTGGGGGGCGGCCTGGGGGGCGGCCTGGGGGGCGGCCTGGGGCGACCGGGCCGCGGCCGGCGCTGCGACCGCCGTCTGGACCAGGAGCGGGCCCGCGCTCAGGGTGGCCGCCGCGACGACGCCCCCCAGCGCTCGGGTCGTCCAGCGGGCGCGGCTCACAGCCGCGATGCTAGTCCGGAGCGGTCGGTGGGGCGGGGATGCCGGTCCGGCCGGGTGCGGTCGCGATCCGCGGCAGGAGACCGGTGGCCGCGGAACCCCGCGGGCCAGATTAGAGTGGTCTCCCGTGTCCGAGGAGCCCCTGCTGATCAGCGACGTCCAGGCGCGCGTGATCGCGGAGCTGGAGCGGATCTCCCCGGTGACCGACGAGCTGGGCGCTCGGTTCGCGGCCGCCGGCGAGGAGATCGCCCTGGTGGGTGGGCCGGTCCGGGACGCGATGCTCGGGCGCCTGCAGAACGACCTGGACTTCACCACGTCGGCTCGGCCCGAGGTGACCGAGCGGCTGCTGAAGGGGTGGGCGGACGCCACCTGGGACATCGGCCGTGCCTTCGGCACGATCGGGTGCCGGCGCGGGGACTGGCAGGTCGAGATCACGACGTACCGCTCCGAGGCGTACGACCCCGGCAGCCGCAAGCCCGACGTGGAGTACGGCGACTCGCTGGTCGGTGACCTGGCCCGGCGTGACTTCACCGTGAACTCGATGGCCCTGACCCTGCCGGGCCAACAGCTGGAGGACCCGTTCGGCGGGGTCGTCGACCTCGCCCACCAGGTCCTGCGGACCCCGGGGCGCCCGGAGGACTCGTTCTCCGACGACCCGTTGCGGATGATGCGGGCTGCCCGGTTCGCGGCCCAGCTGGGGTTCGAGGTCGCACCCGAGGTGGTCGCGGCCATGACCGACATGGCGGAGCGGATCACGATCGTCTCGGCGGAGCGGGTGCGTGACGAGCTGGTCAAGCTCGTGCTCGCGCCCGACCCCGTTCCCGGGCTGCGTCTGCTCGTCGAGACGGGCCTGGCCGACCACGTGCTGCCCGAGCTCCCGGCGCTCGCGCTGGAGCGCGACGAGCACCACCGCCACAAGGACGTCTACGAGCACACCCTCACCGTGCTCGAGCAGTCGATCGACCTCGAGGACCGGCTCGCTCCGCTGACCGGAGGCGGCCCCGACTTCGTCTCGCGCTTCGCCGCGCTGATGCACGACGTGGGCAAGCCGAAGACCCGTCGGTTCGCGGAGAACAACGTGGTGACCTTCCACCACCACGACGTGGTCGGGGCCAAGCTCACCCGCCGCAGGATGCAGGCGCTGAAGTTCTCCAAGGACCAGGTCGAGGCGGTCTCGCAGCTCGTGGAGCAGCACCTGCGCTTCCACGGCTACGGCTCGGGGGAGTGGACCGACTCCGCCGTACGCCGCTACGTGCGCGATGCCGGCGACCAGCTCGAGCGCCTGCACGTGCTCACCCGTGCCGACTGCACCACCCGGAACAAGCGCAAGGCCGACCTGCTGCGGCGCACCTACGACGGGCTCGAGGAACGCATCGCCCGGCTCTCGGAGGCCGAGGAGCTCGCCTCGATGCGTCCCGACCTCGACGGCAACCAGATCATGGAGCTCCTCGGGATCGGTCCCGGTCGCGTCGTGGGCGAGGCCTACCGTCACCTGCTCGAGCTCCGCCTCGACCACGGGCCGATGAGCGAGGAGCAGGCGAGGGCGGCGCTGTTGGAGTGGGCCGCTACGCGCGGCTGAGCACCCATGGCGCGCCTTCACGATCATCTGCCAGGGCTCACGCTGGAGCATCTGCCGCTAGGCACCGGGCCGTCCCCGGTGCGACGCCTGGGCGAGGGTCTCGTCGGCGGGACGCAGGTCTGGCTCAAGGACGAGAGCGTCTACGGCGACGGTGGCTGGGGCGGCAACAAGGTCCGCAAGCTCGAGTGGATCATCCCCGAGGCACGTCGGCGCGGGACGCGGACGCTGTTCACCGTCGGTGGGATCGGCACCCACTGGGGACTCGCGGCGGCGCTCTACGGGCGTGAGCACGGGTTGGCCACGCTGCTCGGGCTCGTCGACCAGCCTGTCGACGACCACGTGCGTGACCAGCTGGCCCGGTTGCGTGCCAGCGGCGCCGAGCTGCACCGGTACGCCGACCAGGGGCGCCTGAGACTGGCAGCGCCGTACCTCTTCGCTCGCTGCACCGTCCGCGACCGACGGCGCCCGTGGTACCTGCCAGCCGGCGGGTCGAACCCGTTCGGCTCCCTCGCCTACGTGGAGACGGCCTTGGAGATCGCCGACCAGGTGCGTGCGGGCCTGCTCCCCGAGCCGGCCACGGTCGTCACCGCCGTGGGTTCCGGCGGGACCGCAGCGGGCCTCGCGCTGGGGCTGCGGATCGCCGGACTGCGCACCCGGGTCCTCGGAGCGGTGGTCAACGACTCGTTCCCGCTGGACGCACCGGTGGTGGCCCGGCTCGCGAACCGGACGGCTGCCCTGCTGCGCCGCCGGGGAGCGGAGCTCGACGTCGAGCCGGTGCTTCCGGGCGACGTGACCATGCGAGCCGACTGGCTGGGCTCGACGTACGGCGACCCCACCCCGGCCTCGACCGGGGCGGTGGCTGAGGCCGCGGTGCACGGGTTGAGCCTCGAGCCCGTCTACACGGGGAAGTCGCTCGCCGCCGTCCGGGACCTCGCTGGGACCGGCACCCTGGCCGAACCCGTGCTCTGGCTCAACACCCACGGTCCTCGCTGAGGACCCCTCCGTCGCCGCGTCACCGGCGTAGCACCCACCCGTCGGCATCGCGCTCGAGCTCGACGGACTCGCCGTTGCTCAGCGCGTGGCCGCGGGACCACGACGGCGTCAGGTTCGCGGCCAGGGTCGCTACGACGATCCCCAGGGCGGTCTGGTGCCCGACGACGAGCACGGTCTCGCCGCGGTGCTGGTCGGCGATCTGCTCGAACTGCTCCCGATGTCGTTCGACCACCTCCGACCCGGTCTCCCCGCCCTCGAAGCAGGCATCGAGTGCGCCGGCGCACCACCGGTCTCCGAGGGATTCGAGCCGGCTCGCGTCGAAGGGCTCGCCGTGCAGCGATCCCACCGAGACCTCGCGCAGAGACTTGCAGGCGGTCACGGCGACTTCGAGCCGGTGGGCGACGATCTCCGCGGTCTGCACCGCTCGGGAGATGTCGCTGCAGTAGACCGCGGCGACCCGGCGACCGGCGAGGGACTCGGCCAGTGCACGCGCCTGGAGGCGACCGGCACGGGTCAGCGACCCGCCCTCGTCGGAGAACCAGTCCTCCACGAACTCGGCCTCGCCGTGGCGTGCGACGACCAGGGTCGCGGGGCAGTGCAGGTCGGACACGACTCGATCACATCACTGCCCCCCCGAGGTCACGCCGCGGGGCTGACCGGTTCGCCGTGGAGCTGCCGGAACGTGAAGGCGGCAGCGATGAGGACCAGCGGCGCTGCGACGAGCAGCCCGACCCCGCACACCAGGGCCCCCACGACGAAGGCGACGATCCCGAGCAGGTAGAACACGAGCGTCTCGCTCAGGTGCGAGGTGACGAAGCTGACGCTGGCCTTGATGGCGTCCATCGGCGCCATGCCCCTGTCGACGACGAAGAACATCGTCCAGTTGAGCAGGAATCCCACGACGAGCCCGGGCAGGTAGCACAGCAGCGTCCCGAGGAAGGTGCCGACGGCCACGATCGCGGCCGCCGTGATGACCTCCGGCTTGGTCGCCCAGGCGCCGATCTCGCCCAGGGACACCGGCTTGCCGTCGACGACGTTCAGGGCGCTCTTGATCAGGCCCGCGCCGAGCATCTGGACGACCAGGCTCACCACCAGGCTCGCCAGGGCACTGCCGAGCAGCGTGACCAGGACGCCGGGGCCGCACTGGGTGCTGACCGTGGTGCCGAGGACCGTCTGGTCGCAGGAGTGGGTGCTCAGCAGCGTGGCCGACAGCAGCACCTGGAGGACGACGTAGAGCACGATGACGACCACGGCGACGATGAGGACCGGGACGACGAGCTCGCTGGGCCTGGTCTTGAACTTGGCCCACCCGTAGGCGAAGGCATCCGGCGCGCTGTAGGGACCCCCGCTTCCCCCCGGTCCCGCCGGAGGAGGCGGCGGGGGTGCCGACGCGCCGTAGCCCCCCGGTCCGCCGTACCCGCCTGGCGCCCCACCGCCAGCAGGTGGCTGGCTCGGTGGCGGCGGCGTACCCCCTGTCCCGGCACCGTAAGGGTTCTCGGGGGGAGGGGGTGGCGTGGTGTCGCTCATGTCGGAACCCTAGGAAGGACCGACGCCCTTGTCGATGGGCTGATCGGGCATTGTCCGGCTCGCGCCCGACCGCACCCGTGCGGGAGCGGTCAGGTCGCGGGGCGGAGCGGCCCGGTCCGACGAGACGGGATCAGCGGTCCACGTCACCGCGGATGAAGGCCTCGACCGAGGCTCGGCCCTCGTCGTCGGGACGCTGCACCGGCGGGGACTTCATCAGGTAGGAGGACGCCGAGAGCAGGGCGCCACCGATCCCGCGGTCCTTCGCGATCTTGGCGGCCCGGATCGCGTCGATGATGATGCCGGCCGAGTTGGGGGAGTCCCAGACCTCGAGCTTGTACTCCAGGTTCAGCGGCACGTCGCCGAAGGCGCGACCCTCGAGGCGCACGTAGGCCCACTTGCGGTCGTCAAGCCACTGCACGTAGTCGGAGGGGCCGATGTGCACGTTGCGGGCGCCCATGTCGTGGCTCATGTTGGAGGTCACGGCCTGGGTCTTGGAGACCTTCTTGGACTCCAGCCGGTCGCGCTCGAGCATGTTCTTGAAGTCCATGTTGCCGCCGACGTTGAGCTGGTAGGTGCGGTCCAGCACCACGCCGCGGTCCTCGAACAGCTTGGCCATCACACGGTGCGTGATGGTCGCGCCCACCTGGGACTTGATGTCGTCGCCGATGATCGGGACTCCCGCGTCCTCGAACTTCTTGGCCCAGACAGGGTCCGAGGCGATGAAGACGGGCAGCGCGTTGACGAAGGCGACGCCGGCGTCGATGGCGCACTGCGCGTAGAACTTGTCGGCGTGCTCGGAGCCGACCGGCAGGTAGGAGACGAGCACGTCGACCTCGGCGTCGACGAGTGCCTTGACCACGTCGACCGGTTCGGCCTCCGACTGCTCGATGGTCTCGAGGTAGTACTTCCCGAGACCGTCGAGGGTGTGGCCGCGCTGCACCGTCACTCCCGTCGGAGGCACGTCGCTGAACTTGATGGTGTTGTTCTCGGAGTTGTTGATCGCGTCGGAGATGTCGAAGCCCACCTTCTTGGCGTCGACGTCGAACGCTGCGACGAACGCCACGTCCCGGACGTGGTAGTCACCGAACATGACGTGCATCAGGCCGGGCACCGAGCCGGCCGGATCGGCGTCCTTGTAGTACTCGACTCCCTGCACGAGAGAGCTGGCGCAGTTGCCGACTCCCACGATGGCTACTCGTACCGATCCCATGGGGTTCTCCTCTTGGCTCACGACTGGTGCTCTGGATGGACTGCTGCTGGTGCGGGGGAAGCGGTGCGCTTCGACGGCTTCCCCGGGCCGGTGCCGGGGGGCCCTTGGGACGAGGTGCCCGAGCGCGGTTCGGGACCCCGCTCGGCGGCGATCAGGTCGGTCAACCAGCGCACCTCGCGCTCGACCGACTCGATGGCGTGCCGTTGCAGCTCGCTGACGTAGCGGTCTGCGCCCGCCGGTCCGCGGCTGCTCCGGGCGCGGTCGAGACGCTCCTGGAGACGCGTGCGTCGACCCTCGAGGATCCGCAGGCGCACCTCGGAGTCGGTCCGGGAGAAGAACGCGAACCTCATGTTGAAGTCCTCGTCCTCCCAGGCCGAGGGGCCGACGTCGGTGATCTTGGCACCGAAGTACTCGGCACCGGCCGGAGTGAGCTGGTAGACGATGCGTTGACGACGCGAGACGCCTGCGGGAGCAGTGGCGACCTCGGTGACGAGGCCGGCCCGCAGCATCCGCTTGAGCGCGGGGTAGAGCGACCCGTAGGAGAGCAGGCGGGTCCAGCCGAGAAGCAGGTTGAGCCGCTTGCGCAGCTCGTAGCCGTGCAGCGGCGAGTCGTGCAGCAGCCCGAGGACCGCCAGCTCGAGCGTCGCGGCCTTGCTCACCATCGCTGGGTCTCCTTCCTGCTGCAGGTCGTGCCGCCGCGAGGGTGGCGCCGAAGGGCGTGCTATCGCTTCAATCTATCGCATCGATATATCAACCGCGAAACACGGCCTCCCTCGTGCCAGCGTGTCGGGGATCGTCCGCGGGCTCATCGACGACCCCGTAGCCTTCGGGTGCAGAACCCTGTCGCAGCGACCGAGAAGGTGTGTAGTGAGCGGCTCCCGCAGCAACCCTGCGCCGAGGAAGAAGGCAGCCTCGGCGTCCGCCGGTGCGCGGAAGCCCCCTCGCCGCAGCGTCGGGGCCAGGATCCGCAGAGTACTGCTGTGGCTGCTCATCGTGGGCCTCGCGTGCACGCTGATCCTGGTCGGCATCGGCTACTTCGCCTACCGCAACACCACGATCCCCGACGCCAACAAGGCCTTCGAGGCGCAGTCGTCCTTCGTCTACTACGCCGGCGGCAAGTCCAAGATCGGCCGGTTCGCCGAGCAGAACCGGGAGTCGATCCCGCTTGCCGACATCCCGCAGTCGATGCAGGACGCGGCGATCGCCGCCGAGGACCGTACGTTCTACAGCAACAGCGGGATCGACCCGAAGGGCATCATCCGGGCCGCGTTCTCCAACGCGAAGGGCAACTCGACCCAGGGCGCGTCGACGATCACCCAGCAGTACGTCAAGATCCTCTATCTCAGCCAGGAACGCACGCTGAGCCGGAAGATCAAGGAGGCGTTCCTGTCGCTGAAGGTCCAGCAGGAGAAGTCCAAGCAGGCCATCCTCGAGGGTTATCTGAACACCGTCTACTTCGGACGCGGTGCCTACGGGGTGCAGGCCGCGGCCAACGCCTACTTCAACAAGCCGGCCAAGAAGCTGAGCGTGTCCGAGTCCGCGATGCTGGCGGCGATCCTGAACTCGCCCAACTACCTCAACCCCGACAAGGGTGCGGCCGGCCGCCCGGCGCTGGTGGAGCGCTACGACTACGTGCTCGACGGCATGGTCTCGATGGGCAACCTCGAGTCCAGCGACGCCGCGAAGCTCATGGGCACGCTGCCCAAGCTCGCCAAGGCGCCGACCAGCAACATGTACGGCGGGCAGCGCGGCTTCATGCTGACCATGGTCAAGGCCGAGCTCAAGCGCATCGGGTTCGACGACGCCGAGATCGACTCCGGAGGTCTCCGGGTGGAGACCACGTTCACCCGCAAGGCCATGAAGGCGGCCGAGGACGGGGTGAACAAGGAGCGGCCGCCGGGGCTGAAGAAGCTGCACGTGGCGACCGCCTCCGTCGACGTCAAGACCGGCGCGCTGCTCGGCTTCTACGCCGGTCAGGACTACCTCGAGAGCCAGCTGAACTGGGCCAGGCTCGGCGGCTCCCCCGGGTCGGCCTTCAAGCCGTTCGCGCTCGCCGCGGCGCTCAAGGCCGGGTTCAGCCTCAAGGACACCTTCTCCGGCAACTCGCCGTACGTCTTCGCCAACGGCAGCAAGGTGGTCAACGAGGGGGAGGGCGGCGGCTTCAACTACGGCTCGGCGATCAGCCTGCTCAAGGCGACCGAGGAGTCGGTGAACACCGCCTACTCCGACCTCACCGAGGCCCTCCCCGACGGGAACGGTCCGAAGGACATCCTCGAGACCGCCGTCGACATGGGCGTCCCGCGGGACACCCCGGGCCTCGAGGCGAACAACGCGATCGCCCTGGGGTCGGCGACCGTCAGCCCGATCGTGATGGCCAACGCCTACGCGACCATCGCCAACGGCGGTGTGCGACACGACTGGTTCACCGTTCGCAAGGTCACCCGAGCCTCGGACGGCAAGGTGCTCTGGAAGGTCCCGCGCACGAACAAGCGGGTGCTGCCCGACGACATCGACCGTGACGTCAGCTATGCCCTCCAGCAGGTGGTCAAGGCAGGGACGGGTCGCAACGCCCAGGCGCTGGGACGGCCCGCCGCCGGCAAGACCGGCACGGCGACGAACAAGGACGGCGACGTCTCCTCGTCGTGGTTCGTGGGATACACGCCGCAGGTCAGCACGGCAGTGATGTACGTCCGCGGCAAGGGGAACGAGGCCCTCAACGGCTTCCTGCCGAGCTACTTCGGCGCCAACTTCCCGACCTACACCTGGCGTGCGGTGATGCAGGGCGTGCTCGAGGGCATGAGCGTCGAGAGCTTTCCGCCGCCTGCCAACGTGGACGGCCAGGCGCCGACCACCGGGCACGCTCCGTACACGCCGCCGCCGAAGCCGAAACCGCAGCCGAAGCCCACGAAGAAGGCCAAGCCGACACCGACGCAGGCGCCGCCGTCGACCCCACCCCAGAATCCGGCACCGTCGAACCCGCCGCCGCCCCCACCTTCGAGCACCCAGGGCGGCGGTCGCGGCGGGCAGCCCGCGTGCCAGCCGACAGACCCCACCTGCAACCCGTGACCGTTGCCCCCACGCGGGAGGATCCCTTCGCGCGGCGGATGAGCGCGTCGACAGGTGGTCCCGTCGGTGCCCATGCGCGCCCGCACCGGTGGTGGCTCCCCGTCCGGGTGCTGCTCGCGCTCTTCGCCGTCGGCTTCGCCCTCTCGGTGGTGCACCACCAGCCGTGCCTGAAGACCGACTGGGCCAGCGACCAGGCTCGCTACGGCAAGATGTGCTACTCCGACGTGCCCTACCTCTACACCGGACGGGGCTACGCCGAAGGCTTGTGGCCCTACGCCGACTCGCACGGCCGCTACCAGGTCACCGAGTATCCCGTCGGGATCTCCTACCTGGCCTGGACTGCCGCCAAGCTGACCCAGCTGCACCCCAGCGGGCCGCCGGTGGCGGAGCGGCATCGCGTCGACCCAGGTCAGCTCTGGGGGCTGCCGGGCATGAGGACGGAGGTGAACTCCTACTTCCTCGTCACCGCACTGCTGCTCTTCCTGTTCGGGCTGGCCGCGACCTGGTTCCTGGCCGGCACCCACCGCCGCCGGCCCTGGGACGCACTCCTGTTCGTGCTCTCACCCGCCCTGCTGATGACGAGCCTGATCAACTGGGACCTGATGGCGGTCGCCCTGGTCGCGGGTGCACTCTGGGCCTGGTCCCGGGAACGACCCCTGCTGAGCGGCGTCCTGATCGGGCTGGGAGTGGCGACCAAGCTGTATCCGCTCTTCCTGCTCGGGCCACTGCTGATCGTGACGTGGCGTCGGCGTCGGCTGGACCTGTTCGGCACCGTCCTCCTCGGCGCCACGGCCGCCTGGGCCCTGGCCAACCTGCCGGCCTGGCTCTCCGGCTTCGCGCAGTGGAAGGTGTTCTGGTCCTTCAACAGCAACCGCGGCGCTGACCTGGGGTCGTTCTGGATCCTGCTCGCCCACCGCGGTCAGGTCGTCTCTGCCGGCACCATCAACGCGTGGTCGTGGATCCTCTTCGGCCTGATCTGTGCGGCGGTCGCGGTGCTGGGGATCCGGGCTCGCGAGACGCCGCGCGTCGCTCAGCTCTCGTTCCTGGTGGTAGCGGGTTTCCTGCTGGTCAACAAGGTGTACTCACCGCAGTACGTGCTGTGGCTGCTCCCCCTCGCGGTGCTCGCGCGTCCCCGCTGGCGCGACCTGCTCATCTGGCAGGCCGGAGAGCTCGCGTACTTCGTGGCCGTGTGGGCCTACCTGGGTGGGTGGCTGCAGGGGGCGGGGGGCGACGCCTCCCCGTTCTACGACCTCGCGATCCTGGTCCGGGTGCTCGCGCAGCTCTACCTCGTGGCCGTCGTGGTGCGTGACGTGCTGCTGCCTGAGCACGACCCTGTGCGGGACACCTCGCCCGAGCACGGCCGGCCCCTGACCACGCCCGGGCCACGCACCCTCAGCTGAGCTCGACGCGGTCGAAGTCGGTCGCGGTGAACCGCACCCGGCACTCGATCTCCTCGCCCACGGCGGGGATCGCAGGACCGCTGGGGATGAACAGCATCGACGCCTGCATGTGCGGCGGTTCGGCGAAGAGCCGTTGCTTCCCGGCCACGGTGTACGGCGACCGGACCAGTCCGGCTGCGTCGAGGCCGCCGCGGGCGAGCGTGGCCGCCCGGGACCGGATGGAGGCGTCGCCGGTCGGCGCCTCGAGGCCGATGCCGTGCGCGGTGCCGCCGGAGACGACGAGGATCGTGCCGTTCCGCGGTGCCGACCTCCCGCGGTAGCCGTAGGTGTCGCCCCGCTGGACCGGATGCGCATCCAGGACGTTGGCCCGGACCGAGAGGGCGGCGCGGTCACCGAGCCACAGACTCGTTCCGATCCGGGGCCGGAAGGAGAAGTCCGGGTACTTGCGGGTCAGGAGCGCGAGCTCCACCTCGGAGAGGTGGGAGACCCAGATCTGGCGAGCGTTCGGGCCGCCCTGGGATCCCAGGCCCGCCGCGACGACGTCGTTCATCGCCCGTTCGACCTCGTTGAGGTGCGAGGTCCCCTGGGAGCTCGGCGCGAGCGGCAGGTGCAGCGCGACGCCCTCGACCCGGACCCCACCGTCGGTCCGGACGAGTCGGGCGGCCTCGCGCAGGCCGGCTGCGCTGAACCCGTGCCTGAGCATGGAGGTCATCCGCTCCAGGACCACGCGCGGGCGCTCACCGCTGGTCGTGCCGTGCTCGGCGAGGGCGCTGAGGTCCTCGATCCGTCCGATCGTGTGGATCAGGCGCGGATTTTCCTGGGTGGGGTTGAAGGGCCGCCAGGGTGTGAGCACGAGAAGAGAGCCGTCGAAGCGGGACTCGACCTCGGGCACCTCCTCGTAGGTGCCGACGGCGACCGTGTCGACGCCGAGCCACTGCGACTTCCGGGCCAGGCGGTGCAGGCCGAATCCGTAACCGTTGCCCTTGAGGACCGGCACCAGGCCGGGGTGCCGGTCGTGGCAGTCCTGGAGGTGTGCCCGCCAGCGGTCGCCGTCGATGTGCAGGATCAGAGCCACGGTCGCAACCCCTATCCCCGTCGAGACATGTAGAGCTGGAAGGCCTTGTAGATGGGTCTGCTCAACGGCAGGTCCCACTCGCCGGCGTACTCCACGGCTTCGCCACCGGTGCCGACCTTGAACTGGATCAGCCCGACGTGGTCGTCCGCCGGGTCGAGGGTGTCGGTGATGCCGCGGAGGTCGTAGACGTGGGCGCCGGCGGCGACGGAGTCACGGATCATCTGCCACTGGATCGCGTTGGACCCGCGCACCTCCCGCTTCTCGGTCGAGGAGGCGCCGTAGGAGTACCACGCGTGGGCGCCGACCCGGATCCAGATCGTGCTCGCGACGAGGTCACCCTCGTGCCGGGCGAGGTAGAGCCGGATCCGGTCGGCCTCCTCGCCCCCGAGTGCCTCGAACATCGTCTGGAAGTAGCTGAGCGGGCGCGGGGTGAAGTGGTCGCGCTCGGCCGTGTGCGCGTAGAGCTCGTGAAAGGCCTTGAGGTCGGCCGGTTCGCCGCGCTCGATCTCCACGCCATGCTTGGCGGCCTTCTTGATGTTGCGTCGCCACTGCTGGTTCATCCCGGCCAGCAGGTCGGCCTCGCTGCGCGGCTCACCCTCGTCGTCCACCAGGGGGATCCAGAAGTTGTACTGCGGCTGGCCCGCCGCGAAGCCGGTCCCGACCGACTGCGCCCTCCAGCCGAGCTCCTGGAGCTGGGAGACCACGCCGGCGCCGCTCTGGCTCCGCTCGGCCGGCGCCAGCGAGGTCAGGGTGGAGACCGCGTCGTCGGCGATGCCCTCCTTGATCTGGGCGGCGGTCCAGCGTCGCGTGACCACGGGTGGGCCGATCCTGATGCCGAAGGCACCCCGGCTGCGCAGGTGCGCGGTCATCGGCTCCAGCCAGCTGCGGAGGTCCTCGCTCTCCCACTGGATCAGCGGACCTTCCGGGAGGTAGGCCAGGTAGCGCTTCACCTTGGGCAGCTGCCGGTAGAGCACGAGAGCGGCGCCGACGATGTCCTCGCTGCCGGTGCTGCTGCGGATCACCCAGCCGATGGACTCGGCCTTCCACTCCGGCTTCACCGCCGCCCACGCCGGCGTCTGCAGGAAGCTGGCGGAACCCGCAGGCGTCCCGGCCGCCGGGCGGGACATGGACCGGATCAGGGCCAGGTGCTCCTCGGCCGTGATGGTGCGAACGGTCAGGGCCGGACGGCTCGTGGGGGAGTTCACGTCGAGAGCCTAACGGTGGCCGCTACGCTGCCCCTCACCCCGCAGTGAAAGGCTGACTGCATGCCGGACGCCGACGACGAGGTCTCGCTCGACCGCTCCCTGGACCACTTTCACGACGACGGTGCGGCGTACGTCGACGCGGCGACGGTCGCCCTGCGCTACGCCTCGGTCGAGCTCGGTCCGGCTCCCAGAGCCACCCCCGTGTCGCCTCCTGCCGACGTCTCGCCCCGCGAGTTCCGGGACACGATGGGCAGCCTGGTCACGGGGGTGTGCGTGATCACCGCCGTCGCCGACGGCGAGGACGTCGCCATGACGGCGAACTCCGTGACCTCGGTCTCCCTGGACCCGCCGATGATCCTGGTCTGCATCGCCCAGACCGCGCGCTTCCACGACGTGCTGGTCGACAGCGTCCACTGGGGGGTGAGCATCCTCGACGCCGAGGCGGCCGAGGTCTCGACACACTTCTCGCGCCCGGGTCGGGACCGCCGCGGCCAGTTCGACCAGACGCGCTACCACCGGGGACCCGTCACCGGGGTGGCCCTGGTCGACGACTCGTGCGCCTACCTGGAGTGCCGCACCGAGGTCGTCTACCCCGGTGGCGACCACAGCATCGTGGTCGGACGGGTCGTCTCCACCGAGGTGCGTGCCGAGTCGGCGCACCCGCTGGTCTTCCACCGCGGCACCTACAGCTGGCTGCGCGGCTAAGCGATCCCGCGGCGCGCGTCGAGGTCGCCGCGTTCGGTTGCCGGAGTGTGCGCCGGCGGTGCGATGTGCTCCTCGACGAACTCCGTGAGCTGGGTGATCACCCGGCCCATCACGCCTGGTCGCATCATCGCGTGGTCCATCTCCTCCATCAGCTCCAACCGGAACCTTCCGGTGCGCTCGATCCGGCGCAGGGCGCGCCTCGAGCCGATCGTCGAGATCAGGTAGTCGTGTCCTCCGCTGATCCACAGGACCGACGTGCCGCGGGCCAGCACACGTCTCATCAGCTGCTCCGGTCGCTGCTGGACCAACACCCAGTTCAGCACCGTCCACACCCATTCGGGGAGGAAGGCGAGCTGGTGGCCGGCGGCTCGCTGCCACCAGCACGCCTCCAGCATCCGTCGCCACTCGAACGTCGGATCGCTCCGGTAGCGCGGTGAGAGCATCCACGCCAACCGACCGGCCAGGGCACCGAAGGGCCGACTGAAGACGGGCCGCGTGAGCTGGATGGCGCGCCTTCGCTTGGAGACCGGTTGCTCGTGCGAGGGGAACCCCAGCAGCGGATTGATCAGCACGACGCCGCGTGGCCCGAGGTCGAGCGCGGTCTCCAGGCAGTGGTAGGCACCCGAGCACAGCCCGATGAGGACCGCGTCGCTTGGGTCGTCCGGGCTCACGAAGTGCAGCGTCTCGTCGACCTCGTCGATGTGCTCGAGGATCTTGACCTCGTGGCCGGCGTACCCGGGCCGGGGCTCGCTGTCGCCGCAGCCGCTCAGGTCGAAACGGAGCGCGCCGATCCCCGCCTGGCACCAGGTGCGCGAGGTGTCGCTCCAGATGCGGGACAGGCCGATGTGCGGGGTGAAGTTGTCAGGGACGAACACCACGGTGGTGCTGGTGCGCGGCCGATGGGGTTCGCTCAGGATGCCGAACAAGTCGGCACTGCCGATCCTGACGATCCGCTCGGTCCCGCCGGGAACGTCCAGCGTGCTGCTCAGGTGGACGTCCCCGCAGGGGTCGACCGGGAAGGACGAGTCCGTGTAGATCCTGTCGAACCAGTCGACCACGGCGTTCTCGGTGTCCAGCGGGAGTATCTGGTGAGCCATGAGGTCGTCCTGGTCCGGCGCCTCGACACGTTCGGCGGCCGTGCCCGCGCGGGTCGTCGCGTGCCTGGCCAGCGCGTGCATGTTGGGCCGGTCGGCCGCCAGCACGGCGTCCGCCGGCAGGCCCGGAAGTGCCCGGAGGTTGACCTGGTTCAGCTCCTCGCGGGTCGCTGCGGTCAGGTTCAGGCCGAGGGCGGTGAGCGTCTCCTCCCCGGTGTCGGCCCCGCCGACCGAGGTGTTCTGCCGCACCCGCTGCTCCCGGATGTAGCTCGACCCCGAACGCGGGCTGTCCCACAGCACCAGGCCGTGGACGTCGTCGCGACGCTCGGCGGCGCTGACGGCCAGCAGGGCACCCAGGCGCATGCCCAGCAGCGAGAGGGGGGCCGAGGTGTAGCTGCGCGCCAGGTCGATGGCCGCATCGATGCTCTTCAGCCAGGCCGTGACCCGGTGCGGCTCCTCGGAGTGCCCGATCGAGTCGCCGGTGCCGTCGTAGTCGAAGCGCACGACGACGAACCCGAGGTCGGCCAGCCGGTTCGCGACCGTACGAAGGGTGAAGTGGCTGATCGTGGCCTCCAGGCCCAGCGACCCGCACACGACGACCGCGCCACGGACGGTGCCGCTCGAGGGCCGGTGCACCCACCCGAACAGGGGCCTGTCGGGCGGGCCGAACCAGCCCGGCTCCAGGTCCTTCACAACGGTCCTCTTCCCGAACGTACGGAGGCGCGTCGACCTACCTGTGACGCACCTCGGAGCAGAAGTCTAGTGCACCTGAGAACGCCGAGACCTAGGTTTCCCCAGTGCGGGCGAGCAGTGGTGATCGAGCCGAGTTGAGTGCGACGAGGCGCCCGCTGGGCCCTCTGGTCGGGGCCGGTTCGAGAGGATGCAGGCGCACTTCCCGGACCGTTCCGGGCACGAGGTGGAACCAGGAGTCCTCGGCTCGCCAGCCGGACGCGTCGAGGGAGACCCACTGCGCGAACCGCTCGGTCTCGACGTACGCCGTCCACCCGTCGGCCTCCTGCTGCAGGGTGCCGCGCAGACCCACGTCGGCCTCGACCTGTCGGCGGAGGCCACCCGGCAGGTGCACGACGTCATCGACGACCGCACCGCCGACGACCAGGGAGATCGAGACCACGTCGGCGGACGGGGGCCCGAACCGGTGTCGCCAGGTCAGGTCCCGGAAGCCGCCGAACAGAGCGCTGGTCCCGAGGGTGGTGCCACCGCGAGCCGGCACCGACACCGACACGGTGACCGACTCCATCAGCGTCTCGCCGTTGCCGAAGAGGTCCACCCGCAGCTCGCCCTCGACCTGGTCGCCGGAGTCGTTGACGACGTGCACGTCGAGACCGTTGAACCCCTCGTCGGTGACGAGGACGGCCACCGGACGCAGCACGCGCCTCATCGCGTACCAGGTGGCCTTGGGGCGGTCGAGAGCGTCGACCAGCCCGATCCCCGGGCCGAACCGGAGGTCGTGACCGTAGAGCGTGAGCGCGCCCGCGCAGCTCGAGCCCGGACGGCGCCACTCGGAGAACGTGCGCTCGTAGAGCACCACCGCGGTGGCGGCGAGGAGCAGCTCAGCTCGCTCCGGTTCTTCCTGCCGCAGTCGCAGCACGTCGACGTCGAAGAGGCGCGCGGAGTAGTGGTCGGTGACGTCCTCGAGGTCCCACAGGGAACGGCCGTGGTCGCGGTGCACCGCGTGGCGGGGGTCCGGCATCGGGCCGAGCCCGCGGACGGCTCGCTTCTCGGCGGCGGGCAGCAGCGTGGTCGACGGCACCGAGAACGGCAGGCACTCCGTGCTGAACCGGACGCCGGCCGAGCGGATCTCCGCGGTGTCTCCGAGGTAGGGACCGACGCCGAAGTAGTGCGCCACCCCGGCGTTCACGACGGTCGGCATCGGGCTGCCCCCGGGGGTGCAGACCAGGTACGGCGTGCCGGGCAGCAGCTCCTCGACGAGCGCAGGGATCGTCACGGTGGCCATCGCCGACGAGAGCTCGTCGAGCGCGACACCCTGGTAGGCCGCCTGTTCCTCGGTGTCGGCGCCGCCGCACACGAGCGCCACGCAGGGACGTCCCTGCAGACCGCCCAGCACCTGTCGCAGCTCCACCGTGGCGCTGGCGGTCAGGTCGGCGTCGTCGGGCACGTCGACGAAGGCGAACATGGCGTCCTGCCAGAGCAGGATGCCGTGCTCGTCGAGCAGGTCGAGGAACGTCTCGGCCTCGTAGACGGTGTTGCCGGGCAGCCGGACCATGTTGTGGTGACCGGCCCGCAAGAGCTCCACGTTCGCGCGCAGCCGGCTCTCCTCGACGACGAGGCGGTCCGGGTCGGGGGGCATCCAGTTGGTGCCCCTGGCGAAGATCCGCACACCGTTGACCACGAACGTGAAGCCCCCGCCCTCACGGTCGACCTCGAGGGTCCGGAATCCCACCCGGCCCAGGGAGTGGGTCTCGCCGTCGAGGAGCAGGCTCACGTCGTACAGGGGCTGGGCGCCGTGGGTGTGCGGCCACCACAGCTCGATGTCCTCGACCACCACCTCGGTCCGCAGCGCGCTGCGGCCGTCCGTCGGCCGGAGGACGACGCGATGAGCGGCGGCGCCGACACGCAGCTCGGCTCTCGCCTCGTTCTCGAGGCCCTCCACCTCGAGATCCACGACCACGCGGCCGGTTCCGTCGCCCGCGGGCCGCGCCTGCAGCGAGCGCCGGTGGACCCGGACGGCCGTAGCCGGGACCATGCTCACCGGACGCCAGGGTCCGACGGGCGCGGTCGTGGCCACCCGGCCGGACATCCGCCCGAGCAAGGTGGTGCGGACCCAGCGGAGGTTCTGGTGGGAGATCCGGACGGTGCGCCACCGTGGGCGCGGCCGCTTCCGGGCGAGGTGCTCGGCCAGTGGAGCGAACCGGATCAGCAGCTCGTTGCTCTCCTCCAGGTGCTCGACCCGCAGCTCGTGGGCGGTGAACATGTTCTCGCTGCGAAGCAGGTGCTCGCCGTTGAGCCAGACGTCCGCCAGGGTCGCCAGGCCTCCCAGTCGCAGCAGGTGCGCCCCGTCGTCCGGGGTTGCCGTGAACCGGCAGCGGAACCACCACGTCGCACGGTCGTAGTCATGGAGCAGAGCGAGCTCGTCGCCGTCGTCGAGCAGGGCACCTGCCGCGGTGCCGGGCACCTGGGCATCGCGCCATCGCGCTGCGGCCGCCGGCTGTTCCGCGTCAGGGTCGTCGGTACGCGCGCAGGACCACTGGGCGCCCAGCAGCAGGTCGCTCATCGACCCGCGAGGGCATCCAGCTCGTGCTGGGCGGCCGCCCATTCCTGCGACATCGCCTGCCAGCTCTCCTCCAAGGACGTGGCCCGTCCACGTGCAAGACGAGCCAGCTTGAGCTGCGCCGCCTTGGCCGACTCGGCGAGGGTGCGCCAGTGCGCAGCAGCCGCCTCCAAGGAGGTGCGGTGCTCCGGTGAGCGCTCGGCGAGCCAGGAGCAGTAGGAGCTCGCGGTCTCCGACGAGGCCCCGCACTGACGCACCGTCGCGAAGGCGTAGTCGTGGAACGTCTGGGAGTCCGCCGAGCGCAGCCAGTCCGCGTCGGCGTCGATCCGGGCAGCCATCCGCTCGACGGGGTTGTCGGGCGGGCGCAGGTGCAGGTGCTTGGTCAGGAGGACGAGGGAGGCAGCGGTGAGCTCCTCGCCCTGGAGGACGCGCAGGTTCTCCAGCCGGACGATCTCGGTGTACGGCGACAGCGAGGCAGGATCGGCGTGGGCACCGAGTCGGAACACGCCGTCGAAGTCGTCGCCCTCGAGCTCGTGGTAGCCGGCGTTGTGGAAGTAGGCCATCCACCGCTGCTCCCGGTCGATGTCGTTGACGACGATCGTGGACTTGTCGTGACCGAGTCGGTAGGAGACGCCGTGGGTGTCGGGCAGGAACCACGAATCCACCTCGACCGTCATCAGCCGGCCGCGCCCGAGCTGGTCACACACGTGCTCGAGGACCCCGCGCCAGGGGTTCATCTCGTGCACGTCGACTCCGTAGAGGGCCAGGAGGTCCTCAGGCGGATACTTGTAGAAGGTCCACTGGTCGCCCTCGAAGTCAGCGGCGACCGAGAAGGCTGCAGCCGCGAGCGGGTCGAGGCCGAGCGCGTGCAGCATCTCCACCCAGACGTCCACGGAGCAGTTGGTCTGGTCCCACACCCGGTCGGGACCGTGCATCTCGTGCGGGCGGTACTCCGCGACCGAGATCGGCAGGAGCGAGATGCTCATGGCCAGAGCCGCTCGCGCACGCCCGAGGGCCAGTCGGCGGGTCGGAGCCCGTGCGTGGCCAGCAGCGCCAGCGCGATCCGCTCGAGCCCGAAGCCGATGCAGGCCGAGTGCGCGTCCTCTCCGTCCGTGGTGCGCAGCCCGAAGGGTGCCCCGAAGTGGTCGAGGTGGTAGTTGGTCGAGGCGATGGCCGTCGGCTTGTCCGTCGAGCTCACGGGGCAGACGATCTCGTACTTGAGCTCGGTGTCGAGCTGGTTCTTCACCAGCATCCGTCCGGCCCGGCCGAAGAAGGGGTCGTTGGCGACCACCTGCTCCACCGGCAGGCCGAGACCGGAGAGGATCTCGAGCGCACGCGCGAGCCAGCCGTCGCGGTGGGCGAGGGCGTCCTCGGGACGGCCCACGTGCACGAACTCGTGCTGGCGAAAGCTCTGCATCCGGACCGGGTCGGTGCTGGGCTCGTGGCGGAAGCAGAAGCCCTGCACCTCCAGCGAGCGACCGGCGTGCGGCAGGTCAGCCTCGAGCTGCGGGTAGATCGGGTGGCACGCCGCCGAGCACAGCGTGAGCTCGGAGGGCTCGAGGGCGCGGGTCCAGTCCTCCCCGGCATCGACCATCCGGAGGAGCTCGGCATGGTCGCGGTCGTTGCCACCGAAGGTCTCGACCGAGCCGATCATGTCCGGGAAGGAGCGCAGGTAGTCGGTCTTGACGAAGGTGTCCCGCGGCATGATCGGGGCCAGGTAGAGCAACGGTTCGTAGGTGCCCGACTCCTGCCCGGCCCGGTGCGCCACCGACTCGACACCGCGAACGACCGTCTCGAAGGTCTCAGACCGCTGGTACAGGCCTGGTACGGAGGTGGTGTGCAGGATCCCTTCGGCGAGAAGGGCGTCCTTGAGCTGCGGGCCGACGAGTGATGACGCGCTCAATGATCCTCGCCCCGGTGGATCAGCAGCAGGTGGGAGTTGTTGGCGTGGATGCGGTCGTTGTTGACCATCAGCTGGGCGCCGTAGGAGTCCCGGAGCAGCCGTCCGAGGGTGAACGGGCTCCGGTTGGCGTAGCCCGCCATGCCACAGATAAGCAGGCTTCGCTGGACCACGTCGACCACCAGCGTGGAAGCCGACACCTTCAGTGCGTTCATCGCGATGGCGAAGGAGATCGTGGTTGCCGCGCTGGGATCGACGAGGGTCTGGGCGTAGCGCCTGCGTCCACCTTCGACGAGGTCGCGGAACTGCTGCAGCACCGCAGTCAGCTCGGCCAGGCGGACGGCCCCGGGCGGGGTGATCGACGGTGCGCGTCGAGCCGCTGCCTGGATGAAGGCGCGCGCCTTGGACTCGGCCGCCGAGGCGATGCCGAGCCACAGCGAGGACCACAGGATGTGGGAGACCGGCAGCATCGTCTGGCTGGAGATGTCGCCGTACGGCACCGGCAGCACGTCGTCGACATGGCCGTTCTCGGAGAGCACGAACCCGAGGCTGCACGTCCCGCGGAAACCGAGGGCGTCCCAGGTCGACGTCGGCTCGAGGTCGAAGCTGCCGCTGCGACACACCACCAGCACCTGGTCGCTGGGAGGGCTGTCCGGTGTACGCCGCGCGGTGGCGAGGATCGCGTCGGCGTGCTGGCCGTAGGAGATCACGGGCGCCTGCTTGGTCAGGGAGATCTTCTCGCCGACCGTCTCGACCGCGCAGCTGCTGGTCCGTACGTCGCCGCCGATGCCGACCTCGCTGGTCGCCGAGGCGAGGAGCAGTCCGGACCTGGCTACGTCAGCAGTGTAGTCGCGCAGCGCAGGGGTGGTGCCGTGCTCGACCAGGCAGGCGACCTGGATCAGGTGCATGGCGTAGACCATCGCCGAGGACGAGCAGTGCTTGCCCAGCTCGGTGACAGCACGGGAGACCGTGTCGATGGACAGGCCGAGCCCGCCGAGCTCGGCCGGGATCAGCGCCCCCAGCATCCCTGCCTCGCGCATGGCCTGGATCGCCTCGGCGGGGAAGCGCGACTCGCTGTCGACCTCGTCGGCGTGGATGGCGAGCACCTCACGGCCGATCCGGGCCGCCGTGGAGACGAACTCCTCGGGCGTGGGCGCGGGGTCGGTCGAACCGGTCGTCACCTCGCTCACCGCTATGCCATCGCTGACGAGTCGACTCCAAGGGACTCGAGCGCCGCTGCGATGGCTGCGATCGACTCGAAGGTCGACTTCTTGAGCAAGGCGTCGGGGAACTCCATGTCGAAGGCGTCCTCGAGGGCGAGCATCACGTTCACGCTCGCGTGGCTGGTCAGGCCCGCTCGGTACAGGTCGTCCTCCGGCTTGAGCGCTGCCACGTCGCCCGGCAGCCGACCGTTCTCCCGTAGAACATCACGGATGATGTCGTCCATCTGAGTCTCCCAGAACTGCTTCAGGACGGGCGTCGTGCCCGCATGTGTGTAGCGAGATCACCGTAGCAACCGCGACGTTCGCATCGTGTGCAAATGAAACAGCCCAGTGGCTCAATCCCGAGACAGCGGCGAGACGTTGCGCCACGCCGCGCAACGCCAGTGTGCACCAGCCTCCGGGTTGGCGCACAACCTCGATGTCCGGCCACGGAACTCCGGTATGGACCGGACGTAACGCCTTGATGACGGCTTCCTTCACCGCGTATCTCGCCGCAAGGCTGGCGACTCCCGAGACGCTGATCTCCTCCGGCGCCGTCGCCTCTCCGCCCGTGGAGGACTCGATCTCCTGCCGGGTGAACACCCGCTGCAGGTACCGCTCGCCGTGGTCGCGCAGTGCCGCTGCCACTGCGGTGATCTCCTGCACGTCGGTGCCGACCCGCACCGTGCTCTCGTGGCAGAGCGGACAGGCGGCAGCCTCGGCGACCAGGCCCGCGGCCAGGGCGCCGTACGTGATGGACAGGGAGCTCTCCGTCATGGCCCCACCATCGTGCGCCCGGCGTCGACGATCGCGGTGCGACACGGCGTGGTCGGTGACGAGCGGCGCCTGTCCCGAGGTCGCTTGACGTCGCGAGGGTCTAGGTGAAGAGATCGCGGATCAGCTGCGCGATGCTGTCGAAGGAGGGAGATCCTGGATCGATCAGGGTGAGGTGGTCACCGGGCACGGACACCAGCTGCGCCCGGCCACCGGCGGCTCGCGCCTTCTGCACGTATCTCGAGGCCTGGGTCAGGGGCACCACGCGGTCGTCGAGGGCGTGCACGGCCGCCACGGGGCAGGCCGCGGGGACCAGCAGCGCCGGGTCGCCCAGCGCGTAGCGCGAGCCGACGGCGTCGGGGGTGCCTCCCATGAGCCGGACGACCGGTGCCTCGGAACCGGGGGTGGTGGCTGCGCGGGTGAGGTCGAGCACGCCGGAGAGCGAGACGACGCCGTGCGGACGTACGGCGCTCGCCCCGCCCGGCGTCGCGGACGTCCGGGAGCCCGCCCAGGCTGCGAGGTGACCGCCGGCCGAGTGGCCCACGAGCACGACGTCTCCCTCCGGCACCCGCTCCGGGAGCAGGTCGATGGCCGCGGCGACGTCGAGGAAGGTCTCGGGGAATCCGCCGCCCCTGCCGAGGCGGCGGTACTCGACGTTCCAGGTGGCGTACCCGAGCCGGCTCAATGCCTCGCTCAGCGGGTGGAGCTGGTCCGCGCCGTAGCCAGCGAGCCAGTAGCCGCCGTGCAGGAGTACCACGGTGCCGACCGGGGTGCCCTGGGGCATCCGCAGCTCGACGTACTGAGACGTGTCGTCGCCGTAGCTGATCCGTCGGGCCGGCCGGGCGGACCCACCTGCCTCCGTCGGAGTGGCGGGGGCCGCGGTGCCGAGGGTCCCGCGGGTGCCGCACGCTCCCAGCAGGGCCGACCCGCCCCCGAGCGCGAGCAGGCCCCGACGGGTCAGACGCCGTGGGCGCGGAGCCACGCGAAGTCCGCACGATGCTCGGCGGCGCCACCGGGCGTCTCGCAGATGACCGGTGCGCCCGCGGCACGGACCACGGCGGCGAAGTCATTCTCGTCGAGCTGACCGTCGCCGAAGTTCGCGTGCCGGTCCGCACCGGAGTCGAAGGCGTCGCGGCTGTCGTTGGCGTGCAGCAGGTCGATGCGGCCGGTGATCGAGCGCACCTTCTCCACGACGGTCGCCAGCTCGATCCCGCCCGCCCACGCATGACAGGTGTCCAGCACGAAGCCGACGTCCTCGAAGCCCTCCGCCTGGGAGATGGCGTCCCACACCCCGGCGATGCGGTCCAGGTGCCGTGCCATGGCGTTCTCACCGCCGGCCGTGTTCTCGATCAGCAGCGGGACCTTGATGTCGGTCGCCTCGATCGCCTTGCGCCAGTTGTCGAAGCCCGTGACCGGGTCGTCGGCCTTGCCCACGTGACCACCGTGGACGACGAGACCCTTGGCCCCGATCTCGGCGGCGGCGTCCATGTGCCGCTGGAGCAGCTTGCGGCTCGGGATCCTGATGCGGTTGTTGGTGGTGGCCACGTTGACGATGTAAGGGGCGTGGACGTAGAGGTCGACGCCGGCTTCCTGCGCTGCCGTACGCAGCGCGGCGGCGCCAGCGGCGTACCGGATCTCCGGCCCCTGGTAGCCCTGCGGGTCGCCGAGGAAGAACTGCACCAGGGACGTCTCGCGGGAGATCGCCTCGGCGACCGGGTCGGTCTGGTCGACGTGGGCGCCGATCGAGATGGTGGTCATGGGCCCCACCCTAGGAGCCAGCAGGGCGAACCTCGCGCTCGGCGATTTGAACGCGTTCAAGTATGCTCTTGAACATGTTCAAATCGGCATGGCCATGAGTACCGACACCCGGCAGGTGATCCTGGACACCGCGCTGCGGTTGTTCGAGGAGCGCGGGTACGCCGACACCACGATGCGGGCGATCGCGACCGAGGCGGGGGTGGCGCCCAGCAACGCCTACTACTGGTTCGCCAGCAAGGACGACCTGGTCCAGGAGTTCTACCGACGGATCCAGACCCAGCACCGCGAGCGGGCCGGGCATGCTCTCGCCGGCGCGGGGTCCTTGGCCGAACGGCTCCGTGCCGCGGAGCACGCGAGCCTCGACGTGATGGATCCCTACCACGGTTTCGGCCGCGCCTTCCTGACCACCGCGATCGACCCCGCGTCGGCCTCGAGCCCGTTCAGCGCCGAGTCCCGGGAGGCCCGTGAGCTCTCCCTGTCGATCTACCGCGAGGTGGTCGCCGGGGCGGCGCCGGCCGTTCCGAAGCGCATGGCGGCGGTGCTGCCCGACCTGTTGTGGGTGTGTCACCTGGGCGTGACCCTGTTCTGGGTCACCGACTCCTCGAGCGGGCAGCAGCGCACCCGGGAGCTGGTCGACCGCTCGGTCGCGCTGCTCGCCGGGACGGTCAAGCTCGCTCGGCTGCCCGGCGCGACCGGGGTCCTCGACCAGCTCGCCGGGGTCCTCGGCGTGGTGGTGCCCCGAGGTGGCCCCCAGGACGGTGCCGAGGAGGGTGCCGTGGACGGTGCCGAGGAGGGTGCCGGCGACGTGCGGCCTGACCGGCGCGGTGCCCGGTGAGGAGCCCGGTGAGGAGGCCGGTGGACGACGCTGCCCGGCCGTGGTGGCACGGCGTCGGGTCCCCGGGGGTGCCGGGCTACGTCCTGGCCGTGGCGGTCAGCGACCTGGTGTTCGCGCTGCTGCTGCCCGGGCAGGCCCTGCTGGACGGGGACCTGCAGGGCTACGCGTTCGTGGCGCTGCTGGCGGCCGTGTTCTCCGTGCCCTACTGCATCCCCCTGGCCGTGCCGGGGGTGCTGCTCGTGCACTTGGTCTGCCTGCGGGTCACCTCCCAGGTGGTGCACGTCGTGACTGCGGGGCTGGTCGGAGCGACGGCGGGATGGGTGCTCTGGGCGGGGGTCCTCGGGGAGACCGGCTTCCCGCTCCTCGCGCCGGCGATCGCGACGGCGACGGCGGTGGGCCGGGCGGCGGTGATCCCGATGGCGCGCAAGGACGGACTCAGACGCGCACTCCGCCCAGCCGGTCCAGGCAGTCGGCCCACCCCTGACGGAAGTCCTCGACTTCCGCCGGGTCGAGCACGGCATGGGTCACCGTGACCAGCGTGCCGCCCTCGGTGGGTGCGAGGACGACCACCACCCGCTCCGCCGGCCCGTGCTCCCCGCCGTCCGTGGGGCCGTCCTCCCACGCCCAGGAGAGCTCGAGCCGGTGCGGCGGCGTGAGCTCGACGAAGCGTCCGTGCACGCCGATCCCGGCCGCCTCGGACCTGAACCGGTAGCTGCCCCCGACGACGGCGTGGACCTCGTAGGTCGTGTCGGGCAGCTGTGGCCACCACCACGTGGACAGTCGTGCGGGGTCGGTCCAGGCGGCGTACACCAGCTCCGGCGGCGCGGGCACGACCTGGGTCAGGGTGATCTCGGTGGGCGTGCGGTTCATCGACTCTCCTCGAAGCTCCCGGCCAGGTCGCCGAGCCGGCCCGACCAGAACGTGCGGGTGCGGTGCAGCCAGGCCTCGGCCTCGGCGAGGCGGTGCTGCTCGAGGTGCACCGTCACGGTGCGCCCCGCCTTGGAGCGGGTGACCAGGCCCGCCTGCTCGAGCACGCCGAGATGCTTCAGGGTCCCCTGGAGGGTGATCGGCAGCATCTCGGCAAGCTCGGAGACGGTTCGGTCGCGTTGGGCGAGCAGGTCCACCATCGTCGTACGCCGTTGGACACCCAGGGCTGCGAACACCTGTGCCGGTGAGTAAAGGTCAACCATCTGGTTCACTCTATGGCCCGGCTCGGAGCGCGCGCAAGGGCCCGACCGGGTTCGCAGAGAGCCGGGGCGTGGTCGCGGGAGGGGGCTGTGGACGACGATTTCGCAGGGACGCCGCCCCCTTGTTAGCCTTGCCCGTCGCTCACCCCCGATGGGAGAGCGACACCGCACAGCCCTCCTGTCACGGAAACGCCGTGGCCGCCTGAGTCCGAAGGAGGTGGAGAACGCTATGCGTACCTATGAACTCATGGTCATCCTCGATCCCAACCTCGAGGAACGAACCGTCCAGCCGTCGCTCGACACGTACCTCAACGTCGTGCGCAACGACGGTGGCAGCGTCGACAACATCGACATCTGGGGACGCCGTCGTCTCGCCTACGAGATCGACAAGAACGCCGAGGGCATCTACGCCGTCGTGTCCCTGCAGGCCGAGCCTGCGACCGTCAAGGAGCTCGACCGCCAGCTCACGCTGAACGAGTCGGTGCTGCGCACCAAGGTCATCCGTCCCGGCGCTCGCTGAGCGTCCCCGGCCCGAACCCCGCTGACCACCTAGGGAGACCCACATGGCAGGCGACACAGTCATCACCGTTGTCGGCAACCTCGTCGACGACCCGGAGCTCCGCTTCACCCCCTCGGGTGCTGCGGTCGCGAACTTCCGGATCGCGTCGACCCCCCGCACCTTCGACAAGCAGTCCAACGAGTGGAAGGACGGGGACGCGCTGTTCCTGTCCTGCTCGGTGTGGCGCCAGGCAGCGGAGAACGTTGCCGAGTCGCTGCAGAAGGGCATGCGCGTCGTCGTCCAGGGACGCCTCAAGCAGCGTTCCTACGAGACCCGCGAGGGTGAGAAGCGCACGGTCGTCGAGCTCGAGGTCGACGAGGTCGGGCCCAGCCTGAAGTACGCCACCGCCAAGGTCGCGCGCGTCCAGCGCGGTGGCGGGGGCGGCGGCTACAGCGGCGGGTCGGGCGGCGGCGGCGAGGACCCGTGGGCCTCCAGTCCCGCGCAGTCAGGCGGCCAGCAGCCCGCCGGCCAGTCGGCTCCCCAGGGAGCGGGCAACCAGGGCTCGTGGGGCGGTCAGCAGGGCGGCCAGTCGGCACCCGGTGGAGCGCCCCAGAACGACCCGTGGGCCACCGGCGGCTCGGACGAACCGCCTTTCTAGGCACCACCAACCAGACCAGCCAACCATTCCGGTCCTGCGACCGGGCTCATGAAGGAGAGCACCACAATGGCCAAGGCAGTGATCCGCAAGCCCAAGAAGAAGGTTTGCCAGTTCTGCAAGGAGAAGGCGACTGGTGTCGACTACAAGGACACCAATCTGCTGCGCAAGTTCATCTCCGACCGCGGCAAGATCCGCGCCCGCCGGGTCACCGGCAACTGCGTGCAGCACCAGCGCGACGTCGCGATGGCAGTGAAGAACGCCCGCGAGGTCGCGCTTCTCCCCTACACGTCCACGGCTCGCTGAGAGGGGATCGAGAGATGAAGCTCATCCTGACGCAGGAAGTCTCCGGTCTCGGCTCCGCCGGTGACGTCGTCGAGGTCAAGGACGGCTACGGCCGCAACTACCTCATCCCGCGCGGCTTCGGCATGCGCTGGACGCGCGGCGGCGAGAAGACCATCGAGTCGATCAAGAAGGCGCGCAACGCGCGTTCGGTGCGCGACGCCGACCACGCCACCGAGGTGAAGGCCAAGCTGGAGGGCTCGACCTTCCACGTCAAGGTCCGCGCCGGCGAGGGCGGTCGCCTGTTCGGTGCCGTCACCACGGCCGAGATCGCGAACGCGATCACCGAGGCTGGGGGCGAGGTGGACAAGCGCACCATCGTCGTCGGCAACCCGATCAAGTCGCTCGGCGTGCACACCGTCAAGGTGAAGGTGCACGACGAGGTCGAGGCCACCGTCGAGCTGAACGTCGTCGCTGGCTGAGGCCTCGCGAGGTCCACGCACGGAGCAGGCCGTCCCCCTCAGCTCGAGGGTGGGCGGCCTTCGTGCGTCCCCGGCCCGGTGCGCGGGTGGACCAGCAGGGGGCCCGGACCGCCGAGCCACGCACGTCGGTGCACGCGGAACAGGTAGTAGACGAACGCCACGTTGACCACCGTGGAGAAGGCCAGGGTCGCGCCCGCGAGCTGGGGCACGTCGCCGCCGATCGCGACGACGGGGAGCACGGCGACTCCGGCGAACCCCCACACCAGCAGGCCGAACCGCTTCGCGACGTAGGCGTCAGCAGGTTGCTGCCTGGCTCCGAGCATGCCGATCTCGCGCGCCAGGAACAGGCAGAACACGACCTGCGGCAGTGAGGCGAACCAGGCGCCGGAGGGGTCGAGCGCGTGCTGCACCTGGGGGAACCAGGCGGGCACGCTGACGACCCCTGCGAGCGCAGCCAACGACCGGCTGGAGTCGAAGGTCGAGTCGATGCGGGCCAGGGAGACGACCCCGAGGACCACCAGCACCCAACCCAGGGGGTCGGGTAGGGCGTCGTACTGCTTCCAGCCTGGCGACGGCCTGGCCGGGAAGTAGGCGCTGCCGACCACGATCACCATGCCCATGGCGATCTTCTGCAGCGGCGACATGGCGCAAGACTAGGCGCCGAGACGCATCCAGCGGTCGCTGCGGGAGCGCACCAGCAGGGTGAGCGCCCGAGCTCCCATGAAGCACGTCGCGAACGCGACCCACAGCCAGGTGAGCCCCCTGTCGCCGACGAGCCACGCGGCCGGCGCGAAGAGGGCGAGGGTCACCAGCTGGGCCCAGGCGAGGTAGACGGCGTCACCCGCGCCGATGAGCACGCCGTCGAGGACGAAGACGATGCCGGCCAGCGGCTGCGCCGCCGCCGCGACGAGCAGCACCGGTACGAGCAGGGCCAGGACCGCCGGGTCGCTGGTGAACAGCCGACCCACCCAGGGCGCCAGAGCGGCGAGCAGCACACCGGTGCCGAGACCGCTGAGCCACCCCCACCGCTCCATCCGGCTGGTCACCGCCCGGGTGCCGGCCACGTCGCCGGCTCCGAGATATCGGCCGGTGATCGCCTGGGCGGCGATGGCGACCGCGTCGAGAGCGAACGCCAGGAAGGTCCAGATCGTCAGGGCGAGCTGCATCGTGGCGAGATCCTCGTTGCCCAGCCTGGCTGCGGCGTACGTCATGACGAGCAGGGACGCACGCAGCATCAGCGTGCGCACGATCAGGGGCACGCCGGCCCGGCCGGCCTGCCTGATCCCCGGCAGGTCCGGCAGCAACGTGGCGGACTGACGCCGTGCAGCCCGGACGACCACGCCGACCAGGGCAGCGGCGGAGCCGACCTGGGCGAGCACGGTGCCGAGCGCCGACCCCGCGATGCCCAGTCCGTCGAAGGTCCCGACCCCGTAGACCAGCACCACGTTGAGCGCGATGTTGGCCAGGTTGCCGATGACGGCGACCACGAGGGGGGTTCGGGTGTCCTGGAGGCCGCGCAGGACACCCGTCGCTGCCAGCATGAGCAGCATCGGCACCGTGCCCAGCAGCGCGATGCGGAGGTAGGTGCTCGCGAGGTCGGCCACCTCGGCGCCCGGGCCGAACAGGGCGACGATCGGCCCGGTCAGCGGCCAGGTCAGTGCGGTGAGCGCGGTGCCGATCACCGTGGCCAGCCACAACCCGTCGACGCCCTGGACCAGGGCTCGGCGGGTGTTGCCGGCCCCTACCTGTCGCGCGACCGAGGCGGTGGTGCCGTAGGCCAGGAAGATGCACAGGCTGACCAGGGTGCCCAGCACCGCTGAAGCGATCCCGAGCGCCGCCAGCGGTGGCGTGCCCAGGTGTCCCACCACGGCGGAGTCGCCCAGCAGGAACAGGGGCTCGGCGACGAGGGCGAGGAACGCGGGCACCGCGAGACGGAGGATCTCGCGGTCGTGGGACCGGCCGCCCGCAGGCGCCTCGATGTCCTCCCTGGCCGTTACCACGGGGCTGAGGCTAGGCGCTACCAAAACCTGTGTAAAACCCGGATTTTCTGTGGGTATCCCGGGGGGCGGGGGGCTTTGTCGACAAACGAACAGGCCGGTCCCAGATGTCGAGCAGGTGAACGGAAGTGGGCCGAGAAACTTTTTCTCCACAGGGGACAATTCGGAAGACCTGCAGGTCAGAGACTTGCAGCCGTCCAAAGCCATCTTCTTGTCCACAGGGTTGCCAACAGGGTGCTCACATCATCGGCGGCGTGTTCCACATGATCAACAGGGTTATCCACAGGTGCCTGTGGATGACGCTCTTGGCGAGCCCTCCCGAGGAGGCTTACTGTGCGGCGTCCGGGTCAACCGAAACCCTCCAGTTCGCTGGCTCTGGACATCACCCGGGGAAGGCCCGGGTCCGCCGCACCCCTCCATTCGGCGGACCCGGGCACATCTCCCGGGGCGTCACCGGGGACGATCCCCGGGTCACCTCGGACCACACACCACCGGAGCTGGTTCTCGGCACCCAGCGACTGTCGGTGCCGGTCCCTAGCCTGAGGTGGAACATCGAGCGAGGAGAGGGCGGCGCGATGAGCATGACCGAGTCCAGCGGCGGGTCCACCCCCGCCTCGTCGGGGGTCGCGACCAGCCCCGACTGGACGACCGACGCGTTCGCCACCGGTTATCCGAGCAGCTTCGGTGACGACCCCGCGGGCAACCAGGAGCACTGGTCGGGCCGGATGCCCCCTCAGGACTCCGACGCCGAGCAGAGCGTGCTCGGCTCGATGCTGATCTCCAAGGACGCCATCGCCGACGTCAACGAGCAGATCGGCGGCGGCGACTTCTACCGGCCGGCGCACGAGACGATCTACGACACGATCGTCGACCTCTACGGGCGCGGCGAGCCGGCCGACCCGGTCACCGTCTCCGCGGAGCTGCACCGGCGTGGTGAGCTGGCCAAGGTCGGCGGAGCGCCGTACCTGCACACGCTCTCGGCGAGCGTGCCCATCGCCGCCAACGCCGGCTACTACGCCACGATCGTGCGCGAGAAGGCGATCCTGCGCCGGCTCGTCGACGCCGGCACGAAGATCGCGCAGATGGGCTACGCAGGCGAGGGGGACGTCGACCAGACCGTCGACGTGGCCCAGCAGGAGATCTACGCGATCGGCGAGAAGCGGCAGCAGGAGGACTATGCGCCGCTGTCCGCGATCATGGAGGCCACGCTCGACGAGATCGAGGCGATCTCGAGCAACGACGGCACCACGGGTGGTGTGCCGACCGGCTTCGCCGACCTCGACGAGCTGGTCAACGGGTTCTCCGGCGGGCAGATGATCATCGTGGCCGCGCGTCCGGCGGTCGGCAAGTCGACGCTGGCGCTGGATTTCTGCCGCTCCGCCTCGATCCACAACAACCTGTGCAGCGTGATCTTCAGCCTGGAGATGTCCAAGAGCGAGATCACGATGCGGCTGCTGTCGGCGGAGGCGAAGATCCCGCTGAACAACATCCGCAAGGGTCCGATGACCGACGACGACTGGAACAAGCTCGGTCCCAAGATGGGCCAGGTCTCCGGTGCGCCGATGTTCATCGACGACAGCCCCAACATGACGATGATGGAGATCCGGGCCAAGGCGCGCCGGCTCAAGCAGCGCCATGACCTGAAGCTGATCGTCATCGACTACCTGCAGCTGATGTCCAGTGGCAAGAAGGTCGAGTCGCGGCAGGTCGAGGTCTCCGAGTTCTCGCGACAGATCAAGCTGCTGGCCAAGGAGCTCGACGTACCGATCGTGGCGCTGTCCCAGCTCAACCGTGGCCCAGAGCAGCGCGCGGACAAGCGCCCGATGATGAGCGACCTGCGCGAGTCGGGCTCGATCGAGCAGGACGCTGACATCGTGATGCTCCTGCACCGCGAGGACGTCTACGAGAAGGAGTCGCCCCGCGCCGGCGAGGCGGACATCATCGTCGCCAAGCACCGCAACGGTCCCACCCGGGACGTGGTGGTCAGCTTCCAGGGCCACTACTCGCGCTTCGTCGACATGGCCCACTGACTCCTGCTGATCACCGCGGTCCGCCGAGAGGCATGCGAAGGTGCGCCGGGGGACATGCGAATGTCACGGATGGGGCGCGAGTTCGCTTCTCCTGACCCTTGCGTGACATTCGCATGTTCGTGGGGGAGCCGGCGGGTGCTGCTCCCCCGTGGCCACCGGAAACCGACGCGGGAACCCCAGGGGGCGCGCTACAGGCATGTGAATGTCACGGGTGGGGCGTGAGACCGCTCCTCCTGACCCGCGCGACACATTCGCATGCCCCAAGAGGCGCCGACCGACGAGCCCACCAGCCCCAGCCGGGGCAGGGTGCGTAGATTCGGCGCGAGCCGGGGCGGAAGGGGCAGCGGGTGCGAGCGGTCGTGTTCGAGGAGTTCAACGGTCCGGTCGAGGTCCGCGAGGTGGCCGACCCCGAGCCGTCGGCGGACGGCGCCGTGATCGAGGTCCACGCCACCGGGCTGTGCCGCAGCGACTGGCACGCCTGGGCGGGTCACGACCCGGACGTGTCCCTGCCGCACGTCCCCGGTCACGAGCTGTGCGGCGTCGTCGCCGCGGTCGGTTCCGAGGTCACCCGGTGGCGCGTGGGAGACCGGGTCACCTCCCCGTTCGTGTGCGGGTGCGGGCGGTGCGAGTGGTGCCGGGCCGGAGAGTCCCAGGTGTGCCCCGACCAGACGCAGCCAGGCTTCACGCACTGGGGCTCCTACGCCGAGCACGTCCTCCTGCGCGCGGCCGACACCAACCTCGTCGCCGTACCGCACGTCGTCTCCGACGCGGCGGCGGCCAGCCTCGGGTGCCGCTTCGCCACCGCCTACCGCGCGCTGACCGCACGGGCCTCGGTCCGACAAGGTGAGTGGGTGACCGTCGTCGGCGCGGGTGGCGTCGGGCTGAGCGCGGTGATGATCGGTGTGTCGCTCGGTGCTCGCGTGATCGCCGTGGACACCAACCCGGCCTCGCTCGAGCTCGCGTCCCGCCTGGGAGCGGAGGAGACAGTGCTCGCGGACCCGACCTCGGCGTACGACGTCCCGCACGCCGTCCACGACCTCACCGGGGGTGGCAGCCATGTCGCGATCGACGCGGTGGGCTCGCCGCGCACCTGTGCCGACAGCATCCTCTCGCTGCGTCGCAGGGGGCGTCAGGTGCAGGTGGGCCTGCTTCCCTCGGTCGAGGGCCTGCCGCCGGTCCCGATGGAGCGGGTGATCGCGTGGGAGCTCGACCTGCTCGGCAGCCACGGGATGTCCGTCGCCGACTATCCCGAGCTGCTCGCCCTGGTCGAGACCGGACGGCTCAGGCCGCAGGACCTCCTCGACCGGACCGTGGGCCTCGAGGAAGCTGCCCGGCTGCTGCCCCGGCTCGGCACGGGGGCGCCGGTAGGGGTGACGATGCTCGACCCGAGGCGCTGAGGGGCAGGCCGCCACGGCTGGGCCGCCACGGCTGCTGCGCGGGTGTCCGCCCCGGGAGCCCACGCTCCCGCGCGACCTCGGAGTCCTGGGCCGCCACGGCCGAGCAGCCACAATGGGCGCATGCGGATCGCCGTGCTCGCCGACACCCATTCGCCGCGCTTCTGGAAGCGGTGCCCACCGGCCGTCGCCTCGGCACTGGAGGGGGTCGACCTGATCCTGCACGCTGGGGACGTGTGCCTGGTCGAGACCCTCGAGGAGCTCGCCACGTTCGCTCCCACGCTCGCCGTGCTGGGCAACAACGACGGGCCCGACGTCGCCGCCTGGGGTGCGCCGGAGACCCTCGAGACCGAGCTCGGGGGACTGCGGGTCGCGATGCTGCACGACAGCGGTCCGGCCCAGGGGCGGGGAGCGCGCCTCAAGCGCAGGTTCCCGGCCGCGGACCTGGTGGTCTTCGGGCACTCGCACATCCCGTGGGACCAGACGCACGCCGGCCAGCGTGCCTTCAATCCCGGCTCGCCGACGGACAAGCGTCGCCAGCCGCGCGGCACCATGGGTGAGCTGGTCGTGGAGGATGGCGAGCTGCTCTCGGCGCGGGTGTTCCCGGTGACGGACTGAGCGCGGCGTACCCGTAGGTTTCGGGCATGACTCGCACAGCACTCGTCCTCGGTGGCGGCGGCATCACCGGGATCGCCTGGGAGCTCGGCATCCTCAAGGGACTCGCGGACGCCGGAGTGGACGTGAGCGCCGCCGACCTCGTGGTCGGCACCTCTGCGGGGTCGGTCGTCGGCGCCCAGGTCACCAGCGGCCAACCCCTCGACGAGCTGTACGACGAGCAGCTGCGCCCACCCGACCACGAGATCGGCGCCGAGCTCTCCCGCAGCATGTTGCTCCGCATCGCCGTGCCGATGGTCATCCCGGGACGTCCCTACCGCAAGCGGGCCCGGATCGGGAAGGCGGCGCTGCGTGCGCACCCACCGGGAGGTGAGCAGCGGATCGAGGTGATCCGAGCACGCATCGGCGTCGAGGCGTGGCCCGCCCGCGAGCTGAAGATCACGGCCGTCGAGGCCGAGACCGGCAGGTCGGTGGTCTTCGACAAGGACACCGGCGTCGACCTGGTGCACGCCGTGGCCGCGAGCTGCGCCGTCCCCCTGGTCTGGCCGGCGGTGACGATCAACGGCTGCCACTACGTCGACGGCGGGATGCGGTCGACCGCCAACGTGGATCTCGCGGTGGGCGCCGACGTCGTGATCGTGATCGCGCCGCTGCCGCAGTCGTTCAGCAAGTCCACCTCGATCGGGGCCCAGCTGACGCGGACGCTCGCGTCGCGCACCGCGGTGGTCACCCCGGACCGTCAGGCACTGGCCGACATCGGCAGCAACGTCCTCGATCCCGCCAAGCGGGCCGCCGCAGCGAGGAGCGGGCTGCGGCAGTCCGCCGACATCCTGGAGACCGTGGGCGCAGCCTGGACGTGAACCCGCAGGAGTCAGCTGCGCGCGACCAGCCAGTCGACGACGTCGGCGGTGACCTCGTCACGGTTGGTCTCGTTGAAGATCTCGTGACGGGCCTCGGGATAGACGCGGACGGTCAGGTCGGCGATGCCCGCGTCGCGGTAGCGCTGTCCGAGAAGCTGCACGAGCTGCCCGTCGCCCGCGAGAGGGTCGGCCTGGCCCGAGACGACGAGGATCGGCAGGTCGGACCGGATCCCCGCGAGCGCCTCCGGGTCGGCGAGTCGAGCGGCCTGGCCGAACAACTGGGGGATCGCGTCCTCGGGCACCTCGAAGCCGCACAGCGGACTGGCGACGTAGGCGTCCACCTCGGCCTCGTCGCGCGAGAGCCACTCATAGCCCGTGCGGTGCTCGAAGCCAACGTTGAACGCCTCCAGCCCCGCCGGCCCCTCCGACTCGGCGAGCATCCCGGCGAGGACGTCGAGGGCCGTCGAGCCGGAGAGCACGACACCGGCGTACTGGGCGGAGTGGTCGAGCAGCACCGACTGGGCTGCGAAGGAGCCCATCGAGTGGGCGACCAGGAAGAGCGGGAGCTCCGGATCGCTCGCGGCGAGACCGGCGCCGTACGCCGCCACGTCGTCGATCAGGCCCGCGAACCCGGCCGGGCCGAAGTTGCCGAGCCCGGCCTCGGACGCGACCGACCGGCCATGTCCACGGTGGTCGTTCGCGCGCACCAGGAAGCCCGCTGAGTTCAGGGCGCTCGCGAGCCGGTCGTAGCGCGAGGCGTGCTCGGCCAGCCCGTGGGCGATCTGCACGACCCCGCGCGGCTCGACGACGTCGTCCCACGCGTAGGTGGCCAGCGTCGTCGAGTCGGACGGCGAGCGAAAAGTGGACTCGGTGAAGGTCATGGCGCGAATGCTGACACAGCCGGGCCCGACCGACCAGGCAGGCTCAGACGTGTTCCTTGCGCCCCGACATCGTCTCGGCCACGCCGATCAGGAGCACGGCGGCGATCACCGCGAGCACGAAGCCGAGCACGTTGAGCTCCCAGATGTCTCCGGTGCCGAGCGCGGCAGCGATGACTCCTCCGATGACCGAACCGACCAGCCCCAGCAGGAGTGTCATCAAGATGCTGAGGTTCTGCTTGCCGGGCTTGATGAGGCGCGCGAGCGCTCCGATGATGAGACCAGCAACGATGAAACCGATCATGACGAGTCCTCTCGTAGCGGCGGACCTCCACGCTAGCGGAGCCCTGGTCACGAGCGCGGGTCCTGGCGCACCACGCGGTCGGCGAGTTGGAGCCGGTCCGGAGACTGGCCCGGTGGGGTCGATGAGGGGGAGTGCGCCGTACCGCCCCGCGTGGTTCGCGGCAGCGATGATCGCGGTGGGCGTCCTGGTGGTCTCGCTGCTCGTCCTCGTCGGTGCCCCACGTTGGCTTCCGGGAGCGGCCGACTGCTCGGTCAGCGGGGGTGGCCGGACGGTGAGTCTGAGCACGGAGCAGGCGCAGGCGGCGTCCTCGGTGGCGGCGAGGTCGGTGCACCTGCGTCTGCCGATGCCGACAGCGAGCGCAGCCCTCGCGAGAACGCTGGACCTGTCCGACGCGGACGCGACGGTGGTGACGTCGGCGCTGACCGGCCGGTCGCCCCACGCGCTCACCTGCCGGCACGGCGGCGCGGCGGACGCCGGGTCGCCCAGCCTCAACCGGGCCGGGCTGACCACCCGTGCCGATCGTGTACGCCGCGACGTGGAGGCCGCCTTCGGGGGTCAGCGCCTGGGCGGGTTCGCCCCGGGCGGGGTGAGCTCGGGCCACATGCCGGGCTCAGCCCACTACGAGGGCCGCGCGCTCGACGTCTTCTTCCGGCCGGTGACCAGGGCGCACCGGACCCAGGGCTGGGCGATGGCCCAGTACCTCGTCGCGCAGGCCGATCGCCTCGCGGTCGCCACCGTCATCTTCGACGGGCACATCTGGACGGCCCGGCGCGCCGCCGAGGGCTGGCGGACCTACGCGCCCGACACCACGGGCAGGTCGGCCGGGTCGGCGGCCGTCCTCGAGCACCGAGACCACGTCCACGTGGACGTGTCCGGCTAGCTCCGGTCAGCCCGGCACCTGACCCGGCACCTGACCCGGCACCTGACCCGGCACCTGACCCGGCACCTGACCCGGCACCTTGCCGGAGAGCCGCTCGAGCCGGGTCAGCAGCCCCGCGCGACGGTGCGCGTTGCCGCGCAGGTCCACGTAGGCGAGGCCGTAGGCCGCCAGCAGCGCGTCGTCGAGGCGGCGTACGGCGCCCGGCGGGTAGCGGTAGTCCATGCGGGCTCGGATGAGGTCCTCGTCGCCGCCGCGGAGCACCTCGCCGAGCTCGTCGAGGGAGGTGATGCCGAGCTCGAGCAGCAGACCGGAGATCCAGGCGTAGTGGTCGGTGCGGGACCAACCAGACTCGGCGTACTGGCCGGCCAGGAACGCGGCGAGCTCGCGGGGGTCGATGCGCGGGTCGTTGTCGGGCACCACCTCGGCGTCGGAGGTGCTGCCCGCGGAGGCGCGCAGGGTGTCCCGGATCGTGGAGAACTCCCGGTCCGCGAGCTCGAGCAGTCCAGCCGCCAGCGTGAACCGGCGGTCGAAGTCGCGGGCGTGCTCGTCGGGCATCGTGCCCTTGTAGCGGATGTCGTGCTCGAACTCGGCCCACGCGTGCTGCAGCACCGTCCGGATCTGGATCTGCGCGGTGTGCCCGCGCATCATCGCGAACGACGGATGCCCCTCCCGGGCGGCGTCCAGCCCGATCAGCAGGTGCCGGCTGGCATAGCCGAAGCGTCCCTCCTGGGCCGTCTCCCGCCCCATGTCGCGGTCGTCCCTGATCACGACCTGGTCGCGCAGGAGGTCGGCCACCGCGGAGACGTCGCTGTGCACGTAGGTGATGACGCGGATGCCGATGGTGTCGGTGATCTCGCGCAGCGGGTCGGCGTAGAGGGGTAGGCCGTCCCGGGTGCGTCTGGCCTTCTCGGCGAAGGAGGTGACCGACTTGGTGCGTCCGGTGACGCTGAGGTAGTTGATGCCTGCGTCGTCGAGGATCGAGGTGACCAGGGCCAGGAACTGGTCTCCGGCCGCGACGAGGGCGGGGTGCCGCAGGGTGTACTCGCGGACCGGGTTCTCCTGCGGCAGGTCCGTCTTGGGCTTGCGCGGCCTGGTCGCCCGGGGGCTCGGGGTGAGGTCGGGGGGCAGCGTCGGCGTGACGATGTAGCCGGTCTCGAAGTCACCGTAGGTCGTGGTCGCCTCCGGTCGACGGGCCACGAACAGCGCGAGGTAGGCACACACCACGGCGTCGACCTGGTCCTCCACGACCCGGAGCTCGCTCTTGCGGGTCGCGGTCTCGACCGCCGCCCGCAGGCCCAGCCAGCCCGGGCCGGTCGAGCTCGGTCCGAGGGGGGCGGGTGCGCCAGGACCGGGGCCGGCGGGAACTCCGGGCTGGTCCGAACTGGGCAGGTGCAGGGGAGGGTCGGCCGCTGAGAGTCCCTCCAGCAGCCCCATCAGGGTGAGCAGCTCCTCGCGCAGGCCGTCGAGGTCGCGACCGGGCTTGTTCTTGTACTTCAGGGTGCGTCCGAGCCGGAACAGCGCCACCGTCGCCGGGTGCGGGTAGACCTCGACCGCGCGACGTCTGCGCCCCGAGCGCGGGTTCATGTCCAGCCCCAGGGCCTGGCACAGACCGGCACCACGCGGTAGGTCACGGAACTCGGGCTTGCCGGTGTTCGCCGGGTGCGCTCCGGCGTCGAACCTCGCGAAGTCCTTGTTCAGCGCGGCCTCGGCCGGACGGTTGCCGCTGGGGTTGGTCACGATGAGGGGAGCGTCGATCGCGACCAGGCAGTCGTCCTCGGCGTACGGCGCCAGCGCGGCCAGGATCTCCGCGTCGGTGCGCACTGCGGAGACGTGCAGCAGCAGGCCCGAGTCGTCGACCACGGCCAGGCCGGTGGGCCGCTTCACCCCCCAGGCGAGGTCAACTCCGATGTGGAACACAGCGCCCACCCTGCCGCATGGTGCGTCTGCGCGCTCGGCGCCCGTCACCAGCAGCTCCTCCGGCGTGGCGGATCGGTCTGGTCGGACGGGGAGCTGCTCGGCTCATCACCGCCCTCGCGCAACCGGACCTGCCCGGAGCTGTCCGCTTTGGATGACGTGCGGGTCAGCGCGCTCGATGCCCGAACCGTGCCTGCAACCTCTGGATCGTGGGCACGCCGCGCGAGGTCACCTTCACCCCGAGCCGCTTCTCCAGCGCGCGGGTGGCACCACTGGTGCGCTGGACGTCGTTCACGCAGACCGCGTGCCACTGGTCGGCCCGGACGACGGTGAGGCCCGCGCCGGGTGCCTCCCAGGGGAGCTGCTCGGGAAACGGGTCCGGCCCGTCGAAGAAGGCGATCTCGGAGTTGGGCGCGGTGTCGTCGAGCTCGAGCTCGAGCACCCAGTCGAGGGTCCGCACGACCACCGTGTCGTCGTACCCGCAGACGGGGGTGAGCAGGCCGATCGCACGCGCGGCCACGGATCGCCCGTCGTCCTCGGCGTCGTACACCACCGTCCCGTTGACCTGGAAGCTCGTCGGGTCGGTGGCTCCGGCGGCGGCGAAGGCGTCGAGGAGCTCGGGACGGGTCGGGCTGTGGCTGCGTCGCTGGCCGAGGTTGAGGTTGCGGAAGAACGCCACCGAGGTGCTCACCGGCCCCACAGTTCCAGTTGCGGTGCGCGCTGACCACCCACGAGGTGCTAGGCAGGGTGGGTGTCCGCACCTCGTCGCCTGCTCGCCGCCCAGAGGGAGGAGACCCTGGGCCGGCTCGCTGCGCTGACCGAGGACTTCGCCGGCGTCGTGGCTGCGTCTCTCGACACCAACGCGGACGACGAGCACGACCCCGAGGGCGCCACGATCGCCTTCGAGCGCTCGCAGGTCGACGCCCTGGTCCGAGACGCGCGAGTCCGGCTTGCCGAGATCGACGCCGCGCTCGAGCGGCTCGAGGTCGGGACCTACGGCGTCTGCGAGACCTGCGGGCGCCCCGTCCCTCCCGGTCGGCTGGCGGTCCGGCCCACCGCGCGCACGTGTGTGGGCTGCTCCTCGCGTTGACCGGCGATGACCCGCCGTACCGGCGACGGGCGCTCCCGACCCGCCTGCGAACGCGGCGCGCAGGGCGCGCGTGGCATTCTGGGACCAGGTGATCGGTCCGATGATCGGATCGGGCGACGTGAACGACGTGGACGACGGGGCCCGATGCGGGCCCACGAGGGGACAGCGCGATGAGCGACATCAACGAGACGCTGAAGAAGAAGATCGACGACCTCGACCTCGACCGACGTCTCAACGAGCTCGTGGACCAGGCCGAGTCGCTGTTCAAGCGTGGCGTCGACACTGCCGCGGACTATGCCTCCGAGCACCGTGACGACGTCGACCGGGTGCTCGACCGGGTGAGCGCTCAGATCGACGAGCGCACGCAGGGCAAGTACGCCGACAAGGTCGGCAAGGTCCGTGGCCAGCTCGAGCTCGGGCTGACCAAGCTGGCCGAGCGTCGCCCTGAGCGCGACGACTGAGCGCGACGACCGAGCGCGACGACCGGGCGCGACGACTGAGCGCGAGGACCGGGGGCGCGGGCGGACCCGTGAGCGGTGGCGGCCGGACGAATCAGGGCGGGGGGAGGAGGCCGTTCACGGACCGCAGCCAGTCGGCCAGGGTGGGGAGCAACGGGTCTCCTACCGCGGTGTCGATCCCGGCGTAGCGGAGTCCGACGACCGCGAGCCCGGTCAGGGCCAGCACGAGGCCGACCGAGGCGAGCAGTCCCCCTGCGACGGCCGGACGGCTGGCGCGAGCGAGCCCGACGACCGAGGTCACGAGACCAGCCGCGCCCATCGCGGCGGAGGCCGCCACGGTCAGGGAGAACGGCGCCGTGAGCACGGCGACCAGACCTGCGAGGAAGGCGATCTCGGCGGCGGCCGACGTCCGCGCGGGGACCGCCGGGGAGCTCTCGAGCAGCGCCGACAGCGCACCCGGGCCGGACTCGGACGACACGTCGCCTTCGTGGTCGCGCCCGTGCCCAAGATCCTGCCCGAGATCCTGCCCGAGATGCTGCGTGGTCATGGGTCGAGCGTAGGTCTGGCGCACCCGGCGTGGCCTACACCGCGCGCGTGTCGTGGCAGGTGTCGACGCCCTCGAGACCGGGGTCAGCGCATGGTGCCGGCGAACCAGCTGTTCGTCCACGGCTGGGTGATGCGCACGCTCTTCCCGGTGCCGGGAGCGTCCACCATCTGCACCTTCCCGTGGCTCCACTTCAAGAACATGGCGGTGTGGTAGACCCGACCCCCGTTGGAGAAGTAGAGGAGGTCGCCGCGCCGCAGGTGGCTCCTGGGGATGCGGTGGGCACGCGCGCTCTGGGCCGCAGCCGTGCGCGGGATCTTGATGCCGGCCTTGCCGAAGCTGTACTGCATCAGGCCCGAGCAGTCGAAGGAGTTCGGACCGGCGGAGCCGTAGCGGTAGGGGTCCCCGAGCTGCTGCAGTGCGATCGAGGCCGCGCGCTCGACGCGGCTGCTGCCACCCTGGGTGGCACCGCTCTGGGCCGGCTTCTTGTGCTTGTGCTTGTGCTTGTGGTGGTGGCGGTGCTTGTGGTGGTGCCTGTGCTTCGTCCTGGCCGCCGCGTTGCTCGCCGAGCTGGGTTGGGCCTGGCCCGCCCCGGCAGGGCTCGGAGTGGCCACGGCCGCCGGTCCGAGCAGCGTGATGGCGGCCAGCATCAGCAGCGAGACGAGTGGCGCGAGGACGGAGCGCAGGTTGGTGCGCAGGTTGGTGCGACGGGCGCGTGCAGGCACGGGTGTTCCTTCCGGCGCCTGTGGGGTGAGCTGTCGGGTTGGAGCTGGAAGTGCTCCGTCACTCGCGTGACTTCACCCCGAGCGCGTCTCGGCCCCGACCGTCTCGGTCGGACCGGGTCGCGCGTGGAACCTGTGGGTCCCCCACTCCTGCCCGCATGTGTTCGGTTGGGCATCCGGGGCTGGGCAGGATTCGGCGTACCCAGGATGCTGGTCGACCGAGGCAGACTAAGCCCCCGCCGCAGGACGTGTCCATCCCGGTTTCAGAGCGAGACGGTGTCGCTGTGTCCGCTCGGACGATCACCGGTCAGCTTGCTCTTCGCGAAGGCCAAGGCAGACGCGATCCGCCCACCGGGGGTGTCCCAGTACTCGGCGGAGTCCGCCTCGACGAGAAGGAGCGCGAGGTTCGGGGAGTCCTTGCCGTCGGGGAACCAGGCCTCCACCCAGGGGTTCCACAGCTCCTCGACCTTGGCCGGGTCGTGCTCGAGGGTGGCGTGACCGGCGACGGAGAGCCACGTGGAGCCGTCGGAGAAGGCGAGGTTGACCCGCTTCTCGGCGGTGACGTTTGCGGCCTGCTGGCTGCTGCTGTCGATGAAGAACCACACGTCACCCTCGTCGGTGATCTCCTGCGGGGTCATCGGGTGGGCGTGCAGGCGCCCCTGGTCCCCGACGGCGGTCAGCATGCAGAAGCGGTCGCCACGCATGATCTCGACGACCTTGTCCTGCGCGATCTCGGTGTGCTCGTGGTGCGACATGCGGGGCTCCGTTCACGTGGTTGCTGGTGCTCGCCACGCTAGCCACTGCGACCTGACCGATCAGCGAGCGTTGCGGTTCTCAGCGCCGGAGGCGCTCCAGGAGCCGCACGACCACCTCGTCGCCTGCCTGCTTGCCGATCCGCTGCCGGATCGACCTCTTGACCGGGAGCTTGTGGGTGCCGTCCCCCAGGGCCATGAACGCGCTGGCGAAGGGTTCACCGTCGACGTGTCCACGGACCTTGACCAACCCGCTCGTCCCGAAGAAACCGACGGAGTCCGGCATCACCACGTAGGTCCAGCCGCCCTTCGCCGGACTCCTCTGCAGCACAGCCGTGAACTCGTGGTCGAGCGGTCCGGCCGGGTGCACCTTCTCCTGCTGGTCCATCACGTCCTCCTCTGCCGACGAATGCGGTCATCGGTACAGACCCGGGGGTGCTGCCCGACTCATCGTTCGACGTCCAGGTCCCCCAGTCTCCACCCACGGACACGGGGCAGCCTTCGTTTGGCAGCGCCTCAGGCGGGGTACCCGTGGGCCGATGAGCGAGCAGCTACCTGAGCACCAGCGGCCCGAGGGGGTCAGCGACCGGACCGTCTCGGCGCTGGGCAAGATCTCCGAGGCGCTCGAGGCCGTGGAGGCCGCCCGCGGCCATCTGTACTCCTTCCACCGGCTCTGCGGCACCGCCGACCTCACCCTCGGTGAGGGCGTCGAGGAGCTGCGCGAGGCCGGCCACACCGATCTGGCCGACCGGATCGAGCGCGAGCTGGTCGGGCGCAACATCCTCGAGGGGCGGTGGAGCTTCCAGGTCGTGGAGGAGTACGACGAGGTCTACTACTCGGTGTTCACGCGGCTGGAGGCCCAGGCGCGCGACGAGCTCGTGCTCGGACGGCGGCACCTCTTCGAGGCGGAGATGAAGGAGAAGCGTCGTACCCACGGGGAGCCGGGCCACGAGGCGGTGCCGGGCGGGGACGGCCCGCAGGCGCGCTGACTGCGAGACTGGACCGGGTCCGCGACCTGCCCACCGACCAAGGACATCAGATGAAGCTCCAGCGCACCGTCGACACCGATGCCTCCCCGGCCGTGGTGTTCGCCTACCTCAGCGACTTCACCCACACCAACGAGTGGGACCCCGGCACCGTGGAGACCAGGCTGGTCTCCGGTGACGGTGGCGTGGGTACGACGTACCACAACACCTCGAAGTTCATGGGCCGCCAGACCGAGCTGACCTACGAGGTGGTGACCCACCAGCCCGACACCCGGTTCGCGCTGCGCGGGGAGAACTCGTCGGTGGTGGCGCAGGACACGATGGTCATCGCGCCGCGCGGGACAGGATCCCGCGTCACCTACAGCGCGGACTTCGACTTCAAGGGCCTCGGCAAGCTCATCGCCCCGCTCCTCGCTCCCGCCCTGAAGAAGCTCGGCGACGAGGCCGAGAAGGGGCTGCAGGAGAACCTGGCCAAGCTCTGAGTGGCACGGTTGCAGCCGTGGCTACGGTTGCGGCCATGAGCGGCTTCCCCGAGACCCTGGCCCGCGGCGTCGACACGTTCCTCGACCGGACGGTCGCGCTGGGCTACACGAAGATCGGTCCGGCCGTGCGGCGACGGTTGCCCACGTGGCCGGCCGATCCGGCGGCACAGGCACTGGTCGGTCGGACCGCCGCGGTCACGGGGGCGACCTCGGGGTTGGGGCTTGCGACCGCCGAAGGACTGGCGCGGTTGGGCGCCGAGGTCCGACTCGTGGTGCGCGACGTCGACAAGGGGGCCAGGTTCAAGGCCCGGCTCGAGGCCGACGTGCCCGGCGCCCGGGTCAGCGTCGACCGCTGCGACGTCTCCGACCTCGACGACGTACGCCGTTTCGCCCGTGAGCTCGACGTGGATGCGCTGGACGTGCTCGTGCACAACGCGGGGGCGATGCCGGCGACCCGCTCCGAGTCCGCGCAGGGGCACGAGCTCACGATGGCGCTGCACGTCCTCGGTCCGCTGCTGATGACCGAGCTGCTCCGCCCGACCCTGGCGGGCCGGGACGCGCGCGTGCTGATGGTCACCTCGGGAGGCATGTACAGCCAGCGGCTCCGGGCCGACGACCCGGAGTTCACCCAGGGGGAGTACTCGCCGACCGCCGCCTACGCCCGCAGCAAGCGGGCCCAGGTCGAGCTCCTGCCCGAGCTCGCCGCGCGTTGGTCCGGCGACGGCATCGGCGTGCACGCGACCCACCCCGGGTGGGCCGACACGCCCGGGGTCACCGAGTCGTTGCCGACGTTCCGCAAGCTCACCGGGCCGCTGCTTCGCGACGCGGCCAGCGGCGCCGACACCACCGTCTGGCTCGCCGCGACGGAGCCCCAACCTCCTTCCGGCGGGCTGTGGCACGACCGCCGCGTGCGGCCGACCCACCTGCTGCGGCGTACGCGGACCGGGGTCGCCGAGCGCACCGAGCTGTGGGACTGGGCGCGCGACCAGACGGGTATCGACGATCCGCACGGCTGACCTCGCTCGGGTGCACAGCTCGGTGGCGTCGGCGGGCTAAGTTGGGTGGCATGCCGAGCACCTCAGCCGTCAAACCGTTGAGCCTGGACCGTCGGGGTACAGGACCGCTGTGAAGAACCGAACCCCGTCGGCACGGTCCACCCAGTCGGCGCCGCAGGTCGCTGCTGCGGCCACGGACCGTGAGCTTGCCAGCGCTGAGCGTCGCGGGGCTGCGCGCGTGCGAGCACTCCTTCGGGACCTGCTCGACGACCGTCGCCGCATCGTGCGCCTCGGGGAGCACCAGATCGAGGTGGTCGAGGTCTCCGCGCTCGACGAGCTGCTCGCCGACGAGGAGTGAGCTTTCGGCCGGACCGGGGATGGCGGCCGTCGGACATGCGAATGTCGCGCGTGGGACGGAAGACCACTTCTCCAGCCCCGGGCGTCACATTCGCATGCGCATACAGCTCTGGCGTACGCCGTCGGGAGCGTTGTCTCGCGTCGGACATGCGAATGTCGCGCGTGGGACGGAAGTCCACTTCTCCAGCCCCGGGCGTCACATTCGCATGCGCATAGGGCTCTGGCGTACGCCGTCGGGAGCGTTGTCTCGCGTCGGACATGCGAATGTCGCGCGTGGGACGGAAGTCCACTTCTCCAGCCCCGGGCGTCACATTCGCATGCGCATAGGGCTCTGGCGTACGCCGTCGGGAGCGTTGTCTCGCGTCGGACATGCGAATGTCGCGCGTGGGACGGAAGACCACCCCTCCAGCCCCGGGCGTCACATTCGCATGCGCATAGGGGCGGGCAGCGGCGGCATCAGCCCGAGCTGAGTGGGGGAGCGTCCACGGCGTCGGGGCCTTGACCGCGACGGTCGACCTCGGCCCGCGCCCGGTCGATGCCACCGTGCTCCAGGCCGGCGAGCCGGGACTCGCCCCGCCACACGGTTCGTCCCCGGCGTCGGACCTGCACGGTCATGGTGGCGCCCAGGTGCTCGATCGCGCCGGGCACGTTGCGTCGCTCGGCAGGCAGCGGCACCGGCAGCACGTGCGCGGCGTCGAGCGATCCGGTGCCCTCGAGGTCGACCTGCCACTGCGGGCTGCGCCCGCGCAGGGCCCAGCGTTCGTCGGTGACCTCGGCACGCACCGGGGAGACCACCGGGTCGCCGAGGCGGAGCAGCCGGCCGTCGGGCAGCAGCACGACGAGCGCCGTGACCCGGGTGCGCAGCGGTCCCGCGGAGACGTCGCCGCCGGCGAACGCCACGCACACCGACGGGTCGTCGAACCCCTGGGCCTGCCCCCACCACCAGGAGTCCGGGAACCCGCCCCTGCCCCAGTTCTTCTCGGCGTAGACGGTCCAGCCGTCCAGGTCCCAGACGTCGCCACCGACGACCGCGCGACCGGTGGCCGTGCCCCCGAGCAGCCAGGGATGCCAGTACTGGTTCAGCGCGGGCACCATCTGGAACACGCTCGATCCGCCCACGCTGCGGCGCGGCCACGGCACCCGGTCGGTGACGTCGATCTCCAGCCGGGCATCGGGTCCCAGGTCGACGTGGAGCCGGTCAGGCGTCCCGGCGTACGCCTCGCCGGCGAACGCGCCGAGCCCGGAGGCCGAGGCGTGGCCGACCGGGTGGGCGGTCGTCCGCAGGAACCCACCGGGGTGGGCGGCCAGGCCCAGGGTGGACCAGTGCGAACGGTCCGGCGCCCGGTTGACGCCGTTGAGCGCGATCAGCACCCGCCCACTCGCGGGGTCGGTGAACCGCCAGAAGTAGCCCTCCATCGCGACGCCGTGAGCGCGCAGGGGGTCGCCGAATGGCAGGTCGGCGCCCGTGGCGCGGTACGCCGCGAGGCCGCGGCGTAGGACCGCCGATGCGGCCCGGTCTGCGGAGATCGCCATGGTCGGCATGATGCCAGCGCCTGCACCGGTTTCCGGACGACCCGGCATCTGGCATCTTGGCGGGCGGGGCCGGCCGACGGGCGGGCGGGAGAGGAACAGGTGCAGTACACCGACTGGCTGCTGACCAAGTCCGAGCGGGGCAACGCCCAGACCCGGGTCGATGCCGCTCACCCCGGTGAGCAGGCATGGTCCGAGGGCAACCTGGTCCGCCCGCTGATCCACGGCGCGGCCTACTTCGCCGACCTGTGCGAGCGGCTCGCGGAGACCAGGCGGGGCGACCTCGTCCTCTTCGCCGACTGGCAGGGCGATGCCGACGAGCGGCTCACCGGCGAGCCGGGCAGTGAGGTGGTCGAGGTGCTCGCCAGCGCCGACGAGCGCGGAGTCGACGTCCGCGGCCTGATCTGGCGTTCGCACATGGAGATGTTGAACTTCAACGCCTCCGAGAACCGCCTCCTCGGCCGGCAGCTGCAGAAGCGCGGGGCCGAGGCGCTGCTCGACATGCGTGTTCGCACGGGAGGCTCCCACCACCAGAAGTTCGTCGTGATCAGGCATCGCGACGACCCGCGGCGGGACATCGCGTACGTCGGTGGCATCGACCTGTGTCACTCACGCCGCGACGACGCAGAGCACCGCGGCGACCCTCAGGCCCTCGAGCTGGCCGCGGAGTACGGCGAGACCCCGCCCTGGCACGACGTGATGGCAGCGATCACCGGACCCGCCGTGCACGACGTCGAGACCGTCTTCCGGGAGCGCTGGGAGGACCCCACCCGGCTGACGAGGCACCCGGTCTACTGGGCGCAGGACAAGCTCCGCGGGATGGACATGACGCCGGACCCGTTGCCCGAGCAGGCACCACCTCCGCCACCGGTCGAGCACGGCCGACACGTGGTCCAGCTGCTGCGCACCTATCCGAACCTGCGCCACGGGCGCGACTACCCGTTCGCCCGCGGCGGCGAGCGCAGCGTCGCCCGGGGCTACACCAAGGCCGTCACCCGGGCGCGCAAGCTGGTCTACATCGAGGACCAGTACCTCTGGGGACACCACGTGGGCGGCGTGTTCACCGAGGCGCTGCGCGCCAACCCCGAGCTGCACGTGATCGCGGTCGTCCCGTTGTTCCCCGACGAGGAAGGCTTCCTGGGGCGCACCCCCCAGCTGCTGGGCCGGTCCCGCGCGATGCGGCAGATGGAGGCGGCGGCCCCGGGGCGGGTGGCGGTCTACGGGATCGAGAACCACCAGAGCGTCCCGGTCTACGTGCACGCCAAGGTCTGCGTGATCGACGACGCCTGGACGACGATCGGCTCCGACAACTTCAACCGCCGTTCCTGGACGCACGACTCGGAGCTCTCCGCGGTGGTGGTCGACCCGACCGACGACGACCACAGCCTCTTCGCGCGGAGGTTGCGACTGACCCTGGCCGCCGAGCACCTCGACCGAGAGGTGGACCCCGACGACGAAGCCTCGCTGCTCGAGGTGATGGATGACTGCGTCGACGCAGTCGGCATGTTCACGGCGTACGCCGAGACCGCCCGGCGCCTCGACGCCTGGCACGACGCGGGCCGGCCCGGCGAGCGTCCGCCCGGACGGCTGCGACGGCTGCCTCCGCCCGCCCTCGGTCGGCTGGAGCGGGTCGCGGCTCTCGCGCCCTACCTGCTGCTGCACGACCCGGACGGACGACCGAAGCCGCTTCGTCGCAAGGACGGCTACTAGGTCGCGACCCGGCAGCCACGGTAGGCGGCCGCGGAGCGGCACTCCTCCTCGAGGTGCAGGAGGGGTGCCGCTCCGGAGAGGCGGGCGCTGCCTTCAGCGTGCGGCGATCACGGTGATCTCGACCGCCATGCCGGGAACCGCCAGAGCAGGGACCTCGGTGGCGATCCCTCCGGCCGGGAGGTTCCCCGCCTGCGCGAACCGCTTCGCGACCTGCTCGTGGCCGCCGCTGATGAAGTAGTCCTGCAGGTCGGTCGCGTGGACGTCGTAGCGGACCACGTCGGCCAGCGTCATGCCGGCCGAGGCGAGGACGGTCTCCACGTTGTCCATGGCCTGCGAGGCCTGTCCGGCGACGTCGCCGTCGTGGACGAGGTTGCCCTCCGGGTCCATCGACCCCTGCCCGGCGGCGTAGAGGGTCTGTCGCGGCTCGGTGACCAGGACTCCCTGGGAGTAGCCCAGCTGGTCCTGCCAGGTCCACGGGTTGACGGCGTGCTTGTCCATTGCTGCTTCCTTTCGGTGGTGAGCCGCTCGGTGCGGTCTCAGGGGTGGACGGGACGGTTGCTGCGGATGGTGTGCAGGGGGTCGGAGGCCTGCTTGGTGCGGGCGAGGCGCTCGCGCGTGCGCGGTGACCACCACGCGCCCGGGTCGTCGTAGCCCTCGAGGAAGTTCAGCAGCGTCCGACCGCTGGCGAGGTGGGCGACGGCAGCGGCGACACGGCCGAAGTAGGCGCCGATCACCTCGACCAGCTCGGGGACCGCGGGGACCCCGAGCGCGAACAGGTTGTAGGGCTCGGTCACGGGGCCGTGCGCGCCGCCACCGTCCTCGACCGCGGCGAAGGCACCGCCGAGGTGCCGGATCTGCACGATGGGCAGGGGCGACCCGCTGTCGGCGCCCACGACGGTGGTGAGCGCCTCGATCGCGTCGTCGTCCAGGTGCGTGAGCAGCTCCGAGTGCTGCATCCCGGGCATCGGGTCGGTGGGCTCGTCGGCGATGGAGCCCAGCTCGGCCAGGGACACCTCCCCGATCAGGTCCATCGCCAGGCCGGGCAGCGCCCGGAAGGGGGCGAGCAACGCCTCGGCGTCCGCACGACTGCCGAGATAGGCCACGGCCACGGAGGCGAACGCCTTCCCGCGGACCTGCTCGGGGACTTCTGGCAACGCAGGGAACTGGTAGGTGTGGTACCAGGTCGTGAGCTCGTCCGGAGCGGACTCGGTCACGGTCCGGAACGTGCGCAGCACGTCGCGCATCTGCTCCACGGGCCACAGCAGCCGTCCGCCGTACAGCTCGGGAGCGGGGTGGAGCGCCAGCTCCATCCGGGTGATGATGCCGAAGTCTCCGCCCCCGCCACGCAGGGCCCAGAACAGCTCGGCGTCGCTGGACTCGGTGACCCGGCGGAGCCTGCCCAGCCCGTCGACCAGCTCGATGGTCGCGATGCTGTCGCACCCGAGGCCGTAGGCCCGGCCGAACCAGCTGATGCCCCCGGTGATGGTCATCCCCACCACGGACGGGTCCGGGTTGGACCCGGCCAGGAAGGTCAGGCCGGTGCCGTCGAGCTCGGTGAGCAGCTCGCCGGCCTTGACGCCCGCGCCGACCCAGGCCGTACGACGCTGAACGTCGACGGTGATGCCACCCAGCGCGCGCGTGCGCAGGATCAGGACCTGGTCGAAGTCCTGCCCCGCACCGTGGCCCGTGGGCTGCGCGGTGACCTGGACACCGTGGTCGACGGCCCACCGCACCGCCGCGATGACGTCGTCGCGGTCGTGCACCTCGAGCACGGCCATCGGGTGCTGGTCGATGTTGACGATCCAGGGCGTGCGCGCCGCGTCCCACGTCGGGTCGGCCGGGGTGTGCACCCGGCCACTGACCCGCCGACGCAGGTCGTCGAGCACGTGGGCCTGGTTGGTGGAGGGCATGGTCTCGGTCATCGATCTCTTCCTCTCGTCGTCGGCTCGTCGTCGAACCGGTGTGACCGAGGGTGAGCCCGCTCGCTTGCAGGGCACTTGCGTCGCACTTGCCGCAGGGGCGGGTCGGCGCGGAGGGCAGCGACCGGCGCAGCCGTGGCGAGGCTTCAGGAGAGACGCGCGACGAGCGCCTCGGAGCGGCGTCGCCAGGGCGCGCACTGCAACCGAGCATTGAGTACGACGGCCCGTTCGGCGTGCTCGAGGGCGCGCGGATCCCCGAGCGCGGCGTACCCGCAGGCCAGGAAGTGCGTGACCACTCCCAGGTGGTCGACCGTGCCGTAGGTGACCACCTCGTCGGCGAAGGGCGTGATCCGGGCGAGCGCCTCGGAGACCTCCTCGGGTGTCCCCGTCCCGGCGAGGACCAGCACGCGCAGGCAGTGGCCGGCCAGCACGGAGTAGTCGCTCGCACCGGGGGGAGCGGGCTCACCGAGGAGCGAGTACGCCGTGCCCCGGTCGCCCGCTTCCAGGACGGCGTGGGCCACCATCGCGCGGAGTCCCGGGTTGGCCGTCCGGGCAGCCGCGACGGTTTCCGGGGGCACGGGGGTCCCCGGAGCCACACCTCGGATCGTCGCGATGACCTCCAGGTCCGACCCGGCGATGTAGCCGCTGGTCCGGTGCAGCGCCAGGGCCTCTGCTCCGAGCGTGGGCGCCGCCGGGTCGTCGAGACCGCGGGCGCGTGCGTAGCGCCACCAACCGAGTGGGATCTCCACGCCGGTGTGCCGCAACGCGGCGGCCTCGTCGGCGCACTCGTCCATGGTGGCGTCCGCGCGCTCGGGCTCGGACAGCTCGTAGAGGGCGGCTCCGAGCTGGAAGAGGATGAACACCCGCAGCTCGCCGACCGGCTCGTGGGAGAGCACCTCCTCGATCAGCGCGAGCCGCTGCCGTGCGCGCTGCGGCCCCCACGTCGCGATGATCCGCACGAGCAGCACCTCGAGCAGCAGCCCCGGGTCCCCGCAGCGGCGCGCCACCTCCACGGACTCCGAGCCCAGCCGGTCCGCGACCGCGCCGTCCCAGCCGTAGTAGTGCTCCATCTGGAGGGTCGCGAGCAGCCGGGCACGATCAGCAGGTGCGACGTGCTCCGCGGCCTGGCTGAGCACCTCGATGAAGGCGGCGTCGCGGATGCCGTGCTCGCGCCACGACCAGACGCCGGCTCCGTTGAGGATCCGCGCCGCCCCCGCCACGAGGTCCCACCGGCCGAGGGTGCGGGCGAGCCGGACGGCATCGTCGACCGACTCCCGGGCCTCGGTCGTGCGCGCCAGGCGGAGCAGTGCGCCCGCCTCGCCACACCGGGCGAGGACAGTGGTCTCCGACCCGGCCGGCGCGTCGGCGAGGACCTGGCGCCACAGGTCGAGCGCCTCGGCGTGGGCATGTCTGCCCGACGCGACCTCGGCCGCACGCGCGAGCCACGCACAGGCACGCCGGGCGTGCTCGGGGCCGAGGGGGGCGGCGAGGTGGGAGTGGTGGGCGATCGCTGCGCCGGCGTCGGCCTCCTGCCCCTGGTGCTGCTCGACTACCCGGCCCGCGCGGTCGTGCAACCGCATCCTGCGCGCTGCGCTCAGCTCGCCGTACGCCGTCTCGCGTGCCAGCGCGTGCACGAACTCGTAGCCGGTGCCGGACTCCACGACCAGTCCGCTCGTCATCGCCAGGTCCAGCAGGTCGAGGCACTCGTCGAGGGGGAGCCCGGCGAGATCGGTCAGGCGGTCCGGGTCGATCCGGTGGCCGAGCACGGAGGCGCAGACCAGGGTCTGCTGCCCCTCCGGAGGCAACCGCAGGATCCGTTGCCGCAGCACGTCGCGGATGCCGTCGGGGACCGGCAGCGCCGCCGGGTCGACGCTGTCGAGGTCGGGGAGACCCGCGAGCAGGCGGGCGTACTGGAGCACGAAGAAGGGGTTGCCGCCGGTGATCTCCGCGACGACCGTGTCCAGCCTGCTGTCGTGGTCTCCCACGGTCAGGCGCAGGAGGGTGCCTACCGAGACCACGTCGAGCCCGTCGAGCCGCACCCGTTCCGCGCCCGCGCGGGCCAACGCAGCCATCGTGTCGACCAGCTCGGGAGTCGCGGACGGCTCGGTCGTGCGCCGCGTGCACACGACCGCGACCGCAGCGGGGACGAGGGCCCCGGCAAGGTGGCGGAGCAGCTGGAGCGACGTGGCATCGGCCCAGTGGATGTCCTCGAGGACGAGCAGCAGGGGCCGGTCCGTCGCGGTGCGGACGACCAGCTCGACCACCGCGTCGAACATCCGCAGGCCGGCTCCTGCACCCTCGGCCGAGGTGTCGAGGTCCGCGTCGAGCAGTGGTCGCAGCAGCGGGTCACGCCCGGTCGGCTCGCTCTCGTCGGCCGCGAGCGCACGGACGATGCCGAGCCAGGGCCACAGCGCCGGGGCGTAGTCCCCCTCGTGGCAGCGCCCGACCAGCACCCGGAACCCGGCCGCCGCGGCGTGCGCCCCGAGGTCGTCGACGAGCCGCGACTTGCCGATGCCGGGCTCACCGGCCACGAGCAGGAAGCGGGCCGATCGCGTCGCGCGTGCGCTCTCGAGCTGCGAGATCGCCTGGTCGAGCACCGGTTGCCTGCCGACGGTGCCGGGGTCCCCCTCCGGCGTACGGCGGGGCTGGTCCCGGAGGGGCTGGTCCCGGAGGGGCTGGTCCCGGGGAGGCCGCGAGCTGGTGGGCACGGGCGCGGCCAGAGCCGGGTCCTGGCGCAGCACGGCCCGCTCGAGGTGCTGGACCTCCGCCGACGGGTCGACACCGAGCTCGTCCGCGAGCGCGGTGCGCAGCCGGCGGAGCGTCGTGAGAGCGTCTGCCTGTCGAGCGCACTGATACTGCGCGAGCGCCAGCAGTGACCACAGTCGTTCCCGGAAAGGGTGGTCCGCAGCGAGGGCGGCCAGCGCGCGCAGGGCCTCCTCCGGACGGCCGAGGTCGAGCATGGCGCGCGTCCGGTGCTCCACGACGGTCAGGCGAAGCTCCTCGAGCCGGTCGGCGTCGCGGCGCACGATCGGCGCCTCCCCGTCCGGGTACGGCGCACTGGTCCACAGGTCCAGGGCCGCGTCCGCAAGCCTCAGCCGCTCGTCCGGTAGCGGTGCGCAGAGAGCAGCCTCGGCACGGGCCTCGAACCGCCACGCGTCGACGTCGTCGGGCTCCGCCCGCAACGCGTAGCCCGCTGCGGTGCTGACCAACCGGGACCCCTGCCGCGGTGAACGGCCCGGCTCGAGGATGGTGCGGAGGCGGGAGACGGCGACCTGCAGGGACCCCAGCGTCTGCCCGGCCGCCTCCTCGCCCCAGACCTCGGCGAGCAGCCGGTCAGCCGCGACCGGAGCGCCGTGACTGGCCAGGAGGACCGAGAGGACACCGCGCTCACGGCGCCGGGTCAGGACCTGCCGGACGCCGTCCACGTGAACCGTCATCTCGCCGAAGACGGTGTAGGTGACGCTCACGCGCACCATGCTAGGGCGGGCGGCGGTGGGACCGCCCCGCAACGACGGGGCTCCTGCGAGGGCTCGAGCGGAGAGCCGCGTCCACGCGGAGCAGAGCCGTTCCGAGGGGTGCGTCGGGGAGGTACGCCCTCGACGACGTACGCCGTGAGGGTCGTGCTCCCACCTCGAATTCCGCGCTGCGGAGTCCCAGTGGGCGGAGACCGCCTTGTCCGGGGCCGCATCGCGAGCCATGTTCGAGGGATGGCTGAGAACAGAATGACTGTCGAACGGACCATCAACGCCCCCAGCGCCGAGATCTTCGAGGTGCTGTCCAACCCGGAGCGGCACGTCGAGCTCGACGGCTCCGGCTTCGTGCGCTCGGACGAGAAGTCCGACCGCATCCAGCAGGTGGGCGACGTGTTCACGATGAACATGGAAGGCCCACACATGGGAGGGGAGTACCAGACCGAGAACCACGTCGTCGGCTTCGCCGAGAACAAGCTGCTCGCCTGGAAGACCGCCCCCGCCGGAATCGAGCCGCCCGGATGGCAGTGGGTCTGGGAGCTGGAGTCGCAGGGCTCGGACTCGACCCTGGCGCGGCTGACCTACGACTGGGACGCGGTGACCGACCAGGACCTGCTCGACAAGGTCGGCTTCCCCCTGGTCAAGCAGGATCAGCTCGAGGACTCACTGGTGCGCCTGGACCAGGCCGTCACCGGAGCCTGACCGGTCAGGATCAGCTGAGCTCGGCCACCAGGGCCTCGACCCGTCGCCGGATCTCGTCGCGGATCGGGCGCACGGACTCGATGCCCTGGCCGGCCGGGTCCTCGAGGACCCAGTCCTCGTAGCGCTTTCCCGGGTAGTAGGGACACGCGTCTCCGCAGCCCATCGTGACCACCACGTCGCAGGCTCGGACGGCCGCGTCGGTCAGCAGCTTCGGCTGCGCTCCGGCGATGTCGATGCCCTCCTCGGCCATCGCGCGCACGGCCACCGGGTTGATCTGCGCGCCGGGCTGCGAGCCGGCGGAGAGCACATCGATGCGTCCGTCGCCCAGGTGCTGCAGGTAGCCCGCGGCCATCTGGGACCTGCCGGCGTTGTGCACGCACACGAACAGCACGCTCGGTCGTGGCCCGTCAGGCATCGACGACCTC
>CAWFII010000017.1:0-210865 GCA_963815825.1 uncultured Actinomycetota bacterium | reverse complement strand
CTCGGCGCCCACCCGGCGGTGCAGCGAGATCACGAGGCGACCCCACCGAGGAGTGTCCCGAGCGCGCTCAGCGTCTCGGGCTGGACCCGGTAGTAGACCCACACCCCGCGCTTGCTGCGATGGAGCAGGCCGGCGTCGTGCAGCACCTTCAAGTGGTGGCTGATGGTGGGCTGGGAGAGCTCGAAGGCGTCGTTGAGGTCGCACACGCACGCTTCCTGCCCGGCGTACGACGCCACCAGGGAGAGCAGCCGCAGCCGGACCGGGTCGGCCAGCGCCTTGAGCAGCGCAGCGATGCGGGCCGCCTCGTCCTCGGACAACGGCTTGTTCATCAGCGGCGAGCAGCACACGACCGCCTCCGTGGCGATCGGCAGCGGCGACGATCTCGTCATGAGTAGATATTGACAGATGTCAATGTCTCTGGCAACCTGAACACATAGACAAACGTCGATATTCTCCGGAAGGATTTCCCATGTCCCGCCTCCAGCTCGCCCTCAACGTCGACGACCTGCAGCAGTCGATCACCTTCTACAGCCGGCTCTTCAGCGCCGAGCCCGCCAAGGTCCGTCCCGGCTACGCGAACTTCGCCGTCGAGCAACCGCCGCTGAAGCTGGTGCTCATCGAGAACCCCGGGCACGGCGGATCGGTCAACCACCTCGGGGTCGAGGTCGACGACACCGACGCGGTGGACGCCGAGCAGATCCGCCTCAGCGAGCTCGGCCTGACCTCGGTCGAGGAGCGCGACACCACGTGCTGCTACGCGCGTCAGGACAAGTTCTGGGTCCAGGGCGCGCCGAGCGGCGAGCGCTGGGAGATCTACACCGTCCTCGCCGACAGCCCCACCTTCGGCACCCACGCCGACCCCGCCGGGGACCCCGCGGAGGACAGCGCGGAGGACAGCGCGGAGGACAAGGTGGTTGGGACTGGGACTGTCTGCTGCGCCTAGCTGGTTCGCCGACCGGGCACTCCGTGCACGCGAGAACGCGCCGACCGGGCACTGCGTGCACACTGCCCTGTGCGCGCAGTGCCCGCTCAGCGACGTACGGCGTGCGCGCAGTGCCCGCTCAGCGACGTACGGCGGCGGCTACGACGCGGTAGCGGAGAAAGGCCGGGAACGCGACCGACGCCAGCACGGTGCCGATCACCACCAGGAGGCCCCCGCCGGCGGCTGTGGCGGCCGTCCCGATCGAGACCGCCACGGCACCGTGGGCCACGTCCGCGATCCGCGGGCCGCCGACGACCACGACCGTGAACACGCCTTGCAGCCGACCGCGCACCGCGTCGGACGCGGCGCTCTGCAGCATGCTGGTCCGGAACGCCGCCGAGGCCATGTCGGCGGCGCCGCCGACGACCAGCATCAGCACCGCGACCACGAGCATCGGCCAGCGCCAGGTGTCGGCCAGTCCCACCGCCACGCCGAAGCCGAGCATCGCCAGTCCCCAGACCACGACGGAGGCCAGCACGGCCAGCCCCTGCCGCTCGACCCGCGAGACCCATCCGGAGAAGACGCCTCCCAGCACCGCGCCCGTGGGGATGCCGGCGAACAGCACGGCGAACGCGAGGCCACCGCCCTCGGGGCCTCCGAACCCGAGGTGGGCGATCTCGGGGAACAGGGCCCGGGGCATGCCGAAGACCATCGCGATGATGTCGACGAGGAAGGACATCAGCAGCACCGGGTGGCCCTGCAGATAGCCGAGCCCGTCGAGCACCGCCCGGATCCCGAGGCTTCCGGTGGTCCCGACGATGGGCAGTGGCGGCAGCAGGAGCACCGCTCCCAGCGTGGGAATCAGCGTGATCGTGTCGATCAGGTAGAGCCACGGGAAGCCGAACACCGGGATCAGCGCGCCCGCGATGAGCGGCCCTCCGATCGCCCCGGCCTGCATCACGGTCATGTTCAGCGAGTTGGCCGCGGGGAGCAGGCTCAGCGGCAGCAGCCGAGGGAGCACGGCGCTGCGGGTGGGCTGGTTCACCGCGAAGAACGCCTGCTGCACCGAGAACAGCCCGAGCAGCAGCCACACGTTCACCGACCCGGACCACGCCTGCAACCAGAACAGCGTGCTGGTCCCGATCAGGCCCAGCGTGGTGACGACCAGGAGAGTACGGCGGTCGACCACGTCGGCGAGGGCTCCGCCCCACAGCCCGAAGACGACCAGCGGGACCAGGCCGAAGACGCCGGTCAGGCCGACGTACGCCGACGACCCGGTCTCGGCGTAGATCTGAGCCGGCACCGCGACCACTGTCAGCTGGGCGCCGACGACGGTGACGATGTTGGCCCACCAGAGCCGGCGGAAGTGCGGGTTGCGCAGTGGCCGGGTGTCGGCCATCCAGGACCTCACCGGGACGAGCTCATGGGCCGGGCCTCAGGAGACGCCGAGAAGGGCGCGCACCTGATCGGCACTGCCGCACCCCTCGTCGAGCAGGCGGTTGCGCCTCGCCAGCCAGGCGGCACCCAACCGTGCGCGCTCCTCGACGGAGACGTCCCCGCGCGCCGGGTTGAGGATGTCGCGCTCCTCCTCGTCGAGGTGGTGCATCAGCGTCTCGCTGAACTCGTGCAGCGCGTTGCTGAAGTCGTCGTCGAAGAGCTCGGTGGCCGTCAGCAGCGGTAGCAGAGCCTGGTAGCCCTCCTGGTGCTCCTTGGTCCCGTGCTCGGCCTCCTCCTGGTCGATCGCGTCCTTGCGCTCGAGCTGGGGGTAGACCTCGCTCTCCTCGGCCTCGCCGTGGGCGACCAGCAGCTCCGAGAGCCGGCGGCGCACGGTGTCCCGGTCGCTCTGCTCGTTGCGGAGCTCCCGGAGCAGGTGCTCGAAGAGTCGGTGGTCCTCCAGGATCAGCTCCACGACGTCGCCCGTGTCGGGACGGGGGATCTGCGCCGTTTCCGGGGGGTTCTCGGTGTCCATGGCGAGAACTCTAGGCATGGCCTGGTGCCCGTCCGCCGGGGTTACCGTCAGACGGTGACGCCCGAGGAGATGCTCGCCCTCTGCCTGGCACTGCCCGGGGCCTGGCCGGACAACCCCTGGGGCCACACGCACCCCGTGGTGAAGGTGCACGACAAGATCTTCGCCTTCCTCGGCGACGACGGCGTCGGCGTGAAGGGCGGGACGAGCCGCGAGGTCGCCGACGAGTGGCTGGCGCGCTATCCGGACGACGCCGGCGTGATGGCCTACATCGGCCGGGCGGGCTGGACAACCTCGGTTCAACGGGGAGATCCCCGACGACGAGGTGTGCGAGGCGGTCGAGGAGTCCTACGCCCTGGTGGTGCCGGCTGCCCAGGAAGCATCGTCCCCACTGGATGGGCCGGCACCGCATCTACGGACTGAGGGGCCACGGCGTTCCGCAGGTGCGGCTAGTCTTCGCCCATGACGACGTACCGCATCAAGCAGGCCGCCGAGCTGCTCGGGGTCAGCGACGACACCGTGCGGCGGTGGGCGGACTCCGGCAGGCTGCGTACGACGACCGAGGGCTCCCGCCAGGTGGTCGACGGGGTCGAGCTGGCCACGCTCGCCCAGGAGATCGCCGACCGCGACGACCATCCGGACCCCGGCCCGGTGGTCTCCGCCTCCGCCCGCAACCGCTTCGTCGGGCTGGTCACCAGGGTCGTCCGCGACACGGTGATGGCCCAGGTGGAGATCCAGGTCGGACCGCATCGTGTCGTCTCGCTGCTGAGCCGCGAGGCCGCCGACGAGCTGGACCTCCAGCCCGGCGTCCTGGCCATCGCCACGGTGAAGTCGACCAACGTCGGCGTCGAGCTGCCGGGACGCCGATGAGCACGCGGATGCCGTCGGTCGCGCGACCAGGACGGGCCCTCATCGTGGCACTGACCTTGGGCGTCGCCCTCACCTCGCTGGCGGCCTGCGGCGGGAGTGCCGACTCAGGCAAGGACATCACTCTCCGCGTCTACGCGGCCGCCTCGCTCACCGACTCGTTCACGGCCCTCGGCAAGAAGTTCGAGGCCCAGCACCCGGGGGTCGAGGTGCAGTTCAACTTCGGCCCCAGCTCCGGGCTGGCCCAGCAGATCGGGAGCGGGGCACCCGCCGACGTGTTCGCCTCCGCGAGCCCCGACCAACATGGACGCGGTCGTGCAGAGCAAGGACGCCGGCGACCCCGTCGACTTCGCGTCCAACAGCCTGGAGGTCGCCGTTCCGGCAGACAACCCCGCGGGCGTGACCGCCCTGGCCGATCTGGCGAAGCCGTCGGTGAAGGTGGCGCTGTGCCAGGCGCAGGTGCCGTGCGGCAAGGTCGCCGCCGAGGTGTTCGCCAAGGCGAACCTCGCGGTGCGTCCCGCGACCGAGGAGGTGGACGTGAAGTCGGTGCTGACCAAGGTCACGCTCGGTGAGGTCGATGCGGGGGTCGTCTACGTGAGCGACGTGCTCGCGGCCGGCGCGAAGGTCAAGGGCATCGAGATCCCGGACGGCGCAGAACGCCAGCACCGAGTACCCGATCGCCCCCTTGACCGCCTCCGAGCACCCGGCGCATCGCCCGGCAGTTCGTCGACCTGGTGCTCTCCGGCACCGGCTCCGCGATTCTCCGGGACGCCGGTTTCCAGAAGCCCTGATGACCGATAGCGCCGCCGCACGACGGCGTACCCCTTGGACGCTGGGCGCCCCGGCACTCGTCGGTGCACTCCTCCTGGTCGTCCCGCTCGTCGGCCTGATCGTCAGGGCGCCCTGGTCCGGTCTCGGTCGGATCCTGGCCACCCCAGAGGTGCTCGACGCCTTGTGGCTCTCGCTGTTCTCGGCCACGGTCGCCACGGGCATCTCGATCGTGCTCGGCGTGCCGCTGGCGTGGGTGCTCGCTCGCTCGAAGGCCCCTGGGCTCCGGCTGCTGCGAGCGCTGGTCACCCTTCCGCTGGTGCTGCCACCGGTCGTCGGCGGAGTGGCGCTGCTGCTCGTGCTCGGCCGCAACGGCCTGGTGGGCGCATCGCTGGACGCCTGGTTCGGCCTCACCATCCCGTTCACGACCGCCGCCGTGGTGCTCGCGGAGACCTTCGTCGCGATGCCGTTCCTCGTGGTGGCGGTGGAGAGCGCCTTCCGCGCAGCCGATGTCGGGTACGACGAGGCCGCGGCCACTCTCGGCGCTGGACGCCTCACGGTCTTCTGGAGGGTGAGCCTCCCGTTGATCCGGCCGGCCCTCGTCGCGGGCGCGGTCCTGTGCTGGGCCCGGGCGCTGGGCGAGTTCGGCGCCACGGTCACCTTCGCAGGCAACCTGGCGGGGGTCACGCGCACGATGCCGCTGGCGGTCTACCTCGCGATGGAGACCGACCCGGACGCCGCACTGGCACTGTCCCTGGTCCTGCTGGCGGTCTCGGTCGCGGTGCTGTTCGCCCTGCGTGGCCGCTGGTTCGGCGCCGGGGGCACGGCATGAGCGAGCCGGTGACGGGTGCGCCGGTCCCGGGGAGTCCGGTCCCGGGGAGTCCGGTCCCGGGGAGCCCGGTCCCGGGCAGTGCGGACGCGCAGACGCTCAGCTTCGACGGCACCGTGCACCGTGGCTCTTTCGAGCTGGAAGTTGCGTTCTCGGTCGGCCCGGGTGAGGTGCTGGGTGTGCTCGGACCCAACGGAGCCGGGAAGTCGACGCTGCTCCGGGCCATCGCCGGGCTGGCCGAGCTGCGCAGCGGAGCGGTGGCGGTCGGCGGGGAGGTCTGGCAGGGTCCCGACCGGTTCGTCGCTCCCGAGATGCGCCGCGCCGGGGTGGTCTTCCAGGACTACCGCCTGTTCCCGCACCTCGACGTGCGCGACAACGTGGCCTTCGCCGCCCGCTCGGTCGGGGTCCGGCGGCGCGCGTCCCGCGCTCTGGCCGACGCCTGGCTGGAGCGCCTCGGGCTGACCGAGCTCGCGCATCGCCGACCTCACCAGCTCTCCGGGGGGCAGGCCCAGCGGGTGGCCCTGGCCAGGGCGCTGGCTCGCGAGCCCGCGGTGCTCCTTCTCGACGAGCCGATGGCGGCGCTGGACGCCGGAGCCCGGATCGACGTGCGGTCCTTCCTGCGCGAGCACCTCGCGGATTTCCCCGGACCCGTCCTGCTGGTGACCCACGACCCCCTCGAGGCGATGGTCCTGGCCGACCGGTTGCTGGTCATCGAGGAGGGGCGGGTGATGCAGGAGGGTGTGCCCTCCGAGGTGGCCCAGCGCCCGGCCTCGCCGTACGTCGCACGACTGGTCGGCCTCAACCTGTGGAGCGGAGTCCTCGACGAGTCCAGCGGGTCGGTCCGCCTCGACGACGGCGGTCACCTGGAGGTGGCGACCCGCGCGCCGGGCGGGCGGGTGCTGGTATCGCTGCGCCCGAGTGCGATCACGGTGCACAGCGAGTGGCCGGAGCACACCAGCACGCGCAACGTGTGGGAGGGGACCATCGCCGACCTGGAGCTGCTCGCGGACCGGGTCCGGCTACGGGTGGACGCTGCCCCCGCTGCCCTGGTCGACGTCACCCCTTCGGCAGTCGCCGACCTCGGGCTGGACGTCGGGCGACGGGTCTGGCTCTCGGCGAAGGCGACCGAGGCCGAGGCCTACCGCGACGCTGACCGATAGCTCCGAGGACCGGCCTGAGACGACGCACCCGCTCGCAGCGTGACAGGATGCACAGGCAGTCGGACTCCAGACCTCGGGAACGACGCTTGTCCGAGCCGAAGAGGTTGCCCACGATGCCTACGCCGTTTCCACCAGAACTCCTCGCGACCTTCCGAGCCATGGCTCAGGTCGTCTACTCCGGGGAGTCCTACGACTCCGTCTACGACGCGCTGTGCCGCAGCGCCGTCGAGTTCGTCGACGGCTGCGACCATGCGTCCTTAATGCTCCGCCGCCGCGGGCGGAACCAGACTGTCGCGTCCTCGGACGAGGTGGCTCGGGGTATCGACGACATCGAGAAGGCGCTGGGGGAGGGACCCTGCCTCGACGCGATGGACGAGTCCGAGCCCGACCAGCACATGTGCACCGACCTCACGGTCGGCTGCAAGTGGCCTGTGCTGGCCGAGAGGATCCTGGCCGAGACCGAGGTGAGGGGCATGGCCGGGTTCCGGATCCGTCAGGACGGGGAGAAGGTGGGCGCCCTCAACGTGTTCAGCGACACCGCGGGTGCCCTGACCCAGGAGTCGCTCGACCAGGCGATCGTGCTCACGGCGTTCTCGTCGGTGGCGCTCGCTGCCCTCGACCGGGGAGAGGAAGCCACCACGCTGCGGCGGGGCCTGGAGAGCAACCGTGAGATCGGCAAGGCCATCGGGCTGCTCATGGCGATGCACGCCATCGACGACGACCAGGCGTTCCAGATGCTCTCGAAGGTCTCCCAGGAGATGAACGTCAAGCTCGCGAAGGTCGCTGCGCAGGTGATCGCGCACCACCGCACGGGCGGCGCCTGAACCACACCGGCCCGTCTCGCCGCGCGGGCCGCCCCCCCCCGTGAGCGGGCGGGCGCGGCGTGGGGTGCGGGGGCCGGGTGATTTTCCGGGAGTTCCGGGTACACGAGGGACCGGGTGCTGGCCGACACGGCACCCGCGACTGCTCGGCGCCCGCCAGATTCTTCGGACACGCTCCGGAGCCACGGCGGGCGCCGACCGGTCGCCCCCATCGAAGTTGATCGAGGAGTGCATCCGCATGGGCATCGAAGACAAGACCAGCAACAAGGCAGAGGACCTCAAGGGCAAGGCCAAGGAGGCCACCGGGAAGGCGACCGACGACTCGTCGCTGGAGAACGAGGGCAAGACCGACCAGAGCAAGTCCTCGCTGAAGCAGGCGGGCGAGAACGTCAAGGACGCCTTCAAGGGATGATCTCGGCCCCGTTCCAGTAGCACCGTTCCAGTAGCACCGTGCCAGTGAACCTGTGTCGTGCCGGCGGCCGCATTCCGCTGTTGGCCCGCCGGCACGACACAGACAGCACGAGCCAGACCAGCACGAGCCAGACCTGCACGAGCCAGACCAGCAGGACCCAGACGAGAAGGAACCCGTCGCGGGCGCATGATCGGCTCCGGGGATTTGTCTGGCACCGACCGGCCGTGGTCGGATCGACCGCATGCGTCCTCCCGCCACCGGTAGGTCCCTCGGTCCCGTGCTGGCCGCAGCCTGCCTCGTGCTCGTCACCAGCGCGTGCAGCCCTCCCTGGTCCGGCCCCGATGCCGGGGATGCCGTGAAGCACCTGGCGAAGGCACTCTCTGCCGGGGACCTCGGAGGCGTTGACTTCGTCGGCGACGATGCGCGGGCGAGGTCCGACTTCGAGGCGGCGACCGGTGACGTGGGAAAGACGCTCACCGACGACGTGACCATCTCAGCGGGATCGGTGTCGACCGACGGCGACGCCGCCACCGGTGTCCTGCACTGGCGCTGGAAGGTCGGCCCCGGGACCTGGGACTACACCACCAAGGTCGCGCTCGCGCTGGGTGAGGGCGACGCCGGCCAGAGCTGGCTGGTCAGCTGGGACCCGGCCATCCTCGAGCCCTCGCTCGCACCGGGAGAGAGGCTGGCCGAGAGCAGCGTCGAGGCTGAGCGGGGCTCGATTCTCGGCGCCGGCGACAAGCCGATCGTCGAGCCGCGGCCGGTGCTGCGGGTCGGTATCGACAAGGCGGCGCTGGGGGCGAGCCCGCCGGCGGAGTCGGCCAGGTCGCTGGCCAGATTGGTCGACATCGCCGTCGGACCCTTCGTCAAGCAGGTGACCGCGGCAGGGCCGAAGGCCTTCGTCCAGGGGATCGTCTACCGGCGTGAGGACCTCCCACCGCCGCTGCTCGCACGACTGAGGGCTGTCCCCGGGGCACGGGCGATCTCGGACCAGCTGCCGCTCGCGCCCACCAAGGACTTCGCCTCGGCCCTGCTGGGCACGGTGGGTCCGGCCACGGCAGAGCTGGTCAAGGACGGCCAGGGCCGGATCAGGCCGGGGGACGACGTCGGCCTCTCCGGACTGCAGAAGCGGTACGACGAGCAGCTGGCAGGCACCCGGGGGGCGACCGTCGCTGCGGTGGACGCCCAGGGCGAGCGGCGCACGCTGTTCACGGCGGACCCCGAGGCCGGAAAGCCGCTGCACACCACCCTCGACATCGCTGCCCAGCTCGTCGCCCAGAAGGCTCTCAGCGGAGTTGCCTCGGCGAGCGCCCTCGTGGCGGTGCGTCCCTCGACCGGAGAGCTCCTCGCCGTGGCGAGCGGCCCGGGCTCCAAGGGTTACAGCACCGCCACGATCGGTCGCTACGCACCGGGGTCCACCTTCAAGGTCGTCTCGGCGCTCGCCCTACTGCGCGCGGGGGTGACCCCGCGGACCCAGGTGTCCTGCCCGGCGACCACCGTCGTCGACGGGAAGAGGTTCAAGAACTACGACGACTACCCGTCCTCGGGCCTCGGTCGGATCCGCTTCGAGGACGCCCTCGCCAACAGCTGCAACACCGCGTTCATCTCCCAGCGCGGAGAGCTCGACCCCCCCGCGCTGGCCGAGGCCGCGGCAGCACTGGGGCTGGGAACCGACCACGACACCGGCTTCCCGTCGTACTTCGGCAGCGTGGGGGAGCCCTCCAGCGAGACCCAGGCCGCAGCCAGCATGATCGGGCAGGGGACCGTGCTCGCCTCGCCGATGGCGATGGCCGCGGTGGTCGCCTCGGTGGTGAAGGGGTCAGCGGTGCTGCCGAGGCTGCTGCCCGACCACGCCGCCGAGCAGCAGCAGCCGGCCGAGCCGCTGTCCTCGACCGAGGCGCAGCAGCTGCGGGCGATGATGCAGGGCGTGGTCCAGCGTGGCAGCGGGCGAGTGCTGGCGGACCTGCCCGGAGGGCCGGTGATCGCCAAGACCGGCACCGCTGAGTTCGGCGAGAAGCCGCCGCTGCCCACCCATGCCTGGATGGTGGCGGGCCGCGGCGACCTCGCGGTCGCGGTGTTCGTGGAGCGCGGGGACTCGGGTTCGGGCACGGCCGGACCGATCCTGCACCGGTTCCTCGAGGCCGTCCAGGTGCCCTAGGGTGACGCTGACCTTCCTTGCACAGGCGCAGGCGTCGACTCTCGGGCAGACCATCGGATCAGCCGGTGGGTGCCCGACGAGCCAGCCAGCCCCCCTGCGAACGGACACCGGTGAAGCAGTCTCCTGATCCCCTGGCGCAGCGGGCCTCCCGAGGCGACCTGCTCGCCGTCGCGGGAGCCTTCGTCACCAACGGGCTCGCGGTGGGTGCCTTCGGTGGCTCGTTGCCGGGGCTTCGTGCTCGGCTGTCGCTGGAGTCCGGTCACATCGTGGGTGTGCTGGTCACCGCGGCGGTCTTCGCGGTGGTGTCGATGAACCTCAGCGGTCCGCTCGCTGATCGGGTCGGCGCGCGGGCGCCGACCCTGCTCGGCGGTGCCGGGATGGCCGTCGGCGCGGTCGTGATCGGTGTCGCACCGGACTACGCGTTCCTGCTGCTGGGGACGGCGATCTTCGGCCTCGGCAACGGCGCCATGGACGTCTCGATGAACACGCTGGGGGTGAGCCTGGAGCGAGCCCGGGTCCGCCCGGTCATGAGCCGGCTGCATGCGAGCTTCTCGATCGGCAACCTGCTCGGGGCCCTGGTCGTGGTGGTGCTCGGCCACCTGCTCCCCGCCGCGACCAGCCCCCGGTGGTCGCTGTGGAGCGCGGCCCTCGTGATCACCGTCCTCCTGGCGGCACTGGTCCCCAGCATCCCCCAGTCCCCTCCGCGCGAGACGCGGCCCAAGGACGGTCCCCGACGGCCGGTCCCGCGACTCGCGTGGCTGCTGGCTGCGATGGCGGTGTGCTTCGGGCTGACCGAGGGCACTGCCATCGACTGGTCCTCGTTGCACGTCACCGACGTGGCCGGGGTCAGCCCGAGCGCAGGAGCCTGGGGGCTGGCGTGCGTGAGCGGCCTGATGGTGGCGGTACGCCTCGTCGGCGACGCCGTGGTGGAAAGGGTCGGCCGGACCAACGTCGTCAGGGGAGGCTCGGGGTGTGCCCTGGTCGGCTACGTACTGACCGCGTCCACCGACGCGTTGCCGCTGATCCTGCTCGGGTGGTGCCTCGTCGGTCTCGGCGTGGGCCTGCTCGCACCCCAGATCTACGGGCTTGCCGGCCACATCGGCGGCGGCCGCGGCCTGGCCCTCGTGGTCAGCTTCGGGTACGGCGCGTTCCTGGTCGGTCCGGCGGTCATCGGTCTCGTGGCCGGGCACTCGAGCCTGCAGCGGGCCATGCTGGTCCCCGTCGTCACCGCCCTCGCGCTGATCGTCCTCTCGGCCAGGTTGCCCGCCGACCGGTTGCCAGCCGACACGGAGCAGCCACCCCGGTGAACAGCTCCTAGGCGGGGTTTCATGCCGAGCCTGCAGCACACGGTCGCAAGGGCGTGGTCCCGATCCTGCGGCGCAAACATGTCGGCCGACGGCGTTCCTGCGATGCGCCGGGGGTGCGTCTCCCGGGACGCTCCGTGGTCTGTCTCCACGGCGGGGCCTACGTGCGGCCCTCCGAGGACCGGCACTGGAGCTTCGTGACGCTGATGGCCGATGCCCTGGGCGCTCGGGCAGCTGCCCGACAGGCTCGTGCTGATCGCGCCGGCCTGCCTCCCACCGTGAGGTTCTGCGGCACCCGCGACGTGCTGAAGCCGGGCTGTGACGCCTTGTTCGAGCGCGCCGACGCGGCAGACTGGCCCTGGGAGTACGTCGTGGCACCTGGCCCGATCCACGTCTACCCGCTGCTCAGGATCCCCGGGGCGCGGGAGGCGATGGGCCAGATCATCGAGTTCTGTGCTCCGGACTGAACCGGCACGCTCCAGATGATCCGTGGCCTCGGGACCCCGGTCCCGCGGGGGTGGTCCATACCAAGGGATTGTCCGTGTCTGTACCGAATGCTCCGCGGGGCGATACTCACGCTGTGGACGCCGTCGACGTGGCCGTGATCGGCGCGGGAGTCGCCGGGCTCACCTGCGCGCGGGCGTTGGAGGAGTCCGGTCTGGCGGTGCGCGTCCTCGAGCGTTCGGCGCGCGTCGGGGGCCGTGTCGGCACCGACGTGATCGACGGGTTCCGCTGCGATCGCGGGTTCCAGTGGCTCAACGCCGCGGACCCCGACATCCGGGCCTCGGCGGACGTGGCGGCGCTCAACCCGCAACCGATCGAGCGCGGGATGGTGCTCGCCCATCCCGACAGCTACCGGGTGCTGCAGGGGTCCCAGGTGGCCCTGATCGCGGCGATCCGGTCGGGGATCGGACAGCCCCAGGACGTGGTGCGCCTGATCCGGTGGTCCGACCCGATGCGCAGGAGTCGCGAGCGCCTGCTCGCGGGGGAGGACATCACGCTGCAGGAGTCGCTGGACCGGCACGGCATCTCCGGGCGGATCCGCGAGGAGGTGCTGCGGCCCCTCTTCCGGCTCGTCCTGGCCGACGAGGACCTGCGCACCTCCTACCAGTTCGCCATGCTGAGCCTGCAGGCCCTGAGCACCGGGATGCCGGCGCTGCCGGCGCTGGGGATGCAGGCGCTGCCCAACCAGCTCTCGCTCGGGCTCGTGGACCCGGTCGAGCACGGCGTCGACGTCCTCGGTCTGATGCGCAGCGTGGGGGAGGGCGTTCGCCTGTTCACCGACAACGGCGAGATCCACGCGCGGACCGCCGTGGTCGCCACCGATCCCGTGAACGCGTCGTCCCTGCTGGGGCTGGGCACCCCGGCCATGCGCGGGCTCTCCACCTGGTGGTTCTCCACCGAGATCCCGCCCACGACCATGAAGATGCCGTTCGTGAACCCGATCGGGCCCTCGGCCGGTCCGCTCTCGCACGCGGTCGTGGTCTCCAACATCGCACCGCGCTACGCCCCGCCCGGGAGGCAGCTCCTGGCGGCCTGCGCCGTCACCGTGCCCGGGTCGCGGGTCGGGGCCGAGACCGAGCAGGAGGTGCGGGCCCAGCTGAGCCAGGTCTTCCACACCGATGCCAGCACCTGGGGCCTGGTCACCCGGCACATCAACTCCACGGCGTGGCCCTCCCTGCACCCACCGCTGCTGCTGAGCCGCGAGGTCGAGCTCGGTGACGGTCTGTTCGTCGCGGGGGACCACCGGGAGGCCGCCGGTGTCTCCGGGGCGATGCGCTCAGGACGCCGGGCCGCCGTCGCGGTCCTCGAGGAGCTCGGCCAGCCCGCAAAGCCGTAGCGCGGCTTCGGCAGCAGGGCGTGCCAGCTCGGCGTCCTCGGGCACCAGGCCGATGCGTGTGCGCCGGTCCAGCAGGTCCTCCACGGTGGTGGCGCCCTCGTGGGTGACGCCGAAGACGAGCTCGGCCAGCGTGGCGGGAACGGTAGGGGCGATCGGCGCCAGCAGCCGGTCCTCTCCGAGACCGGTCACTGCCACCGCGTCGGCCAGCACCGAAGCGGCCTCGGTCCCGAACCGCCTGACCAGCCGTTCGGGTGCCTGCAGGGCGGCCAGGTCCGAGCGGCGGGCGGCGCCGAGCAGTGGCAGCGTGCGGGTGCGGCACGGGGCGGCGTCGAGTCCGGCGACCTCGACCGCCCGGTCGACGGCGTCCTCGGCCATGCGTCGGTAGGTGGTCAGCTTGCCCCCCACGACCGTGACCACTCCACTGCCCGAGACCAGTACCGCATGCTTGCGGGACAGGTCGGCGGTCGTGGACCCCGTGTCCAGCAGGGGACGCAGGCCGGCGTAGGCGCCGACCACCTGGTCGCGGCGTACGGCGACCTGCAGCACGCTGTTGATCACGGTGAGCAGGAAGTCGATGTCCCTCTCCGGCGGCACGGGGACGTCGGGGACCTGGCCCTCGACCTCCTCGTCGGTGAGGCCCACGTAGAACGTCTGGTCTGGTTGCGGCAGCGCGAACACGAAGCGGTTGCTGGCGCCGGGGACCGGTGCCATCACCGCGCACCGGACGCCGGGAAGGGTCTCCTTGCGAAGCACGATGTGCGTGCCGCGGCTGGGACGCAGCGAGATCTCGGGCACGAGGTCGCCTGCCCAGACGCCGGCGGCGTTGATGACGGTGCGGGCCCGGATGGTGCGGGACTCGCCGGTGCGGGTCTCGGTCAGCAGGGCCTGGTCGGAGAGCGCTTCGCTGACCCGGACCCGCGTGTGCACGCGAGCGCCGAGGGACGCCGCCGTGCGGGCCACCGCGAGGACGAGGCGCACGTCGTCCTCGAGCTGCCCGTCCCAGGACAGGATCGCGCCGCGCAACCCCGCGCGCCGTACGACCGGGGCGAGCGTCAGCGTCTCGGTGACCCCGATGCGTCGCGGCCGGGGGAGGGTCTCCCGGCGGGTGCGCGCGCCCAGCCTGAGCAGGTCGCCGGCGCGGATGCCGGCGCGAGCCAGCGCCGCCTGGGGCCTGCTGAAATCGGCGGTCAGGGGCATCAGCATCGGGAGGGCGTGGACCAGGTGCGGCGCGGTGATCTGCATCAGGATGCCGCGCTCCACGGCGCTCTCGTGCGCCACGTCCAGCTGCCCCTTGGCCAGGTAGCGCAGCCCTCCGTGCACGAGCTTGGAGCTCCACCGGCTGGTGCCGAAGGCGACGTCCTGCGCATCCACCGCCACCACGTCGAGCCCCCGGCTCGCTGCGTCGAGGGCGACTCCGGCGCCGGTGATGCCCAGCCCGATCACGAGGACGTCGGTGGAGTCCGGGAGGCCTGCCAGTCCGGTGTGGATCCTCCCCACCGTCTGCGTGCCGGGGGTCGGTCGAGCGTCTCGGGAGCCGGTCACGGCAGCAGGAACCTCTCCACGAGCTGGACGAGCTCGGCGTCGAGAGCGGACACGTCGGCGTCTCGTGACGGCGACCTGGTGTCGCTCCGGTCGCGAGCCTGGTCGTCAGCCTGGTCACCAGCCCGGTCGTCAGCCGGGTCGTCAGCCGGGTCGTCAGCCGGGCTGCGCGTCATCGTGTGCGCGGAGAGCGCGAACCCGTGGCATGCGAGCAGGAGCGAGCGCGCGAGCAGGTCTGCGTCGCCGCGCCGGATGGAACCGTCACGCTGGCCCTCCCGGATCACCGCGGCCAGGGCGGTGGCCAGGAGGTCCTGGCTGCGACCGCGCCGTTCGAGCAGGTAGGGCAGCAGCACCTCGGGGTCCACCTCGACGATCCGGCGCAGCAACGCGTCGGCGCGCAGGCCCTGGACGGTGGCGACGACGCCCTCGGTGATGCGTCGGAGGGGGTCAGGGGTCGGGCCCTGACCCGGCCGGGTCGCCTCGCCGACCACGCGGCTCCACTCACGGGTCATCAGGTCGGCCAGCAGCGCCTGGGTGTCGGGCCATCGTCGGTAGAGCGTCATCCGGCTCACGCCGGCCCGACGGGCGATGTCGGTCAGAGTCGTCCGGCTCCACCCCACGGCGAGGATGGCCTCGCGGGCCGCGTCGAGGTAGCCGTCGTCGGCGGTGTCGAGCGCGGTGGCGGCTCCGTGGAGCAGGCCAGCGGGCTCCGAGAGGTTGTGACGAAGTGACGTCATGTGTCACAATGTAACACATGAGTCCTTCGAAACCTCCTGAGATGCACTGGTCCCGCTGGGGCGATCCGGCCGAGGCCGCGCCGCTGTCGGAGAGTGCGTTCGGCCTCGTGGACGCCTTTCTCGGCACCTCACCGACCCCAGCCGTCGACCCTGCCGACGTACGCCTCTCCGAGCCCCTGGCCGCCGACCTGTGCGCCGCGCTGGAAGGGATCGTGGGACCCGATCACGTGCTCACCGACCACGAGACGCGGCTGCACCGCACCCGGGGCAAGTCCACGGTCGACCTGCTCAGGCTCCGGGGCGGCGACGGCTCGGACTCCCCGGACGCCGTGGTCCGGCCCGCCACGCACGACGAGGTGCAACGCCTGATCGACTGGGCCGTCGCGGAGCACGTGGCGCTCGTCCCGTTCGGGGGCGGCACCTCGGTGGTGGGCGGCCTCACGGCCGGCCGGGACGGCTACGCCGGCGTGGTCTCGCTCGACCTGATGCGCCTCGACCAGCTGCTCGCGGTCGACCGGGACTCGATGACCGCCACCCTCGAGCCGGGACTGCGTGGTCCTCGGGCCGAGCAGCTGCTCGCCGAGCACGCGATGACGCTGGGGCACTTCCCGCAGTCCTTCGAGTACGCCACCATCGGTGGGTTCGCGGTGACCCGCTCCTGCGGACAGTCCTCCGCAGGCTACGGGCGGTTCGACGCACTCGTGGTCGGCCTGCGCGTCGCCACGCCTCAGGGCGAGCTGGTGCTCGGCAGCTCGCCGGCCAATGCGGCCGGCCCCGACCTCCGCGAGGTCGTGATGGGCTCCGAGGGCGCCTTCGGCGTGGTCACCGCCGTCACCGTCCGCGTCCGACCCGTGCCGGTGGTGACGGTCTACGAGACCTGGCGATGGGCCTCGTTCGCCGAGGGCACGACCGCGATGCGCACGCTGGCCCAGGCCGACCTGCTGCCCACGGTGCTGCGGCTCTCCGACGAGGCCGAGACCTCGATCAACCTCGCCACCCCGGCCGAGGTCGGGGCCGGGCAGGACGGGTCCGCGGGCGGCTGCCTCATGGTCACGGGGTACGAAGGGACCGAGCAGGCGGTGGAGGCCCGACGAGCCGCGTGCACCGCGCTGCTCTCCGGCCTCGGCGGCACCCCTCTCGGCGTGGACGCCGGCTGGTCCTCAGGCCGCTTCCACGGCCCCTACCTGCGCGACTCGATGCTCGACGTGGGCGTCCTCGTGGAGACGCTCGAGACGGTGACCTTCTGGTCCCGGGTGACCCAGGTCTACGACGCGGTGAAGGCCGCGCTGACGGCTTCTCTGGGGGACGGCACGATCGTGCTCTGTCACATCTCCCACGTCTACGAGACGGGGGCCTCGCTGTACTTCACCGTCGCGGCCAAGCAGTCCGGCGACCCGGTTGCGCAGTGGCTCGCGGCGAAGGCCGCCGCGTCGGACGCGATGCTGGACAACGGCGCCTCGATCACGCACCACCACGCGGTCGGGCGGGACCACAAGCCCTGGCTCGCACGCGAGATCGGGCCGGTGGGGGTCCGCATGCTCCGCGCACTCAAGGCCGAGCTCGACCCGACGGGGATCCTCAACCCCGGCGTGCTGGTCCCCTGACGCTCGGCGGGAAGGACCAGACGACGAGGTGGGCGCCCTCCTCGGCGCTCACCCGGCGGCCCCCCTCGTCGAGGAGCCGTGCGGCGTCGCCGGCCCCGAGGAGGCGCTCGCCCAGCAGCACCCGACCCGACGCGACGAAGACGTGCAGCCGGACGGCATCGGGCAGGTGTCCGACCTCCCCTGCGGCAAGGTCGGCGACGCGCAGCGACGTACCCCGCGCCGAGATCGGCACGGCGCCGTCCCCGTCGCCGTCGGCGACCACGGTCCACCCGGCGCCGTGGTCCACCTCAGCGCTGAGGTAGTCCGGCACCAGGCCGGGCTCGTCCGGTCGCACCCAGGCCTGCAGGAACCGTGTCGGTCCTGCGGCGTCGGCGAGCTCCGAGTGGACGACCCCGGTCCCTGCGGAGAGTCGCTGCACCTGCCCGGGACCGATCGTGCCCGACCCTGTCGACGACGTGTGTCGCAGCGCCCCGCTCAGCACCCAGGTGACGATCTCGAGGTCGGTGTGCGGGTGGTCGGCGTAGCCCGTGCCCGGTGGCAGCCGCTCGTCGTTGTGCGCGACCAGGCTGGCGAAGCCCACGTTGGTGGGGTCGTAGTGCTCCCCGAACGAGAACGAGTGCCACGTCGTGCGCCCTGCGACCTCGGTCCGGAACCTGCGATCCGCGGGCCGGTACTCGATCACCCGCCCATGCTCGCAGATGTCGTGGGCCGCGGTGGTCCTCAGGCGGCGGAGGTGCCGAACGGGAACCTGCCCAGCACCCGGGTCCCGCCGCCCTCCCGCACGAGCAGCACCGCCTCGCGGGCATGGGCGTCGAGCGGTGGGTCGAGGACCTCGACCGCAACCTCCCCCAGCGCCAGGTGGGGGATCGAGCCGTGCAGCGAGGTGGGGTGCTCGACCACCTCGGGAAAGGACCGCCGCAGGGTCTGCGCGATGCGGCGGAACACCGCGACCGGCTGGGGCGGGAGGTACGCCGCGCCACTGGGGAACCGTGCCGCCTCGCCGAGCACGTAGCCGAACGGCACCACCTCGGCGAAGATCTGGCGCAGCTCGGCGAGCACCCCGTCGTCGATGTTCTCCGGTGGGCAGGAACGGCTCCAGCAGCGCGATGTGTGCGTCGGGGACGGCATCCGCGACCTCGGGCACGGGCAGCACCAACGAGGTGAGCAACGACGCGGGAGCGGGCCTCGGCGACGGGGGGCACGAGGTCACGCTAGACCCCGTCGGCACCTAGGGTGGACGCATGGCCCGCGGTCACGATCACGCTCATGCCTCCGGGCCCGACGAGCACGCATCCGGCCGGTCGGCCGACCGGTCCAGGCTCCGTCTCGTCCTGCTGGTCACCCTGAGTGTCGCCGATCGTCGAGCTCGTCGGTGCCTACCTGTCCGGTTCGTTGGCCCTGTTGGCCGATGCCGGCCACATGCTCACCGACACGGCCGCGATCGTGCTCGCGCTGTCGGCGTCGTACGTCGCGACCCTGCCTGCCTCGCCGCTGCGGACTTTCGGCTACCACCGCGCCGAGATCCTCGCCGCGCTCATCAACGCAGTCGTGCTCCTCGGCGTCTGCGGCTACCTGGCCTACGCCGGAGTGACGCGACTGCTCGTCCCCCTGGACGTGGACGCGCCGCAGATGCTCGTCTTCGCGGCCGTCGGCCTGGCCGCCAACGTCGTCTCGATCGTCCTGCTCGCGTCCCGGCGCGGAGAGTCGCTGAACATGCGCGGGGCCTTCCTCGAGGTCCTCGGTGACGCCTTCGGTTCCGCCGCAGCGATCGGCGCGGGCGTCGTCATCCTCACCACCGGGTTCACCCGCGCGGACCCCGCTCGCGTCGATCCTGATCGCGCTGCTGATCCTGCCGCGGGCGTGGTCGCTGCTGCGCGACAGCCTGCACGTGCTGCTGGAGTCGGTGCCCCAGGGCGTCGACATGGAGTCGGTGCGTGAGCACCTCGCCGGGGCGGAAGGCGTCACCGACGTGCACGACCTGCACGCGTGGTCGATCACCAGCGGGATGCCGGCGCTCTCGGCCCATGTGACGGTCTCCGAGGAGGCGCTGGCCCACCGTGGCGTCGGCCAGATCCTCGACGAGCTGGGCGAGTGCGTGGCCACCCACTTCGGCATCGAGCACGCCACGTTCCAGATCGAGCCGGAGGCCCACCGGGCGCACGAGCCGGGCGGTGCGCACCCCTGACCGGGGCACGACGACGCACCCGACTCGGGGCTCGAGAGGCTGGTCACAAGCGCACAACCATGGTTGGCTGGACAACGCGTTTCGGCGCCTGACCGACCTTTGCGTGGAGGATATTTCCTGGTGTGGGACTTCCTGGTTGACCGCTCCGACCAAGTGCTCACCCTCGCCTGGGGGCACGCTCTCCTGGTCCTGATCGCGGTCCTCGTTGCCGCACTGATCGGGGTCGTCACTGCCATCGGCGTGACGCGCGCGCCGCGGTTCGAGCCGCTCGCGAACGCGATCAGCTCCATCGGCCTGACCATCCCCTCCTTCGCGTTGGTGGGCATCCTGCTTCCCGTCCTGGGGCTCGGCTTCTGGACGGCTCTGGTCTGTGTCGGCTTCTACGCGATCTTCCCGGTCCTGCGCAACGCCGTCGTCGGGCTCGAAGGCGTCAACCCCGACCTGCTCGAGTCCGCCAAGGGCATGGGCATGGGTGAGGCCAAGGCGCTGTTCCAGGTCCGACTGCCGCTGGCCTGGCCGGTGATCCTGGCTGGCCTGCGGGTCTCCACCCAGATGTCCATGGGGGTGGCGGCCATCGCGGCCTACGTCCTCGGCCCCGGTTTCGGGAGCTGGATCTTCACCGGTCTCGCCCAGGCCGGCGGCAAGAACGGCGTCAACTACGCATTGAGCGCGACGCTCGCCGTCGTGGTCATCGCCCTGGTCTTCGACCTCCTCCTCCTGCTCCTCGGCAGGATCACCATCTCGAAGGGAATCCGGGTCTGACATGACTGCCACCGACACGCGCTCCGAAGAGTCCAGCGGCGAGATCAGCGGCGCGGAGATCCGTCTCGAGAACGTCACCAAGCGCTACGCCGGCCAGAAGGCCGCGGCGGTCGACGGGCTCAGCCTGGTCATCCCGGCCGGCGAGATCGTGATGTTCGTCGGCCCTTCGGGCTGCGGCAAGACCACGTCGCTGAAGATGATCAACCGGTTGATCGAGCCGACGTCAGGCTCGATCCACATCGGTGACAACGACATCTCGGGACAGGGAGCCGACGAGCTGCGCCGCCACATCGGTTACGTCATCCAAGGTGGCAGCCTGTTCCCGCACATGTCGGTCGCCAAGAACATCGCCATCGTCCCGAAGCTCCTCGGCTGGGACGACGACCGCATCACCACCCGCGTCGACGAGCTCCTCGACCTCGTCAACCTCGACCCGTCGAAGTACCGGGACCGCTACCCCCGCGAGCTCTCCGGCGGCCAGCAGCAACGCGTCGGCGTGGCCCGGGGCCTGGCGGCCGACCCGCCGGTGATCTTGATGGACGAGCCCTTCGGTGCCGTCGACCCGATCACCCGGCAGCGCCTCCAGGACGAGCTGCTCTCGATCCAGCGCGAGCTCCACAAGACCATCGTCTGCGTCACCCACGACATCGACGAGGCGATCAAGCTCGGCGACCGGATCCTGATCCTGCAGGAGGGAGCGCAGGTCGCCCAGTACGACACCCCGGAGGCGATCCTGGCCAGCCCGGCCAACGACTTCGTCGCCGACTTCGTGGGCGCCGGCTCCACGCTCAAGCAGCTCAGCCTGTCGCGGATCTCCGAGCTGGAGCTGCGCCAGCCCACGACGGCCACGATGGGAGAGCGCACCGCCGAGGTCAAGCAGCGGGCCGCGGCCAACGGCGACACCGCCGTGATCGTCCTCGACCAGCACCACCGCCCCAGGGCCTGGCCGTGGTTGCGCCAGCTCAAGGGCGAGACCATCCACGCCGGTGAGGAGGACCTGGTCAACCTCGACCACCGGGCCACCTTGAACGACGCACTGGACACGATGCTCAGCAGCAGCCACGGCGGGGCCGTGGTGACCGGGGACCGGGACCGCTACCTCGGCGTCGTGGACTTCGTGGCAGTCACCGACTTCATGCGCCAGCAGCAGGAGGCGCTGGAGAAGGCGAGCAGCTCGGACGTGCCGGCGGCCTCCGACCCCGAGGACGAGCACGCGGAAGAGATCACCGGCGACGACGGAGAGGTGTGACGATGGCGACGACCCAGGCCGCCACCGACACCGGGGACCTCGACGACCGAGACGACAAGCCCTCCGGTGGTGGCGGCTGGCGCGACCGGATGAACGCCGAGGCCGCGATCGTGCTCTTCGCGATCCCCGTGATCGTCGTGCTCGGGTTCGCCTCCTACGCCATCTGGCACGCCACCGCGACGCTCGACTCGGTCGAGGAGAGCGCGCTGGCCTGGCCCACGATCACCAAGCAGATCTGGGGGCACGTGCAGCTCACGTTCGTGTCCGCCTTCTTCGTGGTCGTCATCGCGGTCCCGCTCGGGGTCCTGCTGACCAGAGGCAGGGCCAAGGCCACCGCTCCCGTCGTGGTCGGCATCGCCAACGCAGGCCAGGCGGCCCCCTCGGTCGGACTGATCGTGCTGTTCGCGATGTGGCTCGGGTTCGGTTTCCGCACCTCGGTGATCGCCCTGACCCTCTACGCGATCCTGCCGGTGCTGCGCAACACGATCGTCGGCCTCCAGGGCGTGGACGCCACCCTCGTCGAGGCAGGACGCGGCGTCGGCATGTCGGCGCTCACGGTGCTCCGGCGCATCGAGCTGCCGCTCGCGCTCCCGGTGATCATGGCCGGTGTGCGCACCGCCTTGGTGCTGCTGGTCGGCACGGCGACCTTGGCCACCTTCATCAACGGGGGCGGCCTCGGCGGCACCCTGCAGGCGGGGATCTCGCTGCTGCGCTACTCCGTGATCGTGTGGGGAGCCGTTCTGGTCGCGCTGCTGGCGCTGCTGATCGAGTGGCTCGGCCGCGTGCTCGAGCTGGCCAGCCGGCCGAAGGGGGTCTGAACCATGGCCCGACCGCGTCCCAGGTTGCTCCTCGCGCTCGTCGGCGCGATGGTCTCCGTCCTCCTCTCCGCGTGCAGCCTGCCCACCGCGGGCGGGTTCGTGCCCACCGGCAAGCTGGCCGGGTCGTTGCAGGACGTGAAGTCGCTCGACGGCGCGTCGCTCTCGGTGGGGTCGAAGAACTTCTCCGAGCAGGTCCTGCTCGGCAAGATGGCGATCATCCTGCTGCAGTCGGCGGGTGCCGACGTCACCGACCTGACCAACATCCCGGGCAGCGCGGCCGCGAGGCAGGCGATGCTCGATGACCGGATCCAGGTCATGTGGGAGTACACCGGCACCGGGTGGATCACCTACCTCACGCACGAGAAGCCGATCCCCGACGAGCAGGAGCAGTTCGAGGCGGTCCGCAAGGAGGACCTGAAGAAGAACGGCCTCGTCTGGCTGCCGCCCGCCCCGATGAACAACACCTACGGTTTCGCGATCACCCAGAAGAGCGCCGCGAAGTACAAGATCACCAAGCTCTCCGAGATCAGCAAGGTCCCCGTCGGCGACCGCACCTTCTGCGTCGAGTCCGAGCTGATCAACCGTCCTGACGGTCTCAAGGGCATGCTGGAGAAGTACGACGTACCGCTGAACAGCCCGCAGGGCGTGCCCAACGACAACCTGAAGACGTTCCAGACGGGCGCGATCTACGACGCGACGGCCAAGGGCGCCTGCACGTTCGGCGAGGTGTTCACGACCGACGGCCGGATCCTCGCGCTCGACCTGAAGGTGCTCGAGGACGACCGCAACTTCTTCCCGAAGTACAACGTCTCGCTGGTGCTGACGAAGGACATCGCCGACAAGTACCCCCAGATCGCGGACCTGATCGCCCCGGTGACCGAGAAGCTGACCAACGACGTGCTGCTGAAGCTGAACGCCGAGATCGACGTGACGGGCCGCGAGCCGGCGGACGTCGCGTTCGAGTGGCTGAAGAAGGAAGGCTTCGTCACCGACCGGTAGGCGGATCGACCCACGCAGCTGAGTAGATGAACTCATGCAGCCGGTGCCTGTCATGGGTCACCATCGGAGCATGGACATCCACTGCGGCACGCGTCGTCGACTCACTCGTGCAGGCACGGCTGCTCGACCCCTCGGTCCGTGCCCGGGCGGTCGACGTCGTGGCCGGGTCTCTCGACGTCGCGGCTCCGGCGCCCGGTCCTGCTCGGACGACGGCGGTGACGCGGGGCATGCCCAAGCTGGTGGAGGTCGTCGCCTACCTGGGCGGGGCGCTCGTGCTGGCCGCGGGGGCACTCTTCCTCGTGCAGCAGTGGGGCAGTCTCAGCTTCGCTGCCCGGGTGACCCTGCTCGCCGTGGTCGCCGTCGTGCTGGGTGTCGCAGGCGCGCTGAGCCGCGCGGAACGGCGACACCGGCGGACCGGACCCTGGACCAGACACCCGTCGCCGGCTGGCCGGTTCCCTGCTCACCGGCGCGGGCGTCGCCGCGGCGTTCCTCGCCGGCTACGTCCTCGACGAGGCCCTGAACCCGAGCTACGACCAGGTGTACTGGCCGGCGATCGCGGGTGCCGCGGTCGGCGTCGTCGTCGCGGGGGCCGGCTACCGGCTGGCCCGGACGGCTGTCGGCGTGGTCGGGCTGATGGCCGGGCTGCTGACTGCCGTGGGGACGCTGGCCAGCGGCGCGGACGGGGTCGGCAGCGAGGGCGACGCCCTCGGTGTCGCCTTCTTCTGCGCTGGGCTGCTCTGGCTCGTCGCCACCGAGGCCGGGCTGTTCCGAGAGATCACGATTGCCCGCGCGCTGGGGGTCGGCGTCGCCCTGTTCGGTGCCCAGGTCCCCGCCATCGACGGCAGCCACGCCTGGCTGGGCTACGCGCTCACCGTCGCGGTGGCGGTCGCCGGCATCGCCATCTACCTGCTCAGGATAGCCTGGCCCTACCTGGCCGGGGCAGTCGTCGCGGTCACGTTGGTGGTGCCCGAGGCGGTCTCGGACTGGACCGACGGGTCGCTCGGCGCGACCGGTGGGGTGCTCGTCGCCGGGATCACGTTGCTGGCTGCCTCCTTCGCCGGCCACCGGCTGCGGGTCCAGACCGAGGCGTGACCGCTCCGCTCAGGAGCCGACGGTCACCGTGCCCGACCGGTCCTTCACCGTGACCTTGATCGGTTGCTCCTGGGACCCGAGGGTCAGGGTGCAGGGGAGCGTCGCACCGACCTTGGCGACGACGTACGCACCACCGCAGTCGACCTCGGCTCCTGCCGACTTCTTCGGCAGCGCCCCGGTGACGAAGTCCGTGATCTTGGTCGCGGGGAGGACGATGCCGTCGGGGACGGCGCTGACCGAGACCCTGGCGTCACGCACGTGGGTCAGGCGAACGCGGTAGGGCAACCTCGCACCGGAGACCTCCAGCCTGCAGGTGAACGACATCCCCTCCTGCAACGCCAGGGAGTCGGGCAGGTCGCCCTGCTGATCTCCGCGGAGGGACCGAAGGTGTCCGCCTGGCTCTGCACGAGGTAGGACTCCACCGCCGCACCGTCGTAGCCGGGCCGATCACCGCATCCGGCGAGCACGAGCAGACCTGAGATGACCACCGCCGCCCGTCGCAGGGACGCGTTCATGACCCCTCCACCCCGGTGGGACGGCCCTGTCGGGGCACCTCGGTCCGGGCGCCTCGGTCGGGGCGCCTCGGTTCGGGGCCGCGGGACGACGCTCGCCGGCACCAGGGAGGGGGCAGCCGACAGGTCCCGGGGCGCCTCGACCGGCTCGGTCTCCCCGTTGGTCAGCACAGTCCCCGCGCGCCTGGCTCCTGCGCGCTTGGGCCGCCACCGGAAGTAGAGCCAGAACAGTCCCGAGACCATGGCGAAAGCGCCGAACAGCACCAGCGTGAGGGTGACCGATGCAGCGGTCGATCGACCGAGGTAGCCGGCCTCGGGCGCGAGCAGCACGTGCACGAAGACGTAGAGCACCACGGCGGTGAGGACCCCCCACGCCATCCAGTTCCAGCCCTTGATCCGGAATCCGGGCAGGAACCGCAGCGGGATCAGCCCGAACAGGAGCCCCTCGACCCCTCCGATGAACAGGGCACTGAGGAAGGAGTCCGCGCTGAGCAGCCAGAACGCCGGGTTGCTGTCGTCGGCTGCTCGCGCGACGGGCTCGAAGAAGACCCAGGCGACCAGCGCGACCGCGAGGGCGGCGAGCGCCACGGCGACCTCGGTGCGCCCCTCGGAGCGACGGTCGAGGGCGCCGGCGAAGACCGCACCCCCGAGCACGCCGTAGAGGTAGCCCGGCTCGAAGTGGGTCACCCGGGAGACCACGACGCACAGGACGGCGATCACCAGCGCCGACGGGATCGCGTGGAGGTACCAGTCGTGCTCGTGGTGGGTGACGGAGCGGAAGAGCCGGCCGGTGAAGGCGGTCACGAGCACCGCGAGCACCAGCGCGAGGAACACGCCGACGGCGAGGGCGTACGACGCCGTGTTGGCACCGAAGTTCGGGTCCAGCAGGCCACCCAGAAGCGTCCCCGCGACGGCGCACCCGCCGAACACGGTGAGTCGGCGGCCTCGCGAGGGCAGGACCGGGCCGGCCGTCGGCGGCTGCTCGTCGGGCGGCCCGGGCTGGGTCGGGACGGCCGCAGTGGCGCGCCTGCGGAGCCGCAGCCTGGCCAGCTGCCGGTCGATCCGCTCGTGGTTCTCCTCGTAGGTGCTGTTGAAGATCTGGGCGGGGAAGACCATCAGCAGTCCGAGCAGCGCCACCAGCAGCAGGTCCTGGGGCAGGCGCGCGCCGACGTTGCGCAGGGCCTCGGTCGGCGTGACCAGCGCTCCGGGAACCGAGCTCAGTCGCCCGGCGGCGACCAGGGCGGCGGCGGTGCGCTGGCGCTCGCTCAGCGGCAGGTGGAACGCAGGAACGGTCCCGGTCGCGGCCGTGGCGGCCGGGGTGAGGGCCAGCGGTGGCGACGTCACGGCCTTCGTAGGCGCGGCCAGGGGATCCAGCGTGAGGGTGAACTCGGAGCGCTCCGTGGCAGTCGGTGTCTTCATCGGATTGACCAGGCAGTTGAACCCGCGACCCGACGGCGTTCACCGCGAGCTTGCCGACGACCGTGCCCTTGATCGCACTGACGTAGGTCACGCCGGCGCGGGTCGTGGTCGCCGACGGGGCGAAGCTCACCGTGTAGGTGTAGTCGAAGCCGTGCTTGGTCCTGATGGCACCGGTGTCGTTGTCGTAGCAGCCCACGGGATCGGAACCGGACCACCCGAAGCTCCTCCCCTGAGGAGCGGCGTTCTGGGTGGAGCCGTCGGTGACGCGGACGGCGCAGGCTCCGGTGGCACATCCCTTGCCGAAGGAGTAGTGGCGAGCGCCGGAGGCGAGTCCCCATCCCCCGGGCACCCACGACTTCGTCACCTTCGTCTGCCCTGAGAAGGAGCCGGCGAAGACCGGCCGGGAGTCGGACGCGTGGGCTGGTGGCGCTCCAGCAACCACCAGGCCGGCCAGCCCGACCTGTTGCCAGGCACAGGGCGATCCTTCGCGACATCACAGCCCCCCGATCGAGAGTTCCCAGGGCCGAAGTTACGCGCGAGGGGCCGCGCTCGGCGCTGCCTCGTCCGGGGGATTGACAGCCGGTCCGGACGCGCCCGTCCGAATATGCACCTGGCCGGAAGGGCCGCCCTGATGGGCTAGGCCGACCGACCCAGCCGGGTCAGGCTCCGGCGGCCAGCCGGACGCCCTGCTCGATCGCTCGCTTGGCGTCGAGCTCGGCGGCGAGGTCGGCGCCCCCGATCAGGTGGACCACCCGTCCGACCGCGACCAGGTCGTCGTACAGGCTCCGCACGGAGTCCTGCCCGGCACAGACGACGACGTCGTCGACCTCCAGGAGACGAGCTTGCCCGTCGACCGTGATGTGCAGGCCGCGCTCGTCGATCCGGTCGTACGCCGCCCCGCTGACCTGCTCGACGCCGGACTGCTTGAGCACCGCCCGGTGCGCCCAGCCGGAGGTCTTTCCCAGGTCCTTGCCGATGATCGTGGCTTTGCGCTGGACGAGGAACACCTCGCGCGCGGGCGTGCGCGGCTTGCGCTCGGTCAGGCCACCGACGAACAGCGACGGGTCCCCGACGCCCCAGTGCGCCAGCCACTCCTCGAGGTCCTCCTCGGTGTGGGTGAGCCAGTGGGAGACGTCGACCCCGATGCCGCCGGCACCGATCACGGCCACCCGGCGACCAGGTGTCGCCGAGCCGTCGAGCACCTCGGCGTAGGACAGCGCCCGTTCGATCCCGGGGATCGCGGGCATCCGAGGCTCCACGCCGGTGGCGACCACGACCTCGTCGAAACCGTCCAGGGACCCGACCGTGGCGGCGACCCCGAGGCGGACGGTCACGCCGAGGACCTCGAGGCGGCGACGGTAGTAGCGCATCGTCTCGGCGAACTCCTCCTTGCCGGGGACCTGCATGGCCAGACGGAACTGGCCCCCGAGCTCGGCGTCCTTCTCGAACAGGGTGACCGCGAACCCGCGTTCGGCGTAGGCCGTGGCGGCGCTGAGACCGGCCGGCCCGGCACCGACGACCGCCACCGAGGACCTGCGCTTGGTCGGCAGCAGCACCAGCTCGGTCTCGTGACAGGCCCGCGGGTTGACCAGGCAGCTGGCCCGTTTGTTGACGAACGCGTGGTCGAGGCAGGCCTGGTTGCAGGCGATGCAGGTGTTGATCTCGTCTGACCGGCCGGCGGCGGCCTTGTTCACGAAGTCGGGATCGGCCAGGAACGGCCGCGCCATCGAGACCAGGTCCGCGGTGCCGCCTGCGATCAGGTCGTCGGCGAGCTCGGGGGTGTTGATCCGGTTGGAGGCGCACACCGGGACCGCGACCTCGTCCTTGAGCCGCTTCGTCGCCCACGCCCAGGCCCCGCGGGGCACCTGCGTGATGATCGTGGGCACCCGCGCCTCGTGCCAGCCGATGCCGGTGTTGAGCACCGTGACGCCGGCGTCCTCCAGCAGCAGCGCCAGCTCCACGACCTCCTCCCAGGTCTGGCCACCCTCGACGAGGTCGAGCAGCGAGATCCGGTAGATGATCGGGAACCCGTCGCCGACGACCTCACGCGTCCGGCGCACCACCTCGACCGGGAACCGCATCCGCCGGGTCGGCGTACCTCCCCAGTGCGTCGTCGCGGTCGTTGGTGCGCGCCGCGAGGAACTGGTTGATCAGGTAGCCCTCGGAGCCCATCACCTCGACCCCGTCGTACCCCGCGCGCTGTGCCAGCCCGGCCGTCCGGGCGAACGAGTGACGGCTCGGTCGACCTGCTTCGTCGACATCGCGCTCGGCCGGAACGGCGTGATCGGCGACTTCTGGTCGCTGGCGGACTGGGAGAACGGGGTGTAGCCGTAGCGGCCCGCGTGCAGCACCTGCAGGGCGATCGCGCCGCCTTCGTCGTGCACCGCCTCGGTCACCTGCTTGTGCCGCTCGGCCTGCAGCCGGGTGGTCAGCTCGCTGGCGAAGGGCTTGAGCCAGCCGCGCTTGCTCGGGGCGTACCCACCGGTGACGATCAGGCCGGCACCGCCGCGGGCCCGCTCGGCGAAGTACGCCGCGAGCTTGGCCATGTCCCAGGGGTTGTCCTCGAGCCCGGTGTGCATCGAGCCCATCACCGTGCGGTTGCGCAGGGTGAGGTCGCCCACGGTGAGCGGGCTGAGCAGGTGCGGGTAGTCGTTCACGGTCGTCCTCCGGTGGTGGGGATGGCTGCAGGGGTGGCGCTCGTCGACACCCAGGCCTGCACGTACTCGGTGAGCCACTCGACCCAGAAGGTCTCCTGCCTGATGCCGCCCCGGAGCACCAGCCAGGTGTCCAGCCGCTGGCCGGTCAGGTCGGGCCGGTCAGGGAACTGCTCGCGCTCGAGCTGCTCGAAGTGCCGGAGCCGGGTCCCGTGCTCGGCGACGAGCTCCTCGAGGTGGGCGAGCAGGGCGGCGCGGTCGCCGTACGACGCGCCGCGCATCTTCACCGCCACCTCGGAGCGCATCGCGGCAGCGGACGTGGGCGCGCCGATCCAGTCCGCCAGTGCTGCGCGTCCGGGGGGCGTCACGGTGTAGCGGCGCTCGGTGCTGCGGGCGTTCCCGGCGGCTGCGCTCAGCCAGCCGTCGCTCTCCATCCGCCGGAGCACCTTGTAGATCTGCTGGTGCGTGGCCCGCCAGAAGAACCCGATCGACCGGTCGAAGCGCCGGGTGAGCTCGATGCCGGTGGCGGGTCGCTCGCTGAGCGAGACCAGCAGTGCGTGCTCCAGGGCCATCTCGGAAGTCTGCGCCAACCACGCCACTTGTGCAACTAGTTGCACAAGTCGTTCGACCGACAGACATGGGCAAACCGGGAGCGTCTGCCCTCCCGTGAACTGGACTCACCCCAGTCAAGGAAATCTGCAATCCGGTGCGGGGTAGCGGTCCGAACCCTCCTGTGATCTGCCTCACTCCATCGGCAGACGTCGCCCCGGAGGACCACATGAGCGAAACGAACAGAAGGAAGTTCCTTGCCGTCACCGGCATGGGAGCCGTTGCCGGCACGGTCGGGCTCACTGCCGGCACGGTCGGGCTCACTGCCGGCCCAGCGTCGGCAGCGACGCGCCGCCTCACCGGCAGCGCGCAGCAGCCTGTGGTCGCCTACATCGAGGACCACAGCTCCGACGAGCTGACGCTGAGCGTCGGCGAGCGTGAGGTCATCGTGCACGACCGCGACCTGGTCACCCGGATCCTCAACGCGGCAGGGGGAAACTGAGATGTCATCGCACCGCGAAGCCCCGGAGATCTCCAAGGACCCCGTTGCCGACAGCACCGACGTCTACGCCTTCGTCAGTCCCGACCGGCCGGACACCGTCACGCTCATCGCCAACTACATTCCGCTGCAGCAGCCGGACGGTGGCCCCAACTTCTACGAGTTCGGCGACGACGTCCGCTACGAGATCCACATCTCGAACGACCAGGACCTCAACCCCGACATCACCTACCGCTTCGACTTCACCACCAAGATCCGCGACCCGAGGACGTTCCTCTACAACACCGGGCAGATCTTCAACATCTCCGACCGGGCCTGGAACCGGCCACAGTTCTACAAGGTCACCCGGATCGAGAACGGCCGCGAGCGGGTCCTGGCCCGCAACCTGACTGTTCCTCCGGTCAACGTGGGCGAGCGCAGCACCCCGGACTACGCGAAGCTCTCGGCCCAGGCCGTGCACAAGGTCGGCAGTCGCACGTTCTTCGCCGGTCAGCGGGCCGACGCCTTCCACGTCGACCTGGGAAGCATCTTCGACCTCGGTGGGCTGCGTCCGCTCAACCAGGCGCACCTGATCAAGCTGCCGGAGATGAACGGCGTGAACGCGGTGCAGTCCTACAACGTGCACACGCTGGCGATCCAGGTGCCGATCTCGGACCTCACCCGGTTCCACGACCGACCCGCCGATCCGCTGGCAGCGCAGTCGGTGATCGGGGTGTGGTCCAGTGCGGGGCGTCGTCAGTCGAGGATCTACGACAAGCGCACCGGCACCTACCGCGGCCATGGCCCGTTCCGGCAGGTCTCCCGCCTCGGGAACCCGCTGTTCAACGAGGTCATCGTGCCGATGGCGGAGAAGGACAGGTGGAACGCGCTTCCGCCTTCGGCCGACAAGGCCTACGCCAAGTACGTGAACAAGCCCGAGCTGGGCGGCCTGCTTCCCGCTCTCTACCCGGGAGCGTTCCCCAACCTGGCGAAGTACGAGAAGTCCAGGGCCGACCTCCACGCGATCCTGCTCACGGGCATCCCCCAGGGCGTGGTCGACGGGTTCCAGAACTACACAGGGCCGGGCGAGGCGGACATGCTGCGTCTCAACGTGGCGATCAAGCCGAGCAAGGACCCGAACGATCTAGGGGTGGTGGGCAAGGACCTGGCCGGCTTCCCGAACGGGCGCAGGATTAACGACGACGTGGTGACCATCGAGCTCCGTGCGATCGCGGGGGCGACCATCCCGCTCGTGGACAAGACCTACGAGCCGGACGGCGCCGTCGGCGTCGTCGGCGACGGCACGTCGAACACCAACGCGGCCGTCACCAACCGGTTCCCCTACCTGGGACTCCCCGGTGGGGGCTACCAGACCATGCCTGGCACCACGCAGGCTGGCCCGCTGAAGAAGTCATGACCACGGGCGCGCAGGTGGAGAACCCCTTCGCGGGCCAAGGCTCCGTCCTGCTCGACATCGGGGGCGACGTGGGTGCGCTGGTGGTGACCATGCCGGCCACCATGGTCGGTGTCGAGGTCGAGATCCGGCCCGCCGACGCCGGCCAGCACTCGACTCCAGCGCACGGGCAGGACCACGACCACGACCACGACGGGCACGGGCATCACCACCCGCACGTGGCCGTCGTGGAACGGCCCGTCGAGGGAGGGGTGGTCCCGTCGCTGGTGTTCCCCGAGCTGGTCGAGGGCCGCTACGAGCTGTACGTCAAGGAGACAGCCGAGGTGCGGCTGACGGTCACGGTCCTGGGGGGTGAGGCGGCCAGCGCGAGCTGGCCTGCCTGATTGGGGGGACTCATGACGCGGGGTCCGTTGCTGCCGGTCGTACCGGAAGCATGGGTGGATGCGACCGGGACCACTCACCCCGCGTCATGGGCCAGGGCTCGGCCAGTCGCCGAGCAGTCGTCGGGCACCAGTCTGCTCGTGAGGCGGCTGTCAGGATGACCCCATGACGATGAGACTGGCACAGGGCACCGGACCCCTCCGGGGGATCAAGGTCGTCGAGATCGCCGGCATCGGTCCGAGTCCGCATGCTTGCATGATCCTGGCCGACCTGGGCGCCGACGTGATCCGCGTGGAGCGTCCCGGCGGGCAGATGCTGACCGGTGGCCCGCACGACCTGCTCAACAGGGGCCGGCCCAGCGTCGCCCTGGACCTCAAGTCTCCCGAGGCGATCCTCACCGTGCTCGACCTGGTGGCGCAGGCAGACGTCCTCGTCGAGGGCATGCGCCCGGGCACCACCGAGCGCCTCGGGCTCGGACCCGAGGAGTGCTTTGCCCGCAATCCGCGCCTGGTCTACGGCCGGATGACGGGATGGGGCCAGACCGGTCCGCTCGCCCGCTCCGCCGGCCACGACATGAACTACATCGCCCTCACGGGCGCCCTGTTCGGGATGGGCCAGGACAAGGCGCGGCCGCACTTCCCGGCCAACCTGGTAGGCGACTTCGGCGGTGGGTCGACGTACCTCGTGATCGGAGTGCTCGCGGCCCTGCTGGAGTCCCGGCTCAGCGGACAGGGCCAGGTGGTGGACGCCGCCATCGTCGACGGGACCGCGCACCTCAACGCCATGGGAGCCGGCTTCCTCGCCGGCGGCACCATGCTCGAGGAGCGGGCCGCGAACCTGCTCGACGGAGGGATGCCCTTCTATGACCTCTACGAGACCTCGGACGGCCGGCACATGTCGGTCGGACCGCTCGAGCCCCAGTTCTACGAGCTGTTCGTGAAGCTGCTGGGCATCGAGGACGCGCCGGACCGCTACGACTTCGAGCGGACCCCTGAGCTGCGACGCCGCATCACCGAGGCCTTCGCGGCGCGCCCCCAGGCATACTGGGCCGAGATCTTCGAGGGGACCGATGCCTGCGTGGCGCCGATCCTGCCGCTCAGCGAGGCGATGGACCACCCGCACATGGCTGCACGTGAGGTCTTCGTCGAGCAGGCGGGAGTGCGTCAACCTGCTCCGGCCCCACGCTTCTCCCGGACGGCGGCGAGCCTCTCGTCGCCACCCTCGGCCAAGGTCGGCGGCGACACCCGGGAGGCCCTCACCGCGTGGGGGGTGGCCGACGTCGAGGGGCTGCTCGAGCGGGGCGTGGCCGTACAGGCCTGATTGCGCCGCCGCCCGTCCAGCCCGTCTCGCTCGCGAGCGGAGTCGGACTGGCACCGCTGAGATGCAGGACTGAGGAAGCGCCGCGGGCCACGGGCTCAGGTGACGTCGCCCACACCCTGACCTCGTTGACGTTGACAGTATTACTGTCAACAATGAGGAACCTCACCGCGTCGTAGGACTGCGTGAGCCCGCCCGTGACCTGAGGACGACAGTTGGGACAGAACATGGCGACCGAAGCATTCGTGTACGACGCGCTCCGCACCCCCCGCGGCAAGGGGAAGAAGGACGGCAGCCTGCACGAGGTGAAGCCGGTCGACCTCGTGGTCGGGCTGCTGGACGCGGTCAAGGACCGCAACCCCAACCTCGACGTGAACCGGGTCGACGACGTCGTGCTGGGGGTCGTCTCTCCGATCGGCGACCAGGGTGGCGACATCGCCAAGACCGCCGCGCTCGCGGCCGGCTATCCCGACACCGTGGCCGGCGTACAGCTCAACCGGTTCTGCGCCTCGGGCCTCGAGGCCGTCAACCAGGCTGCGTCGCGCGTCCGCGGTGGCTTCGAGGACCTGATCCTCGCCGGCGGCGTCGAGTCGATGAGCCGGGTGGCGATGGGCAGTGACGGCGGCTCGTGGGCGATGGACCCGGCGACGGCGTTCTCCACCTCGTTCGTCCCCCAGGGCATCGGAGCCGACCTGATCGCCACGATCGAGGGCTTCTCCCGCGAGGACGTGGACACCTTCGCCGTCGAGTCCAACCACCGTGCGGCGAAGGCCTGGGCCGATGGCCGCTTCGCCGGTCAGATCGTGCCGGTCACCGACGTCAACGGCGTGACCGTCCTCGACCACGACGAGTTCATCAAGCCCGAGTCCACGGTCGAGGGGCTCTCGAGGCTGAAGCCGTCGTTCGCCGCCATCGGTGACCAGGGCGGCTTCGACTCCGTGGCGCTCGAGAAGTACCACTGGATCGAGCGGATCGACCACGTCCACCACGCCGGCAACAGCTCCGGCATCGTCGACGGCGCCGCCCTGATGGCGATCGGCAACGAGCAGGTCGGCAAGGACCTCGGTCTGACCCCGCGGGCACGCATCGTGGCCGCGGCCGTCTCCGGCGCCGACCCGACCATCATGCTCACCGGGCCCGCCCCCGCGGCCCGCAAGGCGCTGGCCAAGGCCGGCCTCGAGGTCGAGGACATCGACCTGTTCGAGATCAACGAGGCCTTCGCCGCCGTGGCCATGCGGTTCATGAGGGACATGGGGATCGACCACGAGATCACCAACGTCAACGGGGGCGCGATCGCGATGGGGCACCCGCTCGGAGCCACGGGGGCCATGATCCTCGGCACCCTGATCGACGAGCTCGAGCGACGCGACCTCAAGCGCGGGCTGGCCACGCTGTGCGTCGGCGGCGGCATGGGGATCGCCACCATCGTCGAGCTCGTCTGACCAACCGTCCCCGTGGTCGCCGAGACCACTCCTCCCCGTGGTCGAGCGAGTCGAGACCACGCGAACCTCCTCGAAGGACACCCACATGACCGAATCTGCCGTGAAGTACGACCAGGACGCCGACGGCATCGTCGTACTCACCCTGGATGACCCCACCTCCAGCGCCAACACCATGAACGAGCTCTACAAGGAGTCGATGTCCGCGGCCGTGGACCGGCTGTACGCCGACAAGGACTCCGTCACAGGGGTCGTGGTCACGTCGGCGAAGAAGACGTTCTTCGCCGGTGGCGACCTCAAGGGGATGCTCCGGGCCACGCCCGAGGACGCCCGGGCCATCTTCGAGATGGGCGAGGGCATCAAGGCCGACCTGCGTCGGCTGGAGAAGCTCGGCAAGCCCGTCGTGGCCGCCATCAACGGCGCAGCGCTCGGGGGCGGTCTCGAGATCGCCCTGGCCTGTCACCGCCGGATCACCGTCGACGACCCGAAGATCGACCTCGGCCTGCCCGAGGTGACGCTCGGACTGTTGCCCGGTGGTGGCGGAGTGACCCGCACCGTGCGGATGCTCGGCATCCAGACCGCGCTGATGGACGTGCTGCTCCAAGGCCCCCGCTTCAAGCCTGCCGCCGCGAAGGAGAAGGGGCTCGTCGACGAGCTCGTCGCGACGCGTGCGGACCTGATGCCTGCGGCGAAGGCCTGGATCGCCTCGGTCAAGGACGACCCGGCCGCCGCCAGCAACCCCTGGGACCGTGAGGGGTACCGGATCCCGGGAGGCACACCCTCCAGCCCGAGCCTGGCCGCGTTCCTGCCCGCCTTCCCGGCGATGCTGCGCAAGCAGACGAAGGGGGCGCTCTACCCCGCCGCCCGCGCGATCATGGCCACCGCCGTCGAGGGCGCCCAGGTCGACTTCGAGACCGCCAGCCGCATCGAGTCGCGCTACCTCGCCGAGCTGATCACCGGCTCGAACAGCAAGAACATGATCCAGGCGTTCTTCTTCGACCTCTCCGCGATCAACGGCGGATCCCTGCGGCCCGAGGGCGTCGCGAAGTTCACCGCGACCAAGGTGGGTGTGCTCGGTGCCGGGATGATGGGTGCCGGGATCGCCTACTCCTGCGCGCGCGCCGGCATGACCGTCGTACTCAAGGACGTCGCCCAGGAGGCTGCCGACAAGGGCAAGGCCTACACCGAGAACATCCTGAGCAAGGCCGTCGAGCGCGGCAAGATGGACGAGGCCACGAAGGCCGAGATCCTCGACCGGATCACGGCCACGACCGAGGCGAACGACTTCGAGGGCGTCGACCTCGTGATCGAGGCCGTCTTCGAGGACCCATCGCTCAAGGCCAAGGTCTTCGCGGAGATCCAGGATGTCGTCAACCCTGATGCCCTGCTCTGCTCGAACACCTCGACGCTGCCGATCACCGAGCTCGCCGAGGGCGTCAGCCGTCCCGACGACTTCGTCGGTCTGCACTTCTTCTCGCCGGTGGACAAGATGCCGCTGGTCGAGATCATCCGCGGAGCCAAGACCACCGACGAGGCCGTGGCCCAGGCGCTCGACGTGGTCCAGCAGATCCGCAAGACCCCGATCGTGGTGAACGACAGCCGTGGTTTCTACACCAGCCGCGTCATCGGGACCATGGTCAACGAGGGCCTCGCCATGCTCGGCGAGGGCGTCCACCCCATGTCGGTGGAGCGCGCCGCGACCCAGGCCGGTTATCCGGTCGGGACGCTCCAGCTCAGTGACGAGCTGAACCTCGAGCTGATGGCCAAGATCGCGAAGGCGACGGCCGACGCCGCCGTACGCGAGGGCGTCGCGGTGCCCGAGCACCCGGCGACGCAGGTCGTCACGACGATGATCGAGCAGGGCCGGCCCGGGCGGCTCCGCGGGAAGGGCTTCTACGACTACGACGAGAACGGTCGCCGTGGGTCCCTCTGGCCGGGGCTCGCCGAGCTGTTCGCGCCCAACGACGAGCCGGCCGACATCGACGACCTCAAGGACCGCTACCTCTTCATCGAGGCCCTCGAGACGGCGAAGTGCTTCGAGGAGGGCGTGATCGAGTCCGCGGCCGCGGCCAACATCGGCTCGATTCTGGGCATCGGCTACCCCGCCCTGACCGGTGGCACCGTCCAGTTCATGCAGGGGTACGACGGCCCCACCGGACCCGGCCTCCCGGGTTTCGTGGCCCGCGCCGAGCAGCTCGCCAAGCTCTTCGGCGACCGCTTCGCCCCGACCGAACGGCTCAAGGAGATGGCCGCGAAGGGTGAGTCCTTCCCCGCCTGACCCACCCCACCCCCACCCACCGAGACGTCGCATCTGAAAGACGACCGCCCGCCGAGACGTCGCATCTGAAATTTCAGATGCGACGTCTCGGCGGGTTTTTGACTGTCAGATGCGACGTCTCGGCGGAGGAGGTGGGAACAGGGCTGTGGCGCTCGGTGTCGTCGCGGCGCTAGCGTGCACATCCGGTACGACGAGAGGGATGAACGCGGATGACCGACATCGACATCGACACCGAGACGTTGCACCAGGGGCTGGCGTGGGGGGCGATCGGCTTCGGTGCCGCCGCGACCCTGGCGCCGCGGTTCTTCGAAGGCCTCTACGGGCTCACCGACAACGCAGAGCTCCGGGTGATGGTGCGGCTGTGGGGGACCAACTCCCTCGTCCTCGGGGCGTCCCAGCTCATCCCCGAGAAGGACCAGCGCAAGAACATGGCGCTCGTCCTTGCCGCGATGAACGCCGCGGACGCCCTGATCATCGCCGGGGCGGGCTCGGAGGTGAAGAAGCGGTCCCGGGTGCTGGGTTCGCTCACCTCGGCCGCCTTCGCCGCCGGGTATGCCGCGTGCCTCAGCGGCTCCTGACCCCACCGGACGGCCGGACAGCGCGACGGCGGGGGAACCCACGAGTTGCGCAATTCGGGCACGCGCGGGTCCGGTCTCGACCAGAATGTCGACGTGGATGAGGTGTGGGGCGCCCAGGGGCGCCGACGGGTCGACATTCGAGGGCTGTGGGTCCGGTTCGGTGCCGTGGCCGCGGTCCGGGGGATCGACCTCACGGCTGAGGCTGGTCGCGCGACCGCACTGCTGGGGCACAACGGTGCTGGCAAGTCGACCACCATGCGTGTGCTCGCCGGGGTGATCCCACCCAGCGAGGGAGCCGTCGAGGTGGACGGCATCGACATCAGGGTCGACCCCCTCTCGGTCAAGCGGCTCACCGGCTACTGCCCCGACGTGGGTGGGCTGGTCCCGCGGGCCACGCCGTGGGAGCACCTGCAGCTCGCCGCCCGGCTGCGTCGCCTCGAGGACTGGGAGGACCGGGCGCACGACCTCCTCGAGCGCTTCGAGCTCGGCCACGCCGCGCACCGGGTCACCTCGGGATTCAGCCACGGCATGGGCCGGAGGCTCTCCGTGGTCCTCGCGACCTTCCACAACCCCTCGGTGCTGCTGCTCGACGAGCCGTTCGACGGCGTGGACCCGGTCGGGGTCGAGGCCACCCTCGAGATGATCGCCGACGCCCGGGCGCGCGGCGCCGCAGTGCTGGTCTCCACGCACCTGCGCGACCTGGCCATGGAGGCGTGCGAGACCGCGCTCGTGCTGCGCGGAGGCGTGACGGTCGCCAAGCTGGCGTCCCACGAGCTCGTGGGTGAGGAGGGCGCAGGTGTCTACCGCGCTCTCCTGGACTGACCTCCGCTCCAGCCGTCAGGACCTCGGCTCGCTGCTCGAGTTCCGCAGCTCGGGACTCACCCGTCGCGAGCGGCGGCGGATGCGCGTCGGCCTGGCGGTCGTGGTGGCACTGACCTTCGTGGCCGCCATCGCGCCGGCGTACCTCGGCGGCCCGTTCCCCCGTGTCAACAGCGGACAGCTGATCGCCCTGCTCCCGTCGTTCTGCCTGGGCTTCTTCCTGCTCGTCGCCTTCACGGCGGTCGCCTCGGCCGGCGGCCGGGAGATCGTGCCTCGGGAACAGGCCGTGGTGTTCCCGATCTCGACCACCGCCGACCACTTCGGTGCCCTCATCCTCGCGCCTCTCAACATCGCCTGGGTGGCTCAGACCTGGGCGCTGCTCGGCCTCACGTCCTACGTGCTCGGGCCCGAGCGGATGGTGGCCTACGAGCTGCCCGTCGTGGCGTGGATCCTGGCTGCCACGGCCCTCGCTCAGGTGGTGGGCTGGATCGCCGAGGGCGTACGCCGCGGCCCGCACGGCATCGTCCTCTTCCGCGGCGTGATGCTGATGCTGGCGCTCGGCACGGCCACGCTGGTGGTGACGGGTCGGATCTCCGCGGTCCTCGACCACAGCCCGACCGGGCAGGTCCTGGTCATGGCACTGGACGGACAGGGTGGACGTTTTCTCCCTTGGGGCACCGGGGTCCTCGGGCTCCTCGTGATCGCTGTCGGCGCGACCGTGCTCGGCGCGATCCCGGCTCGGTGGGCCCTGGAACGGCCGATGCGCGAGGAGCTCCGCCTGGAGTCCGGTCGGCACCAGGCCAGGCCCATGCCACGCTCCGACTTCATGATGATGCTGCGCATCGACCGCGCGGCCGTGTGGCGCTCGGTCCCGCTGCGCCGGGGTCTGATGGTGCTCGCCCTGATGCCTGGGGCGGTCGCCTTCGCCGGCCAGCTCGAGTGGCGGATGCTCACCATCCTCCCAGGCCTCGTGGCCTCCGGCGGCGCCCTGCTCTTCGGGGTGAACAGCTGGTGTCTCGACGGCCGCGGGGGCCTGTGGCGCGACAGCCTGCCGGTGTCGCCGCGGGTCGCGTTCGTCTCCAGGAGCGTGGTGCTCCTCGAGGTGCTGCTCTGCGCCGCAGCCGCAACCCTGCTGCTGGCCGCCCTGCGCGCCGGCCCACCCACGATGTCCGAGGTGGCGGCGCTGGTGTGCTCGACACTCGTGGTGTGCACGCAGGTCGTGGCGGCCAGCATGCGCTGGAGCATCGCCCGGCCCTTCTCGGTCGACCTGCGCAGCGCGCGTGCCACCCCGGCACCGCCCGTCGTGATGGCCGCCTACAGCGCCCGCCTGGCGATGGCGACCACGGTCACCGGGCTCGTCTTCTCCGGGCTGGCGCAGCTCGAGGACGTCACGCTCACCCTGGATGCGGCCCTGCTGTTCCTCATCTGGTCGGGGTGGCGACTCGAACGGGCCGCCCAGCGGTGGGACGACCCGGTCACGCGGTCGCGGGTGGTCTCCGTCGTCGCCGGTGGTTGAACGCCGCCCGCGCCTCGAGCTCGCCTGTGGTTGACCTTCCTCGGTCGTCGGTAGGGTCGGCCGCATGGACTTCTCGCCCTCGCCGCGTGCTGCCGAACTGATCTCGCTGGTCTCCGCGTTCGTGTCCGAGGAGATCGAACCCAGGGTCGAGGAGTACCACCGCCAGGTCAGCGAGTCGGCGGCCACCGGCACCTGGGCGGAGTCCCCGATCCTCGGCGAGCTGCGCGCCAAGGCGCGCGCCCAGGGGCTGTGGAACCTCTTCCTGCCGGTCGAGCACACCGGGCACTACGCCGAGAAGTACGGCACCCACGGCGGCGCGGGCCTGTCCAACTCCGACTATGCACCGCTCGCCGAGCAGATGGGCCGTGCGACCTTCCTCGCGCCGTACGTGTTCAACTGCAACGCCCCGGACACCGGCAACATGGAGGTGCTGCTGAAGTACGGCACGGAGGCTCAGCAGGCCCAGTGGCTGGACCCGCTCCTGGACGGGCGGATCCGGTCGGCGTTCACGATGACCGAGCCGGGCGTCGCCTCCTCGGACGCCACCAACATGGAGGCCACCGCGGTCGTGGACGGCGACGAGGTCGTCATCAACGGCCGCAAGTGGTGGTCGACCGGCGTCGGCCACCCCGACTGCAAGATCTTGGTGTTCATGGGGCTGCGGAACCCGACGGGCACCGATCCCGACGGTGACCGGCACCACCGGCACACCATGGTGCTGGTGCCTGTCGAGACCCCTGGCGTGAAGGTCGAGCGGCTGCTCTCGACGATGAACATCTTCGACGAGCCGGTGGGGCACGGCGAGGTCAGCTTCGACGAGGTCCGCGTCCCGAAGGAGAACATCCTCCTCGGCGAAGGGCGCGCCTTCGAGATCGCGCAGGGACGACTCGGCCCCGGACGGGTGCACCACTGCATGCGGCTGATCGGACAGGCGGAGGTGGCCCTCGAGCTCGCCATCAGGCGCGGACTCGAGCGCTCGGCCTTCGGCAAGCCGATTCTCGACCTCGGTGGCAACCGGGAGCGGATCGCGGACGCGCGCATCGCCATCGACCAGGCCCGGCTGCTGGTCCTGAACGCCGCCTGGAAGCTCGACGTGGGCGGCCCGCTGAACGCGCTCAGCGAGGTCAGCCAGATCAAGGTGATCGTCCCCAACGTGGCGCAGCAGGTGATCGACATGGCCATCCAGCTGCACGGAGGAGGGGGCCTGTCCGCCGACGTCCCGCTCTCGGCGATGTGGACCAACGCCCGTGCGCTCCGGCTCGCCGACGGACCCGACGAGGTGCACCGCGGCGTGGTGGCCAGGCTCGAGATCAGCAAGCACCAGTCATGAGGGTGCTGGTCACCGGCGGGGCTGCCGGGCTCGGGGCGGCGCTGGTGCAGGCGTTCCTCGAGCGCGGGGACTCGGTGCTGGTCGGGGACGTCGACGAGCCCGAGGTCGCCGCCACCGACGCAGCCGGCTCACCGGCTGCCGAGTGGATCCGCCTCGACGTGCGCTCCGACGAGGACTGGGCCGCCGCACGGGACTGGGTCAGCGAGCACTGGGGCGGGCTGGACGTCCTCGTGAACAACGCCGGGGTCGCCGGCGGCGGGCGCATCGATGTCGCGGGCATGGACGAGTGGCAGTGGATCACCGAGATCAACCTGTTCGGGGTGGTCCGCGGGACGCGGACGTTCGTGGCGATGTTCAAGGAGCAGCGGGCAGGGCACATCGTCAACATCGCGTCGCTGGCCGGCCTGGTGCACCCCGCCGGGATGGGTTCCTACAACGCGGTCAAGGCCGGGGTGGTCGCGTTCAGCGAGACCACCAGCCACGAGCTCGCCGAGTACGGCGTGCGCTGCTCGGCAGTGTGCCCGTCCTACTTCCGGACCGGGCTGGTCGAACGCATGCAGGGCAACGACACCGCCCTCGGTCGGGTGATCGGCGGGCTGGTCGAGTCCGCGCCGCTGGGCCCCGAGGAGATCGCGGCCGCGGTGCTCGAGGGCATGGAGCGCGGCGAGGAGCTGATCCTCCCCGACGACGCGGCCCGTGCGGCGTACGACCTGAAGCTCACCGACCGCGCGGCGTACGACGTGGTGATGCGCCGGCAGGCGGCACGACTCAACGCGATCGGAGACTGACGTGGCCCCGACCGGCTCGACCGATCAGGCGGACGGGGCCGACCCGACCCCGAGCGGCGGCCCCGAGGGCGCCTCCGAGGTCCGCGACGAGGACAGGTTCGACGTGGCAGCGGTGCGCGCCTGGCTCGCGACCCAGGGGGTCGAGCTCTCCGGCGAGGTCACCGTCCGACAGTTCGGCGGGGGTGCCTCCAACCTCACCTACTCGCTGCGGGACAGCGCCCACGACCTGATCCTGCGACGACCGCCCAGCGGGCGCAAGGCCAAGGGCGCCCACGACATGGGCCGGGAGTACCGCATCCAGGACGGCCTGGCCGGCGTGTTCCCCCTCGTCCCACGGATGGTCGCGCTGTGCGAGGACGACACCGTGATCGGCTCGGAGTTCTACGTGATGGAGCGTGTCGACGGGATCATCCCGCGGCGCGACTTCCCCGACGGGGTCTCGCTGTCCGAGGACCAGGCGCGCACGCTGTGCACCAACGCGCTCGACGTCCTGATCGACCTGCACCGCGTCGACGTCGACGCGACGCCGCTGTCCTCGATGAACAAGGGCGAGGGCTACGTCGAGCGCCAGATCTCGGGCTGGTCGAGGAGGTTCCGTGACGCGCACACCGAGGACGTGGGGGACTACGAGGCGGTGATGGGGTGGCTGGCGACCGAGCAGCCGCCGGACGTGGCGAGCTGCTTGATCCACAACGACTTCCGGTTCGACAACCTGGTGCTGGACCGCACCGACCCGACCGTCCCTGTCGGGGTGCTGGACTGGGAGATGGCCACCGTCGGCGACCCGCTGATGGACCTCGGCGGCACGCTCGCCTACTGGGTGCAGGACACCGACGACGACTTCTTCCGCATGTTCCGCAGGCAGCCCTCGAACCTGCCGGGGATGCTCACCCGCGAGGAGGTCGTGGACTACTACTGCGCGAGGACCGGGCACTCCCTGACCACGGAGCAGTGGCGCTTCTACGAGGTCTACGGGTTGTTCCGGCTCGGTGTGATCGCCCAGCAGATCTACTACCGCTACTTCCACGGACAGACCACCAACGAGGCCTATGCGATCTTCGGGCCGGCGGCGCGGCACCTCGAGGAACGCTGCAACCGCATCATCGCGAGCATCTAGTGGGGCTGCTGCTGCTTGTGCGACACGGTCAGGCGTCATGGGGGGCCGACGACTACGACGTCCTCTCGGAGACCGGGTGGGAGCAGGCCCGCCTGCTCGGCCAGGCCCTGGGCGCGCGCGGGATCATCCCCTGACCTGGCCGTGGTCGGCGCGATGCGTCGCCACCGCGAGACCGCCCAGGCCTGCCTGCGTGAGCTCGTGCCGGGCGGGGGCCCGGGCGGGGCGGGCCGGACCCCCAGGTCGACGGCGGGTGGGACGAGTTCGACCACGTCGCGATGCTCGCGAAGGTCCGGCCGCCCTTCGAGGGCCGCCGCCCGACGAAGGCCGAGTTCCAGGTGTGGATGGAGGCGGCCACCGACCGCTGGACCGGTGGCGACCACGACGACGACTACGCCGAGTCGTTCCCGGCCTTCACCGACCGGGTCGGGTCCGCGTTGCGTCGTACGGCCGAGGCGGCGGGGTCCGGCACGGGGATCGTCTTCAGCAGCGGTGGCCCGATCGCGTGGGCCACGGCAAGCCTGCTCGCCGAGGATCGCGACGTCGCCGGGCGGTTGTGGCGCCGGCTCAACCCGGTCTGCGTGAATTCCGGCGTCACCCGACTCGTGACCGGGCGCAGGGGCGTCACCCTGGTCACCTTCAACGGGCACGACCACCTCGACGGCGTCCCCGAGTCGCTGACCTACCGCTGAGACTGTCCGCCCTCCGCCTCCTGGCCGCCCTCCGCCTCCTGGGCCGCGTGGGCGACGGCGAGCTCGGAGCCCGGTGTGTAGAGGCCCGGGACGATCGGCGATCCTGCGGAGTCGGGTCGGTGCACGGCGACGGAGCAGCGTTCGCCGGCGATGCTGCACACGAGGAGGTCCTCGCCGCGGTACCTGCCGTGGTCCCACCCGGTGGCGTCCAGCAGGGTGAAGCGGTCGTCGTCGATCCACTCGACGAGGTAGAGCCACTGGGCAGGGCCCAGGCCGTAGCCGAAGCGCGGAGGCGTCCGGAACAGCAACCTCCTGCCGGAGGTGGGGTCGAAGACGTCGACACGTCGCCCCAGCGCGTGCACGACCAGCTGACCGTCGATGATGCCGAAGTCCTCGCCGATGCCGTCTCCCACGGTCCCGGACCGGAGGGACTCACCCACGACCAGCACCCGGCGGCTGCTGCGCAGAGCGTCGAGATACCTGCGGACCGGCACCGTCGTCCGTCGCCGCGTGGCCACGTCGAAGCGCCCCAGACGTGCCGAGCCGTCGATCTGCTCGTCGCGGAGCAGGGTGCTCTGCGGGGTCTCGGTCCAGTACACGGCCCCGTCGTGGATGCCCACGATCCGGGCACACACCGCGCACTGCGGACTTGCGTCGACGGGGACGCGCGCGACTCGTCGCAGCTGGTGGGAGTCGAAGACCACGATCTCGGGTCGGGGGAGCTGACCCGGCGGTCGGGGGTACTCCAGCCAGGCGAGGAGCGAGCCGCGCCCGGCGGAGACGATGCGCCCGTCCGGTCCGCCGGCCGGTCCCCACAAGACGCTGGTCCGGGTGGCGGTGGCACGACTGGTGAGGCCGATCTGGTGCAGTCCCGATCCGTCGGTGAACCACAGCAGCCCGTCGAAGGTCGTGAACGCGGCACCGTCGTCGGTCACGTCCAGGGAGAGGACGTCCAGGCCGGTGTCGATGCTCCGGTCGCCCAGATGGATCGTCTGGCCCTCGGCGTACGCGAGGGGGCGTGGGGTCGCGACGCCGTCGGGGGCCGGGGGGGCCGCGCTAGCCCTGGCCGCCCGGGCTGGTGCCTCACGTGCGCGGGACGAAGGAACAGCGCCAGTCCCACCAGTAGCACGACCAGCGCTGCTGCGGTGACTCGGCCGCGTCGCACCGTTCCATCGTGCTACCGGGCCCGGACGTCGCCCAGCACGTTCCCGAGGGGGTCTACTCCACCGTGCGCGGCCACCAGAACCGGTCGCCGAGGAGGAGCGCGAGCGCGGGCACCAGGACCGTGCGTACGACGAGCGTGTCCAGCAGTACGCCGATGCAGATCACCACACCCAGCTGGGCCAGCACCACGAGCGGCAGCACGCCGAGCACTGCGAAGACAGCCGCCAGCAGGATCCCGGCACTCGTGATCACCCCGCCGGTCGCGGCGAGGGCTCGCAGCATGCCTTCGCGCGAGCCGTGGCCGGCGGTCTCCTCCCAGGCGCGGGTGACCAGGAAGATGTTGTAGTCGACGCCGAGCGCCACCAGGAAGAGGAACGCGAGCAGTGGCATGCCCACGTCGACGCCGCTGAAGCCGAACACCCCCTGGAAGACCCACCAGCCCGCGCCCATCGCCGCGACGTAGGTGGCCAGCACCGTCAGCACGAGCAGGACCGGGGCGACCACCGAGCGCAGGAGCAGCAGCAGCGCGCCGAGCACGAGCAGCAGGATCACCGGGAAGATCACCCATCGGTCGCGAGTGGCTCCCTGGCCGTCGTCGAGCGCCTGCGCGGCGCTCCCTCCGACGTAGCTGCTGCCGTCCAGGTCGGCGAGCGCGTCGCGCATCTGTTCCACGGTCCGGCTCGCGGCGCTGCTCTGCGAGCTGGCGTCGAGCACCGCGTCGATCCGGGTCCAGCCGTCGCCGTTGCCAGCCACCCGGACGGAGTCGACCCCCGGCACGTCCTTCAGCGCCGCGGTGGCCGCGTCAGGGTTGGTGGTCAGCACCGTGGCCGGGTCGGAGCTGCCTGCCGGGAAGTGCTTCGCCAGCTCCTGACCGGCAGCGACCGCCTCCGGCTTCTGCAGGAACTGCTCGGCCGTGGGGAGCCCCAGCTTGGTGTCGAGCAGGCCCGCAGCCAGGACGCCGAGCACCAGCACCGTGCCGACGACGAAGACCGTGGCCCGCCTGCTGACGGCGTCGCCGACGCGTCGCCACAGGGAGCCGCCGTCGGTCAGTCCCGTCGAACCCACCTCGGGCACCCGCGGCCAGAACACCCATCGACCGAACAGCACCAGGGTCGCGGGAAGGGCGACCAGGGCGAAGAGAGCGGCGACCACGATCCCCACGGCGCAGGCGATGCCGAGCCCGCGCGTGCTCGGGACCAGGGAGAGCGTGAGGCTGAGCACCCCGAGGACGACGGTGGTCGCGCTGGCCAGCACCGCGTGCGACGTACGCCGCAGCGCGATCCGCATCGCCTCCCGGCGGTCCCGGTGGGTGCGCAGCTCGTCGCGGTAGCGCGAGATCAGCAGCAGCGCGTAGTCGGTCCCGGCGCCGAAGACCAGCACCGAGAGGATGCCCGTGGTCGACTCGTCCCAGGGCACGGAGACCGCCGCCAGCGTGTGGGTGGCCAGCACGGACGCCGCCTGGTCGGCGACGCCCACGACGACCAGCGGGATCAGCCACAGGAAGGGACTCCGGTAGGTGATCACCAGCAGCAGCGCGACCACGGTGACGGTCGCCGCAAGGAGCTTGAAGTCGGCGCCGTCGAAGACCGCGGCCAGGTCGGCCTGGATCGCCGCCGGACCCGTGACCTGGGCCGTGATCCCCGTGGGCACGGCGGCCGCGAGCTCGCTCCGGAGGGCCTTGACGGCGTCCGCGGTCTCGCTGGCCCCGCTGGTGTCCACCGCCAGCACGGCGATCGCCGCCTCGCCGTCCTCGCTGGGCACGACAGCCGTGCCCCTGGGTGGGCTGATCTTGTCGACGTCGAGCCCCTGGACCAGCGTGTCGAGCTCGCCGACCCGGTCCGGTCCGACCCCGCCGGTGAACAGCACGACCGCGACCGAGGAGTCCTTGCCCGGGAGCCTCTCCTGGAGCTGGGCGGCGCGGGTGCTGTCGTAGCCGCTGGGCAGCTGGTCGTCGATCGAGGCCTGGTGGCTGGCCTGGCCGAGACCGGCGATGAGCAGCCCGCCGAACCCGAGCAGGAGCACGCTGACCAGGGCGCTGAAGCGCCCCACGATGACCTGCTGGATCGCTCTCACAGGCGATACACTCCCGATACGTCTCGGTTGATAACTAAGTGAGTGAGCAATCTAGTGAACGAATCCCACGTCGGCAAGGCGGCCTCGTCCCACCACGACGATCTGTCGTCGCGGCTGGGACAGAGCGCGACGCTCACCTCGCTCCGCACCCTGACCCGCCTCTCCGAGCAGGTGGCTCCCGCCGTCGCGCGCCGTGCCCGGCTGACCCACAACGAGCTGCGCGCCCTCGAGCACCTGATGGACCAGCCGATGGGCCCCGGTGACCTGGGCCGCGTCCTCGGGGTGAGCTCGGCGGCGGCCTCCGGCATCATCGACCGCCTCGAGGCGCGGGGTCATGCCCAGCGGACCTCGCACGCCAGCGACCGGCGTCGTACGTCGGTCACGATCAGCACGAGTGGTCGCTCCGAGGTGATCGGGTTCCTGATGCCCATGTTTCGGGAGCTGGCCGCCGTGGACGAGGAGCTGAGCGACACCGACCGGGTGGCGGTCGACCGGTTCCTCGAGGGCGCGATCCGTGCCCTGCGCGCCGTCATCTGAGCCCGCGACCACCCTGCCGCGCGCGATTGGCAGGATGGAGCACATGGCGACCACGAGGAAGAACGTCCTGATCACCGGTGCGAGCAGCGGGCTGGGGGCCGAGATGGCCCGGCAGCTGGCCGCCAAGGGGCACGACCTCGCGCTGTGCGCCCGGCGTACGGAGAAGCTCGAGTCCGTCAAGGCCGACATCCTCGCTGCGGATCCCGCGCGTCGCGTCGAGGCCAGAGCGCTCGACGTGAACGACGACGAGCAGGTCTTCGAGGTCTTCCGCGGGTTCAAGAAGGACTTCGGCACGATCGACCGGGTGATCGTCAACGCCGGCCTCGGCAAGGGAGCGCCGCTGGGCACCGGGGGCTGGGAGGCCAACCGGGAGACCGCGATGACCAACTTCGTGGCCGCCCTGGCGCAGTCGGAGGCGGCGATGGAGATCTTCCGGGAGCAGAACGCCGGGCACTTCGTGATGATCAGCTCGATGTCGGCGATGCGCGGGATGCCCAAGGCGATGACGACGTACGCCGCCACGAAGGCAGGTGTCGCCCACCTCGCCGAGGGCCTGCGCCACGAGCTGCACGGCAAGCCGATCAAGGTCACCGTGCTGTACCCGGGCTACATCGCCTCGGAGATGAACGAGCACGTCGACGCCACCAAGACCCGGGGAATGGCCAGCACCGAGGACGGTGTACGGGCGATGGTGGAGGCCATCGAGAAGGAGAAGGACTCGGCCTGCGTCCCTCCGCTGCCCTGGGCGCCGATGAGCATGCTGATGAAGCACGCCCCGATCCCGGTCCTCAAGCGCTTTCTCTGACCCGTCGCATCTGAAAGCCCCAGCCCCGCCGAGACGTCTCATCTGAAAGCCCCCACCCCGCCGACCCGTCTCATCTGAAAGCCTCAGCCCGCCGACCCTCGCATCTGAAAGCCACAGCCCTGCCGAGACGTCGCATCTGAAAGCCACGAGGTCGCCGACACGTCGCATCTGAAAGCCGCAGGTCCGGCCCGCGGAGAACGACCGCCGCACCAGAGCTGTCCCGACCTTTCAGATGAGACGTCTCGGCGCTCGGGGGGCTTTCAGATGAGACGTCTCGGCGCACCTCGGGCTTTCAGATGAGACGTCTCGGCGCTCGGGGGGTTCGGTCAGGCCAGGAAGGGGGTGATCAGCCCGGGGACCGCTGCGTCCGCGAGCGCGGTCGCCGCGGTCTCGGGGATGTCGATCGCGGCGTAGGCCTGGTGTCCCGCAGCGGTGGTAGCCCCCAGGGTGACCAGTCCGGCGCGTCGCTGGAACCACGACTGCTGGACATTTCGGCCGATGATCCCCGAGCGCTGCAGGACGTCACGTCGTCCCGCAGCGAGCCGGATCGTACGACGAGGTACCCCTCGCTGAGCCCGTGCCCGAGCCCCCGGTAGCGGTCGGCCGCCAGCAGCAGGCCGAGCGGCACCGCCAGCGGGGTCGGCAGCACCGTCCACCACGGCAGCGACGTCGTCGCCACGAGCAGCGCGGTCAGGGCGGGCACCACCGAGGCCCCGGTCAGGCCGCGGGTGTAGCGCCGGCGTCGGGCGGCCGGACCGTGCTGGATGAGCTGGAGGTCGAGCGGCGAGCGATCCCGAGCAGGTCGGTGCCCACGCCCTCGACCACCGCCATCGGGGCGGGCGGCACCAGCTGCGTGCTGCTGCGGTCGCCGCGGGACACTCCGGTCACGACGGCGGAGAGTCGGCCTGCCCGACGAGCCGCGCCAGGGGCTGAGCGACCTCGAGACCGCGCGCTCGGCTCCTGCTCCAGGCTGGTCTCGGTGCTCGTGAGCAGGCCCCGGCGTACGTGGAAGGAGCCGCCGTCCACGTCACGGGACAGGGTGAAGCCCCAGTTGGAGACCGGATCGCCGAGCACGCGAAGATCGCCCCGAGGACGAGCGAACGCCGGCGGCACGGAGAGGACGAGCAGGACGAGCGAGAGCGGGTGGGCATCCCTCCCAGCGCTCCGCGCTCATCAGGTTGATGTTCGCCCGGTCGGCGAATTCGCCCCCCAGGGCGAGCAGCCCCGCGGCGATCACGTTGCCGGAGCTGGTGAGCGGCGCGTAGCGGACCCAGCGCCGGTCCAGCCGCATGAGCACACGGTCGGTCACCGGATCCCCCGGTGGCGGCCGCCCTCCCGGCCGTCGGGGTCGGTACCGTCCGGTGCTCCGGGGGGTGTGGGCGTGACGTTCGTGCGGTGCAGCAGGGCCGGCCGTATCGCGCGGGCCCGCGACGGCGGGGGCGCGTCAAGCTCGAACCTGTCCTCGTCCTGCCTGCCGCTGCTGGCGGTCCCAATCTGGACCTTGGCGAGCCCCAGGCGCGGTGGATGGGGGAGGAGGTGGGCTCGACGGCGCGTACCCGGTGGAGCCTGGCGGTCAGGACCTTCCTGCCGATCAGCCCGCGCTCGAGCTCGACCTGAGTGGAGGTGATCCGAAAGCGGGTGGTGAGGAAGCGCATCACTCCGAGGGCGATCGGGATGCCACCACGGCGAACTGCCACCAGTTGCTCCTGCCGTTGCTCCCCAGGACGAAGACGCCGATCAGGAAGGGCAGGAACTTGACCACCTCGAGGACGGGGTGGACCGGCGGCATCCGCGGGTCGAGCCGGCGCCAGGGCGCCGGGTCGGTGGGGGCGGGTCTGTGGGGGCGGGTCGGTGGGGGCGGGCGTGCGCTCCTGCGCGGCTGCCTCCTCGGGCGCGGCCGCTCACGTGGCGTCGCCCGTCTCGGCCTCGGTACGACGGGTCAGGTCGTCGACGAGCCGGTCGGCCACCGACTTGTCGATCATCGTGATCTTCAGCGGGCCGGCCGCGGAGGCGGTGGTGACCGTGACCGAGGCGAGTTCCAGCAGTCGGCCGAGCGGGCTCTGCTCGAAGTCGACGGTCTGCACTCGGGACATGGGCGCGATCGACGCTCCCGGGAGAGCCATCCCGTCTGGGTGTAGACAGCGCTCTCGGTGCTCTCCCACCGGTGGATCCGGTAGCGCACGACCGGCATCGCCGCGATGTAGGCGATCGCCAGGACGGGGTCCAGCGGCCCGGCCCAGATCGGCACCGCGAACCAGTCGAGCACCGTGGCGGCTACGAGCAGCCCGAGCCCGAACAGCGCGCGCATCGCCGCGCCGAAGGCCCACAGCACCGGCGCCTTGCTCGAGACCTGGTGGGCGGGCTCGCGCAGCGCGGGGTTGATGCCAGCGTCCGAGGGGGGTCCTCCGATGCATCGCTCACGGCCCCAGCCTGTCACCCCCACGCCGCGAGCTCCGGTACAGGCAGGGCGCCCGGCCTCGGTCAGGGGTCAGCCGGTCCGCCTACGGGCAGGCGGCCGGGCAGGTGGCCGGGCAGGCAGGCCGCCGGGCAGCCGGTGGCCGGGCAGCCGTACGGCGGCAGCCGACCCAGCAGCCGGGGCCCGGTAGGTGTGGCCAGGGCAGGTGCGTCCGGGGCGGGTGTGGCCGGGGCGGGTGTGGCCGGGGCAGGTGTGGCCGGGGCGTCGCTATAGGCATGCGAATGTGGGGCATGTGGCTGACGGGGCGGTGAGAGGTCGCTCCAGCGACATTCGCATGCCTGTGGGTCGCGCGTGATGCCTACCCGCTCACCCGGTGACCAGCGGGCGTCAGCTCCGGCTGGCGCGAGGGCATCGCCGAACATGCGAATGTCACGGGAGGGGGCTGCGGGGTACACGTGCGTCACTTTGCGCGACATTCGCATGTCCGGTGCCCCACGACCGCCTCGCCCAGCACGCCCCTCGGCAATGTCGGTGGTGGCATCTTAGGGTCGGAGACATGAGCGGAAGAGTCGTGCACTTCGAGATCCCCTTCGACGACGGCGAGCGGGCCAGCAGGTTCTACTCCGAGGTACATCAGGGTGGACGGTCGGCGAGATCCCCGGCATGGACTACTTCTTCGTGCAGACCGGGCCGACCGGGGGAGGGGGGCGTGCAGACCAGCTCGGGTTACATCGGCGGCGGCATGGTCGAGCGGGAGGGCCAGATCGACCGGCCCAAGATCACCATCGACGTCGACGACATCGACGAGACGCTGGCCACGATCGAGGAGCTCGGTGGCTCTACGGTCCTCGGCCGCCAGAGATCGGCGACATCGGTTGGGCGGCCTGCTTCAAAGACGCCGAGGGCAACCTGCTGGGCCTCTGGCAGTCCCGGCAGGCCTGACGCGCGCCACGTGTCCCTGCACCTGCACCGTGCGCCAGGCTCCGACCAGCTGGCCGACGGTCTGGCCGAGCTGTTGCGCGACCCCCTGCCCGACCCCTTCGAGCAGGAGCTGGTGCTGGTGCCCGCCAAGGGCGTCGAGCGTTGGCTGAGCGAGCGGCTCTCCCACCGGCTGGGCCACGGCGCCGGTAGTGAGGACGGTGTCTGCGCGGGTGTTCAGTTCCGCTCGCCGCACACCTTGATCAGCGAGCTCACCGGCACCGGTGAGACTGGCCGCGGTACCCCTGGGCCGCGGACGCGCTGGTCTGGCCGCTGCTGAGGGTGGTCGACGCCAGCGCCGGCGAGTCCTGGTGCGCGGCGCTCAGTGCCCACCTCGGCCGCGCTCAGCAGGGTGAGGACGCCGACTGCGGCGAGGTCGGCGCTACTCCGTGGCTCGCCGCCTGGCCGGCTCTGTGCCCTCCTGCTGCCCTGCAGCGTCCCTCGCTGCTCGAGGACTGGGAGGCCGGTGGTGCCACCGACGGGGCCGGGCGCGAGCTGGCCCACGACCTGAACTGGCAGCCCGAGCTCTGGCGTCGGATCCTCGCGGAGGTCGGCGAGCCGAGCCCGGACGCCCGGCACGCGCGAGACCGTTCGCGCCTCCCGGGACCCCGGTTCGCTGGACCTGCCGAGGCGGTTCTCACTCTTGGTCACACCCGGATCCCCGTGACGCAGGTCGGGCTGCTCGACGCCTTGGGTGCGCGTCGCGACGTCCACCTCTGGCTGCCGCCCCTCCGACGTGCTGTGGCGGAGCTGGCCGACCTGAGCGGCGCGGTCGCCCGCTCGACGACACGTCCACGAGCGGGTCGGCCATCCGTTGCTCTCGTCCCTGGGGCGTGACCTGCGCGAGCTGGAGCGCACCCTCGGTCGGTCCCCGACCCGAGTGGACACGGGCGGTGTCCCGGACCACGGCCCGGCCGGCGTCGCGGCGGGATCGGCCACGCCCCCGGCACGCTGCTTCCTGGTTGCGGCCGACATCGCCGCCAACGCTCCCGGCGACCGTCGAGGCGGACGCTCCGCGACGAGAACCACAGTGTCCAGGTGCGCGCCTGTCACGGCCCGGCACGCCAGGTCGAGGTGCTCCGCGAGGTGCTCCTCGGTCTGCTCACCGACGACCCGACGCTGGAGCCCCGCGACATCCTGGTGATGTGCCCGGACATCGAGGCCTACGCCCCGCTGATCACCGCTGCGTTCGGGATGGGCGCCGTCGTGGACGGCTCCGAGCAGCACCACCCCGGCCACCAGCTGCGGGTGATGCTGGCGGACCGCTGGCTGACCCAGACCAACCCGCTGCTGGCCGTGGTGGACAGCTGCTCGACCATCGCCGGGGGCCGGGCCGAGGCCAGCCGGATCCTGGACCTGCTCGCGACCGACCCGGTCCGGCGCCGCTTCGCCTTCACCGAGAACGCCTCGAGACGATCACGGGCTGGGTGAGAGCGCCGGCGTCCGGTGGTCCTTCGACGAGCACCATCGCGCCGACTTCGGGCTGCAGGGCTACGTCCAGAACACCTGGCGCTTCGGGCTCGACCGGATCCTCGCCGGCGCCGCGGTCTCCGACGACGCCGAGCGCTTCTTCGCCACCACCCTGCCCCTCGACGACGTCGCCAGCAGCAGCATCGACCTGGCCGGGCGGCTGGCCGAGTGCATGGCTCGGCTGCAGCAGGTCACTGACGCGCTGACCGGGGAGCACCCCGTCGCGCACTGGCTGGAGACGATCACCGAGGGGGTCGGGCAGCTCACCGCCGTCGCCCGTGACGAGGAGTGGCAGCTCGGCCAGCTGCACCGCGAGCTCGCCGGGCTGGCGCCCGACCCCGGGCCCAGGGCCTGGAGCTCCGCCTCCCCGACGTACGCGCGCTGATGGGCGAACGGCTGGCTGGCCGACCGACCCGGGCCAACTTCCGCACCGGCACCCTGACCGTGTGCACGATGACCCCGATGCGCTCGGTGCCGCACCGGTGGTGTGCCTGCTCGGGGTCGACGACGGGGTGTTTCCCCGCGCGGGCGCCGTCGACGGCGACGACGTGCTCGCCCGGCGTCCGCTGACCGGGGAGCGCGACCTTCGCAGCGAGGACCGCCAGCTGATGCTCGACGCGATCGTGGCGGCCCGGCAGACCCTGGTGGTCACCTACACCGGTGCGACCGAGACCACGGGCCAGCGGCGCCCCCCGGCGGTGCCGCTGCAGGAGCTCCTCGACGCGCTCGACCAGACCGCGAGCGGTGCCGGAAGCACGCCGGTGGAACACCCGCTGCAGGCGTTCGACCCCCGCAACCTCGAGCCCCCGCACCGTTCTCCTTCGACCGGCAGTCGCTGGCCGGCGCGGAGGCGGCAGCCGGGGGCGGGAGCCCGCCCCGCGGCTCACCGACCTGGTGCTGCCGCCGCGCGGGCGACGTCGAGCTCGAGGCGCTGGTCGCCTTCTTCAAGAGCCCGGTCAAGGAGTTCCTGCGGCGGCGCCTCGACGTCGCCTTCGTCGACGAGGGCGAGGACGCCTGGACGGGATGCCGGTGGAGCTCGACGGCCTCGAGGCGTGGGAGGTCGGCGACCGGCTGCTGCGGGACCTCCTGGCCGGCCGGCCGCCGGAGCGGGCGCTGGACAGGGAGTGGCGCCGCGGCGTGCTGCCCCCCGGCCGACTCGGCTGGCGGCTCGCCCACGACGTGCTGGCCGAGGCGCGCCGGTGGCGGAGCTGGCCGAGACCCTGCGCGCCGGACGCCGGGGCGAGTCGCGGGACGTCACGTCGACCTGGGCGACGGACGCGTGCTGGCCGGCACGGTCACCGACTCTACGGCAACCGGCTGGTCCGGGCGAGCTACTCCCGCGTCGGGCCCAAGCACTGGATCGACGCCTGGGTCCCCCTGCTGGCGCTGGGCGCGAGTCGCCCCGGGCGCTCTTCTCGGCCGGCTCGGTCGGGCGTGGCGCCAAGGGGCGGCGCGGTGACCCCGACGAGGCGACCGCACGGGTCGTCTGGGGCAGGGTCCCCGAGGCCAGGGCCTGCTGGGCGACCTGGTCGCGATCTACGACGCCGGGATGCGAGAGCCGCTGCCCCTGCCGCTGAAGACCGGCCACGAGTGGGGGCTCAAGCACCGCTCGCCCGAGATGGCCCGGATCGAGGCGGCGGAGTTCAAGTGGAAGAGCGGCAACTACCCCGGTGAGGACGCCGATCCCGAACAGGTCGCGGTCTGGGGTCCCGCCGCGCCGCTGGCGACGCTGCTCGACGCGAAGCCGCGCCCGGGCGAGGAGATCGAGGGCGAGTCCACCAGGCTGGGCGCCCTGGCCCGCCGGCTGTGGCTGCCGATGGTCGAGCGGGTGCACCGATGAGCGCGCACCCCACCGGGTCACCATCGCGGGGTTCGACCTGCTCGGTGACCTGCCCACCGGGACTGCCGTCCTGGAGGCGAGCGCCGGCACCGGCAAGACCTACACGATCGCGGCCCTCGTGGCGCGCTACGTCGCCGAGGGGGTCGCCCCGCTGGACGAGATGCTGGTGATCACCTTCGGCCGGATGGCCAGCCAGGAGCTCCGCGAACGGGTACGCCGCCAGCTGGTCGACGCCGCGCACGCCCCGCCGACCCGGCTCGGTCGGACGACGCGCCCTGGCTTCCTCACCGGGGTCGGCGCCGAGGAGCTGCGGGAGCGGCGCAAGCGGCTCTCGACGCGCTGGCCTCCTACGACGCCGCGACGATCGCCACCACCCACGAGTTCTGCCAGCGGTGCTGCGCTCCCTGGGGGTCGCGGGCGACACCGACGCGCGGGCGGCTCGAGGAGAACCTCCACGAGCTGGTGGTCGAGGTGGTCGACGACCTCTACCTCGCGAGTTCGGCCACCTGGCACAGCAGCCCCCCTTCGACCGCACCACCGCCCTGCGGCTCGCCCGGGCCGCGGTCGGCGATCCGCAGGCGGTCCTGGCACCGCAGGGCGCGGACCCCGCCAGCAGCGAGGGGGCCCGGGTCGGCTTCGCGCTGCTGGTCCGCGAGGAGATGGAGCGCCGCAAGAGGCGACTCGGCATCCTCAGCTACGACGACCTGCTCAGCCGGCTCGCCGGCGCGCTCGAGCACGCCGACTCCCCGGCGCGCGACCGGATGCGCCAGCGCTGGCAGATCGTGCTGGTCGACGAGTTCCAGGACACCGACCCGGTCCAGTGGGCGGTGCTCGACCGGGCCTTCGCGGACACGCCCCCCTGGTGCTGATCGGCGACCCCAAGCAGGCGATCTACGCCTTCCGTGGCGGCGACATCTTCACCTACCTCGAGGCCCGGAGCGGCCGACAATGCCACGCTGGGCGGCAACTGGCGCAGCGACGCCCCGCTCGTCGAGGCGCTGCAGGTGCTGACCCGCGGCGCGGGGCTGGGTGATCCGGCATCACCGTGCACCGGGTCGGTTCGCGGCACGAGGGCAGCCGCCTGTCCGGCGCGACGAAGCCCGAGCCGGTGCGGGTGCGCGGCGTCCACGCGGCGGCTTCCGCACCAACCAGTCCGGCGGTGATGATGGACGTGCTGCGCCCGCACATGGCCGAGGACCTCGCAGATGACGTCGCGCGACGCTCGCCCCGGCGTGAAGTACGACGCGAAGCCGCTGTCGCCGGTGACATCGCGATCCTGCTGTCAGCCTCAAGCACGCGCCCCTCTACCAGGAGGAGCTCGCCCGGCGTGGGGTCCCGTCGGTGATCAACGGCGGAGAGCGTGATGGTCACCCAGGCGGGCGCGAGTGGCTGGCGCTGCTCGAGGCCCTGGAGCAGCCGCAGCGCCCGGCCGGATCCGGGCGGTCGCGCTCACCTCGTTCCTGGGTTGCTCCCCCGGGAGCTCGACGCCGGTGGCGACGACTCACCGACGACCTGGCCGAGCACGTACGCCGCTGGCTGGACCTGTTCCGCGGCCGGGGTATCGCTGCCGTGCACGAGTCGCTGATCTCGAACGGGCTCGCCGCTCGGGTGCTGGGCCGGCCCCAGGGTGAGCGCCTGCTCACCGACCTGAACCACCTGGGCCAGGTCCTCCACGAGGTCGCCCAGCGCGAGAGGTTGGGCCTGGTCGCGCTGCTGGGCTGGCTGCGCGCCGAGCGTCGGTCGCCAGGAGGAGCAACGAACGCACCCGCAGGCTGGACACCGACGCCGAGGCGGTGCAGCTGGTCACGATCCACGGCAGCAAGGGCCAGCAGTACCCCGTCGTCTACCTCCCGGAGCTGTTCAACTGCTGGCCCGGCAAGGACACGGAGTTCCTCTTCCACGACGAGGAGGGCCAGCGCTGCCTCGACCTCGGTGGACAGGCCTGCCGCCACAGGCGCTGGCCGCGAGGCGGGCGAGGAGCTGCGGCTGACCTACGTGGCCCTGACCCGGGCACAGTCCCAGGTGGTCACGTGGTTCGCGCCCAGCTGGGACGCGGCCACGCCGGACTCACCCGGCTGCTGTTCGGACGCAGCCCGACAGGCGCCGGTGCCCGACACGGTCCCGCGAGGCTCCGCGGACTTCGAGGTGGTGGCGCAGCTCCGGCACTGGCAGGCGCGGGTGCCCTCCGATTCGAGCTCTCCGAGCTCGCCCGCGACCAGACCAGCCTACCCGGCACCGTCCGGACCGCTCGCGGTCCGGCGCTTCGACCGCCCGATCGACACGGAGTGGCGCCGGACCTCCTACAGCGGGCTGATCCGTGCTGAGGAGCAGGTGGTCGCCGGGATCACCAGCGAGCCCGAGCAAGCGGGCACCGACGACGAGGACGAGCTCGACACCGCCGAGGAGGTGGCGCCGGAGGCCTCCGTCGAGGAAGACCTCGCGGCGCTGGTCTCGCCGATGAACGGCCTGCTGGCCGGGGCGACGTTCGGGTCGTTGGTGCACGCGGTGCTGGAGCACGCCGATCCGGAGGCCGAGGACCTGCGAGCCGAGCTCCTGGCCCGGGTGGCGGAGGAGCGGCGCTGGTGGTCGGTGGCGGCGACCCGGAGGAGCCTCGCCGACGCGATGCTGCCCATGCAGCACGCTCGCTCGGCCCGCTGGCCGACGACGTCTCGCCGGGTTCGCGCTGCGCGACCGGCTGCGCGAGCTGGACTTCGAGTTCCCGATGGCCGGAGGCGATCTGGCAACGGGCGGGCGGCTGCTGCAGGACTTCGCCGACGCGCTCGAGACACCTGCCCGCCGGTGACCCGATGCGCGCCTATGCCGACCGGCTGCGCAACCCCTCGCTGGGCGAGCAGGTGCTGCGCGGCTACCTCAGCGGTTCGATCGACGTGGTGCTGCGGGTCGGAGAGCCGAGCGCCCGCGCTACGTGGTCGTCGACTACAAGACCAACAGCCTGGGCGAACCCGGGCGGCCGCTCACCGCCCTCGACTACACCCCGGCGCTGGCCACCGAGGCGATGCTGCACTCCCACTACCCGTTGCAGGCGATGCTCTACTCGGTGGTGCTGCACCGCTACCTGCGCTGGCGCCAGCCCGGCTACCTGCCCGGGCGCACCTCGGCGGGGTGCTCTACCTCTACGTCCGCGGCATGCTCGGCGAGCACACCCCGGTCGTCGACGGCATCCCGTGCGGGATCTTCTCCTGGCAGCCGCCGGCGGCGCTCGTGGTCGCGCTCTCGGACCTGCTCGACGGACCCCGCGGCCGCCCCCCGGAGGTGGCGCCGTGATCGACCGCGACCCGACCAGTCGCCACCTCGCACTGCGCGCCGAGCCTGGCTGCCGAGCTCAACCGGGCGGGGGTGCTCGATGCTGCCGACGTCCACGTCGCCACCCGGCTCGCCGCCCTGCTCGACGAGGGCTCCAGCGAGCGTCCGGCTGGCGGTCGCTCTCGCCGTGCGCGCCGTCCCCGGCTCGTGCGCCGTCCTGTGTCGATCCTGCCTCGAGCTGCCCACCCCTGCGGACGATCCGGCGGCCAGGACTCCCGAGCACACCCTCCCGTGGCCCGAGCAGGTCTCGTGGCTGGAGGACGTACGCCGGAGCACGCTGACCGTGCGCGGCGTGCTCCGCCTCGAGGGCTCCCTGCTCTACCTCGACCGTCACTGGCGCGAGGAGAAGCAGGTCCACGACGACCTCGTCGCTCGGCTGCAGCTGCGCCCGCCCGAGATCGAGGAGCCCCCGTTGTCGGCGGCGCTGCAGCGGATGTTTCCCGCCCGGCGGTGAGGAGCAGCGTGACGCCACCGAGCGCGCCACCCGTCAGTGGACCACCGTGCTCACCGGCGGTCCCGGCACCGGCAAGACCGCCTCGGTCGCGCGGCTCCTGGCCGTGCTCACCGAGCAGCACGAGGCCTCGACCGGTCCGCCGCCCCGGATCGCGCTGCTGCCCCGACCGGCAAGGCGGCCGCGCGGCTGCAGGAGTCGGTCGCCGCGAGGCGACCGGCCAGATGCCGGCCCAGGCCGCCCGCGCCTGGTCGGCATCGCCGCCAGCACCGTGCACCGGCTGCTCGGCTGGCGCCCCGACAACAGCACCCGCTTCCGGCACCACCGCAGCAACCCGCTGCCCCACGACGTGGTCGTGGTCGACGAGGTCTCGATGGTCTCGCTGACCCAGATGACCCGGCTGCTCGAGGCGGTCCGGCCGACCACGCGCCTGGTCCTCGTGGGCGACCCCGACCAGCTGGCCTCGGTCGAGGCCGGGGCGGTGCTGGCGGATCTCGTCGCCGGTTTCGAGGACCGCACCGACTCGCCCGTCGTACGCCTGCTGACCACGCACCGGACCGCTGACGACGCGGGTGGCCGTGCGCTGGACGCGCTGGCGCGGGCGATCCGCGCGGGGGACGCCGACGCTGCGGTGGCGCTGCTGGGCTCCGCCGGTGAGGCCGTGCGCTCGTCGACCCCGAGGACCGCGCTGCCACGGCCGCCGTACGCGCCGACGTCGTCGACCGCGCGGTCGACATCGCCTCGGCAGCCCAGGAGGCGGGGCCGGGGTGGCCTCCGAGCTCCTCGAGCGGCACCGGCTGCTGTGCGCCCATCGGGAGGGTCCCTACGGCGTCTCGGGCTGGAACCGCCAGGTGGTCCACCACCTCGCCGAGAGCGCCGGGGTCGCGCACCTCGACGAGTGGTACGCCGGACGACCGGTGCTGATCACCGCCAACGACCGCGGGCTGGGCCTGTCCAACGGCGACCTGGGGGTCACGGTCCGCGCCGACGACGGGCGCCTGCGCGTGGTCGTGCGCTCCGACGGTGAGCTGCGGTCCTTCGCGCCGACGCGACTCACCGGGGTCGAGACCGTCTACGCGATGACCGTGCACAAGAGCCAGGGCTCGGAGGCGGCCGCGGTGACCGTGGTGCTCCCGCCCGGCGACTCGCCGCTGCTGACCCGCGAGCTGCTCTACACCGCGGTCACTCGCGCGCGGCAACGCGTCACCGTGCTCGGCACCGAGGAGTCCGTGCGTGCCGCCGTGGCCCGCAAGGTGCAGCGCGCCTCCGGGCTGGCGAGACGTCTCCGGGCCTGATCGGGCGCGCCCGGACGCACGACGACCGGCGTCGCGGGTGTCACACTCGGACCATGACCGTGGAGAAGACTGCGGCCGCTCGACCAGAGCGACCCAACGTGTTGATCGTCATGTTCGACCAGCTCAACCCTGATGCCCTCGGCTGCTACGGCAACCAGGTCGTCCAGGCGCCCACGATCGATCGTCTGGCCCGCGAGGGCGTCGTCTTCGACGCGGCGTACTCCAACAGCCCGCTGTGCACCCCGGCGCGCTACTGCATGATGACCGGGCAGCTGCCCTCGGCGACGCGCGGCTACGACAACGCCGCCTACCTGGCCAGCACCATCCCCACCTTCGCCCACCACGCCCGGTCGGCGGGCTACCGCACCGTGCTCGACGGCAAGATGCACTTCGTCGGCGCCGACCAGCTGCACGGCTTCGAGGAGCGGCGCACGACCGACATCTATCCCGCCGACTTCGGCTGGACGCCCAACTGGCTGCAGCCCGACGAGCGCATCGACTGGTGGTTCCACAACATGGACGCGGTCACGCAGGCCGGGGTGGCGGAGGTGACCAACCAGCTGCTCTTCGACGACGAGGTCGGTCACCAGGGGGTGCGTGCGCTCCACGACCTGGCTCGCGACCCCGACGAGCGGCCGTGGCTGCTGGTGGTCTCGTTCACCCACCCGCACGACCCCTACGTGACCCGGGGCCGCTACTGGGACCTCTACGAGGGAGCCGACATCCCGCTGCCGGTGCTCGGCGCGGACGACGTGCCCCTGGATCCGCACACCCAGCGGCTGCGCCAGGTCAGTGCGATGGACGAGGTGGAGATCACCGAGCGCGACGTACGCCGGGCCCGGCGCGCCTACTACGGCAACATCTCCTACCTCGACGAGTGGACCGCGAAGCTGACCTCGACGCTGGCCTCGCTGGGCGTGGCCGACGACACCGTGGTGATGCTGCTGGCCGACCACGGCGACATGCTCGGCGAGCGTGGCCTCTGGTACAAGATGAACTTCTTCGAGGGCTCGGCCCGGGTCCCGCTGATCGTGCACAGCCCGAAGCGGTTCGCTCCCGGGCGGGTCTCGGCGCCGGTGTCGCTGGTCGACGTGCTGCCCACGATCACCGAGCTCGCCGGGAACAGCGCGCCGGCGAGCGTCGACCCGCTGGCGGGTCGGTCGCTGCTCGACCTGTGCCGCCCGCGGGGGGCGACCACCGAGGACCCGGTCGAGCGGGAGGTGATCGGTGAGTACATGGGTGAGGGGGCCATCGCCCCCATCGTGATGATCCGTCGCGGCGACCTGAAGTTCGTGCACTCCCCGGTCGACCCCGACCAGCTCTACGACCTGGCCGCCGACCCGCACGAGCGGGTCAACCTGGCCGAGAACTCCGACTGGTCGGCCAGGGTCAAGGAGCTGCGCACGGAGGTCGACCGGCGGTGGGACCTCGACGCCGTCAATGCCGACGTGCTCCTCGACCAGGCTCGGCGGCGGCTCGTCGGCTCCGCCCTTCGCCAGGGAGTGGTGACCCCGTGGGAGTACACCCCGCCCCAGGACGGGGCCGCTCTCTACATGCGCAACCACCTCGACCTCAACGAGGTCGAGCGACTCAGCCGGTTCCCGCCGGTCACCAGCGAGTGAGCCGTCCGGCGCAGGTCGCGGCTCGCTGCCAAATCGCAGGCAGGTGGGGCCCGCGCGACTAGCGTGTGCGACGTGCACACACCTTTGGCCGAAGACCGGACCCGGCCGTGAGCGGCGGCGGCTCCGAGGACGTAACCGCTCCGGCGGGCTCGCGCGACGAGGCAGAGCTCGAGGAGACCTTCGACCGACTGGTCGAGCAGGGGCACGAGCGCCTGGACCGGCCGCTGCTGCCGCTGGTCGTGACCGGTCTGGTCGGCGGCATCGACGTCGCGGTCGGTGTGCTGATGTATCTCGTGGTCGAGCAGGAGACCGGCAACCGGCTGCTGGCGTCGCTGGCCTTCACGGTCGGTTTCGTCGCGCTGCTGCTCGCCAACAGTGAGCTGTTCACCGAGAACTTCCTGGTGCCGGTGATCTCGGTGGTGGCCAAGGTCGGCACCGTCACCCAGCTGCTGCGGCTGTGGGGGGTGACCCTGGTGGCCAACCTGGCGGCGGGGTGGCTGGCGTCCGGCATGATCGTCGTCGCCCTTCCCGAGGTGCGTGACGCAGCCGTGAAGGCGGGGTCGCACTACGCCCATCTCGGGGTGTCCTGGCGCTCGTTCTTCCTCGCCGTCCTGGCGGGGATGGTGATCACGCTGCTCACCAGGATGCAGCACTCCACCGAGGACAAGGTCCCGCAGCTCGTCGCCGCGGTGTCGATGTCGTTCGTGCTCGTGGGCGCGCAGCTCTTCCACTCCGTGCTCGACTCGATCCTGATGTTCGCCGGCCTGCACACCGGGGAGGCCGACTACACCTACGTCGACTGGGTCGGCGCCCTCGGCTGGTCGGCGTTCGGCAACCTGGTCGGAGGCGTGTTCCTGGTGACCTCGCTGCGGCTGCTGCGGGTCTCCCACCGGGTCGAGGAGAGTCGGGAGGAGGGCCAGACCGGCTGAGCCCGGGCCGAGGTCAGGCGCGCTCCGGGACCGCCCGCGCGAGCTCGTCGGGCATCTGCTCGTGGTGGGCGAAGGAGCGGGTGAACGTCCCGGTGCCGTGGGTGATCCCACGCAGGTCGACGGCGTAGCGCACCAGCTCGATCTGGGGCACGGCGGCACGTACGGCGGTGCGCTCGTCCCCGGCCTCCTCGGTGCCGAGCACCCGCCCGCGTCGCGCGGAGAGGTCGCCCATCACCGGCCCGACGTGGTCGGCAGGCACCAGCACGGTCACCTCGTCGTACGGCTCGAGGAGGGCGATAGTCGCTGCGTCCGCGGCCTCCCGCAGGGCCAGCGCGCCGGCGCTCTGGAAGGCGGCGTCGGAGGAGTCGACGCTGTGCGACTTGCCGTCGGTGAGCGTGACCCGGATGTCCACGACGGGGTAGCCCTTGCTGACTCCGCGTTCCATCTGGGCGCGCACCCCCTTCTCCACCGAGCCGATGAACTGGCGCGGGACCGCGCCGCCGACCACCTGGTCGACGAACTCGAAGCCGGATCCCTGCGGCAGCGGCGCGACCTCGACGTCGCAGATCGCGAACTGGCCGTGGCCGCCGGACTGCTTCACGTGCCGGCCGTGGCCCTTCGCCGGTGCCGTGAAGGTCTCCCGCAGGGGCACCACCACCGGCACCGCCGACACGGCCACGCCGTACCTGGCGCGCAGCTGGTCGAGGGCGCGCTCCGCGTGCGCCTCGCCCATCACCCACAGCACCACCTGGGCGGTCTCGGCGTTGTGCTCGACCCGGAGGCTGGGGTCCTCGGCCCGCAGCCGGCTCAGGGCGGGAGAGAGCTTGTCCTCGTCGGAGCGGGACTGCGCCTCGATGGCGACGGGAAGCAGCGGCTCGGGCATCACCCAGGGCTTGAGCACGCGCGGCTGCTCCTGGCCGGACAGCGTGTCGCCGGTCTCGGCGCGGCTGAGCCGGCCGACCACGGCGATGTCGCCGGCGATCACCTGCCGTGCGGGCACCTGGTGCTGCCCGAAGGGGTGGCCGAGGGCGCCGACCCGCTCGTCCTCGTCGTGGTCCTCACGTCCCGCGTCGTCGGTGAAGAACGAGGAGAAGTGTCCGGACACGTGCACCGCGGAGTCCGGGAGGAGGGTCCCGGAGAAGATCCGCACGATGCTCACCCGCCCGACGTACTGGTCGCTGCTGGTCCGCACGACCTCGGCGACGAGCGGCCCGTCGGGGTCGCAGGTCGCGACGCCCGCTCGGGCACCCGCGGGGGTGTAGCACTCGTGGGCGGCACGCTCGGACGGAGCGGGGAACCCGCGGACGCAGAGGTCGAGCAGCTCGCCGCAGCCGCGACCGTCCGTCGCGCACACCGCCAGCACGGGGTGCAGCCTGGCGCCGGCCACGGCCTTCTCGAGGTCGCCGAGCAGCAGGTCCTCGCCGACCTCCTCGCCCCCGAGGTAGCGCTCCATCAGCGTCTCGTCCTCGGACTCCTCGATGACGGCCTCGATCAGCTCACCGCGCCGGCTGTCGTCGTCGGCACGCCCGAGCAGGGCGGTGACGCCGGGGCCGTCGGGGACGACGACCGGCAGCACCCGGGCGCCGAAGGCCTCGCGGGCTGCCCGCAGCGTCGCCTCGAAGTCGGCCCGTACGTGGTCGAGCTTGGTGACCAGCACGGCCCGGGGGACGCCGACGGTCGCGCACTCGCGCCAGAGCGCACGGGTGCTCTCGTCGACCGGCTCGTTCGCGGCGACCACGAACAGGGCGCAGTCGGCCGCCCGGATCCCGGCCCGGACCTCGCCGACGAAGTCCGCGTAGCCGGGGGTGTCGAGGAGGTTGATCTTGCAGCCGGCGTGGACCAGGGGCGCCACGGTCAACGAGCTGGACCGCTCGTGGGCGTGCTCGTATTCCTCGAAGTCGGACACGGTGGAGTGCCCGGCCACGGTCCCGGCCCGGGCGATGCCGCCCGAGGCGAGCAGCAACGCCTCGACCAGCGTGGTCTTGCCCGACTGGCTCGGCCCGACCAGTACGACGTTGCGGATCTGCTCGGGCGAGGAGACCTCGAGGTCGTGGCGAGTTCCTCGGGCGTTCGTGCGCTCCACCATGCTCCCAACCAACTCCGATCGTCGGGCTCGCACAAGCCCCCGCTGCTCAGAGCCCGTTCTGGGAGAAGTGCTGCAGGTCCTTCAGCGAGCGGAACGTGCCGCCCCACGTCCAGCCGACGGACTCGAAGGCCCGCACCACCGGCCCCGACGCGGTGATCATCCCGGGCCGGACCCAGCCGCGGTCGACGTACGACGACGACAGCTCCGGGAGCACCACGTCACCTTTCGTGTAGGGGTTCTGGAACGGGTTGACGTCCACCGCCAGGCCGTAGGCGTGCTGGGAGTACGTCGTGGCCCCGACCGTCGCCCGGCAGTTGAAGGCACCGGTGTTGTTGCCGTCCCCGGTCGGCGCCACGTCCTGCTCGTCACGGCGGGTGATCCGCATCTCCTCGATCGGGAAGTGTGCGGCGTACAGCCGGCCGAAGACGGTGACCATCGCGGGGGCTGCTGAGGTCCTCACCAGCAGCTCACCGGTGTGCCGTCGTGCCGTCGAACCCCCAGAACGCCAGCCGCAGCCAGGAAAGGTCGTCGGCGCCGACCGGGCAGCCGGGCCGCCAGGTCGACCGGTCGATGACCTCCCGGGGCGCCGGCGTCGCAACCCGGGACGCGAAGCCGTTCCCGGGAAGCTGCGCGAGGGTGTCCGGCAGCGTGAACCGCCGCCGCACCAGCTCGGGGGGAGTGGGTCGGACCTGCCCCAGCCCGTTCGCGTCCAGGGGCAGCGGGCGTGTCCCGAGCCACGGAGGCGGCTCCGTCCCGAGGTCGGCGCGCTCGCTGGTGCGGGGCGACCGTCGGGGCGGCGGTCGGCGGGCGCTCGCGCTCGAGGCCGGGAGCGGCTGGGGCGGTGGCGCTCGAGCTCGGCCTGGGCGACGGCTGGGTCCCCGGCGACGCGGCCGACGGGGAGCCCCCGGCCTGACCGCATCCGGCAACCGTGACGTCCACGACGGCAGCGATCAGCCCGGCTGCGGACCGGGCGGAGATGCCTGCGTGCGGCGTCATGCCCTGACTCTAGGAGCGCGCGGTCGCCAACAGGGCTCCGGCATGGGCAGGAAGGTGCAGTCGCCCTCCGGACAGGTGCGGCCGGCTCGGCGTGCGGAAGACCAGGTCCAGGCCACCGTCGACCTCGTGCTCGACCGGTCGGTCGCCGAAGTTCACGACCATCAGGCACTCCTGCCCGGTGTCACCCCGGAGCATGGTGAACAGCCTCGAGTCCTCGTCCACGGTGCACGTCGTCGCCGTGAACGAGGGGTTCGTGAGAGCGGGGAGGCTCCGGCGGAGCTCCCCCAGTCGCTGGTACGCCGCCAGCACCCGGGCGTGCCTGCCGCCCTCGAGCTCGGACCAGTCGAGCTTCGAGCGCTCGAAGGTCTCGGGGTCCTGCGGGTCAGGCACGACGTCGGGGTCCCAGCCCATCTGGGCGAACTCCCTGATGCGTCCCTCCGCCGTGGCCCTGCCCAGGTCCGCCTCGGGGTGGGAGGTGAAGAACTGGAAGGGCGTGGACGCAGCCCACTCCTCGCCCTGGAAGAGCATCGGTGTGAACGGGCCCGCGAGGGTGAGCATCGCGGCACAGACCAGCTGGTCGTCGTCGAGGTGCCCCGGGGACGGGTCCGAGAGCCGGTCGCCGACGGCACGGTTGCCGATCTGGTCGTGGTTCTGGTTCGCGACGACCAGTCGCCAGGTCGGCATCCGCTCGACGTCGACGGGCACGCCGTGGTCCTGGCCACGGAAGGACGAGTAGGTCCCGTCGTGGAAGAAGCCGCGCTCGCACACCTTGGCGAGGGCGCTCAGCGGCTCGAAGTCGGCGTAGTAGCCGCTGGTCTCGCCGGTCAGCGCGACGTGCACCGCGTGGTGGAAGTCGTCGCTCCACTGAGCATCGATCCCCAGGCCACCGGCCTCACGCGGGGTGACCACCCGCGCGTCGTTGAGGTCCGACTCGGCGATCAGGGTGAGCGGGCGGCGCAGGTGCGCCGAGAGCGCGCCCACCTCGACGGCCATCTCCTCGAGGATGTGCACGTCGGAGGAGTCAGAGAGGGCGTGCACGGCGTCCAGACGCAGGGCGTCGACGTGGAAGTCGGTGAACCACATCGCCACGTTGTCGAGGATGTAGCGCCGGACCTCGGCGGAGTCCTCGCCGTCGAGGTTGACCATGGAGCCCCACGGGTTGGCGCCCTCGGCCAGCAGGTAGGGGCCGAACTCGGGCAGGTAGTTCCCGGACGGGCCGAGGTGGTTGTAGACGACGTCCTGGACGACGCCGAGCCCCGCTGCGTGGGCGGAGTCGACGAAACGCTGGTAGGCCTCCGGGCCTCCGTAGCTCTCGTCGACGGCCCACCAGAACACGCCGTCGTACCCCCAGTTGTGGGTGCCGTTGAACGCGTTGACCGGGAGCAGCTCGACCAGGTCGACCCCGAGGGCGACGAGGTGGTCGAGCCGTGCCGTCGCCGCGTCCAGGGTCCCCTCGGGCGTGAAGGTGCCGGCGTGCAGCTCGTAGACGACCGAGCCGGCGAGCTGGCGGCCGGTCCACTCCTGGTCGTGCCAGGTGTGGGCGCCGGCGTCGAAGGTGCGGGAGCGCTCGTGCACACCGTGCGGCTGGCGACGCGAGCGTGGATCGGGCAGCGCGTGGGTGGCGTCGTCGAGGAGGTAGCCGTAGTCCAGCTCCAGCTCCGAGTCCGGGTCTGACGCCGTGGGTACCGGCCCGTCGGGTGTCCACCACCCGTCGTCGCCGCGGGACATGTCCACGATCTCGTCGCCGACACTGAGGCGGACCCGGGCCGGACGCGGCGCCCAGACGTCGAACCTGCCGCGACGGGTCGAGGCAGGAGTCGTCATCGGTCCTCCCGCACCAGCAGGGCCACGGGCAGCGCGGTCAGCAGGTCGGCGAGCCGGACCTGGTCCTGGTGGTCGAGCGCGTCGGCTCCACCCAGGGCGTCGCGCCACACCCCCGGGGGCAGGCTGATCGTGGTGTCGTCCCATCCGCCGCGCTCGGCCAGCCCGACCGGGAGCCGGGTCGCGACCGTGACCGCGCCGCCGCGGTCGAAGGCGAGCACGTGCTGGGCGGCCGGACCGGCGACGCCCACGGACCGGTAGTCGGTGAAGAGCTCTGCCCGATCGCGGCGCAGGTGGAGCGCCGTCTGGGTCACCCACAGCTTGGCCACGCCCCGGTCGTCCGCGGTCGTCGGGCGTGCGGGCGGTTCGGCAGTGTCCCGCAGCTGGGCGAGCAGCTCGGCACGCTGGTCGAAGTCGACCGGTCTGCGGTTGTCGGGGTCCACGAGGCTCTGCTCCCACAGCTCGCTGCCCTGGTAGACGTCGCAGACACCGGGAGCGGTGATCGCCACCAGCTTGGCGCTCAGCGCGTTGCTCCACCCCGCTGCTGCCACGCGCTCGACCAGGCCGGCGAGCAGCGACCGCACGGTGGTGTCGTCGAGGACGGCGTCGACGGCTGCGTGCACGGCCTCCTCGTACGCCGTGTCGGGGTCGGTCCACGTGGTGTGGTCGCCCGCCTCGCGCATGGCCTTCTCGGCGTAACCGTGCAGACGCTCACGGAGGTCCGCGGGCGGCTCCTCGCTCGCCGCGCTGGGCCACGCGCCGAGGATCGCCTGCCACAGCAGGGACGCGAAGCCGGGGTCGGGCAGCGGCACCAGGGCGAGCAGCTCGTCGAGCGTCTCCTCCCAGATCTCGGGGACCTCGGCCAGCGCCGTGATCCGTGCCCGGACGTCCTCCCCGCGCTTGGTGTCGTGGGTGGAGAGCGTCGTCATCGCGTGCGGCCACTCCCGCTGCCGTGTCGCCATCGCCTCGTGGAACTCGCCGGGGGAGACCGAGAAGACGCTCGGGTCGGCGCCGACCTCGTTGAGGGAGGTGAGCCGCGAGCTGCGGTAGAACGAGCAGTCCTCCACGCCCTTGGCCATCACCATGCCGCTGGTCTGCTGGAAGCGCAGCGCCGCCGGTTGGGCCGGGTCGGCGAGCACCGGCTCGAGCGTGTCGAGCACGGGACCGAGGTCCGGGCGGGTCCGCCGGGCCCGGTCGAAGGCCGCGTCGAGGTGCCCCTGGCCGTCAGGCAGGTAGGAGCGGTAGACCGGGAAGCACGCCAGCAGCTCCGCGACCGCGTCCTCGAGCCGGTGGCGTCGCTCGAGCGCGTCAGGGCCGGCGGGGCCGGAGGGGTCGGAGGCGGATGAGGGGTCGGTCAGCGCCGAGGGCAGCTCCCGGACGATCCGGTTGGTCTCGGAGCGCAGGGTGGTGTCCGCGACGGCGCGCTTGCGCTCGAGGACCAGCTCTTCCCAGTGGTCCCCGAGGTCGGCGGTGCCGTCGGTCGCCAGACCGCGCAACCGGGCCTCGAGCGCGTCGAGGGGCTCCTGCCCGGCGGGGTCGGTGAGCACGCGGTCGAGCAGGGCGAGGACGTCGTACCCCGTGGTGCCGGCGGTCGCCCAGGAGGGCTCGAGCTCCTCGCCGGGCTCCAGGATCTTCTCCACCAGCACGTAGGCGTGGCCGGTGAGGGTGGCGAGGTCGTCGAGGTAGCCGCGCGGGTCGCGCAGGCCGTCCGGGTGGTCGACGCGCAGGCCGTCGACGAGACCCTCGGTGAACCAGCGGGCGATCTCGGCGTGGGTCTCGGCGAAGACGTCCGGGCGCTCGACCCGTACGCCGGCGAGGGTGTTCACCGCGAAGAAGCGCCGGTAGTTGAGCTCGTCGTCGGCCCGTCGCCAACCGACGAGCTCGTAGTGCTGACGGTCGTGCACCGTGGTCGCGTCGGCACCGTCCTCGGCGGTCCCGGGCGCGACCGGGAAGCGCTGGTCGTGGTAGCGGAGCTCGGCCTGCTGGTCGGCTCCGGACGCAGCGACGAGCTCCAGGTGCCCGATCGGTCCGCCCCCGCGGGGAAGGTCGTCGTCGCCGAGGACCGGCACCCGCAGCCGACCGCCGCCGAGCTCCCAGTCGACGTCGAAGGCATCGGCGTGCTGGGAGTCGCGGCCGTGCCGCAGCACGTCCCACCACCACGGGTTGTGGGCCGGCGTGGCCACGCCCACGTGGTTGGGAACGATGTCGACCAGCACGCCCAGGCCGAGCCGACGAGCCTCCTGCGAGAGTGCCTCCAGCCCGGCGGCACCTCCCCGGGACTCGTCCACGCGGTCGAACTCGACCACGTCGTAGCCGTGGTCGCTGCCCGGCTCCGCCGCCAGCAGCGGTGAGAGGTAGACCCAGTCGACCCCGAGGTCGCGCAGGTAGGCCAGCCGTCGGGTGGCCTCGAAGAGGTCGAACGCGGCGCTGATCTGGAGCCGGTAGGTGCTCGTCGGCACCCGGGTGAGGGGCGCCTGGGTCACTGTGCGCTACCGCCGTAGGACGCCAGCGACGCCGCCACGGAGTGGTCCGGCTCCAGCTCGGGCTCACGGTGCTCGCGCAGGACGACGGTCGAGCGGTGCTGGACCTGGATGGTCTCGCCGGCCGCGTAGGTGCGGGCGTCGTCGGCGACGCCACCGGTGTCGACGACGACGTCCCACGAGGAGGAGTACTCCTCCGGAGGCAGCGTCACCTCGAGGTCGCCACCGACGTTGAAGAACAGCAGGAAGTGGTCGTCGACGATCCGGTTGCCACGAGTGTCCTGGCCGGCGATGCCGTGCCCGTTGAGGTACATGCCCAGGGCCTGACCGTCGCCTTCCCAGTCGCCGTTCTCCATCACCCGGCCATCGGGGTGCAGCCAGACGATGTCGTCGAGCTTCTCCCCGCTCTTCACGGCCGTCCCGGTGAAGAACGCCTTCCGGCGGAAGGTCGGGTGGTCGCGCCGGAGCCGCATCAACGCGGCAGTGAACTCGATCAGCGGCTTGTCGGCCTGGTCCCAGTGCATCCAGGCGATCTCGGAGTCCTGGGCGTAGGTGTTGTTGTTTCCGTCCTGGGTGCGACCCATCTCGTCGCCGTGCAGCAGCATCGGCACGCCCTGGCTCAGCAGCAGCGTCGCGAGCAGGTTGCGCTGCTCGCGGGCCCGCAGCGCGCGGATCTCGGGGTCGTCGGTCGGCCCCTCGGCCCCGTGGTTCCACGAGCGGTTGTGGCTCTCGCCGTCGTTGTTGTCCTCGCCGTTGGCCTCGTTGTGCTTCTCGTTGTAGGAGACCAGGTCACGCAGCGTGAAGCCGTCGTGGGCGGTGACGAAGTTGATGCTCGCGAAGGGGCGGCGGCCCGAGTTCTCGTAGAGGTCCGAGGACCCCGCGAGCCGCGAGGCGAACTCGCCCAGCGACGGCTCGCCGCGCCAGAAGTCACGGACGGTGTCACGGTAGGCGCCGTTCCACTCCGTCCACTGCGGAGGGAAGTTGCCCACCTGGTAGCCGCCGGGGCCGACGTCCCAGGGCTCGGCGATCAGCTTGACCTGGCTGACCACCGGGTCCTGCTGGACGAGCTCGAAGAAGGTGGCGAGCCGGTCGACCTCGTAGAACTCGCGTGCCAGTGTCGAGGCGAGGTCGAAGCGGAAGCCGTCGACGTGCATCTCGGTGACCCAGTAGCGCAGCGAGTCCATGATCAGCTGCAGGGAGTGCGGGTGCCGGACGTTGAGGGAGTTCCCGGTGCCGGTGTAGTCCATGTAGTACTTCGGCTCGTCCTCCATCAGGCGGTAGTAGGCCTGGTTGTCGATGCCCTTGAAGCTCAGCGTCGGCCCGAGGTGGTTGCCCTCCGCGGTGTGGTTGTAGACCACGTCGAGGATGACCTCGATGCCGGCGGCGTGCATCGCCTTGACCATCGACTTGAACTCCTGCACCTGGTTGCCCAGGGTGGTCGCGTCGCCGCCGGTGGCGGCGTAGTCGGCGTGCGGGGCCAGGAACGCGAGGGTGTTGTAGCCCCAGTAGTTGCGCAGGCCCTGGTCGAGCAGGGTGCTGTCCTGGACGAACTGGTGGACGGGCATCAGCTCGATCGCGGTCACCCCGAGCCGGGTCAGGTGCGAGGTGATCGCAGGATGCCCCAGGCCGGCGTACGTCCCGCGCAGGTTCTCGGGCACGTCGGGGTGCAGCTGGGTCAGGCCCTTGACGTGGGCCTCGTAGATGATCGACTCGTTGTAGGGGATCGCCGGCGCGCGGTCGCCCTCCCAGTCGAAGAACGGGTTGATCACCACGCCGTGAGTCATGTGGGACGCGGAGTCGTCGTCGTTGCGCGAGTCCGGGTCGCCGAAGGTGTAGCCGAACAGCGACTGGTCCCAGTCGATCTCGCCCGCGGTGGCCTTGGCGTAGGGGTCGAGCAGGAGCTTGTTGGGGTTGCAGCGCATGCCGGCCTCGGGGTCCCAGGGGCCGTGCACGCGGTAGCCGTAGCGCTGACCCGGCTGGACCGAGGGCAGGTAGCAGTGCCAGACGTAGGCGTCGACCTCGGTGAGCTCGATCCGGGTCTCCTTGAGCTTGCCGCGCGCTCCGACCTCGAGCAGGCACAGCTCGACGCGGTCGGCGACCTCGCTGAACAGCGCGAAGTTGGTGCCGGTGCCGTCGAACGTGGCCCCGAGGGGGTATGCCTTGCCGGGCCAGATCTCCACTGAAGCTCTCCTTGCGAGGTGCCGGGTTGTAACGATCAAACTACCGGGACACCTGTACCCACGAGTCCGCGCCCTCACACGGCCACCGGCGTGTGCTCGGTCACTCGGGTGGTCGACGGCTACCTGCCGGTAGCTTCGCGAACCTACGATGAGCCCCATGAAGCGGACCATCTACGACGACGACCACGAAGCCTTCCGCGCCTCCGTCCGGGGTTTCCTGGACCGCGAGGTGACTCCTCACTGGGAGAGCTACATCGAGGCCAAGCAGTTCCCGCGTGAGATGTGGCACGCCTTCGGGGCCCAGGGTCTGCTCGGGCTGGAGATCCCCGAGCAGTACGGCGGGTCCGAGGCGGGTGACTTCCGCTACAACGCGGTGCTGTGCGAGGAGCTGGGTCGGGTCTCGATGTCGCTGGGCTCCTGCCACGGGATCCACGCCGACATCGTCGCGCCGTACCTCGTCGAGCTGACCACCGAGGAGCAGCGGGAGCGCTGGCTGCCCGGGTTCGTCAGCGGCGACATCCTGTGCGCGATCGCGATGACCGAGCCGTCGGGCGGGTCCGACCTGGCTGCGCTGAAGTCCACGGCCGTCCGCGACGGTGACGACTGGATCCTCAACGGCTCCAAGACGTTCATCACCAACGGCTACTCCGCCGATCTCGTCGTGGTCGCCGCGCGCACCTCGCCGGAGAAGAAGGCCAAGGGCATCTCGTTGTTCGCGGTCGAGACCGGGATGGACGGCTTCACCCGCGGCCGCAAGCTCGACAAGGTCGGCCAGGACGAGTCCGACACCGCCGAGCTGTTCTTCGAGGACGTGCGGATCCCCGGGAACAACCTGATCGGCGAGCTCGACCAGGGATTCATCCACATGATGAATTGGCTGCCGCAGGAGCGCCTCTCCAACGCGGTGGGCAACCTCGCGCAGGCAGCCCAGATCCTCGACGAGACGCTGGTCTACATCAAGGAGCGCAAGGCCTTCGGCCAGGCGATCGGGTCCTTCCAGTACAACAAGTTCATCGCCGCCGAGCTGGTCACCAAGATCGAGGTCACCCAGGCGTACCTGGACCAGGCCGTGCTGGCGCACACCGAGAAGCGCCTCACCCCGATCGACGCCGCGAAGGTGAAGTGGTGGGCCGCGGACATCCAGAACGAGGTCCTCGACGCCTGCGTCCAGCTCTACGGTGGCTACGGCTACATGAACGAGTACCGCGTCGCCCGGGCCTGGCGCGACGCCCGCGTCTCCAAGATCTGGGCCGGCTCCAACGAGATCATGAAGGAGCTCATCGGCCGCGACCTCGGCCTCTAGCCCGCCGACCGGGCACTGCGCGCACGCCGTACGACGCTGACCGGGCACTGCGCGCACACAGCGACGTGCGTGGACTGCCCGGTCGCCGCCCCTGTGCGTGCCAAGAATGCCCGCTCGGCGTCGTACGGCGTGCGCGGAGTGCCCGGTCGGCGAGATCGGGGAGACTGCCTGGCATGCGGATGTTCGTGGCGGTGGTGCCGCCGGAGCACGTGGTGGAGGACCTGGCGGAGTTCCTGTCGCCGAGGTGGGACGACCCGGACGTGGGCGGAGCACTGCGGTGGACGGTGCCGGAGCAGTGGCACGTCACGCTGGGGTTCTCGGCCGACCTCCCCGACCGCTCGTACGACGACCTGGTGGACCGACTCACCAGGGCCGCCCGCAAGCGCCGCCAGATCGAGGCCCGGATCGCCGGTGGCGGAGCGTTTCCCCATGCGGGCAAGGCGAAGCTCGTCTACGCCGGGATCAGCACCGACCTCGAGGAGCTCAGCCGGATGGCGACCGGGGCCCGCGCCGCGATCGCCAGGGCGGGGGCCGGGGTCGACGGCCAGCGCTTCCGGCCGCACCTCACCCTGGCCCGCACCCGGCATCCGGGGGAGGTCAGTGACTGGGTGCGGCTGCTCGACGGCTACCGCGGACCGACGTGGCGGGTCGAGGACGTCGTGCTGGTCGCGTCGTACCTGCACGAAGGACCCCGGAACCGGCCCCGGCACGAGGTGCGTCGAGACGTTCAGCCTCGGCCCCGCTGATAGCGCTCCAGCGCCACCACCCGCTCCGCCGCGTGGTCGATGATCCGCTTCGGATAGCCATGGTCGTAGCCGTGCTCGGCCTCCCACGGCTGGTGCGCCGCCTTGCCGCTGAGGTGCGCCAGCTCGGGCACCCAGCGGCGCACGTAGTCGCCGCTCGCGTCGAACTTCAGCCCCTGGGTCACCGGGTTGAAGACCCGGAAGTACGGCGACGCGTCGGTGCCCGTGCCCGCGACCCACTGCCAGCCGTGGTTGTTCGAGGCGAGGTCGCCGTCCACGAGGTGGTCGAGGAAGTGCCGCGCGCCCACGGGCCACCAGGCGTGCAGGTCCTTGGTCAGGAAGCTCGCGGTGATCATCCGGACCCGGTTGTGCATCCACCCCTCGGCGAGCAGCTGCCGCATGCCGGCGTCGACGATCGGGAACCCGGTGGTGCCCGTCCTCCACGCCTCGATCGCGTCGTCCTGGTCGTCGTAGGTCAGGCCCGGCACCGGGCGCAGGTCCTCCCACGCCGATCTCGGGTGGTGGTGCAGCACGTCGGCGTAGAAGTCCCGCCAGGCGATCTCGGTCTCGAAGGTGCGCGCACCGGCTCCGGTCGAGCCGGCGGTCTCGGCCAGCACCTGACGCGGGTGCAGCACCCCGAGCTTGAGGTACGCCGAGAGTCGCGAGGTCCGGTCCGCCCCCGGGTCGTTGCGGTGCTCGGCGTACCCGTCGAGATCGCGCTGCACGAAGCTGCGCAACCGGCGCCGGGCTGCCGCCTCGCCCGCCGTGGGCATCCCCTCGGGCGCGTGGGCCAGCGCCTCGTCCAGCATCGCCCACGCGCGCCGGTCCGAGTCGGCCGCGACCCAGCTGAGGTTGCGCGGCGCCTGGACCGGCTCCTCCCACCCCTGCGCGCGCCAGGCCTTGCTGTACGGCGTGAACACCTTGTAGGGCTCCCCGGAGAGGTTGAGCACACTGCCCGGTGCCACGGCGTACGGCGACCCGGTCGCGACGCCCTGCACCCCCTCGGGCAGCTCCGGGACCACGGCCTGGTCGCGGGCATGCCCGTAGGGGGCGAAGTCGCGCGCGACGTGGACCTGGGCGGCCTCGACCTCGGTCGCCACGGCCGGGACGACCCCCGCGGGCCGGCCGAGACGCAGGCACAGCCGCCCGTCCATCGACTCGTCCAACGACCTCAGGCCGGCCGCCAGCCAGGCGCGGCGAGCCGGGCCGGCGCTCGCCCACAGCACGGGGTCGAGGACGAAGAGACCCAGCACCGGCCCGTCGGTGGAGGCCTCTCGCAGCGCCGGGTTGTCGCGCAGTCGGAGGTCGCGGCGGAACCACATGATCGAGGTCACTCGCCGACCCTACGAGAGGGGGTGTGAGACGCCCCACGGGCGCGTTCGGCAGGTGCACCCGGCGGCTAGGGTCGGGCCATGCGACGTCTCGGCCTCCAGCTGCGCCACACGCTCTGGGACATGACCCCGCGGGACCATCGCCAGTCCCCGAGCGAGTTCCGTCGTCGCCAGCTGGTCAGCGCCGTGGTGGTGGTCGTCGGGGCGCTGGTCCTGGCGTTCGCCCTCGGGCGCACCGATCCCGGCAGCATCCAGTTCTACGGCGCCACCCTGCTGCTGGCCCTCGTGTGGACGGTGGGGGCGTTCGCGTCCGGCCCGATCCACCTCGGCCGGATCGGCATCGACGAGACGACCAGTGCTCGCCCGATCCTGCAACCGATCCTGATCGGGCTCGCGCTCAGCGTGGTCTTCGTGCTGGGAGCCTTCCTGGTGCGGCTCGTCCCGCCGCTGGCCGACCAGGTGGGCGAGGTGCTCAAGTACACCGGGCAGGGCGCTGCCGGCCTGCTGCTGCTCGTGACCGTGCTCAACGGCATCGCCGAGGAGCTGTTCTTCCGGGGCGGCCTGTACGCCGCGATCTCCCGCCGGCCGGTCCCGGTCACGGCGGTCGCCTACGCGATCGCGACGGCGGCCACCGGCAACGTGATGCTCGCCTTCGCGGCGCTGGTGCTCGGGGTCGTCGTCGGCCTGGAGCGCCGGGCCAGCGGCGGCATCCTGGCGCCGGTGCTGACCCACCTGGTCTGGTCGGTGACGATGCTCTACGCGTTGCCGGCGATCCTGCTCCCGGCCTCCGGCTGAGGCGCTGTCGCGGGGGAGCTCGTCAGGAGCTCTTCTTGCCGCGTTTGCCGCGCTTCCCGCTCTCCTCCAGCGCCAGCCGGACCGCCTCCGCATAGGTCAACGGCTCGCCCGGCACGACCTCGCGGATCCGCTGCTCGGTGACCAGCACCTCGACGCCCATGGAGTCGATCAGGTTGCGACCGGTGGTCACGTCGACGTCGGTGACCAGTGCCAACCAGCGCGAGGAGAGCCCGGGGGTGAGCACGGGGACCTTGACGATCGGGACGGAGCGGCCGGTGTCCTGCTCGGCGGCGATGCGCAGCATCTCGATGTAGGTCAGCTGGTCCGGTCCGCCGATCTCGAAGACCTGCCCCATCGCGGCCTCGTTGTCGAGCACCCCCACGAGGTAGCGGACGACGTCGTGCACGGCGATCGGCTGGGTCTTCGTGGCCGCCCACTTGGGCACCACCATGGCCGGCAGGTTCTTGACCAGCTGCCGGGTGATCTCCCAGGAGATGCCGCCGGCGCCGACGACGATCGCGGCACGGAGCACGGTCACCGGCACGGCACGCTCGGCCAGGATGGACTCGACCTCCCGGCGCGAGCGCAGATGGGCGGAGAGCTCGCCGTCGTCGCCGAGCCCGCCCATGTAGATGATCTGCCGCAGACCCGCGGCCTCGGCGGCCTCGGCGAACGCGCGGGCGGCCTCGGCGTCCTTGCGCTCGAAGTCCGCGTCGTCGAGCGAGTGCACGAGGTAGTAGGCCACGTCCACGCCCTCGAGCGGTGCGGTCAGCGAGTCCCGGTCGTTGACGTCCCCGCGCACCGGCTCGCCGGGCCCGTCGTACGAGTCCGGGTTGCGGGTCATCGCCCGCACCTCGTGACCTTGGTCGAGAAGGGCTGGGACCAGACGGCGCCCGATGAATCCGGTGGCGCCCGTGACGAGGATGCGGCTCATGGCCCAACCCTAGGGGCAGCCGCGCACGCCCTCGGTCCGTCCTGGCCCGGACGGGCTCGCGAGGCCTAGTCTCGCTCTCATGAGGATCGCCATCATCGGCACCGGCATCGTCGGACGCACCCTGGCAGGCGGCCTGCAGCGGGCCGGGCACGACGTCGTGGTCGGGACCCGCGACCCGGGCGAGACCGCCGGGCGTGAGGAGTGGGCCGGTCTGGACGTGCCGCTCCAGCCGCTGGCCACCGTGGCCGCGGGCGCGGACGTCGTGGTCAACGCGACCAGCGGTCTCGCCAGCCTGGCTGCGCTCGGCGAGGTCGGGACCGACCACCTCGCCGGCAAGGTGCTCGTGGACGTGTCGAACCCGCTGGACTTCTCCCAGGGGTTCCCACCGACCCTGAGCGTGAAGGACACCGACTCGCTCGCCGAGCAGATCCAGCGGGCCTTCCCGGACACCCGGGTGGTGAAGAGCCTCAACACGGTCGCCGCCTCGGTGATGGTCGACCCCGGGAGCGTGGGGGACGGCGACACCACGATCTTCGCCGCCGGCGACGACGCGGAGGCCAGGACGCTGGTCGTCGGCCTGCTGCACGAGCTGGGCTGGCGCGACGTCGTCGAGCTCGAGGGCCTGTCGAACGCCCGTGGCCTGGAGATGTGGCTGCCGCTCTGGGTCCGGTTGATGGGGGCGCTCGGGACGGCCGAGTTCAACATCAAGGTCGTCCGCTGAGACGAAACCGCGCGCAACAACGGACGGCTAGGGTCGTCACATGGCCTACCTGCTCCGTGTCGAGCTGCCTGACGTCCCCGGTTCGCTGGGTCGGCTCGCCTCAGCGATCGGTTCGGTGGGGGGCAACATCGACGCGATCGAGATCGTCGAGCGCACGGTGGAGGGTCGCGCCGTCGACGACGTCTTCCTGGCGACCGAGGCGGGGGTGATGCCCGACAGCATCGTCTCGGCGTGCACCGCGCTCGAGGACGTGCGGGTGCTGTGGATCTCGCACTACGGCGCCGGCTCGAACCTGACCCGGGACCTCGAGGTGGTCGAGGCCATGACGACTCGGACCCGGCGGCGGCCAGGGACACCCTGGTCGACCTGCTCCCGGCCACGTTCGTCGTCGACTGGGCGGTGCGCGTACGCCGCGTCGGAGACGGCGCCAAGGTCCTGCACGGGTCGCAGGCCGCCCCGACGGAGATCCCCGACGACCTGCACTGGCCGCTCGACCTGCAGCGAGGGCGCCGGATCGACGTACCCGAGCGCATGTCGCAGATGCTGGTGGCGGGCTGCGCGTTCGAGGAGGACGAGATGATCGTCATCGCTCGGCGCGGGGGACCCGAGATCCTCGACTCCGAGATCGCCCGGCTGTGCCACCTCGCGGCCCTGGCCACGTCGATCTCCGGCTGAGAGCTCGGCTCCCCGCTCGCTGCGCCAGGCGGCAGCCGTCGGCGATCAGTCGATCGGGGTGAGCTTGAAGACCGGGATCTCCCGATCGGTCTTCTTCTGGTACTCCCCGTAGGTCGCCCAGGTGTCCACCGCGAGCTTCCAGAGGTCCGCGCGCTCCTCGCCGCTGACCAGGTCCGCCCGGTAGGTCTTCTTCTCGGCCCCGTCCTGGAGGTCGACCTCCGGGTGCGCGACGAAGTTGTAGTACCACTCGGGCTGGTCGTCGGCTCCGCCCTTGGACGCGATCGCGACGTAGATCCCGTCGCGCTCGACGCGCATCACCGGGTTCTTGCGCAGGACCCCCGACTTGGCGCCTCGCGAGGTGATCACCACGATCGGGTCGCCGGTGTCGCGCAGGGTGTTCGCCTCGGCCCCGTCGGTGGCCTCGAACTTCTCCACCTGGTCGCGCACCCACTTCGCCTTGGAGGGAACGTATTCGCCTTGAAGAGTCATGCCTCGCACAACATCACGAGTCGTGCGCCGATTCCACCCCTTCCGGCCGCGTCGACCGGGGCCCGTTAGTCTCCGCAGATGAGCGCGATCGACGGAGTCAGCGACATCTTCGACCCGGCGGACTGGGACGACGTCCCGGGCTTCGAGGACCTGACCGACCTGACCTACCACCGGGCGCGGTCCCAGGGCACCGTGCGGATCGCCTTCGACCGGCCCGACGTGCTCAACGCCTTCCGCCCGCACACGGTCGACGAGCTCCTCCGCGTCCTCGAGCACGCGCGCACGACGAGCGACGTGGGCTGTGTCCTGCTCACCGGCAACGGACCCAGCGCCAAGAACGACAAGTGGGCCTTCTGCACCGGCGGCGACCAGCGGATCCGCGGCCGGACCGGCTACCAGTACGAGGACGGCACCGGTGGCGACCGCCGGGACAGCCGGTCACCCGGCGAGCGGGCGAGGCTCGGCCGGTTGCACATCCTGGAGTGCCAGCGGCTGATCAGGTTCATGCCCAAGGTGGTGGTCTGCCTGGTCAACGGCTGGGCCGCAGGCGGGGGCCACTCGTTGCACGTGGTCTCCGACCTCACCCTCGCCAGCGCCGAGCACGGCCGGTTCAAGCAGACCGACGCCGACGTCGGCAGCTTCGACGGCGGCTTCGGGTCGGCGTACCTCGCGCGCCAGGTCGGTCAGAAGTTCGCCCGTGAGATCTTCTTCCTCGGAGACGAGTACTCCGCCGAGGACGCCCACCGCATGGGCGCGGTCAACAAGGTCGTGCCGCACGCCGACCTGGAGAAGGTGGCGCTCGAGTGGGGGGCCAGGATCAACGGCAAGAGCCCGACGGCGCAGCGGATGCTGAAGTACTCCTTCAACATGATCGACGACGGCCTCGTGGGACAGCAGCTCTTCGCGGGCGAGACCACCCGGCTGGCCTACATGACCGACGAGGCCCAGGAGGGTCGCGACCAGTTCCTCGAGAAGCGCGACCCCGACTGGTCGCCCTACCCCTGGTACTACTGATCGGACGGCCTGCACGGCTCAGGGGCCGCAAGCCGGAGCTCGCCCAGGGCAGTCGACAGCGGCGCGGGCTCAGCCGCAGGACGACTTCCCGATCTCGCCGAGGCCCAGGTCGGCCACCCCCGGCGTCACCCGCAGGTCAGGGTCGCCGATCTGGCCCTTGCCCGTCGTCAACGTGTAGGTCAGGGTCGCCGATCTGCCCCGGCCGCAGGAACACCCGGGTGCTGGAGATCTCGCGACCTCCCAGCGTGGCTCGGACGTCGACCGGGCGCCGCCCGTCGACCTCGAAGTAGTCGATCGACCCTCCGACGGGGGCGATGAGGTCCGCGCTGGTCACCAGCACACCCTTGGGCGCGGCCTCGGCGGGGCCGAGGATGCTCGGGGTGAGCTTGCTGAGGTCCTGCGGCACCTGCGAGGTCATCCGCACGGTCACCCTCAGCTGTTGGGGGTCGCCCTGACAGCCCAGCGACTCGACCGACGTGAGTAGCGCAGGTAGTAGTCCATCTTGGCCGGCGTGCCGTCGTTGAAGTAGACCCCCACCTGCGGGTGGGGTCCGCTGCCGAAGTCGAGGCCGCCGGCGATGGGCGAACCCGCCAGCACCCGCTGCATCGTGGGGTCGTGCAGGTAGAGCGAGATCCGCCGCTCCTGGAGGCCACGCTGGATCCCCTGGAACGCCGCCGTGGTGTCGAGCTTGCCCGCGACCAGCTTGTGGAAGGTCGCAGCCGCGACTTCGGCGAAGATCTCGTCCTGCCGCTCGGGGTCGCGGATGTCGCGATAGATCTGGTTCAGCAACACCTGGACGGCGTTGGCGCTGGTGATGTCGTAGCCCGCCACGGACGTCGGGTCGGAGCCTCGGAGCAGGTAGGACATCGCGATCGGGTCCACACTCAGGACGCCGTCGACCTTGCGGAACTTGCGCTCCCACATGGTCTGCAGCAGCGCGGCGCCGCGCGGATAGTCCGGGGTGAAGTTGGTGTCCTGGGACAGGTAGACCATCCGGTCGGACCAGATGGTGCGCTCGGCGTCGGTCAGCGAGCCGGCGGGGTGTCGCTGGATACCGATGTCGCGTGGGGAACGCTGCTCGCCGAAGCTGATCTTGCCCCGGTCGAAGGTCAACACGCCGAGCGCTCCGGGCATCCCCCCGGTCGCCCTGATCTCGGCGTTGTTGTTGAACGCCACGAGCAGGCGTCGAGGCTTCGTGCCGTCCAAGAGCCACGGTCCGACCTTGGCCACCCGGGCCGCAGTGGCCGACGCGGCAGCGATGTCGTTGAGCTGGAGCTCCACGGCCGAGACCTGGCGGCGCACCGGCCCTAGGAGCGCAGAGAGGTCGATCGTCGCCATCCGCGAAGACTGGGCCCTGACGACTTTGTCAGCGACGAGCAGCTTGGGGGCGGCTCGTCGATCGCGGCGAAATCGAAGCGCCCGTTGCGCGGCATCAGCTGATCCGGGCTGAGCTCCTCGCCTGCGGTCACGGCCGGCGGCAGCGCGTCATGGCTCAGCTCGCGGCGACCCCGGCAACGATCGAGACGGCCTCCAGGTCGTCGCCGAGGAAGGGCGCCTTGGTCGCGATCCACCAGTCCGGTCCCGAGGTGTGCTTCGCCGCCTTGGTGGAGTGCTCCTGGGCAGCTGCGAGCGGCTGCGCCGCCGACAGGCGTCGCCCTCCTTGATGTGCTCCGAGACCTGATCCATCGCCTTCGAAGCCGCCTGGAGCTCGGTCCGCGCTGCCAGTCCCTTGTAGGCGATCCACAGGCTCAGTCCAACGCCGAGAAGCACAACCGCCCACAGAGACCGAGCAAGCCATCTAGAGTCACGGGAGACACCGGCCGAGCATCACGAGCCGATCGGGGTGCCGTGCAGGCTCACTCTGGCTCAGGGCTGACGTCCATTGCAGCCGTGGTAGGGCGTGCTCCAGCGTAGGTGACGGTGGTCGCACCAGGGGTAGGTCCGTATGTGCGGCTTGCCGTGCCCGAGACGTCACGCCACGGTGGTCGCCGCTCCCCGCCAGTGGCGGTGAACGTGACGTTCCCGTCGGCGTCCCAGCGGAGCCGGAGACCGTGATCGTCACCGTCATGCTCGCTCGAGTCACGGTGCATGAGTGGTGTGTCGCCTTCGCGAAGGCGATGCTTCCCGAGCATCCGTGTTGGTGCCGTCGCCGCGGTAATTGAAGTTGATCGTCTTTCCGGCCACCCCACGGTTGTAGGTGAAGCTGGCCTTGCCACCCGACAACGTCGAGCTGCGTGCCCTGGTGGCCCGTAACTTCACGGTGCCGGTGGGCGTTCCCTGGGTGCCGCTCACCGTCACCGTGATGGTTGTGCCGGAGGTGGTGGCACTGCAGCCCGCCGAGTAGGACCCCGCGAGGGCCTGCACCCCCGCCGGCTGAGCCGCGTGGTGGTCGCACCGCCATACGCCTGACTCGGGGTCCCGACCTCTGGGCTGGTGATGAGCGTGGTGCTCGGCCCGTTGCCCTGGGCCGCGGCGTAGCCGCCGCCCACCAACGCCGCGGCGCCGATTGCGACGGCGCCTAGGACGGCGATGCGCTTGAAACTCATGGGTTCGGCCCTTCAATTCGGGTGCGGGCCTGATCACGCGCCCCGCCGGGTGATGGAGGGACAGTAACAACGGGATCCGATTGGGGCGACGTCGCGATCAGCATCGCGACCAGGATGCAAGACGCCGCAGCCGTTTGTGCCTTTCATCCGCCTTTTCCCGGCCGAATGAGTCCGAACTGGGCATGACTGGTCTGGCCCAGTGCGCGACCTACTCGTAGCCGAGCACCTCACGCCGCTTGGCTGACCACGCCAGCGCCGAGCCGATCGCCTCGTCGAGAGACGCCTGCGCCGTCCAGCCAAGTAGTTCCCGCGCCCGGTCGACGTTGGCGAACGCCCCACCGCATCGCCTACGCGGGGCGGAGCCTCCCGCACCGGAACGCTCGACCGCGGATCGCGTTTGCGCGTCAGCGCTCATCCCCTGGCACGGGTGTCCCTTGCGCGGCCGCGCAGAGCAACCCCCGCGTCAGAGCGGCCGTAAGCGGCCCAAAATAGGGGAAGCAGGATCGCCACCGCGGTGGCACCTGTTACCGCGATCTTTCCCCAACCATGGTCAATTATCGCCGTGGCTGCGTGTGCGGCAATGAGGCTCGTGGCCAAGAGGGCCAGCGCCCCACAGTGCCAAGCCACGAATGCCCCGAAAGATCCGCCGATGTGCCGGGCGAAGAGCAAACGGTGCTCGAACCAGAAGCTGGTGCTCAATCTCGCAACAACGGTAGCCGCAATGACACCGGCCACTCCCCAGATGTGACCGAACAGCACCGAGAGCACGATGTTGACCAGGGCGGCTGCTAAGAGCGCATACCTGGCCTCACGAAAGAGCCCAGTTGCTCCGCGAAATGCGAACAGAGGGGTCATGATCCCGTACACGTAGAAGTTTAACGCGACCCAAATCGCTACAGGCTCTCCCAGTGTGTAGCCCTGCCCCAGCCACTCCCTGATGACGTCGTCGGCGCACAGTAGGAAGATCACGGAGAGCACGCCGTAGACCATCACGGACAACAGTCGAAGCTCGTCGAATACGCCGCGTGCCCGCGTCGACCCTCCAGCGGTGATGAGATTGCCCACACCCGCGTTCACCGCTATGAACGCGACTTCGGTGATCGTGATGATCGAGCCGATAATGAGCATGTTAATTCGGGTAGTCGCCGAGAACCGCCGTACCGACCACCGTCGAGATCACGATGGGGTCCGTGTTGTTCAGGATTGTCCCGCCGACGCGGTAGATCAGCACTGCCTTGACCGAGCGGAGGACAGAGCGACGCTCATCTTCGTGAATCGCGAGGTCCCGACGCAGCCACGGGTACAACTTCTTGATGCGGGCCCAGACGAAGACGTTGAGCGCTCCGGTGCTTACCGCTTGGATTACGAGGTAGATGAGAAAGCTTTGCGTCAGCAGCAGCGCACCGACTTGGATGACGTTGCGCGCCAGTGTGAAGGCGAACGTGTAGAGCGCGGTGCGATCAGTCCGCTGGTCTGCCTGGAGCAGCGCAATCCGGTCGTCACGAGGTAGAGCACCGCGGCGTCAACTAAAAGCTCGCCGAAATAGAGCAGGATGTGGCGCCCGTCCGGAACGTCACCAGGCGATCCGGGATCCGGCAGGACTAGCAGTCCGAGTCCGAGGATGGCGCCAGCGACGTAGCGGTAGACGCGGCGGGCGTAGGTCACGATGCTAGAGACGGATTCCTGGTCACCGCGAGCCAATGGGCCGTATAGCGCGTACATGAAGGCGGTGTTGACCCCGAGCTCCGCGATGCTCAGCACCATCACGACGCTGAGCAGTAGGGCATTGACCCCCAGCAGTTCCACTCCGAGCTCGTGGACGAAGACGGTCCTTGTGACGAAACCGGCAGCGAGGAGGCCGACCTTGGTGGCTACGCCGGCAACCACGTTTCGGACAGAACGTTGAGTGCGGGTCGGCACGTGGCCATCCTGATTATCATAGCGGCAAGGCCCGGGCCAGAGCCTCCCGTGTCTGGCTCATCAGCTGCTCATGCGCGGCTGCGCACACTGCATCGCCGACCTGGCCTAGACGGGAGAGGGACAGGTCGATGTCACCCAGGGTCCCCGGTGCTCAGGTACACACCAGGATGGTCCGCAAGCCATCTCGATAGAACTGCCCCACCTTCCCGGTCGCACTGTCAAGGGCCACGCATGGCGTTCGAGTGATGACGGCAAATAACATGCCGTGCAACCGATCTGTGACGATCACCTTTGATCGCCGACAACTGTCCCAGAAGTCGTCTAGTGCTGCCGTTGCCTCGCGAGGGGTGACCCGGACATCGCCGATGTGAGTGTCGCGCACATGCACCGGACCACGCTTCTCAAGCGCCTCTCGCAAACCGGCAGACTGCTCGTGGTGGAGTGCACCTTCGAGATCGTCGCGAAGGATCAGCAGCGTTCCCTCGCGATGCCGAACTGGGGCGCTCTTGTCCAGGGTGAGTACGACGTAGGGACACAGTTCCACCGCCAAGGGCGCAAACAGGCGTCGACCGAGCGCGAGGAACGCGTCACCCGCGCAAGCAGGATGAGGTCTATGTGACGACGGTAGACCCTGGACGCCCGGCGAGAGGCCCACCGGCCGTAGGGAGTCGGGGAGAACTCGAAGGTCTGAGGAAAAGAGACGATGACGTCTGACCCCGACATGAGGAAATCACGAGTTCTCGAAGGAACTGGATGTCGTCGTACATGTCCCCTGTGTTGCCCCCACCAACGAGAGTAACGACGTCGCCAGGTTCTAGGGCACGGCGCAGGTGCCTGATCGACTCCACTGTGCTGCTGATGGGTATGGGCTCGACGACTGCATCGGGGTACTTCGACTGGAGCACTCGCGTCTGCGCCATGGTAATGGCAAGGTCGCCCAGATTTCCGTAGTCGGCAGCCAGAGCGAGAAATACATGCCGTCGTTGAGTGTCGCCCTGCCGGAGACCGTGCGTGCCCGGGGAACGAACGGTCTCGAACTTTAATCGCGCTCGAAGGAGCGCCTTGGTCCAGCTCCTCATGTGCGCCTCCGCGCACCGTGACGATAGGCCGCCACTGTGGGCCAACCCCACCCGGATAGCTGAGTGCGAAGCAGCATCCCTCGGGCTCCATGGACGCGTCCACAAACATGAGCCTCGCGAAGGATTCGTCTGACACCCGGGTCGCGCACTAGCTGGCGGACCGCGCTCGTCCGTTGCTGCAGAGAGCCTGACCCCGTAGCGAGTCCTCGCAGCGCCCACTGGACTCGCTCCGACTTGGCTCGAGCCACGATCCTGTCCCGCTGCTTGGGGCCTACTCCCCACCACGCAGTGAGGAGATCCAGCAGCTCACAACCGGCCCACTCCACAAGATCAGCAAACTGAAATGTCCCCCGTACTCCCAAGCGTCTCACGCGGTCGCTGAACGTAATGCACGCCAGAGGCGGGCACGAAGGCCACTCGGTCTGCCCTCTTGAGAACAGAGAGAATGGACCACCGCGTCCTCTACGAGCGCCGTACCTTCACTGAACCGGTGGCCGCCCGCCTCAAGGAAGTCTCGCCGGTACAACTTGTTCCAGGCGTATCCCGTGAACGGCAGCACCGACTCGATGTCCAGTCCATCGGGGTCACCCCTCAAACAGGAGTCGTGGAGGACACCGACGCTCGAGAGCGATCACGTGGTTTTCCGCATCTACACTTTCCACATAGTAGCCAGCCACGACCACGTCAGCCCTGCCACGCTCCGCGACCTCGAGAAGATCAGCTATCGTCTCGGTCTCCATCCAGTCGTCGCCATCAAGAAAAGCGACGAACTCGCCACAGGCGGAGTCGAGGCCTGCATTGCGTGCAGCTGACAGACCTTGGTTCGGCTTGTGGATCACTCGCACCCGAGCGTCCCGAGCGGCAGCCTCGTCACAGAGCCTCGTCGAAGTCTCTCGTAGACCCGTCGTCGATGAGAAGGACGTCTAGTCGCTGGTGGCTATATGGGTGATGACTGAATCGATACAATGGGGGAGGTAGGCAGAGACGTTGTAGACAGCGACGATGATGGTGACCAGGCTGCCATCCACTACTCAGCGCTCTCGGAGGAGTCATAGGTGCTCATCACGTCCCTGCCGTAGAGCGTCAGGAAATCCAGCGCAGAATGACTCACGTCGTAGCCGCGGGCTCGGAATCTCGCCCTGATGAACTCGTCCGAGACCCAAGGGCGATCCCAGTGCTCAAGCAACTGGTGCCATGCTTGGGGGCTCTGCAGAGGTTGGTAGGCGACGAGTCCCAGCCCCAGATCCGCCTCAGTCGTGACAGCTTCAGATACGAGCGCCGGCACGCCTACAGCTTGGGCTTCGATCAGAGCCACCGGCAACCCTTCATAGAACGAGGGCATCAGCACGTAGTCCATGGCTGACAAGAGCTCGGGGACATCGTCGCGCATCCCCAGGAAGGTGACTCGATCGGCTACTTCCAGGGCCTCTGCTTGGGCCTCCAGACGGCCTCGGAGCGGCCCGTCGCCTACCACCAGGAGTTGCGCATCTCTTCCACCCTGGCTGCATGCCGCCAGCACAGCCAGCATGAACTCGTGGTTCTTGACGTCCACCAGGCGAGCGACAGACCCAGAGTAGCCAGACGTCTCGCGCTGGATTCCGAGTTCCTCCCGGGTGGTAGTCCCGGGCTGATCGAGAATCGATGAAGCGCTCCGTCGGGATCCCATTGGGGATGACTACCCCCCCGTCGGCCCACAAAGCGCCAAACAAGTTCTGTCCTGCTTGCTGCCCGCATGCTGCCATCCTCGTCGCGTACTTCTGCACCAATCGTCGGGCGAGGAAAACGTAGGCAAAGCGCCATAGCCCGGTCCGCAGATCCGCTGTCATGTGCGAGTGTCCGACTCGCACCGGCACGCCTGCTCGGTCAGCCGCAGCCAGCACGAGCCCCGACGCGAGATTCACGTGACTGTGCACGACGTCAAACGGGCCCTGTTCTGGATGCGGCCGCCCCAACCGCCGGATGAACTTGAATGGGCCGAGACTGCGCGGTGCCGATATTCGAAGAATGCGACAGCCAAGCGATAGAAGCTCCCCTTCCAGGGCGCCTCGAGAATCGCCGAACACGAGAAGCTGCCGGCTTTGACTCCATAGCTCAGCAGTGCAGGCATTGCACTGACCATCATTCGTTCCGCCCCGCCGATGTCGAGCGATCCCATCACCAGCAGCACCCGGATATCGGATCGTGGCGCGTCATGGTCGATTGAGCGCTCGAGAAGGCATCTTCGCGCCGAGCGCACGTGCTCCCGATCCCCGCAGTTCTTCGGGTCCGTAAGCGCATGCCCTACACCCCACTGTGTCACCCCCCACCGCTTTTCAGTCGTTTGGCTAGCCCAAACCATAGCGCTGGCCACGTTGCACTTCCTCTTGCCCGGATGCTGGGACAGCCTGAGGGCCGTTGGTCGCCACCACTCTGGTGCTGTTTTACTTCACGCGCGGCTGGACTGGTTGCATTGAAGGGCGACTGAAAGGGGCAGGGCGGAGTGGGATCCTCGCGTCGTGCGCATTCGCACCCGCACCCGCACCCGCTACGGATCCTGCGTGAGCGAGCCGTCCCGAACAGTAAAACTGCGGTGCCGCCCGAGCGGAGCACCCCATGTGCGGTCTAGTGGCCTCCTTGAAGCCCAGACGTGCGAGCGGGCGGCCCTGCTCCCCGCCATCAATGAGCGCATCGTCCATCGTGGACCGGACGAACAAGGCGTCTATGAGGACGGCTTCATAGCGATGGGGATGCGTCGCCTCTCGATTCAGGACGTGGCGCACGGGCACCAGCCCAGTCGATCAGAGGACGGAACCGTCGTCGCCATGCTCAATGGCGAGATCTATAACGTGGCGGAGCTCCGAAGGATGCTGATTGGTCGAGGGCACCAGCTGGCCAGCGATGGCGACACGGAACTGATACCACATCTCTACGAAGAATTTGGTGTCGATTTCGTGCACCACCTACGAGGCATGTTCGCCATCGCTTTGTGGGACCTACCTCGACGACGACTCGTGCTTGTCCGTGATCGCCTTGGAAAGAAGCCCCTCTACTATCGATCACATCCAGGCGGGCTGGCCTACGCCTCCGAGCTCAAGTCGGTGCTGGTCGATCCTCGAGTGGAACGCCGTCCTGACCTCGTCGCCATCAACCACTATCTGACTTATCAATACGTCCCGGCTCCGTGGGCGGCAGTCGAAGGCGTTCAAAAGCTCCCCCCGGGCCACCTTCTCGTCGTTGAAGGCGGACAGCCGCACCTCCGGCGCTACTGGAACTTGCAATACGCGCCTGCGGGGACGGACTCGCCTCAGACGGACGACGAACTAGCTGAGATTCTGAGAGAACGACTCATCGAGTCGGTACGCCTGCGGATGATTGGCGAACGACCTGTCGGCGCCTTCTTGTCCGGCGGGCTGGATAGCTCAAGCGTCGTGGCGGCGATGCGGCGCGCCGGGGTCAGCGATATCAGAACGTTCTCGATCGGTTTTGAGAACGAGAAGTTTAATGAACTTCCACACGCCCGTCGCGTCGCCGAGAGGTACGAGACCGAGCACCATGAACTAGTGGTCAATCCCGATGTCGCTGACCTATTGCCGAAGCTTTCGAGGATGTTCGACGAGCCGTTCAGCGACTCGTCAGCCATTCCCAGCTGGTACCTGGCAGAGATGACGCGACGAGACGTCGTCGTAGCCTTGAACGGCGACGGGGGGGACGAGGCACTCGGCGGTACCAGAGGTACGCCATCACACTTCGAGCGCCGCAGTCCGTGATCCCGCGCCGGTCGCCTCGCTCATGCAGCGAACCGGTTCCGCGCTCCGTCAGCACGGGTCCAAGGCGCGTCCATTCGACAAACTGAGCAAAGCGGCTCTCGTCTTCGGCGAGACGACACCCGCACGGCGCTACGCGAGGTTTGTGTCTTACTTCCGCGAGGAAGAGAAGCTTGCGATCGCCGCTACGCACTCGCTTCGCTCGTCCGAAAGCACGACAGCTATGGAATCATCGAGGATCTATGGCACGAACACCGCGATACTGATGCCCTCAACCGGCTGCTTGCGATAGACACACACTCTTACTTGCCAGGAGACCTGAACGCGAAGGTCGACATCACCACGATGTCGGTGTCCCTGGAAGCACGCAGCCCCTTCCTTGACCACACTTTCGTCGAGTGGGCGGCCAGCATCCCTGGCAACCGCAAGGTCAAGAACGGGTCCATGAAGCACCTCCTCAAGGTTGCCCTTGCTGGATGGTTGAGCGAAGACTTGATCCACCGCACCAAAATGGGCTTCGGGATTCCTCTGGCGGAATGGCTTCGGGGCCCTTTGCGTGACCTCACCTACGACTGCCTCACCGACCGCACCGCCAGGGAGCGCGGCTTGTTCGACGCCGGGGCGGTCCGCCAGTTGGTGGACGAGCACATGCGCGGGGTCGACCGTGCCGCGCATGTCTATACGCTCCTGATGCTGGAGCTCTGGTTCCGAGAGGTCTTGGAAAGCTCCGTCTAGGGGCGCCCGTGGCGCGGCGACCGACCTTGAACCTGTGGTGTTTAGTCGCGCCTCGATAAAAGACCCACTGGAAGTTCGCCAGCGCGGACACTTCGCTGGTCTCGAGGTACCAGAACACCGAGTACAGAGCGAGGGCGAACATCGCGACTACGGAGTTGATCCTCGCGCTCCGCATGTTGAGGAGCTCCGGAATCGCCAGTGCGATGAACACGGCGGTGTAGAGCGTCAAGCGAGCGACGTAGGCGCTTTGCGCTGCCGACACGAAGGTAGCCGCATGGATGATCATCATGTTCCCGTAGAAGTGGCCGCGTTCTGACAGAACCTGCCGGTCCGTCAGCAGCAAGTAGACGAGGGCTGGTCCGAACGCCGCCAAGACCCTTAGGGTACTGACCCGTTCCGTGAAGTACGCGTGCTCTGTGTAGCCGGCTCCGCGGATAGAGTCGACGAACTCTGCGAAGTAGGGGTACAAGTTGACGGACAGGAGTGCCGCAACCACCAGAACGACCACGGTCGCCACCGGCAGACGACGGCGAGGAACCCAGTACAAGAGGATCAGGACGACGGCGCTGACGTGGAAGAGGAACGCGACGCCCACGACCGCTGCGTATGCCCCCAGTCGGCGTTGCAGGATCAGTCGGTGGCCGGCGAACACGATCGCGCAAGCGAGGTATTGGCGCACCCCATTGAACGAGCCCTGCCATGTCGAGGTGACGATGTAGAGGGCGATGGCGAGCGGGAGCGACCGTGCGTTCCGGTAGATCGTTACAACGGTGAGTCCGACCGTCACCAACGCCGCAATGAAGAACATGGTGGCGGCGTCGTCGTGGATTCTTGCGGCCGCTATCGCGATGAGCCGAATGCCGGGTTCCTGCAAGACACTGAGGTCCGATAGGTGCAACAGGCGGTACTCGTTCTCGTAGCTGTAGGCGTACTGGTCGAAGTCGACACCCACACGCCACCGAAGTCCGGCCACGCACACCAAGAGGGCAACCATGAGCAGCCCGGTCACCGTCATGGGTGGGCGGCGCGGCGCCTCCGCCGAACGGGTTTCAGTAGCCATCGACGATTTCGCCATCACGTCAACTCGTCTGGCAGGTTGGACAAGTGTCGCTCGACCCGCCCCAGGCAGGCTGAGACCTTCGACTGCGGTACCCGGGGGTTTGGGTCGTGGACGCGCTTGGGTGGCGAGGAGGACCGAGAGAACCAGCACAGTCACGTACACACTCATGGCGCTCGACCCGCCGCCGCGTGCACTCGCTGGTATCGGCCGTTCTCCCACCGCCGATACGCCAGCGCAAAGCGGGTCGGAAGGAAGCCCTTGAGAAGTCCCAATGTCGGCGCGACGTACCATCGGCGCGGGAAGCCGAGTAGGCGGAAGCCGTACAGGGTGGTGCGGTAGGCGTTCAGCCGCGCCCGAAATGTGCGTCGCCGGATCGCCGCGCGGTCCTCGCGGACGAGGTAGAGAGCCTCCAGGAGGTTGCAACCCTTGAGGCCGGCGTGGAAGAAGCGGAACCACAGGTCGTAGTCCTGGCCTCGCTCGGTGCGGCGCGCCACGGTGTAGCCCCCGAGAACGTCGAACATCGACCGCCGCCCCACGATGGTGGCGTGGGCAAAAGGGACGCCATGCCTCATGGCTTCCTGCGTAGGGCGCTCCGGCAGCAGCAGCACGTCCTTGAGGCCCGAGTTGTCGAACCGCTGCATGGCGGTGCCGACCACGGCGATGTCTGGGTGCGCAGCCAGGAACCGCACCTGCCGTTCCAGCCGCTCCGGCCGGCAGACGTCGTCGGCGTCCATGCGCGCGACCAGATCCCCCCTGGCGACCGCCAGGCACCGGTTGAGCGAAAAGGCCAGCTTGGAGTTGACCTCGTTCGCCAAGACCTTCACCCGGCCAGGGTGCGCGTCGGCGAAGCCCCGCAACACCTCGACGCTGCGATCCGTCGAGGCGTCGTCACAGACAACGAGCTCCCATTCGGAGTAGGTCTGCGCCGCGATTGAGGTGAGCGCCTGCTCCAAGGTCGGCGCAGCGTTGAAGGTGGCCATGATGATCGAGACGAGCGGCCTGTTGCTCACAGCGTCTCCACGTGCTTCCCGCGCAGCCGACGCCTGGTGTCAAGGACATACGTCTTTGTCTTCTCGACAAGTTCGTAGTCGAAGTCGTCGTGATCGGTGAGGAGTACGACCGCATCAACCCGGTCCAGGGTCTCCGCGTCGCACGCCACTCGTGTCAGGTAGTCGGGGACCTGAGCATCCAGCACGTGATTGTCGGCGAGCAAGAGTTCGGCGCCCAGCTCCTGCAACAGCTCAGCCACGCGGTGCGACGGCGACTCGCGGGCGTCACTCGTGTTCTTCTTGTAGGCCAGACCCATCAACAGAATGCGGCTGCCGGCAACACTGCGGTGTCGCTCGTTGAGCGCCAGCATCAGCCGCCGCACGACGTAGTCAGGCATGTGCTCGTTGACGTCGTTCGCCAGCTCCACGAAGCGGAAGCTATGGCCGAGTGTCTTGCGCACCTGCCACGACAGATACGACGGGTCGACCGGGAGGCAGTGTCCGCCCACTCCGGGGCCGGGAGTGAACCGCATGTAGCCGAACGGCTTTGTCGAAGCGGCGTCGATGGCCTCCCATAGGTCGATGCCAAGGTCCTTGGCGAAGACGGCCAGCTCGTTGACAAGGGCGATGTTGACGTGCCGGAAGGTGTTCTCGAGCAGCTTGGTCAGTTCGGCCTCCTTGGGTGTGGAAACCAGCACCACCTCGTCGACCAGACTCTCGTAGAGGTCACGCACCTGCTCGCGCCCGGCCTCGCCGAGGCCTGACACCACCTTCGGTGTATTGACGAACCCGTAGACCGGGTTGCCGGGGTCGATGCGCTCGGGCGAGTACCCCACGTGAAAATCAGTCACGGCCTTCAACCCGCTCACCTCCTCGAGGATGGGCACCATCAGCTCCTCGGTCGTCCCGGGGTACGTCGTCGACTCGAGCACGACCGTCGCGCCGGGGCGAGATGCCGTCCTAGGTCTCGAGCCGCCTGCTCGATGAACGAGAGGTCAGGCAACGTCTCTCTCAGGGGTGTCGGGACCGTGATGATGGCGTAGTCGAAGTTGGCGGTATCGTCCGCCGTAGTTGACGGGCGATACCGCCCAGAGGCGATAGCCGACTTGACCACGTCATCCGGCACGTCCTCCACATAGGACGTGGCGTCCGTCAGCATCCGTACCTTGGCCTGGTCGACGTCATACCCCACGACGTCGTAGCCCACCTCCACCGCTCGCATGGCGATAGGTAGTCCCACGTACCCCTGACCGACCACCACCAGCTTCGCTACTGGCATTCGAGGTGTCTCCACACTCATGTCACTGCGTGTCACGGGACCTCATCCATTCCATCGTCTTGCGCAGCCCGACTACGAGCTCGACGGGCTCGATGCCGGGGAACAGGGATGTCAATAAGGCGTGGTCCGCCTGTGAGTCACGCACGTCGCCCTCGCGCGGTTCGATGTGGTTGCGGCCTAGCGGCTTCCCCATCTCGCGTCTCGATCAGCTCGATGACCTCGAGCAGTGACCACCGGGAGCCGAAGGCCAGGTTGACCGGACTGAGCGATGTCACGCGCCGGTTGATGGCATCGCTGATGGTGTCTACGACAGTCCCCACAAACGTAAAGTCGCGTGTCTGGGTACCGTCCCCGTGGACGGGCAGGTCCGATCCGTGGACCGCGGCATGAAGGAACGCGGGAATGACCGCGGCATAGGCATGTCCGGGCGCCTGCAGCGGCCCGAAGACGTTGAAGAATCGGAACGCCAGGGTCGGGAGTTCATAACAACGCTGATAGGCGATCGCATACGACTCCGCTGCCAATTTGCTGACCGCGTAAGGGCTGACCGGCATCGGACGCAAGGTCTCCACCTTGGGAATGGCGGGGTTTGCGCCGTACACCGAGGAGGACGAGGCAACAATGACGTGGGCGCTGTTGGTGCGGGCGGCCTCGAGGACACTCAGCGTTCCAGACGCGTTGGCCTGGTGACTCGTCACGGGGTCTTTGACTGAGCGCGGCACCGACGGAACCGCTGCAAGGTGCACGACTGCGTCAGCCTCGTGGATCGGCTTGAGTGCCAGCTCGTCCAGGATCGATCCTTCGACGAGGTCGACGTCCAACCCTGCGAGGTTTGCTAGGTCGCCCGTCGAGAGGTCATCGACCACCGTGACCAGAGCGCCTGCGTCCAGTAGAGCTCGGGACAGGTTGGCCCCGATGAATCCGGCTCCACCGGTGACGACAATCTTCACGAACGAACTCCTCCTGTATCGACACCAAACCCGGACTTGACGACCAGCATTTCGTCCCAGCGCCGCCACACCTGCTCACGGGCGAAATCTTGCTCTACCCGCCTTGCGGCAGCCTCACCCAACTGACGACGTAGATCTGCGTCGGCTAGCAGCCTCGAGACACCGCGGGCGACACCCGCGACATCCCCGCCTTCGAGGAGAAGACCTGTGCGCCCGTCCTCCACTGCGTCCACCACACCGGTGACGGCGTACCCCACGGTCGGGATACCGCACGCAGCCGCCTCGAGCGCCACCATGCCCAGCCCCTCTCGCTTCGAGAGCAGAAGCAGGACGTCGGTGGCGGCGTAGGCCCTTTCAACGTCGCACAGTTCGCCAGCGACCCGGACCTGGGGCATCGCACGGAGTGACTGCAGGGCGGCCGCGTCGGCCGCATCGACCACCTCAGCCGTGCCAACCACCACCAGCCATGCAGCCGGGTGGTCGGCATGGACGCAGCGCCATATGGCAGGCAGGTCCTGCAGTCCCTTGTCACGGGTCACCCGGCCCACAACGCCAAGCACCGGCCCGCCGACCGGCACCCCAAGCGACTCGCGCGCCCGGGCGGCAGCGCCTTGGCTGGGACGCCTAAACCGCGTGAGGTCCACTCCGTTGGCCGAGCCGTGACCAGGCACTTGTACCTTGTCCACCCTCGCCACCCCCTCGGCAACGAGCAGCGCCCGCAGGCTATGGCTCACCGCCACCACATCCGTCGCAGCCGCACATCCAGCGCGCTCCATCGTGCGCATCAGTCTTCGCTTTCGACCTACAAGGCCTTCGGCTCTGTATCCGTGCACGAGGTAGACGCGTCGGGGAACTCGTGTCACCCACGCTGCGACGGTGCCGAGGACACCGACCTTGGGGGTGCCGAGTAGCGCAACGGACGGTCGTAGTCGCAGCATGAGAAGCAGCATCCGCATGAAGGTGAGAGGGTCACGCCGGGAGGGGTTGCGGTCCGCCGGCACCAGATGAAGGCGTGTGACCCCCTCCTCGGCTGCGAACTCCTCGAGACCTGGCGCGCCACACAGCAGGTGAACCTCCCACCCCTGATCGCGGAGGTGCCTCAGATGCCCTCGAAGGAAAGCGGTCGCTGTCTGGGGGGCGGTGACGCCGACGAGGATCCGCTGCGCCTCACGCGCCGGCTGTACGTCATCTGGCGGGGACCCCCTTGACCGTGACGCCGGGCGGAACATCGCGCACCACGCAAGCACTGCCACCGACCACCGATCCGGCACCAATGCTCAACGCGTTCAGGATCACTCCCGCGACCCCGATCAACACCTCGTCACCCACGACGCAGTCGCCCGAGATGGATGCCAGTGGATTGACGCTCACGAAATCGCCGAGGATGGAGTCATGGCCCACCGTCGCATTGAGGTTCAGATGAACGTGCCTGCCCAGACGAATGTTGGTGGTCAGACCGGCACCCAGCGCAGAGCACCGACCCGGCGCCGACGTGGGTGTCCGCACCGAACGTCACGCTCGGGTGGATCAAAGTCGCGGCCCGGAAGCCGACCGCATCCATCCGGTCCGCAATCGCCCGACGCGTGCTGGGCGAGCCGATCCCGATCGCGTAGGAGGGTCGTTCAGGTCGATCCAGCAGCTCTGCCAGAGATCCCAGGAAACCGACACTCCGGCGCTGGAGTCGCTCGAGGTTCTCGACGCTTGGCCGGTCGTCCACGGCTCCGACGATGTCCCAGACGGGCGCGTTCGCGGCAGCGTTCATGGCCTCGGCCACGTCGAGTGCCTCGCGGCCGAATCCGCCGATCCCGACGATTACCAGTGGTTCAGCCATCTCGCTCCTCCAGTCCCATGAACTCGGCCATGGTCACATGCCCCTCGGCCGCGATGCCGTCCCGGCGGACGGTTGTCGAGCACCGTACGCACCAGGATCTTCAGGTCGAGCGCCAGGGAACGCTGGTCGACGTAGGCCACGTCGTAGTCGAACTTCTGCTCCCAGGCGACGGTGTTGCGGCCCGAGACCTGCGCGAGCCCGGTGATGCCGGGCCGGACCTCGTGGCGACGACGGTGATGCGGAGAGTAGCGCTCGAGATACTGCACCAGGAGCGGTCGAGGCCCCACGAGGCTCATGTCTCCGCGAAGCACGTTCCACAGCGTCGGCAGCTCGTCCAGGCTGGTGGAGCGCAGCAGGGCGCCGAACCGTGTCAGACGCTGCTCGTCGGTGATCAGGCCGGCCTCTGGGTCGGGGTCTGTCATGCTGCGGAACTTGACCAGCTCGAAGATCTCCGCGTCCTTGCCGGGTCGCTGCTGGCGGAACAGCACCGGCGAGCCGAGGTTGCGCCGGACCAGCAGCGCCACGATCAGCTGCAGGGGCGCGGTCAGCAGCAGGCCGGTCGCCGCCACCACCACGTCGATGGCCCGCTTCAGCGGGTCGTAGCGGCGGCGCATGCAACCCCCACGACCGAGGCGACCGTCTGCTCGATGAGCATGAACTGGTCCCCGGTCATCGCCGAGCCCGAGGGCAGCGTGATGCCGTGGGCGAAGAGTCCCGCGGAGGTGTCGTTGAGGCTCGCCGGAGAGTCCGCGAAGACCGGCTGCAGGTGCATCGGCTTCCACAGCGGGCGTGTCTCCACACCGACGTCCTTCAGCGCGAGCCCGAGGTCACCGACTCGCCACGGCGACTCAGCAGGGTCCACGACCAGGGCTGTGAGCCAGCAGTTGTCCTGCGAGTCGTCCGCGCCTCCGAGGATCCGGACACCGGGCGCGCCTGCGAACATCGTGCGATAGCGCTCTCGCCACTGGCGGCGCCTGACCATCATCGCGTCGAGCCGCGAGAGCTGTCCGCGGCCCATCGCCGCCAACACGTTGGACAGACGGTAGTTGTAGCCCACCTCGACGTGCTCGTAGTGCGGCACCGGCTCCCGAGCCTGGGTGGCGAGCTTGCGCACGTGGGCGGCCAGGTCTGCGTCGTCGGTGAGCAGCATGCCACCCCCCGAGGTCGTCATGATCTTGTTGCCGTTGAAGGAGAGCACGGCCGCGTCGCCCCAGCTGCCTGCAGCGCGGCCGGCGTGCGAGGCCCCGAAGGACTCCGCTGCGTCGCTGAGGATGCGGGTCGCCGGATAGTCCTTCAGCACCCTGAGCAGAGCCGAGTAGTCGGCACACTTGCCGAGCATGTCCACCGGCAGCACTGCCGGCACCCGCGCGCCGGCCTCGGTCAGCGACCTCATGGCACGCCCGAGCAGGTCAGGGTCCATGTTGCCGGTCTCGGGGTCGCAGTCGATGAAGTGCGGCGTCGCCCCGACATACCTGATCGCGTTGACGGTGGCCGCGAACGTCAGCGTCGAGACCGGCACGACGTCGCCGGGCCCCACGCCCCACGACACCAGGGCCAGGTGCAGCGCTGCGGTGCCGGAGGACAGCCCGACCGCATGGCGCACGCCGACACGCTCGGCGACCTCGCGCTCGAACGCGTCGAGGTCCGGACCCGCGGGTGCGACCCAGCCCGACTCCATGGCCCGCTGCACGTGCCGGCGCTCGACCGGGCCGACGTCCGGGGGCGAGAGCAGCACGGTGAGGGGCTGCTGCCGGTCGCGCCCGATCGGCGCGCCGGCCTCTCCGGCCCGCCGCTGACGCGGGACCGGGAGGCACGCCGACTTCAGCCCGAGGATGATCGACTCCCTGTCTCCGAAGGCATCGAGGGCGCGGGCCGTCGCGCCGGCGTACGCCGGGACCAGCGTGTGCGAGATCAGCGGGTGGAGCGGACGCTGGTCCATCTCGCCGTCCCCGAACAGCTCCTCGTGGAGCTTCTCGCCCGGGCGCAGCCCGGTGTAGACGATGTCGATGCCCCCGCCGGAGAGCTCGATCAGCTGCTCGGCGACGGACTGGATCGGCACCGCCTCGCCCATGTCGAGCACCAGGACCTCACGGTCGCGGCCGATGGCCGCCGCCTGGATCACGAGCTGGACCGCCTCGGGGATGGTCATGAAGAAGCGGGTCACGCCGGGGTCCGTCACGGTCACCGGGCCACCTGCAGCGATCTGGGCGGCGAACGACGTCAGGACCGAGCCCCGACTGCCGAGCACGTTGCCGAACCGCACGGAGAGGTAGGTGCCCGACGCGCGTTCGGCCATAGGCCGCGGTCAGCCCCTCGGCCAGTCGCTTGGAGTAGCCCAGGACGCTGCAGGGGTTGGCTGCCTTGTCGGTCGAGATGTTGACGAAGGTCTCGACACCCACGCCCGCGGCCGCCTCGAGCACGCTCAGGGTGCCCCAGACGTTGGTCTTGACGGCCTCCCCGGGTGCCTTCTCCAGGAGCGGCAGGTGCTTCAGGGCGGCGGCGTGGAACACGACCTCGGGCCGTCGGTCCTCGAAGACGGTCCGGACGAACTCCTGGTCCCGGATGTCGCCGAGCACCGTCTCGTCGGAGTCCAGCAGCGCCTGGCCATGGATGGAGAGCTCGACCGTGTGCAGGGCCGACTCGTCGCGGTCGAGCATGATCAGCTCGGCAGGATCGAGTCGCACGAGCTGACGGCACAGCTCGGAGCCGATCGAGCCACCGGCTCCCGTCACGAGCACCCGCTTGCCGGTCACGCACTCGGCGATGGAGGTGAGGTCCGTCTCGACCTGGTGACGTCCCAGCAGGTCGGTCACGTCGATGTCCCGGACGTCGGAGATGGTCACCTTGGTGGGCCTGAGCAGCTCCTGCTGGCTCGGCACCACCTTGAGGGTGATGCCCGCCTCGGTGGCGAGGTCGTTCAGGTCACGCATCAGGTCGGCTTGGGCGCTGGGGATCGCGACGATCGCTGTGTCGGCACCGACCGTGGCGCACACCCGGACGAAGTCGCGCGCCCGTCCCATCACCGCAACGCCCTTGATGCGGCGGTGGCGTAGGTTCTGGTCGTCGTCGACCAGGGCGGCCGGCAGCCAGGGTGTGTTCGAGTCACGCAGCAGGGCGGCGACCAGCTGCTGGGCAGCGTCACCGGCCCCGATGATCACGGTGGGCTGTGCCTTGTCGCAGCGCCCTTGGGCTGAGCGGCTGATCTCCGCACGCTCGCGCAGGATGCGGTAGGTGCCACGCACCCACAGCATCATCAGGAAGGCCAGCATCGGGGCCGCCAGCATCTCCAGCGAGCGGAAGTGAGGCCCCAGGGCCAGGTTCGACACGAGCGCCGAGGCCGCGACCACCGCGACCACCATGGTGAGCAGCAGGATGTCCTCGAAGCTGCCCAGCGCGGCACGACCTTGATGAAGTCTCACGGTCAGGCCGAGCAGTGTGTGCGCCAGGCCGCTGACCAGACCGACGACGAGCGCGGCGCGAACGCCGTGGACCATCGTGACTCCCAGGGCCAGCTGCAGGGCCGTGATGCTCACGAACGAGACGATCCACGCGAGCACGTCGAAGCCCGCGAGCAGTGGACGGCGCACGCGACGCAAGATTCCGAGTTCCATTGGCGGTTCCCCCGATGTGCATTCCCGAGAAGTGGCTGGGCGCAACCATGGTCGATTTCCGGGGATCCCGCTGCCCCATACTTGTCATGTGGTCAAAGGTGGGCAATACCTGCCGCTTTCCGGGCGTTATGCCCCGGAATGCCGCTTGAGATAGCCGAGTGGCGGTCTGGACCACTCTGATAGCACGAGTTGCGCCTTATCCGGAAACGACGCTCACGACGTCACCTGGTCGGAGGGTTGGGGGCTCAGCGGACCGCTCGACTGGCGGGACTGGTAGCCGCCCGCGTAGTAGCCGGTCCCGGAGCTGCGCCCCGCCCGGTTGAAGACGACGCCCAGGGCCCGTCCGTTGACTGCTGCGAGATAGCCCAGGGCGGCGCTGAGCTCGGTGTCGAGCGTCTCGCCAGCCGAGATCACCACGAGGGCTCCGTCGGCCCGGGCCGTGAGCACTGCCGCGTCGGTGACCGGCAGCAGGGGCGGGGCGTCGATGATCACCATGGCGTCCTGGGCGAGGTCGGCGAGCAACGCCACCATCGCCTGCGTGCCGAGGAGCTCGCTCGGGTTGGGCGGGATGCGGCCTGCCGCGAGCACTTTCAGCTGGGGCATGCCGGACACCGTCTGCAGCGCGTCCTCCTTCTGCACCCGACCGATGAGGAGGTCGGTGAGCCCCACCCCTTCGGTGAGACCGAAGGAGTCCGCGACCGTGGGGCGACGCAGGTCGCCGTCGACGAGCACGACCTGCTGGTCCGAGACGGCCATCGCGGCGGCGATGTTGGCTGCGACGGTCGACTTGCCGTCACCCTCCTTGGGGCTGGTCACCACGATCACGCGCGGGGGGTCGTCCACGTTCATGTAGGCGAGGTTGGTGCGCAGCTTGCGGAAGGCCTCTCCCTCACCCGACGACGCCTCCTGCGCGAGCGTCCCCACCGCGATCGGAGCCCGCTCACCGGGCTTGTGGGCGAGCCCGTCAGTCAGGGGGACGGCTCCGACGACCGGCACCCCGAAGTCCTTCTCCACGGCATCGGTGGAGCGGATCCGGCGGTCGAGCTGGTTGCGAACGACGGCGTAGGCGAGCCCGAGCAGCAGCCCGAGCAGCAGCCCCACGAGCAGGTTGAAGCCGGGTCCGGGGCGAGATCGGGCGACGAGGGCAAAGCAGCCGCCTCCACGGGGACCACGCTGAGTCCCGCCGCGTCGTGCTTGCCACTGGGATTCTCGATCTTGCCCACCTGGTGGGCAAGCGCGGCGACCCAAGCATCCGCCAGCTTCTGAGCCTGCTCGGGGGCGCCCGCACGTGCGGTGATCTTCAGCAGCACGGTGTCGGCAGGCTGGTCGACGGTGATGCTACCGATCAGGGCCGCCGGGGCGTCGGTCGAGCCCAAGTCCTGATCACGTCGGACGCGGTGGCCCGACTCTTGGCGATGTCGACGTAGGACTTCGCGCGAGACTTGGCCAGGCTGTCGCCGACCGAGCTGAGCGCCGGGTTGGAGTTGTCCCCCGTGCTGACGAAGCCGGTGGCGTTGGCGGCGTACACCTTCGGCTGGCTCAGGCTGTAGGCGCCGGCCGCAAGCACTCCGGCCACGGCGAGCAGCACCACCCCGATCCAGTGCGAGCGCAGGATCCGCAGGTAGTCATTGAGTTCCATCAGCTGCCCTTCACCGAGTTGCCGGATCGTACACTCCCCGACGTGCCCACTCCCTCGACCTCACGCAGCCACGAGATCAGGCTGCGGGCGCTCGAGGTGCCTGTGCGTGTCCGGATGGGTGGGTCGGGCGCGGACGAGCTGGCTGAGGCCGTCCGAGTCGCCTGGGAGCGGTGTGTCGCACCCCCGACCCGTGATGAGGGTAGTGCAGACCCAGTGGTGATCGACGTGTTTCTGGACAGCGACCCCGCTGCGGTCGACGCCGCCCGGCGGCGCGGTGCGCTGGCGTCCTCCGACCGGGGCGCCGTGCTCGAAGCGCTCTCTCCCGCAGTCACGATGGCCGCGATCACCCGGAGGCAGGACAGCCTGCTGATGCTGCATGCGGCCGCACTCGCCGATCGGGTGACCGGGGCGACGGTGCTGCTCGTCGGGGCCTCGGGCGCCGGCAAGACGACCTCAGCGGAGGTCCTGGGCCGCCAGCTCGGCTACCTGAGCGACGAGACCGCCGGGCTGCGCCCCGACCACAGCGTGGTGCCCTACCCCAAGCCACTGTCGGTCCGCCGGCACGAGGCGGCACCCAAGGAACAGGTGGCTCCCGACGCCTTGGGGCTGCGCTGCCCTCCGGCTGCATGCCACGTCGCCGGGCTCCTGCTCCTCGAACGCGATCCGCACCTGGAGGGCGCCGCCGTAGCGGAGGAGGTGCCGATCCTGCACGCCCTGGTGGAGCTGGCCGTCCAGTCGTCCTACCTGGGTCGCCAGCCGAAGCCCCTGCACCGCCTGGCCGCCGTCGTCGGGGCCGCGGGGGGCGCGCAGCGCGTCCGCTACCGCGAGGCGGAGGACCTGATCCCGGTGGTGCGTCAGCTCCTGGAGGGACGATGAGGGTCCGCCGGCAGCCGTTCCTCGACGAGTACGTCGACGGCGCCGAGTCCGCTGTGATGGTCGGCGACAAGGTCATCGTGCTGTCCGCGCTGGCTACCGCTCTGCTCGCCCTGATCGGTGAGGGGGAGGCGGCGACGGCCTCCCTGGCCCAGCAGCTCACGAAGCGGTATGGACCACCGCCCGGCGATCTCGACGGGCAAATGGCCATTGAAGAGGCTCTGGGCGACATGCAAAGGAACGGTTTGGTGCAATTGCTCCCTGATACTGCATGAAACCCATTTCGAGACGGTCCGAATGTCGGGCGAGCAGAGTGTGTCGGTGCGGGATCTCGTCTAGCCTCAGCGCAGGTTCACGGGGGAATGTCGTGGATCGCTGCAATTTCGGGTTCCACGAACAGTCTGGATGAGACATGACCGACCGCTCGGATTCGACCACGGCTCCTGGAGACACCACGCACCGCCGCCGCACGCTGCTCAAGGCCGGTGCGCACGCTGCCTGGGTGGTTCCGGCGATCCAGATCATCGGCACCGCGCCCGCGATGGCCGCCTCGGGGTGCACCCAGAGCCTGTCGGTCACCGCGACGTGGAACGCCGGGACGTTGACCCTGACGATCACCAACACCAGCAACCAGGCCGTCTCCAACCTCGTCGTCACCGTCGGCTTCAACATCGGCAACCCGAAGTACGTCTCGCACACGCCGCCGAACTGGACGATGTCTGACGGTCACAAGATGTTCACGTTCTCCGACGGAACGCTTGGGCCGCATGCCACCACGACCCTGACCGTCAAGTTCTCCAACTACGCCCATGGCAAGCCGGGTCAGGCCTCCGGCGAGGCCGGCGGCACCGTGAGCGGCGGCAACGCGTGCCCGGCCCCCTTCTCGGTCAAGACTCGGACCTGACGGTTGGACCTGGGCCGCGCCGGGTGACCGAACCGCCGGTCTCGATCCATCCCCTGGAGCTGGCTGAGGCCGTTGCCCTCCTGCACGCCCTGACCGACCGCGTCGCCCGCGACAAGGGGATCCGTCTTCTTGTCATCAAGGGGCCGATCGCCACTGCTCAAGAAGTGCGTCCTGCGCGCGTCTCCGCCGACCTCGACGTGCTGGTCGACCCCGCGCGGGTGGCCGACTACTGCCAGGAGCTGGCGCGGTGGGGGTGGACGAGCAAGGACACCTCGGCGAACGCACATGTCATGGCTCAGCACTCGGTCACGTGCACCCACCCGGCCTGGCCGTGCGAGATAGACGTGCACCACGACTTCCCCGGCTTCTTCGCCGACCCGCAGGTCGTCTTCGACGCCCTCTGGGCACGGGGTGAGACGCACCGCGTCGCGCAGGTCGACGTGCCGTGCCCGGACCTGATCGGCCAGGCAGCGATCGTCGGACTGCACTCCCTGCGACATCCCGGCCTCGAGCGCAGCCGGACCGAGCTCACCCACCTCGCCAGCGCGCTCGAGCGCCTGCTCGACGACGCCCAACGCCTTGAGCTCGCGGAGCTGGCCGCGGCCACCGGTGCCGCGGACACGCTCGCGCCCCTGCTCGAACCTCTCGGCGCCCCTCGCCTCGGTGCTGGCACCACCTCTCCAGAGGCCATCGAGGCCTGGCGCGTGCAGACCTCGATGGCCGGCATCCACAGCGTGACGTGGGTCAGTGAGCTGGCGCGCTCACCGATGCGACAGTGGCCGCGCCGGCTGCTCCGGGCGGTGTGGCTCACTGATGCGGACATCCGGGTCCGGCAGCCGGGGACCGGGCCCGGCCGCCGTCATCTGCTGCACGCCCGGCTCATCCGGCTGGGTGAGGGCCTCCGCGACCTGCCCCGGGCCATCCGGATAGTCCGGCCCTGGAAGCGGGGGCCGCGATGAGCGTTCTCCGGCTGAGGGATGAGATCGCCTGGGTGGAGGGGGTCGAGGGCCGGATCGTCGTGCTCGACCTGGACCGACTCAGCGAGCCACCACGCCTGCTGGCGGAGCCGGCGGCCGTGATCTGGCGCGCGGTGGACGGGCTGCGAAGCGAGGAGGAGATCGTGCTGACGGTCGCCGCGGCGTACGCGATGGCCGCGGACCGGATCCGCGACGACGTGCGGGAGTTCCTCACGGAGCTGGAGGAGCTGGGACTGGTCGTCGCGGCGGATCGTCGCTCGCAGTAGTCGTCATGCCGACGGGCGTCCTGGTCTTCGGTCGCTGGCGAGCGGGGGCCTCGATGATGGCCCGTCAGGTGCTGCCGCGGGGGCCCCTGTCACTGCGCCTGCCACTGCGCCAGCCTCGACAGATCAATTGCCCCAGGGTGGCGCCGAGCAGGACGCCGAGAGTGTTGGCCACGATGTCGACGAACTCCGCGGACCGCTGCTGGAGCAGCAGGCCCTGCAGGAGCTCGACTCCTGCCGAGACCACGAAGCCGAACGCGGTCCATCGCTCCCAGGTCCAACGGGGCCAGAGAAGTGTGGCCAACAGCGGGACGGGCGCAACCATCAGAGCATTCAGAGCGAACTCGACGCGTCCGCCTGAGATCAGTCCGTCAGAGAACCCGAGGGCTAGAACGAAGCGGCGGACGTGGTCGACGGCCGCCGTGGCAGGCGCGCCACTCGGCCACAACAGGATCCAGCCGAGCAAGAGCGAGTAGGCCGCCAGAACCACCAGGAGGCCCCGGTTGCCTACCGCGACCCGCGAGAGCTGCGCCGTCACCGCAGCGGTCGCACAGGCAGGCACGGGGGTAGCCGCGCGGATCCGCCGACCCGGACCGCGCCCCGGTGGGAGAGGACCGCGAACCCGTCACCCCTGCCCGCGCCGGACAGGCCCCACAGGGGGCTGGGCGTCGGGCTCATCGAGTCGGCCATCTGCCCATCCTCTCGCACGAGCCAGGGGCTTTGCCCGCCAGGGATCTCCTGAAACTGACCAGCCCGCCTACTCGCTCCTGACGACGTCGACCGAGATCTCCACCGCCGGAACCGTCCCCCTGTTCTCGAGCCAGTGGAGGGTGTTGCGGTCCTCGGGCCAGCCCACGCCCGGCCCGTAGTCCGTCGTGGTGCCGTCGCGGTGGTCGGTGATCGTTCCCTGCAGCACATAGACGGTCCCCGGCCTGCCCACGTGGTCGTGAACCGGGCCGAACACGGCGCCCGGCTCCATGGTCACCCGGCGCATCCGGAGCTGACGCCCTTCCATGCCCTGGATCTCAGGTCCCAGATCGACTGCTGCCAGCAGCTCCACCGCGACCCCCCTCGACTCCGGCGCCACCTGTCCATCGCTCATCGTGCTGTCCTCTCCGTGGGGCCGCCGGCCTGGCGACGCTTGTCGGGGTCTCCGAGGGTCGCATCGAGGTTCTCCAGGCCTGGCGGGCTTGGATGGATTGTCCACCCTCGCGCCGAGACCTTGATGAGCGCTCGGCGAGCATCATGGTCTGAGCGTGGACCGTCCGGCAGGACTGGGAGAGCGACTCGGACTGGGCGTGTGGTCGGATCGAGGGGCCGCGGATACGAGTCCGGCCACAACCCGGTCACGGAGAAGCTCGTACTGCACTCGATGGCGCCGAGGCGCATCCGGAGGCCGAAATCACAACGTGAGCGTTGACGACGATCTCCTCGGGCAGGAACTGGTCGGAAGTCAGGTCGCCCTCGGTACCGTCGGAAAGCCGATTCCAGTAGTGGTTGCCGACCTTGGAGCCTTCGACGCGGACCTCCCCGAGAATCAAGTCGCCACCGAGCAGATCTTGAGGCACGAGTGCCGTCATCCCGCACTGGTCACGCGTTGGGTTCTCTGGCTTCCACGCCGCGCTGAACGCGACCGAAGGCACCTGACCCGATGATGACGTGACTCGGCGATCACGACCTGGTCCGTTGGAGACCAGAACCGACCGACGAGGACCAGTGAGGCACATCGGCGTGGTGCGCAGGACCCACACTGTCTTTGCGGGGATGGCCGGCCATGACCAACACCCACCGGGAGCGGTCAGCTGGGTCCTCAGCCGTCGGGTGGCGGTCCGCTGCTGGTGTGGCGGCGTACGTTGTCGGGTGGTTCGAAGTCGTAGCTGTCAGGTGAAGTTCTTCGGATGGTCCAGGGCCGGGCGTGGATCAGCCGGTGGTGGTGGCCGCAGAGCAGGATCATGTTCGTCAGCGAGGTCGCCCCGCCGTCCGCCCAGTGCTCGAGGTGGTGGGCGTGGCACATCAGCGGTGGGCGTGCACAGTTCGGGAACCGGCAGTGCTGGTCGCGGGCGACGAGGGCTCTCCAGATCGCTGCGGTGGTGAGTCGCTGGAGGCGGCCGACGTCGAGGACCTCGGAGCGCCCGCCCAGGACCGCGGGGATGACTTCGGCGTCACAGCTCAGGCGCCGGAGGGTCGCGGGGGAGAGCTGCTCCCCGGTCTCGGTGGTCGCGAACCCGGAGAGCTCCTGCAGCCCGGCCAGGGTCATGGTCAGGGTGAGTCGTGGCACGGCGCCGTGGGTCTGGGGCAGCACCTCGGCGGTCTGGAGCCGGCGGCAGCCCTCCACCAGGGCGTCGAGCATCCGGACGCCGTGGTCGCGGGGGTCGCGGCCGTCGTGGCTGCAGCCCGCCACGTCGCAGGTGGCGGGATCGCACACCGCGCCGGCCGCGGGCCGGGGTGCTGCGAGCGGGATCAGGGTGGCCTTGACCAACGCGGCGTCCTCGGTGCTGCAGCGGCCCTTGATCCAGGCTCCGCCGCACTGGTCGTCGGTGATGGTCAGGTGGCGGCCGAGATGGGCGGCGCGCTCGAGGCGGTCCAGGTCGCGTTCGGCGCGACGGTCCTCACCCTCGGGGTCCACGAGGCTGAGCAGTCGGTAGCTCAGCTTGCGCAGCTCGGTCGCATCCAGCGCCTTGGCTTCGGTGAGCAGGACCTGGACCCCACGGCGGCGCAGCTCGGGATCCCCCGGGAGTGCATCGATGGCGCGTTCGATGACCAGCGCCTTGGCCGTGGAGAGCCATCCGTCACACAGCGCTTGACCGACCGGGGCCAGCAGTGGCTCCTCAACGGCCTTCGCGAGCCGGACGGCCGCAGGGCCGGTCCCCTTGTGCCCGCCCGCGACCGAGGTGACGTAGTCCTGAGTCGAGGCCCAGCCCGCAGCCTGCACCGCGTGGGTCGCGTCGAGCTCGCGGACCATGGCGAGCTCGAGGGCGTCCAGGGTCGACTTGAGCGCCTCGACCTCGGCGACCGCGTCCATCAGCTCGGCCCTCGGGCGAGCTGCCCACAGGGTCGCCGTCCGGTCTCGCATCTGCCTGCGCACCGCCGCCAGCTCGCTCGCGAGACCCCCGGCACCGGGGGTGTCACGTGGCTCGATCGGCTGGCTGGTCATAGGTGAATTCAAGCACCGAGCACCGACAGTTGATGGTCGAGAAACCGCTGCTGTGGCGGGGGATCGGGGTGAGCCTCGTGGCGGAACAGGCATGCCACCGTGTCCACGCAGCGCTCTCGCTGCGGCCCGGTATCGAGGCTGCTCACGCGCGGACGGTCCTGTCCTCGTCAGGGAGCTCCACACCACGTCGGACCCGCCGAGCCGGTCTGCCGTCAGATCGACCTGGACAGCGCGCAGCCGGTCATCGAGCCCAAGCCGCCTCGATCCGATCCCGTTAGACCTGCACCATTCCCGTGGAGGTGTCGGTCACTATCGCGGAGCCGGCCCGGTCGGCGGCAGGATGCTCGACCGACCCGTGCCACCGCCGACGTCGACCGCCCTCACCCGGCCCCTCGCCGAGCTCCCGTCTCGAGCGACGTGGAAGTGATGCACGAGCTCGAGAAGCGGGCTGAGGTCACGTCTGTATGCACTGACCACGCGCACCCATCGGCTCGAGCCGGGGCTTTCGGCACGCCGAGAGGCGGCGCAGTGTCGCGCCCGCCTGGTCGGTTGGGGCGTCGCTCTCTGCGACGTGGCACGCCTCCGGCACCGTCGCGACGGACGGATCGTTCCCTGCAGCACGTAGACGGTGTCCGCGGGTTCAGCGGCCGACTTCGGCGACCCGAGCCTCCAGCTTGGCCATCGCCATCTCCCAACCCTGCGCACCCGGCGAGTCCGCGGCAACGCCGACGTGGGTCATGACCATGCTGGTGCGATCACCGAGGTCGACGAGCTCGACCACGACCGAGGTCTCCAACGGCGCACCGGCGGGCATGCCCATCTGCTCGGCGGTCATGGCGTTGCCGTCGGCGTCGGCCATGCTCTCGGTGTAGACGAGGCGGGTCTTCGGGTCGACTTCTCGGTATTCGCCGACGAAGAACATCTGCATCGGACCACCCGGGGTCTCCATCTCCATGGCGATGTGGCGACGGCCGCCGACCCGGACGTCCATCTCGGCGCGCGGGATCGTCGCTCCCGTCGGGCCGTACCAGCCGGCGAAGTGCTCGGCCTCGGTCCACATCGCCCAGATCAGGTCGATCGGTGCGTCGAAGGTGCGGGTGATCTGCACATCCTTGGTCTCGGTCATGGCTGTTCCCTCTCGCTGTCGGTCCTCTGGAGGAGCTGGACGTAGTCGTCCATGCGATCGAACCGGTCCTCCCAGATGTGTCGGTACTGCTCGGTCCAGTCGGCCACCTGGGCGAGCGGCGCCGCGGCGATGGTGCAGGGGCGGAACTGCGCTCTCCGGCCACGCGTGACGAGCCCCGCGTTCTCCAGCACCTTGATGTGCTTGGAGACCGCGGGCAGCGTCAGGTCGAAGGGCTCGGCGAGGTCGTTGACACTTGCCTCGCCCTCGACGAGGCGAGCCAGGATCGCCCGACGTGTCGAGTTCGCGAGCGCTGCGAACGTCTCGTCCAGGTCGGTCGTCGTCGAGCGTCGCAGTCCGTGATCCCATCGGCACCGTCCTCGGAACTTTCCAGAAGTGTTTATTAACTACTATGGAAACTAACCCGGTAGGGCCGAGGTGTCAACGCCCTGCCGCAAAGCCGCCCCACGGACGACGAGTTCGCGTCCGTCAGCGCGCCGGTGAGCCCGGCATGGACTCCTCCGGCTCCGAACTGATCGTTGTGCGGGCACCGCTGCCTCGACGAGACCCAGGTCGTGGCCCTCCCGGTGCGCGAGAAGTCGGGGGATCGGGTCAGATCCACCCGTTCGCCCGGGCGACCCGCGCCGCTTCGGCCCTGGTCGAGGCGCCCGTCTTGCCGATCGCGGCCGAGAGGTGGTTGCGGACGGTGCCGACGGAGAGGTGGGCGCGCGCAGCGATAGCGGCCACGGGCGATCCGTCGATCGCGAGCAGCAGGATCTCCGACTCCCGGGTGGTGAGCGGCGTGGGGCCGGACATCAGGGACTCGGCCGCCAGGTCCGGGTCGACGACGCGCAGCCCTGCATGCACGCGCCGTACGGCGTCGGCGAGCTCGCGTGCCGGGCGTGTCCTTGACCACGAAGCCGGCGGCACCGGCGTCGAGGGCGCGGCGGACGTAGCCCGGCCGCCCGAAGGTGGTCACGATCAGCGACCGGACGCCGGGCAGCTCGGTGCGCAGCTGCTCGGCCACCTCGAGGCCGGTCAGGCCCGGCATCTCGATGTCGAGCAGGCACACCTCGGCCTGCGACGAGCGTGCAGCGGCCACCACCTCGTCGCCGCGACCGACCTGGGCGACCACGTCGAGGTCGGTCTCGAGGTCGAGCAGCGCAGCGAGCGCGCCACGCACGAGCGCCTGGTCGTCGGCCAGCAGGACCCGGATCACGGCAGCACCACCTCCACGCGGGTTCCGGAGGCCTCCGACAGCCGGAGGGTGCCCCCGGCCGCCGAGACGCGCTCGCGCATGCCGCGCAGCCCGTTGCCGTCGTGGCCGGCGGTGCCCCCGAAGCCGGTGCCGTCGTCGGCGACGACGAGGCCGGACCGCGAGAGCTCGATCGACACCGTCGAGGCGCCCGCGTGCCGGACCACGTTGGTCACCGACTCCCGCAGCACCCAGGCCAGCAGGGTGCGGTGCCGCGGATCGGTGTCCGCGACGGTGCCGACCAGCCGCGTCTGGATGCCGGCGTCTGCGAGCACACCGGGCGCGGCGGCCAGCTCGGCCTCGAGGTTGGCCGCCCGCAGGCCGCCGACGGTCGACCGCACCTCCGCGAGCGCCTGCCGGGCCGTCTCCTGGAGCGACTCCAGCTCGGTGCGAGCCCGTGCGGGGTCGACGTCGATGAGCCGCGCGGCGAGCTCGGCCTTGATCGAGAGCGCCGTCAACGAGTGACCGAGCACGTCGTGCACGTCGCGGGCGACCCGGTCACGCTCGGCCACCAGCGCCAGCTCCGCTCGGGCGTCCTCGGACTGCCTCTCGAGCTCCGAGAACACGCGCAGCGCCGTGAAGAACCCGATGAGGGGCCACACCATCAGGAAGAAGAAGGCCGGGAAGTCGCCGCCGATCAGGGAGAGCACCGGCAGCAGGGCGCTGACGGTCGTGGTCCACTTCCACCACGGCGCCGGCACCATCAGCGCGGAGAAGGCGCCGAGGTAGGGAGTGAGCCCGATCGCCTCGATGCCGATCACCGGCGCCGTCGCCAGCCCGAGCAGCAGCATCACGACCCAGATCTTCAGCGCGTGGTCGCGCCACACGCTCCACCCGAGCAGGTAGATGACCGCATAGGCCGCGATCAGAGCAAGCACCAGTCCCTTGACCGGTGCCGAGGCGTCGGTCTGGAAGGTCTCGGTCACCGGGTAGGCGAGGAAGACCAACCAGATCGCCGCGACCACCCAGGCCCACCGCTCCCACGGGGAGTGAGGCGAACCGGTCGTGGAGAGGGAGTGACTCACACGCGCTCCCGGCGTCGGCGCAGCCCCCACACCGCCAGCGCTGCGAAGATCACCGTCCACGAGGCCACGTTAGCGAGCAGCAGCCACACGGAGTCGTGCCCGGCGTCGATCGGCAGGTAGCCCTCCGAGATCGGGTAGCGGGCCAGCCCTGCGTAGCCGTAGAGCGGGGTGAACCGACCGATCTCCAGGATGATGCCGTCCATGGGCGTGAAGACGTTGCCGAGGAAGCTCATGATCACGATCAGACCGGACGCGATCCCGGCGGCGTTCTCGCCCTTGAAGATCAGGCAGACCGCCAGGCCGTAGACCGCGAACAGGGCCGAGCCGAGCCAGACGACGCCGGCGCTGGCCAGCCAGTCGAAGGCGTTGCCCCGCGAGCCGGTGGCCGCGCCGATCCCGTAGATCAGTGCGATCGGCACGGCCGCGACCACCATGGCCACTCCCGTCTTGATCGCGACGAACGCCAACGACGACAGCGGCGTGAGCGCGATCTGCCGTCCCCACCCCATCGTCTGCTCGGTCGCGGCCGAGCCGGCGACGGTCGTGGTGGCCGTGACCGCGCCGTACGCCGCCATGGAGATCATCACGTACATCGCGACGTTGGCACTGCCGTAGGCCTCGTCGTCGCCCATGCCGAAGACGAAGAACAAGAACGCCGGCAGGGCCACGATGAAGAACATCCCCATCTTGTCGCGCAGCTGGCGCTTGAGGTCGAGGCCCGCATAGGCGAGGGCCAGGGGTCGTGTCTTCGGCCGGGTGGTGGCTGTCGTGACCACGTCGGTGATCGTGGTGGTGCTCATCGCAGGGCCTCCTCGGCCTCGGTGGGTGCGCCGGTCAGGGTGAGGAACGCAGCCTCGAGGCTGGCGCTGGCGACCTCGAGGTCGGTGATGCCGAGTGGCGCGACGGCCTTGCGGACGTCGTCGAGCCAGACCTCGTCGACACCGTGGACGCCCACGACGTCAGCAGGCGGACGGAAGCTCACCGTCCGACCGCCGTGGGCTGCACGCACCTCGGCGGTCGGCCCGTCGGCCACGATCCGGCCGCGGGCCATCAGCACCGTGCGGTCGGCGAACGCGTCGGCCTCGGCGAGGTAGTGCGTCGCGAAGACGATGGTGCGCCCGTCGGCGGCGTCGGCGCGCATGGTTTCCCAGAACTCATGACGCGCGCTCACGTCCATGCCGGTCGTCGGTTCGTCGAGGATCACCAGGTCGGGGTCGGGAACGAGCGCCAGGGCGAACTTCAGCCGCTGCTGCTCCCCACCGGAGCAGGCCTTCACCAGCCGGTTCGCGAGCGGGCCGAGCCCGGTGCGCTCGACGACGACGTCGACGCGGTCGGGCCGTCCGTGGAGGCCTGCGATCGCGCGGATCGTCTCGCGCACCGTGAAGTCGGGCAGCAGCCCGCCGGTCTGCATCACGGCGGAGACCCGGCCGTCCGCGACGGCCCGGTGCGGTGGTCCGCCGTACACCTCGATCGTGCCGCTGGTGGGGGAGGTCAGTCCGAGGAGCATGTCCACGGTGGTGGTCTTGCCGGCGCCGTTGGGGCCGAGGAAGGCGACGATCTCGCCGGAGCCGATGGTCAGGTCGATGCCGTCGACGGCGGTGACGGTCTCGCCGCCCTGTCCTCGGAACTGCTTCGTCAGGCCGAGCGCCTGGAGTGCTGGTGTGTTCATGCCCCAACCCTGCGGCTCCGCGCGCGACGACTCCCGGGGGAGTTGTCACGACCTGCGCATGACACCTGTCACGGCTGGCCGATCGGGCCGGCTCCGGGCGTGCTTGCTTGGACTCCAGCGACCCCCAGAACGACTAGTTCGCGCTCGTCCGCACCGCGGTGACGCTCGAGCTGCCTCCTGCACGTCCGAACTCATCGTCCTCCGGGCGCCCTGGGGTTGACCCACCGCAGCCCGCGACGCCGATCGCCGTCAGTCAGCGCCACGGCAGACCATCAGGTCCTCCAGTCCTGTCGGCACTCACCCTCATCTCCCGAGCACTTCGCGTTCCCCCGGATCGCGGGCCGGGTCTTGCTCGGGCAGCACATCGACCGCCCAGTCGGAGCGCTTCCACTCGGGGACCGGGGTCAGGCAGTCGCCGCGTGGCACGAACCGCGACCGCTGCACGAGCTCGTAGCGGTGGATGTAGCGCGGACAGTTCGGGTAGACCGCTCGCGCGCGGACCCGGACGACGAACTGGGCCCCTGGGTAGTCGCCCTGGAACGGGTCATCGAGGTCGATGGTCGCCATGCCCTCCAGCCGCATCCGGTGGCCCCGCTCGAAGTCGATGAACAGCAGCCCCACGTCTGGGTTCACCAGAACGTTGCCGGTGGACAGGTACATGCCGTTTCCGTCGTAGCTGGGAAAAACCACCGTGCGCGGATCCACCACGCGCACGAAGCCCGGCTCGCCGCCCTTGTACGAACACGTCGGTCGCCCCTCGGCGTCAGCCGTCGCCAAGAAGAACATGTCGCGATCTTCGATGAAGGCCCGGTCACCCTCGCTGATGGTGTCGCTCACGAGCAGTCCATCGATGCGGTCGGCCAAGGCTCGCGTGTCGAAATGGTCTTGCAGCGACCGGCTGCCCCCGTGGAACCCGGAAGCCATGTTGCCTCCTGACAAGGCGAGGTCATACAGATCGAGCGCGGCCGGCCATCGTGCACAGCCTCATTCACAAGTGTGACCCCCGAGCGGAGTTCCGTCGAGAAGAGACGCTGCCGTTGTTCTAGGACCTTGTCGGCACCCGTGGACGCCCATGACGTCGTCGGGCTGTGTGGAAGGATCGCGCGGACGAGAGCAGGTCGAGGAGGGTGCGACTCCGATGCAGCTGAAGGTGGAACTGATCCCGCTGCCGGTCTCGGACGTGGACCGAGCCCTTGCCTTCTATGCCGACCAGCTCGGCTTCACGAAGGACTTCGACGTGCGGCCCAGCGAAGGCGTCCGGGTCGTCCAGCTGACCCCGGAGGGCTCGGGCTGCTCGATCGGCTTCGGCACCGGACTGGAGGCGTACGCCGGAGAACCCGGCAGTGTCCGAGGCGTGCACCTGGTGGTGGAGGACATCACCGAGGCCCGTGCCGAGCTCGTCGGCCGAGGGGTGGAGGTCGGCGAGATCAAGGACTTCGGGGGCGGCGTCAGAGGAGCGGACTTCTCCGACCCTGATGGCAACACCTTCGAGCTGCAGGAGATGGCGTGGCGCAAGGGCGCCGAGTTCTAGGCGCCTGCGTGTAAGTGCCGATGGGTGCTCCAGGTGCAGAGGTGCTCGCCTTTGTCTAGGTGCTCGCGGGTCAGTCGCGCCAGAACAGGTGGTGGACCACGCCGCTCGGACTGGGTACGACGTCACAGCGATACCGGTCGAGGAGCTCCTCGGGCGAGTCCCACAGCCGGGATCCGGCGCCGAGCTCCAGGGGTGCGACCGCGACGTGGAGCGTGTCGACGAGCCCGGCGTCCAAGAACTGGCGCACGGTGTCGGCGCCACCGCCGAGACGGACGTCCTTGCCGTCGGCGGCTTCGAGGGCGCGGTCCAGCACGGTCGCGGGGTCGCCACCCACGAAGTGGAAGGTGGTGTCGGAGAGGGTGAACGAGGGCCGCTCGTGGTGGGTCATCACGAAGACCGGGGTGTGGAAGGGCGGTTCCTGGCCCCACCACCCCTGCCACTCGTGGTCGGCCCACGGGCCGCGCTGCGGGCCGAACTTGTTGCGTCCCATGATCTCGGCGCCGATGTTGCGGTGGAAGTCGCGGACCAGGTAGTCGTCCAGTCCGCGGCTGCCGCCGGAGTCGGTCCGGTTGGGCCAGCTCGCCGTGGCCATGGCCCAGCGTCCGAGGGCCGCTGGGTCCGCATGGCCGAAGGGCCGCTCCAGGCTCTGCCCCTCCCCGGCGGCGTAGCCGTCCCGGGACACGAAGAAGTTGTGGACCCTGACCATCTGCGTCACTGCTGCTCCTCATGGAAGTTGCGGTCGTTGACACCTTGGACCACCCAGGGCCGCCGAACTCATCGGGCGCGCCGCAGGCGCAGCTGACCTCTCCGTGCGCGCCGCAGGAGCGTTCGTGCTCGCTGGCCAGGACCACCGCTCGCGCGGCGCAGGAGAGAGCTCGCAGGGGGTGACCCCGTGTTGGGCGGCGGGCCGCATGCGACGTGCCGTTCGCGTCGCTCGGTAGTCTGCCGAGGTGCTGGTCGTCGTACTCACCGGAGCCGGCATCTCGGCCGAGAGCGGGCTGCCGACCTTCCGCGACTCCGCGGGGCTGTGGGAGGGCCACGACCCGATGACGGTGGCCACCCCGGAGGCGTACGCCGAGGACGCTGACCTGGTGCAGCGGTTCTACGACGAGCGGCGCGCCGCACTGGGACGGGTCGAGCCCAACGCCGCCCACGTCGCGCTCGCCCGGCTCGAGGACCACCTGGGGGAGGACCTCTACCTGGTGACCCAGAACGTCGACGACCTGCACGAGCGGGCCGGGTCGCAGCGGGTGCACCACCTGCACGGACGACTCCGCGCGGCCTGGTGCACGTTCTGCGACCGTCGGCACGAGTGGGCCGGCACGCTCGCCGACCTCCCGCCCTGCGGCCAGCGCTCGCTTCGCCCGGACGTGGTCTGGTTCGGAGAGATGCCCTACGGCATGGACGAGGTGCACGCCGCTCTCTTCGACTGCGACCTGTTCGTCGCGATCGGCACCTCCGGGGTCGTCTACCCTGCCGCAGCCTTCGTGCACTACGCCACCGGTTCGGGCGCCCGGACCCTCGAGCTCAACCTGGCGCCCGAGGCGGTCAGTGACTTCGGGGAGGTGCGCCGGGGTCCGGCGACGGAGATCGTGCCGAGGTGGGTCCAGGAGCTCATCGCTGCGACGACGCACTGAGCCCAGCCTGTCCTTCGTTGCGGGGCTCGCGGCCACCGGGGACGATTGGCGCATGACGTCCCCCGCCACCGGCAACGACTTCCCCGCCATGGGTGAGCACCCGGACGAGCCCCACCACTCCACGCTCAACATGAACGCGCTGCGCGCAGCCGTGCTCGGAGCCAACGACGGCATCGTCTCGGTGGCCGGCCTGGTGATGGGCGTCGCGGGCGCCACCACCGATCGACCGACGATCTTCATCGCCGGCCTGGCAGGCCTCGTCGCCGGCGCTCTGAGCATGGGTGCGGGCGAGTACGTCTCGGTCAGCACCCAGCGTGACACCGAGCGCGCCCTGATCGACAAGGAGACCCGCGAGCTCGAGGAGGAGCCGGAGGCCGAGCTGGCCGAGCTCGCCGAGATGTACCGCCAGAAGGGTCTCTCCGAGGAGACGGCGCGCACCGTCGCGCTGGAGCTGACCGAGGGCGACGCCCTGCGTGCCCACCTCGACATCGAGCTCGGCATCGACCCCGACGAGCTGACCAACCCCTGGCACGCCGCCGGGGCCTCGATGATCGCGTTCACGATCGGGGCGTTGCTGCCGGTGCTGACGATCCTGCTCTTCTCGCCGAGCCTGCGGGCCGTCGTCACGCTGGTCGCGGTCGGTGTCGCCCTGGCCGTGACGGGACTGGTGAGCTCGCGCATCGGTGGGTCACCTCCACGACGGGCCGTGCTGCGCAACGTCTTCGGGGGGGTCCTGGCGATGTCGATCACCTACGCCATCGGATTCCTGGCGGGCACCGGGCTGTCCTGAACGCCCGGATGCCTCGCCTGCTGCCCGCTTTCGCGGGAAAACCCGTGAGACGCTGATCTCAAAGCCCGGAAGAGGCGGTCGGTTCCACTAGGTTCTGACGGGTGAAGATCGCTGTAGCAAGAGAGACCCGGGAGGGCGAGTCACGGGTCGCGATGGTCCCGGAGCTCGTTCCCAAGCTGACCGACCTGGGCTACGAGGTGCTCCTCGAGCCCGATGCCGGTCTGCGCGCTGAGTACGCCGACGAGCTCTACGTCGAGGCCGGAGCGCGGGTCGTCGACGACGCGCTCAGCGAGGCCGACGTCGTGCTCGGCGTCAACGCCTTGAGCCCCGACCGCGCTCGACGACTGCGGGAGGGCGCCGCGGTGCTCTCCTTCCTTCCGGTGAACAGCTCTCACGACCTCGTCGTCGACCTGCGGGACCTCGGGGTGACCGCCTTCGCGATGGAGCTCGTTCCGCGGATCTCGCGCGCCCAGTCGATGGACGCGCTGTCCTCGCAGGCGCTGGTGTCCGGCTACCGCTGCGCGATCGTCGCGGCGGGACTGCTTCGTCGCTTCTTCCCGCTGAACATGACCGCCGCAGGAACGGTGCAGCCGGCGCAGGTCGTGGTGCTCGGCGCGGGGGTCGCAGGTCTGCAGGCCATCGCGACGGCCAAGCGACTCGGTGCCGTCGTCCAGGCCTACGACGTCCGAGCCGCCGCCGCCGAGGAGATCCGCTCGATGGGCGCGAAGGCGATCGACCTCGAGCTGGAGACCCTCGAGGGCACCGGTGGCTACGCGCGCGAGATGACCGAGGACCGAGCCCGCCTGCAGATGGAGGCCCTGGCGCCGTACATCGCCCAGGCCGACGCCCTGATCACCACGGCCGCCGTGCCCGGTCGGCAGGCACCGCGGCTGGTCACGGCCGAGATGGTGGAGCAGATGAAGCCCGGATCCGTCGTGGTCGACCTCGCGGCCGAGACCGGCGGCAACGTCGAGGGCTCGGTCGCCGGGAAGATCGTCCAGATCGGCCACGCGCAGGTGTGGGGCGGTGACAACGTCCCCTCACAGATGCCCGGGCCGGCCTCGAAGCTCTACGCGCAGAACCTGGTCAGCCTGCTCACGCTGATGACGCACGAGGGTGAGTTCGCCCCGGACTTCGACGACGAGGTCGTCATCGGGGCAGCCGTGACCCACGCCGGCGAGATCCTGCACGGACCCACCCGGGAGGCCATCGAGGGCCCGGCGGAGGACGACGGTGTGGTGGAGCCGGGCGACGGACGGGTCGACGAGCCGGTCGAGCTCGACGAGCCCGCTCCCGAGTCGGGCGCCGACCCCGGCCCCGCCGCCCCTGCACGGGACCGCGACCCCGCGACCGAACAGCTCGATCTCCCCTTCGACCAGGAGGACGAACAGTGAACGACGCCGTCGTCTGGCTGACGATCTTCATCCTCAGCGTGTTCGTGGGCATCGAGGTGATCTCGAAGGTCTCCTCGACCCTGCACACCCCCCTGATGTCGGGTGCCAACGCGATCCACGGCATCATCCTGCTCGGCGCGATCCTGGTGACCGGCACCACCGACAGCGGCGTCGCCGTGGGCGTCGGGCTGGTCGCGATCGTGCTCGCCGCGGTGAACATGGTCGGCGGCTTCGTGGTGACCGACCGGATGCTGCAGATGTTCGTGCGCAAGAAGAAGAAGCCGGCGAGGACCGCGGGCGCCGACGGGGCGGGGGCAGCGAAGTGACTCCGACCTGGGTCCAGCTGGTCTACCTCGCCTGCGCGGTCTGCTTCATCCTCGCGCTCAAGGGCCTCTCCGGGCCGAAGACGGCCCGCACCGGCAACCTGCTGGGCGCGGCCGGTGCGGTGGCCGCCTGCGTGGTGCCGTTCCTCTACCTCGACCTCAAGCACGTCCCGCTGATCCTGGTGGCGATCCTGCTCGGCACCGTCGGTGGTGTCTTCGGTGCCCGACGGGTGCAGATGACGCAGATGCCGCAGATGGTGGCGCTGTTCAACGGCGTCGGCGGTGGGGCGGCCGCACTGGTCGCACTGCTGGAGCTCGACGAGATGCTGGCCGTCAGCAAGGACGTGAACTGGTTCGTGCTCGCCGCGACCGCGTTCACGATCTTCGTGGGGTCGGTCTCGTTCGCGGGCTCGGTGGTCACCTTCGCGAAGCTGCAGGAGCTGATGACCTCGGCCCCGGTGGTCTTCCCCGGCCTGGCGCTCGCCTTCGGCGCTTCCCTCCTCGGCGGGGTCGCCCTCTCCACCCAGCTCGTGCTCGACCCGATGATGTGGGCCGGGATCGTGCTCGGCCTGGTCGGCCTGGCGTTCGGCCTGCTGCTGGTGCTCCCGGTGGGCGGTGCCGACGTCCCCATCGTGATCTCCCTGTTGAACGCGTTCACCGGTCTGACGGTGGCCGCGGGCGGCTACGTGCTGGAGAACGTCGTACTGCTGGTCGGCGGCACGCTGGTCGGTTCCGCCGGAACGTTCCTGACGCTGCTGATGGCCAGGGCGATGGGGCGCTCGGTCGCCAACATCCTGTTCGGGGCGCTCAAGGGTGGCTCGACGCTCGGTGCCGGCGTGGCCTCGGACCGGCCGGTCAAGTCGGCCAACCCCGAGGACGTCGCGATCATGCTGGGGTACGCCGACCGGGTGATCATCATCCCCGGTTACGGACTCGCGGTCGCCCAGGCCCAGCACACGCTGCGCGAGCTCGTCGACGTGCTGATCGAGCGCGGCACGGAGGTCGACTACGCGATCCACCCCGTGGCGGGCCGGATGCCGGGGCACATGAACGTGCTGCTCGCCGAGGCGCAGGTGCCCTACGAGCAGCTCAAGGAGATGGACGACATCAACGGCGAGTTCAAAGACGCCGACGTGGTCCTGGTCGTGGGTGCCAACGACGTGGTCAACCCGGCTGCGAAGACCACACCGGGTGCTCCGATCTACGGCATGCCGATCCTGAACGCGGACGAGGCCAAACAGGTGGTCTTCATGAAGCGGTCCATGCGCCCGGGCTTCGCCGGCATCGAGAACGAGCTGTTGTTCGAGGAGAACACGACCCTCCTCTTCGGTGATGCCAAGGACTCGATGGGCAAGCTCCTCAACGCGGTCAAGGCCCTCTGACCCCGGGGCACGCCGACGCTGCCCGCCGGGCTGCATTTCCCTGAAAGATCATCAGACACCCCCAAACATCGCATAATGGACACTCAGGCGGCGCCGTGCCGCGAGGCGTCCTGGCGAGGGGGGTTGTGCGCACGAGTGTCTCGTCGTTCTCTCCTGCCTGGCAGATCGGAGCGAGGAGACTCAGGAGCGCATCCCACGTCCCGCGGACCCGTGCCGACGCCCGAACCGTGCGGACCGCCCTGATCCTGCTCGTCGTGTTCTGGAGCGCCTGGGTGGCGATCGCCGTGGTCGACACCCCGAGCCAGGTCCCGGTCGTCTGGCCGGCGGGCGGGATCGTCGCGGGACTCCTGCTCACCTCCCCTCGACGCTGGCGAGCCAGGCTGGCCGGCGCCAGCGTGCTGCTGATCGTGATCGGTTACCTCGCACACGGCTTCGAGATCGTCGCGGCGCTGGGCTACAGCGCGAGCTTCGTGGCTGCCTCCTGGCTCGTCCGGGACAGGCTCGTCCACGGCCTCGACGGCGGACGTGTCGCCCTGCGCGACACCGGTGACGTGTCGCGTCTGGTCGGGGCCGTCACGACGGGTTCGCTCGTCGCGGGGGTGGGCTACGGCCTGACGGACTGGTTCGTCGGACAGGGCAGTCCGCTCCTCGGTGGCCTGGGTGCGTTCGGCGCGAACGCCGCCGCCTCGATGGTGCTGCTCCCTCTGTTCCTCGAGACGGTGCGATTCCAGCCGCTGGCCGGTCCGCGGGAGCGCGTCGTCCAGGCGGTGCTGACGCTGGGGACCACGTTCATGCTCTTCTTCGCCGACGGTCTCCCCCCGATGGTGTTCGTGGTGATGCCGATGTTCGCCTGGCACGCATTCCGTGGGACCTTGCGCGAGGCCACGGTGCTGCTGACCATGGTCGCCGCGATCGGGTCCGCGGCCAGCATCACAAACCTGGGTCCGATCTGGCAGATCGGCCTGCGCTACGACCTGCCCCCTGAGATCGTCGGCGGGATCCTGCAGCTCTTCCTGCTGGACTGCGGCCTGATCCTGCTGCCGCTCTCGGTGATGGTGACCCAGCAACGGATCTCGGCCGCTCGCGCGGATGCGGAGCGCGAGACCCTGAAGCGACTGGTCGCCTCGGCGACGGGAACCGCGATCATGACCACCGGACAGGACGGGCGGATCACGCTGTTCAACCCCGGCGCCGAGGCGATGCTCGGCTACCCGGCGGAGGAGGTTCTCGGCCGGTGCCCGGACATGTTCCACCCCGACGACGAGCTGAGGCACCAGGCGCAGCGGCTCCGTGCCCAGCCCACGTTCCGCGACATCTGCAGGATCTCGGTCGCGGCCCAGGACGTCAGTCGGATGTGGCGCTTCCGTCGCAAGGACGGCGAGGAGCGCCTCATGCGGATGACCCTCACAGCCGTGCCCGGGGAGACCGGTGACCTGGCCGGCTACCTCGCCACGGCGGAGGACGTCACCGAGCGCGAGCGGGCCCACCGGGCCATGCTGCTGACCGTCCAGCACCAGCAGACGGCGGTCGAGCGGCTGCAGGAGCTCGAGCGCGTCAAGGGGGACTTCGTCGCGACCATCAGCCACGAGCTGCGTACGCCGATCACCAGCATCATCGGCTACACCGAGCTTCTCGAGGACGGGCTCGTGGGTGACCTGAGCCAGGCGCAGCGCGAGGTGATCGACCGGGTCGACCGCAACGGCCGCAGGTTGCTGCTGCTGGTCGAGGACCTGCTGACCCTCTCGCAGATCGAGTCCACCTCGCTCAAGATCGAGCCGGTCGTCACCGATGTGTGCACGGTGGTGCGGAACGCGCACGCCGCGGTCCTGCCCCTGCTCGCCGACCGGTCCCTGGAGATCAGCGTCTCGACGCCCGAGCTGCCCGTGGTGCACCACGGTGACCCGGTGCAGCTCGAGCGCATGGTCGCCAACCTGCTCACCAACGCCGTCAAGTTCACCCCGGACGGCGGCACCGTGGAGGTCTCGTTGCGCTCCGACGGGGAGACCAGCGAGATCGTCGTGCAGGACGACGGCGTCGGCATCACCGCCGAGGACCAGGACAAGCTCTTCACACGCTTCTTCCGGGCCAGCTCCTCGACCGACCAGGCGATCCAGGGAGCAGGGCTCGGACTCACGATCGTGCAGGCCATCGTCGCGCTCCACGGTGGGAAGATCGCGATCACCTCGGCCCACCACGAAGGCACCCGGGTGACCGTCAGGCTTCCGAGGGTGGCGTTGGGTTCAGCAGCCTCGGCCGTGGCCTCGGTCGAGTCGGCCGCGGGCTGAGGCGCGGGTCAGCTCGGTCGTTCGGGCCGGCGCCGGTCGCTCGGCCCGGTGGTGGTCACTGGGCCAGGCCGTAGAGGCGATCGCCGGCGTCTCCGAGACCGGGCACGATGTATCCGTTGCCGTCGAGGTGGTCGTCGAGCGCTGCCGTGACCACGGTGACCGGAACGTCGAGGCCGGCCAGCCCGTTCTCCAGGTTGTGCACCCCCTCGGGTGCCACCAGCAGGCAGATGCAGGTGATGTGGTCGGCCCCGCGATCGGTGAGGAACCGGATCGCCGCGCCCAGCGTCCCGCCGGTGGCCAGCATCGGGTCCAGGACGTAGCACTGCCGTCCCGAGAGATCTGCGGGCAGTCGCTCGGCGTACGTCGATGCCTCGAGCGTCTCCTCGTTGCGGACCATGCCCAGGAACCCGACCTCGGCGGTGGGCATCAGCCGCATCATCCCTTCGAGCATTCCCAGTCCGGCGCGCAGGATCGGCACCACGAGGGGCCGCGGCCGGCTCAGGTTCACCCCCTCGGTCGGCGCCACGGGGGTGCGAATGCTGACCGGCTCGACCCGCACGTCGCGGGTCGCCTCGTAGGCGAGCAGCGTGACCAGCTCCTCGGTGAGCCGCCGGAATTCCGGGGACGCGGTCTCCTGGTCGCGTAAGGTCGTGAGCTTGTGCGAGATGAGCGGGTGGTCGACGACGTGCAGGCGCATGGCGTACACCGTAGTGGCCCCGATGCCGGTGGTTCTTCGTGGCGTGGTCTGCAACGATGCGGGTGAGCATCCAGGAAGGCGGTGCCCGATGGCGGATATCACCGATGCCGAGGTCGGCGAGATCGACCTGGCTGTTGTCGCCTACCGCGACGAGGGTGACTGGAGTCTTGCCGAGCTTCCCGACCGCTCGCTGGACACCGTCGACACGATCGCTCGCGAGCTGCGTCGCTATCCCGGGGAGAACGGTGCCTTGGCGCTGATCTCGGTGGCCGAGGACTTCGTGCTGATGGTGCGTGCCCAGGGGTCGTTGGTCCGGGTGCTGCTCTCCGACGTCACCGCCGCCACCGACTGGAGCCTGGCCCGGTCGGCGGTCGACAACATCGGCGTGCACGTCGACGACGAGGACGACCAGGCGCCGGCCGGCGACCTCGCGATCTTCGAGGACCTGGGCATGTCGGCGCGTGACATGGGCGCGCTGCTCGACGACTACGACCTCTACCCCGAGGAGATCCTCAGCGACATCGCCGCCAACGTGGGGTTCGGCGCGAAGTTCGACGAGCTCCTCGGCATCCCCGGGTGAGTCCACCGGAACGACCCGGCTCGACGCCCTGGGAACCGGCGATGAGGGCCGCTCTCGCGCAGGCCGTGCTGGCGGAGCAGACGCACGACGTGCCCATCGGCGCGGTGGTCCTCTCGGCGGGCGGCGACCTGCTCGGCGCGGGGCACAACGTGCGCGAGCGTGACGGGGACCCCACCGGCCACGCAGAGGTGGTGGCGTTGCGCGCGGCCGCCGCAGCCGTGGGCGAGTGGCGGCTGGTCGGCTGCACGCTGGTGGTGACCCTGGAGCCGTGCACGATGTGCGCCGGGGCAGCCGTGCTCTCCCGGCTCGACCGGATCGTCTTCGGAGCGTTCGACGCCAAGGCGGGCGCGGTCGGCTCGCTGTGGGACGTCGTCCGGGATCGCCGGTTGAACCACCGGCCGGAGGTGATCTCCGGCGTGCTCGCGCACGAGAGCACCACCCTGCTCGAGCAGTTCTTTCGCCGCCACCGCGATTTCGACGGCACCGAGGGTGTCCGGTAGCCTTCCCGGCGGTGGCGTGTCCGAGCGGCCTAAGGAGCACGCCTCGAAAGCGTGTGTGGTTGCAAGACCACCGTGGGTTCAAATCCCACCGCCACCGCCGTGTGATCTCGCAAGAGACAGCAAAGATCCGGACCCTCGCTGGGGGTTCGGATCTTTGCTGTCTCTGGGCGGGTGGTCGCGGTCGGGGTCGATGGTGAGCGCCCCGCTGAGAAAGGGACCAGCCAGGCGCTGGGTCAGGAGCGCCTGAGGTAGATGCGGGCGTCCCAGCCGTCGAGCTCGATCTCGTTCCCGACGAGCGAGGCGGGAGCCGGGGAGTTCGCCAGGAGCAGCTCCGCTCCGACCCAGTCGCCCTCCACCTCGACGGTCCGGGTCTCGCGACCGCAGTTGGCGACCACGAGCATGGACTCCTCGGCCGTGGATCGGAGGTAGGCCCAGACCTGCGGGTCGTCCTCGAGCAGCGGCTCGAAGACTCCCGCGACGAAGATCGGGAGGTCGTGGCGCAGCCTGATCAGTGCCTGGTAGTAGCCGAAAACCGAGTCCTCCGATCCCACCTGGGCCGCCGCGTTGAGCCACCGGTGGTTGGGATTGACCGGCAGCCAGGGGTCTCCGGTGGTGAAGCCGGCGTGCGGACCGTCGTCCCACTGCACCGGCGTACGCGCGTTGTCGCGGCTGATCTTCGCCAGTCCGGTCAGCGCGGCGCCCTCGTCCAGGCCGAGCTCGAGGACCGAGGCGTAGTAGTTGACCGCCTCCGGGTCGCGGTGCTCGTCACCCCGCGTGAAGGGGTAGTTGGTCATGCCGAGCTCTTCGCCCTGGTAGATGTACGGCGTGCCGCGCATCCCGTGCAGGATCGTGGCCAGAGCGGTCGCCGAGCGGTGCCAGTGGTCGGGATGGTCGTCGCCGAACCTGGAGACGACCCGCGGCTGGTCGTGGTTGTTCCAGTACAGGCTGTTCCAGCCGGTCTCGGCGAGCTCGCGCTGCCAGCGGTGCATCGCTGCCTTCAGCGTCACGAGGTCCAGGCCGAGGTACTCGAACTTGTCGAGGGGGTTCTGGTCGAGCTGGACGTGCTCGAACTGGAAGACCATGTTCAGCTCGGCACGGTCCTCCGCGGTGTAGAGCCGGGCCTGCTCGGGCGTGACGCCCGGCATCTCGCCCACCGTGATGAACTGCCCGTCCCGGAGGGAGAACACCTCGCGCGTCATCTCGGCGAGGTAGTCGTGCACGAGGGGGCCGTCGGCGAACATCTCGAGGGCGATGACGTGGGGGGCGCCGGTCGGGTTGGGCGCGTCCGGCAGCCCCTCGACCTTGGAGATGAAGTTGATGACGTCCATCCGGAAGCCATCGACGCCGCGGTCCAGCCACCACCGCATGATGTCGTGCACCGCGCTCCGGACCGCGGGGTTCTCCCAGTTCAGGTCGGGCTGCTTCTTGTCGAACAGGTGCAGGTAGTACTGCCCGCTGGACGGGTCGAGCTCCCACGCGGGACCACCGAAGAAGGACCCCCAGTTGTTCGGCACCCCGCCCTCGCGGGGATCGCGCCACACGTACCAGTCCCGCATGGGGTCCTCGACCGAGGAGCGGGATGCGACGAACCAGGGATGCTCGTCGGAGGTGTGGTTCACGACCAGGTCCATGACGATCCTCATGCCCCGGTCGTGCGCACCTTCGAGCAGGGCGTCGAAGTCGGCCAGCGTCCCGAACAGCGGGTCGATGTCGAGGTAGTCGCTGATGTCGTAGCCGAAGTCCGCCTGCGGCGAGCGGTAGACCGGCGAGAGCCACAGCACGTCCACGCCCAGGGTGGCGAGATGGTCGAGCCGGCCGACGATGCCTGCGAGATCGCCGATCCCGTCACCGTCGGAGTCGGCGAAGCTCCGCGGATAGATCTGGTAGACGACTGCAGACTTCCACCACGCCGTGCCCGCGTCATCCATGACCAGGATTCTGGCAGACCTACGACACCGACGACCGGTCCGCGGCCTCAGCGGGGCCGGGTGCGGGCTCCGAGAGCGGGCCGGGCAGCCAGATGGTGATCACCGTCCCGTGCGGATCGGCGGAACCGATCTGACAGGTGCCGCCGAGGACCTCGGCACGGTCGGACATCCCACTGAGTCCGTAGTGGCCCGGCGGAGAGCTCATCGTCTGCTCGGAGATGCCGATCCCGTCGTCGGCCACGACGACCTGCAGACCGCCGACGGCGCCGGTGACCGAGATGTCCACGTGAGTCGCCTGGGCGTGCTTGAACGCGTTGACCAGGGCTTCGCGGGCGATGCGGAACCCCACGGTCCGCAGGGCGTCCGGGACCGGGGGCTCCCGATTGCCCTCGACCCGGATCCGGGTCGCGCTCCCCGCGAAGATGTGCTCCGCCGCGCGCCCCAGGGCCGCTCCGAGACCCTCGTCGAGGTCGGGCTCCTCCAGGTCGAAGAGCAGGACCCGGAGTCGTTGGGTCGCGCCCGAGACCGCGTCCTGGACCGCCCGCAGCGGCTCCAGCAGGGTCGGTGCCTCGTGCCGCACCAGGCGCTCGAACAGCTCGAGCCGCAGGTCCACCGCGGCCATGGCCTGCACGGAGTCGTCGTGGACGTCGGCCGCGATCATCGCGCGTTCCCTGGCTTCTGCCTCGACGAGCCTCTCCAGCAGCGCCTCCCGCTGCCTGCCCAGGCGACGGACCGTCTGCTCGGCGGCCAGGCGTTGGGTGATGTCGCGCTGGACGGTCGCCAGCGCGAAGGGCGCGCCCGTTTCCGGGTCGTTCATCAAGAAGCTGGTGATCGCGACCTGGATGGCCCGACCGGAGCGGTGCCGCAGCGTGGACTGACCCTCCCAGCGACCGTGGGCGATCACGGCGGGCTGCTCGACCCGCAGCGATGCCTCGATCCCCTCCGGGGTGAGGTAGTCGGTGATGGTGGTCTGCGTGACGTCGATGTCGGGGTCGAGGTCCAGCAACGCCCGACCGGCCGGGTTCACGTAGCGCACCGCCCCGTCGAGGCCCGCGATCGCGATGAAGTCGGGGGAGTTGTCGACCAGGGCCCGGAACCGGACCAGCTCTGCGTTGGTCGCGCGCAGCGCGGACTCGGAGGAGCGCAGACCGGTGATGTCGCGGGCCATCCAGGCGGTGCCCAGCCGCGAGGAGGTCTGCGGGTGGTACAGCGGGAAGACCTCGCCCTGGACGACGTTGGTCCCGTGCTCGGACGGCAGCGAGACCTCGCCGGCCCACCGGGTCGCACCCTCGACCGCTGCACGCAGCGACTGCATGGTCTCCGCGCCCACGGCCGTCGACACGTTCGCCCACAGGTCCCCCCCGGGGGTCCAGAGCTGCAGGTCGTCGAGGCGCGGGTTGACGTAGACGACGTCCTCGTCGGTGTCGGTGATCTGGATGAGCTCGTGCGAGGCGTCGGCCAGGGCCTTGAACTTGACCAGGTCCTCCCGTGCCTCGCGCTGCTCGCGCCACAGCAGGGCATTGTCCAGCGCCAGCGCGCAGCGATCGACGATGTCGACGATGAACCGGATGTCGTCGTCCTCGAAGGGGCCCTGGTCCGCGCCTCGAGCGAGATCCATGAAGCCGACCACGCGTCCTCGGCTGCGCAGCGGCACCCGGATCGCGGCCTGAGGACCGAGACGCCTCGTGAGCTCGATGAGGCCCCCCGCGCCTGCGGTGCCCTCACCCTCCAGGTCCTCCAGCGACCAGCCGAACTGCTGCGGGCCCCGAAGATCCTCCACCGCGGCCAGGTCGTGCCGACCCGAGCGGCCGCGCAGCTCCTCCGTCGCCGTCCGGAGGAGGTCGCGGATCTCGCTGTCGCGGTGCCACACCACCCTCGGCTCGAGGAGATCCGCTGCGCCACGCAGCCAGAGTGCGCCGAAGTCGGCGGTGAGCTCGGTCGCCGACCGGACGGACACCGGCAGCATCGCCTCCAGGTCGTCGACGCTCATGGACAGCGCCGTCGAGAGGTCGGCCAGCGCGACCACCCGTCGCCGCGCCGTCTCCGCCGCCGTCTGTGCCTCCCGGTGCGCCGTCAGGTCGGTGGTGACGCCGATCGCGCCCTCGGTCGTCCCGTCGGCCGCGAGCAGCGGCTGCCAGAACGTCCAGAGGGCTCGTTCCTGGACCTGCCGCTCCACCGCGAACGTCTCGCCACCGAGCACCCGGCGGAAGGCGGCGTGAGCTGTCTCATTGGTGTAGACCGCGAACAGGTCCTGTCCGACCAGCTCGTTCTGCTCGAGGCCCAAGGCCTCGAGACCGGGACCGACAGAGAGCGTGCACCTGCCCGTGGAGTCCATGATGAAGATGACCTGGGGGCCGACGTTGCCCGAGGTGCCACCCTCCAAGGGGTCCATGCGCTCACCTCCGGTCCGAGTTCACGGCGCGAGGGCTTGCTCGGTGTCCCTCGTCCCCCACGCTAGCCCGTCCCGGTCCCATGACCTCGGGGTCGGCGGTGTGGGCCTCGGTAACGAGGGGCCTGCCGAGGTCAGTGCCAGTGAGCGCGGGCGTACTGGTCGGGCCAGGCGACATCGTCCGGCGCCACGCCCAGCTCGTGTGCGGCCCGCAGCGGCCAGGCCGACTCACGCAGCGCCGCTCGGGCGAGGAGCACGACGTCCGCCTCGCCGTTGGCCACGATCTTCTCCGCCTGGGCCGGTTCGGTGATCAGACCGACGGCCCCGGTAGGGACGCCGCCGTCGCGCACACCGGCAGCCAGGGTGACCTGGTAGCCCGGCTCGACCGGGATCGACGCCGGGGCGTTGCCACCGGAGGAGACGTCGACGAGGTCGACGCCGTGCTCGCGCAGCAGTACGCCGAGGCGGGTGCTCTGCTCGAGGTCCCAGCCACCGTCGATCCAGTCGGTGGCGGAGATCCGCACCAGGAGCGGAGCGGAGTCGGGAAGCGCGGCGCGAACCGCGTCGACGGTCTCGAGCAGCAGCCGGACGCGGTTCTCGAAGGACCCGCCGTACTGGTCGTCACGGTGGTTCGACAGCGGGGAGAGGAACTCGTGCAGCAGGTAGCCGTGGGCGGCGTGCACCTCGACAGTGTCGAAGCCCGCTGCGAGGGCCCTGGCCGTGGCGGCGGCGAAGGCGTGCACCACGCCATCGATCTCCTCGAGGGAGAGCTCTCCCGGATCTGCGTACCCGGGGAACGGGATCGCCGAGGGTGCGACGTGGGCCACCCGCCGTCCTCCTCGGGGACGGTCCCGGACGACTCCGCCCAGGGACGGTAGGTCGAGGCCTTGCGTCCGGCGTGGGCCAGCTGCATCCCGATCACGGCACCTTGGTCGTGCACGAAGTCGACGATCCGGCGCCACGCCTCCATCTGCTCGTCGTTCCAGATCCCTGCGTCCTGGGGCGAGATCCTTCCCTCCGGGACCACGGCCGAGGCCTCGGTGAGCAGCAGCCCGAAGCCGCCGGTCGCACGCGCCCCGAGATGGACGAGGTGCCAGTCGTCAGGCACGCCGTCGGTGGCGGAGTACTGACACATCGGCGCCAGCCAGACTCGGTTGCGCACGGTCAGGGATCGCAGGGTGATTGGCTCGAACAGCTTCGACAACGGATCTCCTCGGCAAGGGACAGGTGCCGTGGTCAACCATCGCGGGCGTGGCGATGTTCCCGCGGGGTCGCTGCGGTCAGCGGGACTCGAGCAGCGATGCGAGCGCTGCGAGGTCCTTGGTGTTCGCCCTGCGCATCGCCAGCGACATCACCGGGGCGGCCACGCTCCCGAACCCGGACGGCTCCCCGCGGTTTCGCAGCGTCATCCGGGTGGCGTCGTCGCCCTCGGCGGCCCAGGTGTAGGTGGTCTCCATGGGGAAGGGGCCTTGCGCCGTGCGCATCACCAGGCGCGCACGAGGCTCCAGCTCGACGATCTCGTAGGTGTAGGCGAGCCGGCGGCCGAGGAAGCGCGCGACGAACGCCAAGCGCGAGCCGACCGCCAGCGGCGGCGGGGTCTCCCACTCGACCGCCAAGATGTTGACGTACCACTGGGGTGCGTTGCCCGGATCCGCGGCGTAGTCGGCCACCTCGGCGAGGGGGCGCCGGATGAGCGTCTCGGTGAGCACGTCTACGGGCATGGGGGCTCCTTTCCAGCCACGGTAGCCGCAGGTCGCTAGCGTGCCACCATGCGCGCCCACCGGTTCGGAGACTCCTCCCGCGTTCCGGCCCAGGTCCTCACCATCGGGTCCGAGCCCGGACCCGTGCTCGAGGTGCTGGACCTCGGTGCGACGGTGCACCGGCTCTGGGTGACCGGCGGTGACGGCGTACGACGCAACGTGGTGCTGGGCCATGCGACCCCGGAGGAGTACCTCGAGTCGACCGACTACGTCGGCGGCACCATCGGCCGGTTCGCCAACCGGATCAGTGGCGGTCGGTTCCCCCTCGACGGGGAGACCATCAGAGTCGAGACCAACGAGGGTGGCAACACCCTTCACGGTGGGCCGGACGGGTTCAACCGGCGCACCTGGCGGGTGGTCGACCACACCGAAGAGATGTTGACCCTCAGGCTGGACAGTCCCCACGGGGACCAGGGATTCCCGGGTGCGGTGGTCGCGTCCGGCCGCTTCGAGACCACCCCAGACTCCGTGCTCCTCACTCTCGAGGCGACCACCGATGCTCCGACCGTGGTGAGCCTGACGAGCCACGCCTACTTCGATCTCGACGGTGACGCCGCCTGCCCGACGATCGGCGACCAGGTCCTCACGGTCGCCGCCGAGGAGTACCTGCCGGTCGACGGGCAGGGGATCCCAGCGGACCCGCGCCCCGTGGCCGGCTCGCCGTACGACCTCAGGACGGCCGTCCGGCTCGGTGAGGTCATCGAACGGACGGGTGGGGTCGACCGCAACTACGTCCTCGACGGCGCGGGCTGGCGCGCCGTGGCGACGCTGGACTCGCCGGTGACCCACACCCGCCTCGTGCTGTCCTGCGACCAGCCGGGCCTGCAGGTCTACACAGGCGGCGGCTTCGACGGGTCACGTCGTTCGACCACGGGGCAGCGCTACGGACGGGCTGCCGGGATCGCCCTCGAGCCGCAGCTGTTCCCGGACACCCCGAACCGTCCCGACTTCGGATCGGCGGTCCTGCGCCCGGCAGAGAGGTACCGGTCCCGCATCGAGTGGCGGTTCGGCCCGCTCGACGTGGGGAGGACCGGGTGAGCGATCGCCGGCCCTGGCTGACCCGCAACCTCAAGATCGTCTCGGGCGTCTCGCTGTTGCAGGACGCCGCCTCGGAGCTGCTCTACCCGATCCTGCCGATCCTGCTGACGACGGTTCTCGGTGCGCCGGCGGTGGTCGTGGGCGCTGTCGAGGGCATCGCCGAGGGGGTCGCGGCCGTCACCAAGGTCATCTCCGGTCGACTCTCGGACCGGTGGCGCAAGGTGCCGCTCGTGGGACTGGGCTACGGGCTCGCGGCGGTCGGGAAGGTGTTCGTGGCCGCAGCGACGGTGTGGCCGGTCGTGCTCCTCGGCCGCAGCGTCGACCGGCTCGGCAAGGGCATCCGTGGAGCACCCCGCGACTCCCTGCTCGTGGTCGGCATCGCGCCCGACCAGCGCGGCCGGGCCTTCGGCTTCCACCGCGCCGCGGACACCGCTGGCGCAGTGATCGGACCGCTGATCGCCCTGGTCGGCTACGAGCTGCTCGACCACCGGCTGCGTCCGCTGCTGTGGATCGCCGTGGTGCCGGCCGTGCTGAGCGCCGGGCTGGTGTTCTGGCTCCGCGAGCCGCCGCGACCAGTGCGGGCCGGCCCGCCGAGTCCGTCAGCCCGGCCGGTCGAACACGGGCCGGTGACGTCCGCCACCGACGCAGGCGTCCTGGGTCGCGACTTCTGGCAGGTGGTCGGTGTGCTCGGAGTGTTCAGCCTCGTCAACTTCCCTGACGTCCTGCTGCTGCTCCGGCTGCACGACATCGGGTTCTCCGTCGTGCAGGTGATCCTCGCCTACGTCGGCTACAACCTCGTCTACACCCTGATCAGCTATCCCGCGGGCGTGGTCGCGGACCGGCTCAGCGCGCAGCACGTCTTCGCGGTCGGCCTGCTCGTCTTCGCCGTCGTCTATGCCGGGCTGGGGCTGACGACGAACCACCTCGCGGCCTGGCTGCTGATGGCGGGGTACGGCGCGTACACCGGTCTGACCGACGGCGTGGGGAAGGCGTGGGTCTCCTCCCTGCTCCGCCCGGCGTCCCAGGGCACCGGCCAGGGGATCTTCCAGGGCGTCCTCGGCGGCGGCATCCTCGTCGCCGGCGTGTGGGCGGGCCTCGCCTGGGGCGGCGACGGGCACCTCCCTCTGGTGATCGCAGGCGCGGCGGCCGGGTTGGTGGGCACGGGTCTGCTCGCCGTACGACTGCCTGCGGCACAATCGTCGGGGTGACCTGGTTCGAGTCCCCGGCGGATGCCGACGAGCAGCTTGCGGCCGTGGGGTACCTCTCGGACACCGCGACGTCCACCACGACCTACCTCGCGGGCGCGCTGGAGAAGCCCCTGCTCGTCGAGGGACCGGCCGGTGTCGGCAAGACCGAGCTGGCCAAGGCGATCTCGCGCGCGACGGGGGCCGAGCTGATCCGGCTCCAGTGCTACGAAGGACTCGACGAGGCACGGGCGCTGTACGAGTGGAACTACAAGAAGCAGCTGCTGCGGATCCAGTTCCAGGCCGTGGCCGGCGACCAGGCTGCCAGCGACTGGGACGAGACCCACGACGACATCTTCACCGACGAGTTCCTGCTGACACGCCCGCTGCTGACTGCGATCCGTCGTGAGGAGCCCACCGTCCTGCTGATCGACGAGGTCGACAAGACCGACGTCGAGGTGGAGGGACTGCTGCTCGAGGTGCTCAGCGACTTCCAGGTCACCATCCCCGAGATGGGCACGGTCGCCGCCGTACGCCGCCCGCTGGTCGTGCTCACCTCGAACGCGACCCGCGAGCTGTCCGAGGCGATCAAGCGACGCTGCCTGTTCCTGCACATCGACTACCCCGACTCCGAGCGCGAGCGCGACATCGTCGTCTCCCAGGTGCCCGAGGTCGAGGAGAGGCTCGCGGCCCAGATCGTCGAGGTCGTCGCCAGGTTGCGCGGTCTGGAGCTGCGCAAGGCTCCGTCCATCGCCGAGACGATCGACTGGGCCCGGACGTTGGTGGCGCTGGGCACCGGCACCCTGGACGCCGCCGCGATCGACCGGACGCTCGGCGTGGTCCTCAAGCACGCGAGCGACCACGAGCGGGCGATCCGGGAGCTGCGGCTGCGGACGACATGACCCTGCTGGACCGGCACATCGAGTTCGTCGAGGCACTGCGTGCTGCCGGGCTGCCGGTCTCCCTCTCCGAGGGTCTCGACGCCGTCCACGCGATCGGTGCGCTCGGCATCGAGGAGCGCGGGACCCTGCGCGCGGCCTATGCCGCGACCCTGGTCAAGCGGCAGACCCACCGGCCCGGTTTCGACCAGGTCTTCGACCTCTACTTCCCACGGCTCATCGGGGACGGCGCTCCGCCGAGGACGGACCTGCTGGAGGACGGCGGCAGCACCGCACCCCCGTCCGAGTCTGCCGGCGGGCCTCCGGAGGACGGTCCCCAGGCACTCGCCGACTTCAGGGAGGCGCTCGCGACCGCGATGGCCCTCGGTGACCCCGACGCCCTCGACATGCTCGCGCGGGAGGCCGTGCAACGTTTCGGCCTGATCCGGGGTCGAGGTCCGGGAGAGCAACGGTGGTCGTCGTACAACGTGGTCAACCGGGTCTCGCCCGACGAGCTGGTCGCCAGGGCGATGGCGGCGCTGCTGGGCGGGGCAACCGACGACGATCCCTCGCTGCGTCGCCTGGTCGAGGCGCAGGCCCGGGTCTTCGAAGAGCTCGTGGACGCGGAGGTACGCCGCCGCGCGGCGGAGGTCAGGGGCCCCCAGCACGTGGCACGGCACACCATCAGGCCGGCCATCGAGCAGGTCGACTTCACCTCGGCGCGCAGGAACGACCTCGAGCTGATGCGTCGGGAGATCGCGCCCCTGGCCCGGCGGCTGGCGACGCGGCTGAGCCGCGAGCAGCACGCCCGGTCACGCGGGCCACTGGACTTCCGCAGGACCATCCGTGCCTCGATGTCCACCGGGGGCGTCCCCATGGAGACCCGCCACAAGCCCAAGCGCCCCGGTCGCACCGACCTGGTGGTGCTCTGCGACGTCAGCGGGTCGGTGGCCAACTTCGCCAGCTTCACGCTGATGCTGGTCTTCGCGCTGCGCGAGCAGTTCGACCGGGTGCGCGCGTTCACCTTCGTCGACGAGATCCACGAGGTGACCGACCGGTTCACCACCGGTGCGGATCCTGCGCAGACGATGAGCGAGCTGGCAGCGAGTGCGCGGTACGCCACGCTGTGGGGCCGCACCAACTACGGCCGCGCGTTCACCCGGTTCGCCGAGCAGCACGCAGACGCCCTGACGCCCAGGACCAACCTGCTGGTGCTGGGCGACGCCCGCTCCAACCACACCGACCTGGCCCTGCCCGTGGTCAAGGACCTGGTGTACGCCGCACGCAGGAGCTGGTGGCTCAACCCCGAGCACCACCGCAACTGGAACACGGGCGACTCGGCGGCCCGGGACTACGGCCGCCTGGTCCCGATGGTCGAGTGCCGCAACCTCACCCAGCTGGGCGAGTTCGTGCACGATCTCGCCTGATCCTCGAGGTCGATCGAGCCGTCGTGAGTATGCGGAATCTGCCCTGCCGCGGCATATGTCCGTGCCACGCTGGACAGATGTCCTCCGCGTCGGCCGTCAGCATCGGTGAGCTGCCTCCGCGCGCGCATCGACAGCTCGGACGCGGGCGTCGGAACACGATGGCGCACAGGTTCGACCCGAGGTCCAACATCATCGGTGCGCAACGACTTGGCTTCGCGCTGCTGGTCATCGTGAGTCACAGCTTTCCGCTGGGTTACGCGGTCGCCAACCCGCTATCGGAGTGGACCCGGGGCCAGACCGACCTGGGCAGGCTGGCTGTCTCCGGGTTCTTCGTGCTGTCGGGCTTCCTGGTGGTCGGCTCCGCTCGGCGTACCTCGATGGCACGCTTCGCCTGGCACCGCTTTCTCCGCATCTTCCCTGCGTTCTGGGTGTGCCTGGCGGTGACCGCCCTGGTGCTGGCCCCGGTCCTCTACCTCGTGCGGTCCAAGACCCTCGCAGGTTTTTCGGGCCACCAGCCCTCGGCGATCGGCTACGTGACCATACTTCTGGACCACGATGCAGCAGGACGGCATCGGCGACCTCCTCCAGAACACGCCGTACGGCGGTTCAACGGGCAGGAGGTCCTCGACGGCTCGCTCTGGTCGTTGCGCTACGAGCTGATCTGCTACGTCGTGGTCCTCGCACTCATGGCGGCCGGCGCCACCCGGCGACGACCGGCGCTGATGCTGCTGGGCTTCGGCGTGCTCGTGGCCGTGATGGCCTGGGCCTGGGTCGGTCAGGACCGCTTCGGCCAGGGCGGCGTCGACCTCGGGCTGGTGCGCTGGCCGGTTGTCGCTGTGGTCGACCTCGAGCTGCTGGTCCCGCTCGCCGCCGTGTTCCTGCTCGGTGGACTCGCCGCCAGCAGGGCTGAGGTGTTCCCGGTGGACGGACGGCTGGCGGCGCTGGCGGCCGCCGTGATGCTCCTGACCATGCGCTTCGGCGGCTTCGACGTGCTCGGCATCCTCGCGTTCGCCTACGTCGTGCTGTGGATGGCCACGCTGCGGACCCCGAGGGTGCGGAGCATCGGAGTGCGCCAGGACTGGTCGTACGGCGTCTACATCTACGCGTTCCCCATCCAGCAGTGCCTGGCGCTGGTCGGGCTCAACCGGGTCGGGCACGTCTTCTACGTGGCGGCGGCCATGGGGCTCTCGCTCCTGGCTGGATTCGTCTCGTGGCACCTCGTGGAGAAACGCGCCCTGGGCCTGAAGCACGTGACGGTGCGGAACCCCCGGCGCTCACCCCGGCCGGCGCTGTAGGAGTCTCCGATCTCGCCTGATTTGTCCGCGGTACCGGCGTACTGTCGGCGCATGATGTCCCTGCACCCTTCCCGGTGGGTGCTTCTGCTCGCCACCCTCGCTCTGGTCGCCGGCTGTGCCGCGGACCGCCCCGCGTCGAGCGCGAAGCCCACCGGCGACACCGCGGTGCGCGTGAGCACCGCGACGACGCTGCGCGTGGTGGCCGTCGGTGACATCGCCTGCGAGCCCGGCGAAGTGGCGGCCGGGACCACGTGCCGCCAGGCTGCGACCGCGGCCCTGGCGCGCAGCCTGCGCCCCGACCTGGTGCTGACGCTGGGCGACCACCAGTACAACGCCAACAGCCTCGACGGGTACAAGGGGTCCTACGACAAGTCGTGGGGGAGCCTGCTCTCGCTCACACGGCCCACGATCGGCAACCACGAGTACGTGACCCCGGGCGCTGCGGGCTACTACTCCTACTTCAAGGACCGGCAGCCAGGACCGCCCGGCTACTACCGCATCGCCGCGAACGGCTGGAACATCTACTCGCTGAACAGCAACTGCGACCGGGTCAATTGCGCGACGGAGGCGGCGTGGCTCAACCGCCAGATGGCGGCGCACCCCTCGAAGTGCTCGATCATCACCATGCACCACCCGAGGTACTCCTCGGGCCTCGAGCACGGCGACAACACCGCCGTGAAGCCCTTGTGGGCCGCGGCCTACAAGCACCGCAACGACCTCGTGCTCTCAGGTCACGACCACGACTACGAGCGGTTCCTTCCGATGGACGCCCGCGGTCACGTGAAGCGTCGCCGTGGGATGGTCGAGTTCGTCGTCGGCACCGGCGGCAAGAACCTCTACCACCTCGGCACCCGCAAGCGCGGCTCGGCGTACTACCAGGCCACGACGCCCGGGGTGCTCGTCCTCGGTCTCGGTGCGAAGGCGTACAGCTGGTCCTACCGCAGCATCTCCGGCGCCACCCTCGACTCGGGTACGCGCCGCTGCCGGTAGTCGCGCAGGCCAGACATCCATCTCGGCGCCCATCTCGGCGCCCATCTCGGCGGTCGGCCGGACAAGCCGCGCACGCGGACGGTAAGGTGGTCGATTCCCCGAGAACGACCGCTCCGACGAAGGACATCGACGTTGAACAGTGATGTTGCCGCGAGCGAAGTGGCGCGCGAGCAGGCCTACGTCGACACCGTCTACAGCCAGCTCGACAAGGCGGCCCTGTCGGCGCAGGAGCTGGCCAAGGAGGGCCTCGCCCGTGGACGGATCGGCAACGAGGGCGGCCTCGTGGAGCGCGACGCCATGGTCTTCCAGGCGGCCCGCCGGATGGCGACCCTGGACGCCGCGCACGAGGGCCTGGTCTTCGGTCGACTCGACATGGGTGCCGAGGTCAGCGACGTGCCCCGCTACATCGGTCGCATCGGCCTGCGCGACGAGAACTACGACGTGCTGCTGATCGACTGGCGCGCCCCCGCCGCGGCCGTCTTCTACCAGGCGACGCTGGCCGATCCGCAGGGCGTGGTCCGCCGCCGGATCCTGCGCAGCAAGGGCGTGCACGTCCTCGGGGTCGAGGACGACCTCCTCGACGCGGACGATCCTGCTGCCGAGACCCTGCCGATCGTGGGGGAGGGTGCCCTGCTGGCGCAGCTCTCCAAGGCCCGCGACCGCTCGATGCACTCGATCGTCGCGACCATCCAGGCCGAGCAGGACCGCGCGATCCGGGCGCCCAACAAGGGCGTGGTGTCGATCAGCGGCGGACCGGGCACCGGCAAGACCGTGGTGGCGCTGCACCGGGCGGCGTACCTCCTCTACGCCGACCGGCGTCGCTACGAGCGGGGCGGCGTGCTCGTGGTCGGGCCGTCCGGGGTGTTCATGCGCTACATCGAGCGGGTGCTGCCCTCGCTCGGGGAGACCGCTGTCGCACTGCGCTCGCTGGGCGAGGTGGTCGACGGTGTCCGCGCCAACCGGCGTGACGAGCCCGCCGTCGCCGAGCTCAAGGGCTCGGCCGCGATGGCCGAGGTGCTGCGTCGTACGGCGAGACAGGCCGTGCCCGACGCGCCCAGCGAGTTCCGGGTGTTCTACCGCGACGACGTGATCCTGCTCGGTGCGCGCGAGCTGGGCGCCCTGCGCCGCCAGCTGCTCGCCCAGGGACTGCGCAACCGGGCCTCCACCCGCGTGGCCTCCACCCTCATCGACGCGATGTGGCGCCAGGTGCGCAGCGAGCGGGGCCGTGACCGCACCAAGGAGGAGTTCTCCGAGGAGCTCCGCACCAACCACGACTTCCTCGCCTTCGCCGCCGCCTGGTGGCCGGTTCTCGACGCGGCCACCGTCCTCGGCTGGCTCCGCGACGCCGACTTCCTCGCCCGGGTGAGCGAGGGCGATCTTCGACGAGGAGTCCGTGCGGCTGCTGGCGAAGTCGTGGGGCGACTCGTTGTCGGTGGACGACGTGGCCATGCTCGACGAGCTGCGCTACCTGCTCGGTGACCCCCCGATCGTGAACACCGGCTCGGTCGACGACGAGTACCTCGCCGCCGAGGACGCCTCGCTGCACGAGGTGTTCACGGCCTCCGACCGGGAGTACGCCGGACCACGGGGCTGGACGCCGCCGACCAACCGGGTCGAGGACGACGCGTTCGCCCACGTGCTGGTCGACGAGGCCCAGGACCTCACGCCGATGCAGTGGCGAATGGTCAGATGCGGCGAGTGCGCCGATGCGCTACCCGGACAATCGTCGGCGACCTGGCGCGGTCGTCATGGCCGGTGCCGGCGGAGTCCGCAGCGGCCCGGGCGGAGGCCCTGGGCGACAAGCCGCGCCACGATTTCCACCTCTCGACCAACTACCGCAACTCCGCCGAGATCTACGACTTCGCGGCGGAGTACGCCGGGCGGGTGGGCCTCGACGCCGACCTGCCCGACGCCGTCCGGTCGACCGGTGTCGCGCCCAGCGTCCTGCGCGTCGACGACCTCGAGTCGGCGCGTGCGCGAGCACCTCGCCGAGCTCGCCGGCTCGCTGGCAGGCACGGTCGGGGTGGTGGTGCCGACCCGGCGCCTGGGCGAGGTGACCCGCTGGGTGTCGTCGTGGCCCGAGCTCGCCGGCGAGGTCGGCGGGCCGGACTCGCGGATCGTCGTACTCACCGGGCTGGACACCAAGGGTCTCGAGTTCGACGGCATCGTCGTCGTGGCGCCCCAGGAGATCGAGGACGAGGCGCCCACGGGCAGGGCGACGCTCTACGTCGTCTACACCCGGGCGACCCAGCGGATGGTCACGCTCACCCCGTGACGGGTCACCCGGTGACGGTCACCCGGTGACGGGGGCCGAACCGGCCGGCTGGAACGGCGGCGGCCCGACGACGCGCATGGTCCCGGTGGCCTGGGCCGCCTGCGCGATGCGCCCGAAGTCGACCGGGGGTGCCGGCTCGCCGGCGCGGACCGGCTCGCTCGCGGTGCGGTAGAAGTCCTCGCCACCACCCGGGGTGTGCAGGCACAGCATCCGGGCACCCTCCGAGCCTGGCCAGGAAGGCGTGCGGCACGTTGCGCGGGACGACTGCGACTCCGCCGGCCCGCACCTCGGTCTCGGTGCCGTCCACGTGCAGGAGCATCGACCCGGCCAGCAGGTAGAAGGTCTCCTCGGCGCCAGGATGGGTGTGCAGCGGAGTGCACTTGCCTGGCTCGACGTCGTCCTCGAAGAGCAGGAAGTCCCCGTCCACCTCGCCCTCGGCGCACCAGCCAGGTGTGCAGCCCGCCCCCGTAGAACCACCGGCGTTCGGCTTCGTCGGCGTTGCGGATCAGTGGCGTGGTCATGGTCATGGTGGGTTCCTTCCTGACCTTCGTGGGACTCGAGTCCCATAACGAAACTACGGTACCGTGACGACCATGTCAACGGCGTACGAGGAGACCGGGCGGGCCCGGCAGAAGCAGCGCACGAGGACGGCCCTCGTCGCCTCGGCACGGGACCTGGTCGCTCAGGGCGGGCGCCCGCCGACGGTCGCCGAAGCCGCGGAGGCGGCCTCGGTCTCCCGCACGACGGCCTACCGCTACTTCCCGACCCAGAAGTCCCTGCTGCTGGCGGCACACCCCGAGATCAGTGCGACCTCGATGCTCCCCGCCGACATCGGGGACGATCCCGAGGAGCGGCTGGCGGCCGCACTGCGCGGGTTCCTGGCCATGGTGGTCGACACCGAGTCGCAGCAACGCACCATGCTCCGGCTCTCGCTCGAGCCGGTCGCCGGCGCACCCGAGCTGCCACTTCGTCAGGGGCGGGCGATCGGTTGGTTCACCGAGGCGCTGAGCCCGCTCACCCCCCGTCTCGGCGCGGACGCGGTGCATCGACTCGCGGTCGCGGTGCGCGCGGTCGCCGGCATCGAGGCCCTGGTGTGGCTCGTCGACGTCGCCGGGTTCTCCCAGGACGAGGCGGTCGAGCAGATGGTGTGGTCGGCCGTCGCGCTCGTGCGACGCACCCTCACCGGTCGCTGACCGCGTTCTAGTAGCGTTCCGGACATGCCCCACGACCTCAGCGCCAGCGCCGCGCTCGAGGAGCTGATGGGGCACGAGGCGTGGGCCGTGATCCGGCTTCGTGAGAGTCCCACGGTCACGCTGGTGGGCGGGGACCTGAGCCGTCTCTGACAAGCTCCGGGACATCCCGCTGAGGAGGGCCCCCCCGACTCGGCCCGCCGGTTCGACCGGTTGGTGGCCGTGCCGTTCCGGCAGGTGACCGAGCGCGGGTTCGTGGCCCACGACGACGCGACGCCGCTGGCGGTGGTGGCCATCGCCACCGAGCGCGAGGTCGCGCTCGACGAGCTCGTCGCGGCGCTTCCCGACGAGGACGTGGCGTTCGAGGACACAGGGGGCTTCGACACCTCAGACGAGGACTACGCCAGCGTGGTCGCGCGCATCATCCGCTGAGGAGATCGGCAACGGTGAGGGCGCCAACCTCGTGGTGGGACGGCACTACCGTGCCCAGCTGCGCGACTGGAATGCGGCCAAGGCCCTGACCGTGCTGCGCCGGCTGCTGACCAGCGAGCGGGGGGCCTACTGGACCTACTGCTTCTGGACCGGCGACCGGTTCCTGATCGGCGCATCCCCTGAGCGGCACGTGAGCGTGCACGGCGGCGACGTGCGGATGAACCCGATCTCCGGCACCTTCCGCCTGCGCGGTCTCGAGCCGGCGGAGCGGAAGGCGAGGCTGCTGGAGTTCCTGGCCGACGAGAAGGAGATCTTCGAGCTCTTCATGGTCGTCGACGAAGAGCTGAAGATGATGTGCGACATCTGTCACGAGGGCGGCCAGGTGCTCGGCCCGTTCCTCAAGCCGATGACGCACCTGGTGCACACGGAGTACCTGCTCGCAGGGCGCACCCGCTCCGACGTCCGCGACGTGCTGCGCGACACGATGTTCGCGGCGACGGTCACCGGGGCGCCGGTCGAGAACGCCTGCCGGCTGATCCACGAGTACGAGTCGGAAGGTCGGGGCTACTACGCCGGTGCCCTCGCCCTGATCGGCCGCGACGCCACCGGTGCCCCCACCGCAGACTCGCCCATCGTGATCCGGACGGCCGACGTCACCCCCGACGGGGCGATGCGGGTCACCGCCGGAGCGACGCTCGTGCGCGACTCGGTGCCGGCGTACGAGGTGGCCGAGACGCTGGCCAAGGCCGGAGGCATCCTGTCGGCCTTCGGTCTGGTCCCGGGCGCCGCGGGCTCCTCGTCGGACATGGCCGACCTGACCCAGGACGAGGACGTGCTGATCGCCCTGAACTCGCGCAACCGCAGGCTCGCGAAGTTCTGGCTCACCGACCAGGAGGGGTCGCCGCCGGCGCCGTCGCTCGCGGGTCGGACGATCGCGATCGTGCACGGCGAGGACGACTTCGTGAACATGCTCGCGCACGTGTTCTCCGTGCTGGGCATGGGCTCGCGCGTGGTCCGGCACGAGGCCCTGCTGACCGACGAGGGTGTCTTCGAGAAGACCGCGTTCGACGACGTCGACCTCGTCGTCGTGGGTCCGGGCCCCGGCGACCCGCGAGACCACGAACACCCCAAGATCGCGGCCTACCGCAAGGCGATCGACGGTCTGCTCGCCTCGGGCAAGCCGTTCCTGGCGGTGTGCCTGGGCCACCAGGTGCTCTGCGAGCGGCTCGGAATCGAGCTCGACTACAAGGACATCGTCTTCCAGGGGACCCAGTCCACGGTCCAGATAGACGGCCGCGAGGAACGCGTCGGCTTCTACAACACCTTCGTCGGGCGCCTCGGTGAGGACGATCTCCCCGACGGCGTCCGGGTCGAGTCCGACCCGGCGACGGGCGACATCCACGTCCTCGCGGGGCCGACCTTCCGAGGCGTCCAGTTCCACGCCGAGTCGATCCTCACCGAGAACGGGTTCGCCCTGCTGCGACAGCTGTTGCTGGAGCTGTTGGGGTGAACCCCCGTGTGCTCGTGGTCGATCACTACGACTCCTACACGTGGAACCTCGTGCACCTCGTTGCCGCTGTGACCGGCGAGCTTCCCGAGGTCGTCGAGCACGACGTGGCCGGTGTGCTCGCTCGGGCCCGCGACTTCACCCATCTCGTCCTCTCCCCGGGACCGGGACATCCTGCCGCGCCGGCCGACTTCGCGCTCGGGCGTGACGTCTTCGAGCTCGGCCTCCCGGTCCTCGGCGTGTGCCTGGGCATGCAGGCCCTCGTGGTGGCGTACGGCGGCACGGTCGACCGCGTCGAACCGTCGCACGGGGAGATCGCACGAGTGACCCACGACCAGGACGGTCTCTTCGCCGGCGTACCTGATCGGTTCGAGGCGGTCCGCTACCACTCCCTCGCCGCCGTCGCGCTGCCGGCGGCACTGCGTCAGACGGCTGTCGACGAGCTCAGCGGCGTGACGATGGCGGTCGCCCACCGCGAGCTGCCACTCCTGGGAGTGCAGTTCCATCCCGAGTCGATCCTCTCCGAGCACGGCGCCACCCTGGTCCGGAACTTCCTGTCGTGACCGAGCCCGTCAGCGAGCCAGTGATCGAGCCGGTGATCGAGCCGTATCGAGTCCGTGCGCTCCGGTTTCACCCACAGCGACAGGCTCTTCTGGCTCGACGGGGGCGGCGCGCGTGACTGGTCGGGGCGTCGCTCACTGGTGGGGATCCTCGACCAGGACGACGTCTCGCTCTCCTACGACGCAACCCGCCAGGTGGTCACCAGGCACCAGGGTGGCCGCGACGAGCACGTCGGCAGCGACGTCTTCGCCGTGCTCGAGGACGAGATCGCTCGCGACGAGGGTGACCCGGACGTGCACTGGGTGGGCTGCTTCGGCTACGCCTCACGTCCCGACCTGCCCGCGCGTTCCTGGGGGAGCGGCCCTGATGCGATCTGGATGCGCTCCCGAGAGGTGCAGTTCTTCGACCACGACGCGCCTGCCGTCGCGCGCAGCGAGACGGGCGCAGCAGAGCGACCAGCGGCACCGTCCTGGTATGCCGAGGCGTTCGCGGAGGTCCAGGAGCAGCTGCACGCGGGCAACTCCTACGAGGTCAACCTGACCTATCGCGAACGTCTGGACGCAGGGGACCCGCTGGCGACGTACCTCCGCCTGCGCGCCAGCAACCCCGCGCCGTACGCTGGCCTGCTGCGCCATCAGGGCACGCATCTGCTCAGCAGCTCACCCGAACGCTTCGCCACGATCGACCGCGACCGCTGGCTCGAGACGAAGCCGATCAAGGGCACCACCCCCCGTGGGGCCACCGAGGAGGAGGACGATCGGCTGCGCCATGCCCTGGCCACCGACGCCAAGTTCCGCGCCGAGAACCTGATGATCGTCGACCTGCTGAGGAACGACCTGTCGATGGTGTGCGACGTCGGCACCGTGGAAGTGCCCAGCCTGATGGCGGTGGAGTCCTACTCGAGCGTGCACCAGCTGGTATCGACCGTGCGCGGTCGGCTGCGGGCGGACGTGTCCACGCTCGGCGCCCTGCGGGCGTTGTTTCCGGCGGGGTCGATGACGGGCGCGCCGAAGCGACGCACGATGGCGATCATCGACGATGTCGAGGAGACGGCGCGCGGCCTCTACGCCGGAGCCTTCGGCTGGATCTGCGCCGACGGGCGCGCCGACCTCGGCGTCGTCATCCGCAGCCTCCTCGGCGCCCCCGACGGGTCCTGGGAACTGGGCACCGGCGGCGGCATCACCGTCGGATCCGACGTGGACGAGGAGTGGGCGGAGACGCTGTGGAAGGCCGAGCGCATGCGTGCGGCGACCACCCGCGCCTGATCTCGGCGGCGCGCCGTCGTCCTCGTGGTCTCAGGCTCCGGAGCTGGAGAACCAGGGGTGGTGCAGGTCGAGGTACTTCACGTCCTGCATCTCCGCCATCTCCTCCTGGTACTGCTCCTGCATCTCCGCGGGCATCTCCTTCTGCTCGCCCGCGCGGGCCTCCTCCTCGCTGCGGAAGCACACGGTCTGGGTGAACCAGCCGTCCGGTTCCATCGCGATCGTGCCTCCGATGATCTCGGGGCGCGCCTCCTGCAGTCCGTCCATCGACCGCTCCATGAACCGGCGGAGCTTCTCCGTGTCGGTGACCCGGCCCTGGATGATCTGCACGAAGCCGGCCTCGTCCGAGCCTCCGCCGAGGAACAGCATGGCGTTGTCGCAGTCGTGGAAGGTGACCTCGCCGTCGAAGCAGGCCTCCATCTTCTGCCACCACTCACCCTGCTCGGGCCTGTCCGAGTTCCCCGCTGCGGCCTCGCGCGAGTCGAAGCGCACCACGGCCACGAACTCGCCCGCGTCGGTGACGCCGTAGGTCCCGCCGAGCCAACCCTGCGCGGTGCGGCCGATGGTGTCGCGCCACTCGTCGACCAGCTGGTGGATGCGGTCGGCGTCGTTGCACCGTCCTTGAATGATCTGGATGAACATCGCGAGCTCCTCTCCCGAGAGGCCGCTCCGCCCTGAAGCGGTCATCGATCGACGTTACGCCTGCCAGCGCGACCTGTCATGGGCGCGGACGGCCCGGTCTGCAGCAGCGACCTGAGACGCCCCGATCCGGACTCACGAACCCGCTGGGCGCGCCGGGCGGCATCGGCTGGGACCGCCGGAGGTCCAGTGAATGGCCGGCTGCTCGTCGATGCTCAGATGCTCAGAACGCAACCCTGCAAGGGCAACGGCATCGCCCACGAGGGGCCCGAGGAGGGACTCGACGCGCGGGGCGGATCTTGGCCAGCTCCGGTGGCTCCCCCGAACGGCTGAGTCTTCCGCGCCGCGCGTCGTGTCCGTGCCTCACACCTTCGCCTGTGGCTCTCTGACGTGGCAAGGGCCGGCGACCAGCACATCGGATGGGACTAGACCGCGGCTGCTGTCCCGGCCTCGGCCGGCAGCAGCCGCGGTCGCGTCCGGGTCAGGAGGCCGAGGTGTTCGCGTCCGAACCCAGGGCGGCCGTGGCGGTGCTCGACTTGCCACCCCGCAGGTAGGTGATCGTGACGTTGTCGCCGGGGCGATGGCCACGAATCGTTGCCACGAGAGACTCCGACCCGTCGACCAGTGCGTCGTCGACCTTCGTGATCACGTCGCCCTTCTTCAGCCCGGACTTGTCAGCCGCACCGCCCGACTCGACCGACTGCAGCAGCGCGCCCTGGGACAGGGTGTTAGGCCCCACGTTGGAGACCGAGACGCCGAGCCGCGCATGCGTCGGGTCCTCGCCGGCCTTGATCTGGTTGACGATCGGCAGCACCTCGTCGATCGGGATGGCGAAGCCCAGTCCGATGGAACCGCCGGCGCTGGACTGCCCGGTGTTGCTCGAGGCCGTGCGGATCGAGGAGTTGATGCCGACCACGCGGCCCGACAGGTCCACGAGTGGGCCACCGGAGTTGCCGGGGTTGATCGCCGCGTCGGTCTGGATCGCGGGATAGGTCGTGCTCAGGTTCTGGGGCTGCTGCGGCTGGACTCCACCGAACGGGTCCTGCTGCTGGGGCGCTGCCTCCGCGGAGACGGACACCGGACGGTTCAGGGCGCTGACGATGCCAGAGGTGACCGTGGCGTTCAGGCCGTACGGCGAGCCGACGGCGACCACGGTCTGGCCCACCTTCAGGCTGCCGGACTTCCCCAGCGCCGCGGGCACCAGGTCCGTGGCGCCCTTCGCCTGGATCACGGCGATGTCGGTCAGCGGATCGGTGCCGACCACGGTCGCCTTGGCGGTGCTGCCGTCGTTGAAGCTCACCGAGATGGAGCCGTTGCTGCCGACTCCGGCCACGACGTGGTTGTTGGTGAGGATCCGGCCGTCCTTGTCCAGCACGATGCCCGAACCCGACCCGGCGCCCGACGATCCGGAGACGTTGACCTTGACCACCGAGGGCAGCACCGCGTTCGCGACCTTCTCGACGGTCCCGTCCTGGACCACAGCTGTCTTCGTGGCCTGGAAGTTGTCGGCGGAGTTGGTCGGCGAGTTGGACGTGTCACCACCGTGCAACGCGTCGTAGGCAGCAGACCCGCCGAACCCGGCGGCGCCGCCCAGCACCAGGGCACCGACGAGCACCGCGGCCCCCAGACTGCGGCCACGCTGAACGGGCGTCGGCGGCACCGGGGCACCTCCGTAGGACTGGCCGCCTGCAGGCGCCTGGTCCGGCGGGTACGGCGGGAGCGGGCGGGTGTACTCGTTGCCTCCCTCTTCCGTGGCCCCTTCGGTGGTCGGGGTCTCGTCGGAGGGATCGCGTGGGTATCGGTATGGCTCGTCCATGTGCCCCATTCTCGACAACGAACCTGAGAGCGGCCTTTGTGTTGGCTACGACCGCGCCAAAACCTCCGGGGGTGCCATCGTCCCGGGCACGTGGAACCAGAACGCCGCGCCGCCCTCCGGCGAGCGGCCGGCCGCTGCCTTGCCGCCGTGACGGTCGGCGACCGCCTTGACGATCGAGAGGCCCAGGCCTGAGCCGGGCATGCCCCGGGACTCCGTCGAGCGGTAGAAACGGTCGAAGACGTGCGGCAGGTCCTGTTCCGAGATGCCCGGGCCCTGGTCGACGACCTCCACCGTCCCCTGCCTCAGCTCGACCCTCACCTGGCCGCCGTCCGGACTCCACTTGGCGGCGTTGTCCAGCAGGTTGGTGATCGCACGCTCGAGGGCAGCCGAGTCGCCGGTGACCCACCAGGGCTCCGTGCGGACTGCGAAGTCCACCGTCGGAGCGCGTCGGCGGACGCGGGCGACCGCCTGTCCCACGACAGCGGCGAGCTCGACAGGCTCGACGCCGGGGGCGGACGTGGGGTCGTCGCGGGCCAGCTCGACGAGGTCACCGATCAGGGTGGTCATCTCGGAGATCTGGCCGCGCACGTCGGTGAGGAGCTCGGTGCGCATCTCGGCGGACAGCTCGGTCGAGGTGTCGGCCTGGGCCAGCAGGTCGAGGTTGGTGCGCAGAGAGGTCAGTGGCGTGCGCAGCTCGTGCCCCGCATCGGCCACCAGCTGCCGCTGGCGCGCCTGGGAGGCGGACAGAGAGGCGAGCATGGCGTTGAAGGCGGTCGAGAGTCGGGCGACCTCGTCGCGGCCCTCGACGGGGATCGGGTCGAGTCGCTCGGTGCGGGCGATCTCCTCGACAGCCGTGGTGAGCCGACGTACAGGTCTCAGTCCGTTGCGGGCCACGCCCCAGCCCGCGAGCCCGGCACTGATCATCCCCGCCAGGCCGAAGAGCAGCATCACCAGGCCGAGGCGGTCGAGCATCCGGTCGCTGGAGTCCAGCGACTGCGCGAGGATCAGCGCCTCCCCCTGCTGGGCGCGCACGGCGACCATCCGGTAGCGGTCTCCACCGAGGGAGATGGTGCGAGCCGACCAGGCTCGCTGCCCCAGGGCCACCTGGATCTCCGGGGCACCGATCTTCGCGATCGCCACCTCGTTGCTCGGCCGGAACGTCTGGTTGACCGCGTCGACGAACATGATCTTGACGTCCGCCGCGCCCAGTGCCCACGGAGGGATCTCCTGGCGCGACAGCACGTCGAGGGTGTCGGCGTGAGCTGCCTGGGAGGCGCGGGAGTGCAACGACTGGTCCAGGCTCTCCAGGCTCTGCATCCGGACGGTGGCGTACGCCGCGAAGGCGACCCCGGTGACGGCGATGCCCACCGCCATGGTGGTCAGCAGGGTGACGCGACTGGCCAGCGACCGCCGGTAGTGCAGGGACTTCCAGAGGTTTCTCCCGCCCACTACGGGGCCTCGCGGAGCACGTAGCCGACCCCGCGGACCGTGTGGATCAGCCGGGGCTCCTCGGCGGCCTCGGTCTTGCGGCGCAGGTAGCCGACGTAGACCTCGAGGCTGTTGGCGGTCGTGGGGAAGTCGAAGCCCCAGACCTCTTCGAGGATGAACGAACGTTCGAGCACCCGTCGTGGTCGCCGGAGGAAGAGCTCGAGCAGGTTGAACTCGGTGCGGGTCAGCTCGATCAGCCGGTCGCCACGGCGTACCTCACGCGAGGCCAGGTCCATCGTCATGTCGGCGAACGCCAGGTGCTCGTCCGGGTCGTCCGGCCCCGGCGCGACCCGCCGCAGCAGCGCGCGCAACCGTGCGAGGAGCTCCTCGAGCGCGAACGGCTTGGTGAGGTAGTCGTCGGCGCCGGCATCGAGACCCTCGACGCGGTCCCCGACGGCATCGCGTGCGGTGAGCACGAGGATCGGGATCGCGTTGCCGACCTTGCGCAGCGCACGGGTGGTCTCGAGGCCGTCGAGCCGCGGCATCATCACGTCCATCACCACGGCGTCGGGATTGATGCCGCTGATCCCGGCCAGCGCCTCGGCGCCGTCGGAGGCCGTCGAGACCTGGTACCCGTTGAACTCGAGCGACCTGCGCAGGGACTCCCGCACCGCGCGGTCGTCCTCGACGACCAGGATGTGCTGTCGGGGTGCGGCAGCGGTGGCGGGGTCGGCGGCGGTCACGGGGACAAGGGTGCCATCCAGCCCTGAGCAATCCCTGAGATCCCGCCGACCCGTCCCATCTGAAACCCGAAACCCCGCCGACCCGTCCCATCTGAAACCCGAAACCCCGCCGACCCGTCCCAACTGAAATTTCAGATGCGACGTCTCGGCGCCGGGGCGGGGGCTCTCAGAGTCGGCGGGCCGCCTCGCCGGCGCGCTGGCCGTAGTGCCCCCCGAACAACGCGGCGTGCACGAGCAACGGGAAGAGCTGGTGCAGCGGCTGGCGTTGCTCCCACCCGTCGGCGAGGGGTGACTCCTCCTGGTAGGCGTCGACCAGTCGCTGCAGGTGTGGCAGACCGAACAGCGCCAGCATTGCGAGGTCGGTCTCCCGGTGGCCACCGTGTGCGGCCGGGTCGATCAAGGTGCCGTGCTCACCGGACCACACCACGTTGCCCGACCACAGGTCACCGTGGATCCGCGCCGGGGGTTCCTCGTCGCCGGCGAGCTCGGTCATCCGCCCGATCAGAGCTTCGACAACCTGTACGTCGGACCGCTCGACGTGCCCCCGGTCGGAGGCCAGCTTGAGGTACGGCAGCACCCGTCGGGTGGCGAAGAACTCTGCCCAGGTCAGCTTCGGCCGGTTGGGCAGGGGCAGGGATGCGATGAAGCCGTCCTGGGAGGCACCGAAATGGTCGGCCCCGCTGGCGTGCAGCCTGGCCAGCGAGCGCCCCAGCCGCGCCGAGCTCTCGGGTGACGGGCGTGCGGGCTCGATCCACCGGAGCACCAGGCAGTCGTGCTCGACAGCCAGGACCTCGGCCACGTCGACGACGCCCGGTTCCGCGATCCAGGCCAGACCGCGCGCCTCGGTCTCGAAGAAGCCGTCTGGCGCGCCAGCACGCGTCTTCACCAGCGCCGAGGTGCCGTCGCTGAGTCGGACCCGGGTCGAGGTGCACACGTCGCCCCCCGCGACCGGAGTGGTGGCGACGACAGCCTGGAAAGCAGCTGCTCCACCCGCTCCGCGATCCCACGCATCCGCGCCATCGCTCCACTTTGCCCGCTCCGGCAGCCGCCCGCCAGTTTCGTGTTCAGCGCGGAGTGCGGCCGAGGTGGGCCAAGAGGCGGTCACCCGCCGGAGCGGAGAGGTCCTCAGGGAGTGCCGGTGCGAACCGGTGCGCACGTTCTTCGGCGGTGACCACGGCAAGGGCGACATCGAGGAGCTCGACCGCCAAGGCCCCCGGGAGCGCCTGGTTCCGCCCGGTCGCCCAGGCGACGTCCCAGCCGTGGACCGCGATCTCCAACGCGCCGACCAGAGCGACGGTGTCCCTGCCGAGGCCGAGGTCCCCGATGGTCAGCGGCGCTGAGGTCACGCGCGCCCGCCACGCGGCGCGGGTCCGGCAGGCCCGCTCGACGATCCGGTCGACCAGCTGGCTCGGGTCGGGGCGGACGGGACGCGGCGCCATGGCCACCCGACCCAGCTCCGCCGCCTCGCCGATGGCGGCGAGCGACTCATCCAGGTGCACCAGCAGCTGGCCGAGGTCCCAGCCGCGGCAGGGCGTGGGACAGGCCAGCGAGCTGGACCGGGCGGGCTGCAGGCAGCCGTGCGTCCAGAGAATGGCGCTGTCGAGCAACGCCAGGGGTCGCGGGGGCAAAGCGGCGGACACCTCAGGCTCCTGGCCGGGATCCCGCTCAGGCCACCGAGTACGACGAGGGCAGCGTCGCCGGGAGCCCGAACTTCTCGAACAGCTTCGCGCCGAAGAAGGCGATCACGTGCTGAACCCGCCCGTCGACGAGCTTCAGCACCTGCAGCTGGAAGGGCTCGAAGTGGCCCTCCGGCTGCCGCATGTAGAGACCGAACGCAGGCTGGCCGTTGGCGGAGGTGCGCAACATCGGCATGTCGTGGGTGCCCCCCGGGCACTGGGTGTCGATCAGCGCCGCGATGTTGGCGGCCCCGGCGTACCAACCGGTGAACGGCGGCATCTCCCACACCGCGTCGTGAGCCAGCATCGTGACCAGCGCGTTCATGTCCTTGGCCCAGAACGCTTCGACGTAGCGGTCGAGCATCGCCTCGAGGTCGGGCGTGAGCGCGTCCTCGACCGTGCCTTCGGTCAGCTGTTTCTGCGCCAGCTGCGCGTGGGCGCGTTGCAGGGCACTGTTCACCGCCGCGGAGGTGGTCTCGAGCGCCGTCGCGGTCTCCTTGGCAGACCACCGGAGCACGTCGCGCAGGATCAGGACGGCGCGCTGACGTGCCGGCAGGTGCTGAAGAGCGGCGACGAACGCGAGCCGGATGGAGTCGCGGTTGCCGACCACCCGCGCAGGGTCGATGTTGGCGACGTCCACCATCACGTCGGGAACGGGCTCCAACCAGGGCACCTCGGCGGCCTCGACGAGCTCGTCACCGGCCTGCGCGCCGGGCATGCCGAGACCTGTCGGCAGTGGGCGTCGAGCCTTCTTCTCGAGGGCCGTGAGGCACACGTTGGTCGCGATCCGGTAGAGCCAGGTGCGCACCGACGAACGGCCCTCGAAGTCGTCGTAGCCTCGCCAGGCGCGGAGGTAGGTCTCCTGGACCATGTCCTCGGCGTCGTAGACCGAGCCGGTCATCCGGTAGCAGTGTGCGGTCAGCTCGCGACGGTACTGGTCGGCCAGCTGAGGAAAGGCCGGCGCCCCTTGGGTGGGCGCATCGGTGTCGAGCTGTGTCATCGGAGCTCCTTCGCGATGGTCGAAAGCCTAGGCACAGGGTCTGACTTCCGGGAAGGGCACAACTCATCGGCGGTCTGTTGCCCGGCACACCGCAGCTCAGCGCGAGGCGCAAGGGGGAGGCAGCAGCTCAGAGCAGCAGAGTCTCGAGCTCGGTGACGATCTGCCGCGACGTGCGCTCGACGATGTCGAGCACCACGGCGAAGCTCGCGTCCCCGGCGTACCAGGGATCAGGAACGTCGAGGTCGTCCGGGTCGGCGAGCGGGTCGAACGAGCGGAACATCCGGACGCGCTCGTCTGCACCCCGTCCGCCGGTGATGTCGCTGAGGTTCTTGGCGTCCATCGCCAGGACCAGATCGCGTTCGAGCCAGCCGGGGTCGAACTGCTTGGCGACGTGGGCCGAGGGGTCGTAACCGGCGCCAGTGAGGTGCGCGGCCGCGCGGTGGTCCATCGGCTCGCCGAGGTGCCAGTCGCCGGTGCCGCAGCTGGACACCTCCACGTGATCGGCCAGCGGCGTGCCCGCGAGCAGCCCGGACAGGACCACGTCGGCGGTCGGAGAGCGGCAGATGTTGCCCAGGCAGACGAACGCGATCCGGTACGGCGTACCGGCCGGCGCCGGGAGGCTCATCGGCTCATCACGCGGCGTTCACGGTTGGGAAAGATGGCCTCGAGGATCATCGCGGCGATCGAGATGACGATCGAACCGAAGAGGGCCACCCAGAACCCATCCACGTGGAAGCCGAGGTTGACGGCGCCGCTGATCTCGCTGGTGAGCAGGAGCATGAGGGCGTTGATGACCAGGAGCATCAGCCCGAGCGTCAGGATGATCAGGGGCAGTGAAAGGAACCTCAGCACCGGTCGGACGAGCGAGGTGACCAGGCCGAAGATCGCGCCCACGAGCAGCAGCTTGACGAACCGGTCGGTGTCACTGCTGGCTCTCAGCGTGATGCCGTCGAGGAGCCACACGGCCGCGCCCAGCGCCAGGGCGTTCACCGCGATCCAGGTCAGGAATCTCATCCGGCCAGCCTAGTAGCCGGCCAACTTGGCGAGGGATGTGGACGTTTTCGACCCGTCACCAGCCTTGATGAGCGTCCATAACCCCGATTTACATGGGAGGGGTGGGGGGCGCCCTAGGGTGCAGGGGTGAGCAACCAGACTCCTCCACGTCCCCGGGCCACGGTGGCCGCGATCCCGACGTACGTCGCGGGCAAGCCGCCGACGCCTCGTCCTGGCCAGCAGGTCTACAAGCTGTCCTCGAACGAGAACCCGTACCCGCCCCTGGCCGGGGTCCTCGAGGCGGCGCAGACGGCCGTCGCGCAGATGAACCGTTACCCCGACATGGGAAACACCGCGCTGTACGACGCCCTGGCCGCCCGGTTCGGCGTGGCCCACGAACGGCTGGCAGCAGGCACCGGCTCGGTCGCCGTGCTCTACCACCTGCTGCAGGCGTTCTGCGAGCCCGGCGACGAGGTCATCTATGCCTGGCGTTCGTTCGAGGCCTACCCGATCGCGGTCTCGGCCACCGGGGCGGTCTCGGTGCAGGTGCCCGTCACCGCAGAGGGCCGGCACGACCTCGAGGCCATGGCTGCTGCCATCACCGAGCGCACCAAGGTCGTCATCGTCTGCACGCCCAACAACCCGACGGGCCCGTCGGTGACCGACGCAGAGCTGCGTGAGTTCGTCGCGAAGGTTCCGGCGGATGTGCTCGTCGTGGTCGACGAGGCCTACCGCGAGTTCGTCCGCTGCACGGACCCGATCGACGGGCTGGGCTTGCAGGCAGCGAACCCGAACGTGGCCGTGATGAGGACGTTCGCCAAGGCCTACGGGCTGGCGGGCTTCCGGGTGGGGTACCTCGTCGCCCACGAGGAGGTGGCCGCGGCCGTCCGTGCCTGTGCGCTGCCGTTCGGTGTCTCCAGCGTGGCCCAGGCGGCCGCGGTCGCCAGTCTCGCGGCCGAGGACGAGCTGTTCGAGCGCGTGGACGCCATCGTTGCCGAGCGCGACCGAGTGGTGGCCGGGCTGGGGGACCAGGGGTGGACCCTTCCGGACCCTCAGGGCAACTTCGTCTGGCTGCCGCTCGGCGAGCGCACGGGTGAGTTCGTGCGGGCAGCCGAGCAGGCGGGGATCACCGTGCGCCCGTTCGCGGGCGAGGGGGTCCGGGTGAGCATCGGCGAGCCGGCCGCCAACGACGTGTTCCTCGCTGTGACGGGTGCGTGGGCCCGCGGCTAGGCCGGACCAGCGCGGGGATCAGAGTCGAGCGGGCACAGGCACCCACCGCGTACGACGAAGTCCTGCTGCCGGATCAGGAACAGGCACAGCACACCTGCCGCGAAGGCGAGCACCGCCGCGATCATCGTGATGTGGTTCAAGGCGTCCACCACCGCTGAGGTCCCGACCCGGGTGACCAGATCGAACGCCTGCTGGCCCGTGCCCTGACCGCCGGCTGCGGTCGCCGCCGTCTGGGCGCCCTCGGCCGCGGCACGCACCTGTCCGCCGGACAGGGCGCCGGTCAGGCCGTCGAGCGCAGGCGCCGGCACCTTGCCGGACAACGCGGGTCGCACCGCGTCCGCAACCTGTCGGCTGAAGATCGACCCGAGAGCGGCGATGCCCGTAGCGATCCCGACCTGGCGGAACGTCGAGTTCACGCCGCTCGCCATGCCCGAGCGTTCGACCGGGACCACGCCGACCGCGGTCGAGGCGAGCGGCGGATTGATCATCCCGATCCCCACGCCCGCGACGGTGAGCCCCGGGATCAGGTGAGTCCACGACGAGTCGTCCTGGATCCCCGTGATGAGGAGCAGTCCTACACCCAGGATCAGGAACCCCGGGCCGATCAGCCACTTGACCGGCACCTGCTCGGTGAGGCGACCCGCGATCGCGGCGGCGACGAACGAGGCTGCCGAGAGGAACAGCAACCTCACCCCCGTCTGGACCGCGGAGTAGTCGAGCACGTTCTGCAGGTAGATCACCAGGAACGCGAGCAACGAGAACACCGAAGCGGAGACCCCGAAGGCAGCGATCAGGCCGCCGGTGAAGGTGGGCTTGCGCAGCAGCCCGAGGTCGAACATCGGGTGCTCCTGGACCAGCTGGCTCACCACGAAGACCACCATCAGCACCGCAGCAGCGATCAAGGAGAACACGACCAGCCGGTCACCCCAGCTCTTCTGGCCGGCCTCGATCAGGCCGTAGACGAGGGCGCCGAGCGCCAGGGAGAAGGAGAGGAAGCCGAACCAGTCCGGACGCCCGGCGCGCAGGTCTCGCGACTCCTGCACCTTCGTCAGCGAGACGCCGAGGGCGACGAAGCAGATCGGGATGTTCACGAAGAAGATCCACCGCCAGGACAGGCCGCTGGTGAGGACCCCGCCGAGCACCGGCCCGATCGCCACGGCCACGCCCGTGGTGGCGCCGAAGATGCCGAAAGCGGTGCCTCGGTCCTTCCCGTGGAAGGCGCTCGCGAGCAGTGCCAGGGCCGTGGCGAACATCGCTGCGCCGCCGATGCCCTGGAACGCACGGGAGATCGTGAGGACGAGGATGTCCTGGGCCGATCCGCAGGCGATCGATCCGACCGTGAACAGCACGGTCCCGATCGCGAACACCCGACGACGCCCGTACAGGTCGGCCAGCGATCCCGCAGTGAGCAGCAGGGCCGCCAGGCTGAGCGCGTAGGCGTCGATGACCCACTGCAGGTCGGAGAGCGAGGCGTCGAGCTCTGCCTGGATGTCGGGGAGGGCGACGTTCACGATCGTGATGTCGAGCAGCAGCATGAACACACCGGTGCAGACCGCGACGAGGGTCCACCACTTCGGGTCGCGCGCGTCCGTCTCCGCGGAGTTGGCGGGTGCAGCTGAGGGGATGTGGGTGTCGGCCATGGAGAAGTGCCTGTCTGCTCAGCCAAGAAGGTCGGGTCGGCGATGTCATCGGAACCGTCAACTGGTTAACGATTATGCTGTGTACGATACTAGGGCAGCACATTTCGTCAAGCGGCTAACGATTCGCAGGGGGACGACCAGTGGGTGAGGCCAGCGACAGCCGCGAGCTGCTGCCCGAGCTCGCTGCGTTGCCGGGCCACCTGTTCTGGCGGGCGCACGCGCGTGTGTCGAGCGCCCTGGCCGAGGTGCTCCCCGCTGGCGTGGACATCCATGCGTACGCCGCGCTGCTGGCGTTGTCCGGTGGAGTCGCCCGGTCCCAGCAGTCGCTCGCGCAGACGGTCAGCGTCAGCGGGACGACCATGGTGCGAGTTGCCGCTGACCTCGCCGAGCAGGGTCTGGTGAAGAGGATTCGCAACCCGGACGACCGACGGTCCTATGCCCTGACCCGTTCGCCTCAGGGCGCCGCCGCTGCGCGGCGGTGGCGCCGGCACGCTGAGGATCTCGAGGACTCGATCACTGCCGGCTTCACCCTGGAGGAGCGGGAGGAGCTGCGGGGTCTGCTGCTCCGGGTGGCGGAGGTCGACCTGCCGCCGGACACCCCCGAGCCGCTGCGCGAGAGCATCGGCTTCCTGATCACGCGCATCCACACCCGGATGCACCGCGAGCTCATGGCGGCCCTGGAGCCACTGGGCATCGAACCGCGCGACTTCGGAGCGCTCACAGCGCTGTCGACCACGGGTCCGGTCTCGCAGGCCGAGCTCGCCCGTCAGCTGGGGGTCAGTGGCGCCAGCATGGTGCAGATCGTCGACGAGCTCGAGCGGCGCGGCCTGCTCGAGCGACGCAGGCTGGCAGCGGACCGGCGCACGCAGGTGCTGCACGTGCAGCCGGAGGTGACCCCCGTGCTGGTGGAGGCGAGCCGCTTGGCGAGCGAGATGCACGACTCGATCCTCGGCACCCTGTCCACGGCCCGGCTGAAGCGACTGCTCACCTTGTTGCGGCGGCTGGTCACGGCCGCATCCTGAGGTGCACGATCAGTCGTCTGGCAGTGACCGGTTCCATCGCGGCCCGCTCCGCGGGTCCCCGCGGGTGCCAGGTGCCGGGTGGGACTCGATTGTCGTGGGCGTGGCCCGGGCGATGATTCGGGGCCGATGTGGATGAGTCGGTGGTGGTGGCCGCAGAGCAGGATCAGGTTGTCCAGGGCCGTGTGGCCGCCGTCGGCCCAGTGGCGCGAGGTGGTGGGCGTGGCACATCACCGGTGGTCGTCGACAGTTCGGGAACCGGCAGTGGGCGTCTCGGGCGACCAGAGCCTTCCAGATCGCTGCGGTGACCAGGCGCTGGGTGCGGCCGACGTCGAGGACCTCCGAGGCCGTGCCGAGGACGGCGGGGATCAGGTGGGAGTCGCAGCAGATCCTCCAGACCGCGGAGGCGGAGAGCTCGGCACCGGTCTCAGTCGTCGCGAAACCAGCCTTGCTGCGCAGATCGTCGTAGTCCATGGTCAGGGTGAGCCGGGGGACGGCACCGTGGGCTTCGGGCAACACCTCAGCGCGTCTGGAGGTGGCGGCAACCTTCGACGAGGGCATCCAGCAGTCGGGCGCCGTGGTCGCGGGGGTCGCGGCCGTCGTGGCCACAGCCGGGGACCGCGCAGGTGGGCGGGTCACACACCGGCCCGGAAGCCGGTTGTGGCGCGGCCAGCGGGATCAGGGTCGATTTCACGAGCTCGGCGTCCTCGGAGCGAACAGCGGCCTTTGATCCAGGCTCCGCCGGCCTGGTCGTCGGTGATGGTCAGGTATCGGTCGTGGTGGGCGGCTCGTTCGAGGCGGTCGAGCTCGCGTTCGGCGCGGCGTTCCTCACCGTCGGGGTCGACCACGCTGATCAGGTGTCGGGCGAGCTTCTTCAGCTCGGTCGCATCCAGTGCCTTCGCCTCCCCGAGGAGAAAGGTCACGCCCCGCTCCCGGACATCGCGGACGCCAGGCAACGTGTCGATGGCGCGTTCGATGACGTGGGCCTTCGCGGTCGAGAGCCACCCGTCAGCCAGTGCTTCGGCGACCGGGGCCAACACCGGCGCCTCGAACGACGAAGCGAGGCGGACGCGGCGGTTCCGGTGCCCTTGTGCCACCGGCCCGCGGTTACGAAGTCCTGGTCGAGGCCCAGCCGGCCGGCTTCACGCTCCTGTGGCGTCGAGCTCGCGGACCATCGCCAGCTCGACCGCGTCGAGAGTCGACTTGAGCGCCTCGATCGCCGCGACCCCGTCCATCAGCTCACCACGGGCACGCGCCGCCCACAGCGTCTGCGACAGGCCACGGACTTCACGGCGCACCCGGTCCAGGACCGCGACCACACCGGACCCGTTCGGGTCCTGGAACGTCTGGTCGGGGTGGGTGGTCATAGGTGAATTCAAGCACCGACCACTGACAACCCGAGGCCGAGAATTGCCTGCTGTGGATGGGAGTTCCAGGCGAATCTGAAGTGCGTCGTCACCGGTGGCCACCACGGGCCGCAACGGCTCCCGACCAGAGTGAAGGATCGCAACCAGAACGACGACAACCGCGACCTGGAGAGGTCGTGATGCCGGCAGCGAGGTGCGCTCGGGCACACCAGGCCGCTTGCGCGGCCGGTCGAGCCCAGCCGGCTACGCGGCGTCGGACTCCGCGGCCTGCTTGAGCTTCACGAGCGTCCCGGCGATGCCGGCCCGGTTGCGGGCGGGGAAGCCGGCGATCTCGATGACCAGACGCGCGGGAAGGCCGTAGCGGCTGTAGTCGAACGACTCGGTGACCCGGGTCCCGGTGGTGGTCGGCTCGAGGACGTAGCGCCAGCGATGCCCACCCATGTGGCGCCACGCGATCCGACGGTTCTCCTCGAACTCCACCACCGTGTTGCGGATCTTGTAGGGGAGGCCGAACAGCTTCATGTCCATGCCGAACGTCGCACCCTTGTCCAGCCTGTCGGGCCCCTTGACGAGCTCGCGAACCGAACCTGAGCCGTCGATGCGGCTGTGCTGGCGCGCGTCGGCGAGGATCGCGAAGACGGTCTCGGGGGGCGCCTCGATCTCGACGGACTCGGAGACGATGCGGGGGTGGGACTCGGTGGCTGTGGACTCGCTCATGTCCTCGAGTCAAGCAGACGATCGGCCGTCGACTAGCGTCGTGTGAGGCAGGTCTCGGGCGGCCGTGCTGGTTCTGCGCCCTCCCGAGCGCACATCAACCACGGAGCAGCACGGAGGGACGGGCATGAGCGTCACGCCGCGGGCTCCGTCGGCCGGTCGCCACCTGCCCCTGGTGCCAGCGGCCGGGTTCGTGCTCGTGTGGTCGTCGGGCTACATCGCGGGGCCGTACGGCGTACGAGCCGTGTCTCCGCTGACGCTCGTGGCCGGCAGGTTCCTGCTCGCGGCCCTGCTGGTGGGTCTCCTCGCACGGGTGCTGCGCGGACCGCTGCGCGTCTCGGGCGCCGATGCGGTTCGGATCGCGCTGGCCGGACTCGTGCTGAACGCGGTGCAGTTCGCTGCGATGTACCTGGCTTTCGACGCCGGTCTCGGGGCGACGCTCGCCTCGCTGATGCACTCGCTGAGCCCCGTGCTCACCGCGGTCCTGGCGGCGGTGTTCCTGCGCGAGCGGCTCTCGCGGGTCCAGCTCGTCGGGTTCGTCGTCGGGGTGGCCGGTGTGCTGCTCGTGCTCGGACCCGACATCGACGAGGCCGGTGGCACGGTGGGGGTGCTCTTCGGGGTGGTCAGCGTGCTGGGCCTGAGCGTCGGCACGCTGGGGCAGCGCTGGATCGGGCACGCCCCGGACCCGCTGTGGTCCGCGACGATCCAGTTCGGGGTCTCGGCGCCGCCGCTGCTGGTGCTGGCTCTCCTCGTCGAGGGCACCGACGTGGTGCGGGACCCGGTCGCCGGCGGCATCGCCCTGGTCTACCTGGCGGTGGTCAACTCGATCCTCGGGCTCGGGCTGCTGGGCGTGCTGGTGCGAGCCCGCGGGGCGGGCGCGGCAGCCAGTGTGTTCTTCCTGATGCCCCCCGTCACGGCCCTGCTGGCCTGGTCCCTGCTCGGGGAGTCGCTGGACGCCCGCGAGATCGCCGGTCTGGTGATCACCGTCGTCGGGGTCGCTGCTGCGACCCGAGGCGCTCGCCCCCGGGAGCAGACGGGTCACGGCTGGATCACGGCCGGCCGCTGAGCCGCTCCCGATTGGGCGAGCCCGCTGGGTGTCCGCTACCTTTTTCGCAGGACCTGTGGCGCGCGTCACAGGGACGATCACCGGGTCCTCACGCCACGCCACCCCTGTGGCCGCCGACCCGATGCATGCCACGCGGACGCGGAGAACCCGCACTCGCCCGGACACAGGAGTACTAGATGCGCGAATTCGGTCCTGACCTCGTCGAGGCCTTCGGTCCCTCGCAGGCCGACGGAGGCCCTGACCTCGTCCAGCTGCTGACGCCCGAGGGTGAGCGCGTCCACCACGAGGAGTTCGACCGCGACTTCAGCGCCGAGGAGCTCCGCGGCTTCTACCGCGACATGGTCCTGGTGCGTCGCATCGACACCGAGGCGACCGCGCTGCAGCGCCACGGCGAGCTCGGCATCTGGGCCCAGCTCCTGGGTCAGGAGGCGGCGCAGATCGGTGCCGGCCGCGCCCTGCGCCCGCAGGACTACGTCTTTCCGACCTATCGTGAGCACGGCGTGGCCTACTGCCGCGGTGTGGACCCGCTGAACCTCCTCGGCCTCTTCCGCGGGGTGGACCACGGAGCGTGGAACCCCAACGACAACAACTTCGGTCTCTACACGATCGTGATCGGCGCGCAGGCCCTGCACGCCACCGGCTACGCCATGGGCATCCAGCGCGACGGTGCCGTGGGCACGGGCGACCCCGACCGGGACGCAGCGGTGATCGCGCACTTCGGTGACGGGGCCAGCAGCCAGGGCGACGTCAACGAGGCGTTCATCTTCGCCGCCTCCTACAACGCCCCTGTCGTGTTCTTCTGCCAGAACAACCAGTGGGCGATTTCCGAGCCGATCGAGCGACAGACCCGGATCCCGCTCTACAAGCGCGCTCTCGGGTTCGGGTTCCCGGGCGTGCGCGTCGACGGCAACGACGTCCTCGCGACGTACGCCGTCACGCAGGCGGCGCTGCAACGAGCCAGGGAGGGCAGCGGACCGACCCTCGTCGAGGCCTACACCTACCGGATGGGGGCCCACACCACCACCGACGACCCGACCCGCTACCGGCTCTCCGACGACGTCGAGCGGTGGAAGCTGAAGGACCCGATCGCGCGCGTGAAGGTCTGGCTGCGACGCAACGGCCTGGCGGACGAGGAGTTCTTCGACGGCATCCAGGCGGAGGCCGACGACCTGGGCCACCGGTTGCGCGAGGGCTGCAAGGCGCTGCCGGACCCCAAGCCGATGGACATGTTCGACCATGTCTACGCCGACGAGCCCGACGAGCTCCGAGAGCAGCGTGAGGGCTACGCGGCCTACCTCGAGACGTTCGAGGGAGCACGCTGATGAGTGACAAGACGCAGCGGATCACCCTGGCCAAGGGACTCAACATGGGCCTGCGCAAGGCCATGGAGGACGACCCCAAGGTCCTGATCATGGGCGAGGACGTCGGCAAGCTGGGCGGCGTCTTCCGGATCACCGACGGCCTGCAGAAGGACTTCGGCGAGGACCGGGTGATCGACTCACCGCTCGCCGAGTCGGGCATCGTCGGAACGGCCGTGGGCCTGGCGCTGCGCGGCTACCGCCCGGTCGTGGAGATCCAGTTCGACGGGTTCGTCTACCCGGCGTACGACCAGATCGTGTGCCAGGTCGCGAAGATGCGCTACCGCTCCAAGGGCCGCTCGCCGATGCCCATGGTGATCCGGATCCCCTTCGGAGGCGGCATCGGTGCCGTCGAGCACCACTCCGAGAGCCCGGAGGCCCAGTTCGCGCACACGCCGGGGCTCAAGGTCGTCGCCTGCTCCAACCCGGTGGACGGCTACTGGATGATCCAGCAGGCCATCGCCTCCGACGACCCGGTGATCTTCCTCGAGCCCAAGCGGCAGTACCACGCCGACAAGGCCGATCTCGACGACTCCCTGACCCCGGAACCGCTGTTCACCAGCCGGGTGGTGCGCCGTGGCACCGACGCGACGGTGCTGGCCTACGGCCCGATGGTCAAGACCGCCATGAAGGCGGCCGAGGCTGCGGCGACCGAGGGCAGGTCCCTCGAGGTCATCGACCTGCGCACGCTGAGCCCGCTGGACATGGGGCCGGTCTACGACTCCGTACGCCGCACCGGCCGCGCCATCGTCACCCACGAGGCCCACGTCAACCTCGGCATGGGCTCGGAGGTCGCCGCGCGGATCCAGGAGAGGTGCTTCTACTCCCTGGAGGCGCCGGTCCTGCGCGTCGGCGGCTTCGACACGCCTTATCCGGCCTCCCGCATCGAGGAGGACTTCCTGCCCGACCTCGACCGGCTGCTGGATGCCGTCGACCGATCGATGGAGTACTGACGTGGCCGACTACCTCCTCCCAGACGTCGGCGAAGGGCTCACCGAGGCAGAGATCGTCTCCTGGCGGGTCAAGCAGGGCGACGTCATCGAGATCAACGACATCGTCGTGGAGATCGAGACGGCGAAGTCGCTGGTCGAGCTCCCCTCGCCGTACGCCGGGACCGTGACAGCGCTCCTGGTGGCCGAGGGCGAGACCGTCGACGTGGGCACCCCGATCATCTCCATCGGCGACCCGGCCGATGCCGCGACTGCCCCTCCCGCCGGGGACGCGCCGGCCGCGGCGGCGCAGGACATCGGCGAGATCGACCTCTCCAACCCGGCAGCCAGCGGAGGCGGCGAGGGGGAGAGCCTCGTCGGCCGGAACAAGGCCGACCGGGGCCCGGTGCGCCGCGCACGGAAGGGCTCGGCGTCGCCGTCGAGCGAGTCCGCGGCGTCGACCCAGATGCAGGTCCAGGGAGCCTTCGCGCCTGGCGGCGCGCAGTCGCAGGACGTGGTCGAGGAGGACGAGCCGGCCGTGCCGGCGCGATCGGTCGAGTCGGCTCCCGGAGGCCGCGCCCGTGGAGGAGCACGTCACTCGTGCTCTCGCCAAGCCGCCCGTGCGCAAGCTCGCCAAGGACCTGGGCGTCGACCTGACCAGCGTGCGAGCGACCGGCCCTGACGGCACCGTCACCCGGTCCGACGTCGAGGCCGCTTCCTCCTCACCGGGGGGCTCCTCCCAGGGGATGCCAGAGCAGTACGACGGCCACCCCGGCGACCGCGGCGAGGCCACGCCCGGCGTGCTGCGTGAGTGGCGCGAGCCGATCAAGGGCGTGCGCAAGATGATGGGCCAGGCGATGGTCGAGTCGGCCTTCACCGCTCCCCACGTGACCGAGTGGGTCACCGTCGACGTCACCCGCACGATGGAGTTCGTCGAGCGGCTCAAGAAGCGTCGCGAGTTCAAGGACGTCAAGGTCTCGCCGTTGCTCGTGCTGGCCCGTGCCGCGATGCTCGCGATGCGGCGTACGCCGGAGGTCAACTCCTACTGGGACGACAAGGCCCAGGAGATCGTGTTCAAGAGCTACGTCAACCTCGGCATCGCCGCCGCGACACCTCGGGGGCTCGTCGTCCCCAACGTCAAGGGCGCCGAGGGGCTCGCGCTGCGCGACCTGGCCCAGTCCCTCAACGAGCTGGCCGCCACGGCCCGCGAGGGGAAGACGCAGCCGGCCGAGATGTCCGACGGCACCTTCACCATCACCAACGTGGGGGTCTTCGGCGTGGACGCGGGCACCCCGATCATCAACCCGGGCGAGTCCGCGATCCTGTGCTTCGGCGCGGTGCGCAAGCAGCCCTGGGTGGTCTCCGGGCCGTCCGGTGACGAGATCGCCATCCGTCAGGTCACCCAGCTCGCGTTGAGCTTCGACCACCGCCACGTCGACGGCGAGAAGGGCTCCCGGTTCCTCTCCGACGTTGCCGCGATCATGGAGGAGCCGGCCACCGGTCTGGTCTTCTAGCCGCCCGGACGTGCGGGTGACCCCACACCGGGGCGGTCAGGCCTGGGCGGTGTGCCAGGCGTCGAGCACCTGCTGCTCCTCGGCGCGGCTGAGCCCCGTGGACGGAGCGTCGGGATCCTCCCGAGCACCCAGGCCAGGGTGTCCGCGGCGGTCTCGGCGATGTCGCGCGTGGTCAGGCCGGCGGCGTGCGCCGCGCTCACGTCGTGCGAGACCATCCCGGTGCACTCCTCGGGCAGCCAGAGCGGCAGCGAGCGGGGACCCGACCAGTGGCGCACGTCCTGGCCCTCGAGGAACGACTCGTCGGCCCAGACGAGCTCGGCGCCTCCGCCGACCCGACGGGCGACCTCGTCGAGCACCACGCCCACGGTGGTGACGCGACCGGTGGCGTCGAACACACCGGTGAGGCGTTGTTCTGCTCCGGAGACGACCCACGCCGCCAGGTCGCGTACGTCGATCAGCTGGGCCGGCCGTTCAGCAGAGCCGGGGGCCAGCACCTGACCGCCCTCGGCGAGTCGCCGGGGCCAGTAGCCGAACCGCCCGCTGGGGTCACCCGGGCCGGCGATCAGGCCCGGCCGGATCACCAGCCACTCGTGGGCGCGCGTCTGCACGTCGATCTCGCAGCCGACCTTGCTCGCTCCGTACGTCGCCGAGCTGTCCTGCTCGACGTCCTCGGTGATCGGCTCCAGCAGCGGCAGCGTGTCCTGGCTCCCCCCGGGCGTCTCGTGGTCGGCGTACACGCTGATCGAGGAGATGAAGGTCCAGTGCGGGATCCGGTCGACGAGCCTGTCCAGGGCATCGGAGACCCACGACGGCGTCCGGGCGACGTCGACGACCGCGTCCCACTCCTCGCGCCTCGAGCGTCGACCAGTCGGGTGCGGTGCGGTCGAGGGCGACGTGTCTGGCCCCGTCAGGGACCGAACCGGCGGCGCCGCGGGCAGCGCAGGTGACCTCGTGACCGCGCGCCACGGCCTCGGCTGCGATCGTCCGGGAGAGGAACACGGTGCCGCCGAGCACGAGAAGTCGCATGGCTCCAACCTGTGCCATGCAGCGTTTCCGCACAAGCACCGTTCACGCACGGCGGAAGCCGTAGGGTCGACGCGTGCACACGTACGCAGCCCGAGCCGCCGTCGTCGTCCTGCTGGGTCTGCTGGCCTCGCTGCTGGTGTCCACCCCGGCGCAGTCCGCTGGTCCCGCCTGGCGGGGGGTGCTCACCTTTGACAAGAACTGGCACAACCAGTTCAGCTCGCGGCTGGTGTGGCAGCTCTACCAGCGCCAGGCCGGGAGTGCCTGGAAGGTCGTGGAGACCAGGAGCTGGCGAGCAGGATCAGGGCTTCCCGGGCGGGTGGGTCGCGACTCGTGCGCCAGGTCGAAGGGCTGGCTGCCCAACGGCACCTACCGGCTCCGGCAGTACAACGACTACCCCGGGAACGTGATCAAGGGCAGGGCGTTCCGCCTCGACGACAAGGCCTGCCCGAACGGCCGGGTGCGCCACCAGCTCTTCCTGCACTCCGAGCAGAGTCCCGGCAACGGTCAGTGCCGCGACCGCAAGGGGGACCAGGCGTGCCGCTGGGAGTATCCGCGGATCAACGACTACAAGTCGTTCGGCTGCATCAAGATGTCACCTCGCGACCTCGCCGACCTGACGGCGCTGTTCCACCGTCACTTCGCGGCCGGTGTGCGCTACCCGGCGGACCAGGTGTCGCTGCGCGTCGTCGGCTGAGGAGCCACCGGGTCGGTGCGCCGGAGGTCAGGCGTCCGGCAGGGCCTTGAGGAACAGCGACACCTCGTGTCCGCCGGAGGTGCGCCGGCCCACCTCGTCGAAGCCGCGGGCACGGTGGAACGCCAGCGACGGCTCGTTGGGCGGGTCGAGGTTGACCTCGAGGGCGAACAGTGGTCGACCGCAGGCCGTCTCCAGCTCGTCGTAGACCAGGGTGCCGAGGCCGCGGCGGCGGAAGTCCTCGTGCAGCACCACCCGGTCGAGGTAGCAGAAGTCTCCGTAGCGCTGACCGAACCACGCGAAGTTCTCGCCGTCGTAGGCCGATCCCGCCGCGAACGTCAGCACGAAGCCAGCGAACACCCCGCCCACGTCGATCACGTTCGCGGTGTCGGCGTGTCTGCACAGCTCAGCGAGGCGCGGGGCGTCCATCGGCGCGAGCAGGTCGACGTTGCGCTCGTTGAGCGCCAGCACGTCCGGGTGGTCGGCGACGGCGATCGGCCGCAACCTCATCGGAGGGGTCACGAGTCCAGGAACCTCACGCCGGTGGCCTCCTCGCTGAGCTCCCACAACCGCCGCTGCGAGTCACGGTCGAGCGCCAGCCGGTGTGGGCTCACGATCCGTGGGATGACCCTTCATCTGCAGGGGTCCGTCGGGCCCGACGTACGTCGATCCGGGCAGGTCGGCCGTGGCGGCCATCAGGGTCGGCAGGGCCTCCAGGCCCGGCGGCTGCCCCGCCACCTCAACCGCTGCCTGCATGATCGTGGCGCGCCAGCGCTGCCGGGGGTTGCCGGTGCTGCGCCCCGCACCCCTCAGCGCGGCCGCACTGCCCTGGTGCGCCGCCAGGCCCCTGACGGGCACACCGTGCGCGCGGGCGCGCCGGTCGAGCTCGAGGACGAACAGCAGGTTGGCGAGCCTCGACTTCGCGTAGCCGCTCCAGCGACCGTGGTGCCGGCTCTTGTCCCGGGGGTCCTCCAGCGGCGGTGTGCGCGCCAACCTGCTCGCCTGCGAGGCCACGGCCACGACGCGGCCGTCACCTGACTCGACCAGACGTGGGAGGAGCAGGCCGGTCAGCGCGAACGGCCCGAAGTGGTTGGTCGCCATCTGGAGGTCGAGCCCGTCGGCGGTGAGGCGGCGCGGTGGCGCCACCACTGCCGTGTCGTGCACGAGCAGGTGCAGCGGGCCCACCACCTGGCTGGCCGCCCTGCGGACGGAGGCGAGGTCCGAGACGTCCATGGGCAGCGGATGCAGGGTCGCACCGGGGACTTCCTGGAGGACCGTCGCGATGGTCGCCTCGAGCTGGGCGGGGGCGGGTGCGCCGAGGATGACCTCAGCGCCGTGCCGTGCCAGCTCGACGACGGTCGTCTCGCCGACGGCACCGGGAACTCCGACGACCAGCGCACGCGTGCCGGAGAGGTCGGGAATGTCATCGCGGGTCCACGGTCGAGCTGTGGTCACGAGACGGGCGTCCAGCCCACTCGCGCGGCGGCCGGCCCAGGGAGTGGGCTCGCCGGCGGGCCACCGGTGGCTGGGCTCATGGGGCACAGCGTACGGCGGCCCGTCCGCCCTCCGGATGCGGGGAGCGAGACGGGCCACGGTAGTGCGGGAGGAGAAGTGCTCGTCCTCAGACGGGCGGGTCCACCCGGCGCTCCTCCACCACCTGGGTGGATCGGGAACGCTGGGAGTTCATCACCATCGCCAGGACGATGGCGAGCACCCCGACGATGATCAGGATCCACCCCAGCGTGCTGGTGGCGACCGCGTCGTCGATGCTCGCGGGCAGGTCGACCACGCCCAGAGCAAAGATGAGCCCGAGCAGCAGCAGAACGACTCCGAGTCCAATACCCATGTCATTTCTCCCTTCGGTTGCGGTGAGTGTGCCCCAAAGGGGTGTCCCACATGCCTGTTTCACGCCGCGACACGGGGGTCGGAAAGCCTGGTCAGGCTCAGAAGGCTGCTTCGTCCAGCTCCATCAGGGACAGGTCGGTCCCCTCGGCGATGGCCAGCTCGGCCGTGAGCTTGGGCAGGTTGTGACGTGCGAAGAACTGCGCTGCCGCCACCTTGCCCTCGTAGAACGCCTTGTCCTTGGCCGTCAGGTCGCCGCCCAGCTTCTCCAACGCGACCTCGGCGCCCTTGAGCAGCAGCCACGCGCAGATGACGTCGCCGAGGGCCATCAGCAGGCGGGAGGTGTTCAGCCCGACCTTGTAGATGTTCTTGATGTCGCCGCCCTCGGTCGACTCGTCGGCGCTCATCAGGGTGTTGATCATCAGACCCACCATGGCCTGGCCGTCCTCGAGACCCTTCGCGAGGAGGTCGCGCTCCACCTTGAGGCGACCGTTGCCGGCCTCGCTCTTGATGAAGCCCTCGATCTCGCCGGCGAGGAACCCCAGGGCCGTGGCCTGGTCCTTGACGATCTTGCGGAAGAAGAAGTCCTGACCCTGGATCGCGGTCGTGCCCTCGTAGAGGGTGTCGATCTTGGCGTCGCGGACGTACTGCTCGACCGGATACTCGGTCAGGAAGCCGGAACCGCCGAAGGTCTGCAGCGACTCGGTGCCCAGGAGCACCCACGAGCGTTCGGAGCCGTACCCCTTCACGATGGGCAGCAAGAGGTCGTTGACCCGCATCGCGAGCTCGTCGGTCTCACCCTGGTGCTCGGCGATCTGGATGCGGTCCTGCCAGGAGGCGGTGTAGAGCACCAAGGAGCGCATGGCCTCCGCGAACGACTTCTGCACCATCAGCGAGCGGCGGACGTCGGGGTGGTGGGTGATCGTCACACGGGGGGCGGTCTTGTCCGAGGCTTGGGTGAGGTCCGAACCCTGCACGCGGGTCTTGGCGTACTCGAGTGCGTTCAGGTAGCCGGTGGACAGCGTGGCGATGGCCTTGCTCCCGACCATCATGCGGGCGTTCTCGATCACCTGGAACATCTGCGCGATGCCGTCGTGCACCTCGCCGAGGAGCCAGCCCCGGGCCGGTTCGCCGCCGCCGACGCCGGTGTCGCCGAAGGTGAGCTCGCAGGTGTTGGAGACCTTGATGCCCATCTTGTGCTCGACGTTGGTCACGTAGGCGCCGTTGCGCTCGCCCAGCTCCCCGGTCTCGGGGTCGAAGTGGAACTTCGGCACGATGAACAGGCTCAGGCCCTTGGTGCCTGGACCGCCCACACCCTCGACGCCCTGGGGGCGGGCGAGGACGAGGTGGATGACGTTGTCGCACAGGTCGCTCTCGGCCGAGGTGATGAACCGCTTCACGCCGGTGATGTTCCAGGTGCCGTCCTCGTTGAGCGTGGCCTTGGCACGCCCGGCCCCCACGTCGGAGCCGGCGTCCGGCTCGGTGAGCACCATGCTGGTGTTCCAGCCCCGGTCGATGATGATCTGGGCGATCTGCTTGTCGCGGTCGTTGCCGTTGCGGTGGACGATGCTAGCGAAGGCCGGGCCCGCGCCGTACATCCAGATGGGGGCGTTGGCGCCGAGCACCATCTCGCCGAGCGCCCAGACCAGGCTGGAGGGAGCAGGTGTGCCGCCGAGCGCCTCGGGCAGCTGGAGCCGCCAGTACTCCGCGTCCTGCCACGCCTGGTAGCTCTTCTTAAACGACTCGGGCAGCGGGGCCGTGTGCGTCTGCGGGTCGAAGACCGGCGGGTTGCGGTCACTGTCCTCGTAGGACGCGGCCAGGTCCTCTCGGGCCAGCCGCTCCACCTCGGTGAGGATCGACCGGGCGGTCTCCGCGTCGATCGACTCGAACGGACCGGTCCCCAGGACCTCGTCGCGGCCGAGCACCTCGAAGAGGTTGAACTCGATGTCGCGGATGTTGCTCTTGTAGTGGCTCACGGATCCACCTCTGCTTGCGATCGGGACGCGGCCGGGGCGGTTGCTACTGGCCGGTAACAACAAGTATCTGTCGTGTCCTCGGCGTGCGCAAGGACCTGAGTCACATGTGTGACATGAACGACATCCGTGGCCCTGCCCGGGCTCAGCACCCGCGTCACACCAGGTCTGCTGCTGGTGGCCACCCGCAGTTCACCCGCTCGTCGCGGAGGTGCAGCAACCTCCCGTACATGGGACGAAGAAGACTCATCTGGCACCTGGGCGTGGCCCAGGCGCCCCGCCCCCTGATCACCACGAACCTGGCCGCCCACGCCGAGTCACTGGCCGCCGCAGGCGTGTCGGTGCCCGGCTCGGACGAGCAGTCACGGCTGGCCACGCACGAGCTGCTCCGGACGCACAAGCAGGCGGGGCTCTCCCGGGGTGACGTCGAGGGCCGCTGGGCCGGGATCTGCGACCAGGTCTGGCAGCACAAGGGCGTCTCGATGCTGTCCACGCCCGACCTCTGCGCCGCTGACAAGGACCAGCTCAACCTGGCCCTGGACCCGTTGCGCGGGATCGAGGTGCACCTGGTCGTGACGCTCGACTCGTTCTCCCAGCAGATCTACGGGGGCTGGCTCGCCGAGCTGCGATCAGGGCGCGGCACCAGCTGGGAGAAGTACGCCGCGCGCGTGCTGGCGCCGACGCCCGAGCACCGCCAGGCCGACCGCTTCTGGGCGGGCCACGACCTCCCGGCCATCCTGACCCGGTGGGGATGGACCTTCCACCCGGACCGGCTGCACGTGGTGGCCTCCGCCGATGCGCGGGACCACTGGCGGCGATGATCGAGCTGACCAGCCGTGGGGGCCGGCCGGGGGCCGGCAGCCTGCTGCGGTCGTCCCGGCGTATGCCGACCCGGCGGGTGTCGCGGTGCTCCGCAAGGTGAACCGGCAGGCGGAGGCCCCGCTGGCCCCCGAGACGATCGATCTGCTCACCTCGGACCGCGAGGCCACGGCCCTGCCCGTCGCTGCGACCGACGCCCTGGCACCCATGGTCGATCGCTGGCAGCACGCGCTCGCGGAGGGAGGGCACGACCTGCGCGGCGACCTGGCCAGCCTGCTCGACGGGGACCAGGACGTCGCCCCACCAGGGCCCCGTGACCAGCTCGGCGTCGCGATCGACGTGCTCGCGGACGCGCTCGCTGAGAACACCCGGCTGCGCGCCGTGGTCGCGGACCTGGACTCGGAACGGGAGCGGCTGAGCCGCAAGCGCCGCAAGCTCAAGCGCCGGCTGAAGCGGGTCGTCGGACCAGCACTCGGCTGAGTCCCCCGGCAGGTCGCCGGGGACCAGGCATCTCGCCGTACGTGCTCGGAGTCGCTGGGGTGGTCGGTTGGGGGTTCGGGGTTCGGCTGCCCTCGCTGGGTCCGGTGTCGGGGTTCGGGCATGCGAATGTGGCGGGAGTTTGTCGGGGAGGCGGTCTCGGGTCCCTCCGGTGACATTCGCATGTTGGGCGGGGAGGTTGGCCGGGGCTGGTCGGCTATGGGCATGCGAATGTGGCGGGAGTTGCCGGGGAGGCGTTCACGGGTCCCTCCGGTGACATTCGCATGTTGGGCGGGGAGGTTGGCCGGGGCTGGTCGGCTATGGGCATGCGAATGTGGCGGGAGTTGCCGGGGAGGCGGTCTCGCGTCCCTCCAGTGACATTCGCATGTCTGATGGAGGTCCGACGAAGCCCCGCCCCCGCAGGCGTACGCCGGGGGCCTCGATCAGCCGCTGACGCCGTCGACCCGCTGCCGCACCCACTCGACGAGCGGCCTGAGCGCGCGCCAGTCGGTGCGGACCCGGTCGAGCAGGGCCGGGGTGTTCAGGTCTGCGAAGCCGTAGGACTTCGACAGGGCCATCGACTTGTAGCGCAACAGCTCGATCCGCGGATGGTCGGCGTCGTAGCCGCGGGGGGAGGTCTTCAGCTGCTCGCCGTGGACCTCGAAGCCGTTCTTCTCGAGGCGGCGCACGATCTGCTCGAGCTCCTTGCCGGAGTGCTCGGTGTCGATGGCGGTGCGGATCCGCGCGAGGTCGGGAGCGGCTGCGTGGTAGTAGCCGGCGCCGACCCGGACGCCTGGTGAGCCGATCTCGACGTACCACCCCGTCGCCGGCCCCGCTGAGACGAAGGCGCCCTGATGGCTCTTGTAGGGGGTCTTGTCCTTGGCGAACCGCACGTCGCGATACGGACGGAAGACCTTGGCGGGGCCGAACTCGTCAGCGAGCGCTGCGGTGAGGGCGAGCATGGGGAGGCGGACGGCCTCGTCGTAGACGTGCTTGTGCGCCTCCCAGAACGACTTCGTGTTGTCGAGCTCGAGGTCGTCGTAGAAGTCGAGGGCCGCATCCGGGAAGCCGCTGAAGTCTGACACGTTCACTCGTCCTCGCGGGGCTGCGCGCTGAGGTTCCTCATGGAGCGGATGACGAGATTCGAACTCGCGACATCGACCTTGGGAAGGTCGCGCTCTACCAGCTGAGCTACATCCGCACGGCGATGAGGATCACGACCCACACCGACGCAGGAGAGGTTACCTGAACTCGGTGAGCGACTCGATCGGGGCCAGTGCAGGACGTTTCGGCGAGACGCCGTCACCCGAGGATCGGCCGGTGAGCCGTCGGTGCACCCACGGCGCGGCGTGCGTGCGCGCCCACTCGAGGTTTCTGGCGCGGAGCTCGCGAGCGGTGACCTCGGGATGCGCTGTCGGCGGCAGAGCCGTCAGGTCGTGGGCGACGCCCAGGGTGTCCAAGACGGCCATCGCCATCTGCTGGTGGCCTGCCGGTCCGAGATGCATCCGATCGGTGTCCCAGAAACCCCAGTCGCGGTACTCGCGCATCCGCCAGAAGTCGACGAGCAGGGCCTGGTGGCGCTCAGCGATCTCGCGCACCGCCTCGGTGTAGAGCGCGAACCGTCCGCGCATGGGCCGGTAGATCGCCGAGCCTCCGGGGTCGAAGGCGGTGAACAGCACGACCGTCGCCCCGTGTCCGACGAGCCGGCCCACGGCCTCGTCGTACGCCGAAGCAAGGGCGTCGATGTCCACGCGGGGTCGCAGGATGTCGTTGGCGCCGGCGTACGACGTGACCAGGTCGGGCTCGAGGGACAGCGCCGCCTCGACCTGGTCGTCGAGGATCCGGGTCAGCTTTCGTCCTCGGATGGCGAGGTTGGCGTAGCCGAAGTCGTCCGCGTTGCCGGCCAGCACCTCGGCCACCCGGTCGGCCCAGCCGCGCAGCCCGTTGGGCCTGGCCGGGTCGGGATCGCCGACGCCCTCGGTGAACGAGTCGCCGATCGCGACGTACCGGCGCCAGGTCTGCGGGTCGGGGAGCACGCGCTCCATTGTGCGACCCGGGCCAGCGGGCCGGGCCGGCGGGTCGGGGGCGGGGTAGGTTGTCCGCGTGCTGCTCTCCGACCGAGACATCCTGGCCGAGATCGAGGCGAAGCGGATCGTCGTGGAGCCCTTCGACGAGTCCATGATCCAGCCCTCGAGCATCGATTTCCGTCTGGACCGGTACTTCCGCGTCTTCGAGAACCACCGGTACCCGCACATCGATCCTGCCGCCGACCAGTCGGACCTCACCCGCATGGTGGAGCCGGTCGGCGACGAACCGTTCATCCTGCACCCGGGTGAGTTCGTGCTCGGCTCGACCCTCGAGGTCGTCACGCTGCCCGACGACCTCGCTGCCAGGGTGGAGGGCAAGTCCTCACTGGGACGTCTCGGACTCCTGACCCATGCGACCGCCGGCTTCGTCGACCCCGGCTTCAGCGGACACGTCACCCTCGAGCTGGCCAACGTGGCGACCCTGCCGATCAAGCTCTATCCCGGCATGAAGATCGGTCAGCTGTGCTTCTTCAGGCTCTCCTCACCGGCCGAGCACCCCTACGGGTCGGCGAAGTACGGATCGCGCTACCAGGGCCAGCGCGGGCCGACCCCCTCCCGCTCCTACGCGAACTTCCAACGCACCCGCATCTGAACCACTCAGAAGGCACTGGTGCCGTTGGGCGTGCCCAGGCCGGTCGGACCGTCCCAGCCCGTCCCCGCGTTGCACCACTGGGTCGTCGGGCAGCTGCCGTTGCTACCGCCGGTGATGTCGAAGAGGGCCGCGGCGTGGCCGTAGGGGATCGCGTTGGCGTATCCAGCGGTGTTGCCTGACAGGGCGTAGACGGCGGCGATGATGGGCGAGGACTCGCTGGTCCCGCCCACCGTGGCCCACGTCGAGCTCGTCCGCGAGGTCGGGTAGTAGACCGCGAGCCCACCCTGGCTGGGATCGGCCGCCGCCGCGACGTCTGCGATCGCGCGCCTGGAACACCCCGTCGAGAACGTCGACGCGGCGGGCAGGGCAGCGTTCACGGTCGAGCAGCCGCTGCCGGCGCCGCTCCAGGCCGTCTCGGTCCAACCCCGGGAGGAGCTTCCGCCAGGCTGCAGGCTGGTGCCGCCGACGGCGGTGACGTAGGCGGAGGAGGCCGGGAAGCTGCCGCCCGTGTAGCCGTTGTCCCCGGTCGAGGCCGTGACAGCGATGCCCGGGTGGTTGTAGTAGGAGCCGTACGTCGAGTCGGGAAGGTCTCCCGCGCCGTAGCTGTTGCTGATGGCACGGACGCCCGGTTGCGCGGCCGCGGTGTTGACGGCCGCCCCGAGGTCGGTGAAGGTCGCGGACCTCGCCTGCACCACGAGGATCTTGCACCCAGGGCAGGTGGCCGAGACCGCATCCACGTCGAGGGCGGTCTCGCCGGCCCAGCCCCCGTTGAACCGGGGCAGCTTGGACCCACCCCACTGGTCGATGATCCTCAGGCATCCGCTCGCCCTGGTGCAGGCCGGGAGCCCGAAGTAGCTGCGGTAGGTGGTGAGGTCGCGCTCCAGGTTGGGATAGCCGTAGGCATCCACCACCGCGACCGTGGCCGTGGAGTCACCGGTGAGCCGGTAGGCGTTGCGTACCTGTGCGGGAGTCAGGGCTGAGGCCGCGGGAACGGCAGAGGGGGGGACAGCACCAGTTGCGTCGCTCACCATGACCTCGGCATGACAGGTGGCCGTCTTCGCGGACGTGGCCGTCGTACAGACGCGCTGGGCGTGGCGCCCGTGGCCGGGCTGGCTGGCCGCCGCGGTGCCGGTGCCCGCGGCCACGAGGGCGGAGACGCACCCCACGAGCACCGTGGCGAGGCTGAGACCGACAGGGACGGGTCGAGTGCGCATGCGGGGCTCCTGCTCGAGAGTGACGCATCACAGTAGGGCCCCTGCCAGCGGGCCGGCATCACCCGAACGGGTGATAAATCGCCCCCGGGTAGCGGCCCGGGGGCGGGGGTGGGGTGCCGGGGGTGGGGTGCCGGGGGTGGGGTGCCGGGGGTGGGGTGCCGGGGGTGCCCGTCGAGGCATGCGAATGTCGCTGGTGGGGCTGTTGAACGCTCCGTCGGCCCCACTGGACACATTCGCATGCGAGTTGTCGCACGTTGTCGCACGCCGTCGCACCGCAGGCACCCGGGGCACGACTGCGCGCCGACGGGTCCGCAAGCAGAAACATCCCCGGCGCAAGGCCGGGGATGTTCCGAGGTCGCGCGGTTCAGTCCTAGAGGTCGAAGAGGGACCCACCCTCACCGATCTCTGCGTCGGTGCGTGGCTGATGGGTCTCACCTGCCGCCGAGCTCGTGGGCTTCGGCTTGTCCTCCCGTACGTCGGCCTCGGCCGCGTCGCCCGTGGGCTCGTGCTCGGGCTCGTGCTCGGGCGCGTGCTCGGACTGGCCGTCGTCGCCCTCGGCGGTCGCTTCCTCGTCCGTCGCTCGTGCGTCCCGGCCCTCGTCCGAGTCGGGCTGCGGGGACGCCGTGCCCTCGGCGTACTTGGCCTTGATGTCGCGCAGCGACGTCAGAGGTGCATCCTGCTCCGCTTCGTCCGACGTCTCAGAGTCGTCTCGGTCGGCCTTCTCCTCGGCCTGAGCGGTGGCGGCAGCGTCGTCGGTCTTCTCGGGGGTGACGTCGGTGTCGGCGTGGTCCTGGGTGCGGTCGGTGGGGCCGTCGGTGGTGGAGTCGGCGGCCTTGTCCTGGTCGGCGGGGGTCTCGGGGTCGGAGGCCGCGGGGGCGGGCAGTGCAGCGGGTGCGGCGGTGGTGTCCTCGGCGGGGGCCTCGATGTCGAAGAGGGAGCCGCCTTCGGGGATCTCGGTGGCCGGGGTGATGGCCGGGCTGCTCGGGGTGGACGCAGGCTTCGTCGCAGCGGTTGCCTGAGCGGTGGCGGCAGCGTCGTCGGTCTTCTCGGGGGTGACGTCGGTGTCGGCGTGGTCCTGGGTGCGGTCGGTGGGGCCGTCGGTGGTGGAGTCGGCGGCCTTGTCCTGGTCGGCGGGGGTCTCGGGGTCGGAGGCCGCGGGGGCGGGCTGTGCAGCGGGTGCGGCGGTGGTGTCCTCGGCGGGGGCCTCGATGTCGAAGAGGGAGCCGCCTTCGGGGATCTCGGTGGCCGGGGTGATGGCCGGGCTGCTCGGGGTGGACGCAGGCTTCGTCGCAGCGGTTGCCTGAGCGGTGGCGGCAGCGTCGTCGGTCTTCTCGGGGGTGACGTCGGTGTCGGCGTGGTCCTGGGTGCGGTCGGTGGGGCCGTCGGTGGTGGAGTCGGCGGCCTTGTCCTGGTCGGCGGGGGTCTCGGGGTCGGAGGCCGCGGGGGCGGGCAGTGCAGCGGGTGCGGCGGTGGTGTCCTCGGCGGGGGCCTCGATGTCGAAGAGGGAGCCGCCTTCGGGGATCTCGGTGGCCGGGGTGATGGCCGGGCTGCTCGGGGTGGACGCAGGCTTCGTCGCAGCGGTTGCCTGAGCGGTGGCGGCAGCGTCGTCGGTCTTCTCGGGGGTGACGTCGGTGTCGGCGTGGTCCTGGGTGCGGTCGGTGGGGCCGTCGGTGGTGGAGTCGGCGGCCTTGTCCTGGTCGGCGGGGGTCTCGGGGTCGGAGGCCGCGGGGGCGGGCCGGTCGGCCGCGTTCTCCTCGGCGGGGGTCTCGATGTCGAAGAGGGAGCCGCCTTCGGGGACCTCGGAGGCGGGAGTCCCGGAGTCGGAGGCCGCTGGGGCCGCGTTCTCCTCGGTAGGGGTCTCGATGTCGAAGAGCGAGCCGCCCTCGGAGACCTCGGAGGCGGGGGCACCCCCGGTCTCGGCCGCCGACGGTGCCTCGGTGCCGACCTTCGCCGCCGCCTCGTCCGTGCTGTCCGGCTGCTCGGCGTCGGCGGACGAGTCGTCACCGACGTCGAACAGCGAGCTACCGCCACTGGCCTTGGCCGCCGGGCCGACGTCCTCGGTGTCGGTGACCGTGTTCTCGGTCTGGGTGACGTCGTCGGCCTCCGGCTCGGCCTTGGTCGCCTCGTCCTCGCGCTCGGTGGTCGCGGTGGCGGCACCGGTCGCGGCAGCTGCACCGCCGCCGGCCGCACCGCCGCCGGCCTTGGCATCGCTCGAGCGTCCGGACTGCTTCCCGGCCGGCTTGCTCTCGCCCTTCACGGAGGCCAGGAGCATCTGCGCCACGTCGAGGACCTCGACCTCCTCGCGGGCCTCGCCCTTGCTCTGCGCCGAGGTGAGCCCGTCGGAGAGCATCACCCGGCAGAAGGGGCAGCCGACGGCGATCTGATCGGCACCGGTGGCGACGGCCTCCATCGTGCGGGTCTCGTTGATCCGCGAGCCGATGGTCTCCTCCATCCACATGCGGGCGCCACCGGCGCCGCAGCAGAAGGACCGCTCGGAGTTGCGCGGCATCTCGGTGAGCTCGACGTCGGGGATCACGTCGAGCAGCTCGCGCGGCGGGGTGTAGACCCCGTTGTGGCGCCCGATGTAGCACGGGTCGTGGTAGGTGATCGAGCGCTTGCTGCCACCGTCGGCGGCGGCCACGGGGGTCAGCTTCTTGTCGCGCACGAGCTGGTTGAGCAGCTGGGTGTGGTGCACGACCTCGAGGTCGATGCCGAGCTCGGTGTACTCGTTCTTCAAGGTGTTGAAGCAGTGGGCGCAGGTCGAGACGACCTTCTTGACCTTGCGCTCCTTGAACGTCTCGATGTTCTGCGCTGCGAGGCCCTGGAAGACGAACTCGTTGCCCGCACGCCGTGCCGAGTCGCCCGTGCAGGTCTCGCCGTTGCCGAGCACACCGAAGGTGACGCCGGCCATGTCGAGCAGCTCGGCGACGGCGCGGGTGGTCTTCTTGGCGCGGTCCTCGTAGGCGCCGGCGCAGCCGACCCAGAACAACCACTCGACCTCGTCGAGGGACTCGATGTCCTCGCCGACGACCTTGACGTCGAAGGGCAGGTCCTTCGCCCAGTCCATCCGGGCGGTGGGGGACATGTTCCAAGGATTGCCCTTGTTCTCCATGCCCTTGAACAGCCCGTTGAGCTCGGCGGGGAAGTTCGACTCGACCAGCACCTGGTAGCGACGCATGTCGATGATGTGGTCGACGTGCTCGATGTCGACCGGGCACTGCTGCACGCAGGCTCCGCAGGTGACGCACGACCACAGCACGTCGGGGTCGATCACCCCGCTGCCGTCCTCCGGCATGTAGAACCAGTCGTCCCCGGTGTCACCGACGAGGGGACGCTCGACCTCCTTGGCCAGCGCTTCGTTGCCCTCGAGCAGGGTCTCCCGCTTGCCCTCGTCGGCCAGCAGGTACGGCGCCTTCGCCAGCGAGTGGTCGCGCAGCGCCATGATCATCAGCTTGGGGGAGAGCGGCTTCTCGGTGTTCCAGGCCGGGCACTGGTCCTGGCATCGCCCGCACTCCGTGCAGGTCGTGAAGTCGAGGATGCCCTTCCAGCTGAAGTCCTCGGCCGCGCCGACGCCGAGCTTGGCGTCCTCGTCGAGGTCCTCGAGGTCCTCGAGGGTGAGGGCCTTGCCGTCGGACATCATCGGCTTGGCGGCTCCGAGGGCCACCGGCTGGCGCCCGAAGAGCACGTTGAGCGGGGCCACGAAGATGTGCAGGTGCTTGGAGTTCAGCACGAAGATCAAGAAGACCAGCATGATGCCGATGTGCAGCAGCAGGCCGATGCCCTCCAGCACCTCCAGCGGGCCCTCGGAGATGCCGTCGAGCAGCTTGCCGAGGCCGATGGAGATGAATGCGCCGTTCTTGTACGGCAGGTTGCCGAGCCCGGACGAGGCGCCCCGGAAGAGGAACATCGTCCAGATGACGTTGAAGATCATGAACAGCGTGATCCACGCCCCGGAGAGGTGCGAGCCGAAGAAACGCGACCTGCGGCCGAGGTCCTTGGGTGCGTTCTTGAGCCGGATCCAGACGAAGGTGAGGATCCCGAAGAACGCCATCATCGCGATGAAGTCCTGGAAGAACCCGAGCACCGCCCAGTGGCCGACCAGGGGGATCGCCCAGTCCAGCTTCGCGTCGCCGCCGCTGAAGAGCAGCTTGAGCAGGGAGCCGTACGCCTCGAGGTAGACCGTCGCGAGGATCAGGAAGGCCCAGAAGACGAAGAAGTGCGCGGCGCCGGGCACCGACCACTTCAGCAGCTTCTTCTGTCCGAAGACCTCCACGACCTGCCGCTTCGTGGCCGCGCCGATCCGGCTGGTGACGCCCTCGATCCGGTCGGGGGCGGGCTGGCCGTTGCTGATCACCCGGTAGAGGAACCAGACCCGTCGCGCAGCCAGGGGCAGCGCCACCGCATTCATCAGGAGACCGAGGATCAGCACCAGCGTCACGAGTTTCTCCCAACTGGCCGGCGCAGGCGCCGGGGGCGTCTTGATATCGGCGTCGAGACTATCGGGCATTGCCGTGTCGGTCAGCCGGGTTCAGTGTGAGGAAGGCTACCTCTCGGTAACCGAGGCCCGAGCGGCCGGTGGAACAGCGGATCAGGACCGGGCGACGCTCGCGACCTTGCCCTCTCCGGTGAACGTGACCACGACGGCGCCGTCGGACGCGCAATAGCTGAACCTGCTGCCCAGCCGGCGGTGCGGCTGGCCGACCGCCTGGAGCGCGGCCCAGTCGGACATCCCGGTCCTGACTCGCGCCTGGAAGGCGCTGAACGGGAGCTTCGTGCCGGGGTTGGTGCACGCGTCGGGTCGGACCCCGTAGGCCCGTTCCCACATCTGCAGGTAGGCCTCCGGGCCGCGCGCGAGGTCCTTGACGATGGCGTCTCCGGCCTGCATCTTCAGGTCCTGGATCCAGTCGGGGTAGAGGCCGTAGTGCGCGACGCCGTCCTGGTTGACGTCGTAGACCCGCTGGCCGCTGACCTGCTTGTCGACCTTCACGCCGCCGAGGGTCGTGAACGGGTAGGTGACGGGGTGGTCGTCGGCCGCCCCGGGACGCGGGTCTCCTTGGGCGCCCAGGCCGTTGATGTCCGCGCCGAAGCCGATGCCCCAGTAGGTGCTGGGGTTGGCCCAGGTGAGGTGGCGCTTCCACTTCTCCACGAAACCGGTGCTGTCACCGGCGTACGGCGCGATGAAGCCCTTGTCGGCGTAGATGCGCGGGTAGGCGTCGGGGGTGGACCAGGAGTGGCTGGACAGGACGCCGCCATAGCTCATCGACTCGACGAGGTCGAGCGAGGCCTGTCGGGCCTTGACGCTCATGTGGTCGGGGTCGAAGAGCATGTGGCGCTCGGCCAAGCCGCGGATGGTGTGCTCCCCGAGGGTGCTGAGCCCGAGCGCGTTGCAGTGGTGCTTGGCGGGATAGACCGGCGCGGCCGGGAGGCTGACTCCCGAGAACTTGGCGACGGCTCCGAACAGGGCGTCCTGGGCCGGGAGGTCGTTGGAGTCCAGCGGCACCGAGTTGTCCTGGTCCTTGTCGTGGACCTCGGGGTCGTTGGGGTCGCAGGTGCGCATCCGCCACGGCGAGCCGGTCTCGAGGGTGTTGGCACTGTTGACCAGGTAGCCGGTCGACCCGGGGTCGCCGGCGACCCCGGCGAGGGCGTTGTCGAACTTGTTGACCAGCTCCATCTGGGTGACGCCCATCGCGCGGACCTCGTCCAGCTGGCGGTCGATGGTGGCGTCGGTGCACCGGAGGTCGGCGACGCCGAGCTTCTGGGTGCAACCGAAGGGCACGGACGTCTCGATGCCCATCACGACTGCGAGCTTGCCGGCGTTGATGACACGCCGGGCCTGGGCGGGCGTGGTGACGATCCGGTACCAACCCTTGCCGGGGCCGCCGTTCTGCGCGTCCACGTAGCGCTCGAGCGCCCGCATGTCCGCCGCCTGCAGGCGCACCGAGTCCATGTCGTCGCAGGAGTTGCGCTTGAGCGGGTAGAGCTGGCAGAGCTGGTTGTTCTCGACCAGCAGGTTGACCAGGATGCGCTGACCGGCACGCCAGGACCGCTCCATCCACTTGTAGTAGGTGCCTTCGTGGGTGAGGGAGTCCGGGGCGGGCCAGTCCTTGAACGTCGGCCAGCCGACGGGGTCGTGGGTCGGCCTCCCGGACAGGAACGCCTCCATCGCCGCGCCCTTGCCGCCCGTGAGCTCGTGGTCGGGGCAGTCGCGCAGCGCCACCGTCACGCCGTACGGCGACCAGGGTCGGCCGCAGTGCACGTCGCCGCCGAGGAACTCGAAGGCCATCCCGTGGGTGTGTGCGTCGATGAAGCCGCGGACCTCCTGGGTGCTGGTCGCGCCGGCGAAGGGGTCGCCCGAGACGTTCGTGGAGATCTCGGGGAACGTCGTGCAGCCCGACCGCAGCCGCAGCCGGAACAGCGTGCCCTGGCTGGTGAGCGTGGCCGTCCCCGCGCTGTCGGTCAGGGAGCCGTGACCAGGGACGGCCAGGCGGAACATGCCCTTCCGGGGCATGGTGGCCTCCCAGTCGGCACTCGCGCCGGGCTGGTCGGCGTAGGACACCGAGCCCGTGCCAGCGTCGAGGAAGGTGCCGGCGCGGCTGTAGAGCAGGTAGCTCCCCAGGGCGGTCGGCTTGAAGTAGATCGGCTCACCCCCGCCCAGGGAGGACGAGCCGAAGGACGGGGTCGTCGCGCCGGTGAGCCAGCGGCCCGTCCTGGGCGACTGGATGCCGTAGCAGGCGTTGAACATGTTGTAGCGGTCCGTCGGGCTGGGAGCATGGGTCGCCGAGGTGACCGGCACGCTGGAGAGCTTCGGCTCGGGCTCGGCGCGCTGAGCCTCCGCTGCCGCGGTCGCCGCCCGCGCCTGCTGGGGGGTCGTCGGGTCGGCCGTCTCGGCGTCGGTGACCGGTGCGGTCCGGGAGACCGAGTTCTTGGTGCGCGGGTCGTTGTGGTCGTGGCCGGAGACATCGTGGTCCGAGACTTCGTGGTCGGCGGTGACGAGCCCGCTGGGGGGAACGTGACTGTCCTCGGTCACCTTCCCCGAAGCGTTGGCGAGCCCGCCGGAAGGGGTCGTCAGCGCCACCAGCACGGCGAAGGCGCAGAGACCGACACCTGCGACGATGCGACGCCGGACGGGGGCAGGGGCGTTGCTGGCGCGAGGAATGGGTCGGCGCATCGGATTCCTTCTGCAGTCGGGTCAGAAGGGAAACGACCGACCCGGGTGGTCGGTCACGCTGGCGCGCCGGACTGTCCGCCAGCGGCTAGCCGGCCCCGACCTCGTCCTGGCGTGGCACGAGCGCGAGGGCGATGAGGGGGCACAGGGCCGAGAGGCCGAAGGCCGCGGCGTACCCCCACTGGCTGATCAGCAGACCGGCTGCAGGGGCGAAGGCGGCAGCGGTGAGGTACTGCGCCGTGTTCTGTACGCCGAGAGCCCGGCCGGACCAGTAGGACCCGGCGCGCTCCGCGACGCTGGTGAACGCCAGCCCGTTGTCGGCCACCGTGATGGCGGAGGCGACGACCAGCACCACGACCGCCACGCCGAGGGGCTCGGTCAGGGCGAGCAGGGCCATGGCGGCCCCGGCAGCGATCGCGACCCAGCGCAGTGGGCGGACCCGCGAGCCGACCACGTCGGAGAGCTGGCCTGCCGCGATCCGGCCGAGGGCGCCGATGACGTGGGTGAGTGCGACGAGGGCCCCGGCCGCACCGGCGGACCACTCGCGCTCCTGGATGAGCCAGGTCAGGGAGTAGGTCCAGACGAGCACCTGTGGCACCACGAGCAGTACCGAGACGCCGTGCACACGTGCCAGGAAGCTGCTGGTCCGGTAGGGGTTCGCGATCAGTGCGGGCGTCGCCTCCGGTCGTGGAGGGTCTGCCACGACCACCAGCACCGCGACGAACGCCGCTGCGACCGCTGCCACCGGGATCCACAGGGCAGCCCGGAGGCTCACGTGCGCAGCGGTGACCGCGATCGTGACGGCTGCCAGGGCGACACCGAGAGGCTGGGCCATCTGCCGGACCCCCATCGCCAGGCCACGGCGGGCGGGCAGGAACCAGCCGACCACGAGACGACCACTGGCCGACCCGGTGCTGGCTGCCGCCATGCCGACCAGCAGGAGCATGCCGGCGAGGGCCGGTGTCCCCTGGACCAGGGTGGCGGCCACACCGAAGGCTGCCGTGCCCCCGAGACCGGCCAGCAGCACCGCTCGCTCGCCGACGCGGTCGACGAGGGTGCCCCAGAGGAAGAGCGTGATCATCACCCCGGCCATGGGCATCGCGGCCACGGTGCCGGCCTGGGCCAGCGAGAGCCCGCGTGAGTCCTGCAGCGTGGGGATCAGAAAGGCCGGTCCGTTGATCGCGACCGACGCCGCTGCCTGCGCGGCCACTCCGGCACCGAGGATCGACCAGCGGTGCGCGGTCGCGATGGTGGAGGCGTCGAGACCGGACGGGGGGCGAGGCACGGATTCACGCTAGTGGCCCCCGATGCGGCGGCTGACCGCCCCCGCGGTCGCGGACACCGCCTCGACGAGCCGGTGGAGATCGACCTGCACCCGCGTCTCGTAGGTGGTCGCGACGCCGCCCACCGGGGTTCCGTTGTGGTCGAGCACGGCGACGGCGACGGAGGCGAAGCCGGGAGTCACCTCGCCGTCCTCCGTGGCGTACCCCCGCCTTCGGGTCTCGCTGAGCACCTGACGCAGGGCGTGCAGGCTCTGGGGGCCGCGACCGTGCCGGTCGACGAACGCACCCCTGTCGGGGTACAAGGCCCGCACCTGGCTCGCGGAGAGGGCCGCCAGGATGGCTCTCCCGCTGGCGGTGAGGTGGGCCGGCAGCCGTACGCCGACGTCGGTGACGAGGGGCGCGCGTCCGTGTGCCCGTTCCTCGAGCACGTAGAGCACGTCGCGTCCGTGGGGGACCGCCAGGTGTGCGGAGTGCCCGATCCTGTCGACGAGCGCGGCGAGCGGCCGGTGGGCGATCCGCTGCAGCGGGGCCTGCCGGGCGTAGCCGATGCCCACCTCGAAGGCGGCCACGCCGAGGCAGTAGCGCCGTTCTTCCGCGATGTGGGTCACGAAGCCCTGCTCGATCATCGCGTTGACCAGGTGGTACGCCGTCGAGCGGGGCAGCTGCAGCGCGCCGGCCAGTCGTTCGAGCGGCACGGGGTCCGGCTGGGCGGCGAGGTAACGGAGCACCATCAGGGTCCGGGTCGCGGCGGGGACCTGGCTCATCTGCGAAAACCTCGTCCCGGGGACCGTGGATGCGTCAGGATGATGCGGAGAAATCGGGCGTCAGCCGGCGCCCGACCCCGACGAGAGGCAGACTCCCCGTGCCCCGACGACTCCTCGCCGCACTCCTGCTGGCGATGACCATGGTGCTCACCGCGATGGTGCCCTCCTCGCAGGCGGCTCGACTGCCGAGCAAGCAGCAGTGGGAGGCCGACACGGCCACGGCGCTGTCCGGAGCGCGCTCCTTCGTCGCCGCCCGGGTGGCCCGGGGCGGAACGAAGCTCGCCCTCAACCTGGACATCGACAACACCTCGCTGTCGACCTACTACGACACCGGCAAGCCGGTCCCGGCGACGCTGCGCCTGGTGCAGTACGCGAAGAGCCGGGGCGTCTCCATCCTCTTCAACACCGGTCGCAACGTGCGGCTGCGAGCCAAGACGATCGCCCAGCTCAAGCGGGCGGGCTACCCGGTCGACGGGCTGTGCGCGCACTACCGGGGAGAGTCCCTCGCCCACAGCAAGCAGCGGTGCCGTGCCTCGTTCGCGCACAACGGCTTCGACCTGATCGCGAACATCGGCAACCGCAGCACCGACTTCACGGGTGGGAACTACGAACGCGCCTTCAAGCTCCCCGACTACGGCAACCGGCTGGGCTGAGGTCGGTCGGCCCGGCCGCCTCAGTACTGGTGGAACCACCGGGCCATCTCCGTCGAGGTCCCCGGGCAGGTGATGTTCATGTCGCGTCCGGACTCCACCCACTGGCCCAGCACGCCCTGACCGCCCTGGAACATCCGCTCCGGACCACAACGGCGCAAGGCCTCGGCCCGCGAGGTCTGGCCGGCCGCGCGCCACTCGGGGATGCCCAGCCGCAGGTCGCCCACCACGCGCTGCCACAGCGCCTGCGTGGAGTAGGCGCCGATCGCGAAGCCCGCGTCGGTGTAGCCGCGGGCGGCCCCGCGGACGACCGCGGCGTTGGCCGCCACGTCGCTCGGCCAGTCGAAGTCCGGCACCGGCTCGACGTCGAGCCAGATGATCGGTGACTGCAGTCCGGCGCCCCGCATCGTGCCCAGGTTGAACCGCGCCTGCTGGTAGCCGACGTTGCTCAGGGCGCCGGACCTGGTGCTCGCGTCGAACGGCCCCTTGCGGCCATAGCTCTCGAGGTCGCCGCGACGCGGCGTGCTGATCACCGAGTACGCCGCCGCCATCAGGTGCCGGCTCCGCACCCACTCGACCTGGCTCGCCAGGCAGGGGTTGGGATAGAAACCCGGGCCGTTGGTCAGGCCGAGGACCACGAACCGCGCCGCCGGCACCGGCATCGGCGAGCCCTGGCCCTGCTTCTGCGCAATGCCCATCCCCGGGGGGCACTGCGGCCAGCTCACGTCGCCGCCGAGCACCGGCTCGGTCGCCCGGGGCCGCGCCGAGACCTCGGGCAGGGTCGAGACCTCGGGCAGGGCCGGGACCGTGATCGAGGGGGTGGCCACCGCTCGTGACGGGACGCCCGCGGAGGGCGTGGCGCTGGCTTCCGGTCGGGCCGTCGGGCTCGGAGTCGAGGAGCTCCCTGGGGAGGCCCCGGCCGAGCCTGCGGTCCGCTTCGACTCCGGCTCGAGAGGGGCCTCGCAACCCGTCGCGGCGAGCATGGCGAGGACCAGCAGCAGCGCGAACGGCTGAGGGCTGCGCATCGGTCCTCCTGGCTCCTCACGGGGGCGGACCTCATCGTGCCACTCCTGCCGGCGTCTCGGGTACGAGACTGCCACTCTGTCCAGGCTCTGGTACGCCGCCGCGGGAACCGGTTGCATGAGGTCATGCCTGAGCACGGTTCGCCCATCGGTGTGGGAGTCGGTCCCCTGTCCTTCGACGGGGTCGTCGGTGTCGCCCGGGACGGCGCCCGCGTGCGACTGACCGACGAGGCCCTCGCGGCGATGACCCGTTCCCGAGCCACCGTGGACGCACTCGCGGCGGCGGCCACACCCGCCTACGGGATCTCGACCGGCTTCGGTGCCCTGGCCACGCGGCACATCCCGACCGAGATGCGTGCGCAGCTGCAGAAGTCGCTGATCCGGTCCCACGCGGCCGGTTCCGGTCCGGAGGTGGAGCGCGAGGTGGTCCGTGGGCTGATGCTGCTGCGGCTCTCCACGCTCGCGACCGGGCGGACCGGCGTACGTCCCGAGCTGGCGGAGCTGATGGTCGGCATGCTCAACGCCGGCATCACCCCGCAGGTCCACGAGTACGGCTCGCTGGGCTGCTCGGGTGACCTCGCGCCGCTGTCCCACTGCGCGCTGGCCCTGATGGGGGAGGGGCAGGTGCGCGACGCGGACGGTGTGCAGATGCCCGCGGCGGCAGCCCTGGAGGCGAGCGGACTCGCCCCGATCGAGCTCGTCGCCAAGGAGGGCCTGGCCCTGATCAACGGGACCGACGGCATGCTCGGCATGCTCGTGCTGGCCCTGACCGACCTCGCGGTGCTGATGCGTACGGCGGACATCGCGGCCGCCATGTCGGTCGAGGGCCAGCTCGCGACCGACCGGGTCTTCGCGGCCGACCTGCAGGCGATCCGTCCGCACCCGGGCCAGGCGCGGTCGGCGGCCAACCTGGTCGCGATCCTCGCCTCCTCCGGCGTCGTCGCGTCCCACCGCGGACCCGACTGCAACCGGGTGCAGGACGCCTACTCGCTGCGCTGCTCCCCGCAGGTGCACGGCGCTGCCCGGGACACCCTGGAGCACTGCGCGACCGTCGCCGGCCGCGAGCTGGCGAGTGCGGTCGACAACCCTGTGGTCCTCGTCGCCACCGAGCCAGGGGAGGACGACCGGGTCGAGTCGAACGGGAACTTCCACGGCGCCCCGGTCGCCTACGTGCTCGACTTCGCCGCGATCGTGGCCGCGGACGTCGCCTCGATCAGCGAGCGCAGGACCGACCGGTTCCTCGACCGTTCGCGCAGCCACGGGCTGCCGCCCTTCCTGGCGCACGACCCGGGGGTGGACAGCGGGCTGATGATCGCGCAGTACACGCAGGCCGCGATCGTCTCGGAGATGAAGCGGCTGGCGAACCCCGCCAGCGTCGACTCGATCCCCTCCAGCGCGATGCAGGAGGACCACGTGTCCATGGGGTGGTCGGCCGCACGCAAGCTGCGCCGCTCGGTCGACGGGCTCACCCGGGTGCTGGCGGTCGAGGTGCTCACCGCCGCCCGCGCCCTCGAGCTGCGCAGTCCGCTCGAGCCCTCGCCTGCCACCGCCGCGGTGATCGCGGTCCTGCGCAGCAACGGTGTCCAGGGCCCCGGGCCCGACCGGCACCTCTCCCCGGAGATCGAGACCACCGTCCAGCTCGTCCGCGAGGGCCGCATCCTGGCCGCCGTCGAAACAGTGATCGGAGAACTGCAGTGACCGAGAACCCCACACCGTCGAAGCCCACACCGTCGAACCCCAGGCTGCCCATCCGTGCCGCTCGCGGCACCACGCTGACCGCCCGCTCCTGGCAGACCGAGGCGCCGCTGCGGATGCTGATGAACAACCTCGACCCCGAGAACGCGGAGAACCCCGCTGAGCTCGTGGTCTACGGCGGCACCGGCAAGGCGGCCCGCAACTGGGAGTCCTACGACGCCCTCGTGCGGACGCTGACCACGCTCGCCGACGACGAGACGATGCTGGTGCAGAGCGGCAAGCCCGTCGGGGTGATGCGCACCCACGAGTGGGCGCCGCGCGTGCTGATCGCGAACTCCAACCTGGTCGGCGACTGGGCCAACTGGGAGGAATTCCGCCGCCTCGAGGACCTCGGTCTGACGATGTACGGCCAGATGACCGCAGGCTCCTGGATCTACATCGGCACCCAGGGCATCCTGCAGGGCACCTTCGAGACCTTCGCCGCGGTCGCGGACAAGCGCTTCGGTGGCACGCTCGCCGGCACGATCACCCTCACGGCCGGCCTCGGTGGCATGGGCGGCGCGCAACCGTTGGCCGTCACGATGAACGACGGCGTCGCGATCTGCATCGACTGCGACCAGACGCGGATCACGCGCCGCATCGAGCACCGCTACCTCGACGTCCAGGCCGACTCCCTCGACCATGCTGTCGCGCTCGCCGTCGCGGCCCGCGACGAGCAGCGGCCGCTGTCCATCGGGGTGCTGGGCAACGCCGCCCAGATGTTCCCGGCGCTGCTGGAGTCAGGCGCCCCGATCGACATCGTCACCGACCAGACCTCGGCCCACGACCCGCTCTCCTACCTGCCGGTGGGTGTTCCCTTCGCCGAGTGGCACGACGCAGCCAAGCGTGACCCCGAGGGCTTCACCAAGGAGGCCCAGGCCTCGATGGCGGCGCACGTCCGCGCGATGGTGGAGTTCCAGGACAGGGGGGCCGAGGTCTTCGACTACGGCAACTCCATCCGTGACGAGGCCCGCAAGGGCGGCTACGACCGGGCCTTCGAGTTCCCGGGCTTCGTCCCGGCATACATCCGACCGCTGTTCTGCGAGGGCAAGGGCCCGTTCCGGTGGGCGGCGCTGTCCGGGGATCCGGCCGACATCGCGGCCACCGACCGCGCGATCCTCGAGCTCTTCCCGGACAACGAGCGCCTGCACAAGTGGATCACGATGGCCCAGGAGCGAGTCTCGTTCCAGGGACTGCCGGCCCGGATCTGCTGGCTCGGGTACGGCGAGCGCCACCTCGCCGGGCTCAAGTTCAACGAGATGGTGGCCTCCGGCGAGCTCACGGCACCGGTCGTCATCGGACGTGACCACCTCGACGCCGGGTCGGTCGCGTCGCCCTACCGGGAGACCGAGGCCATGCTCGACGGGTCCGACGCGATCGCGGACTGGGCGCTGCTGAACGCACTGGTCAACACCGCGTCGGGAGCCTCGTGGGTCTCCATCCACCACGGCGGTGGCGTCGGCATGGGCCGATCGATCCACGCGGGGCAGGTCTGCGTGGCCGACGGCACCGACCTGGCCGCGCAGAAGATCGAGCGGGTGCTGTCCAACGATCCCGGGATGGGTGTGATCCGGCACGTCGACGCGGGCTACGAGCGCGCCGTCGAGGTGGCCGGTGAGCGCGGGGTGCGGGTCCCCATGCAGGAGTCCTGAGCCGCCGGGCGCCGACCCGGTCAGCCCCACAGTCCCAGGACGTCTCCGCCGATCCGGACCACGAAGGCGGCGATGACGAGCACGAAGAAGGTCCGCACGAACCGCGACCCGCGGGCCACGGCCGTCCGCGCCCCGAGGTAGGCACCGGCGACGTTCGCCGCCCCCATCGCCAGCCCGACCTGCCACAGCACCGCGCCCTGCGGGACGAAGACGCACAGTGCGGCGAGGTTGGTCGCCCAGTTGGCCATCCGTGCCTTGGCGGAGGCCTCGAGGAAGCTGTAGCCGAGCAGGCCGACCAGCCCGATCACGAAGAAGCTCCCGGTCCCGGGACCGAGGGCCCCGTCGTAGAAGCCGACCGCGACGCCGGTGGCCATCGCCGTCGCGGTGTGCCGGTGGCCGGTGTGGCGGAGCAGGCTCTCCTGCCCCAGTCTCGGGTTGAGCAGCACCCAGGCGCCGACCACCACCAGGGCGACCAGCACGATCGGCTCGAAGGCCGCTCGCGGGATCCGACTGGCCACCAGAGCACCGAGCACCGAACCGGCGAAGGCGAACAGCATCAGTGGCCCGAACGTCTTCGGGTCCGGTCGCACCCGGCGGTAGTAGGTCGTGCTGCTGACCGTCGTACCGCAGATCGAGGCGAGCTTGTTGGTCGCGAGGATCTGCACCGGGGCCGCGCCCGGGAGTCCGATCAGCAGTGCCGGCAGCTGGATCAGGCCGCCTCCCCCCACCACGGCGTCGACGAACCCGGCCGACAGTGCGGCGAGCACCAGCAGGACGAGCAGCTGCCAGCTCGGGTCCGTGGTCACCTCCGCGCACCTCTCACGCCACCGAACGCTAGTCCCGGTGGTCCGACCGCCTGCACACCCCGGGGTCATGTGGGTGGGCCCCACTAGGGTCGTGGTGACCGGCACGACAGCGAGAGAGGCGGTCCGATGGAGACGGGCACCACGCTTCCCGGGGCCGGCCCGGCGATCCGGGTCAGGGGTCTGGTGAAGCGCTACGGGGCTGTCACCGCTCTCGACGGGCTCGACCTCGAGGTCGAGTCCGGCACCGTGATGGGGCTGCTCGGTCCCAACGGAGCCGGCAAGACGACAGCCGTCCGTGCGCTGACCACCCTGCTCGTGGCAGACGAGGGGACCGCTGAGGTGCTCGGGCTCGACGTCGTCCGCGACGCGCGCGAGCTGCGTCGCCGCATCGGCGTCTCCGGCCAGTACGCCGCGGTGGACGAGCACCTCACCGGTTTCGAGAACCTCGACATGGTGGGCCGGCTCTACCACCTCGGGGCCGCCGCGAGCCGGGCGCGGGCGCGGGAGCTGCTCGAGCGCTTCGACCTGACCGATGCCGCCGACCGGCAGGTCAAGGGCTGGTCCGGTGGCATGCGCCGCCGGCTCGACCTGGCCGGCGCGCTGGTCGCCGAGCCTCCGGTGCTCTTCCTCGACGAGCCGACCACGGGTCTCGACCCGCGGGGTCGAGCCGGCATGTGGGACGTGATCGAGGGTCTGGTGCGTGGCGGGACGACGCTGCTGCTCACCACGCAGTACCTCGAGGAGGCGGACCGGCTCGCTGACAAGATCGCGGTGATCGACCACGGCCGGGTGATCGCCCTCGGCACCGCCGACGAGCTGAAGTCACAGGTCGGCGGGGAGCGCATCGAGGTCATCGTCGGTGACCCGTCCGAGCTCGACCGGGCCCGTAGCGAGGCCGAGGGCATCGGCATCGGGGCACCGTGGGTCGACCGGGGCGACCGGCGTCTGGTCATCCCCGTGTCCAGCGGGTCGAACGACCTGATCGAGTTCCTGCGGCGACTCGACCGTGCCGGCATCCACGTCAGCGACATCGGGTTGCGCCGTCCGACGCTGGACGACGTCTTCCTCCAGCTCACCGGGCACTCTGCCGAGGACGTGCCGCGCCAGGACGACGACGGGACAGCAGCGGGCGACGCCGAGGCAGCGTCATGAGCAGGCTCGCGGAAGCGGTGTCGGACACCGCGACGATCACCCGGCGCAACCTGAAGAAGATCCTGCGCGTGCCCGACGTGCTGGTCTTCACGCTTCTCTCACCGATCATGTTCGTGCTGCTGTTCGCCTTCGTCTTCGGCAGCGCGATCGGGGAGCAGGACACCGGGGTGAGCTACCGCGAGTTCCTGATCGCCGGCATCTTCGCCCAGACGGTCGTCTTCGGAGCGACGTTCACCGGTTACAGCCTGGCGGAGGACATCTCGAAGGGCATCGTCGACCGGTTCCGGTCCCTGCCGATGTCGCCGTCCTCGGTGGTCGTGGGCCGCACGATCTCCGACGTCGGGATCAACATCCTCAGCCTGCTGGTGATGGCGGTGACCGGTCTCCTCGTCGGCTGGCGGATCAGGTCCTCCTTCCTCGACGCCGCGGTCGGGTTCCTGGTGCTGCTGGTCTTCGCCTACGCGATCTCCTGGGTGATGGCCCTCGTCGGGCTGCTGGTGCGGGCCCCCGAGGTGGTCAACAACGCCTCGTTCATCGTGATCTTCCCGGTCACCTTCATCGCGAACACCTTCGTCTCGCTGAACAACCTGCCCGGCCCCCTGAAGACGTTCGCGGAGTGGAACCCGGTCTCCACCGTGACCCAGACGGCCCGCGAGCAGTTCGGCAACACCGTGCCCGGGACCGCGCCGACCGGGCCGTGGTCCCTGGAGCACCCGCTGCTCTACACGCTGATCTGGGCGGTGCTCATCGTCGCTGTCTTCGCACCGCTCTCGATCCGCCAGTACCAGCGCGCGGCCAGCCGCTGAGCCGGACCGCGCGGGGTCCCCACCTCGACGGGTGGAGCACTCCGGAGCAGCGAACCGTCAGACCCGCACCAGCCGGCGCTCCCGGTCCGCGGCAGGGGTGAGCACGAAGGCGACCAGGTAGAGCCCCCCGGCGAGGATCAGCAGGTTGTTGTAGCCGGTCATCAGCGCGGCGTACTCCAGGCATCCGCCGACGATCGCGCCGAGCAGGTTGACCCCGAACGCCGACTGGGAGTCGGCGGTCTCGGCGAACCGCTTCGCGAACGCGACGTTGGCCAGGTAGATCGGCAGGAACGCCAGCAGGCTCGCTGCCACCAGCCGGGGCCAGAGCGAGAGTCCGAGGAGCACATCGGGCTGGATCGCCCACGCGAGACCGAGCGACGCGGCGATGCCCACGAAGACGACCGGCAAGGGTGGGGTCCGGAACCGGCGGGTGGTCTCGACCGCAGCCAGGACGATCAGCAGCACGCCGGTGAACACGAGGGCGTTGACCAGCCAGGTGGTGCCGAACATCAACGCGAAGCTCGCCACGTTCTTGGTCTCGAGCAGGAGGAAGGCCGCTCCCATGAAGAACAGGTCGGCATAGGGACGCATCTGCCGTATCGGCCCGCCGACGCCCCGGACGAGCAGCAGCGAGACCGCGATCACCCCGAGCAGGGTCCACACGTAGAGCCACGGGATCATCCCGCCCTTGAAGTACAGGAACGGCGAGTTGTCGGTCGCGGGGGAGACGACGGCTCCGGCCGGCCGGTAGGTCGTGGCGCAGGTCTGGTTGTCGGCCTTCAGCGCCACCGACACCACGGCCTGGTGCGAGGTGAAGTTGTCCACGCAGGGCTCGTGCCCGAACGCCGTGGCGGCGGTGCCGGCCAGCCGGTCGATCAGCCAGTCCTCGCGGTAGTAGTTGTACATCGCGAACCCGCCGTCCGGCTTGAGGTGGTCCCGCGCCGACTCGAGGGCCTGCTCGGTGAACAGGAACGACTCCAGCCGGATCTGCGAGGCCCCGTTGACCAGCGAGAGGGAGTCGGGGAGCGCGAACAGGATCAGGTCGTACCTGCTCCTCGTGGACTGCAGGAACGCCCGGCCGTCGTTCACGTGCGTGGTGACCCGCGGGTCCTGGTAGGCGCGGTCGGGATTGCGCTGCTCGCCGAGCTGGAGGATCCGCGGATCGATCTCGACCGCGTCGACGTGCTTGGCGCCCTTGCGCAGCGCGATCGCGACGTCGGAGCCCGTCCCGGCGCCGACGACCAGCACGTTGTCGAGCGAGGTCCCGGGCAGTCGCTCGTAGGGCGTGGCGTACTGGTCCCGTGCGTGCACCAGCCTCCACGACGCCTTGGCCATCGTCTGGTGCGGCACTCCGTTGACCCAGACCGACAGGGAACCCGGACCGGCGCTCGAGGGGTGCGTGGAGACCTTGTAGTACGGCGACCAGCTGACTCCTGGGGTGAGCGTCTCGACCGTCAGCATCCCCACGATCACGACGGCGCTGGCGGCGTACACGATCCGCACCCGCGGGCCTGTGGCCAGCAGCCAGAACACGACCGAGGCGACCGCTCCCCAGACGACCGAGGGTGCGCGCAGGAACGAGAGGGCGGTGAAGGTGGCGATGCCCAGCAGCGAGCCGACCAGGTCGTAGCGGTAGGCAGTCAGCGGAGGGATGTGCGCGAAGCACCGTCCGACCAGCTCCGCGGGACCGGCCAGGATGACCGCGACGAGCAGGAAGATCACCGGCAGTGCCAACCACGCCGGAGGCCCGGCGACCCTCATCGCGGTGAAGTAGATGACGTCGCTGCCCTCTCGCTGGATCGTCACGGGGAACAGCAGCACCACGGTGACGAGCAGGGCGAGCAACGGCATCGAGAACGGCACCACCGACCAGCTCTTGCGACTGATCAGGAAGCCCAGGCCGATGCCCAGGAAGGAACCCAGCAGGACGAAGTTGGAGAAGTAGCTCAGGTGGACCACGTTGGCGCCCAGCCAGCGGATCAGGACCAGCTCCAGCAGGAGCATCAGGGCGCTCGACGCGACCAGCCGAACGATCAGGGACCTCGATGGCGCGGTCGGCTCGCTCACGGGCGGAGGGTCGCAGGTCGCACCTGACACGAACCTGAACGCGACGAGTGCATCGCCGGACCGGACGGTGAGAACACGCCACGGGTCGCCAGGTGGGTCCTAGAGCTCGGGCCTGGGGCCGTCCGTCCCTTCCGGCCAGGTCCCGGAGGGCGGGGGGACGCCGCCTCCCGGCTGATCGGTGGACGAAGGCTCAGCTGGCTCACCGGTCGGCGCTCTCAGCGTCGGAGGCCCGCCTCCTGCGGCACTCGGCACCGCCACCACCACCTCCGGGCCGGCCATCCGGACGCGGCCGGTGAACCGCCAGGCGGCCAGGTCGCCTGCGGGGAGCTCGTCGCGGTTGACCGCGACGCTCACCTGGCGGCCGACGCTCTCGCGGAGCAGGTTGGGCTCGGCGCCGACGTCCTCGGCGTTCGAGACGACCAACCTCAGCTCGTCCCACCGTTCGACGCTGGGGTGTGGTGCGCGGCTGACGACACGGCCGGAGAGCAGCGTCTGGTTCTCCACCACACTGCTCATCGGGACTCACTCCGCTCGTGCAGGCCGGTGGACCCGGCGTCCTTCCCGGCGAGGTGTCGGACCAGGGCTTCGCTGATCGGCTGCCCCGTGTGCGACTCGAAGTAACTGTAGCCCGGCATCGGATTGGCCTCGAAGCACACGAACCGGCCGTCGGGGGTCTCCCGCAGGTCGATCCCGACCAGCGGCAGGCCCAGCGACGACGAGATGTCGACGCATCGCTGGGCCACCTCGTCCGGGATCGTGGTGACGGTGAGATCGGCGTCGACCCCGTCACGGCCGGCGTAGCGGTAGTCGGTGGCCTCGCTGCGGATCCGCGTCGCGAACACCTCGGTGCCGACCACGTGCACGCGGACGTCGTCCCCCTCGACCAGGGCCTGGAACTGGGTCGGCAGGGCGCGGACACGATCAAGGCGCCCGAGGTAGCCGGCGTCGAGTCGGCGCACGATCGAGCGGATCCCGCTGATCGACTTGAACACGAGCGGGCCGACCCGCTCGGCGAAGGCGCACACCTCCTCGGGATCCGTGGTGATCAGTGACTCCGGGACCTCGAAGCCTGCCGCCGCGATCAGCTGGGCCTGGTAGGGCTTGCTGCCGTTGGAGTGCATGTCCCTGGGCCGGTTGACGATGCGACCGGGTGCCACGTCGAGCCAGGTCGACACCGTGGTGAGGATCCGGGACTCGCGCTCGTGGGCAGCGGTGTCGCGCTCGGCGACGGGTGCCAGTGGTCGCGCGTACGCCGCGTCGAAGTCGGCCAGCGGGACTCGTGATCCGGGGCGGACGAGCACGCCGGTGGGCTCGGATCGACCGCCGCTCATGCGGAAGTCGCACCCGTCCAACGCCTGCTGATCGAGCAGGCAGTGCTCGGCACCCAGTGCCTGGGCGGCCTGGATCGTCCGCGCCAGCGCGGTGTCGTCGCCGTAGCCGAAGAACAAGATCATGCCGCACCCCGGGTGAGCAGCGCGGTCGTGGCAGCGACGTGCGCAGGGTCGGTGAGGCTCGGGGTCGGCGAGGCCGTGCACACCTCGCCGGACGCTGTGAACCAGACCTCCAGCAGCCGGCACCCGGCCGACGCAGCGAGCCTGCGACAGCCCAGGGACTCCGCGTGGCCCTGCGAACCGATGACCTGCTCCCCGGCCACCAGTACGGCGCGGACGGCGTCTTCGTCGCGGGCCTGGAGACCGGCTTCGGCTGCCAGCTGGCGCCACCGCGCCGATGACCAGGATGGTCCGACGGGGCTGCCACCCTCGACCGTGTTGACCACCTTCGGGCCCAGCGAGGCGAGCCAGCTCACGAACAGTGCCGTCAGCTCGGCCCAGGCATAGCTGACGTCACCCGCTGGAGCCTCGCGTAGGCCCACCGGCACCCGCCACGCCTGGGCGCGGAACAGCACGGTGGCGATGCCCTCGTCGCCGAGCACGGGACCTCGAGGTCCGCCCAGCCGGATGGTCGTGCGTGCGCGGCCGTCGCTGGCGACGTGGTGGCTCCACCGCGCCGCGGCGAGGTCGTCACCGGTGACGGCCACGACCGTCGCCGCGGATCCGGAGCCTCCTGAGTCGGTTCCTCCTGAGTCGGTTCCTCCCGGGACGGTTCCTCCCGGGACGGTTCCTCCCGGGACGGGGCCCCCCGGGACGGGAGAGGCAGCCGCCCGAGCGGCCGCCCACCCCCCTGGGTCGCTCCGGTCGGCAACCACGAGAACCACGCGTGAGCTCATGCGCTCATCCCGCGGGGGAGTCGAACTCGCGCTTGGCCCCGGCGTCCCCGGAGGCCATCCCCTGCTCCAGCGCCTGGTTGTTGCCCGCGCCCGAACCAGAGCCGATCAGGTCCGGCCGCAGGGAGGCGTCGATGAACGTCTCCGCGCCCTCGTCCACCCCGGCTGGCTCGGCACCGAACACGGCTGCCTCCAGCGCGGAGAGCCGGTCCTCGACCGAGCCTCCCGCCTCGGCGAAGCCGCCTCCGCCGCCTTGACGCCTCCAGTCGCCGGGGGGCCAGTTCTCGAAGCCACCCTCCTTGACCTCCTTGGCCACTTCCTTGAAGTCCTTGACGGCGTCCTTGAGCTGGTGCTTGTCCCCGACGGACTCCTTGGCGAGCTCCTTGCGGTCCTTGATCGCCTCCTTGGCGAACTCCTTGCGCTCCTTGATCGCCTCCTTGGCGAGCTCCTTGCCCTCCTTGATGACGTCCTTGCGGTCCTTGAACGTCTCCTTGGCCGTCTCCTTGATGAACTCCTTGACCACCTTGCAGGTGACCGTGACGTCCACCGTCATCGCGGCACTGGAGGCCGGGATGGTCTTGACCGAGACGCAGGTGTCGGCGCCGGCGTACGACTTCGTGTTCGGGGTGGTGCTCTGCGTGATGGCGTTCTTGCCCGCCGAGCCCGGGAAGGGGTCACCGGCGTCGCCGCGGTTGTGGTTCAGCTCGAGGTCACGGTTCCCGTCGGCCTGGAGCAGTCCGACCTTGTAGTGGTTCTCGTCGGAGTTGCCCGGCTGAGCCTCGTCGATGTGCCACATCAGCAGGCCGCTGCCGGGCAGTGCCGTGTCGTAACCGACCGGCTGACGGTTCTCCAGCAGGAAGTACTCGGACCCGCTGCCCCCGTTCTTCCACAGCCGGAAGAGCGCATGGCTGCTCTCCACCGCATGCACCGTCAGCGGCCCGTTCGTGGTCACGTTGGTGACCGTGGCCCAGCCCTGGTTCGCCTTGCACCAGGCGCTCGGGTGCGCCGGGATGTCCCCGCCACTGTTCCAGCTGCCTCCGGCCATCAGGCACCAGTTGCCGATGCCCTCGGAGGAGTAGTCGGTGTCGTAGAGGTCGGGGAAGCCGAAGAGCAGGTGGCCGAGCTCGTGGGCGGACACACCGATCTTGGCGTCCTCGGGGATGGTCAGGTAGCCGTAGATCTTCGTCCCGTCGGTGTTGTACGCCGTGGCCAACGTCGACTTGTGGGACCAGATGTCCCCCAGGCTGCCGGTCTGCTCGGCCCCGCTCCCGGCGTGCACGACGATGAACGCGTCGACGAAGCCGTTGGCGTCGTTGTCGTAGGGACCGAAGTTGACGGCGGCGTCTGATGCCACAGCCGCATCACGGGCGAGCGTCGGCGAGCGGAAGGCGGTGCCGTTCTTGCCGATCCCGGAGCCGTTGTTGGCGTACCAGGCGAGCGTCTGCGGCATCCGGTAGGGACCCACGACGGTGCCGTCGAGGGTGACCAGGCCGTTGGTGACCTCGGAGAAGTACTCGCGGACGCTGCCGTGCGGCAGGACCCCGGTGGAGAAGAACAGGTCTTGGAAGTGCTGCTTGGTGGCGGTCATGTGCTTGTCGGAGAAGTCGACGAGGACGACCGCCACCCGGACGGTTCCCCGCAGCGGGGCACGGTCCGCCGCGGCAGCACTGATGGTGGCCAGTGGCGTACCGGCCGGAAAGGCCTCCGGCGGGATGATGACCCCGTCGTTGAAGCCGACCCGATGGGGTTCGCGCTCCAGACCCAGCACGGCCGCGCCCTCGCTGCGCTTCCTGCCCAGCGTCCGGGCCAGCTCCTTGTCCCATCGCTCCTTGAGCTCCGGGCTCGGACCGATGGCGCAGGTCTGCGTCCGCTGGTCATGGGTCCAGTCGGACCGGTCGTGTGTGTGCATTGGGTGCCTCCTCGGGATGGCCACGGTGCCCCTCGCAACGCAGCAGCACTGACAGGAGACTCCCGTGCCGAGGGGAGATACAACCGCTTCGCGGGTACTGCGGACCGCGGTGTAGACGGCCCTTTTCGTGTGGCCTGGTCAGCCGATTTCGCGATTGAAGCGGCATACCGTGACACGGTCCGGGGCCGCGTCAGCGTCCCGCTGGGGAGGTGGGCGCCTGCCTGTGAGGGGCCGGGATCAGCGCCGGAACCAACGACGTCGCGACCGCTTCCGCGCCGGCCCCTCGTCGTCCTGCACCCGCGGTCGGCTGCGGCGCTGGCGTTCGGCTCGGCGTTCTCGCCAGCGCGCGACCTCGACCTCCACGTCCCGTGTCGGGGTCACGACCGGAGGTCCACCCTGGAGCTGCCGCCGCGCCTCCACGATCCGGCGGTTGAAGTCCTCCACCTGCTGGCGCACCAGCCGTTCCACGCTCTCCCGGTCGAGCAGGTCGTCGAGGGCGGCATCGTCCTTGCGCAGCTGCAGCGCGGCGGGAAGCACCCCGGTGATCTGCTCGCGCTCGATCAGCTTCTTCAGCCACCAGTCGCGGTCGTCGGGTGAGCCGAGGTCGCCGAGAGGCTTTCCCTGGCCCGGCAGGTTGTCGAACTCGCCGCGCTCCATCGCGCGCTGGATCTGGAGGTCGACCCAGCGGGCCTGGTGCTGGACCCTGGTCGCCGCCGCATCCGTGCCGGTGCGTGCGTCGCGCGCTCGCTCGCGGTCTGGTCGAGCAGGCTGCTCGTGCGGCTGCCCTTGGGGCCACTCGTCGCTGTGCGGCATCGCGATCACCTCGCGGCCAGCCTACAAATCGCGACAACCCGGTCTGCGGTGACTTCTGCGCTGTCCCCGGGTCTGCACCAGCACGAATGGCACTCTGGTGCAGAGGCACGGAGGGAGGGCGTCGGTCATGGACACGTTCGCGACCGGTCTGGTCCTGGGTGAGTCGCCGAGGTGGCACGACGGTCGGTTGTGGGTCTGCGACTGGGTGGCCGGAGAGGTGCTCTCCTTCGGCGCTCTGGGAGAACGACGCGTGGAGCTCACCATGGAGGGTCTGCCGTTCTCGGTGGACTGGCTGCCCGACGGTCGTACGGTGCTCACCTCGACCGACGGAGTGGTCACCGCAGCGGCCGACGGCTCCACCACGCCCTACGGCGGGAGCGGACAGGGCTGGAACGAGATCGTGGTCGCCCCCTCCGGCGACACCTACGTCAACACCGTGGGATTCGACCTGATGGGTGGCGAGGAGCCTTCCCCCGGGAGCGTGTGGGTGCTGCGACCTGACGGTTCCTCCGCGAGGGTGGCGGGCGACCTGTGGTTCCCCAACGGCATGGCCGTCGCGCCGGAGGGGCGCACCCTGGTCGTGGCCGAGTCCTACGGACACTGCCTCACGGCGTTCGACATCGCACCCGACGGCAGCCTCGGGGGCCGCCGCGTGTGGGCCGATCTCGGCGACGCGGCGCCGGACGGCATCTGCTTCGATGCGCAGGGAGCGATCTGGTACGCCGACGTGCCCCACCGGCAGTGCGTCCGCGTCTCCGAGGGGGGCCAGGTGCTCGAGTCCGTCGGCGCCGATCGCGGCTGCTTCGCGTGCATGCTCGGCGGCGAGGACGGCCGGACGCTGTATGTGGTGGCAGCCGACTGGGGTGGACCCGGCGCGGTCGGCCAGGGCCAGCCATCGGGTCAGGTCCTGACCCACCGCGCTCCGGCGCCGCACGCCGGCAGGCCCTAGCCCAGGCTGCGAGTCGTGCCAGGACTGACCTCAGTGCTTCCTTCCTGCAGGCGGGCAAGCGAAAGGCCCCAGGACCCTTGCGGGTCCTGGGGCCTCGCGGCTCGTTATTGGGCTCGCCCTCGGCTAGAACACCCGGCGCTTCGTGCCGCCGATCGGAACGAGGTTGAGGATCAGCCCGACGACCAGCAGAATTGCGCCGATGGTCGTGAGGATCGGGATGCTGGCCACCAAGCCGATGATCAGCAGAATCAGTCCCAGGACAACCATGTCCTGACTCCCTTCGATTGATTTGTCCCCCTGTCGGGTGGACAAGTACCCCTCGGGGCGCGCATCCAAACCTCGTTCGGATCTCGAATACGAGACGCGTCGGGTGGTCCGCTGGTGGCGCAGAGGACCGGAAGCCGGAAGTGTGTCGACCATGTCAGGCAGGTGGGTGTCCCCAGGTGCCACGGTGCACCACGTCCGCAGGATCGCGCCGAGGTCGTCGGCTCGGGGAGCCGAGTGCGCCCGGGCGTGGGGCGGGATGCCCGATCGTGATCGCGCCGACCGGCTTGAAGGTCACGGGAATGCCGAAGGCGCGGCGCACCTCGTCGAGCTTCTCGGCCGGGAGTCCGAAGAAGCACGCACCCAGGCCCGCGTCGACCACGGTCTGGAGGATCAGCAGCGACGCCATGGCGGCATCCATGTGCCAGAACGGGACCGACCAGCGGTGCTCGTCGCGGTCGGTCCATCCCTTGTCCGCCTCGGCGTACCTCGCGAGGTAGGCGTCCTTGCTGGAGCAGGGCAGCACGATCACCGGCGCGCGCATCATGCCGCTGAGCCAGGTGTCGGGCCGCTCGACGTCGTCGGAGGCCGCGTGCCAGTAGCGGCGGACGTCGTCGGGGCTGTCGAGGACGAGGAAGCCCCACCCCTGGCTGAACCCGGCGCTCGGCGCCCGGGTCGCGTTCGTCAGGGCCCGCTCGATGATGGCGGGGTCGACGGGGGCTTCGGTGTAGTTGCGCACCATCCGGCGGCGGCGTACGACCTCTTGGAACTCCATGGTGCTGAGCATGCCTGACGCCGTCGACGACTTCGAGCAGATGTGGCGCGACCTGGCGCCGCTGGGCCGTTCCGCTGCGAGCGGGGGCTACTTCCGGCAGCCGTACACCTCGGTCGAGGCCGAGCTCCGCGACTGGTTCATCGCCCAGGGTGCCGCGCGCGGGCTCGACGTCGAGGCGGACGGCAACGGAAACCTGCTGGCGTGGTGGACGCCCCCCGGCCTCGAGACGGGCGCCGCCACCGATGCCGTCCTGATCGGGTCCCACCTCGACTCGGTCCTGGACGGCGGGGCCTACGACGGGCCGCTGGGGGTGGTCTCCTCGCTCGCCGCCGTCCAGGTGCTCCGGGAGCGGGGGGTCGAGCCGAGGCGCGCGATCGTCGTCGGCGCGTTCGTGGAGGAGGAGGGGTCCCGGTTCGGCATCGCCTGCCTCGGCTCGCGGCTGGCCAGCGGGTCGATCGCCCCGCAGACGGCCGGTGAGCTCCGCGACCGCGACGGCGTGCCGCTCCAGGACGCCATGGTGACGGCGGGCCTCGAGCCGGAGCTGGGCCGGGCGAGCTGGATGGACAGGGTGGGCAGCTTCGTGGAGCTGCACGTGGAGCAGGGGCGCGACCTCGTCGACCGAGACGCAGCGGTCGGTCTGGCGAGTGGCATCTGGCCGCACGGTCGCTACCGCTTCGACTTCACCGGGGCCGCCAACCATGCCGGAAGCACACGGATGGAGGACCGCCACGACCCGATGCTCAGCTTCGCGATGACGGCGTTGGCCGCGAGCAGGCAGGCTCTGGCGACCGGCCAGCGAGCCACCTTCGGCCGTCTCGACGTGGCTCCGAACGGCACCAACGCGATTCCGTCGAGGGTCACTGCGTGGCTCGATGCACGATGCGACACCGAGGAGCAGCTGGTCCGGCTGGTCTCCGAGATCAGGCGACAGGGGCTGGAGCGCTGTGCCCGCGACGGGACCCGGCTCGAGCTCACGGCGGAGTCGACGTCTCCGATGGTGTCCTTCGATCCGGGGCTCACGGCACAGCTGGGCGCGGGCCTGATGGAGCGCTGGGGGGACGTCCCGGTGATTCCCACGATGGCGGGCCACGACGCCGGGATCCTCGCGGCTGCCGGACTGCCTTCGGCCATGCTGTTCGTCCGGAACCCCACCGGCGTCTCGCACTCACCGCAGGAGCATGCGGCCATGGCCGACTGCCTCGCGGGCGTGGGCGCGTTGGCCGACGCGCTCGAGGTGCTCGTCTCGTGAGGCTGCGTCTCGAGCACGCCCTCCTCGAGTCGGGGGTCGAGCCCGACGTACTCCTGGAGATCGAGGGCGGCCGGATCATTTCGGTCGGGGTTGAGGGGGGATCCCTGGGGTTGAGGGGTGATGCTTCGGTCGACAACCCCAGGTTTCCCCGGCCGACCGGGGAAACCAGCGCCGCCACCCTCCCCGGCCTCACGCTCCCAGGGCTGGCCAACTGCCACTCGCACGCGTTCCACCGGGCGCTGCGGGGGCGGACGCAGCAGGAGCGGGGGACGTTCTGGACCTGGCGCGAGCAGATGTACCGCGTCGCGGCGGAGCTCACGCCGGACAGCTACTTCGAGCTGGCCCGGGACACCTATGCGGAGATGCGCGCCACCGGCATCACTGCGGTCGGTGAGTTCCACTACCTGCACCACCAGCGCGACGGGACGCCGTACGACGACCCCAACGAGATGGGCAGGGCGCTGCTCGCCGCTGCCGACGAGGTCGGGATCCGGATCCGGCTCCTCGACACCTGCTACCTCGCCTCCGGGTTCGGCCGCCCGCCCGAGGGGGTGCAGCTGCGCTATTCCGACGGCGATGCGCACGCGTGGGCTGAGCGGGTGGCTGCCTTCGACGACCCCCGGGTCGGCGCTGCGATCCACTCGGTGCGGGCCGTGCCCCGCGAGCAGCTGCCGATCGTGGTGGAGGCGGCCCGGGACAAGCCGCTGCACGTGCACCTCTCCGAACAGGTCGCCGAGAACGAGGCCTGTCTCGAGGTCCACGGCATCACCCCGACCCGGCTCCTGGCCGAGGCCGGCGTGCTCGGGCCGGCGACCACCGCCGTGCACGCGACGCACCTCAGCGACGACGACATCGGGCTGCTCGGCGAGAGCCGCACCAACGTCTGCTTCTGTCCGACGACCGAGCGCGACCTCGCCGACGGCATCGGCCCGGCGCGGCGGCTGCACGAGGCGGGTGCCGTCCTCACGCTGGGTTCCGACAGCCATGCCGTGATCGACCTGTTCGAGGAGATGCGCGCCGTGGAGATGCACGAACGCCTCGCCTCCCAGCAGCGCGGCCACTGGTCCGCGCTCGAGCTGCTCGCCGCAGCGACGTACGACGGGCACCGCTCGCTGGGCTTCGCGGACTCCGGTCGGCTCGTCGCCGGTCAGCGCGCCGACCTGGTGAGCGTCGACCTCGACTCGGTCCGGACCCGGGGCACAGGCGCCTCTCCCGAGACCCTGGTGTTCGCGACGACGGCGGCGGACGTCACCTGCACCAGCACCGAACCTGTCCGCGGAAGCGAAGGAGCCCGATGACGTCACTGCTGCTCACCGGCATCGGCGAGCTGGTCACCAACGACCCGGTCCACGACGGCACCCCACTGGGCCTCCTCCACGACGCGGCCGTCGTGCTCGAGGGCCGCCACGTCGCCTGGGTGGGCCCGCGTCTCGGGGCGCCGCAGACCGATGCCGTGCGGGACCTGGGCGGCCGCGCGGTCATCCCGGGATTCGTCGACTCGCACTCACACCTGGTCTTCGCGGGCGACCGGGCCGCCGAGTTCGCCGCCCGGATGGCCGGGGAGAGCTATGCCGCCGGAGGGATCCGCAGCACGGTGGCCGCCACCCGCGCGGCGAGCGACGAGCAGCTCGCCGCGAACGTCGCCACGCACGTCGCCGAGATGCGCCGCCAAGGGACGACGACCGTGGAGATCAAGAGCGGCTACGGGCTCAGCGTCCACGACGAGGCCCGCAGCCTGGCCATCGCGCGTCAGTTCACGGAGGAGACCACCTTCCTCGGCGCGCACGTCGTGCCGGCCGAGTACGCCGACGACCCGGCGCGCTACGTCGCCCTGGTGACCGGGCCGATGCTCGACGCAGCCGCTCCGCACGCGCGATGGATCGACGTCTTCTGCGAGCGCGGTGCGTTCGACGAGGACCAGGCCCGCGCCATCCTGGCCGCTGGGAGTGCGGCCGGGCTGCGGGGCAGGCTGCACGCCAACCAGCTCGGTCCGGGTCCCGGCGTGCGGCTGGCCTGCGAGCTCGGCCTCGCCGCGGTCGACCACTGCACCTTCCTCGACGAGGAGGACATCGCAGCGCTCTCCGGCTCGGGCACGGTCGCGACCCTGCTGCCCGGTGTCGAGTTCAGCACGAGGTCGCCGTACCCGGACGCGCGTGGCCTCGTCGACGCCGGTGTCACGGTGGCACTTGCCAGCGACTGCAACCCCGGGTCCTGCTACACGTCGTCGATGGCGCTGTGCATCGCGCTGGCGGTCCGCGAGATGCGGATGACGCCGGCCGAGGCTGTCTGGTCGGCCACCGCCGGCGGAGCCCTGGCCCTGCGCCGCGACGACGTCGGCGTGGTCGCGCCCGGCAAGCGCGCCCACCTCACCGTGCTCGAGGCGCCCTCACACCTGCACCTCGCCTACCGGCCGGGTGTCCCTCTGGTGACGGACGTGCTCGGCTGAGCCCTCCGGCTCCCTCAGCCGGGCTGCGAGGCCGCGCGGACCAGGGCGTCGAAGAGCCGCTGGTCGCGCCCCGCCTCGGGATGCCACTGCACGCCCACGCAGAACCGGGAGGCCACCCCTGACCCGGTTGCCTCCATCGCCTCGAGGGTGCCGTCCGCGGCCCAGGCCGTGGCGACGTAGCCGGGGTGCGAGCGCACCGACTGGTGGTGGTGGCACCTGACGGTGACGGTGCTGCCGAGGATCGAGTGCAGCGCAGAGTCCTCGTCGGTGGTGACCGCGATGTCGCCGAAGACGCCGGGCTGCGGGTTGTGCTCGTCGTGTCCCACCAGGTCGGGGGTGTGCTGGTCGAGGGTGCCCCCGGCTGCGACGGCCATCACCTGCATCCCGCGACACACTCCGAGAGTCGGCAGGTTGGCCGCCGCCGCCGAGTCGAGCAGCGCCAGCTCCCAGGCGTCCCGGTCCGGACGCGCCTGGCCGGTGCGCGGCCCGGGCTGCTCGCCGTACTGCGCGGGATCCACGTCCGCCCCACCGCTGACGACGAGTCCGTCCAGACGTGCCACCACCGCGGCCGCCGACTCCTGGTCGTCGGAGGCCGGCGGCAGCAGCACGGGGACGCCACCCGCGCGCACGATCGCGTCGGCGTACGACGCAGGGAGCAGGTCGGCCCCCTGGGACCACACGCCCCAGCTCGCGTGCTCGCGATAGGCGGTCAGCCCGATCAGCGGTTTCATCGTCCGGCTCAGAGGGGCGTGACGTAGGCGCCGGAGATGCCGCCGTCGACGAGGAAGGTGCTCGCGGTCATGAAGCTCGACTCGTCGGATGCCAGGAACAGCACCGCGTTCGCCATCTCCTCCGGCTCGCCGAAGCGACCCATGGGCACGTGCACCAGCCGTCGTGCGGCGCGCTCGGCGTCGGTGGCGAACAGCTCCTGGAGCAGGGGCGTGTTCACCGGTCCCGGGCACAGGGCGTTGACGCGGATGCCTTCACGGGCGAACTGCACCCCGAGCTCGCGGCTCATCGACAGCACTCCACCCTTCGAGGCCGAGTAGGAGATCTGGCTGGTGGCCGCACCCATGACGGCCACGAACGAGGCCGTGTTGATGATCGAGCCCGACTTCTGCTCGAGCATGTGGCCCAGTGCTGCCTTGCAGCAGAGGTAGACGCTCGTCAGGTTGACCTCCTGGACCCGGCGCCACGCGTCCAGGTCGGTGTCCATGATCGAGTCGTCGTCCGGCGGCGAGATGCCTGCGTTGTTGAACGCGACGTCCACCGAGCCGTAGGTGTCCTTCGCCGTCTGGAACAGCGCGTCGACCTCCTCCTTGCTGGTCACGTCCACGTGGACGTACGTCGCAACCTGCTCACCGCCGAGCTCCTCGACCAGCTCGTTCCCCCGTTGGTCGTCGATGTCGCCGATGACGACCTTGGCGCCCTCCTCGACGAAGCGGGTGACCGTCGCCCGCCCGATGCCGGAGCATCCTCCGGTGACGACGGCGACCTTGCCTTCGAGACGTCCTGCCATGTCAATCTGCCTTTCCTCTAGCGAGCGTGATCTCGACTGAGCGCTCGTTCCTCGGAGCCCGACCGGGTTGTGGTCGGGGGGTGGGCATCCGGGTCTCCCGGCGCCCTGCGGACACCTCAATGGGCGATGAAGACGTTCTTCTCCTCGGTGAACGCGTTCGGGGCGTCGGGCCCGAGCTCGCGGCCCAGCCCCGACTGCTTGTAGCCGCCGAACGGGGTCCAGTAACGGACCGACGCGTGGCTGTTCACGCTCAGGTTGCCGGCCTCGACCCCGCGGGCGACCCGGAGCCCGCGTCCGAGGTCGTTGGTGAAGATGGACCCGGACAGGCCGTACTCGGTGTCGTTGGCCAGGGTGATCGCGTCGTCCTCGTCGTCGAACGGCATCACCGCGACGACCGGGCCGAAGACCTCGTCTCGCCAGACGTCCTCCTCGGTCGAGGTCGACTCGATCACCGTCGGCGGCAGCCAGAAGCCCGCCCCGTCCGGGCAGGACCCCGTGAAGGCGACGGTGGCACCGTCGATGTAGCGCTGCACCGAGTCGCGCTGGGACGCCGAGACCATCGGCCCCATCTGGCTGTCGTCACGGGCGGGATCGACTACGCGGAGGCCCTTGACCGCCTCCTCGAGCCTGCCGACGAACTCGTCGTACGCCGACCGCTCCACGAGGATGCGTGAGCGCGCGCAGCAGTCCTGACCGGCGTTGTCGAAGACCGCGCCCGGTGCGCTCGCGGCAGCAGCAGCGATGTCGGTGTCGGCGAAGATGATGTTGGCGCTCTTGCCCCCGAGCTCGAGGGTGACCCGCTTCACCTGGTCGGCGCATCCCCGCATGATCTGCTTGCCCACCGTCGTGGAGCCGGTGAAGCACACCTTGCGGACGTCGGGATGGGTCACGAACCGCTCGCCGACCACCGAGCCCTGGCCCGGGATCACCGTGAGGACACCCTCGGGGAGTCCTGCCTCGAGCGCGAGCTCACCCAGCCTGATCGCCGTCAGCGGGGTGATCTCGGCGGGCTTGAGGACCACCGTGTTGCCGGCAGCGAGTGCCGGGGCGAATCCCCAGCCAGCGATGGGCATCGGGAAGTTCCACGGCACGATGATGCCGACCACGCCCAGGGGCTCGTGGAACGTGACGTCCACGCCGTCGGCGACGGGGATCTGTCGACCGAACATCCGCTCCGGAGCGGCCGAGTAGTAGTTGAGGCAGTCGCGGACGTTGCCGGCCTCCCAGCGCGCGTTGCCGATCGTGTGCCCGGCGTTGGTGACCTCGAGCTGGGCCAGCTCCTCGAGGTGGATCTCCACGACGGCGGCGAAGGAACGCAGCAACCGCGCCCGCTCGCCAGGGGCCAGGTCACGCCAGGCGGGGAACGCCTCCCGTGCCCGGGCGATCGCGGCATCGGTCTCCTCGACGCTGGCCGAACCCACCTCGGCGATCTGCTCGGCGGTGACGGGGTTGATGACCGCAGTGGTCATGGTTCACATCCTTTCGAAGGTACGGGCGAGCTCCCAGTCGGTGACGGCCGCGTCGAAGGCCGCGAGCTCGACGTCGGCCATGTTGACGTAGTGGTCCACGACCTCCTCACCCAGGGCCTCGCGGGCGATCTCTGACGCCGCGAACGCGTCACGTGCGGCGCGCAGGGTGTGCGGGACGTGCGGCTTGTCCGAGGCGTAGGCGTTGCCCACCAGCTCGTCCTCGAGCTCGAGCTCGTTCTCGATCCCGTGCAGCCCACCGGCGAGCATCGCGGCCAGGGCGAGGTAGGGGTTCACGTCGCCGCCGGGCAGCCGGTTCTCCATGCGGGCAGACGGACCGTGACCCACGAGGCGGACGGCGCAGGTCCGGTTGTCGGTGCCCCACGCGATCGCTGTCGGCGCGAACGATCCGGCGGCGAAACGCTTGTAGGAGTTGATGTTGGGGGCGTAGAGCAAGGTGAAGTCGGCCATCGTGGCGAGAACGCCGGCGACGAACTGGTCGTAGAGCGGCGAGCGCTCGGCTCCGTCACCGAAGACCACCGTGCCGTCCGCGCCCCGCAGCGACAGGTGGATGTGGCACGAGTTGCCTTCGCGGGCGTCGTACTTCGCCATGAAGGTCAGGGACTGTCCGTGCTGGGAGGCGATCTCCTTCGCCATCGTCTTGTAGACGCTGTGGTTGTCCGCGGTGACCAGGGCCTCGGCGAAGAGGAAGCCGATCTCGTGCTGACCGAAGTTGCACTCGCCCTTGGCCCCCTCGACGACCATCCCGGCTGCGTAGGAGTGGTTGCGGATGTCGCGCAGGAGCGGCTCCACCCTGGTGGTGCCCAGGATCGAGTAGTCGACGTTGTACTGGTTGACCGGCGTGAGGTCGCGCCAGCGCCGGGTGTGTGCGTCCTCGTAGGTGTTCTCGAAGGCGATGAACTCGAGCTCGGTGCCGGCGAGCGCGACCATGTCCATGGCCGCGACCTTCTCGAGCTGCGTCTTGAGGATCGTCCGCGGGGACTGGGGGACCGGTGCGTGGTCCAGCCAGACGAGATCGCACTGGACCATCGCGGTCGCGGGCAGGTGCGGGAGCAGGCGCAGGGTGTCCCAGTCGGGCACGAACTCCATGTCGCCGTACCCGCGCTCCCACGACGAGATCGTGTAGCCGTCCACCGTGTTCATGTCGACGTCCACGGCGAGGAGGTAGTTGCAGCCCTCGGTCCCGGACTCGAGCGCGACGTCGAGGAAGTACCGCCCGTGCAGGCGCTTTCCCTGCAGACGTCCCTGCATGTCGGTGAACGCGAGGACGACGGTGTCGACCTGGTCCGCCTCGATCATCGAGCGCAGGGCATCCAGGGTCAGGTAGCGGTCGTTGGGTGCGGTCATGTTGCTCTCCCGGGGGTGGCGTTCGTGTTCGGAGCTGTCATTGGAGAAGTCCTCGCAGCAGCGCGGCGGTGTCGTCGCAGTGTTGTTCCATCACCTGTCGCGCACGATCCGACCGGCCGGCGAGGATCGCCTTGACGAGCCGTGAGTGCTGGGTGTCGGAGTGAGCGATGTTGGCGTCGAGGACCGGGATCGCGCTGAGCATCTCGTGCATCGTGGACTGGATGGCGGTGACCGCCTCCATGACGCGGGAGGACCCGCTGAGCGCGGCCACGGTGAGGTGGAAGCGGGAGTCCGCCTGGCGGTGCATGGCAGCGCCGCCTGCCGATGCCACGGCTTCGTGGGCAGCCCGGAGCCGCCCCCGCTTCTGGTCGTCGAGCTCGGTGGCTGCCGCGAGAGCGGCCGCCCCTGGCTCCACGATGCGGCGGAAGTCGAGGGTGTCGATCCAGTCCTCGCGGGTGGCGTTCGTGCGTCGGGACGCTGCCCGGGACGACGGCGCGGTGGGCCGCATGGTCACCACCGTCCCCCCGCCGCGTCCGCGGGTGGTCTGGACCAGACCCGCCTGACGCATCGCGGCCATGGCCTCGCGCAGGGTGGCCCGGGAGACTTCCAGGCTGCTCGCGAGCTCGCGCTCCGGCGGCAGCGTGGCGCCCCGGGCGTAGACCCCCAGCCTGATCAGCGTGGCGAGCTGCTCGACGCAGGCCTCGAACGCGTGATGCCCGCGCACGGGTCGCAGGACCTCCGCTGAGAGCGCGGGGTCGGCGGCGGTGGACATCACGCCGCCAGTCTTCGAGTCAAGGTCCGAGGTGTCAATGGTCTGGACTCAAACCTTTTGCATCTGATCTATGGACGGCACGCCCAACCGGGTCTAGGTTTCAGCGCAACGTTGCACCGGCGCACCCAGGAGGCTGACATGGCGACGACCGAGCCAGAGCTCAACGACGACGATCAACTGCTCGCGAAGCTCGGTTACAAGCAGGAGCTCAGCCGTTCGTGGTCGAGCTTCTCCAACTTCGCCATCTCGTTCTCGATCATCTCCATCCTGGCGGGGTGCTTCACGACCTTCGGTCAGGCGTGGAACAACGGTGGGCCCGTCGCCATCTCGTGGGGCTGGCCGATCATCTCCGCGTTCATCCTGATCATCGGCTTCACCCTCAGCGAGCTGGTCTCGGCGTACCCCACCTCAGGTGGCATCTACTGGTGGGCCGCCAAGATGGGCGGCCCCGCGGCAGGCTTCTTCACCGGCTGGCTCAACCTCATCGGTCTGCTCGCGGTGACCGCCTCGGTTGCCTACGGCGCGGCGACCTTCCTCGACCTCACCATCAGCACGATCAGCAGCGGGTACGCCGACAGCTACTCGCTCAGCCGGGTGTTCATCTGGTTCATCGTGATCATGGCGCTGGCCGCCCTCGCCAACATCTTCAGCGGACACCTGCTCGCGGTGGTCAACAACATCTCGGTCTGGTGGCACGTCGCCGGTGCCGCGATCGTGATCCTCGTCCTGATCATCGTGCCGCCCACCCACCAGAGCGCGAGCTTCGTGTTCACGGAGCGGATCAACAACTCCGGCTTCAGCAGCGGCTTCTACTGGTTCCTCGTGCTGCCGCTCGGGTTCCTGCTGACTCAGTACACCATCACGGGGTTCGACGCCTCCGCGCACCTCTCCGAGGAGACCCAGGGTGCGGCCGAGGGTGCGGCCAAGGGCATCTGGCGCTCGATCTTCTACTCCGCTGTCGGCGGCTACGTGCTGCTGCTCTCGTTCGTGTTCGCCGTCCAGGACGTCGACGGGGTCAACAAGGGCTTCGGTCAGGTCGACGTGATCTTCGGGCAGGCGCTCCCCGAGGGCTGGCACTTCCTGGTGCTGCTCATCTCGACCATGGGGCAGCTGTTCTGCACCACCGCGTGCCTGACCAGCGCCTCGCGGATGACCTTCGCCTTCAGCCGCGACGGCGCGATCCCGGGCTCTGCGTGGCTCGCGACGGTCAACAAGCGCACGCACATCCCGGCCAACGCGGTGATGTTCGTCGGGATCGTCGGCGTGATCATCACGCTGCCCGCCCTGAAGAGCGTGGGTGGTGTGCCGGTGGCCTTCTACGCCGTGGTCTCGGTCGCAGTGATCGGGCTCTACCTCGCCTTCCTGATCCCGATCTGGCTGCGCTGGCGGCTCGGCGACGGGTTCGAGCCCGGTTCGTGGACGAACGGGGCGAAGTACAAGTGGATGAACCTCATCGCGGTCGCCGAGATCTCCGTGATCAGCGTCTACTTCATCTTGCCGTTCAGCCCCGCGGGGGTCCCGTTCTCCAAGGACTTCGCCTGGAGCGCCGTCAACTACGCGCCGGTGCTCACCCTCGGCACGCTGGTGATCCTGGCGATCTGGTGGCACGCGTCGGCCAAGCGCTGGTTCACCGGCCCCAAGCACACCATCGACACCGCCGTCATCGAGGCGTTCGACGAGGGCTGAGAAGCCGGCAGGTCCCGCGATCCCCACCCTCGACAGCTCGAGGTCAGGTGTCATGATTCACAACATCGCCAGGACGTCGGCCAGGACGTCGTCCGCCCGAACCCGAAGGAAGCCCCTTGCGCAGGTCAGTCTCAGTTCTCGTCGGTGTCATCGCGTCCGCCACCGCCCTGGCCGGTTGCGGGTCCAGCTCGCTGGACAACAGCAAGAAGCAGGGCGGTGAGGTCAGTACGAGCGTCGACAAGGCCGCAGCTGCCCTGGTCCCCCAGGCGATCAAGGACAAGGGCACGCTGACGGTGGGCACCGACGCCACCTACGCGCCGAGCGAGTTCATCGCCGGCGACGGGAAGACCGTGCAGGGCTTCGACGTCGACCTCTTCAACGCGGTGGCCAAGAAGCTCGGGCTCAAGGCCACGTTCGTGCCGTCCAAGTTCGACTCGATCATCACGGGCGTGCAGGGTGGGAAGTACGACGTGGGGATGTCCAGCTTCACCATCAACCCCGACCGGCTCAAGCAGGCCAACATGGTCAGCTACTTCTCCGCAGGCACCCAGTGGGCCTCGGCTCCGGGGAACCCGAAGAAGATCGACCCCCAGCACCCGTGCGGGATCACGATCGCGGTCCAGAAGGCCACGACCCAGCAGGAGGACGACCTGCCGGCCAAGATCGCAGCGTGCAACAAGGCAGGCAAGAAGACCCGTAGCCCGCTGGTCTACGACGGCCAGGACCAGGTGACCGCAGCCGTTGCCACCGGCAAGGCGGACGCCATGCTGGCCGACTCGCCCGTGGTCGCCTACGCCATCAAGCAGTCCGGCGGCAAGATCGAGGCCCT
>CAWFII010000016.1:0-94311 GCA_963815825.1 uncultured Actinomycetota bacterium | reverse complement strand
GGGCGACATCTACGACGCGGCGCCCTACGGCTACGTCGTGGCCAAGGACGACAAGGCCTTCGCCGATGCCATCGCGGCTGCCCTGAAGTCGCTGGAGGCGGACGGCGGCTACCTGAAGGCTCTCAAGGGTTGGAACGTCGAGCGTGGTGCGATCAAGGACTTCGTCGTCAATCCCGCAGTCTGAGATGAGTTCCCAGCGATGAGCGTGACGCCACCGTCCGTGCCGGCGGGGGAGGAGGAACGCCCCGGGAAGATCGATGCCGCTCCGGTCCGGCACCCCGGTCGCTGGGTGGTGGTCGCGGTCATCGCGGTGCTGGTGGCCGCGTTCGTCCACCTGCTGCTGACCAACGACGCCTTTAACTGGCCGTTCGTGTGGGAGGCGATGATCCAGGCGCCGGTCCTGCGCGGCCTGGTGATGGGCACCCTGGTCGGCACGGCAGGAGCGATGCTGATCGGCGTCTTCTTCGGCATCCTCACCGCCGTGATGCGGCTCTCCAGCAACCCGGTGCTCTCGGGTGTCGCGTGGGTGTTCACGTGGTTCTTCCGAGCAGTCCCGCGTCTGGTGCTCCTGACGATCATGGGCGCGCTCGGCGTGCTGTTCCCGCGCGGGCTGGGGCTCGGCCTCCCCTTCGGTCCCGAGCTGATGAGCCTGTTCGGGCTCAGCGGGGACCTCACCTTCGCCACGCTGGACGCCAACCAGATCTTCAGCGGCGTGCTCGGTGGCATCATCGGCCTCGGGCTCTCCGAGGCGGCGTACATGGCCGAGATCGCCCGTGCCGGCATCCTCTCGGTCGACAGCGGGCAGCGGGAGGCGGCCAGCGCACTGGGGATGAGCAACGCCAAGGCGATGCGCCGGGTGGTCCTGCCTCAGGCGATGCGCGTGATCGTGCCTCCCACCGGCAACGAGACGATCGCCATGGTCAAGGACACCTCGCTGCTGATCGCGATCCCGGTGAGCAACGAGCTGTTCTTCCAGCTGTCCTCGATCGGCTCGCGCACCTACCAGACCTTCCCGGTCCTGGTGGCCGCGGTGATCTGGTACCTCCTGATCTGCAGCGTGCTGATGGTGATCCAGAGCAGGCTCGAGTCCTACTTCGGCCGCGGTTTCGGCACGAGTGCACCGCCGAAGGGGCTACGGGCCTCGATGCTCTCCATGGTCGGGGGGTCCCGGTGAGCGAGTCGACCGGAGCCCGGACGGCTCAGACAGGCACCACGCCGCTGGTGCACGCGGTGAACGTGCACAAGTCCTTCCACGGCAACGAGGTGCTCAAGGGCATCGACCTCGACGTCGCTCCTGGCGAGGTGGTCTGCCTGCTCGGCCCCTCCGGGTCGGGGAAGACCACGTTCCTGCGGTGCATCAACCAGCTGGAGACGATCCAGGGCGGCCGCATCTGGGTGGACGGCGAGCTCGCCGGCTACGAGGAGAGGGGCGGCAGGCTGCACCGGCTCAACGAGAAGGTGATCGCCGGCCAGCGCCGGGAGATCGGGATGGTCTTCCAACGGTTCAACCTGTTCCCGCACATGACCGCTCTGGAGAACATCGTGGAAGCGCCGGTGCACGTCGCCGGTGTCCGCAAGACCGAGGCCGAGCAACGTGCGCGCGAGCTCATGGAGCGCGTGGGCCTCGGTGACCGGTGCGACGCCTACCCCGCCCAGCTCTCCGGGGGGCAGCAGCAACGAGTGGCGATCGCCCGAGCTCTGGCGATGGACCCGAAGCTGATGCTCTTCGACGAGCCCACCTCAGCGCTCGACCCCGAGCTCGTGGGCGAGGTCCTCGCGGTGATGCGCGAGCTGGCCGAGGGCGGCATGACGATGATCGTGGTCACCCACGAGATGACCTTCGCCCGCGAGGTCGCGGACCGCGTCGTGTTCATGGACAGCGGCGTCGTGGTGGAGCAGGGCGAGCCCCACGAGGTGATCAACAACCCGCAGCACGAGCGCACCCAGAGCTTCCTCTCCCGGATCCGCGAGGAGCACGAGGTGCACGCGCGTGCGCTGCGCGACCGCGCCGAGGCCGAGAAGATCTGAGCCGAGCCGCTCCCGGGCTGCTCCGGGGCCGACCGTGGCGCCGCTCCGGCTCGCTCTTGGTTGGAACGGGCAGGATCGGGAACGAGAAGAGGTACGGCGTGACGTGCGCCGGCGAAGGAACCACAGGAGGCACTACATGACGACGACTCCCGACGAGCCCCTCGGCGACGAGGAGATGGAGACCACCCCGGGTGGTGCGGGCGCCGCACCCGGTGGCGACGCTGACGGCACCGACGGCGGCGACGCTGACGGCACCGACGGTGGCGACGCTGACGGCACCGACGGCGGCGACGCTGACGGCACCGACGGCGGCGACGCTGACGGCACCGACGGTGACTCCACCGACAGCACCGACGGTGACTCCACGGATGCCGACGGCACCGACGGCGGCAGCAGCGCCTGAGTGGGTGCACTCGAGCTGCTGAGCGGGGATGCCCAGACCTTCGTCGAGAAGATCTGGGCGTCCCACGTTCACCTGCACCACACCGATCCGGGCGACCTCGTCGGCCTGCTCTCCTTCGACGACGTCGACCAGCTGCTCACCTCCTCCGCGATCCGCACCCCGGCCGTCCGGCTCGCGCAGGACGGTGCGGTCCTGCCTGCGTCGCGCTACACCCGCAGCGGTGCCACCCTGGCAGGGCAGCCTCTGACCGGTCTCGTCGACGCCCGCAAGGTGATCGATCTCTTCGAGGGTGGAGCGACCGTCGTGCTGCAGGGGCTGCACCGGTACTGGCCGCCACTGACGCGGCTGGTCGCCGAGCTCGAGCTCGAGCTAGGGCACCCGTGCCAGGCCAACGCCTACCTCACCCCGCCGGGATCCCAGGGTTTTGCGGTGCACAGCGACAGCCACGACGTGTTCGTCTTCCAGACCCACGGTTCCAAGCTGTGGGAGGTGCACCCCGCCCCCGACGAGGACGCGACCGACCCCAGGGAGGTGCTGCTCGAGCCCGGCGTGACCATGTACCTGCCGTCCGGCACCCCGCACGCCGCTCGGGCCCAGGACGTCGTGTCGCTGCACGTCACCATCGGGATCAACCAGCTCACCTGGCGCACTCTGCTCGACCGTGCCGTCGGGCAGGCGATGTCCGGGCTCGAGGTGGACGCACACCTTCCCGCGGGATACCTCGACCACCCGGGGCTGCTCGACGACGGGCTCGCCGAGCGGCTGCAGGTGCTCCGCGCCGCCCTGGCTTCACTCGACGTCCGCACGGTCACCGAGGCCCAGACCGGCTCGTTCCTCGAGGGGCGCGCCCCCGGGCTCCGCGGCTCCATGGTCGACCGGATGCACCTCGACACGGTCGTGGCCGCGACCCGGCTGCGTCGCCGGCCGGGAAAGCCGTGCGTGCCCGTGCCCGAGGGTGACCGCCTGCACCTCTTGCTGGGGGACCGGAGACTGACGGTCCCGGCACGCCTCGGTGCCGCCGTCGAGCGCGTCCGCGCCCTCGACGTGTTCACTCCCGAGGACGTCGGACTCGACCCGCAGTCGGCCCTCGTGCTGTGCCGCCGGCTCGTCCGCGAAGGTCTGCTCGAGGTCGTCCGCTGAGCCCTCCGCCACGCGCCGACTTCCGCTGCTCGGCCGCGGCCGAGCAGCGGCAGGACGAGCTGGCCGGGACCGCTACCCACCTCTCGGCGTTCCTCCTGGTCGAGCACCACGGGCCGTGGGGGGCGAGCGCGCCCGCGGACAGCCGGCTGCCCGACTCGGTGAAGGCCCACCTACGCACGCACCGCAACATCAAGGTGCTGCTGGCCCGACGCCACCGCCGCGCACACCGCGAGACCCACTTCCGGGCGTTCCTCGCGTTCCCGGGCCGCCGGCTGCTGCTCACGACGACGTTCGAGTCCCCGGAGGAGCTCATCGGCCTCGACCTCGAGGCGGTCTCACGCGGTGAGGTCCCCGCGTGGACCGCCGCGCCGGGGCCGCTCTTCGGGGTCTGCACCCATGGTCGGCACGACGCCTGCTGCGCCGAGCGTGGCCGTCCGGTCGCGGCCGCGCTCACCGCCTCGCACCCGGCGCAGACGTGGGAGGTCTCGCACATGGGCGGCGACCGGTTCGCTGCGAACATGGTGGTGCTTCCGGAGGGGTTGTACTACGGGCGGATGGATCCCGGCACGGCCAGCCAGGTGGCCGAGCTCCACGAGCAGGGCCGGGTCGACATCGAGCGGCTGCGTGGCCGCTCGGCGTACCCGATGGCCGTGCAGTACGCCGAGATCGCGCTGCGCCGCCACCTCGAGGAGGACCGGCTGGACGCGATCCGGCTACTGCGCCGGCACGGGGCGACCAGCGTGTTCAGCCGCGAGGGCGTCGAGTGGTCGGTGCACGTGCGCAGGACCACCCGCGGAGAGGCTCAGCTGGCGTGCGGTGCCGAGCGCCTCAACCCCCTGCCCGTGCACGAGGTCGTCACGATCGCCCGAGGATGAGCGCGGTCCACCTCGTCGGACGCTCCGGGAGACCGGCGCACCCGAGGAGCAGTGCCCGGGTCGGAGGATCTGAGGGCCCTGGTCCGGTGGACTGAGGCATCTGCCCATGTGCGCACGGTCGCCTCAGGAGTGTGATCGGGTCACCGATCCCAGCGAGGAGATGACCCGCGATGTACAGCCCTCTCAACGAAGACCTGATGTTCCAGGACATGGCCGACCGGACGGCCCGGATGCTCGCTGCGCGGGGCAGGGACTGCGACGGCTGGCCCAACCGCCGATGGTGGCGACGTCCGTCAGCACGTGAGGAATGATGGCCGATGTGCGGTGGGAGCGGAGCAGGACGGAGAACATCGTCGGTCGCGCCGCCGAGCTGGACGCGCTGCTCGCCTCCGCCGCCGATCCCGTGTCCAGCCGGATGGTGCTGCTCTCCGGCGACGCGGGCGTGGGCAAGACCCGACTGCTGACCGAGGCACTGGAACAGCTCGCCGGCCAGGGCTGGCACACCCTCGTCGGACACTGTCTGGACTTCGGCGACACCTCCATGCCCTACCTCCCGTTCGCGGAGATGCTCGACCAGGCGGCGGCTGCTATCCCCGCCCTCGTGGAGGGCCCCGTCCTGAGTCGTCCGGCGCTGGCCCGGATGCGGCACCGGTCCCCGGTCCAGACCTCGGACTCCTTTCCCGCGAGCTCGGACCGGGCCGAGGTGTTCGAGGCGATGTACGCCCTGGTCGAGGAGCTCGCCGAGCACGGCCCCGTCGTGCTGGTGGTCGAGGACGCGCACTGGGCGGACGCGAGCACCCGTGACCTGATCAGCTTCCTGCTCTCGCGTCGCTTCCGGGGGCGGTTCTGGTGCGTGGTCAGCTTCCGCTCGGACGAGATGCACCGGCGACATCCCCTGCGCCCCCAGGTGGCCGAGTGGGTCCGTCTGCCCGGCGTCGACCGGATCCAGCTCAATCCGCTCCCTGCGACTGCCGTGCGCGGGATGGTCGAGCAGCTGCTGCGTGGCCCGGAAGGCCCGGCGGCCGGGCTGGGCGAGCGCTACGACGGGGACGTCGAGCAGATCGTGCAACGAGCGCAGGGCAACGCCTTCTACGTCGAGGAGCTGGTCGGGGCTTTCCTCGGAGGCGGGTGGAGCCTGCCGGAGGATCTCGCTGACCTGCTGCTGGTGCGACTGGACCGGCTCGGCGAGGTCGCTCGCGAGGTGGTCCGGGTGGCGTCGGTGGCCGGTCAGCGGGTCGCGCACGACCTGCTCGCACGGGTCGCTCCGGTCTCGACCGAGCAGCTGGAGCTGGCCCTGCGCGAAGCGGTCGACACCCATGTACTGGTGCTCGCGGGCGAGCAGGCCTACGCCTTCCGGCACTCCCTGCTCGGCGAGGCCGTCTACGACGACCTGCTCCCCGGCGAGCGGATGCGCCTGCACACGGCGTACGCCGATGCGGTGCGCGAGCTCCACGGCAGGGAAGCAGCTGCCGACCTGGCGCGGCACGCCCTGGCCTCCCACGACCTCCCCACGGCGTTGCGCGCCAGCGTGGAGGCCGGCGCCCAGGCGATGTCCGCCGGCGGACCGGACGAGGCCGCACGACACTTCAGCAAGGCGCTGGAGATCTACGAGCGAGCAGCAGCCGGGCTCGAGGACCCACCGGACAAGATCGGGCTCGTCGCCCGGACGGTCGACGCCCTGTGCGTCTCGGGCCGGCCGGAGACGGCTCTCGCGCTGGTGGACTCCAGCCTCGCGTCCCTCCCGGCAGACGCTGCCCCGGTGCAGCGCGCTCGGCTGCTGCTGGCACGGGTCGAGGCCCTGCGTTCCACCGAGAGCGACATCCGTCTGAGCGAGGTGAGCGGCGAGGCCCTCGAGCTGGTCGGGACGGAGCAGACCGTGCTGCGGGCCAGGCTCCTCGGCCTGCACGCCCAGGCGCTCGTCTGGGACGACCGGTTCGACGAGGCGCGTCCGTGCGCCGACGACGCCCTCGAGCTCGCAGACCGGCTCGGGCTGCCGCGTCTCGCGGCCGAGGTCGGGGTCACGCTCACCCTGCTCAGCCAGCACCTCGACTTCGGAGAGGGCAGCCGCGTCGAGCTGAAACGGATCATCGAGGACGCGCGGTCCCGTGGCGACACCTTCAGCGAGATGCGCGGCTACCTGCGCACCGGCGGCATCGAGTACGACTACGGCGCACTGGAGCCGGCCCAGGCCGCCTTCGCCCGAGCCGCGCGCCTGGCTCGCCAGATCGGCCGTACGTGGTCGTTCCACGGCGTCAGCGCACGGATGCAGGCCGCTGTGATCGCGCACATGAGGGGCGACTGGGAGGAGGCGCTACGCCTAGCGGACTACAGCGCCGAGGACCCGCCCCCGACTCCGCGCGCCATGCTCGAGGCGGTCAGGTTCTCCGTCGCTGCCGCCCAGGGTGACGTGTCCGCGTTGCTCCGACTCCCGGTCCTGCGTGAGCGGTGGCACCGCGAAGGGCTGATCGCCGTGGTCGGTGGTGGGGCGGCGATCGACCTCGTGTCCGCCCGGGACGGTGCAGCGGCCGCCGTGGCGATGTACGACGACGTCTGCACCGTCCTCGGTCCGTTGTGGACCCCCGACTTCGGCGCCCGGCTGCGACTGGCCACCGTGGCGCTGGCCGCGCTCGCCGACGAGGCCCCGCGCACGCCGACCGGAGCGCGGGACGAGGTCAGGCTCACCGCGGACCGGCTGGTCGCCGACGCCGGACGCGTGCTCGCCAACCGGCTCGACGTGGGCCGTCCCTTCGGTCTCGAGGGACAGGGCTGGGAGGCGCGGCTGGGCGCCGAGCAGCTCCGGCTCGACTGGTTGCTCGGCGCGCGCGTGGATCTCGCGGACCTGGTCCACAGGTGGCGGCGCACGGCCTCACTCTTCGCCGAGCTGGGCCACACGCTCGAGGAGGCGCGAGCCCGCACACGACTGGCCGTGGTGCTGCGCAGCGCCGGAGACGGCGAGGGTGCCCAGGAGCAGGCCGAGGTGGCGAGGGGTCTTGCCGCGCGGCTGCAGGCGGTCCCCTTGCTGGAGGAGCTGGGAGCCATCAGGTCCGGACCCGCTGCCGGCACGCTCACCCCGCGAGAGCGGGAGATCCTGACCCTGGTGGCCGCGGGGCGCAGCAATGCCGAGATCGGGTCCCAGCTGTTCATCTCGGGCAAGACGGTGAGCGTCCACGTCTCCAACGTGATGGCGAAGCTCGGTGCCTCGAGCCGCACCGAGGCCGTCGCGCTGGCGCGCCGGGCGGGTCTGACCGACTGAGCGCGGCCGAGGATCGAGATGGTGCAGGTTTCCACCATCTCCGCCGGGGGTAGAAGGGCGGGACCATCCGACCAGGAGGCTCGATGCTCCCGTTCCTCGACAAGAGCGCCACGATCGCCGGGCCTGGCTACAGCAAGTGGCTGATCCCACCGGCCGCGCTCTGCGTGCACCTCTCCATCGGCCAGGTCTACGCGTTCTCGGTCTTCAAGACCTCGCTGGTGGAGAACTTCCACTCCTCGCAGACAGCGGTCGCGGCGATCTTCTCGATCGCCATCGTGATGCTGGGACTCTCGGCGGCCGTGCTCGGCACCTGGGTGGAGCGCGTGGGTCCGCGCATGGCGATGGTGGCAGCCGCTCTGTGCTGGTCATCGGGGTTCCTGATCGGATCACTCGGCATCTCGATGGGCAGCCTGCCCCTGCTCTACCTCGGGTACGGCGTGGTCGGAGGCATCGGTCTGGGCATCGGGTACATCTCCCCGGTCTCGACGCTGATCAAGTGGTTCCCCGACCGGCCGGGCCTGGCTACGGGGATGGCCATCATGGGCTTCGGCGGCGGAGCCCTGATCGCCTCGCCGGCGTCGAACCGCCTGCTGAACATCTACGACTCCGGCTTCGACCCGACCACCAAGGGCGCCACGGCCAGCGGTGCAGCCCTGAGCGCCACCTTCCTGACCCTCGGGCTGGTCTACCTCGTCTTCATGCTGGTCGGCGCAGCCCTGGTGCGGGTCCCCCGTGGGCACGGCAACGACGACTCCTCGGTGCAGCAGACCGGCACCAACGGTGCCCTGGTGCGTGCCTCGGCGGCGATCCGCACTCCGCAGTTCGCACTGCTCTGGCTGGTCCTGTTCTGCAACGTCACGGCCGGGATCGGCATCCTCGAGCAGGCGGCCCCGATGATCCAGGACTTCTTCCGCTCCGGCTCGGGCTCCTCGGTCAACGCCGCTGAGGCAGGTGGCTTCGTCGGCATCCTCAGCCTGGCGAACATGGCAGGAAGGTTTGTGTGGTCCAGCCTCTCCGACGTGATCGGTCGCCGCGCGACCTACATGATCTACCTGGGCGTCGGACTGGTGCTCTACGTCCTGCTGGCCACCGTCGGGCAGCAGTCCACGGCGATCTTCGTGACCCTCGCGGCGGTGATCATCTCCTACTACGGCGGTGGATTCTCCACCGTCCCCGCCTACCTCAAGGACCTCTTCGGGACGCTGGAGGTGGGTGCCATCCACGGGCGACTGCTGACCGCCTGGGCGGCGGCAGGAGTCGCCGGGCCCCTCATCGTCAACGGTTTCCTCGACGCCGCGGGCAAGCCGGGAAACCTGATGGCGAACGACTACCACCCGGCACTGTTCACGATGGTCGGGATCCTGGCCGTCGGTTTCGTGGCGAACCTGATGATCAAGCCGGTCGAGGAGAAGCACTTCGACGAGGTCGCGGTGGCCGAGGCGGCCCGCGAGTCCGAGTCCTCCACCGCGATGTCGAGAGGCGGCAACCGATGAGCAGCACGGGCGAGGACCACGGCAGCGACCGGCCCACCAGCCCTGCGATGATCGCGCTGGCCTGGTTGATCGTGGTGATCCCGTTGGGCTACGGACTCTGGCAGACCCTCGTCAAGGCGGGGCTCCTGCTGAGCGGGGGGTGAGGCACGCGAACGGGGGCCGGCGCTCGTGCTCCCGTCCGCTTCGCCGGCTCGTCCGGGGCAGGTTGGTCCACGCGGCATACTCTCCGTATGCGAACCGAGACCGTGACCGAGCGGCGCTTCGAGCGGATGCGGCCGGTGCCGTCCGGGAAGCACGGTCGGATCAGCGCGCGAGACCTGCCTCCCGGACCCCGGATGCCGCCCATCCTGCAGAGCATCGGGCTGCTGCGCTTCCGGCACCGGTTCGTCCCTGCCATGCACCGGCGCTTCGGCGAGGTCTTCACTCTCCGGATCCTGCCCGAGGGACGTTGCCTGGTGGTGTTCAACCGTCCCGAGCACGTCAAGGAGATCTTCGCGGGCGACCCGGAGGTGTTCCACGCGGGCAAGGGCAACGCGATCCTCGGTCCGGTGATGGGGGAGCACTCACTGCTCCTGGTGGACTCCGGACAGCACCAGCGGGCACGCAGGATGCTGATGCCGGCCTTCAACGGCCGTGCGCTGCGCGGCTACGAGGATCTGGTCACGCGGCTGACCAACGCCGAGGTGAGCCGCTGGCGAGAGGGGGCGCCGTTCGAGTCGTTGACGCGGATGAACGCACTCACCCTCGAGGTGATCCTGCAGGTGGTGTTCGGCGTCACCGACCAGGACCGGCTCGTCGAGCTGCGACCTCTGGTCAACCGGACGGTGAACGTCCCGCCGCTGGTGTTCCTAGGCTGGGGCCTGCCCAGGCTGCAGAGCTTCGGCCCCTGGCGACGGAACTTCGAGAACCAGACCGAGCTCGACCGCGTGATCTTCGCCGAGATCTCCGAACGGCGCGCGGCCGGTGACCTGGCCGAGAGGTCCGACGTGCTGTCCCGGCTGCTGCAGGTCCACGACGACGAGTCAGGGCGAGGGCTCACCGACGAAGAGCTCCGGGACCAGCTCGTGACCTTGCTGCTCGCCGGGCACGAGACCACCGCAACGGCGCTGGCATGGGCGCTGCACGAGCTGGGCAAGGATCCGGAGCAGGCGGCCAAGGCCCGGGACGCGGCCTCGGCGGGGAACTCGGGCTACCTCGAGGCGGTGTTGAAGGAGTCGATGCGTCTGCACCCCGTCATCCCGATGGTGGTGCGGCACCTGATGGCTCCGGCCACGATCGGTGGGTTCGACCTGCCGAGGGGGGTCAACGTCGCGGCCTCGATCCTGCTCGCCCACGACTCGGAGGCCAGCTACCCCGACCACGACACCTTCCGTCCCGAGCGGTTCCTCGAGGGTGAGGTCGTTCCCAACACCTGGATCCCCTTCGGCGGCGGCGTACGGCGGTGCATCGGGGCCGGCTTCTCGCTGATGGAAGGCGTCGCGGTGCTCCACGCGGTGCTGACCGCCTACGACGTGTCCGTCCCCCCGGGCACGACCGAGCTCCCCCAGGTCCGCAACATCACCAGCGTCCCCCGCCACGGTGCGCGGATCGTGGTCGCCCGGCGCGGGGCGGGCTCGGGAGGAGCCTGAGCTCAGCTGTCGGGGAGCAGGCCCTGGCGCACGGCGATCGAGAGGGCCTCGAGCTTGGAGTGTGCCCCGAGCTTGGTCGACAGGTTCGCGATGTGGTTGCGCACGGTGTGCACGCTGACGTAGAGCCGTTCCGCGATCGCCGCGTTGGTCAGTCCGTCGGCGATCAGCCCGAGCACCTCGCGCTCGCGATCGGTCAGCTCCTGCTGTCGTACGCCGGAGGTCCGGGACAGCCGGGGCAGCAGCCTTGCCAGGAGCTCGGGCGAGATCAGGGCCTCGCCTGCTGCGGCCGCTCGCACGGCGGCAGTGACCTCCCCGAGGCTGCGCGTCTTGGAGAGGAACCCCGCGGCGCCCGCCTCGATCGCCTGCACCAGGATGTGGTCGGCCGCGCTCGCTGTGAGCACCACCACCTGCAGGCTCGGGCGTAGCCCGCGCAGCTCCTCGATCGCCTGGACCCCGTCACCGTCCGGGAGTCGATGGTCGAGCAGCAGGACGTCGGGGGCTGTCGACTTGATCAGGGACCGCGCCTGTGCCAACGAGTTGGCCACGCCGACGCAGGAGAGATCAGGCTCGACGTCGAGGACCTGGGAAAGGCTCGAGGCCAGCACCGCGTGGTCATCGACCACCAGCACCCGGATCGGAACGGCCTGTTCCCGTGGGAAGGGAGTCGGGTCCGTCGGCATGGTCACAGAGCTCCCGGAAGAGGGTCAGGTAGGTGGCCCCCCGCGGCGCGGGCCTGGCACCAAGGTACTAGACCTGGTAGCGCCATGGCTGCTCGCGCCGTCACCCGACGGTTCGCCCGGGACGGGAACCACCACCCGGGCGGGCCCCATTCCAGCCGTCGTCTACGCGTCTCCGCGGCGAGGGGATGGCACCTGTGTGCCATCCCGCGTCGCGCATGGGGGCCTGCTGCCCGCCTCTGCAGACCGACACCATGGGGTCCATGCATGTTCTCTCCCGTTGCACCTCGCTCTCGGTCGCGGTCTCGTGATGACGGCAGAGCTCCAGACCACCAACGTCGTGCGCCTGCGTGCGGCACGCCCCCCGCTACGCCCTCGACGGCTGCGCTCGCGGGGCAGGCTGAAGGATCCGCTGGCCCTGATCGCCCGTGGCGCCGTGCGTGGCCGAGCCTGCTCGGCTCGACGGCAGGGTGCGTCGGGGGACGAGAGCGACGGCGACCGGACCAGCAGACGCCAGGAGACGATCGGATCGGTCAGCCACGAGCTGCGTACGCCGCTGACGAGCGTCGTGGGCTACACCGAGATGGTGCTCAACGGGGACGTCGGGCCGCTGAACGGCGAGCAGACCCTGATGCTGGCTCGGGTCGGCGACAACGCTGCGCGGCTGTTCTCCCTGATCGAGGAGCTGCTGTCCGCCGCGCAGAAGTGCGTCGACGCGCAGCGCTCGGTCGACGTCGTCGACCTGGTCGGCGAGGTGGTCGGACCGCCGACCACGGGTGAGCGGCCCCGAGCCGCCAAGGCGTGGCCGGCTCCTTAGGGCCGGCTCCTCAGGGCCGGCTCCTTGGGCCGTTGTCCTGGAGATGACCGGGACCAGCTCTCCCCACAGAGGTCTGCCTACCTGGGACTCCCTACACTGGGCGGGTGAAGCTCGAACGCAAGCACGGACTCGTGCTGATGGGGATCGCCGTCTGGAACGTGGTGACCTACGCGCAGTTCACCAAGGCTCTCGTCCAGACCGAGGAGGACCGGCCGACCGGCTACTACGTGGCCCACGGCGTGCTCATCGTGGTCAACGTGCTGATCGCCGGGGTGCTGGGCACCTGGGCACTGCGAGTGCTTCGCCACGGGCGTCGCTGACGCGTCCCCCTGATCGGGTGGGTCCGGGGCTCGCCGGGTCCAGGTGCTGAGCCGGCCGTAGCCCCGGATCGTCGAGGACGCCTGGCGACCGCGGTCACGATTCGGCAACGGGGCGCATGGTTGCTTGACCCGGCGAGGCAACAGGTTCAGGTTAAGGGCGGTCACCACACCTGGTGGCCTGTTTCTTCGAGCCGCAGCGACCCTGGGGAGGCCGTCCTGAGCACCTTGGAGGATCCGAGCGCCGCCCACGCGGACCCAGAGGCAGTGCTGGTCGGCGAGAAGAGCATCGAAGGGCGCTCCCTCAGCCAGATCGCCTGGGGACGCCTGCGACGCGACAAGGTCGCTCTCACCGGCGGCGCGTTCATCGTCTTCCTCGTGCTCGTGGCGCTCTTCGCCCCGCTGATCGTCAAGATCACCGGTGGACCTCCCAACGAGTACCACCAGGAGCTCCTCAACATGGGCATCGGTGGCATCCCCTACGGCGGCTTCGGCGGCGCCAGTTGGGAGCACCCGATGGGCCTCGAGACCATCAACGGGCGCGACATCTTCAGCCGGATCCTCTACGGCGCCCGCATCTCGCTGCTGATCGCGATCCTGGCCACCATGCTGTCAGTGGTCATCGGCACCACGATCGGCATCGTCGCGGGCTTCTTCGGTGGCTGGGTCGACGCGATCCTCAGCAGGATCATGGACATGTTCCTCGCCTTCCCGCTGCTGGTCTTCGCCATCGCACTCTCAGGGGTCTTCCCGGGCCAGGCGTTCGGACTCTCCGGGCTCCCGCTGCGGCTGACGCTGCTGATCTTCGTGATCGGCTTCTTCAACTGGCCCTACATCGGCCGCATCGTGCGCGGTCAGACGATCTCCCTGCGGGAGCGGGAGTACGTCGAGGCGGCTCGCAGCCTCGGCGCCAGGAGGCCCTACATCCTGTTCACCGAGCTGCTGCCGAACCTGATGGCGCCGATCCTCGTCTACTCCACGCTGATCATTCCCACCAACATCCTCTTCGAGGCAGCGCTGTCGTTCCTCGGCGTGGGCGTGCCGCCGCCCACGGCCACCTGGGGCGGCATGCTCTCGGACGCCGTGAACTTCTACACCGTCCCGCACTTCATGTTCTGGCCCGGCATGGCGATCTTCGCCACGGTGCTGGCCTTCAACCTCTTCGGGGACGGACTGCGCGACGCATTCGATCCCAGGAGCCGGTGACCCACCGGACCACCAGCCGGACCCTGCAGGTGTCGGGGCCGGACGAGAAGGAAGGTAACAAGATGCGCATCATGCGTAGAAGAGCAGCAGTAGCCGTGGCTGCCGTTGCAGCGCTCGGTCTCAGCGCCTGTGGTTCGGGCGGGGGTGGCGAGAAGAGCGACAGCGGACCCAAGCTCGACAACGGCGCCATCGGCAAGATCGTCGACGCCTCGGACAAGAAGGGCGGCACCCTGAAGTTCGGCCTCGCCGGTGAGTGGGGTGACACCGTCGACCCGGGTGAGACCTACTACGGCTACTCGTGGGACATGCTGCGCAACTACGCGCGCACCCTGGTGGCGTTCAAGGCCGAGCCGGGTGCGGCGGGCCTCGAGCTCACCCCCGACCTGGCAACCGACCTCGGCAAGTCCAGTGACGGTGCCAAGACGTGGACCTACACCATCAAGCCCGGACTGAAGTTCGAGGACGGCTCGGAGATCACCGCGGCGGACATCAAGTACGCCGTGCTCCGCAACACCGACAAGAAGACGTTCCCGAACGGCTACACCTACTTCGAAGACTTCCTCGACCTGCCCAAGGGCTACGACGGCCCCTACCGCACGCCGAAGATGAACACCGACCAGGCCATCGAGACGCCTGACAAGTACACGATCGTCTTCCACCTCAAGCAGCCGTTCGCGGGCTTCGACTACATGGCCCAGCTGCCTGCCACCGCCCCGGTGCCGCAGGCCAAGGACACGGGCGCGAAGTACAAGGACCACGTGATCTCCTCGGGTCCCTACATGTTCGAGGGCAACTTCAACCCCACGAGCGGCTTCAACCTGGTCCGGAACCCCAACTGGGACCCGTCCACTGACCCGCTCCGCAAGGCGCTGCCGGACAAGATGACCGTCCAGCTGAACATGCAGCCCGATGACGTGGACAACCAGGTCATCGCCGGCACGATCGACGTGGACATCGCGGGCACCGGCGTCCAGCCGGCCGCGCTCCCGAAGGTGCTGCAGCAGAAGGCGCTGCAGGATCGCGCGGACAACCCGGTCCTGGCCCGTCTCTGGTACACCTCGATCAACCCGACGGTCGCACCGCTCGACAACATCGACTGCCGCAAGGCGGTCATGTACGCGATGAACGCGTCGTCGTACCAGAACGCCTACGGCGGCAAGTTCGCCGGCGGTGACATCGCCACCACCCTGATGCCTCCGATGCTCCCCGGATACAAGGACTTCGACCTCTACGGCGTCAAGGACCACCCGACCGGCCAGCCGGACAAGGCCAAGGCGGCCCTGAAGGCGTGCGGCAAGCCCGAGGGCTTCGAGATCAACATGGGCTACCGGGCCGAGCGTCCCAAGGAGAAGGCCACCGCCGAGGGCTTCCAGCAGGCGCTGGGCAAGGTCGGCATCAAGGTGACCCCGAAGGCGCTGCCGCAGGGTGACTACTTCTCCGCCACCTGTGGGCTCCCGTCCTACGTGGTGAAGAACAACATCGGCCTGTGCGCCAACGGCTGGGGTGCCGACTGGAACGACGGCTTCGGCTTCCTGTCGCAGATCGTCGACAGCCGGGTCATCCGGGAGACCGGTGGCTCGTCCAACACCTCGGTCCGCATTCCCGAGGTGGACAAGATGATCGACCAGGCCATCGTCGAGCTCGACACCGACAAGCGCGACGCCATCTGGGGCGCCATTGACAAGCGAGTCATGGAGGAAGCAGTCATCTACCCGGGCGTCTACGCCAAGGCAGTGCTCCTCCGATCGAAGAACGCGACCAACGTGTTCGTCAACGAGGCGTACGGCTACTACGACTACACCGCCATGGGTGTGAAGTAGCAGCTCCTGCACCTCCTCAACGACACCGAAGGTAGGTGAAGGCAATCGTGGCCGGTCCCGTCCCTGGAACGACATCTCGGACGGGGCCGGCCACGGAGCCGAAGTCTTGATCAGCTACATCATCCGGCGCCTCATCGCGGCGGTCGGGCTCGTCATCGTGATCACCATGATCACGTTCGCGATCTTCTACCTGATGCCGCGGCTCGCGGGCGCCACCCCGGAGACGCTCGCGACGCGCTACGTCGGCCGCTCGGCGACCGGTGCCACGGTCGAGCAGACCGCCCAGCGCCTGGGCTTCTACGACCCCGTCCCGGTGCAGTACGGCCGGTGGGTGAAGGGTGTCGTCGCCGGCACCGAGTACGACATCGGCGCCGGTGTCGAGAAGTGCCCGGCTCCGTGCCTGGGCTACTCGTTCCGCAACAAGAGCCCCGTGCTGCCCGAGATCCAGCGCCGGTTCCCGGTGACCATGTCCCTGGCCGGCGGTGCGGCCGTGATCTGGCTGATCTTCGGCGTCTCGACCGGGGTGCTCTCAGCCCTGAAGAAGGGCTCCGTCTTCGACCGCGTCGCCATGACGATCGCGCTGGCCGGCGTCTCGCTCCCCATCTTCTGGACGGGCCTCGTCTCCTTGGCCTTCTTCAGCTATCAGCTCGGCTGGACGCCACCGGGTGCGTCCTACGTCAGCCTCACCGAGAATCCGGCGAAGTGGGCCCATGCCCTGCTGTTGCCGTGGATCACGCTTGCCCTGCTGTTCTCCGCGCAGTACGCGCGACTCACCCGTGCGGGCATGCTGGAGACCATGGGCGAGGACTACATCCGCACGGCGCGGGCGAAGGGTCTCAAGGAACGCAGGGTGGTGGTCAAGCACGGACTGCGGGCAGCGCTGACCCCGATCGTGACGATCTTCGGCCTCGACTTCGGGCTGCTCATCGGTGGCGCCGTGCTCACCGAGACCGTGTTCGGACTGCCCGGGCTCGGCCAGCTCGCGATCCAGGGCACCAAGTCGAACGACCTCCCGCAGGTGCTCGCCGTGGTGCTGATCACCGCCGTCGCCGTGGCAGTGATGAACCTGCTGGTCGATCTGCTGTACGCCGTGATCGACCCGAGAGTGGGGACCAGATGACCACGGTGACGCCCGCGACCACGCGATCACCCGGCACCACCGGTGCCCACCACCTCGAGGTCGACGACCTCCGGGTGCACTTCACCACCGACGACGGAGTGGTGAAGTCCGTGGACGGGCTCTCCTTCCACCTCGACCGTGGTCAGACGCTCGGCATCGTCGGTGAGTCCGGCTCGGGCAAGTCCGTGACGAGCATGGCCGTGATGGGGCTGCACACGGCGAGCAACGCCCACATCACCGGATCGATCAAGCTCGAGGGCCAGGAGCTCGTCGGCGCCGACCCCGAGGTCGTGCGCAAGCTGCGCGGCAAGAAGATGGCGATGATCTTCCAGGACCCGCTCTCGGCGATGCACCCGTTCTACACGGTGGGCAACCAGATCATCGAGGCCTACCGGATCCACAACTCGGTCTCCAAGAAGGCTGCACGGGCGCACGCGATCGACATGCTCGACCGGGTAGGCATCCCTGAGCCGGGCAAGCGCGTCGACGCCTACCCCCACCAGTTCTCGGGTGGGATGCGCCAGCGGGCGATGATCGCGATGTCGCTCTCCTGCGACCCGCACCTGCTCATCGCCGACGAGCCGACCACCGCGCTCGACGTGACCGTGCAGGCGCAGATCCTCGACCTGATCCGCGACCTGCAGCAGGAGTTCAACTCCGCAGTCGTGATCATCACCCACGACCTGGGAGTGGTCGCGGAGCTCGCTGACGACATCATGGTGATGTACGCCGGACGTGCTGCCGAGTACGGCACGGCGGAGAAGCTGTTCAACGCTCCTGAGCACCCCTACACGTGGGGGCTGCTCAGCTCGATGCCGCGTTTCGACAAGGCGCCGACCGATCGGCTGCTGCCGATCAAGGGCACCCCGCCGAGCCTGATCAAGGTGCCGGCCGGGTGCGCCTTCAACCCACGCTGCGACTACCAGCCGCGGGTCGGATCGGCCTGCATGTCCGACCGGCCCGACCTGATCGACGGCGGTGTCGGTCACTTCGTCGCCTGCCACATCCCGCCCGACGAGCGCCGGCAGATCTGGGCGCAGGACATCTCCCCGAGGCTGTCGTGACCACATCTGAGACTGACCCCACCAGCGCGGCGGCCACGCCCGCGCGGCACGCCAACCGGCGTGCGGACCGCGTGCAGGAGAACCTGCTCGAGGTCACCGGGCTGGTCAAGCACTTCCCGATCAAGGGCGGCTTCCTCAGCAGATCCACCTCGGCGGTGCAGGCGGTCGACGGGGTCGACTTCGCCGTACGTCAGGGGGAGACCTTCTCCATCGTCGGCGAGTCCGGCTGCGGCAAGAGCACGACCGCGCGCCTGATCACCCGCCTGCTGGAGCCCACCGGTGGCCAGATCATGTTCGGTGGCCACGACATCACGCATCTCTCGGACGGCAAGATGCGTCCGCTGCGGCGTGACATCCAGATGATCTTCCAGGACCCGTACTCCTCGTTGAACCCGCGACACACCGTCGGCAAGATCGTGGGTGCGCCGTTCAAGCTGCAGGACGTGGAGCCCGAGGGTGGTCGCAAGAAGGCGGTCCAGGCCCTGCTGGAGCTCGTCGGCCTCAGCCCCGAGCACTACAACCGGTATCCGCACGAGTTCTCCGGCGGCCAGCGGCAGCGCATCGGCATCGCCCGCACCCTCGCGCTGAAGCCGAAGCTGATCGTCGCCGACGAGCCGGTCTCGGCGCTGGACGTCTCGATCCAGGCACAGGTCGTCAACCTGCTCGAGGACCTCCAGGAAGAGCTGGACCTCACCTACGTCATGATCGCCCACGACCTGTCCGTGGTGCGCCACGTCTCGGACCGGGTGGCGGTGATGTATCTCGGCAAGATCGTCGAGATCGGCGACCGGGACGACCTCTACGACCGTCCCCAGCACCCGTACACGGTCGCACTGCTCTCCGCCGTCCCGGTGCCGGACACCGCCCGACGCCACCAGCGCGAACGGATCCGGCTCGGGGGCGACGTCCCCAGCCCGATCAACCCACCCCCCGCCTGCCGCTTCCACACCCGCTGCTGGAAGGCGCAGGAGATCTGCAGCGTCGAGGAACCCCCGCTCCTCCAGGTCAGCAGCGGACCGGCGCCCGGCCACCAGGTCGCGTGCCACTTCCCGGTGCAGCCGGACGAGCGGCCGTGACCGACGCAGGTTTCCCCGGCTGACCGGTGAATCCTGACGTTGTGCACCGAAACTTCACCCCACAGGGACAGGGATCGGTGCACAACTCCATCCGACTTGTCTCAGTGAACTGGGCCGCCCGCGAGCACCGAGCGGATGTATCGGGCTGTCGCGTGCGGCTGGTAGAGATCGGCCCACGTGATGCGAACGCACCGCCAGCCGGTGAGGCGACAGATCATCTCCTCACGCTTCTTCTCACGGAGTACGACGTCCAGAACCGACTCGCGTTCCTTCCGCAGCTTCTCGTACTTCGCCTTGCCGTCGAACTCCAGAAAGACGCCGTACTCCGGCCAGGCGAAGTCCACTCTCGCGACGCATTCGCCGCGAGCGTTGACGATCTCGTATTGCAGCTGGGGCTTTGGCAGGCCTTCGCGCCAGAACAGGTGACTGGCTCTTGATTCACCGACGGACTCGGATCGACCGTCAGCGAGGCGGATCGTGAGGTCTGTCGCGAGTGTGCCCGGCCAGAACGTCATCCCTGCGGCACGGGTGCGCAGGTCTGCCTTGGTCACCGCCTTGTCGTGCAGCAGGTGATCCACGACGGGCAGGCAGTGCTCGACGTCGGTGATCGTGGTCAGGTCGAGCGCGGTGCGTGTCGGAGAGGTGACGAGGAGCTCGCCGCAAGCCCGAACGTCGCCAGGGATGATGCGTCCGCGATGCTGCGCCACGCCGGCTTCGCGACGCCCTGCCCGTCCATCGAGACGCGTGAGGTGCACCTCGTCGAGGGACAGATCCCACACCGGTACGCCCATCACGAGCAGGGCCGTCGTGTGCGAGAGCGCGACCTGCGACTGCGCGGTTCGAAGTACGGCGCGCGCTCGGAGCAGGTGCCGACCGGGATCATCGAGGCCGCGCCACCGCTCGGAGAAGACGTAGGCTCCGTGACGGATTCGGGTGATCGTGCCCGCCCTCATCGTTCTGGACAGCGCACGGTCGTCGTATCCCAAGCAGAGCGCGTCGCGGCGCAGGAAGACACCATGGGCATCACAGATCGACCGAAGTTCATCGTGCATGAGACGAGGATGGGCTCAGCGCCGGGGCGTACGTCGTACGGAAGGATCATCTGGGGATCCGCCGCGGCCCGTGTCCGGGTGTGGACGCAAAAGGGGTGGGGTGGAGCAGCGATCCCCGGGGTTGGGGGGCAAAGGATCGCCGTACAACCCCCGGTTTCCCCGGCCGACCGGGGAAACCGGCAGTCCCCCGGGGACACCGGGGGGCCGGTCCGCGGAGCGGGTTTCGTGTGGCGACCGCCGAGGGGGTGGGTACTCTCGAGGCCGGGTCACGGGCCGAGGTGAGAGGACTGCGGGGCGGAATGGACGACGACGAGCAGGACGACGGCGAGCGCTCCGCGCAGGTCCGCGCGGCGCTGCTGAAGGCGGTGGGCGTGGTGGTGGTGATCGGCATCGTCATCGCGCTCGGGACGACGCTCGTGGTCCGTGCGCTCGGCCTCGACGAGGGACAGTCGGCCGGCCCGGTGGGAGCCGATCCCGCCACGCCGCGGGCACCGCTGCCGACGACCGCACTCCCCGTTCCCGGACAGGACAGCGCTGAGGACGCACCGACCGCGGAACCCAGTGCCACCCAGGACACCAGCAAGCGCCAGGACGTCCAGCTCGACATCTCTCCGGTCAAGGCCCGTCCGATGGAGCGGGTGAACCTGACCGGGACCTACCAGGGTGCGGACAACGTGACGTTGGAGGTGCAGCGCTACACCGACGCCCAGTGGCGCGACTTCGGGGTGCAGGCGACCGTGCGGGTCGGCACCTACGCGACTTACATCCAGACCGCGCGCACCGGGGAGCAGCGGCTGCGGATGTACGACCCGCAGGCCAAGAAGGGCAGCAACGTCGTGCTCGTCACGATCGGCTGACCCGCCCGGCCCGCGGGATCGTCTCGCCGAGGGCTGCTCAGTCGGGGATCATGTCGAACTCGTCGGGGTTCGGGCCGGTCCGGCCCTCCTCGCCGCGGTCGAGCGCGCTGATGGCGTCCATCGCCTGGTCGTCGAGCTCGAAGTCGAAGAGCGCGAAGTTCTCCTCGATCCGCTCCGGGGTGGAGGACTTCGGGAAGACGATGTCCCCTCGCTGGATGTGCCAGCGCAGCGTCACCTGTGCCGGCGTACGGCCGACGTGCTCGGCGATCTTGACGATGGTGGCGTCATCGAGCACGCCGCCCTGCGCGATGGGCGACCAGGCCTCGACCAGGATGCCGGCGTCGCGGCTGGCGGTGCGGGCGACCTCGTTGGTGAGGTAGGGATGCACCTCGATCTGGTTCACGGCGGGGACCAGGTCGGTCTCCTGCGCCAACCGGGCGAGGTGGTCGGGCTGGAAGTTGGAGACGCCGACGGACCGCGCGCGCCCGTCCTCCTTGAACTCGATCATGGTCTTCCAGGTGGACACGAAGTCGCCGTCGTAGCGGGTCGGCAGCGGCCAGTGGATCAAGAAGAGGTCGATCTGGTCGAGGCCGAGGTCGGCCAGGGTCTTCTCGAAGGCGTCGCGCGCCGCGGCGGGCTCGTGGAAGCTGTTGTTGAGCTTGCTGGTGATGAACAGCTCGTCGCGAGGGATGCCGGAGGCGCGGATCGCCTCGCCGACGCCTCGCTCGTTGCCGTACATCTGTGCGGTGTCGATGTGTCGATAGCCGGCGTCGAACGCCTGGCCGGTGACGCGGGCGGTGTCGGCAGGTGGGACCTGGAAGACACCGAAGCCGAGCTGGGGGATGGTGTTGCCGTCGTTGAGGGTCAGGTTCGGGACAGTAGCCATACCTGTTCCTACAAGCTCGGGGGGCCGACTATTCCTCGGTCCTCCCACGACGTCGGCTGAGCGGGACCCAGATCAGGAGCCCACGGCGTTGGGGTCGCGCCAGCCCCGCTCGAACGGGAGCCGCCAGGCCCGCGGGGCGATCAGCTGGTGCACCCGGTTGGGACCCCAGGAGCCCTCCTGGTAGGGGCGTACGACGGGTGGGTTGTCCAGCAGCGGAGTCGAGATCTCCCAGAGTCGTTCGATGCCCTCCGCGGTGGTGAACAGCGTCCGGTCCCCTCTCGCTGCGTCGTAGATCAACCGCTCGTACGCCTCCAGCCCGGCCCCGGCCCAGTCGGTCTCGTGCATGGCGAACTGCATGGACAGCTTCTGCAGCCGCATCCCGGGGCCGGGCCGCTTGCCGTAGAAGGACAGCGACATCCGCGACTCGTCGGCGAGGTCGAAGGTGAGGTGGTCAGGACCGTTGTCCCCCACACCGGATCCGGGCGGGAACATCGAGCGTGGGGGCTCGCGGAAGGCGATCGAGATGATCCGGGCCCCCTCGGCCAGTCGCTTGCCGGTGCGCAGGTAGAAGGGCACCCCCGCCCACCTCCAGTTGTCGACGTAGCACTTCAGGGCGATGAAGGTCTCGGTCTCGGAGTCGGGCGCCACCCCCGGTACGTCGCGGTAGCCGACGTACTGGCCCCGCACCACGTCGGAGGGCTCGATCGGCAGCATCGACCGGAAGACCTTGTTCTTCTCCTCCCCGATGGCGTAGGGCTCCAGCGCGGTCGGGGGCTCCATCGCGGTGAAGGCAAGCACCTGGAAGAGGTGCGTGACGACCATGTCCCGGTAGGCGCCGGTGGACTCGTAGAAGTCCCCACGCTGCGCGAGCCCGAGCTGCTCCGGGACGTCGATCTGGACGTGGTCGATGTGGTTGCGGTGCCAGATCGGCTCGAACAGCCCGTTGGCGAACCTGAAGGCCAGGATGTTCTGGGCTGCCTCCTTGCCCAGGAAGTGGTCGATCCGGAAGATCTGCTCCTCCGCGAAGATCTCGTGGAGCTCGCCGTTGAGCCTTCGTGCCGAAGCCAGGTCCGTCCCGAACGGCTTCTCCATGATGATCCGGCTGCGGTCGACGAGTCCCGCCTCGCCCAGCAGGTGCACCACCGGGAGGGCCGCCTTGGGCGGGACGCTGAGGTAGTGGAGCCGTCGCAGGTCGTCGCTGTCGAACTGGGCCTCCGCGTCGGCGACGGTGGCGCGGAGCGCCTCGGCACCGCCCTTGCCCGGAGCCCAGTGCAGCCGCTTGGCGAACTCCGGCCACCCGTGGGGGTCGGGACCCTCGCCCCCGTACTCGGCGACCGCGTTGCGGGCGAACTCGACGAACGAGTCGCGGTCGTGCTCGTCGAGCGAGGTGCCCACGAGCTGCACCTCGGTCATCAGGCCGGACTGGAACAGGTGCAGCAGCCCGGGGAGAAGCTTGCGCTGCGCGAGGTCGCCGGTGGCGCCGAAGAGGACGACGGTCGTGGGGGTCGGCATGGGGCAAGCCTGCCGGTACCGGACCGGTTTGAGAACACCGGCGCAAGATCGATCAGGCGACACGGGAACAAGACCCGGTGTCGAGCGGTTGGAACCATCGTGCAGACTTGAGTCCAACAGGCTCAACTTGTTTGACATGAGAACCGCAGCAGGCAACCATCGCGTCGTGGTCCCGAACGGACCCACAGACGTATCACACACGGAGGTAGGAACACATGGCACGAGCGGTCGGCATCGACCTCGGCACGACGAACTCCGTCGTCGCCGTCCTCGAGGGTGGAGAACCCACCGTCATCGCAAACGCTGAAGGCGCCCGGACGACCCCGTCGGTGGTGGCCTTCGCCAAGTCCGGAGAGGTGCTCGTCGGTGAGGTGGCCAAGCGGCAGGCCGTCACCAACGTGGACCGCACCATCCGGTCGGTCAAGAGGCACATGGGAACCGACTGGCACGTCAAGGTCGACGACAAGGACTTCACGCCCCAGCAGATCAGCGCCTTCGTCCTGCAGAAGCTGAAGCGGGACGCGGAGGCCTACCTCGGCGAGACCGTCACCGACGCCGTGATCACCGTTCCGGCGTACTTCTCCGACTCGCAGCGCCAGGCCACCAAGGAGGCCGGCGAGATCGCGGGCCTCAAGGTGAGCCGGATCGTGAACGAGCCCACCGCCGCGGCGCTGGCCTACGGGCTCGACAAGGGCCAGGCCGACCAGACGATCCTCGTCTTCGACCTCGGTGGGGGCACGTTCGACGTCTCCCTGCTCGAGATCGGTGAGGGTGTCGTGGAGGTCAAGGCCACCAGCGGCGACAACCACCTCGGCGGCGACGACTGGGACTCCAAGGTCGTCGACTGGATGGTCAAGAAGTTCCAGGGCAACAACGGCGTCGACCTGAGCAAGGACAAGATCGCCCTGCAGCGCCTCAACGAGGCAGCCGAGAAGGCGAAGATCGAGCTGTCCTCCTCGAGCGAGACCACGGTGCACCTGCCCTACATCACCCACGGCGAGTCGGGCCCGCTGCACTTCGAGGAGAAGCTGACCCGCAGCGAGTTCCAGAAGCTCACCGCCGATCTGCTCGAGCGCACCAAGGCTCCGTTCCGGCAGGTGATCAAGGATGCTGGCCTCGACGTGAGCAAGATCGACCACGTCGTGATGGTCGGTGGATCGACCCGCATGCCCGCGGTCGCCGACGTCGTCCGTGAGCTCACCGGTGGCAAGGAGCCCAACAAGGGCGTCAACCCCGACGAGGTCGTGGCCATCGGCGCCGCGCTGCAGGCCGGCGTGCTCAAGGGCGAGGTCAAGGACGTGCTGCTCCTCGACGTGACGCCGCTGAGCCTCGGCATCGAGACCAAGGGTGGCGTGATGACCACGCTGATCGAGCGCAACACCACGATCCCGACGAAGCGCTCGGAGATCTTCACCACGGCGGACGACAACCAGCCCTCCGTGGAGATCAAGGTCGCGCAGGGCGAGCGCCAGATGTGGGCGCAGAACCAGCCGCTCGGCAACTTCGAGCTGACCGGCCTGCCCCCGGCCCCCCGCGGCGTCCCCAAGATCGAGGTCACCTTCGACATCGACGCCAACGGCATCGTGCACGTCTCCGCGAAGGACCAGGGCACCGGCAAGGAGCAGTCGATGACCATCTCCGGCGGCAGCGCGCTGTCGAAGGACGACATCGACCGGATGGTCAAGGACGCCGAGCAGTACGCCGAGGAGGACGCCAACCGTCGCGAGGCCGTCGAGCTGCGCAACCAGGCTGACTCCCTCGTCTACTCGACGGAGAAGTTCCTCTCCGAGAACGACGAGAAGCTCCCCGAGGACGTCAAGACCGAGGTCGGCGCGGACGTGACGGATCTCAAGAAGCTGCTCGAGGACGACGAGACCGCCAACGAGGCGTTCACCGCGGCGATCTCCAAGCTCGGGGAGTCCAGCCAGAAGATGGGCGCCGCGATCTACGCCGCGAGCGAGGCCGAGGCTGCCGCAGCGCAGTCAGGCGAGGCGGCCGGGTCAGCGACCGAGGGTGACGACGACGTCGTCGACGCCGAGATCGTGGACGAGGACGGTGCCGCGGGCGCGGAGGGTGACGCCGGGGAGTCCAAGTGACCTCCGCACCCGACGAGGAGCCGACAGGGGTCGAGGACGATCTCGGGACCGAACCTGACCTGGGTGCTGACCAGCCGGTGGGGGAGTCGCAGGCGACTGCGGCTCCCCGCCCGGGGGCCCGGCGCCCCGGGGGCGACCCCGAGGCCCACCCTGACGAGTCCGGGAGCTTCGGCGACGTCGCCGACGAGCCCGCCCCGGTGCCCGGGGGTGACGACCTGGCGGCGAGCGACGAGCTCGCGTTGGCGCAGACCGCGCTGGCCGAGCGGACGCTCGACCTCCAGCGGCTGCAGGCCGAGTTCCTGAACTACAAGCGTCGCGTCGAGCGCGACCGCGAGCTGGTCCAGCAGAACGCCACGTACTCGGTGCTCAGCGGGCTGCTCCCGGTGCTCGACGACATCGACCGGGCACGTGAGCACGAAGAGATCGCAGGCGGCTTCAAGGCCGTCGCGGACTCCCTGGAGCGCATCGTGGCCGCGCTGGGGCTGACGAAGTACGGCGCCAAGGGGGACGAGTTCGACCCGAAGCTGCACGAGGCCCTGATGCACGGTCACTCGCCCGATGTCACGACCACCACGGTCGACGTGGTGGCGCACGCGGGGTACCGGATCGGCGAGCGCGTGCTGCGCGCTGCGAAGGTCACCGTGCTGGATCCCGAGAGCTGAAGTCTTCGCCACACGTCTGGACCCTGGGAGGAGGGGTGAACATTGAGCGGCAACGCTGACTGGGTCAACAAGGACTTCTACAAGGTCCTCGGGGTGCCCAAGGACGCCGACCAGTCGGCGATCAAGAAGGCCTATCGCAAGCTCGCGCGCGAGAACCACCCTGACGGCCACCCCGGGGACAAGGCTGCCGAGGACCGGTTCAAGCGGATCGCGGAGGCCTACGACGTGATCGGTGACGCCGAGAAGCGCACGAAGTACGACGAGATGCGCTCCGCGTTCGCGGGCGGCGGTTTCCCGGGCGGGTTCGGTGGTGACTTCCGCGGCGGCCAGACCGGTGGGGCTGGCGGTTTCGACATCTCCGACCTGTTCGGTGATCTCTTCAACCGCAGTGGCGGGGGCGGAGGTGCCGGAGGCGGCGGATTCGGCCGGTCCTCGGCCCCGCGGCCGGCCCGCGGTGCCGACCTGGAGACCGAGACCACCCTGGAGTTCGCCGACGCGCTGGCGGGGACGACGATCACTCTCCGGCTGAGCTCGGACGCCCCGTGCCCGACCTGCTCGGGCACCGGTGGCAAGCCGGGCACCCGGCCACACGTGTGCCCGACCTGCGAGGGCGCCGGCTCGGTGGTCAGCTCCGTCGGCGGCGGCTTCTCGATGAACGAGACCTGCCCGGAGTGCCACGGCCGACAGCTGGTCTACGACCAGGCCTGTCCCACGTGCCACGGGTCGGGGCGGGGGCTCTCCAAGCGGACGGTCTCGGCGCGCATCCCCGCAGGCGTCAAGGACGGTCAGCGGATCCGGCTCAAGGGCAAGGGTGCCAGTGGTGAGAACGGCGGTCCTCCCGGCGACCTGCTGATCAGCGTGGCGGTCCGTCCGCACCGGCTTTTCGGCCGCAAGGGCGACAACCTCACGCTCGAGGTCCCGGTGAGCTTCGACGAGGCCGCACTCGGCGCGGAGATCAAGGTGCCCACGCTCGGTGGAGCCCCGGTCACGTTGCGGATCCCGGCCGGCACGCCCAACGGCCGAGTGCTGCGCGTCCGTGGCCGAGGGGCGACCCGCAAGGACGGGTCCAAGGGTGACCTCCTCGTCACCGTCGACGTCCAGGTCCCGGACACACTCGACGACGCGACGCGTGAGGCCGTGCAGGCCTACCGGGAGGCGCGGGCCGGCGCAGACCCCCGCGCCCGGCTGTTCGCAGGAGGTGCCTGATGGCGCCCACAGGTGAGACGCCCGGCCCTCGGCGTAGCCCCGGTCGCGGTCCGCGGGTGCCGGGACCGACCGTTCCGGTGTACGTGATCAGCGTGGCCGCCGAGCTGACCGGGCTGCACCCGCAGACGCTGCGCCAGTACGACCGTGCGGGTCTCGTCTCACCCGGACGCACCGGTGGGGGTGGTCGGCGCTACTCCCTGCGGGACATCGAGCTCCTCCGGGCGGTCGCCGAGCTGACCGCCTCCGGCATCGGGCTGGAGGGCGTACGCCGCATCCTCGAGCTCGAGCACCAGGTCAGCGCACTCCGCGCCCGCAACGGCGAGCTGCGCCAGCAGGTGGCCGAGCTCCAGTCCGCCCTCGAGATGACGATGACCTCGCTCCGGGAGCGCCGGCCGAACCTGCCGGCGATCCGCTTCTCCGGCGCGATCAGCCCCTTCGACCCCCACCGCTGAGGGCGGGCGTCATCGCGTGCGCCGCGGGCTCAGAGCGTCTGGCCGGTGGGGTTCCAGTCCCACGAGCCAGGCTTGTACGCCGCAAAGTTGTAGCCGATGCCTGAATCGACCTTGGCCCGCGCGACGTCGGAGACCTCCATCGGCTCCCCGCTGGACAGATCGGCGGTGCGGTAGCCGAGGTCGTGGAGATGACGGGTGACGACACATTGCGGGTCGCTCCCGTGGTCCTCGTAGACGAACAACATGGGACGTGACCCGGCGACCGCCTCCGCCCCGTCCAGTGCCTCGCGCTCGGCCCCCTCGACGTCGAGCTTGACCACCACGGGGCTCGCGTCGTGGGGCAGGTAGTCGCGAACGAGGTCGGCGATGGAGACCGACTTCACGTTGCTCTGGTGCCAGTCGCGGCTGTCGAAGCCCACTGCCTCACCGGTCACTGAGGCGGCGGCGTGGTGGACCTCGTGCTCGCGGATGGACAGCTCGTGGCCCGACTCGCTCCACACCGCTCGGTTCAGCAGCACCACACGGTGTGGGTCAGCGTGGTTGAGCTCTGCGTTCTCCTCGAGTCGCCGGAACGTGTGCGGGCTCGCCTCCACGGCGATCACGCTGGCACACAGGTTGCGGACCACCATGCTCCAGTAGCCGACATTCGCACCGCAGTCGAGGAAGTGAGTGCTCTCGTCGACGTGGCGCGACAGTGCCCGGGCGACCTCCGGCTCGTAGTCCACCTCGAGCAGCGTGTTCCAGTAGATGTCGCCGACCGGCACGACGATCTCGGTGTCGTCGCTCACACGGACGACCACCTTGTCGCCGTAGCGCCGCGCCCAGCCGCAGACGCGGTAGTACCCGCGCCGGCCCAGCACGACGGACAGACGCATGAGCAGCAGCCAGGCCCACGCCCTTGCGCGGGGTAGTGGTCGCTGTGCGTGTGCTCTGACGGCGATCATGTGTCGGACCCTACTGCGGGTCGCCGAGCACGGCGGTCGACCTCAGCGTTCCGGCCGGGCCGGCATTGCAGCTTCCTCCGACGCGTGCGTTCGGGCGAGCCCGCGCGCGCCGCTGCCCCGCTAGCCTGTGCTCCCACGAACGAAGGGACGACACATGGCTGTGAGCGAGCGACTCAGCATCTTGGGCACGGTGATGGGCCCGCCCTTCGATCGCCGTACGTGGTCGGGCGCCTCGGCCCACCTGTTCAACGCGTTGCGGCGCCGCGACGTCCTGCTGGGGGCAGTCAACGCCGATCCGCCGCCGGCGTTCCGTACGGTGGCGAAGGTGGCTTCCATCGCTCCCTCGCGCCGGATCTGGCGAGAGCGGTACGAGTTCAGCGCACTGGTACGCCGACGCTCCGAGCTGTTGGCGTCGCGGGCCCTGGCCCGGATCGACCCCGAGCCTGACGCACTGCTTCAGATCGGTGCCTACTACGACTTCACGCGGCAGGCGAAGTCCCTGCGCCCGAGGCTGAGGACCTCGTTCCACGACTCCAACCTCGCTCTGTTCTCGCGGGCGGGTGTCTTCCTCGCGGATTCGAGCGCTGGTCACGTGAAGGCGATGATGCGCCACGAGCAGGCAGTCCTGGACGGCCTTGACCTGATCATGCCCATGAGCCAGTGGCTGGCCGACTCGTTCGTGGCCGACTTCGGGCAAGATCCTGCGAAGGTGGTGGTCGTCGGAACGGGCGTGAACAACCTCGTCATCCCGGAACCTGTCGTAGACCGTGACTGGTCGACCCCTCGGCTGTTGTTCATCGGGTTCGAGTGGGAGCGCAAGGGGTTGCCGCTCATCATGGACTCGTGGCGGCTGCTGCGTGAGCGGCACCCCGACGCGACACTGACGGTGGTCGGACCTCCCCCCGAGGACGCCCCCGAGGGCGGCCCTGAGGACGGCCTGCGCTGGGTGGGCAGGGTCGACCGATCGACCGCGGCCGGGGACGCTGAAATGGAACGGCTCCATCGTGAGGCGAACGTCTTCGTCCTCATGCCCCGATACGACCCGATGCCCAACGTCATCCTGGAGGCGATGGCGTACGGCCTCCCGGTGGTGGCCCCGACGACCGGTTCGATGCCGGAGCTGGTCTCTGACGGCGTGGCCGGCACCTTGGTCTCGGAGCTCGACCCCGAGACAGTCGCCGCGGCAGTTGACGGCCTGTTCGCCGACACGAAGGCTGCCGCTGAGATGGGACGGGCAGGGCGGGAGCGGGTCCGGGAGAACTTCACCTGGGACGCCGTGGCCTCCAGGATGGTCGGGGCCATGCGTGAGCGCCTCGACTGACCCTGCGTAACGCGGCCCCTTCGCCCGGATCGTCACCACCGTGGGTTTTCCCGATCCGAGTGACCTCGTCCAGCGAGAGCCGTTAACCTCTCGACACCGCAGAGAGGGGCGTCGATGCCTGCCTGGCCGCTGGAGATCGACTGGCTCTTCCAGCGTGTCGACTGGCTGCACCTGCTCTCCGTGCCGGTCTTCACCGGCATCGTGGGGTGGCTGATCAACTGGACCGGACTGGTCATGCTGTTCTCGCCGGTGCGCTTCCGTGGTGTCCGTGTCCCCGGCATGCGACAGCTCTCCCGCGTGCTGCCCCGCAAGCTCCAGGAGGTGCCGGGGATCCTGCAGGGCGGCCTCGGATGGCAGGGCATCGTCCCCGCCCGGGCCGCGAAGATGGGCAGCATCGCCGTGGACAAGGCGATCGCCAAGCTGGGAACGCCGAAAGAGTTCTACCAGCAGCTCGAACCCGACCAGATCGCCGAGCACATCGTCCAGGTCTTCGAGCCGGAGATGCCGGCGATGATCGAGAAGATCATGCGGCGCGAGTCCCCGGACCTGTGGCGGGATCTTCCCGCGCGGGGTCGTGCAACGGTCATCGCCAGGGTCCAGTCGCAGCTGCCGGGGGTCGTCCGCACCGTGACGGACGAGATCGGTGAGCACATCGACCAGCTGCTGGACCCGAAGATCATGGTGATCAACCACTTCCAGAAGAACCCCGCCCTGGTGGTGCGGATCTTCCGCGACTTCGGCCAGCGCGAGCTGAACCTGATGGTGGCGTTCGGGTTCGTCTTCGGGTTCGCGCTCGGCGTCCCCGTTGCGGTCGTGGACCACTGGTTCGCGCAGTGGTGGCTGCTGCCGGTCCTCGGTGTGGTCGTGGGATGGGTGACCAATGCGCTGGGCATGTGGCTGATCTTCGAGCCGCCGGAGCCGCGGCGCATCCTCGGCATCTGGGTGCACGGTCTCTTCCTGCGCCGTCAGGACGAGGCCGCCGAGGTGTACGCCCAGATCATCGCCGAGGACGTCATCACCCTCGAGAACATCGGTGACTTCCTCCTCGAGGGGCCACGTGGCGACCGCACCCAGCAGATGCTGGCCGAGGCGATGCGACCCGCGATCGACAACGCCGCCGGTCCGCTGCGCGGTGCGGTGCGGATCGCGGTCGGCAGCCGACGCTTCGACAGCATCCGGGAGGCGGTCGCCCTCGAGGCAGTCGACCGCACCATCGCGCCCTTCCGGGACCCCGAGTTCAGCCGGCGCCAGTCGGAGAAGATCTACTCCCTGATCGCCAATCGGACCAAGGAGCTCCCACCCCGTGACTTCGTGGAGATGATGCGCTCCGCGATCAAGGAGGATGAGTGGATGCTGTACGCGCACGGGGCGATCATGGGCTTCGGCGGTGGCATGCTGCACCTGGCGATCTTCGGGGTGGGAGGAGCGACATGAACGTGGACGGGTCCGACGACGCAGGCAACGGGCGAGGTCCGCGCCGTACGCCCCCCGCCCTGTGGGACGAGGCGGCGGAGGCCCTGCCGGGCATGGCACGGATCGCCGCCACGGCGGCGCTGCGCTCGGCCGCCTGGGGCTTGGGCTCCGGCGTCCGCTCGAGCAGGCTCGTCGTGCGCGCCCTGACCGATCCTCAGACCGCGGGGGAGCTGGTCCAGGAAGTGGCACGTGACGTCGCCGAGGCCAGCAGGACGGTCAGCGACGTGGCGCGCGCCGTCTCGGCGGGGGTCCCGATCCCGAAGGCGCTCCTGGATGCCAGCGTCTCGCTGTCCTCGGTCGTGCTCGCCGACACCACCCCGCAGCAGCACGAGGAGCCGGAGCCGACGTTGCGCGAGCGGGGCGAGAGCCTGTTGCAGCGCTCCCGGGATGTCTGGAGCGACGAGCGGACGCACCCGGCGTACGCCCGGATCCTCGACGACCTGGCACCGGACGAGGCGCGCATCCTCCTGCTGCTCCTGCGCGGTGGGCCCCAGCCCTCGGTCGACGTGCGCACCGGTGGGCCGGTGGGGCTGGTCAGCTCGGCGCTGGTGGCGCCGGGCATGTCGATGATCGGCGCGAGAGCGGGGTGCCGCTATCTCGACGAGGTGCCGGCCTACCTCAACAACCTGTTCCGGCTGGGTCTGATCTGGTTCTCCCGCGAGCAGCTCGAGGACCCGATGGAGTACCAGGTGGTCGAGGCCCAGCCCGACGTCCTCGAGGCGATGCACTCGGTGCGGTTCCCCAAGGTGGTGCGCCGCAGCATCCACCTGACACCGTTCGGCGCCGGTTTCTGCCGGGCCTCCCTGGTGGATCCGGACGAGGGACCGACGCTGCCGCTCCACGAGATCCCCGAGGAGTGACCCGAGGAGTGACCCGCAGGAGCGACCCCCAGGAGCGACCCGGGTGCCCCCGAGAAGACCGACGCCCACCGGGACCTCGAGAGGTCCGGGTGGGCGCCGGGAACGCCGATGAGCCCGAGGGTCAGAGGATCGCCTTCAGGATCGCCTTCTGGGTCTTCTGCGGTGCTGCCGCCGTGGCTGCGGGAGCCACGACGCCGATGGCGACGACGGACACCAGTGCTGCGGCGAGAACGGTAGTGACGCGCACGCGAATCCTGCTCATTTGTAACTCCTAGGGTAGTAACAGGGGATGTCCCCATTCATATCCGTCAAGCCGCCATTTGGGCGATGATCATTTCGGGTCATCTTTATCGGGCGAGTCCGATATAACCGGACAAATCAAATGCCCGAACGGGCAGATTTTTGGATTTTTGTGAGATCAGGGGTGGACCTGGGCGTCGGGACGTGAGTGCGTCGAATGCACGATTTGTGTAACGCCTGTAGTCGGAAGGGGCGCAAGACGAGCAGTGTGGCTGGTGGGTCTGCTCAGGTCGCGGCCGAAGGTAGTCGCAGCGTGAACACCGACCCGTGAGGCTCGCGCGGCGAGTAGCCGACGCTGCCGCCCTGCGCCTCGGCCAGTGCGCGCACCACGAAAAGGCCCAGACCGGTCCCGCGGGCGGTGGTGCCGGGTGCCCGCGCGTATTCGGTGAAAAGCCGCCGCCGAAATGCCTCAGGCACTCCGGAACCGCTGTCCTCGACGTCGATGCGGACCTGGCTTCCCTGCGAGGTGACCCGCACCAGGTACGGCGCTGCGCCGTACTTGTGGGCATTGGTGAGCAGGTTGCTGAGCATCTGCTGGAACCGCAGCGGATCGGTGAGCACGTGGGCCGGACCGTCCTCGACCAGCTCGAGATCGAACGTGTCGTCGATGACCAGCCGCACCAGGGCGGTCGCGTCCATCCGCTCCAGCTGCAGTGCGAGGTTGCCGTGCCGGGCCTGACCCGCTGCGAGCAGGTCGGCGGTGATGTTGTCCAGCACCCGGGTCTGTCGTCCGATGACGTCCATCATGTGCTCGTGCTCGGCATCGCTGAGCTCGTGGCGGTGCAGCCCGAGGGTCTCGGCGACCCCCATCAGCACCCCGACCGGGCCACGGATCTCGTGGGCGGCGGTCGCGATCGCGCGCCGGAGCAGGTTCGCCTCGTCCCTCGACTGTGCCTGGAGGTAGACCAGGTGGTCGGCCCCGGTGTGGCGCACCGTCGCTGCCACCCTGCGGGGCGGGTCGCCGACCTCGACGATCTCGAGGTTCTCCTGTCCGGGGCGGTCGAGGAGGCGAGCGGCGAGCTCCGGAGCCACCGACTCGAGCTCGGCCGGCCGGGTGAGGCCACTGAGGAGGCGGCACGCCTCCCGGTTGGCGCGCACGATGCGACCGTGGCGCACGTGCAGGAACCCGAAGGGCGCGAGATCCAAGGGGTCGGCGACGGGCTCGTCCGCAGCGGGCTCCTCCGTGACGGGCTCGTCCGCAACGGGAGCGTCGGTCGCGGACGCCGCGCGCCCTCGACGCCTGGAATCCGCCCGGGCGACGAGGGTGCGCACCTGTGACAGCAGGGCGCTCAGCGGTTGGCCCTTCTGGATGTAGCCATCGGCTCCCCCCGCCATCGCCCGGCTGGTCATCTCCGGAGCCCCGAAGCCGGAGAGCATCACGATGGTCGCCATGGGGCACACCGCACGCACGATCGGCAGGGCTTCCAGCCCGTCCATCACCGGCATCGCGATGTCGAGGAACACGACGTCTGGCTGCTCGGCCGCCGCTGCCTGTACGCCGCCGTTGCCGTCCTCCGCCTCGGCCACCACCACGAAGTCTCCGGACCGCTCCAGGGCCATCCGCATCAGCACGCGCAGGTCGGGGGTGTCGTCGACGACGAGGACGCGCATCGGCTCGGCACTGCCCACCGCTCCCGGGGTCCCCGCCACGTCGACTCCCCTCCGGCTACTCGTGCGCGACCGTGCGCACGCAGACATGCACCAGTGTGGGGCGGGGCGGGGTGGGGCTGGGCAGACCACGGCCGCGAGGGCCGGCCGGGTGAGGGACCGGGTGAGACACCGTGAGCGCGGGGGCGAGTGGCGTGGCCATGCCTCGCCTCCCTCCAGGACGAACGTGCACGAAGGCACAAGGGAACTCTAGGGACGATGGGCACGTTTCGTCAGCCGTCCGTCCAAACACGCCGTGAACGACATCGCCCAGGTGGCGGCTCACGAGACCCGTGGCGGGTTGCAGAGTTGAGGGGAATGGACTCAACTTTGGCATGGTTGGGGTACACAGGAGATCACCCACCGGAGGAAGGAGCACCGTGGACGCATCCAAGCTCACCTCGCGCAGCGTCGAGGTGATCAACGCTGCCGGCACCCTCGCCGTCAACGAGGGCAACCCCCAAGTCGAGCCGGTGCACCTCGCCGGCGCCCTGGTGCGCCAGGAGAAGGGGCTCGCCCCCTCGCTCCTGGCCAAGGCCGGAGGCGACGTCGCCGCGCTCAGCCGGGCGCTGGACCAGGCCCTGTGGCAGCTGCCCAAGGCGTCGGGCTCGACGGTCCAGACGCCGGCCGCATCGGCGGCGCTGACCCGGGTGCTCGCGAAGGCACTCGAGCTGATCACCGAGATGGACGACGACTACGTCGCCACCGAGCACCTGCTGCTGGCACTGGCGGTCGTCGACACCCCGGTCAGGGCACTGCTCGCGGAGAACGGCGTCGCGGAGACGGGGCTGCGCGAGGCGATCGCGGCCGTCCGCGGCAACCGGCGAGTGACCAGCCAGGAGGCCGAGGCGACGTACGAGGCACTGGAGAAGTATGCCGTCGACCTGACGGCGCGCGCCGAGGAGGGCAAGCTCGACCCGGTGATCGGCCGCGACGCCGAGATCCGTCGGGTGGTCCAGGTGCTCTCGCGACGTACCAAGAACAACCCCGTGCTCATCGGGGAGCCCGGCGTCGGCAAGACCGCCGTCGTCGAGGGTCTCGCCCAGCGGGTGGTGACCGGCGACGTGCCCGACTCCCTCAAGGGCAAGCGTGTGCTCAGCCTCGACCTGGCCGCGATGGTGGCCGGGGCGAAGTACCGAGGCGAGTTCGAGGAGCGGCTCAAGGCCGTGCTCGAGGAGATCAAGAGCGCCGAGGGGCAGGTCATCACGTTCATCGACGAGCTGCACACCGTGGTCGGTGCGGGAGCGGGCGGCGACTCCGCCATGGACGCCGGCAACATGCTCAAGCCGATGCTGGCGCGTGGGGAGCTGCACCTGATCGGAGCGACGACGCTCGACGAGTACCGCGAGCGCATCGAGAAGGACCCCGCCCTCGAGCGCCGGTTCCAGCAGGTCTTCGTGGGTGAGCCCAGCGTCGAGGACACCGTCGCGATCCTGCGAGGACTGCAGGAGAAGTACGAGGCGCACCACAAGGTCGAGATCACCGACGCGGCTCTCGTGGCAGCCGCGATGCTCTCCGACCGCTACATCACGGGCCGTCAGCTCCCCGACAAGGCGATCGACCTGATCGACGAGGCGGCCTCCCGGCTGCGCATGGAGATCGAGAGCTCGCCCGTGGAGATCGACCAGCTCCGACGTGCCGTCGACCGGATGAAGATGGAGCAGCTGGCGCTCGAGCGGGAGACCGACGACGCCTCGCGGGAGCGCCTCGGGAGGCTGCACGTCGACCTCGCCGACCGCGAGGAGGAGCTGCGTGGGCTCGAGCTCCGCTGGGAGCGGGAGAAGGCGGCGCTCGAAGGCTCTGGAGAGCTGCGCAAGCAGATCGACGAGCTGCGGGTGGAGGCAGAGCGACTGCAGCGCTCCGGCGACCTCGGCGCCGCCTCGGAGATCCTCTACGGGCGGATCCCCTCGCTGGAGAAGGAGATCGAGACGGCCGAGTCCGCCGAGGCGATCGACGAGCCGATGGTCAACGAGAAGGTCGGTCCCGAGGAGATCGCCGAGGTCGTGGAGGCCTGGACCGGCATCCCGACCGGACGGCTCCTCGAGGGAGAGACCGCCAAGCTCCTGAGGATGGAGGACATCATCGGGGAGCGGCTGGTGGGCCAGCGCGCCGCCGTCATCGCTGTCTCCGACGCTGTCCGGCGCTCCCGCGCCGGCATCGCCGACCCGGACCGGCCCACGGGCTCGTTCCTGTTCCTCGGTCCGACGGGCGTCGGCAAGACCGAGCTGGCCAAGTCCCTGGCTGACTTCCTCTTCGACGACGAGCGCGCGATCGTCCGCATCGACATGAGCGAGTACTCCGAGAAGCACTCCGTCTCGCGACTCGTGGGGGCACCCCCCGGCTATGTGGGGTACGACGAGGGTGGCCAGCTCACCGAGGCGGTCCGCCGCCGGCCGTACTCCGTCGTGCTCCTGGACGAGGTCGAGAAGGCCCATCCGGAGGTCTTCGACATCCTGCTCCAGGTGCTCGACGACGGACGGCTCACCGACGGACAGGGGCGCACGGTCGACTTCCGCAACACGCTGCTGATCCTGACCAGCAACCTGGGATCGACCTATCTCGTGGATCCGACGCTGGCCGAGGAGACCAAGCACGCCTCGGTGATGTCGGTGGTGCGAGGGGCGTTCAAGCCTGAGTTCCTCAACCGCCTGGACGAGATCGTGATGTTCGACGCGCTCGGCAAGGAGGAGCTGGCGCACATCGTGGACCTCCAGCTCGCGGCCTTCGACACCCGTCTGGCTCCGCGCCGCATCACCGTCACGGTGACCGACGCCGCCCGCGCCTGGCTCACCGAACAGGGCTACGACCCGGCCTACGGCGCCCGGCCGCTGCGCCGGTTGGTGCAGACCGCCATCGGGGACTCGCTCGCGCGGATGCTGATCAGCGGCGAGGTCAGCGACGGCCAGCAGGTGACCGTGCACCATCTCGAGGGGGCGCCGGACCTCAGGCTCGAGGTCGGATGACCGGTTCGGGCGGTCCCCTTGGTTCAATGGACTCATGAGTGACACCGATCGATCCGCGCGCCCACGGCAGCTGACCATGGCCGGCGGGTTCGTGATCGTGGGCTCGGTCCTGCTCGTCCTCTCCGTCTTCGACACCTTCGCGAACCTGCGGTCGGTCGAGATGCGCGACGAGGTCGTCAAGATGCTCGCCTCCCCGACCGGGGAGGGACTCGGGCTCAGCGTCGGCGACGCGTTGGCGGTGATGCGCGTCGGCCTGATGGTCGCCGCCGCGTGCGCAGCCGCGGCGGCGGTGCTCGGGATCTACGCCCTGCAGCGGAGCCGTCCGGCGCGGCTGGCTCTGAGCATCCTCGCGGTCCCCATCCTGCTCACCGCGCCGTTGACCGGCGGCCTGATGGGCGCGCTGGTCGCCGCCGCCACGCTGATGCTGTGGAGCGGCCCCGCCCGCGACTGGTTCGCAGGACGGCAGGTCCGTGAGGTCGGCCCGTCGGCCACTCCGCCCAAGCGGTCGCATCCAGGTCCCTGGGAGGAGTCGATGCCCTCGCCGGAGGACCGCACCAGGAGCCACGAGCAGGAGCCGCCGCAGTCGGACCCTGCTGATGCCGGACCGAGGGCCGGGGCGGGGAACGGGACAGCACCGGCGGCCTCGGAGCTCTCCACCGCGACCGCGTCTCCCGACCCCGTGGCGACGAGCGGTTTCGGGGAACGCCCGGTCGCGACGGTCCCGCCTGGTCCCTGGATCCCCCCGGCCTACACCGATCTGGTTCCTGGCAACGTCGTGCCGGTGACAGTGAAGGTCGCCTGCATCCTGACCTGGGTGTTCTCGGGCGTCGTCGCGCTGGCCGTCGCCGGTGGGATCGTCGCCCTGGTGGCGAACGAGGACCGCGTCGTCGAATCCTTGGTGGTCACCCCGGCGTGGCAACAGTCCAACCTCCAGCCCGACATGCTCCTGCCGGCTCTCTGGATCGGCTGCCTGATGTTCCTGGGTTGGGCGTTGGGCGCCTGCGTGCTGGCCTGGTTCACCTGGCGCCGCCACGACTGGGCGCGCTGGTTGCTCGCCGCGAGCTCGGCGGTGACCCTGCTGGTCGGCTTCGCCACCTTCCCGGTGGGGGTGCTGCACCAGGCAGCGGCTGTGCTCGTGATCGTCGGGTTGTTCAGTGCGCGTGCGCGGGCCTGGTTCGCGCACCGGGACCTGAGGCCGATGCCGCCGTCGGGTCCAGGGGGCCAGTACCCGGGGGGCCACTACCCGGGGGACCAGAACCCGGGGCACCAGAACCCGGGGGACCAGAGCCCGGGGGACCAGAACCCGGGGGACCAGAGCTCGGGAGCAGGGCAGTTCCCGCCCTCCGGAGGGCCACCGCGAGTCTGGTAGCTGGTCCGCCGGTCAGGCGCGCAGGTCACTCGCGCGCAGTCTCCTGATCCCCTCGGCGAGCACGTCCTGGTCCTTGCAGAAGGCCCATCGGATCAGGTGCCGGCCCCAGGGTGAGCCGTCCTCGTAGAACACCTGGGTCGGGATCGCCACCACCTGTGCCCGGTCGGCCATCGCCGTGCAGAACGCCAGCCCGTCGGCATGACCGAGCGCCGACACGTCGGTGGTGACGAAGTAGGTGCCCTGGGGGACGTGCACCTTCATGCCGAGGGAGTCGAGGCCCTCGCAGAGGTAGTCGCGTCGACGGGCGAGATCCTCGCGGAGCTGCTCGTGAAAGCTCTCCTCGTGGTCGAGCGCATGGGCGATCGCAGGCTGGAACGGCGCCCCCGAGGAGTACGACAGCCAGTTCTTGGCGCCCTCGACCGCAGCCACCAGGTCGGCCGGACCGGTGGCCCAGCCGATCTTCCACCCCGTGAAGGAGAACGTCTTCCCCGAGCTGGAGATGGTCAGGGTCCGGTCGGACATCCCGGGGAGCGTGGCGATCGGGACGTGCGCGTTGCCGTCGAAGGTGAGGTGCTCGTAGACCTCGTCGGTGACCACCACCAGGTCGTGGCGCCGGGCGACATCCGCGACACCGGCCAGCTCCGCTGCGTCGAGCACACGGCCGGTCGGGTTGTGCGGGCTGTTGAGGAGGATCAGGCGCGTCCGGTCGGTGACCGCTGCCTCGAGCTCCGCGACCTCGAGACGGTAGCCGGGGGCGCGCAGGGTCACGGGTCGTCGTACGCCGCCCGCGAACTGGATCATGGCCCGGTAGCTGTCGTAGTACGGCTCACACACGACCACCTCGTCGCCGGGGTCGACCAGGCCCAGCATCGCCCCTGCGATGGCCTCGGTGGCGCCGGTGGTCACGACCACCTGGTCAGGCGCCAGCTCGAGGCCGTAGTGGCGCTGCTGGTGCCGGCGGATGGCGTCCACGAGATCAGGTGAACCGTGCCCGGGTGGGTACTGGTTGCGGCCGGCCTTCATGGCGGCGTACGCCGTCTCGACCACCGATGCAGGTCCGTCCCGGTCGGGAAAGCCCTGACCGAGGTTGACCGACCCGGTGCGGACGGCGAGCGCCGACATCTCCGCGAAGATCGTGCTGCGCACGCCGTGCAGCCGCCCGGCCGCCTTGCTGGTTCGCTGTGCCCTCACCCGACCGAACTTAGCGGTCGCGTGTTCTGCAGGTCCGCGCCGACGCCGACCGCCTGTCCGGAATACTGGTCCGGTGCCCTCTGTCCGAACCGCCGGTCGCCGCGTGACCCAGTGGGTCGGCGTGACGATGATGCTGGGCGGTCTGGCGATGATCGGTTGGGTCGCCTGGCAGTTCTGGGGGACCAACTACGTCTCGCAGAACCACCAGGCCACCGTGACGAAGGAGCTCCGGGCGCAGTGGACCGAGAAGGGCACCAGGCTGCAGCGGCTGAAGCCCGCCTACGTGCCGAAGGGGAAGGCATCGGCGCTCATCCGCGTCCCCAGGTTCGGCAAGAACTACGTGGTCCCGGTCCTCGAGGGAGTCACGACGGACGTGCTGGCCAAGGGTTTCGGGCACTTCCCCTCCACGGCCGACCCGGGGCAGGTCGGCAACTTCGCGTTGGCCGCCCACCGGGTCACCCACGGGGAGCCGCTCAAACGGATGCCGGAGCTGCGACCGGGTGACACGGTCTTCGTCGAGACGGTGGACGCGAGCTACGTCTACCGCGTGGACACGAACCCCAACCGTCTGGTGATCCCGTTCACCGGTGTCTGGGTGCTCGACGCGGTGCCGGACAACCCGCAGCCGGGCGGCGTCGAGCCGGCCCAGGAGCGGGGCCAGCGGCTGATCACCCTCACGACGTGCTCGGAGATCTTCCACACCGACGAGCGGATGATCGCGTTCGGACACCTGGTCAAGACGATTCCGAAGAGCGGGTAGCCTCCGCCGCATGGTTGCGACAGGCCCCACCACCGGCACCCCCTCGACTGATCCTGACCTCGCGCGCGACGTCGACTCCTGCTGCCGCCTCACCGGTGAGTTCACGCTTCGATCCGGCCAGGTCGCGTCGGAGTACTTCGACAAGTACCTATTCGAGGCCGATCCCGCGCTGCTCGCGCGCGTCGTGGAGCAGATGGTCGACCTCGTGCCGGACGACACCGAGCTCCTCGGTGGGTTGGAGCTCGGCGGTGTCCCGATCGCCACGGTGCTCAGCTCCCGCACGGGCCTGCCGGCGCTGTTCGTGCGCAAGCAGGCCAAGACCTACGGCACCAACAAGCTCGCGGAAGGCCCGGAGGTCGCTGGCCGACGAGTCACCCTGGTCGAGGACGTGATCACCACCGGCGGTGCCGTGCGCGACGCCACGCGCGCGCTACGCGAGGCGGGGGCCGTCGTGGACACGGTCGTCTGCGCGATCGACCGCAGCCCGGCCGGTGAGAACCCGCTCGCCGACGTGGGTCTCGAGGTGCGCCCGGTCCTGACGAAGGCTCAGCTCGACGCTGCGCAGCGCTAGCTGCTGCCCGGCGGGAGCCGCCTGGTCAGGGCTTGCGGACGTCAGCGGCGCTCTGTCGCCGGTGACGCCACCACTCCCAGGCGATCGGGACCACCGACACCGCCAGGATCACGATGATGGCCTTGTCGATGTTGTTGCCGAGGCTGGGGAAGCTGCGGCCCAGGAAGTAGCCCATCAGGGTGATCGCGACGACCCACAGCGCTGCACCGACCGCACTCCAGACGAAGAACCGGTCCCGCCTCATCCGGGTGACGCCTGCCACCACCGTGATGTAGGTGCGCACGAACGGCACGAACCGGCCGATCACGAGCGCCTTGTTGCCGTGCTTCTCGAAGAAGGCCTCGGTCTGCTCGAAGTACTTGCGCTTGAGGATCCTGCCGTTGCGCTCGTAGAGCGGGGGGCCGATCCAGCGTCCGATCTCGTAGCCGAGCACGTTGCCCGCGAAGGCCGCTGCGATGAGCAGCAGGATCGCGAGCGGGAGATCGGTCGCGTGCGGTCCCGGGACGATCCCGTCACGGCTGGCGATGAAGAGCCCGACCGCGAACAGCAAGGTGTCGCCCGGAAGGAACGGGAAGAACAGTCCGCACTCCACCAGCACGATCACCAGGCACACCCAGAAGAACCCGGTGCCGAACTGGTCGAGCAGCCAGTTGGGGTCCATCCACTTGATGCCGAAGAGCAGCGGCTGCAGGGTGCTCATCCGTGGTCCGAGCGCAGGCGCGGGCGCTGCACCAGCAGCGATGGGGTGGGGATCACCACCCGAGGCTATCGGGGTCGACCTGACTGCATGCTGACCGCGGTCCCTCTCGGTGCGGGCGTCCTACTCTTGCCGCTGTGAGTGACGAGCAGCGCGCGCCGTACGACCCGATGCCGCACGGTCCTGAGGAGATCGGGGTCGGACCCTGGGTCGGTCCAGCGCCGAAGGGGGTGCAGTACGACGCACAGCTGCTGGCCGAGGGGGACCGGCGCAACGTCGTGGACCGGTACCGCTACTGGACGCTGGAGGCCATCGTCGCCGATCTCGACACCCGGCGGCACGACTTCCATATCGCGATCGAGAACTGGCAGCACGACTTCAACATCGGGACGATCGTGCGCACGGCCAACGCGTTCCTCGCGCGCGAGGTGCACATCGTCGGCAAGCGGCGCTGGAACCGGCGCGGGGCGATGGTCACCGACCGCTACCAGCACGTGCGCCACCACCCGACCGTGGCGGACCTGGCCGCCCGGATGCACGAGCAGGGGGTGCAGCTCATGGGGGTCGACAACCTTCCCGGCTCAGAGCACCTCGAGACCTGGGACCTTCCCCGTCGGGTCTGCTTCCTGTTCGGCCAGGAGGGGCCCGGTCTCTCCGAGGAGGCGAGAGAGGTCTGTGACGGGACGTTCTCCATCGCCCAGTTCGGTTCGACCAGGTCGATCAACGCCTCTGCCGCGGCTGCGATCGCGATGCATGCGTGGATCGGGCGGTACGCCGACCTCGACGCCGCCTGGCGGGGCTAGCTGGCCGGCCTCAGCCGAGTGTGTCGGCCTTCGCGGACAGGCACCGGATGAAGCGGTCCCCGGACTGCCAGGCCGTGATGCTCGGTGGTTGCCAGTAGCCGCCGTACTTCTTGGTGAGCTGCAGGCAGCGGGTGCGCGCCACTGCCGGGTATGCGGGGATCGTGGGGTAGGCGGTGCCGGTCTCCTGGTAGGCGGCCTCGACCCGGAACGCGTGCGGGCCGCCGCACGAGACGTCGAGACCGGCGGCGTCCTGGCACACACGCAGCTGCTCCGGCACGCCCGCACCGAGCATCGGCACGGCGGTCGGGAGGGGCACGAGCCAGCTGCCGCTGCGGGCCAGCACGTCGCAGCGCACCCAGCGGGCCCCGCGTGCGAGCTGCGCCCGGTCGGGCGTGAACAAGGTCCAGGTGAGCAGCGAGGTCGCCCGATCGACGAGCGTGCCGCCGACCACGCGTCGGTAGGCGGGTTCGCAGACCTGCCTGCCCAGCGCCCGGCGCTTCGCGACCGGGGTCCCGGGGGTGACGGCCCGGGGGCGGTAGCCGACGTAGGCCACCACCGCCTGGTGCGGTTTCGCGCAGCTGACCCGCTGGCCTGCGGCCACCGAGGCCCGCGACTGGGCGAAGCTGAGCCGGTGGCACTGGCCCACCTGGGGTGCCTGGTAGCCGGGATCCGGTGCGGCGCGGGCAGTCTCGTCCGCGTCACCGCCCGGGTCGGTGCCGGTCTGGTCGCTGTCGCCCGGGTCGGTCCCGCCCCGGTGGATGCCGTCCTGGTCGATGTCGCCCTGGCCGGTCCCGCCCGGGTCGGTGCCCTTCGAGGAGGAGGCTCGGCCCGCGGGCGTGTCCGACGTGCCCGGAACCCCGCATCCGCCCACCAGGACCAGCCCGAGGACGAGGACCGAGGCGGGGACCTGGGCGCGGAGCCGGGCGAGGAGCCGGGCGAGGGCCCGGGCGAGGACCAGCGAGTGGGCCGGGTCGCGCCGCTGTGCTGTGGTGGATGTGCCGGGCATGTCACTCCGGTGCTGGTGTCTCGAGCGGCTGGCTCCTAGATTCTTCCACGGTCGACCCGGGCGGGTGGCCGGATCAGCCATTAGGGTTGAAGCGCCCCGTGCCGCACACCTGAGGACTCCGAGGAGACCGCACCATGCCGATCGCAACGCCTGAGAAGTACGCCGAGATGCTGGATGCCGCCAAGCAGAACGCCTTCGCCTTCCCGGCCATCAACGTCTCGTCCTCGCAGACCCTGAACGCCGCGCTGGCCGGCTTCGCCGAAGCCGGCAGCGACGGGATCATTCAGGTCTCCACGGGCGGTGCCGAGTACCTCTCCGGCCCGACGATCAAGGACATGGTCTCCGGGTCGGTGGCGTTCGCCGCGTTCGCGCGGGAGGTGGCGAAGAAGTACCCCGTGAACATCGCGCTGCACACCGACCACTGCCCGAAGGACAAGCTCGACGGCTTCGTCAGGCCGCTTCTGGAGATCTCGCTCGAGCGGGTGCGCAACGGAGAGGACCCCTTGTTCCAGTCACACATGTGGGACGGCTCCGCGGTGCCGCTGGAGGAGAACCTCTCGATCGCCCAGGACCTGCTCAAGAAGGCCGCCGAGGCCAGGATCGTGCTCGAGGTGGAGATCGGCGTGGTCGGCGGCGAGGAGGACGGCGTCGAGGGAGGAGCCGGCGACAAGCTCTACAGCACCACCGAGGACGCGCTCGCCACGGTCGAGGCGCTCGGCACCGGTGAGCACGGCCGCTACATGACGGCGCTGACGTTCGGCAACGTCCACGGCGTGTACAAGCCCGGCAACGTCAAGCTCCGCCCGGAGATCCTGCAGAAGGCGCAGCAGGCGGTCTGCGAGAAGCTCGGCCTCGACCAGGACGCCAAGCCGTTCGACCTGGTCTTCCACGGCGGCTCCGGGTCCAGCGCCGAGGAGATCGCCGCCGCGGTCGACTTCGGGGTGATCAAGATGAACGTGGACACCGACACCCAGTACGCCTTCAGCCGCCCGGTCGCCGGCCACATGCTCGCCAACTACGAGGGTGTCCTGAAGATCGACGGCGAGGTGGGCAACAAGAAGCTCTACGACCCCCGCGCCTGGGGCAAGGCTGCCGAGGCCGGCATGGCCGCCCGCGTCGTCACCGCCTGCGAGAACCTGCGCGCGACCGGGCACTCGATCGGCTGACCCCCCCGCTCGCCTCCCCGCTGTAACGCGGGGTTATGGACCGTGCACACGTCGCGTACGACGCACTCACGGTCCACAACACCGCAGGAGATCGGGTGTCGAGCCGGACGTCACGCGTGTCGCCGGCTCGCGTCCACAGGGACCGGGTCGGCGTACCCGCTGCACACCACAGGGACTGGCCTCGACCAGCCTCCCCACGCGGCACGACGCTGCCGGGATGAGACCGCACCTCGCCGCAGTGGCGGCACGCCAGGGGGGCCTGGTGTCCCGGCGCCAGGCCGTCGAGGCCGACTACTCGGAGCGTGAGCTGAAGACGCTCACGGCCGTCGACGGCGCGTGGGTCGTCGTCCGCCGCGGCGTCTATGTCGAGCGGACGACCTGGGAGGCGCTCGACGCGCACACCGGGCAGATGGCGCTGCGTGACCGCGCCGCGCACCTGACGATGACCCAGCCGCACATGCTGAGCCACGACTCCGCGGCGCGATCGCACGGACTGCCACTGCTCCGGCCACGGCACCCGCTGGTGCACATCACCCGCCCCGGGGTGGGCGGTTCACGCACCGAGCACGGCGTGAAGCACCACCTCGGCAAACGCATCCCGACCCTCGCGGTGGCCGGCATGCTCCCCGTCACAGGTGTGGCGCGCACGGTCGTCGATCTCGGTCGCGAGCACGGGCTCGGACACGCGCTGGTGGCCGCGGACCATGCGCTCGCACACGGCCTCTCCGTGCTCGACCTCCACGCTGAGCTGGCCGGGCAGCGGTCCTGGCCCGGGATCACGGTCGCGCGCGCCGCTGTCGCGTTGGCCGATGCGGGGGCCGAGACGCCTGGTGAGTCACTCTCCCGGCTGCTCGTCCACGAGCTCGGGATCGGCGAGCCGCACACCCAGTTCCCCGTCCGGGTGGGGGGTCGCGTCTACTGGACCGACCTGAGGGTCGGCTGTCACGTCTTCGAGTTCGACGGCCGGGTGAAGTACTCCAGGCCCGAGCAGGGCGGCTTCGCCCTACGCCCTGCGGGGGACGTCGTCTGGGAGGAGAAGAGGCGCCAGCAGGAGATCTGCGCCCAGGGGCTGGGCATGTCCCGGCTGGTGTGGGACGACCTCTTCGGAGCTGCTCGGGCCCGCGCCAGGGCCCGCCTGCTCGCGGAGTACGCCGTGACCGTCGCTCGTTTCGGCGACGTGCTCCCCGATCGGCTCGCTCGCACCGCCCGCGAGCTCGAGGGCCAGCGTCTGCGCCGGCGCGCCTGAGCCGTCACCGCGCTGAGCCGTCACCGCCTCGGGCCGTACCGCCTCGGGCCCTACCGCCTCGCGCCCTCGATGATCTGGTGCGGGGCAGTGGACTGGTAGTGCGGCGTACACCGCGGGTCTACGGTCCATAACCCCGCGTTACAAGCGGAAGGGGCTGTCAGGGACCATCGAGCCATGAGCGACTCACACATCGGCAGAGACCTGATCGCCGGTCCCCCTCCCACCCTGCTCCCGACGGACCCGGCGGCGGCCGAGATCGAGTCGGGCGCGCAGGCTCGTGACGTCGTACGCCGACACCCCGAGTCTCCCGTGGCCTGGGCCACCCTGGCCGAGGAGTCGCTGGCTGACGCCGACGAGGACGACGTCACCGCCTACGCCTACGCCCGGGTCGGCTACCACCGCAGTCTGGACATGCTGCGCCGCAACGGCTGGAAGGGCCACGGCCCGGTGCCCTGGGAGCACGAGCCGAACCGCGGTTTCCTCCGGGCGCTGGCCGCCCTCGCCGAGGCTGCAGCTCGCATCGGCGAGCAGCCCGAGCACGAGCGCTGCGACCAGTTCCTCCGGGACTCCAGCCCCGAGGGACACGCAGAGCTCACCTGAGCCCGGGGGGTGTGACCGGGCCGGCATCCGGTCTAGAGTCCCGTGCCATGGCAGATCTGAACCGCTCGGGCGGGGCTGACGGCGTCCCTCCGACGAACAAGACGATGTTGGCCGTGGCCGGCGTCCTGCTCGTGATCCCCGTGATCGCCCTCCTCTGGGTGAGCAGCTACAACCGCGACACACCGCGACTGTGGGGCTTCCCGTTCTTCTTCTGGTACCAGTTCATGTGGGTCTTCCTCTGCGCCGGACTCACCTACACCGCGCACCGGCTCGTGCTGGCCGCGCGCAAGCCGGGCCCGGGCACGACCGGCCACGTCACCCCGGCCGACCGGGACGGTGACCGATGAGCCCCCTCCTGACGCCGCTGGCTGCCGGCGGTGGCATCAACGGCGTCGCGCTCGCGGTGCTGATCCTGCTCTTCATCGTGGTCACGGTGCTCGGCTTCATGGCCACCCGCTTCCAGAAGGGCGACACCCTCGAGTCCCTCGACGAATGGGGTCTCGGTGGGCGCAAGTTCGGCACCTGGGTGACCTGGTTCCTGCTCGGCGGGGACCTCTACACGGCCTACACCTTCATCGCCGTCCCGGCGGCGATGTTCGCGCTGGGCTCGGTGGCCGGCTTCTTCGCGGTGCCCTACACGATCATCCTCTACCCGATCATCTTCATCTTCATGGCGCGGCTGTGGTCGGTCAGCCACCGGCACGGCTACGTGACCACCGCCGACTTCGTCCGAGGACGTTACGACTCCCGGGTGCTCTCGCTCGCGGTCGCCGTGACCGGGTTCCTCGCGACGATGCCCTACATCGCACTGCAGCTCGTCGGAATCCAGGCGGTCCTCGACGTGGTCGGGCTCGGCAGCGGTGAGAACTGGCTGGCCAAGGACCTGCCGTTGCTGATCGCGTTCGTCGTGCTGGCGGCCTACACCTACACCTCGGGACTGCGCGCGCCGGCGGTGATCGCGTTTGTCAAGGACGCGCTGATCTACCTGGTGATCATCGTGGCGGTGCTCTACCTGCCGACGAAGGTCGGTGGCTGGGAGGCGGTCTTCGGTGCCGCGGCGGACAAGATGTCGGCCACCAACGAGGCCACCGGCAAGCCGAACGGCGCCTTCATCCCCGGCGACGGCCAGATGTGGGCCTATGCCTCACTCGCCCTGGGCTCGGCGATGGCACTGTTCATGTATCCGCACTCGGTCACCGCGACCCTCTCCTCGGAGAGCCGTACGACGATCCGGCGCAACGCCTCGATCCTGCCGGCGTACTCCTTCGTGCTCGGCCTGCTCGCCCTGCTCGGCTGGGTCGCGATCGCGGCCGGCACCAAGCCGATCGGCGTCGACGGCAAGCCCAACCCCCAGCTGGTGATCCCGCAGCTCTTCGAGGACTCCTTCCCGTCCTGGTTCGCCGGCGTGGCCTTCGCGGCCGTGGCCATCGGGGCGCTCGTGCCGGCGGCGATCATGTCGATCGCGGCGGCCAACACCTTCACCCGCAACATCTACAAGGAGTGGCTCAAGCCGGACGCCACGCACGCCCAGGAGGCCAAGGTCTCCAAGCTGGCCTCGCTCGCGGTCAAGGGGTTCGCGCTGGTCTTCGTGCTCACCCTGGACAAGCAGAACGCGATCAACTTCCAGCTCCTCGGCGGCATCTGGATCCTGCAGACGTTCCCGGCGATCGTGTTCAGCCTCTACACCCGCTGGTTCCACAAGTGGGCGCTGCTGGCCGGTTGGGCCGTGGGCATGGTCTACGGCACCGTCGAGGCATACAACGTGCTCAACCCGGTGACCGGGAAGCACTTCGGCGGCTCGCTGGACCTGATCCCCGGCATCGGGCAGATGGGCTACATCGCGCTGACCGCGTTCGCGGCCAACCTCATCATCTCCGTGGTCGTCTCGGCCGTCCTGAACGCGATGAAGGTCGACAACGGCTCCGACGAGACCACGCCGGGCGACTACTTCGCCGACGCCGGTGACGCGCGGGTCGAGAAGTTCCGGCCGGTCGTGGAGGGCGCCGGGCTGGACGAGGCCGACGACTAGGACGAGCTGCTGCCTAGGTGCGCGGGACGATCATCGAGTAGGCCGCCTTCTCGAGGTGCCAGGAGCGACGACGCTCGGGGCCGCTGATCTCGCCGTCGGCGGCGAGGAAGAAGTCCTCGCCGGAGACCGTCACCTGGGTGACCCGCCTGGTGATCACGTCCGACCGCTCCTCGTGGTCGCCGGTGCGCAGCTTCCACACGTAGGCGAGGCGCTCGATCGGCCCGGTGGCGAACGACACCATCACGTCGAGCTTGCCGTCCTCCGGGTCCGCCTCGGGCGTGAGCTCGGTGCCGCCGCCGACGCTGGCACCGTTGCCCACCGCGATCATCAAGATGTGCTGGTCCATGTCGGAGATCAGCTCCCCGTCGGCCTCGATACGCAGCCGGACGAACGGCGGCCGCACCGCGGCCATCACGGCTCCGATGGGATAACCCAGGATCCCGAAGCCGTACGGGCCGAGTCGCTCCTTCCAGCGGACCCCGCGGCGGCTCGCCTGGGCGCTGGCGCCGGCGTGCACGCTGTTGACCACCACACCGCCGAGCTCGTCGACGATGAGATCCATCGGGCGGGGCTCTCCGCTCAGCAGGGCCGCGGCGGCCTCGGCCGGGTCGAGGGGGATCCCGAGCGTGCGCGCGAAGTCGTTGCCCGTTCCTAGCGGGATCAGGCCGAGCGTGCGCCTGGCGAGCTCGTGGCGGCGGTGCAGTGCCTTCACCACCGCGTGCAGGCTCCCGTCACCTCCGGCAACCACGATCGAGCGGCAACCGGCCCGGTGCAGGACACCGTCGAGCTCGCCGGGGTTCCCGGTCGAGGCGACCTCCACGTCGGCGTCCTCGCGGAGCACCGCCAGGGCGACCTCGAGGCCTTCGTTCAGGCCACCCCCGGCCTCGGAGTTGGTGATCAGCAGGAGGGGATCCACGCCGACACTGTAGAGGCAGCCGCGAGAGGCCGTCGCAACTCGGACAAACCTGGGAGCGGAATGGTCGACGAGGCTCGACCCTTGGTAGCGTGAGGTCGCAATGGGCCCGGTGCTGTTGCACCCGGGCCTTCGTGGTCTCCGGGGCAGCCCGGTCCCAGAAGTCGACTCGGCGCCTGCCGATGGAGGGGTGTAGATGCCTGCGATCGTCGTACTCGGAGCCCAGTGGGGAGACGAGGGCAAGGGCAAGGCCACGGACCTGCTCACCACCGACAACGCCATCGACTTCTGCGTCCGCACCAGCGGCGGGCACAACGCCGGCCACACGATCGTGGTCAACGGCGAGAAGTTCGCGACGCACCTGCTGCCCAGCGGCATCCTGACGCCCGACTGCACGTCGGTGATCGCCAACGGGGTCGTCGTCTCGCCGGAGGCGCTGTTCCGCGAGCTCGACGCGCTGATCGCGCGGGACGTCGCGATGGGCCCGCTGGTGGTCAGCGCCAACGCGCACGTGATCGCGTCCTACCACTCGACGATCGACAAGGTCACCGAGCGCTTCCTGGGCAAGAACAAGATCGGCACCACCGGGCGGGGCATCGGCCCGGCGTACGCCGACAAGATCAACCGGGTCGGCATCCGGGTGGCCGACCTCTTCGACGAGGCGATCCTGCAGGAGAAGGTGGAGGCGGCCCTGGAGGCCAAGAACCACCTGCTCACCAAGGTCTACAACCGGCGTGCGATCACCGTCGAGGAGATCGTCGAGGAGCTCCGCGGCTATGCAGCGCGTCTGGAGCCGATGGTCGCGGACACCTCGCTGCTGCTCAACCGGGCACTGGACGAGGACCGGACCGTGCTGTTCGAGGGCGCGCAGGCCACCATGCTCGACGTCGACCACGGCACCTACCCGTTCGTGACCAGCAGCAGCCCGGTCTCCGGCGGGGTCTGCGTCGGCGCGGGGGTCGGGCCGACGCGGATCGACCGTGTCATCGGGGTGATCAAGGCCTACACCACGAGGGTCGGGTCGGGCCCGTTCCCGACCGAGCTGTTCGACGAGGACGGCGCCAGGCTGTGGGAGATCGGCGGGGAGGTCGGCGTCTCGACGGGTCGCGACCGCCGCTGCGGCTGGTACGACGCGGTCGTCGCGCGCTACGCCTCCCGCGTCAACGGCCTGACCGAGTTCTTCATGACCAAGCTCGACGTGCTCAGTGCCTGGGACCGGATCCCGGTCTGCGTGGCCTACGACATCGACGGCGTCCGCCATGACGAGATGCCGATGACCCAGACGATGTTCCACCGGGCCACGCCGGTCTACGAGTACCTCGACGGGTGGGGCGACGACATCTCGGCCTGCCGGACCTTCGCCGACCTGCCCAAGAACGCGCAGCGCTACGTGCGGGCCCTCGAGGAGATCTCGGGCACCCCGTTCTGGGCCGTCGGGGTCGGACCCGGTCGCGAGCAGACCCTCGTCGTCACCTGAGCCGAGACCCACCGGTAGACAGGCCCGGCGAACAGCGCCACGACGCACAGCCATCCGGCCGCGACCAGCCACGAGGCGAGCACGTCGGTACCCCAGTGGTAGCCCAGGTAGACGCGGCTGGCGCCGATCGCGAGCGCGAGCAGGGTCGCCGCCAGCGCCAGCAGCACCCGTCGTAGGGCACTTGCCCCTGGCCAGAGCAGCCAGACGAGGAGCGCGAGCAGCACCGCTGAGTTCAACGAGTGCCCGGAGGGGAACGAGTAGCTGTGGTCCACCGGTCCCAGCCTGATCCCGCTGCCGGGCCGGGTCCGGGCGACCGCGAGCTTGAGGGCCACGGTGAAGAAGGCACTGCCGCCGATCGCAGCGCTGACGGTGAAGGCCTGTTCCCAGTGTCGCCGCCAGGCCAGCAGGCCAGCCAGCAGGAGGGCGAGCCCGCCGACGACCACCTCGCTGCCGACCGCGGTGAGCAGGTGCGCGAGGAAGGTCAGCGTGTGGGTGCGGTCGGCGACCACGTCGTGCGCCAGTGCCGGGTCCAGCCGGGTCGGCCCGTCGTGCTCGCGGGTCGACTCCGCGAGGTAGCCGAGACCCAGCGTCGTGAGAAGCACGACCGCCAGGCCCGCCCACCGAGCAGGCGCGACCCACCGCCCGGTCAGCGCGGCCGCCCCTCGGGTCGGACCGGAGTCGTCTCGACGCCGACCCGGACCTCGACCCGGTAGTGCTCCAGCGGCAGCCACGCGGGGCTCGCCCGGAGGTGCTGCTCCTGGGCGTTCACGGGGGTGGCGAACACGAACCTCCGGTAGGACCAGTATCTGAAGAGCGTGCCGAGGGCCAGGCCCACGACGTTGGCCGAGAGGTTGTCCGCAAGGCGGCTGGTGAGTCCCAGGACGTCGTGGGAGAGCACCAGGGTGACGACCGAGATGCCGAGCCCGACGAGGTTGAAGAGGATGAACAGCCCGATCTCGCGGCGGCGGTCCCCGCTGGCCTGGCCGCGCCAGGTGTACATCCGGTTCCCCAGGTAGGTGACCACCATGGCCACCGCGACCGCCAGGACGCGCGCGTACGACGGGTCCGTCGTGCCGAGCGTGGCCGTGCCACGCAACACGTTGAAGGTGACCACGTCGACGACGTACCCGACCCCACCGACGGCCAGGAAGGTGAGCACCTCGGGGGAGGCGAGGCGCTGGACGAGCGCCTCAGACCGCGACGTCATGTCGCTCCGTCAGACGTTCGGCCGGCGTGGCTGTGGGAGGCGTGGCCCGGCCGGCGAGCTCCCGCCACCGCCACACCAGCACCCTGAGGACCGCCTCGCGCACGATCGAGCTCGACATCTTCGACTGGCCCGAGTTGCGGTCGGTGAAGGTGATCGGCACCTCGACGATCCGCAGTCCCAGCCTGCTCGCGCGCCAGGTGTTCTCGATCTGGAAGCTGTAGCCGTTCGACTCCGACTCCAGTGCGCCGATCCGGAGCAGGGCGTCGCGACGGAACGCCTTGAAACCCGCGGTCGTGTCGTGGACCGGCAGGCCGAGCACGAGGCGCACGTAGAGGTTGCCGCCCCAGGAGATGGCGCGTCGGCTCCACGGCCAGTCCTGGACCGCTCCGCCGCGGACGTAGCGCGAGCCCACGGCGAGGTCGGCCTCCTCGAGGGCCGCCAGGAGGACGGGGAGCCGCTCCGGTGGGTGGGACAGGTCGGCGTCCATCTGCGCCACCGCGTCGTACCCGCGCGCCAGTGCCCAGGTCATGCCGGCTCGGTAGGCGGCCCCGAGACCGTCCTTGTCGCTGCGGCTGAGGAGGAAGACGCGTCGGAGGTGCTGGGGATGTGACCGGACCAGGGCAGCAGTCCCGTCGGGGCTGCTGTCGTCGACGACGAGCACGTCGGTCGTCGGTGCCGCGACGAGCACGGCGTCGAGGACCGCACAGATGTTGTCGGCCTCGTCATAGGTCGGGATGACGACGATGGTCTTCATCGGATGAGTCCCTTCAGGGAGGTGGAGAACAGTGGCTTGGTGGACGGGATCCCGTCGAGCACAGGGGTGCTGCGCCGGATCCCGTTGCGGAGGTAGACCGTGCGTCCGGCGAGCACGGCCACCGGGTGGTAGTCGTGCGCGACCAGATCGGCAGTGGCTCCGCTGTGCACGCCCCAGGTCGGGAGATGGCTCCAGGTGACGAACCAGGTGGGGGCGTCTGGCCCGCCCAGCACCCGGTCGAGCTGGGCGAGGTCGGGGTCGAGCGTCTTGAGCGGCAGGCTCCACAGGTAGGGGTAGGGGGAGTCGAGTCCCGAGGACTGGGTGACGTCTGAGTGCCCGTAGACCGTCACGATCGTGTCGCCCGGCCGGGAGGCCGCGCCGATGGAGTGCCCGACGCTCGAGGCCAGCGAGTCCACCCGCGGTGGCAGGGCGAGGACCCACGCCACGACGGCGAGCACCGCCAGTGCCGAGACCAGTGGCCTGGCCCAGAGCTGCCGCCTGGCCGCCAGCACGCCGACGGTGACCGACAGTGGTGCGACGAGCTGCACGAGGTAGTGGTTCCAGTAGTTGCCACCGAGCAGCACCGAGGCGATCTCGAAGAGGATGGTGGCGCCGAGTGCCCAGGCCACGGCGCCGTGCACGCGACGGGTGAGGAGCGCCCAGGCGGAGACCACCAGCACCGCGACCCCGCCGCTGAGCGCCCAGGAGGTGAGCAGGGCCCAGAGTCGCCCCGTCACCGCCTGGTGGGTGGTCGCGCCGGCCATCACCCGGCCGGCCTCGATGCGGAAGGGGTACATCGCGTCGAAGACACCGGTCAACGAGGTCCCGTGCAGCAGCGTCCAGCCGGACATCATCAGCAGCAGGCCCACGCTGCCGGCGCCGAACGCCAGAGCCAGGCGGCGTACCTGGGCGAAGGTGAGCTCACGTCGTCGCCACGCCACCAGGAGCACGGTGGCCGCGAAGACCCCGACGTCGGCGATGTTCTGCTTGACCAGCAGCGCCGCGACGAACGCGGCTCCCGCCGCTGCTGCGAGCTGGAAGCTCCGCGTTGGCCCCTCGGACCTCAGGCTGTGCAGCATCGCGGCGATGCCCCAGATGACGAACGGGGCAGCGAGCAGTTCGCCGTTGACCATCTCCGCTCCCACGAGCGGGCTCACGCACCAGGAGGCTGCCGCGAGCCCCGCCCACGCTGCTGCCCGGTCCCCGTCCAGCTGACGCGCGACGTGGGCCACACCCGTGACGACCGCGACCGCTGCGAGAGCGCCGATCAGCCGGAGCGGCACCAGCCCGCCGGTCAGGGACGCCAGCCGGAAGATCGTGATGAGCAGGGGGGGCCGGTCCACCCAGTAGTTCCCGTAGAGCGAGGTCCCGCCGGCGTGCCAGTGGCCGCCCACCATCAAGAAGCCGGCCTCGTCCGGGCTCGGTGCCTGGTCCAGCAGCGGAAGGCGCAGTACGACGACGATCGCGGCGATCGCGCCCACGGGATGCCGTCGGGCGACCCGGAGGACCCCGCGCCACGACGACTGCGGGACCTGCTCGGCGACGACCGGTGACACAGGTGGCCGATCGAGCGAGGTGGGCATGGAACGACCATGCAGCGAAGAACCTGACCGGCACCTGAACGTCGGTCAGATGTGGGGGAAACTCCACCTGACCTGGGGCACGATGGACACATGACGAAGGTCGGGATCGTGGAGGACGACCCCTCCGTGCGTCGTGTGCTCGCCGACGCGCTGCGGATGAACGGCTACGACGTGGTCGTCGCGCGCAACGGCCGGGAGGCTCTGCTCCACCTGGCCCCCTCCTCCGGGGTGGACGTGCTGGTCATCGACATCGGACTGCCCGATGCGGACGGGCGCGACGTGTGCCAGGCGCTGCGCAACGAGGGCCAGCACGCGCCGGTGATGTTCCTGACCGCCCTGGACGCCGTGCACGACCGGGTCGCCGGGTTCCACGCCGGCGGGGACGACTACGTGTCCAAGCCGTTCGCCCTGTCCGAGGTGATGGTCCGCATCGAGGCGCTGCACAAGCGCAGTCGCCCGGTGCCCTCGTTGGTCTCCGGCCTGCACCTGGACCCCGACCGCTACGCGGTGCGGCACGGGGACCTCGAGGCGCGCCTGACCCCGACCGAGTTCCGGATGCTGGCAGCGATCGCCGCCGAGCCCGGGACCGTCGTCAGGCGCCGTGCGGCGGTGGCGGCCGGCTGGCCGGACGGCGCCATGGTCAGTGAGAACACCATCGACTCCTACATCCGCCGGCTGCGGGTCAAGCTCGCGGCCGTGGACTCCCCTGTCTCGCTGGAGACGGTCCGAGGGGTCGGGTTCGCACTCAGATGAGGCGCCCCCGCAGAAGCTTGCGCAGGCGGATCGTGGTGACGACCGCACTGGTCTCCGCGGTGGCGATGGTGGCCATGATCGGGACGGTCGTGCTCGCGCTGAACGCCGTGACGCGCAACAGCGTCGACTCGGCGCTGGCGGACCGACTCGCGGTCATCACCGCTGGTGTGGAGAGCAATCCCGACGGACCGGCGCTGGCACTGGAGACGGCCGACGACAGCATCGACGACACCACCTGGCTCTACGACGGCAACGGCACCAAGCTGGACGGGCCCCGAGCGAGCGACCGGGTCCGCGATGCTGCCGACCGGCTCGGCACCGTCACGACTCGGACGCGGGCGCAGGTGGGCGACCGGGTCTTCCTCGCGGCCCCGGTCTCGATCAGGGGGCCGGCACCCACGACCGGCGTACTCGTCGTCTCCAAGAGCCTCGAGCCCTACGAGTCGACCCGCACCGAGATCCTCGTCGGGCTGGTGGCGCTCGGTCTGCTCGTCACGGCGGGTGCCACGGCGGTCGCGGCGTGGACGGCGGGCCGCACCCTCACGCCGGTCGAGGCCATGGCCGCGCTGGCTGACGAGTGGAGCGAGCAGGCGCTCGACGCCCGCTTCGACGACCCCGGCGCACACGACGAGATCGCTCATCTGGGACGGACCCTGAACGTGCTGCTGGACCGCGTCGCCGGTGCGTTGCGCGGCGAGCAGCTGCTCACCTCCGAGCTCGCGCACGAGCTGCGTACGCCGTTGACCGGAGTGCGCGGGGAGGCAGAGCTCGCGCTGATGAAGTCCCCGACTGGAGCCGCAGCGGTCCATCTGGACCGGATCGTCGAGCTCGTCGACACGATGAGCAGCACGATCTCCACGCTGCTGGCGATCGCCCGCGGGGGGGACCACTCCGGCACCCGCACCACGCTCCGGGAGGTCGCCCTGGCCGCGGTGGACGGGCACCTGGGGCAGCACCCCGAGCTGCACGTCCGTATCGACGAGGCGCACGGACAGGTCACGCTCGCTGCGACCACCGAGATGGCGGTCCGCGCGCTGTCCCCGCTGGTCGACAACGCGTTGCGGCACGCGAGCTCGAGCGTGATCCTCAGCGCCGAGGTCAGGACACGGACGGTCGACCTCCACGTCTCCGACGACGGGCCCGGCGTGGCCGGTGATCCGGAGACTCTCTTCGACGCCGGGGCACGGAGTGCCTCGAGCGGTGGTGCGGGGCTGGGACTCGCTCTGGCGAGACGGGTCGCGCAGACGCTGGGTGGCGGCGTGCGGGTGACCTCGCCGTCGGCTCCGACGACCTTCACGCTGACGCTTCCCAGGACCTGACCGCGCGGTCAGGTGAGCTTCAGGTAGACCGACGCATCCTCGCGGACATGACGTCCGGTCCCTTCTCGAACGACTTCGCCCTGCGCGCACGGGCGTCCTGGGAGAGCCCCTGGACCTGGTTGCTCTCCAGCAAGGCACCCGAGGTCACCGTGGTGTTCTGGTTGTTGAAGATCCTCAGCAGCACCCTCGGCGGCGCCGCCACGCACTTCCTCGCCCGAGACCTGGTCCTCGGACTGGTGCCGACCACCGCCATCATGGGCGTCCTGCTGGTGACGCAGCTGGGTGCGCAGATCTCGCTGCGACGTCACGTGGCGCCGGTCTACTGGCTCACGGTCGTCGTGGTCAGCGCAGTGGGTTCACTGGTCGCGGACAACCTCGTCGAGACCCTCCACATCGGCCCGGCGACGGCCGGCGCTCTCTGCGCGCTCGGTCTCGCAGGGCTCCTGACGGGCTGGTACCGGACCGAGCGCACGCTGTCGATCCACACGGTCGTGACCCGTCGACGTGAGGCCTTCTACTGGCTGGCGGTGCTCCTCGCGTTCGCGCTCGGGAGGTCGTTCGGTGGGCTGGTGGGGTCTGTCCTCCCGCCGGGCCACGGGGGGTCGGTCATCGCGCTGGGCACGATGCTCGTGCTGCTCGCGGTGGGCTACTACGGGTTCGGGACGAACGCGGTGGCGACCTTCTGGGCGGCGTACGTCCTGACCGGACCGTTCGGCGAGTCGGCCGTCGCCCTGCTCGGCGAGTGGCCCCGCCACGCAGGTCTCGGGCTCAGCGCGCGTGCGACCGGGGTCCTCGTCCTGGCGGTGGCAGCGACCGGGTGGCGGGTCGCCTCGCTCCGACGCGCCTGAGACCCGGCTCCGGCTCGACCGGGCGCCCCCGACGCAGGACCGGGCGCCGTCGATAGGATCGGCGAACGTGAGGACCCTCGTGATCGGAACCGGTGGGCGCGAGCACGCGCTCGCGCTCGCGCTCTCCCGCGACCCCGCGGTCAGCGAGGTGCACGCCGCTCCGGGCAACCCGGGTATCGCCGAGGTCGCGACCCTTCATGACGTCGACCCGATGGACGGTGCGGCCGTGGCCGGGCTGGCCGCTCGGCTGGGGGTCGACCTCGTCGTCATCGGGCCGGAGGCGCCGCTGGTGGCAGGAGTCGCCGACGCCGTGCGTGAGCACGGGATCAGCTGCTTCGGTCCCTCCCGGCTGGCAGCCGAGCTCGAGGGGTCGAAGGCCTTCGCCAAGGACGTGATGGCCGCTGCGGGGGTGCCGACAGCCATGGCGCACGTGTGCGACACCGAGGACGAGGTCGCCGCCGCGCTGGACGCCTTCGGACCGCCCTACGTCGTCAAGGACGACGGCCTGGCCGCGGGCAAGGGCGTGGTGGTGACCGACGACCGCGACGAGGCGGTCGCGCACGCCGCGCTGTGCGACCGGGTCGTGATCGAGGAGTTCCTCGACGGTCCCGAGGTCTCGCTGTTCGCGATCACCGACGGAAGGACCGTCTACCCGCTGCAACCGGCTCAGGACTTCAAGCGGGTCTTCGACGGCGACCAGGGGCCCAACACCGGGGGGATGGGTGCCTACACCCCGCTCGCCTGGGCTCCCGACGACCTGGTGGCCGACGTGCTGGAACGGGTGCTGCAGCCGACGGTCGACGAGATGGCGCACCGGGGTGCCCTCTTCGCGGGACTGCTCTACGCCGGCCTCGCGCTGACCTCCCGGGGCCTGCGGGTGGTGGAGTTCAACGCGCGGTTCGGTGACCCCGAGACCCAACCGTTGATGGCGCTGCTCGACTCGCCGCTGGGGGCACTGCTCAAGGGCGCCGCGGACGCGACCCTCGACGAGGTGGAACCCCCGCGCTGGAAGGACGGTGGTGCCGTGGCCGTGGTGATGGCCAGCGCGGGCTACCCCGAGTCCTCCAGCAAGGGCGACGTGATCACCGGGACGGAGAAGCTGGCCGCCGAGACCGACGTCGACGTGATCCACTCGGGCACGTCGCGCCGCGACGGCGCGCTCGTGACGGCCGGTGGCCGGGTGCTGGCGGTGACCGCAGTCGGCAGCGACGTGGCGACCGCCCGCACCAGGGCCTACGAGGGCGTCTCCTCGATCAGCTTTGCAGGCGCCCAGTGGCGCACCGACATCGCCGCCTCGGTGGTCGAGGAGGGAACCAAGTGAGTGACGCAGGCCCGATGACCGTGCCCAACGTGCTGGCCACCCGGTACGCCGGGGCCGACCTGGCCGAGCTCTGGTCGCCCGAGCACAAGATCGTGCTGGAGCGGCAGCTGTGGATCGCGGTCCTGACCGCCCAGCAGAGCCTGGGCATCGACGTGCCCGACGAGGTGATCGCCGACTACGAGGCCGTGGTCGACCAGGTGGACCTCACCAGCATCGCCGCGCGCGAGCGGGTCACCCGCCACGACGTCAAGGCGCGCATCGAGGAGTTCTGCGCGCTGGCCGGCCACGAGCACATCCACAAGGGGATGACCTCGCGCGACCTCACCGAGAACGTCGAGCAGCTCCAGATCAGGGCGTCACTGGGGCTGATCCGCAAGCGGGTGCTGGCCGCGCTCGCCCGGCTGGCGCGCCTGGCCACCGAGCACGAGGCCCTGGTGATGGCCGGTCGCTCGCACAACGTGGCCGCCCAGGCCACCACGCTGGGCAAGCGGTTCGCCTCCGTGGCCGACGAGATGCTCCTCGCGCTGGGCCGGATCGACGACCTGCTGGCCCGGTACCCGTTGCGGGGGATCAAGGGGCCGATGGGCACCGGCCAGGACATGCTCGACCTCCTGGACGGCTCAACCGCGCGTTTCGCCGAGCTCGAGCAGCGGGTGGCGCACCACCTCGGGTTCGACCAGGTGCTCACGAGCGTGGGCCAGGTCTACCCGCGCTCGCTCGACTTCGACGTGGTCTCGGCCCTGGTCCAGACGGTCGCCGGTCCGTCCAACCTGGCCACCACGATCCGCCTGATGGCCGGGATCGAGCTGGTCACCGAGGGCTTCAAGGAGGGCCAGGTCGGGTCCTCCGCGATGCCGCACAAGATGAACACGCGCTCGTGCGAACGGGTCAACGGCCTCGCCGTCGTCCTCCGTGGCCACCTCTCGATGGTCAGCGAGCTGGCCGGGGACCAGTGGAACGAGGGCGACGTCTCCTGCTCCGTCGTACGCCGCGTCGCGCTGCCGGACGCGTTCTTCGCCGCCGACGGGCTGTTCCAGACGTTCCTGACGGTGCTCGACGAGTTCGGGGTCTTTCCTGCGGTCGTCCAGCGCGAGCTCGACCGGTACCTCCCGTTCCTGACCACGACCAAGGTGCTGATGGCGGCGGTGCGCAACGGCGTGGGTCGCGAGGAGGCGCACGAGGCGATCAAGGAGCACGCCGTGGCCGTGGCCCTCGAGATGCGTCAGGGGCGCACCGACAACGACCTGTTCGCGCGGCTCGCGGGGGATGGACGGCTCGGCCTGGACCGCGCCCGGATCGAGGCACTGGTCTCGGAGCCGATCGAGTTCACCGGAGTGGCTCGGGAGCAGGTCGCCTCGGTGGTGCGCCAGGTCGAGGCAGCGCTGGCATCCGATCCTGAGTCGGCGAGCTACACCCCGGGGGCCATCCTCTGATTCAGGTTGTCCTGAATCAGACTCTCTGGGGGTTGTGGCCGGAGTGCTCTGTCATCTAGATTCTGGTTTGCTCGCTTCTGTCCGGTGCCGGAGGTTCGTCGGCCGGGCGCATCTCGGAGACTCGTGCACATGTCGGACTGGGCGGAATCGAGCGTCTGAGACGCGCTGCGCTGAATCTGCCCAGTGCACGTGCCAGGGGCCGCTCCGGATCTCGGGGCGGCCCCTCCCACAGTTTCGAGGCTGACCTTCTCAAACTTTTGGACAAAACGGACAAATGCCCGTAGACTGAATGTACAGCCGGACCCCACCCCTGGGGGTCCGGAACTACGGGAGGGAACCCCACCATGAGCATCAAGACCCGCACCGTCCGCGGCGCACTCCTCGCGGCGACCGTTGCCCTCGCCGTCTCCTCGATCGGTGCTGCCGGTGGAGCCGCAGACGCCAAGCAGGACACCAAGCACGAGCAGAAGGCCATTCTGAAGGCCATTCTCTGAATCCTGCTCGACCTGTGGGGTGTGCCGGCGATCGCCGGCACACCCCACAGCCACGTCCGGGGAACCGGGAGGCGTTTGTAGGGTGGCGGCGTGCACAACATCCCCGACGCTCCAGTCATCGACGGCGCGACCCACATCCACTCCGGCAAGGTCCGTGACCTCTACCGGCTCGAGGACGACAGCCTGCTGATGGTCGCGAGCGACCGGATCTCGGCGTACGACTTCGTGCTGGAGAGCACCATCCCCGACAAGGGCGAGATCCTCACCCGCATGTCGTTGTGGTGGTTCACCCAGCTCGCCGACATCGTGCCCAACCACGTCCGGTCGACCGATGTCCCCGAGGCCGTCAAGGGGAGGGCCATCGTCTGCGAGCAGCTGGCGATGTATCCGGTTGAGTGCGTGGCACGGGGCTACCTCACCGGGTCCGGCTGGTCGGACTACCAGGCCCGGGGTGAGGTCTGCGGCATCGTGCTCCCGAAGGGGCTGCAGGACGGCAGCCGGTTGCCTGCGCCGATCTTCACCCCCGCCACCAAGGCTGCCCTCGGTGAGCACGACGAGAACGTCTCCTACGAGAGCGTCGTCGCCGACGTGGGCGCCCCGGCCGCCGCGGAGCTGCGCGAGCTGACCCTGGCGGTCTACGCGCGCGCCGAGGCTCTGGCCCGCGAGCGCGGCATCATCCTGGCCGACAGCAAGCTCGAGTTCGGCTCACGGCTGATGCCGGTGGCCGGCGACAGCGGCGGCAACGGGACCACGGTCCTGGCCGACGAGGTGCTCACCCCTGACTCCAGCCGCTTCTGGCCGGCCGCGGACTGGGAGCCCGGTCGTGCGCAGGACTCCTACGACAAGCAGATCGTGCGCAACTGGCTGCTCTCCGAGGCGAGCGGGTGGGACCGCTCGTCCGGAGCCGCGCCGCCGGCGCTTCCCACGGAGATCATCGACCGCACTCGGGCGCGTTACGTCGAGGCGTTCGAGATGCTCACCGGGGAGCGGTTCTGATGACGCCCGGGACGTCCGGTCGGGGTCCGACCGGATCCCGCAGCCCCGCGGTGGAGTACGACGTGCCGGTGGACGTGGCCTTCGCCTATCTCGCCGACCCTCGCAACCGGCCGGAGTGGCAGTCGTCGCTGCGGGCGGTCGAGATGCTCGACGACGGCGAGCCACGCGTGGGGATGCGCTGGCGCGACCTCACCTCGGCGGGGATCGACCCCGAGATGACGATCACCGAGATGGAGACCGACGTGCTCTGGGCCGAGACAGGTCGCTGGAAGGCCATCGAGGCCGACCTCACCCTCGGCTTCTCCCCCCGTTCGGGTGGCTGCACCGTGGAGGTGACCTTCGGTGTCCGCGGCCGGGGACTCCTCCGGCCGGTCGGCTGGGCCGCGACCCGCGCAGGTGTGTTCGCCGTCCGCGGCGACCTTCGCAAGGCAGCGCGCATCCTGGCTTCGAGGTCGAGCTGATGGGACGCATCCTCGCTCTGGCCCTGAGTGGCCTGATGGTCGTCGTCGGCGTCGTCTGGACCCTGCAGGGGCTGAACATCCTCAAGGGGAGCACGATGAGCGGCGTCGAGTACTGGGCGCTCGTCGGCCCGGCGCTCGCCGGCTTCGGCATCGCCCTCGGCGTCGTGGCGGCTCGCGGCGCGCGCTGAGACCCGCCCGCGCTCGAGGGCCACCAGGGTGCGGGCCGTCGTGCCGGCACCATCGATAGACTGACCGTCCCCGTGCACCCGAGCGAAAGGGGCCTCCCGTGGCCCGTGTCGTCGTCGACGTCATGCCCAAGCCCGAGATCCTCGATCCGCAGGGCAAGGCGGTCCAGGGCGCGCTGCCGCGACTCGGCTTCGACGGCGTGAGCGAGGTCCGGCAGGGCAAGCGCTTCGAGCTCGAGCTCGACGGGGAGGCGACCGACGAGCGCCTCGCCCAGGTGCACGAGATGGCGGCGACGCTGCTCTCGAACCCGGTCATCGAGGACTACGCGGTGCGGGTCCTTCCGTGAGGATCGGGGTCGTCACCTTCCCCGGCTCCCTCGACGACGTCGACGCGCAACGCGCCGTACGCCTCGCGGGCGCCGACCCGGTCGCACTGTGGCACGGCGACCACGATCTCGGCGGAGTGGACGCGGTCGTGCTGCCGGGCGGCTTCTCCTACGGCGACTACCTGCGCTGCGGCGCGATCGCCCGGTTCGCTCCGGTCATGACGGAGGTGATCGCCGCGGCCAGGGCCGGGATGCCCGTCCTGGGCATCTGCAACGGCTTCCAGATCCTGTGCGAGTCCCACCTGCTGCCCGGGGCGCTGATCCGCAACGACCACCGCAAGTTCGGCTGCCTCGACCAGGTGGTGCGCATCGAGAACGACCGCACGCCCTGGACGACCCACTATGCGGCGGGTCAGGAGATCACCATCGTGCTCAAGAACGGCGAGGGCTCCTACGTCGCCGACCAGCACACGCTGGACACCCTCGAGGGTGAAGGGCGAGTGGTGGCCCGCTACGTCGGCAACCCCAACGGCTCCCAGCGGGCGATCGCCGGGATCACCAACGAGGCCGGCAACGTGGTCGGGCTGATGCCGCACCCCGAGCACGCCGTCGAGGAGCTGACCGGGCCCGGGACAGACGGGCTCGGCTTCTTCGCCAGTGCGGTCGCCGCGCTGGTCGAGGCCTGAGCCTCGGTCAGCGACGCCCGGCCCGGAGCATGCTCCAGGTGGGAGCGCTGACCCTCTTGGTCGTGCGCATCCCCAACCGGTGCTGGTAGGCACCGACGGCCCGGGCAGTGGCCCGGTTGTAGTAGCCGGTCACCCGGAGGTGGGGCGCCGCTGCCGCGTTCATCGCGCGCTGCACCATCACCACGTCGGCTCCCCGGACGCCGCGCTTGAGGCGGTGCGCGCCGTTGCCAGCGACCATCAGGCTCACCCAGTCGTTCTGGCTGGCGTAGCTGCGAACCGGGTGGCCCACCCGGCTCTGGAAGGCATGCAGCGCCGAGGTCGTCTGCGCGTTCCACGTCCCCGTCACGGAGTACGGGTAGAGGTGCTGCTGCTTGAGCACGCACTGCAGCGGCACGATCAGGCCGGTCGACGAGGTGGCGCTCGTGGTCACGTAGGAGGACCTGCTGATCGTCGACGGTGCGCACCTGGGGTCGGCCAGAGAGCTGCCGGTGTAGCGAACGCCGTCGGACGGAGTCGTGGGCGCGGGAGCGGGAGCGGCCGCCCCGGGCAGCGTGGGCGTGCGCAGGTCGAGGTAGTTGCGGTCGATGTTGATGGTCACGCCGCCCCACGTCTCGTTGTGCCCGCCCTGGTACTGGTGCGCGCGACCGTAGGGGTTCCAGCCGTCGTTGCGGATGTAGGAGGAGTAGGTGCTGGCCTTGCCGTTCCAGTCGGCGATCCAGACCTGGTCGGGCATCGTGACGGTGTTGCCCGGACGCACCCGCGCGTCATCGACGATCTTCAGACCCGACGCAGCGCTGGAGTAGATGCCGGAGGCGTAGCGGTAGCGGTGCAGCTCCTGGGTCCAGGAGCTCAGGAACCACAGGGCTGACCAGGTGCACGCCGTGGAGTGCTTGATGTTGAACGCCTCGAGGTCGTAGAACAGCGTGCTGCCGGCGACGATGCCGAGGTTGCGCGCCGCGGTCACGGCCTTGCGGGCCTCCAGCACACCCTGGGTCCGGGCGGCCGCGTAGGTGTTGGTCGTGCTGGGATTGATCGTCGGGTCGATGTTCTTCCCGTACCGGGGGTAGCGCGTCGAGCACGATGCCTGCGGCCCGAGGGTGATCGGCATCAGGTGCCAGCCCGCTGCGAGCTGGTTGTGCACCCAGGTGGCGGAGAGGTTGGACTGGCGCTGGCAGGCGCGGGAAGCGCCCGAGATGTAGATACCCGCCGCGCGGAACGGAGACTTGGCGATCCAGGTGCTCATCGCGCTCTGGCTCGGTGCCTCGCACTGGTCGAAGCCGAGGCCGCGGAAGTTGCCCGGCGTGACCGGGTTGGCGGCCGCCTGGGTGGGGGCGGTGAGCAGGGTGCCGGAGACCAGCAGCGCGAGCACGGCAGCCACCGGTGGTACCAGCCAGGGACGAGTCCGCGAAAAGGTCCTGAACGGGGCACGGCGCGGCATCATAATCTCCTGGAATGTCGGAAAACTTCGCCACCCTAACCCCGTATGTCACACCAGTAACAGACGATTAGTTGAATTACAAACTTGTAATTCTCGACCCGGAGAATGCCCGGACGACGAGGGTCTGGTGATGCCGGCCTGCCCAGCGACACCGTGGCTGGGCCCGCCGGTAGATTGAGCGGGTGCCCGAGACCACTCTTCCCGTGCCCGACGTCGACAGGGTGACCGGACTCGACACCGTCGCCGTGGCCGGCACCGATCCGCAACGGGAGCAGCCTTGGGCTGCGCTCGGCCTCAAGGCCGACGAGTACGCCCGGATCCGCGAGATCCTCGGCCGCCGGCCGACGAGCTCCGAGCTGGCGATGTACTCGGTGATGTGGAGCGAGCACTGCTCCTACAAGTCGAGCAAGGTGCACCTCGCCCAGTTCTCCGAGATCCCGCAGGAGACGCGGGCGGGGAAGATGCTCGCCGGAATCGGCGAGAACGCAGGCGTCATCGACATCGGACAGGGCTATGCGGTCACGTTCAAGGTCGAGAGCCACAACCACCCCTCCTACGTCGAGCCGTACCAGGGTGCTGCCACCGGCGTCGGGGGGATCGTCCGCGACATCCTCGCCATGGGCGCCCGCCCCGTGGCGGTCATGGACCCGCTGCGCTTCGGTCCTCTGGACGCGCCGGACACCCACCGGGTCCTGCCCGGGATCGTCGCCGGCGTCGGGGGCTACGGCAACTGTCTCGGCCTGCCCAACATCGGGGGAGAGGCGGTCTTCGACGCCTCCTACGCCGGCAACCCGCTCGTCAACGCGCTCTGCGTCGGCGTGCTCCGCCACGAGGACCTGCACCTCGCGAAGGCCAGCGGCGTGGGCAACCAGGTGATCCTCTACGGCGCCCGCACCGGCGGGGACGGCATCGGGGGCGTCAGCGTCCTGGCCAGCGAGACCTTCTCCCAAGAAGCGGACGGCGTGACGGGCCCGGCCAAGCGCCCCAGCGTCCAGGTCGGCGACCCGTTCCAGGAGAAGCTGCTCATCGAGTGCACCCTCGAGCTCTTCCATGCCGGTGTGGTCGCCGGAATCCAGGACCTCGGTGGTGCGGGACTGTCCTGCGCGACCAGCGAGCTGGCCAGCGCCGGGGACGGCGGCATGCACGTCGAGCTGGACCGGGTGCCGCTGCGCGACTCCACGCTCGCGCCGGAGGAGATCTTGATGAGCGAGTCGCAGGAGCGGATGATGGCGGTCGTCGAGCCTGCCGACGTCGAGGCGTTCCTGGCGATCTGCGAGAAGTGGGACGTCGAGGCGGTGGTGGTCGGCGAGGTCACCGACGGTGACCGCCTGCTCATCGACTGGCACGGCGAGCGGGTGGTCGACGTACCGCCCCGCTCGGTGGCTCACGACGGACCGACCTACCGCCGACCGTTCGCCCGCCCGCAGAGCCAGGATGCGCTTCAGGCCGACACCGCCGAGCAGCTGGCGCGTCCCGCCTCCGGCGCGGAGCTCCGGGAGACCCTCCTCGACCTGGTCGGGAGCCCGAACCTGTGCGACAAGTCGTGGATCACCGACCAGTACGACCGCTACGTGCAGGGCAACACCGTGCTCGCCCAGCCCAGTGACAGCGGGATGATCAGGATCGACCCGGACACCAACCTGGGCGTCGCCCTGTCCACGGACTGCAACGGCAGGTTCGCCCTGCTGGACCCGTACGCCGGGGCACAGCTCGCGCTCGCCGAGTCCTATCGCAACGTCTCGACCGGCGGAGCGACCCCGATGGCGATCAGCGACTGCCTGAACTTCGGCTCCCCGGAGGACCCGGCCGTGATGTGGCAGTTCGCCGAGGCCTGCCGCGGGCTCAAGGACGCCTGTGTCGAGCTCGGGATCCCGGTCACGGGTGGCAACGTCAGTCTCTACAACCAGACCGGTGACACCGCGATCCTGCCCACGCCGGTCGTGGCCGTGCTGGGGGTCATCGAGGACGTCACCCGACGCACCCCCACGGGCTTCGCCTCCGTCGGCGACCGGGTGCTCCTGCTCGGCGAGACCCGTGAGGAGCTGTCCGGCTCGGAGTGGGCGCACGTCCGGCACGAGCACCTCGGCGGATTGCCGCCCCGGGTCGACCTGACGGCGGAACGCGCGCTGAGCGAGCTCCTCGTCGCGGCGACCGGAGTCCTCTCCTCGGCCCACGACCTCTCGGACGGAGGTCTGGCCCAGACCCTGGTCGAGTCCTGCCTGCGCCACGGGATCGGGGCGAGGGTGGACCTGGCCGGGGTGGCCGGTGGCGACGCGTTCGTGGCGCTGTTCAGCGAGTCGACGGCGCGGGTGGTGGTCACCGTCGATCCGGAGGACGAGGAGCGGATCTTCGAGCTCGCTGCCGAGCTCGGCGTACCGATCACCTCGCTCGGTGAGACCCACGGGGACTCGCTCTCGGTGCACGGTGCCTTCGACGTCACGGTGGAGGAGCTGCGGGCAGCCTGGTCGGCGACCCTGCCCGCCGCGCTGGCCTGACCCCCAGGGGGTGTGCGCCCCGGCACGAGGTCAACCCGCGGTCGACGAGGTCGGTGTCGACGTGCAGGGACGTAGCCGCTTCCGGCCCGTCCGGCAGCGACCTACCGCAGGGCGCAGGTGTTCGTCGTGTCCGAACCCGCCCCGGGACGCGCCACCGTGCGACTGCGCGGGGGCTGCCGGTCGTGCTCGACCCAGGACGTCAGCGCGATGAACGCGGTGCGGGCGCACGGCAGGATCGGGCGGACCCGGTCTCCGAAGGTGGCGTTGAGGCCGTCGACGTGGGTCCCTCCGGCGATCCGGTAGTAGCGGTGCAACCGGCCGTGGTGCCGGTTGCTGATCATCTTGGTGTAGACGTCGGAGTCCGTTGCGATCGGCAGCAGGGCGTCGAGGGTGCCGTGCAGGGTCAGCATCGGGCGCCGCAGGTTGCCGGTCAGCTGGACCTTCCGCATGGCGGCGTGGGCTGACGGCCGCCCTGAGTAGTCGTAGTCGGCATCGCAGCTCGGCGTCCCCGACTGGCAGAACGGGATGCCGGCGTTCAGTGCCCCGTCGTACGACGGGTCGAACTCCTCGCGGTAGAGCCGCTGGGTGAGGTCCCAGTAGACGCTGTAGTGGTAGTCCCAGGTGAACTCCGAGCCGGGCGCGAAGCCGGCAGCGAGCATCCGCCGGTGGGCGGTCTCGTCCCCGGCGCGGTACTGGGGGTAGCTGCGCAGTGCGGTCGGGAGGTAGGTGAACAGGTTGGGACCGGCCGCACGGAACAAGGTGCCCTCCCAGTCGATGCCGCCGTCGTAGAGTCGGGGCCGGTTCTCCAGCTGCCAGCGCGTGAGGTAGCCACCGTTGGAGATGCCGAAGAGGTAGGTACGCCGGGGAGCCCGTCGGTAGGTCTGGCGGGCGACGGTCTTGGTGGCGCGGGTCAGCTGGGTGACCCTGCTGTTCCACTCGGCGACGGCGTCTCCCGGCGTCGCCCCGTCGTTCTGGAACGAGCTCCCGTTGTTGCCCTTGTCGGTCATCGCGTAGGCGTAGCCCCGGGCCAGCAGCCAGTCGCTGAACAGGAAGTCCCCGGCGTACTGGGTGCGCGTCCCCGGGGCACCACTGACCACCAGCTTGCCGTTCCAGCGGTCTGGCAGGCGGATCACGAACTGGGCATCGTGGTTCCAGCCGTTGTTGGTGTTCGACGTCGAGGTGTCCGGGAAGTAGCCGTCGACCTGGATCCCCGGGACGCCGCTGGGGTTGCGGGTGCCGGGCGCGTTCAGCCCCGCCCAGTCGTTGGGATTGGTGTGGCCGGTCTTGGTCGTGCTCGCGGTGGTGAGGTCCTCGAGGCAGGACAGCTTCTGCTTCTCGGCGCGCGGCACGGCGATCCGCCCTTGTCCGGCGCAGTGCCCTCGAGCGGCCGACGCCGCGGGCGGGGTAGCGGCGGTGGTGCTGGCGCCTGCGGCGCTCGGCACGAGGAGCAACGTCGAGGCTGTGGCGGCTGCGCTGAGCAGGGTGATGAAGATCCGAGAACTCATGCTCGTAGTGTCCGCAAGGCCCGATGCGGTCGCAATGTCCGGTCTCGCCACACGGTGTGCCCAGCCCATGTCTCGGTGTCACATACCGACGCGCCGACCGGTGCGGTGGTCGGCTCTCGGTGCGTCCTAGTCTCGGGGCCATGAGAACGACCAGCGTCCGCCAGGTGGTACGACGCCGCGGTGCCCCACCATCGTGAGGACGCTGCTGGGGGTTGCGGCTGGACTGGTGGTCGTCTGGCTCGTCGTCATCCTCGCCTTCTACGTCGCAGGCAGGCGGGCCGGTGAGCCGACCCGACTGCGTGACGGAGTCCGGCTGCTCCCCGACGTGGTGCGGCTGGTCCGGCGCCTCGCCGCCGACCCGTCACTGCCGCGTGGCCTCAGGTGGCGACTCGGGCTGCTGCTCGCCTACCTCGTGCTGCCCATCGACCTGGTCCCCGACTTCATCCCGGTCGCGGGGTACGCCGACGACATCCTGCTCGTCGTCTGGGTGCTGCGCTCGGTGGTGCGTAGCGCTGGACCGGTGGCGCTCGAGCGGCACTGGCCCGGGACCCCTGAGGGGTTGCGGGTCGTCTTGCGGCTGACGGGAGTCACCACGGAGGGTCGCGGCTGACCATCTCCCATCACCCGTCGGGAAGTGAGCGGTCGGGCCCTGCGCTGTCGGGCGGTGACTTGTCGGGTGTTGCGTGGTCGGGAAGTGACCGGTCGGGGCGCCGCCAGCGGCGGGTGCCGGGTGGTGGGTGGAGCTCGAAGGCTGCGGGGCCGACGCGGTGGATGGTCCAGGGTTCGACGTGGATGAGGCGGTGGTGGTGTCCGCAGAGCAGGATCAGGTTGTCCAGCGACGTGCTCCCGCCGTCGGCCCAGTGGCGCAGGTGGTGGGCGTGGCACATCACCGGTGGTCGTCGGCAGTTCGGGAACCGGCAGTGGGCGTCTCGGGCGACCAGAGCCTTCCAGATCGCTGCGGTGACCAGGCGCTGGGTGCGGCCGACGTCGAGGACCTCCGAGGCCGTGCCGAGGACGGCGGGGATCAGGTGGGCGTCGCAGCAGATCCGGCGGATCGCGGAGGCGGAGAGCTCGCCCCAGGTCTCAGTGGTGGCGAAACCACTGCTGTCGCGGAGAGCCTCGTAGGTCATGGTCAGGGTGAGCCGCGGGACGGCGCCGTGGGACTCCGGGAGCACCTCGGCGCTCTGCAACCTGCGGCACCCCTCGACGAGGGCGTCGAGGAGACGGGCGCCGTGGTCGCGGGGGTCGCGTCCGTCGTGGCCACACCCGGGGACCGCACACGTGGGCGGGTCGCACACCGGTCCGGCGGCGGGGTGGGGTGCGGCGAGCGGGATCAGGGTCGCCTTGACCAGCTCTGCGTCCTCGCTGCTGCACCTGCCTTTGATCCAGGCTCCGCCTGCCTGGTCGTCGGTGATGGTCAGGTAGCGGTCGTGGTGGGCGGCTCGTTCGAGGCGGTCGAGCTCACGTTCGGCACGGCGTTCTTCCCCGTCGGGGTCGACCACGGAAATCAGGTGGCGGGTGAGCTTCTTCAGCTCGGTCGCATCGAGTGCCTTGGCCTCACCGAGGAGGAAGGCCACGCCGCGCTGCCGGAGGTCCCGGTTGCCGGGCAGGGTGTCGATGGCGCGTTCGATGACGTGGGCCTTCGCGGTCGAGAGCCACCCGTCACCCATGGCTGCCGCGACGGGGGCGAGCAGCGGCTCCTCGACCGCAGCCGCAAGGCGGACGGTCGCGGGTCCGGTGCCCTTGTGTCCACCGGCCACCGCGGTGACGAAGTCCTGCGTGGAGGCCCACCCGGCGGGTTTCACCGCGCCGGTGGCGTCGAGCTCCCGGACGACCTCGAGCTCGACCGCGTCCAGGGTCGACTTGAGTGCCTCGATCGCCGCGACCCCGTCCATCAGCTCACCACGGGCACGCACCGCCCACAACGTCCCGGACAGGCCGCTGATCTCACGCCGTACGCGGTCCAACACACCGACGACACCGGACCCGTGCGGGGCCTGGTTTGCCTGGTCGGGGTGGGTGGTCATGAGTGAATTCAAGCACCGACCACTGACAACCCCAGGTCGAGAATCCCCTGCTGTGGAAGGGAATTCGAAATAGTTTCAGAACCTCGGATGCCACGTCGACCACAGGCAACCGAGCCGTTCCAGCCCCCCAGATATGAAGGCACCGAGACCCTGCCCCCGAAGCAGAACATCCAAAGTTGGGGTCGGCGACGAATGCCTTGCACGCCCGACGCCGGACCGGCCACAGGAGGTGCACCGTGACGACGCTGATCCAGAGGCCGACTGGTCCGACGACCTCGACCTTCCAAGCGACCGAGTCGACCTGTGGCTGTGGCCAAGCGCTGGAGCTGTGCCACACGGCGCACTGCCCGCGCTGCGGGACCACCCTGCGCGCTGACACCATTCTGCGTGCAGCCGGATAGCGTGCTGGGGTGCCCAGCCACCTCCAGCTCCAGGACCCGGCAGCCGTGGCCGAGGCGCTGGCCCGTGACGAACCCAGCCGAGCCGACCTGAAGCTGCTGAGCAAGCACTTCCTGGCCGTGCTGTCGATCAAGGCGCCGGGTCACTCGGTGGAGGTCCGCGTGCCGCCGTACGCCGCTGCCCAGGTGATCCCGGGCGTCCGCCACACCAGGGGTACGCCGCCCGCGGTGGTCGAGCTGGACGGAGCGACCTGGGTCGCGCTCGCGACCGGAGAGGTGAGCTGGGCGAGCGCGCTCGCCGATGGACGGATCAGGGCCTCAGGCCAGCGGGCCGATCTCTCGCCGTACCTCCCGCTGCTCGACTGAGCACCGGCTCGGCCTCCGCCTTGAGCTGGTGTCCTGCCGCCGCCATCCGACGGCAGGGCACCCACTCCGGCCGGTCAGACGCCCTGGCCTCCCTGAGGCCCGTCACCCGGCCCGCCCTCGTGCCCGCCACCGTGCCCGCCGGTCTGGGTGCCGGTCACGGCGAAGTCCTTGCCGACCTGCACGATCACCTGCGCTCCGTCGCTGGTGACGACGTGCGCCTCGTAGACGCCGTCCGAGTCGGTCTCGACCCGTTGGATGGTGGCTCCGGGGTACTTCGCCAGCGCGGCGGCCGTGACCTTGCTCGCTGTGGTGCCGGTCAGCAGGTGCTCGTCCGACCTGATGCTCTTGGTCGGGTCGATCTTGCTGACCGCTGTGCTGACGCCGCTGCCGACCGCCGTGGTGGCGGCCGAGGCGGAGCCCGTGGCCGCGAGCACGGCGCCCCCACCGAAACCTGCGAGGAGGAGAGCACCTCCTGCCACTGCGGTCCTGACCTTGGTGCGTGACTTCATGTTTCTCCTTCCAGGCACCTCGGCGAGGTGCTTCCCGTGCAGCATCGGCACCCAACTTCCGCGGGCCCTGTCCTGGCGCTGTGTGAGCCCCGTGAAGCTCAGCGTGGGGGAGCGCAGGAGGCAGTTCGGCGGCCACCGGATCGACGCCATAGGGTCGAGCCATGGACATCGACGAGCTGCGTTCGAGGCTGCAGGCCGAGCTCCCCCGGATCCGCCAGGACCTCGAGGACCTCGTGCGCATCGAGTCGGTCAGCGCCGACCCGTCCCGCGCAGCCGAGGTCCAGCGCAGCGCCGAGGCCGTGGCGGAGCTGTTCCGGGCCGAGGGCTTCGAGGACACCAGGATCGTCAGTGCCTGCGAGGACGGTCGCGCTCCTGCTGTGATCGCGCGCAAGCCGGCTCCCGCAGGGAAGCCGACCGTCCTGCTCTACGCCCACCACGACGTACAGCCCGAGAACGACCATGCCGAGTGGGACTCCCCGCCCTTCGAGCCCACCGAGCGCGACGGGCGCCTCTACGCGCGTGGCGCTGCTGACGACAAGGCCGGCATCGTGGCCCACCTGGCCGCGATCCGGACCCTCGGCGAGGACCTCGACGTCGGCGTGACCATGTTCATCGAGGGCGAGGAGGAGGTCGGCTCGGACACGCTGGCCGACCTGCTGCGCGAGCACAAGCAGACCCTCCGCTCGGACGTGATCGTGATCGCCGACTCCAGCAACTGGGACATCGGCGTGCCGGCACTGACCACCAGCCTCCGCGGGCTGGTCCGTGTCGACATCGGCGTACGCACCCTCACCCATGCGGTCCACTCCGGGATGTGGGGTGGTCTCGTGCCGGACGCGCTGATGGCGCTGAGTCGACTGATCACCTCGCTGTACGACGAGCAGGGCGGTGTGGCCGTCGCCGGGCTGCACTCGACCTCTGCGGCCGACGTGGACTACCCCGAGGAGCGCCTGCTCGCGGAGTCGGGCATCGCGCCGGGCGTGCAGTTCATCGGCACCGGATCCTCGGTCGAGCGATTGTGGACCAAGCCCTCCCTGACGATCACCGGCCTTGACGCACCGAAGGTGGACGGCGCCAGCAACACCCTCGTAGCCAGCGCCCGCGCCAAGATCTCCCTCCGGATCGCCCCCGGCGACACGAGCGAGAACGCCCTCGAGTGCCTCCGGAAGCACCTCGAGGCCCACGTGCCCTGGGGTGCCGAGCTGAGCTTCACCGTGGTCGACACCGGTGAGCCGACCAAGATCGATGCGACCGGTCCGGCGTACGACGCGGCGCGGGACGCGTTCGCGCAGGCATGGGACGGCGTCCGTCCGATCGACATGGGCGTGGGTGGGTCGATCCCGTTCATCGCCGAGTTCCTGGAGAGCTTCCCGGAGGCGAGCGTGCTCGTCACCGGGGTCGAGGACCCCGACACCCGCGCGCACGGCGCCAACGAGGGCCTGCACCTCGCCGAGTTCGAGCGGGTCTGCCTGGCCGAGGCCCTGCTCCTGGTCAACCTGGCGGGCTGAGTCGTGCCTCTCGCGACCGAGGAGGTCCTCGAGCTGCTGAGGTCCGTAGCGGCCGAGGTGATCACGCCGCGCTTCCGCTCGCTGTCGGCGTCCCAGATCGACGAGAAGCGACCCGGCGACCTGGTCACCGTCGCCGACCACGAGGCGGAGGAGCTGATCACCCGCGCGCTGCTCGAGGCCTACCCCGAGGCCGTCGTGCTCGGCGAGGAGGCCTATGCGGAGGACAAGGACCTGATGAACCGGTTCCGGGCCGCCGGGCACGGGTTCACGGTCGATCCCGTCGACGGCACCAAGAACTTCGTCAACGGCTCGCCCGACCACGCCGTGATGGTCAGCGAGGTCATCGACGGCGAGACGGTGCGCGGCTGGATCTGGCAGCCGGAGCACGAGACCGCGTGGGTCGCCGAGCAGGGTGGCGGCGTACGACGCAACGGCGAGCCGGTCCTCCGCGAGCCGGCCGGCGAGCAGCCCCAGGGAGCGACCTCGATCTGGTCGCGGCGCGGTCGCCAGCCCGAGGGACTGCCGACGCTGATCGGGACGTGGATCTGCTGCGGTGTGGACTACCCGAAGCTGCTCGAGGGCGAGACCGACTACGTCCTCTACGGGCACACCAACCCGTGGGACCACCTTCCCGGCACGTTGATGCTCCGCGAGGCCGGGGGCGCCGCGTCCCACCGGGACGGGACCCCCTACGGAGCGCGCACGACATCGGCGGGCCTCGTGGTCGCCGCCGACCCGGTCACCCTGGAACGGGCGCTCACCGCGTGTGCCGCCCTGTGGCCCGGCCGGCCCGACTAGCCCCGACGCCGAGCGGGCAGTCCGCGGGAGGGCGATCGTGCGGACCGTGCTCGAACTGCCCGGTCGGCGTGGGGGGTGTCCGGGGGGACTCTGGCTCGGTGGGGTCCGTCTGCGACGCTGACCGTCGTGGGTTCGAGCAAGAACAAGCAGCAGCAGGAGCGTACGGCCACACCCGCGCTGCTCCAGGTCCGTGCGCTGGTGCGGCGGTTCGGGGAGGTGGACGTCGTCAACGGCCTCGACCTCGATGTCGCGGCCGGCACCGCTGTCGCGCTCGTCGGTCGCAACGGAGCCGGGAAGTCCACGGTGCTGCGCTGCATCACCGGCGCCGACAAGCCGACGTCCGGAACGATCGAGCTGGATGGTCAGGCGCTGGACGAGCGCTCGCCGAAGGTGCGCTCGGACCTGGCCGTCGTGATGGACGACATGGACTTCTTTCCCGACCTCAGCGTCGTCGAGCACCTCGACCTGTTCGCCAAGGCACACCGGGTCCCTGATGCCGAGTCGGTCGTCGACGACGTGCTGCACGAGGTCGGGCTGCTGCCGCAGTCAGGACAGCTGCCGGGCACGCTCTCCTCGGGACAGAAGCGTCGGCTGGCCCTGGCCAGCGCGTTCGTGCGGCCGCGGCGGCTGCTGATCCTCGACGAGCCCGAGCAGCGCCTCGACGCCGCGGGCCTGGAGTGGCTGGCGGAGCGGTTGCGACGCGAGAAGGCCGAGGGCCTGGCCGTCCTGATGGCCAGCCACGCCCCGCTGCTCGTCGAGGCGGTGGCCGACCGCGTGGTCGACGTGGGGTCCGTGGGGTGAGCCGGCCATGAGCGGCAGGAGCGAGGTCCGCGAGCTCCGCGGCGACATCCGGCACTGGCGTCACGGTCGGGTGGACACCAAGATCATCGACGCCCTGGGCGATGCCTACGTGCTGGTCTTCGCGACGTCGTTGCTCGGGTCGATGGTGGTCAGCGTCGTGGTGAACCTCCGCCTCGTCAGTGACGAGCGGTGCACCACGGGAGGGTGCCACGAGGCCCGCACCCTGCTTCCCTGGCTGGTGGGGCTGAGCGTGCTGGCGCTGGTGCTCTCGGTCGCGCGGCTCTTCGGTCCCGTGTTCGTGCCACCGGCGGTCGGCTCGTGGCTCCTGGGTACGCCGATCGACCGGGCCGCCGTGCTGCGCCCGCGCCTGCTCTGGACCGCCGCGCTGGCTGCTCTCACGGGGGGCCTGCTCGCAGCCGGAGCCAGCACGCTCGGGGGCTTCGGACCGGCCCCGCTGCTGGCGTTCACCGGCGCCGTCTCGGTGCTGGCGCTCGCGGGGGTGGGACTGGCTGCGTTGTCGCAGGCCGGGCGGGGGACCGGTGCCCGGCTGCTGACGTGGCTCCTCGGCCTGCTGGTCTGGATGGCGCTCGTCGGCGTGGCCGTGCACGTCGGCCCGACGTCGGCGCCGCCCTCCTCGCTGCCCGGCGGAGGGTGGCTCGTGGTGACGGTCGTCGGGCTCGCCGGCCTCGCGGTGCTGCTGCTCGCCGTACGCCGTCTCGGCCGCCTCCGCACGCACGACGTCGCCCCCGGCGGCTCGCTCGCCCCGGGGCTGTCGGGGGCCTTGGCCACCCTCGACCTGGCTCTGGTCTACGACGTGCTGCTCGCCCACCGGTGGAACGCCCATGACGCGGTGCGCTCCCGTCGCGGTGGCCCGAGCGGCCGCGCAGCGCTCGTCTGGTGCGACCTCAGCAGGCTCAGGCGCAGCCCGCAGGCCGTGGTGCTTCTCGCGGCCGCGGTGGTGGTTCCCTACGCGGCCGAGGCCGCCGGCGCCGGACGCGTGGTGGTCCTGGTCAGCGCCCTCGCGGGTTTCGCGGCGGGGCTGCCGCTGCTGACCGGGCTCCGCGTGGTGACCCGTACGCCGAGCCTGGCCCGGGCGATGCCGTTCCCGGTCTCCGTCACCCGGCAGAGCGCGCTCGCCGTCCCGGGTACGGCGATGCTGCTCTTCGGGCTCGCCACCTTCCCGGCGCTCGGCCACGGGCTCGCCCTCACCTGGGCCGACTCGATCGTGCTCGGCCTCGCCGTCGGCGCCTGCGCTCTGGCCGGTGCGGTGCGCTGGGTGACCGGACGCCCGCCGGACTACAGCCGCCCGCTGGTGACCACCCCGGCGGGAGGGGTGCCGACGAACCTCTACGGCAGCATCGTCCGGGGGTTCGACATCTTGTTGCTGACCACGGCGCCGATGCTGTTCTCCCCGACCGTCGGCGGTGCCTTCTTCTCGCTGGCGGCGGCCTTCTCGGTGCTGTCCTACCTGGCAGGCCGGGAGTAGCCCGCGCCCCGTCGGGATCCACCCCCGCCGACACGTACACTCAGCCGCGTGGCCACCCCGGAGACTCAAGGGGGCCGCCGTCGTGGAGACGGCCGCCTGACCCATGACCTCGACCCCCAGGACCGCGCACCCCAGGACGCTTGCGGTGTCTTCGGTGTCTGGGCTCCCGGCGAGGAGGTCGCCAAGCTGACGTACTACGGCCTCTACGCGCTGCAGCACCGTGGCCAGGAGTCAGCGGGGATCGCGGTCAGCAACGGCCATCAGATCCTCGTCTACAAGGACATGGGCCTGGTCTCCCAGGTCTTCGACGAGTCCACCCTGGCCGCACTCAAGGGCCACGTCGCCGTCGGCCACGCCCGCTACTCCACGACCGGCGCCAGCACCTGGCACAACGCCCAGCCGACGTTCCGTCCCACTGCCGACGGCTCCATTGCACTGGGCCACAACGGCAACCTGACCAACACCCGCGAGCTCCAGCAGCTCGTCGCCGAGATGCCGATCGAGCGCAACGAGCTCGACATCAGCGCTCGCAAGCTCGAGACCAGCACCAACGACACCTCCCTGGTCACTGCGCTGCTCGCCCACCACCCGGACAGCTCGCTGGAGGAACGCGCGGTCGAGCTGCTGCCCAAGCTCCGCGGCGCCTACTCGTTCGTCTGGATGGACGAGTCCACGCTGTACGCCGCCCGTGACCCGCAAGGCATCCGCCCGCTCGTGCTCGGCCGCCTCGAGCGCGGCTGGGTGATCGCGAGCGAGACCGCGGCCCTCGACATCGTCGGTGCCTCCTACGTCCGCGAGATCGAGCCCGGCGAGATGGTCGCCGTCGACGAGCACGGCCTACGGACCCGCCGCTTCGCCGAGGCCGCGCCCAAGGGCTGCCTCTTCGAGTTCGTCTACCTGGCCCGTCCCGACACCCGCATCTCCGGCCAGCGCATCCACAGCGTCCGCGTCGAGATCGGTCGCCGCCTGGCCCGGGACTTCCCGGCCGACGCCGACCTGGTCATCCCGGTGCCCGAGTCGGGCACCCCCGCCGCCATCGGGTACGCCGAAGCGAGCGGGATCCCCTACGGCATGGGACTGGTGAAGAACTCCTACGTCGGCCGCACGTTCATCCAGCCGAGCCAGACCATCCGCCAGCTCGGCATCCGGCTCAAGCTCAACCCGCTGCGCGACGTGATCGAGGGCAAGCGCCTCGTCGTGGTCGACGACTCCATCGTGCGCGGCAACACCCAAAGAGCGCTCGTGCGGATGCTCCGCGAGGCGGGCGCCCGTGAGGTGCACGTCCGGATCGCCAGCCCGCCGGTGAAGTGGCCCTGCTTCTACGGCATCGACTTCGCCACCCGCGCCGAGCTGATCGCCAACGGGCTCGGGACCGAGGAGATCTGCTCCTCGATCGGCGCCGACTCGCTGGCCTACATCTCCCTCGACCAGCTCGTCGAGGCGACTTCGGTCAGCAAGGACAAGCTCTGCCGGGCCTGCTTCGACGGTGTCTATCCCGTGAAGCTGCCCGAGCCCGAGTTCCTCGGCAAGCACCTGCTCGAGATCGCACCGCTGCTCGACGTCGATGGTCTCGAGGTCTCGCTGGCCGGCGGCGGTGCGCCCGATTCTCTCGGCCGACCGTGAGGTCCTGGCCCCGACCCACCGACCACGACGTGGTCCGACGAGGAGAAGTGGCCCCAGCATGAACAGCAGCGGAGCGACGTACGAACAGGCCGGGGTCTCCATCGAGGCCGGCGACAGAGCCGTCGAGCTGATGAAGGTCTGGGTCGACCAGGCCCGCCGCCCGGAGATGATCGGGGGGATCGGCGGCTTCGCGGGGCTCTTCGACGCCAGCGCCCTGAAGTCCTACAAGCAGCCGCTGCTGGCCAGCTCGGCCGACGGCGTGGGGACCAAGGTCGCGATCGCGCAGGCGCTCGACAAGCACGACACCATCGGGTTCGACCTGGTCGGCATGCTGGTCGACGACCTCGTCGTCTGCGGAGCGGAGCCGCTCTTCCTGACCGACTACATCGCGACCGGTCGCGTCGTGCCCGAACGCATCGCGGCGATCGTCAAGGGCATCGCGCAGGCCTGTGTCGCGGCGGGCTGCGGGCTGATCGGTGGCGAGACCGCCGAGCATCCCGGCCTGCTGGGCCCTGACGAGTACGACGTGGCCGGTTCCACCACCGGCGTGGTCGAGGCCGGCCAGCTCCTCGGTCCCGGTCGCGTGCGTCCCGGCGACGTGGTGATCGCGATGGCCTCCAGCGGGTTGCACTCCAACGGCTACTCCCTGGTCCGGCACGTGCTCCTCGAGCAGGGCAGGCTCCGCCTCGAGCAGCACGTCGACGACCTCGGTCGCACCCTCGGCGAGGAGCTGCTCGAGCCGACGAGGATCTACGCCAAGCCGTGTCTCGACCTCGCCAAGAACACCGAGACGCACGCAATGTCCCACATCACCGGGGGCGGCCTCGCCGCCAACCTCGAGCGCGTGCTGCCCGTGGAGCTCTCCGCCCGCCTGGACCGGACGACGTGGTCGCTGCCCCCGGTGTTCTCCCTGGTGGGACGGACCGGTGGGGTGAGTCGGGAGGATCTCGAGCGGACGCTCAACTGTGGCGTGGGCATGGTCTCGCTGACCGCGCCGGAGGATGCCGACAAGGCGGTCTCGCTGCTCGCGGGGCACGGGATCCATGCCTGGGTGGCCGGCTCCGTGGAGGTGGCGCTCGAGGACGAGGGGGGTCGCGTCAGCCTGCACGGCAACCACTCCTGACAAACTGGACCACTCAGTCTGCGGGCCGACGTGCGGGAATGCCCACGGGCCGGTTAGGGTTGTCGCACGAACAGACAACTCCGACCGGCAGCCCTTGGCGGCGCCGGCCAAACGTGCGAGGGGGCCACCCATGGGGCGCGGCCGTGCAAAGGCGAAGCAGACGAAGGTTGCTCGCGATCTGAAGTACCGCACTCACGAGACGGACTTCGCATCGCTGGCCCAGGAGCTCCACGGCGACGAGTCGGCTCCGGCCGAGCGCGTCGAACGCGTGGAGCCTGTCGAGGACGTCGACGAGTACGACAAGTGGGCGGACTACTCCGACTCCACCTCACGCGACTGAGGCGCTCCGCGCACTGAGCTCCACGCGCGGTGGCCGGAGCGTGCGGCGGTGGAGGCCAGGGAGTCAGGGCAGGGAGTCAGGGCAGCCAGATCCCTCGGTCACCACCGGCATCAGCCATGCGCTTCTCGGCGATCCGGTCTGCGGCGACGGCGGGAGGAACCCCCTCGGTCGCCGCCAGGGCGAAGACCTCGCGGGTGGTCTCGAAGATGCGGCTGGACCGCTCGCGCGCCCGCTCGAAGTCGAAGCCGTGCAGCTCGTCGGCGACCTGGATCAGGCCGCCCGCGTTCACCACGTAGTCCGGCGCGTAGAGGATCCCGCGCTCGTCGAGCAGCTTCTCCACTCCCGGGTGAGCCAGCTGGTTGTTGGCCGCTCCGCACACCACGCGTGCTTCGAGCACCTCCACGACCTCGTCGGTGAGCGCGTCCCCGAGAGCGCACGGTGCGTAGACGTCGAGACGCGCACGCACCAGCGACGCGGTGTCCGGCAGCGCACGGACCTCCGGGTGGGCCTGCGTCACTCGCTGCACGGAGGGTTCGTGGGGATCGGTCACCACGACGTCGGCGCCGTCCTCGAGCAGGTGCTCCACGAGGTGGTGGCCGACCTTGCCGACGCCGGCGACCCCGACGGTGCGTCCCTGGAGGGTCGGGGATCCCCAGGTCGCCTCGGCCGCCGCGCGCATGCCCTGGAGCACGCCGTACGCCGTGAGCACGGAGGAGTCGCCCGCCCCGCCCTGGCCGACCGTCCGACCGGTCACGAACCGGGACTCCAGAGCGATCACGTCCATGTCCTCGGGGTAGGTCCCCACGTCGCACGCGGTGTAGTAGCGACCCGCCAAGGACTGCACGAACCGTCCGTAGGCGCGCAGCAGCGCCGGGGTCTTCTGGGTCTCGGGGCTGCCGAGAATGACTGCTTTGCCGCCGCCGAGCGGGAGCCCGGCCATGGCCGCCTTGTAGGACATCCCACGGGAGAGGTTGAGTGCGTCGCGAAGCGCCTCGCCGTCGGTGGGGTAGTCGTGGAACCGCGTCCCGCCCAACGCCGGGCCGCGTGCGGTCGAGTGGAGGGCGATGATGGCCCTGAGCCCACTGCGCTCGTCACGGCACATGACGACCTGCTCATGTCCGTCGATGTGGTCGAACAGGGTGAAGCTGGTCGAAGTCACTGCCTCTTCCATCCTGAAATGTCGCGCATGGGACTAATGCACTATTTTGGCCGGCAGGTCAAGGGTGGACCTGGACTGGTCTAGACTACAACGCCCGTTTTCCTGCCCTTTTCGGGAATCAGGACATTTCATGTTTCCTACTACCAAGCCCGGTGGCACAGTAGAGGACAGAGCAAAGAGCTCCGAACTGAAGCAGCAAAAGGGGAGCGCCGTGGTAACGCGACCGACCGAAACCGAATCCCTCCTCACTCCCGCTGAGGTGGCAGCCATGTTCCGCGTTGACCCGAAGACGGTCACGCGCTGGGCCAAGGCTGGAAAACTGTCCGCCATCCGCACGCTGGGCGGCCACCGCCGCTACCGCGAGTCGGAGGTCAAGGAACTCCTGGGCGACGTGATCCCTGCCCAGCGCAGCGCCCGCGACTGATCTCGATCGGCTTCCGAACTCGGGTCGGAGCCGCGCGTCAGGAAGCTCCTCGCCATCCAGGCGGGGAGCTTCGCGCGCTCTCTGCGGCAGGAATCTCACGTCCGCGTGCCGTCAGGCCGGCCGTGGCGACCTGCTCCTGCGGTGAACCGTGCCGCCCCGTCGAGGGCGCCGGAGGCCAACGAGCCGAGGCCGTGGGCCAGCTCGAGCCCGAGCGCGTCCTCCTCGTCCAGCCCCCCTTGTTCCAGGAGGCTCGACCGGTCGTGGCGCAAGCAGGTCTGCGGAAGTGCTGCGAGCAGCTCGGCCGTCGGACCGGCCACGGCGTTGCGTGTCTCGGGTCGATCGATGCTCACCGTGGTGACCGGACCGTCGCGGGGCTGAGGACCGTCACCCCGCCACGATAGGCCAGGTGATGTTCAGACGGGCTTGCGTCGGTCCCAGAGGCGGATGACGCCCCGGCGCGCCACCGCGGGCTGCGCGGATGCAGCGGGGGCCGTCCGTGCCTGGGCCTCGATGAGCTCGTCGATCAGCCGCTCGGCGGCGCGGCGGCCGTCCGCGATGTGCCGGGCGGTGAGGGAGAAGTCGGTCATGCTCGCACCGAGGTCGGGGGTCGTCATGTGGTGCACGGCGACGCCGGGGCCGAGATCGGGAACCGGCCGTACACGGGTCGCGACGCCGAGGCTGGCCACGAGGACGTCCACCGGGGTGCGTCCGCGGGGAAGTCGTGCCGGCACGCTCGCGTCGAGCACGAAGACCCGGGTGGGCGCGAGGTCCGCAGCGCCGGCGATCGGTACCAGGTCCGAGATGCCACCGTCCACGTGCAGGCCCGGGTAGCCGCAGCTCGCCGGCAGTGTCACCGGCGCGAAGGCGGCCGGGACAGCTGTCGAGGCGAGCAGCAGCTGGTTGAGGTTCCCGTGGCGGTGGTAGACGGCCGTGCTTCCCGCCAGCGGCGTGGTGACCACGCGGACCGGTGTCGGGAGATCCTCGAGGCGGCGCACCGGGACCCAGTCGCGGATCAGCCGGGAGAGCGGGGTGGAGGAGAACAGGTAGGGCCGCTGCCGCAGCAGGTGACTCACCCTGGTCAGGGTGCCTCCTGGGAAGATGTCGCGGGTGCCGAGGCGTAGCCAGCGTCCTCGGAGCTCCTGGACCCGCACGTTGTCCGTGCGGACGCCCAGGAAGGCTGCGTTGAGTGCGCCGACCGAGGTGCCGACGAGCGCGCTCGGGACGATGCCGTGCTCGAGCAGCACCTCGAGCATGCCGACCTGCACCGCACCGCGGGCGGCTCCGCCCGACAGCACGAAGACGTCGCGATGCGCTCCCGAGGATCCTGACCTGATGTCCATGACGCCCCTCCGCGCTGGCCCCCGTCGTTCTCCTTGACCCACTATGACCAGGCGAAGTGGGCTTTGCAGACGAACGGTAGAAAATGGACAAAAGGTGTTGTTGGCGCGATATCCCGCCAGAGGCATCCGATTCGGCGTGTTTCCCCGGTAGCGAGGGTGGGTACCCCAGAGCACGGTAGCCAGCCGGCACAAAGGGAGACAGACGATGAACGACGAGACTGCCCAGGGCCTCTCCGACGAGGAGATGGGCGCACAGGGTGCGACCGCACTTCCGGACAAGGAGGTCGTGTCCATCCTCGACCTCAACGCGGACATCAATCTCGCGATCGACGCCGCCGCACCGATCGACCTCGCTGCAGCGGCCAATCTCAACGTGGCAGCGCCCATCGATGCGGCCGTGGGTGCCAACATCCTCTCCGTCGACTCGACGGCGCAGGCTCTCAGCGACCAGGGTGTCAGCATCCACCAGGGCCTCGACGCCGATGCGACCGCCAATGCGGACCAGGGCAGCGTCATCGACCAGGGCGCGGCCACCGACCCGGCGGCCGCGGGCACGGCTGCCGGCGGCGGGGCTGCCGCAGCAACCCTCGGCGCACCCGTCGACGCGACGGCCCCGGTCGGCGGTGCGGTGGACGGTGCCGCGGGCGCCGTGGACGGCGCGACAGGTGGGCTCGCCGACGGTGCCGGTGGGGCCGTGGGTGGCGCGGTGGACGGCGCCGGTGGGGCCGTGGGTGGCGCGGTCGACGGCGCCGGTGGGGCCGTGGGCAGCGCGGTCGACGGCGCCGCGGGCGGCCTGCAGGCGGGTGCCCTCTCGGGCAACCTCCTCGACGTCGACGTCAACGTCGACGCCGACGCCGACATCGCGGCTCCGATCAACGGGGCGGTGGCGGCCAACGCCAACGTCGCCGCTCCGATCGATGCAGCCGTGGGTGCCAACGTGGGCAGCGTGAACAGCGATGCCGTGGCCGTCGCCCAGCAGGACGCGATCATCGACCAGCAGATCACCGGCTCCGCGGAGGCGACGTCCAACCAGTCCTCTGACATCGGTCAGTAGCGCCACCCGATGACGATGGTCAACGGGCCATCGGCCGAACAGGACGGGGCGACGCGCTCAGGGCCTCGTGACCAGGACCGTGCGCGGATCCCCGTGCGGGCGGACTCGGTGCAGCTCATCGGGGAGATGGTGGGCTCCGGCTACCGGGAGCCGCCCGCGCTCGCGCGGCGAGCCGACGGCCAGACGATCCAGCTGACCCCGCTGCTCTACCTCGTCCTCGCCGCGATGGACGGTCAGCGGACCTACGACGAGATCGCGGAGGTGGTGGGCGGCCAGGTCGGCAAGCCGGTGTCGGGCGAGAACGTGCACACCCTCACCGAGGAGCGGCTGCGACCGGCGGGGCTGGTCGCCGGGCCCGACGGATCACAGCCAGAGGTCCGGAAGTCGAGCCCGCTGCTGGCCCTGAGGTTCAAGTACGCCGTCACCGACCCGGAGCGAACTCGTCGGTTGACGGCGCCGTTCGGCTGGCTGTTCAACCCGGTGGTGGTCGTGGCCGTGCTCGCGGCCCTGGGCCTGGTCAGCTGGTGGGTGCTCTTCGAGAAGGGCCTCGCGTCGGCGACGTACGAGGCGTTCGACCGGCCGGGGCTGCTGCTGCTGGTGGTCCTCGTGACCGTGCTCTCGGCCGGGTTCCACGAGTTCGGACACGCTGCGGCGGCGCGGCGCGGCGGCTCCACGCCGGGTGCGATGGGCGCCGGGATCTACCTCGTCTGGCCGGCGTTCTACACCGACGTCACCGACTCCTACCGCCTCGGTCGGTGGGGACGTGTCCTCACCGACCTCGGTGGCCTCTACTTCAACGCCATCGTCGCGGTGGCCATCGGGGGCATCTGGTGGGCGACCCACTACGACGCCTTGTTGCTCGTGGTCGCCACCCAGATCCTGCAGATGGTCAGGCAGCTCACCCCGCTGGTCCGCTTCGACGGCTATCACGTGCTGGCCGACGTGACCGGCGTGCCGGACCTCTTCCAGCGGATCAAGCCCACCCTGCTCGGGCTGCTGCCGTGGCGGTGGAGACACCCTGAGACCACGATCCTCAAGCCGTGGGCGCGGGCCGTCGTCAGCGTCTGGGTGCTCGTCGTCGTGCCGATGCTCGCGTTCTCCCTCTACGCCATGGTGCTCTCGCTTCCGCGACTGCTGGGAACCGCCTGGGCCAGCGCCGGAAAGCAGAGTGCGCTGCTCGGCCGGGCGTGGTCCGACGCCGCGGTCCTGGAGGTGCTGGCTCGAGGCATCGCGGTCATCGCCGTGGTGTTCCCGATCCTCGCGACCGCGGTGATCCTGGTGCGGCTGGGGCGAGGTCTGCTGACCCGCCTGTGGACCGCAACCCGGGGTCGGCCCGTGCACCGGGCCGGGGCCGCCCTGCTGACGCTTGCGCTCGTGGCCGGACTGGCCTTCCTCTGGTGGCCCCGGGAGGGGACCTACCGGCCGGTCCTGCCCTACGAGGGCGGCACCCTGTCCCAGGTGGCCAGTCAGGTTCCCGGCGTCGCCCGGCCCACCACAGCCGGTCTCCGCGCAGGCAGCTATGGCCGGCTGACCACCGGCTGGGCGGCTGGCGAGGCGCGGCCCACCCGCGAGCACCCACAGCTGGCGCTGGTGCTGGTCCCCCGGGACACCGGGGCGGCCGGGGCTCCTGCGGCGGGGAAGGGGACAGCACCTGCGGAGTCGTGGGTCTTCCCCTTCGACAAGCCGCTCTCGCCCGGCAAGGGTGAGAACCAGTCGCTCTCGGTGAACACCACCGACAACACGATCAACTACGACGTCGCGTTCGCGCTCGTGTGGGTCGAGGACGACTCCCCGGCCCTGAACCGGAACGAGGCGTACGCCTTCGCGAGCTGCTCCAACTGCGCGGCCGTCTCGATCGGCTTCCAGGTGGTCCTCGTCACCGGGAACAACCACGTCGCTGCGCCGCAGAACATCTCGGCAGCGGTGAACTACGACTGCGTGAACTGCCTGACGTACGCACTCGCCGTCCAGCTGTTCGTCACCGTCGACGGCCCACTCGACGACGCCAGCACGAAGAAGCTGAACGCCCTGTGGCAGGAGATCGCGAAGTTCGGCGCCGACATCGTCGACGTCCCGCTCAACGAGATCCGCGACCGGCTCACGGCGTACGAGACTCAGATCCTGGCGATCGTCAAGCCCGGCAGCGCGCTGCCAGGAGCCGGCGACCCGGTCGAGGCCGGCACGGACGGAGGGGCCACTCCTTCGACGAAACCGTCCCCGTCCGCGAGCCCGACCGGATCGTCACGGACCGGGTCCGAGGACGGCGCGACCAGCGGCAGCGGGACCGAACCGGCCGGTGGTCAGGGCTCCGGCGAGGCAACCACCGCCCCCCAGCAGGAGCCCGACACCCAGCAGACGACGTCAGCACAGCCGAAGCCCTCGTCGACGTCCGAGCCGTCCACACAGCCCTGACAGGACCGGCGAGACACAGCCCGATCGTGACGTGAGCGAGATCGGCGAGGGGTGACAGACGCCTCGAGACTTACTAGTGTCGAAAATCTTTCCCGCCTCTCGGGGGATGCTGAGGTGATCACGTGCGCGAGATTCTTGTCGGGGTCGATCGGAGCGAGCAGAGCAGGAGGGCCGTCGAGTTCGCCGCTGTGCGAGCCTCTCAGCTGCACCGCAGCGTGCTGGTCGTGCACGTCATCCCCTGGTCGCCGTTCTCGTTCAACACTCCTGAGGAGAACGAGCACCGGTCCACGCGACGGGCCGAGGAGATCACGGCAGCGACCGAGCAGATTGTCGAGCCGATGGCCGCGATCCTGCGCGAGGAAGGCGTCGAGGTGGAGACCCTCGTTCAGCACGGGGACCCGGTGGACACCCTGATCGAGATCGCCGCCCAGCGCCAGAGCGACCACATCGTGCTGGGCCGCACCGGTGACAGCCGGGTGAAGCGGGCCCTGTTCGGCAGCACGCCTGCCCAGGTCGTGCAGCATTCGAACGTTCCGGTGACGGTGGTCCCGTGAGTGCCATCGCGGGCCTGGTCCCGCTCGGCCTCGACGACACCGTGAGCAAGTACTTCGGGCCGGTCTCCGACTTCGTCGTCAGCGTGGTCTTCTACTCGGTGACGATCTTCGGCGCTGAGGTCTCCCTGATCGTGCTGTGGCTGATCGGTGCAGCCATCTTCTTCTCGATCTGGTTCGGCTTTCCTCAGCTGCGCGGGCTGAAGCACTCGTTCAACCTCGTCCGCGGCAGGTACTCCAAACCGGAGGACGCCGGCGAGGTCTCACACTTCCAGGCACTCGCCACCGCGATCTCCGGCACGGTGGGGCTGGGGAACATCGCGGGAGTCGCGGTGGCCATCTCCCTGGGTGGTCCCGGGGCCACCTTCTGGATGATCCTCGCAGGCTTCTTCGGGATGGCCTCCAAGATGGCGGAGTGCACCCTCGGCGTGATGTACCGACAGAACCACGCCGATGGCTCGGTGTCGGGCGGCCCGATGTACTACCTGCGCGACGGGGTCAAGCAGGTCACCGGGAACGCCCGCCTGGGCAAGTTCCTCGCCGCCTTCTTCGCCGTGTGCTGCATCGGTGGGTCGCTGGGCGGCGGCAACATGTTCCAGGCGAACCAGGCCACGGCGCAGATCGTCGCCGTTACCGGAGGAACCGACAGCCCGTTCGCCGACATCAACTGGGTGATCGGACTCATCTTCGCCATCGCCGTGGGCGCTGTGATCATCGGCGGCATCAAGAGCATCGCTCGGGTCACCGAGAAGGTCGTGCCGTTCATGGCCGGGACCTACATCGCCGCCTGCCTGGTCGTCATCATCGGCAGCATCGACCAGGTCCCCGGCGCCTTCGGTGACATCGTGAGCGGAGCGTTCAACCCCCAGAGCGTTGCCGGCGGGTTCCTCGGGGTGCTGATGGTGGGTTTCCAGCGCGCAGCCTTCTCCAACGAGGCCGGAATCGGGTCGGCCTCGATCGCACACTCCGCGGTGCGGACCAAGGAGCCGGCCACCGAAGGCTTCGTGGCTCTGCTGGAGCCGATGATCGACACGATCATCGTGTGCACGATGACCGCGCTCACGATCGTGATCACGGGCGCCTGGAACGACCCGGACGCCTCCCGGCTCGGCGGGGTGGGGCTCACCTCCCGGGCCTTCGAGTCGGTGCTGCCGTGGTTCCCGAACCTGCTGGCGCTCGCCGTCGTGCTGTTCGCGTTCTCGACGATGATCTCCTGGTCGTACTACGGCATGAAGGCGACCGGCTACCTCTTCGGTGACAGCACCACCGCCGAGGTCGTGTTCAAGGTGGTCTTCTGCCTGTTCATCATCATCGGTGCGGCCACCACGCTCGACCCGGTGATCGGCTTCTCCGACTCGATGATCTTCTCGATGTCGATCGCGAACGTGATCGGCCTCTACATCCTGGCCAAGACCGTGCGCAACGAGATCCGCAGCCACCTGGCCAAGGTCAAGAGCGGAGAGTTCGCCCGGGTGAAGTGAGCCCCGTCATGGCCTCGCACACCGCTGCTGCCACGGGCGCTCGCCACGGCAACCGACAGCTCGTGGGTCGCGCGAGGGAGCCACGGGGGGAAGGTCGTTCACGGGCATGCGTCCGGTTCAGCTCACCCACGGTCCGGAGGTCAAGCCCCCACTCGTGCTGCTCCGGCGTCTCGTGGGACGGCAGCCCGTCCGCGTCCCTCACGTCGTGCCTGGGACAGCCTCGAGGGTGCGGGGCGCACGTCCAGGTCGACGAAGAGGGCGGGTCTCAGTCGCCGTACGGTGTGAGGTACTTGTACTCGCCCTTGCCGAACGGGATGGTGTTCGGTGCCTGGCGCGCCCCGCGGGCCCCCGCCCGGTACGACGGAGTCTTCGAGGATCGCTGCCGCCAGGTCTGGTCGAAGTTGCGCAGGAACAGCGCAGCCGTCCCGTAGTGGTTGATCTGCTGCATCTGCTCGTCGGAGTTCAGGGCCACGTTGCTCCAGTTGGAGGAGCCACTGAAGCTGATCCAGCTCCCGGTCGAGCTGCCCCAGTTTCCGGTGATGACCATGCTCTTGCTGTGGTTGTACTTGACGATCTGACGCTTGCCGTTGCGGATGACCGACTGCTTCATCGGGATGGGCCCACGGCCGGAGCGGTGGCGCAGGATGTTGAGCACCGGCTTGGTGGCCAGTGAGTAGATGATCCGCACGTCGCAGCCGGCGTTCCACAGGCTGCGCAGCTTCTTGGCCAGCCAGAGACCCCGCGTGTCGTAGATCGCGTAGTTGGTCACCCGGATCCTGGTGCGACCCGAGCTGGTGCCACCCGAGGTGGCGCCGGTGCAGCGCGTCTGGTTGAGCGTCTGCATCACGGGGTCGTTGGCCGCCGAGGCGCCGGGTAGCGGGAAGAACATGCTCGAGACGGTCCCGGAGACGTAGTTGCGGTAGGGCGAGGCGACGGGGCGGTTCAGCCGCGCCTCGCGGAAGACCTGCATGAAGGCGTTGTAGACGGGGGTGTTGCGCAGGACCTGGGCGTGGTTCCACTGTCCGGTGTAGGCGAACCGGGTCAGGTTCATCGACGACTGGACGGAGATGTGCCGCAGGTGCCGGCTGCCGACGTTGTCGAAGAGGAAGTACTTCGCGTGCGGAGTCCCCCCGCGACCCCGGCAGGATCCACGGCACTCACGCGCGAAGCTCACCGTGTCCGTGGACCCCCGGACGCCGGGCTTGTAGTAGGCCTGTCCGAGCTTGCGCTTGAGCCACTTCCAGGGGCGGTACTTCCGGTTGGGGCCGTGTGCCGCGACCACCTGCACACTGACCCCACGTTGATGGGCTGCCCACAGTGCCTTGGCCATGGTCATGTCGTTGAAGGACCAGGTGGCCATCCGAATGGTGCCGTTGCCCGGCACCGGCAACCTGTTCGCGTCGCGAGGGCCGCCCCAGACGCTCTGCACGGTGTACAGCACCCGGTTGCGGATCGCGACCTTCGCACGTTTCCCCTTGTTGGGGAAGGAGAAGTGCACCCCCGGGGGGATGGCGTAGTTGCGAGGCGGTTGGCCCACGACTCTTCGGGCGGCCGCCGTCTGGGCGGCGAGGGCTGGCTGGGCGGGACTGATCGCTCGGGGTGCCGGTGCTGCCGAGGCCGTCGCGGTCAAGCTCAAGGAGGCCGCGATCACCACCTGGGTCGTCACCAGTGCCGAGACGCGCCGGCTGAACAATTGAACTCCCCCATCGAATCGGTGGCCGGGGTGGGCTGTTTCGAGGTCCCGGCAACCTAGCACGGGCCCGATCTGGGCCCCCGTAGCCAGCGGACGCGGCCCGGGCTGAGCGTGCACCGGCCACGGTTAGGCGGATGCTCTGCCGGGGTACCTGCCGAGAGTCAGCACCACTCGAGCAAAAGGAGCGAACGTGTCGCAGGACGAGCAGGTCGCCAAGGAACTTGTCGAGACGCTTCAGGACGGAGAGCGGGGCTTTGCGAGCGCCGCCGAGCAGCTGCGGGACAGCGACCGCCCCGAGTGGGCGTCGACGTTGCAGCGCCTCTCGGAGCAGCGCGCGGGCTTCCGCCGCGAGATCGTCGAGCTCGGTCACGAGTACGGCGACGACGTCGACGAGAGCGGGACCGTCGCAGCCGCGCTGCACCGCGGGTGGATCTCGCTCAAGGACGCTCTGACCGGTGACGACCCCGGCCAGGTCCTCGCGGCCGCCCTGACAGGTGAGGACCACGCCGTGTCCGAGTACGAGAAGGCGCTCGAGCACGACCTCAGCACCGGCTTCCGCGAGGTCGTGAGCCGACAGCACGCCGCGGTCGTCGCCGCCCGGGACGAGGTCAAGGGTCTGCAGAGCGCCGGCTGAGCCGGCTGCGGGCAAGAACAGCGGTCAACGCGGCTTGGCACAGCGAAACCGCAGACCGGGCACGGGCCCGGTCTGCGGTTTCTGTGGTGGCCAGGGGCGGGGTCGAACCGCCGACCTTCCACTTTTCAGGCGGACGCTCGTACCAACTGAGCTACCTGGCCGCACCACCCTGCACTCCGGTCCGGAGACCGTGACGCAGGTCAGCCCCTGTTTCCAGAGGCGATGCGAAACTGTACCGGACCGGTTCGGAGGTCGCGAAACACGGTCGTGGCTCAGGGACGCGGGGTGCGCGTGCGCAGCCAGCCCAACGTGCCGGGCTCCAGGCCGCGCAGCTTGGGCGTCGCTGCCAGCGGCGCCACGAACAGGGGGGCGTCCGGGGACAGAGCCCACTTCAGCTCGTGGAAGACCCTCGACAGAGTGTCGTCGCTCTCGACCAGCAGCAGACCCGGCGCCGCCACCCTGATCTCGGTCCACGGTCCCGGCAGGTCCTTAGTCGGGAGCTCGCTGGTCCAGGCGACGTAGACCGTCACCTGCGGCGCCCGGTGACCCGTCGGAGCCGGTGGTGCGCGAGTGCAGCGCGGGCCGCGTTCATCCCAGCGGCCCCGTGCACCCCTCCGCCTGGGTGCGCGGAAGCGGAGCCGAGGTAGAGGCCGGGGACGCCGGTCTCGGCTCGACCACCTCCGGGCACCGGCCGGAAGACCAGCTCCTGGTGCAACTGGGAGGTGCCGCCGTTGATGGCACCGCCCACCAGGTTCGCGTCCCGGCTCTCGAGCTCTGCGGGTCCGAGGATGCGTCGTTGGAGGACGAGCGACCCGAACCCCGGCGCCAGCTTCTCGAAGCGGGCCTGCATCCGGTCGGCGAACCTCTCCAGCTCGTCGTGGTCCCACGTGCCGCTCAGGCCCTCGTCCCCGGCGTCGCCCTGGGTCTGCTGTGGCACGTGGGTGTAGGCCCACATGGACTCGGTGCCGGCGGGGGACCGCGAGGGGTCGCTGGTGGTCATCTGCCCGGCCAGCATGAACGGTCGAGCCGGCACGAGACCGGCGGACACGTGGCCGAGTGCCTCGGCCATGTCGGTGACACCGTCCGCGACGTGCAGCGTCCCCGGCGCCTTGGCGGGCGGACTCTGCCAGGGGACGGGACCGCTCAGGGCCCAGTCGACCTTGATGGTGGAGGGGTCGAGCTGGAAGGACCTCATCCCCCGGCGGACGCGTGCGGGCACGTCGGCCGGGGCCAGCAGCCCGCCGTACAGCCGGGGTGCGACCACGGTGGCGATCACGGCACGCTCGGCCACCACGGTCTGCCCGTCAGCGGTGTGCACGGTGCGGGCGCGGCCGCCGGACAACCCGATGTGCTCCACCTCGGTCGAACAGCGGATCTCACCACCGTTCGAGCGCAGCCGGCGGGCGAGAGCCTCGGTGAGCATGCCGGCGCCACCCTCGGGGACCGGAAAGCCAACGGTCTGGCCCATCATCGTCATCAGCAGGGCCATCAGGCCGGATCCGGGCGCGTCCAGCGGAATGTCGCTGTGCCCGGCGTTGCCGGCGAGCAGGACGCGCGGTCCCTCCCCGGCGAAGCGCTTGCGGCCGAGGTCGAGCGCAGGGGTCAGCAAGGTCTGGATGAAGTTGAGCCCGCCTGCTCGCGGCAGCTTCCGCAGGCCACCGAGCGTCGCCCGCACGGGTGGGAAGGGGGAGAGCAGTCCGCCGACCAGGTGCTCGCCGATGACGTCCCACGTGCGGCACAGCTCCAGCCACGCCTCGCCGTCGCCGGCGTGCTGCTCGTCGAACATGGCGGCGGTGAGGTGACGGTCCCGGTCGAGCAGCCCCCACGACCCGTCGGGCAGCGGATGGCCGAGGACGGCGGGCGCGTGCCGCCACGTCAGTCCATGGTCCTCGAGGTGGAACGAACGCAGGGTGGGCGAAGCGCCGGCCAACGGGTAGAAGGCACTGAAGGTGTCGTGCACGAAGTCCGGGTGCACGTCGTTGGCGCTGCGTACGGCGCCGCCGAGGTCGGGCTGGGCTTCCAGCACCAGCACCGACCACCCCGAGTCGGCCAGGTGGTTGGCCGCCACGAGGCCGTTGGGTCCCGAGCCGACGACGACGGCGTCGTACGAACTCATCGGGCGCTCATCGGACGCTCGGCGTCGCGGTCATGCCGGGCTCACGCCCGCCGTTCCGCGATGAAGGCCAGGCGGCGCAGGGTCTCCACGTTGCGCCACTTCATCCCCGGCGCGCGCAACGGCTTGGGAACGATCTTCCCCGGGCCGGAGACGACGTCCTCCTCGATGACCACCCGGGTGCCGGCGCCGTGCTCGTGCAGGGTGATCCTGACGGCTGCCTCCCCGAACGGCCACGCCTTGGCGCGCAGGCCCAGCAGGCGCAAGGACTCGCAGTCGGTGACCTCGGTGTCGTCGTCGACGATGACGGGCCAGGTGCCGACCGAGTGGTGGATCTTCGATCCGACAGCGGGCCAGTCCGGCTCCACCTCGCGCATCCGGGTGGCGCCCACCACCCACAGTGGGTAGAGCCAGCCGTCGGACAGGACGTTCCAGACACGTTGCGGGGTCGTCTTCATGACGCGCTCGACACTGATCATGCGGGGACCGTACCCCCGTGCTGATGACGCACACTCGGCTGCCCGGAGAACGACGAAAGGCCCTCCGACAGGTGTCGAAGGACCTTCCGTGCTGGCGACCCCGACGGGACTCGAACCCGCGGCCTCCGCCGTGACAGGGCGGCGCGCTAACCAACTGCGCTACGGGGCCTGGATGGTGCGACCTCGCCCTCAAGCGAAGCCACGGAATGTTAACCCACATGGGGGTCCTGTTCCGAATCCGCCCCCGGAGCCGGGCCCTCGGGGGTCAGCGCATGTTGTGCATGCGCCCCGTGTAGTCCTCGGACAGCGCCTCGCCGACGAACGGCTCGAGGACCTCGAGGAGCTTGCGCTGGCTCTTCTCCGAGAGGTACAGGTGGTAGGTGGTGGTGCCGAGTCCCAGGTGGGTCTGTGGGGTGTCCTCGGGCAACGGCTCGCCGTCGTAGTCGTCGGTGACCTGACCGTCGTCAGCGATGGGCATCGAGTCCTCCTGAGGTGCGAGAGCAAGCTGCCATCCGATGATAAGCACCCCCAACGGGATTCGAACCCGTGCTACCGGCGTGAAAGGCCAGCGTCCTAGGCCACTAGACGATGGGGGCCCGCCCGCTCCGACGCAGCCGGAGCGTGACCGGGACAGCATAGGGGAGCACTCCCGAGGGTGCCGAACGGGCACGGGGGTGCTCAGGCGTAGCCGAGGTCGTGCAGTGCGTCGTCGTCGATCCCGAAGTGGTGGGCGATCTCGTGGACGACGGTGATCCGGACCTCGTCGACCAGCTCCTCGGCGCTCCGGCACATCCGGGTCAGAGGTCCCCGGTAGATCAGGATCCGGTCGGGCACGTGGAAGGTGTAGGTGCTGTCGCGCTCGGTCAGCGGGATGCCGACGTAGAGACCGAGAAGCTCGGGATCCTCCGGCGGCGGCTCGGCCTCGATGAGGACGACGACGTTGTCCATCAGCTCGGCGAGCTCGGTCGGGACGCCGTCCAGGGCGCGGCCCACCAGCTCCTCGAACCCGGCCTCGTCGATGTCCAGCCCCGGCTCCTCCATGTCTTCAGGCTAGGCGGGGGTGGGTGGGCGGGCGGTGTGGCCGGCGGCGGTGGTGCGGGCGGGGGGTGTGTGGGCGGTGGCGCGGGCGGCGGTGGTGCGGGCGGGGGGTGTGTGGGCGGTGGCGCGGGCGGCGGGGTGGCGGCGTACGGGTGGGCGTGGTGCGGGTGGCGG
>CAWFII010000015.1:0-48466 GCA_963815825.1 uncultured Actinomycetota bacterium | reverse complement strand
TGAGGTGGTCGATCGGGCTGGTGCTCTTCTTCTGCAGGACAGTCATGGGGATCTCCTCTAGTGGTCGATCAGTGGTCGATGGGTGCAGCTCGCCGGCGGCGGCGCTGATGCAGGTCTGGATCTTCACGCCGTCGCCCGGCTGCGGCCGACGGTGATCGCGCCGGTGCGCAGGTCGCGCACGGCGCCCTCGCGCAGCGGCAGCACGCAGCCGAAGCAGACGCCCATCCGGCACCCGCTCGGCTTCGAACTCGCAGCTGCCGGCAGCCGCGTTGATGCAGGTCTGGACCTTGACGCCGTCACCAGCGACGGCGGTGGTGATCTCGCCGGTGCGCAGGTCGCGCACGGCGCCTTGGCGCAGCGGCAGCACGCAGCCGTAGCAGATGCCCATGCGGCAACCGCTCGGCATGAGTACGCCGGCGTCCTCGGCCTCGTCGAGGATCGGGCGGGAGCCGTCCGCCTCGACGGTCGCACCGTTCTTCAGGAAGCTCACGGTGCCGCCGCCCTCACCGGTGACCAGGGTGGTGACCCGGAACTGCTCGGTGAGCAGTCTCAGGCCGAGCTCGACGTGGTGCTGCTCGAGCGCGTCGAGCAGCCCGGCCGGACCGCACGCGAACGTGGTGCGCTCCAGCAGGTCGGGCACCAGGTCGGCGAGGTCGGCCACGTCGAGGACACCGTGCTCGTCGTCGTAGCGCGCGACGAGGTTGATCATCCCGGCCCGGTCGAGCTCGCGGAGGTTGGCGATGAAGATGGAGTCGGGCTCGCTGGGTGCGACGTGCACCACGACGATGTCGAAGTGCTTGCTGCGGGGCAGCCGCACCACACCCGACTCCGCGACGGGGAACAGGTTGCGCAGCATCCCGATCACCGGCGTGATCCCGGACCCGGCGGTGACGAAGAGGAACTTGCCGCCCTCGGTGGGCAGCACGAACTCGCCTGCCGCCTGCTCGAGGTGGACCAGCGTGCCGACCGCGGCGCGGTGCACCAGGTGGTTGCTGACCTTGCCCTCCGGGACGGCCTTGACGGTGATCGAGATGTGGCCGTCGGTCCGGGGGCCGTGCGTCAGGGAGTAGGCGCGCCACAGGCGGACCCCGTCGACGTCGATGCCGATGCGGAGGTACTGGCCGGGGATGTGCCCGGCCCAGTCGGCGCCCGGGGCGATCACGATGGTCGCGGCGTCCGCGGTCTCGTGGGTGATGTGCACGATCCGCCCGCGCAGCTCGGCACCCTTGCGCAGCGGGTTGAAGACATCGAGGTAGTCGGCCGGCACCAGCGGGGTCGCAGCGAGCTCGGCGACACGCAGCACCCGCTCGCGCAGGCTCCTGCCGCGGCCGAGCGGGCTCCGCGCAGGAGCAACGGAGTTCGTCGTGGTGGCCATGTACTCAAGGATGGTGTGTAGCCGGGGTAAAATCATGACCTGTGGGCGTGAATCGACCCCACGTCTTTGTTCGTGAAGGATGAAAACATGCTACAACCGTCCGATTTGCGGCTGGATGAGCACACTATCCGTGACCTCCGTCACGGGGTGCCCGTCGCGGCCGAGCGCACCGTCGCCGCGATCACCGTGGAGGTGCCCAGCTATGCCGACGCGCTCACCGGGTCGATGGGGGAGACCATCCGCAACACCGTGGAGCTCGCGCTGAGCGGGTTCATCTCGCTGGCTGCCCGGTCCCGGGGGGCCGAGCCGCAGACACCCACGGCCCCGGCGGTGGACGGCGCCTACCAGCTCGGGAGGGGCGAGGCACGCAGCGGCCGCACCGTCGACGCGCTGCTCTCGGCGTACCGCATCGGGGCGCGGGTCTCCTGGCAGGAGATGTCCTCGACCGCGGTGCGCAACGGCGTCGACGCGGGCACTCTCGCGAGGTTCGCCGAGCTGGTCTTCGCCTACATCGACGAGCTGTCGGCCTCCAGCGTGGCCGGGCACAACGACGAGCTCGCGACCACGGGTCGGGTGCGTCAGCGACTTCTCGAGCGCCTGGCCAACCACCTCCTCCACGGGGCCGCCCCCGAGGTGGTCGAGACGGCCGCGGAGCGTGCGGACTGGTCCCCGCCGACGACGTTGACCGCGGTGATCGTCCCCGAGTCGCAGGTGCGATCCGTGCTGGCAGCGATCCCCGGCGCGACGCTCCAGTCGACCGAGGACCTCGAGGCGATGGTGCTGCTGCTGGTCCCCGACGTCCACGGCCGGGGACGCTCCGCCCTGCTGAAGGTGCTCGACGGGATCGGTGCGGTGGCGGGTCCGGCCCGACCCTGGCTGGAGGTGCGGTCGTCCTACGACCGGGCGCTGCGGGTGCGGTCCCTGGACCTGGGCACCGACAGCGAGCAGCACCTCGCCGAGCTGGTGCTCACCGCGGACTCGAGCGCCCTGGCGGACCTTCGCCGGCGCGTGCTGGCCCCGCTCGCGGACCTCGGCGAGACCAGCGCGGACAAGCTCACCGAGACGCTGCGGTCCTGGCTGCTGCACCAGGGGCGGCGCGACGCCGTGGCTGCCGACCTGTTCGTGCACGCCCAGACGGTGCGCTACCGCATGGGTCAGCTGCGGGAGCTCTTCGGTGACCTGCTGGACGACCCTCGCGCCGTCCTGGAGCTGACCATCGCTCTCGGTCTGCCTCCCGGCCCGACGCGGGAGGCTCAGAGGGTGAAGTGAGCCAGCCGTCCGCCCACCCAGGTGGCGGCGACCCGCATCGCGCGCAGGGCCGCGGCCTGCTCCGCCGACGAGCCCCCCGGGAGCGGGTCCGCGTCGAGCAGGGCGAGGTCGGCCGGATGGCCCAGCGCCACGGTCCCCAGGCCGTTGGTGCTGGCTGCGAGCGCCTCGTGCACGCTCAGTGCCTGCTCGGGGTGCCAGGGAGCGCGCTCGTCGGCGGTGCGGTGCACCGCGGCTGCCATCGCGTCCCACGGGTCGAGCGGGGAGACCGGCGCGTCGCTGCCGAGCACGACGTCCACACCGTCGTCGAGCAACCAGCGCAGGGCGAAGCAGCGGTCGGTGCGGTCCGGCCAGAAGCTCTCGCTGAGGTCGCGGTCGTCGAGCAGGTGCGCCGGCTGGACGCTCGCGCGGATCCCGAGACGTGCCATCGTCCTGCTGTCCTCGCGGTTGATCAGCTGGGCGTGCTCGATGGTGCCGGTGGCGCCGGTCTCGTCGTACGCATCGAGGGCCGCCCGCACGGCAGCGTCGCCGATCGCGTGCACCGCCACCTCGAGACCGTGCCGGTCCGCGTGCGCGAGCAGGGCCCGCAGGCTCTCCCCGGACAGGTTGGGGGCCCCGGTCTCGCCGCCGTCGGCGTACGGCGAGCAGCACCACGCCGTGCGGGTGTTCAGCGAGCCGTCGGAGATGATCTTCAACGGTCCCATCGTGACCAGGGGGCCACACCCCGGAAGCGGGTCACCGGTCGTCATCCCGGCGCCGACGAACTCTGCGACCGTGTCGATGTAGGCACCCACCTTGACCCTGAGCAGCTCGGCGCCGGCGGCCTCCCGCTCGGGCCAGGCGCTCATGCTCTGGTCGAACTCGAGGTCGACCAGTCCGGTGACGCCCTTGGCTGCGGCCTCTCGCAACGTGCGGAGATAGGCGGCGGGGGTGGTCCCGTCGTGGCCGGCGACGTCGGGCAGGCGCGGGTAGGCCTGGAACCACTCACCCTCGACGACGAGGTCGTCCCGTTCGGGCAGCCGGAGGCCCCGGAGGCCGACGGTGTTGATCCAGGCGTGGTGTCCGTCCCCGCTGATCAGCACCACGGGACGGTGTCCGCTCACGGCGTCGAGCTCGCGGACCGTGGGCTGGCGCGACCACGAGGCGGAGCGGTGACCCCAGCCGATGACCGGCCCCTCGGGATGCTCGAGCAGGTGCCGGGTGACCCGGTCGAGCACCTGTTCCACGGAACGGGTCCCGGTCAGGTCCAGCCGCTGGGAGACCATCGTCCACTGCCCGAGGTGCACGTGCTGGTCCCAGAGCCCGGGCACCAGCCAGCGGCCCTCGGCGTCGTGCTCGGCCACCCCGCGGGGCAGTGCGAGCCGCTCGCCGATCTCGACCACGCGTCCGTCGACGACCAGCACGTCGACCGGAGTCTCGGGGATGACGGCCGGGCTCGCGGCGGGAGCGGTGGCGTCGTTGCCGCGGACGGGGACGAGCCGAGCCCTGCGCAGCAGGAAGCTCGGGACCGCTGCTGGTCGACGATGTGAACGCATGCCCCGACCCTCCGCTCCGCCCCGGTCAGCGCACCGAGGGACCTTGCTCCCGACCGGATCACACTAGGTCAGCGACGCGACGAGCAGGTGACCCAGGGTGGCGGCGAGGAGGCAGCCAGCGACCGTCGCCACGACGTACGCCGTCCCACGTCGTGGGCCGGCCTGCACCGACTGGACCGCGAACGACGAGTAGGTGGTCAGCCCGCCGCAGAAGCCCGTGCCGAGCAGCGCCAGCCAGTTGCCGTCGATCGCGCCCGCCAGGAGTGCCCCGAGCAGCCCCGACCCGAGCAGGTTCACCACCAGCGTCCCCCAGTGCAGGCGACGGTCCAGCAGGTGCCCCGCCAGGTAGCGCAGGGGTGCGCCCACGGCCGCGCCGAGGGCGACGAGGAGCAGCGTCACTCGTCACCCCCTTGCTCCTCGAATTCGCGACGCTGGTCGGAGGTGGTGAACCGGTCCACCGCGAGCACGGCCAGCAGGGAGCACGCCAGCGTGCCCACGGAGTAGGCGAGCGCGAGACCTGGATCGCCTCGGTCGAGCAGAACGAACGTGTCGACCGAGGCCGCGGACATCGTGGTGAACCCGCCGAGCACGCCCGTCCCGAGGAACAGGGCGAGCCACACCCTTCGTCGTACGACGGGGAGGAGCGGCAGGGTCGCCAGGAGGACGGATCCGGCCACGTTGAGCGCGAAGGTCGTGGTGGGGAAGTGTCCCTCGGCGGCGGACGGTCCCGAGGAGAGCGACCACCGGAGGACGGCCCCTGCTGCGCCCCCCGCGCTGGTGGCCAGGAGGGCGACGCCGAGGGTCGGGTGGCCCGAGGTCGTCGGGGTCATGCATGCGGCAGGAACGTGGGGCCCGTCCAGCGCAGCGGGTTCTCGCCGTTGCCCTGCCGCTCGAACTCGGTGAAGTACCAGGTCTCCAGGTCCACGACCTCGTCCGGCGGGCGGAGCGCGAGCAGGTGCTCCTGGGAGAGTGCCCGGTAGACCTCCTTGAGCAGGTCGCGGATCTTCGCCATCGTCACCGGCGTGGTGACCGGCACCTCGTACTCGAGGTCGACGGTCTCGGCCCCCTCGGCGATGGCCCGGTCCAAGGTGGCGACGCCGGTGCTGGAGCGTCGTTCCCGGTCAGCCTGCACGAAGATGTTGGTGATCTCGATCGCGAGCGGGTAGTCCTCCGGGGCGGTCATCGCGAGCAGGCGCAGCTCTCGACGCACCTCGAAGTGGTAGCGCCGCATCTCGCCGAACAGCCTGGCGGGGACGCCGAGCAGCAGCAGCGGCATCCGGGGGCCGTGCACGACGGCGGGGTCCTGGGCGTCGGCGTCGAAGGCGTAGATCTCCCCCTCGAGGTGACTCTCGTAGTGCGACTGGCCGCTGGGCTCGAACCACACCGACTTGCTCCGCCCGTCGTGGGCCAGGTCCGACCCCCACCGGCGCGACATCATCGCGACCAGGTCCAGCCCGCGGCCGAACGTGGTCAGGTTGAAGTCGTCGACCTCCTCGGGCTCGGGCGCGATCCCCGCGCGCTGCGGGGGGACCGGTGAGGAGTCCACCACCTCGATCCGCGGGTGGTTCACGGTGCCACGCACCCGGACCGACAACGGGGGCTGGGAGTGGATGAGCGCATTGGTGACGAGCTCCGAGACACCGAGCTGGGCCGCGTCGACGAGGTCCTCCCGACCGATCTCCGCCAGCACCTTGGACACCCAGGAGCGCGCGAGCCGCACCGAGGGGGGACTCGCGGGAAGGACCAGCGATCTCTTCGTCAGAGCTACCTTCCTCGCTCACCTGCACGACAAAGCGGCAGGAGTGGGGGCACGACCTCCCGCTAGGGGTAGAGATTAGGCGATGAAGAACGCATATGCCCTCATTCCTCGACCATTTTCAACAAGGCATTCTCGACGACTTCAGCCAGCGACGGATGCGTCCAGAACTGCTGAAAGGCCATCTGGGACGGCGTGTTTCCCAGTCTCATCCCCTGCACGAGCGACTGGAGCAGGATGCTCGCCTGCGGCCCGATGATGTGCGCACCGAGGAGCCGTTCGCGCGTCGGATCGCCGAGCAGCTTGACGAAGTGCTCGCCGGGGCCGCTCTCCATGGCCCATCCGTAGGCGGTGCCGGCGTAGTCCTGGGTGACGGACACGTGCTCGATGCTGCGGGACCGTGCGTCCTGCGTGGTGAGCCCGACGCTGGCGATCTGCGGTGAGGTGAACACCGCGCACGGCACGAACCGGTGGTCGGTGGAGACGAGGTCCTCCGGGTGCAGCAGGTTGTGCTGGACCGTGCGCGCCTCGACGTTGGCGACGTGCTTGAGCTGCCAGGGGCTGCTGACGTCGCCCAGGGCCCACACTCCCTCGGCCGAGGTGCGCTGGTGCTCGTCGACCAGGACGCGGCCGTCGAGACTGTCGATCGAGGTGTTCTCCAGCCCCAGCCTGTCGCCGTTGGGGACGCGACCGGTCGCGATCAGGAGCACGTCCGTCTCCAGGTCGCTGCCGTCGGAGAGCGAGAGCACCGTGGTGTCGTCGCGGCGTGCGACGGCGGTCGGCACCGTGTCCAGCAGAACCGTCCACTGTGCGGCCGCGATCTCGGTGAACCTCCGCGACACGTCCTCGTCCTGCTCCTGCAGCAGCCTCGGTCCGCGTTGGACCTGGGTGACCTCGGTCCCCAGCGCCGAGAACACGTGAGCGAGCTCGGCCGCGACGTAGCCACCGCCGATGATCGCGAGGCGGCGGGGGAGGCTCTCGAGCCGCATCACCGTGTCGCTGGTGTGGAACTCGACCCCGTCGAGGCCGGGGATCTCCGGCACGTCCGCGCGGCCGCCGGCGGCGATGACGATCTGGTCCGCGGTGATCTCACGCGTGCCGGCCCCGGGATCTGGCACCGCGAGAGTGTGGTCGTCGACGAACCTCGCGTGCTGGCGGTAGAGGTCGACGTGGGGCAGGCCCTCGCGATAGGCCTCGCCCCGAGCGGCGATCGGGTCGATGCGCCCGAAGATCCGGTCGCGGATCTCCGCCCAGCGCGCCCCGTCGTAGGACGTGTCCACGCCGAGCCGGGGCGCGTGCCGGGCGTCGCGGGCCAGATCGGCGGGGTAGACGAACATCTTGGTCGGGATGCAGCCCACGTTGAGGCAGGTGCCGCCGAACTCGCCGGACTCGAGGATCGCCACCCGCCAGTCGGCGAACCGCCGGTCGACGATCGTGTTGCCCGAGCCCGTCCCGATCACGGCAAGGTCGTAGTGGTTCGTCACGGACCCATCGTGCCGCACGTCACACGGCCGACCGGGCAAGCCGTGCAGGGCAGCCGTGCGGCCAGGACCCGTGTGACACAACCGACGCGGCACAGGTGGCGCCCGGAGGACTCAAGCAGGGACCATGAACGTTATGTCTGACGTGAACACTGACAACACGCCCCGGCACCAGGTCGTCGTGATCGGCTCCGGCTTCGGTGGCCTGTTCGGCACCAAGGCCCTGCGTTCCGCCGACGTAGACGTGACGATGATCGCGAAGACGACCCACCACCTGTTCCAGCCGCTGCTCTACCAGGTGGCGACCGGGATCCTGTCCGAGGGTGAGATCGCCCCTGCGTCGCGCGAGGTGCTCGCACGGCAGCAGAACGCGACGGTCATGCTGGGTGAGGTCGGCTCGATCGACCTCCAGGCGCGCACCGTGACGCACCACGTCCTGGGTCGTGAGGCGGTGACGCCGTACGACTCGCTGATCGTGGCTGCCGGGGCGGGTCAGTCCTACTTCGGCAACGACCGCTTCGCCGAGTTCGCACCGGGAATGAAGAGCATCGACGACGCCCTCGAGCTGCGCGGCCGCATCTTCGGGGCGTTCGAGCTGGCCGAGAACCTCGCGGCCAAGGGGGAGCCTGTCGACCACCTGTTGACCTTCGTGGTCGTCGGTGCGGGCCCCACGGGCGTGGAGATGGCCGGCCAGATCGCCGAGCTCGCCCGCCGCACCCTCAAGCGCGACTTCCGCCACATCAACACCCGTCACGCGCGGGTGATCCTGGTCGACGCCGCCTCGCAGGTGCTGCCTCCGTTCGGGGCGAAGCTGGGCGCGAAGACCAAGGAGAGCCTCGAGGACCTCGGCGTGGAGATCCAGCTCGGCGCCATGGTCACCGACGTCGACGAGCGTGGCCTGGTGCTGCAGGACAAGGACGGAACCCAACGCCGCATCGAGGCCGTCACCAAGATCTGGGCCGCCGGGGTGCAGGCCAGCCCGCTGGCCCAGACGCTGGCGGAGCAGACGGGGGCCTCCCTGGACCGCGCCGGGCGCATCGGCGTGAACCCCGACCTCACCCTTCCTGGCCATCCCGAGGTGTTCGTGGTGGGCGACATGATCGCCCTGAACAACCTTCCCGGTGTCGCGCAGGTCGCGATCCAGGGTGCGAAGTACGCCGCCAAGGAGATCCAGGGCCGGCTCAGGAACAGGCCCCCGCAGCAGCCGTTCAAGTACTTCGACAAGGGCAGCATGGCGACGATCGCCCGGTTCGACGCCGTCGCGATGGTCGGAAAGCTGCGGATCAGTGGCCTGATCGCCTGGCTGATGTGGCTCGGTGTCCACCTGATCTACCTCACCGGGTTCAAGAACCAGGTCACCGCCCTGTTGCACTGGGCCGTGACCTTCCTGAGCAACGACCGGTCCGAGCGGGTGGCCACCGAGCAGCAGATCTTCGCGAGGATGGCGCTCGAGCGGCTTCCTGGTGGTGCCCAGGAACTGGTCAGCGCACCGAGCTCCGGTCACGGCCGGCGCGCGGAGCTCGAGGCGATCGCGGCCGAGGAGGCCCGGCTCACCGACTCCGGGGAGCGCGGGCGGGCCGCCGAGAAGTCCGCCTGACCGAGCTGTCCACGAGACGCGCGGACGACCTCACCGTCCGGCCGGTTCAGACGTGGGGGATCGAGACGGTCGCCATGCGCACGCGGATGCCCAGGGCGACGACGACCACGCTGGCGAAGGCGATCATCATGCCGAGCACCACCGAGGAGAACGTCAGCAGGTAGACGATCAGGAGCAGGCCGGTCACGCCGGTCGATCCCAGGGCGGCTCGGGTGGCGGTGCGGCTGAGGTCGGCACGCCTGATCACCCGGGCGAAGTCGATCTCCGGGGTGGGTGGCCGGACGAACACGGGTGCCGGCTCACTCCTGCGCAGCTCCACGAGCTCGGCCTCGTAGTCGTCGTGGTGGGGCACGGACTGGCTGGGCACGGCCATCACCTCGGGCTGCGTGAGCGGCAGCACGAAGGAGTGGTCGAGCCACTGCGGCGTCTCGAAGCCCCCGGATCCCAGCGGGGTGTCGGAGCGGAGCCCACGGGCGTGGGCGCGCATGCGCCTGCGGCGCGCACCGGCGAGCTCGCTGGTGGTCTCACCTGTCGGTTCGTGGTCCATGGGTCCTCCAGGGTGCTCCTGGACAGAGTCTGCACCTGTTGGTACCCCCCTGAAACCATCTGTGACCTCGATTCTTCGCCGTAGTGGCCGCCAGGAGATCGGGACAGCAGGACCTGGCCGTCATTATTGACCCACAAGCGGGGCAAAGGGTGTGGAAGTGCGAAATGGGCGCAGCGCAGTGGTCTAGGGGTCTCCTCGTCCGGCTGCGACTTGCGGTGCTCACCGACACGCGGTTGACTGAATGAACATTCATTCACGACGATGGGAACGCGCATGAGCTGGAACCTGGCCGACATCCCCGACCTGACCGGACGCACAGCAGTGGTGACCGGGGCCAACGGTGGCCTGGGGCTGGAGACCAGCATCGCGCTCGCCGGCGCCGGTGCCCACGTCGTGATGGCCGTGCGCGACCAGGAGAAGGCCGCGAGAGCCGTCGAGAGGATCCGCGCGCAGCACTCGGAGGCCTCGGTCGAGCTGGTGCCGCTGGACCTCGGTGACCTGTCCTCGGTCTCCACCGCCGCCGAGAAGATCCTGGCCGGTCACCCGGTGATCGACATCCTGGTCAACAACGCCGGCGTGATGGCGATGCCCGAGGGCCGCACCGTCGACGGTTTCGAGACCCAGCTCGGGATCGACCACCTCGGCCACTTCGCCTTCACCGCGCACCTGCTCCCGGGCCTTCTCGCCGCCGAGAAGGCCCGCGTCGTGACGGTGACCAGCGTGGCCCGCTTCATGGGGGGCGCGATGGACCCGAAGAACCCGCACCTCGAGGGCGGCTACAGCGCCTGGAAGGCCTACGCCCACGCCAAGATGGCCAACTACCACTTCGGGCTCGGCCTCCAGCGCGAGTTCGAGCGCGCCGGGATCGCCGCTGACAGCCTGATCGCGCACCCAGGCCTGTCGAACACCGACCTGCAGTCGACCACCGTCGCCAAGGGTGGCGGCGGCTGGGCCGGGGGCTTCTTCCACGCACTGACCAAGCGGCTGGGGATGCGCCCCGCCCACGGCGCGCTCCCGCAGCTGCGCGCGGCGACCGACCCGTCCGCGAAGGGCGGCGAGCTCTACGTGCCGCTGTTCGCGAGCAACGGCCCAGCCGTACGACGCCCGGTGCTGCGCCGCTTCGACCTGACCAAGCAGATCGACGCGCTGTGGAAGGTCTCCGAGCGCGAGACCGGCGTCACGCTCGACGCCGTCGCAGCACGTGAGGCGCTCGGCAAGTGAGCCAGGGGTGACGCGGCCACGACTGGACCGCGCCGCTGCTGTCCGGGGCGCGGTGGTGCGGCTGGTCGCGCAGCGGGGGTTCCACGGCGCCTCGATGGGCGCGGTCGCCCAGGAGGCGGGAGTCGCCACCGGGACGGCGTACCTCTACTACCCCTCCAAGGAGGAGCTCGTCTACGCGACCTACCTCGAGGTGAAGCGTGGACTCATGGGCGCTGCGGCGTCGGCGGTCGATCCGGTTGCGACGCCGCGTGATCAGTTCGGGCAGATGTGGCAGGCGGCCCACGACCACCTCTCCGCGGACCCGGACCAGGCACGGTTCCTCGCGCAGGTGGACAGCTCGCCGTTCGCCGGTCCCGCCCACGAGCGCGCCCTGGCCGCCGGCGGCGACCCGGTGATGGCCGTGCTCGAGGCCGCCCAGCTGGTCGAGGTGTTCAGCCCGTTGCCGCTGCGCGTGCTCTACGACCTCGCGCTCGGTCCGGTGCTGCGGCTGGTCGCGGCCGAAGAGGAGATCGAGCCCGAGCACCTGCCCCTGATGGTCGAGGCGTGCTGGCGCGCCGTCACGCCCGGGGTGACGCCTCAGCCCGAGTAAGGGACCTCGGCGCGCCAGTCGTCCTCGGACTGGGTGGCGGCGTCGTAGATCGCGTCCGCCACGCGGTCCGGGGTGAAAGCACCCTCGCGGGACAGGGCCCCCCGCACGGTGACGGAGACGGCACGGATGCCCTCGGGGGCGAGGGTGGCGTCGATGCTGCGCACCAGGTTCTGCACCCCGGCCTTCTGCACGCCCAGCGACGCCGCTTCGTGCGACGGGCTGTCCGCGGCCATGCTCCCGGTGACGGTCACCCGCCCACCGGAGCTCATGAACGGCCTGGCTGCCTGCACCGAGGTGAGCAGGGCACCCACGCCGAGCGAGACGTCCGCGAGAAGCTCCTCGACGCTGAGCTGGAGCGGGTCCTTGGCGCGGTAGGCGCTCGGGTTGAAGTGGAGCACGTCGATCCGCCCAGTGCGCTCGCCACACTCGCGGATCGCATCGGCGAGGTCGTCGGCGTCGGTGACCTCCGCGATCCGCCACTCGGCCGAGACGCCGTCGGCAGCCAGGCTCTCCCTGAGCTCGGCGAGCACCTCTTGGTCGATCCCGATCAGCACGGCGTCGTACCCCTCGCGCCCGAACCTGCGCGCCATCGCTCCACCCATGCCTGGACCGGCGCCCACGACCACGATCACCGGACTGCTCATCGGCCATCACCCCTCGCACCCGAGATTAGCGCCGAGGTCGCTCGGGCCGCGATCGCGTGGACAACGCTGCCTCCCCCCCGGGCCGTGCAGCGTCGACGAGGCGCGCGCACGGCACGCCAACGGTGAGGTTTACGCCGCGGTCCTCCGCGACCCGGAGGCGCAGCTCACCCTGGCCGGGATCGAGCTCGAGGGGCGGGCGGCGAACGTCAGCTTCCTCGACGGTGCCGGCCGGCTCTACCTCCGGTACTCGTTCGGCCCGGCCGAGGACGGGAAGCGGATGTTCCTGCAGGCAGCCTCCTTCATCGAGTACGCCGACGACGTCGCAAAGGAGTCGATCGCCTCGGAGAGCTACCACTGGCGCGAGGACGGCACGGCGTACTTCGAACGCTCGGACAAGGTGGAGAATCTCCACACCCAGCGGGAGGGCACCAAGGACCTGCTGGACCGGCACTACGAACCGCTTCCTGCCTTCGGCGACTACGCCTCGATCTTCCGCGTCGACCGGGACAAGGGACTCGACGAGCAGTCCGCGGACTCGCCGTCCTGGCAAGCACGGGAGACGCCGGTCCCGTAGTCGACGGCTGTGAGACCCGGCAGCGGTGAACGATCCTCCGGTCCCTCCGGTCCTCAGTGAAGAGGTCGCCCGGCCGCGATCGGACCTCGAGCCGTCAGCCGACTCCGCGACGCGCGAAGCCGGTCTCGTAGGCGACCACGACGGCCTGGACGCGGTCGCGCACCGCCAGCTTGGCGAGGATGCGCGCCACGTGGGTCTTCACGGTCGTCTCGGCCACCACCATCTCCGCGGCGATCTCCGCGTTGGACAGGCCGCGGGTGATCAGCCGGAGGACGTCGAGCTCGCGCTCGGTGAGCTGGGCCAGCTCTGCCGGGATGCCCGGTGTGGTCACCGGCTCGGCGAACCGCTCCACGAGTCGCTGGGTGATGGAGGGCTCGATCAGCGAGTCGCCGGTGGCGGCTGCGCGGACGGCGGCGATCAGGCGTGACGAGGGCGCGTCCTTGAGCAGGAAGCCAGCCGCGCCGGCGCGGAGCGCGCGGTAGATGTACTCGTTCTGGTCGAAGGTCGTGAGCACGACGATCGTCGGCGGGTCCAGCTGACGCAGGATCTGCTCGGTCGCGGCGAGGCCGTCGAGCTCCGGCATCCGGATGTCCATCAGCACGACCGCGGGCTTCACGAGTGCTGCCTGCCGGATCGCCTCGTGGCCGTCCGCGGCCTCGGCGACGACCTCGATGTCACCCTCGGCCTCCAGGATCACCCGGAAACCGGTGCGCACGAGCTCCTGGTCGTCGGCGATGAGGACCCTGATCACCCGCCCATTGTGCCGACCTCGGGCCGGCGGCGGGTCCTCCTCGAGGATGACGCGCGGCTCCAGGATCGTCCTCGCTGCCGATGCCGACTACGCGCCCGGGTTGGAAGCGTGGTGCCAACGGGGTCAGCCAGACGCCGGATCGAAAGGAAGCAGAGATGGACATCTTCAAGGGCATCCGGCCCCTCGACTACGTGCTGACGGCCGTGATGGTCGCGCTCGCCGCACTGGTCGGGCTCGAGAACGTCAACGCGGGGGCCGACGCCGACCTCGCGCACTCGCTCGACTCGCACTCGGCGCTGATGGTCCCGGTCTTCGTCCTCGCGGCACTGCCGATCCTGTGGCGTCGGCGCGGCATCCTGGCAGCGATCGGCGTCTCGTTCGTGGTCGTCGCCGCCAGCGTCCCGGCGTTCGGCTGGGTCACCCGCTGCGGGTTCGCGCTGCCGCTGTCGTTCGCGATGGCGTACGCCGTGGCGCGCTTCGCCGGGAGCCGGCAGAACCACCTCATCGGCCTGGTCGGGATCCTCGCCCTGCAGGTCGTCACGCTGATGCAGGACTCCTCGACCGGAGGCCTGGAGCGCCCTCGTGCTCTCGGTGCCGGTGGCTGCGATCTGCTACGGCATCGGGTTGTTCGTGCGAGTCTCGTGCCGGGCAGGCCGCTGCGCCTACGCTGGGCGTCGAGCACGTCCACGCCTGAGGGGGTCGAGCCATGAGTGAGGGCTTCGGCGGGGTCTTGCGGGGGATCCGACCCGTCGACTGGGTGCTCGCGGGGGCCCTCACCGCGCTCGGCATCTGGTTGATGGTCGAGAACGTGCTGCTCCAGGACGAGCATGCCGCCGCCGCCATCGCCGAGGGCACGCATGGTCCACGAGCTGACGTCGCACTCCTGGGCCATGGTCCCGGTCTTCGCGCTCGCGACCGTCCCGGTGCTGTGGTGGCGGCGCAGCGTCGTCGCGGTGACCGGGATCGCGTTGGCGGTGATGGTGCTCCACGACCTGCTCTTCGGCTGGGTGACCCGGTGCGGGGCGGGGCTGCCGCTCGCGTTCGTCCTCGCCTACCTCGGCGCGGTCGCCCTGGAGCGCCGGCAGGCGTGGCTCGTGCTGGGGCTCAGCACGCTGCTCACGGCCGCGGTTCTCGTGGTCGACGCGACGACGGGCTTCGAGCCGTTCGTGCTCGCGCTTCCCGATCGTGCTGATCGTCTTCGGCATCGGCCGTGCGGTCCGCCACCGCACGGCCATGAGCGCGGAGCTCAGGGCTCGCACGGTCGAGCTCCAGCAGCTGCGCGACGAGCGGGTCGCGCTGGAGGTCGCCGGCGACCGCGCCCGGCTCTCCCGCCAGCTCGACGGGCTCCTGCAGGAGCGGCTCGGCCAGCTCACGACCGCCGCCGAGTCGGGCAAGGACCTCGACCCGGACGGACGCGAAGGCGCTCTTCGAGTCGATCGAGAGCGACAGCCGCGCGACCCTCGACGGCATGCGCGAGATCGTGGGCCTCCTGCGAGGCGGGGACGTCGCGCTGGCCCCGGCGCCCACGGTCGCGCACCTCGACGCGTTGCTGGCCCGGCACACCAGGGCGGACTCGCGGCTGACCGTGGCCGGCGACCCGCGCTCGCTGCCCGCGACGGTCGAGCTCTCGGCGTACCGCATCGTCGAGCACCTGGTGAACGTCCTGGCGGACCAGCCGGACTCGCGCATCGAGGTCGGCGTGCGCTTCGACGACGACGCCCTCGAGATCCGCGTCAACGGACCGGTCGACCGGTCCGCCGACCTCAAGGCCGCCGTGGCCCGAGCCAGGGAGCGCGCCAAGTTCCTCGGCGGCTCGCTGGACGTGAAGGTGAGCCGGGGCCACGCCAACGCGGTGGCTCAGCTCCCCGTGCTGGGATAGCGGCGACCGGCATGCCTCGAGTCGAGCAGGTCGGCATCGCCGCTGGGGGTCCTCCTCCTCGTGGCGCTGCCGACCGCGCTGCACGGCTGGCCGACGACGCTGCGCGGCAACCTGTTCACCGTCCTCGTCCTGGCCGGCGGACTCGCGCTCATGTGGTGGCGCAGCCATCCGCGCGTCGCCTCGGTGGTGGCGCTCGGGTCTGTTCCTGGCGGCCTTCGCCCTCGGCGGCTGGTTCCCCGACACGGGTGTGGCGCTCTTCTCCGCTCAGCTTCGCCGTGCTCGCGCTGGGCTGGTCGGGTCGCGCCGCCTGGCTGGTGGCCCTGTGCGCCGTGGCCTACCTGGTGCCGTTCTACTACCTGAGCGACGATGGGCAGCTGGGTGGCCGCGGTCATGTTCACCGTGCCGCCGTACGCCGCCGGCACGGTGCTGCGGCTCCGCAAGGAGACCGCGGACCAGCTGGCGCTGCGCGCCCAGGAGCTCGAGGACGAGCGGGAGCTCTTCGCCGAGATCGCCCTGCGGCACGAGCGGGCGCGGATCGCCAGCGAGCTGCACGACATCGTCGGCCACGCGATCAGCGTGATGGTGATCCAGGCGGCCGCCGGGCAGCGGCTGGTCGACGCCGACCCGGCGCGCGCCAAGGAGGCCTTCGCGGCCATCTCGGAGTCCGCGCGGCAGGGCACCAAGGACCTCGAGCGGCTCATCGAGCTCCTCGGCGGCAGCGAGGGCGACCAGAGCGGTGGCCCTGACCTCTCGCTGGTCGACGAGGTGGTCGCCCGCGCGGGCCGCAGCGGGCTGAACGTCACGTGTCGCTTCGAGGGCGACCGCGACCGGGTCCCCGAGCCGGTCGCGCACCTGGCCTTCCGCGTGGTGCAGGAGAGCCTCACCAACGCGCTCAGGTACGCGCCCGGCGCGGACGTGCGCATCGTGATCAGCGTCGACGACGGCCGAGCGTGGTCTCGCCGTACGGGTCGAGAACGACCGCGCCGCGCCGCAGCGACGCGCCCTCTGGCCGGCACCGGACGCGGCCTGGTCGGCCTGCGCGAGCGCATCCAGACGCTCGGCGGACAGTTCAGCGCCGGGACCACCGGCGTGGGCGGGTGGGCGGTCGAGGCGCGCCTCCCGGGAGGCTGAGCCGACTCCCCGTCGGTCCCGCGACTTGCCGCGTTCGGGGCCTGCGTGCGAGCTCTGGCTGAGAGACTCGGCGGGTGCTTCTCGCGATCCTCGACGTCCGTGACGACCCGACGCTGGAGTTCACGGCACAGGGGACCGCGGGGGTGCCGTTGAGGGCGCGGGTGTTCTCCGGCCAGTGTCGGCTCGGCAAGTCTCCGGACCACAAGTTCACGGCCCAGCTGTCCACGGGGGCCAGGTTCGCTCAGCTCGGCTTCTACGTCCCTCAGGCCGGCCCACTCCGTGCGAGCTACCAGCTCTCGGCCTGGGCCGAGGTCAGCCTGGCGAGCACGAGGATCACCGCAGGAGGCCTGGCCCAGCGCGGTCCCGTACGGCGTCGACGCCGCAGCCGTGCAGATGGTCGATGACGACAAGGGGCTCGGCGGGCAGTGGCCCTACCTGTGGTTCACCGCCCACGGCGGCGAACCCATGGTGATGCGCTACCGGGTGACCGTCACCCAGCCCGCGGACTGAGGACAGCACCGGCGGCTGCGGCAGCCGAGCGCGGCACAGGGAGCTCCATCTAGAGCCGGACCTTCACGCTGGCTCCGACGACTGTCATCAGGACACCCTCGGGGGTCGTGAAGCTCTCGGTGTAGGTGCAGGTGAACACGTCGCTGAGACCGACCTTCTGCCCGAAGTCATAGGTGAAAGTGCCGGTGTACTGCCCGTTCTCGTACACGTCCTGCACGAGGGACTTGATCAGGTAGCTGGGTCGCGCGCTCACGACCTGAGTGGTGACGTCCCACAGCGCCTTGCCCAGACCGGGGTGCATGGTCAGGATCGTGCCGGTTCCGTCAGTGCACTGCTGAGCGATCGTGACCGACTTCGGGTCGCGGGGCACGGCCGATGCCGACGGCGCGGTGGCGGCGCCCACGAGGAGGGTGGCAGCCACCAGGCTGAACAGTATGCGGAGCTGCTTCGCCCCGAGTGTCCGCCGCCCTGCGCCGGAGGTACATAGCCCGTCGTGACCGGCCGGCGCCAGGATCGGCCGATCCCGGGCAGACCGGCACCCCGGCGGGGGAGTCGCACTCGAGAAGTGGGCCCCGTGGGACTCGAACCCACAACCCGCGGATTAAAAGTCCGCTGCTCTGCCAATTGAGCTAGAGGCCCGGAGGTCCGGGACGACGCGATGCTGCGGCGTGCTGCGACCGACCCGGAGGCACAGTATGCCGGAGGATGCGATCGCTCCCTCGGGGGTAGCGTGACCGCGTGGACAGCGCAGTCGCCGACGACGTGGTGCAGGTGTTCTTCCTCTCGGACAGCACCGGGATCAGCGCCGAGACGATGGGTAACGCGCTCCTGATCCAGTTCCCCGGCCAACGGTTCGAGCGGACGGTGATCCCGTTCATCTCCTCGGCCCAGGAGGCGCGCGCCGTGGTGTCCCGTCTGGACGCGACGCTCGACTCGAGCGTGCGGACGCCCCTCGTGTTCACCACCGCCGCCAACGACGAGGTGCGCAAGGAGCTCGCGCGCACCCGCTGCCCGATCATCGACTTCTTCGAGCTGCACATGCAGCGGGTGGAGGAGATCCTCGGGGTCCACGGTGAGCGCATGGCCGCCCGGTTGCACGGCGTCGGTGACATCAAGCGCTACAACAGTCGGATGCAGGCGATCGAGTACACCATCGAGCACGACGACGGCCAGAGCATCCGGCAGCTCGACAAGGCCGACGTGATCCTGGTGGCCCCCTCGCGGTGCGGCAAGACACCGACCTCGATGTACCTCGCCCTGCAGCACGGACTGTTCGTGGCCAACTATCCGATCGTGGAGGAGGACCTCGAGGTGACCGAGCTGCCCCGGCCCGTGCGTGAGCTGCGGCACAAGTGCTTCGGGCTGACGACCTCACCCGCCCGGCTCTCGGCGGTGCGCCAGGAACGCCGGCCCGACTCCCGATACGCCTCGCTCGAGCAGTGCACGTTCGAGCTGCGGCGCACTCAGGCGATGTACGCCCGGCACCGTCTGCCGGTCGTCGACAGCTCCACCAAGTCCGTCGAGGAGCTCGCGACCATGATCCTCCAGCGGCTCAAGACCATGAAGTGACCCACCCCACCCACCAGGAGCCCATCGTGGACCAGAACGCCAGCGAGAACGCCACAGCCAGTGAGGACGTCAACGTCCGGGCCTTCGCCGACATCGGTCTCGCCGACCTCGAGCAGGTCGGGGGGAAGAACGCCTCGCTGGGCGAGATGGTGCGCAACCTCTCCGAGCTGGGTGTCCGGGTGCCCGACGGGTTCGCCACGACCGCAGCGGCCTTCCGCCGGTTCATCGGGGACACCGGCCTGGCCGAGAAGATCTCCGGACAGCTGCGGGACCTCGACACCGACGACACCCAGAAGCTCGCCGAGGTCGGCAAGGCGATCCGTGAGGAGGTGGCCAACCAGACCTTCCCCGAGGATCTCGAGAGGGACGTGCGCGAGGCCTACGAGCGGCTGGTCGACGGCCGCGACGAGGTGTCGTTCGCCGTACGCTCCAGCGCGACCGCGGAGGACCTCCCCGACGCCTCCTTCGCTGGTCAGCAGGAGACGTTCCTGAACATCAAGGGGATCGACGGCGTGCTGCAGGCGATCCGGGAGGTCTTCGCCTCCCTCTACAACGACCGCGCCATCGCCTACCGCGTCCACCACGACTTCGACCACGACGCCGTGGCGCTCTCGGCCGGGGTGCAGCAGATGGTGCGCTCGGACGTCGGCGCCTCGGGTGTGATGTTCACGATGGACACCGAGTCCGGCTTCGACGACGCGGTCTTCGTGACCTCCTCCTACGGCCTGGGTGAGGCGGTCGTGCAGGGCGCGGTCAACCCCGACGAGTTCTACGTCTACAAGCCGGCCCTGCGCGCCGGCCGGCCAGCAGTGCTCAAGCGCGGCGTCGGCTCCAAGGCGATCAAGATGGTCTACACCGACGACCCGTCGGTCGGGAAGACGACCGAGTTCGTCGACACCGACGAGGCCGAGCGGCCCCTGCTGAGCCTCACGGACGCGGAGGTCGAGGAGCTCGCCCGCCAGGCGCTGACCATCGAGGACCACTACGGCCGCCCGATGGACATCGAGTGGGGCAAGGACGGGCTCGACGGTGAGCTGTACGTCCTCCAGGCCCGGCCGGAGACGGTGATGTCGCGCGCCGGTGTCCGCCAGCGATTCCGGATGGACGCCAAAGGCGAGGTCGTCATCGAGGGCCGCGCCATCGGCCAGAAGATCGGAGCGGGAGCCGTCCGGGTGATGACCTCGGTCGAGCAGATGCACGAGTTCAACGAGGGCGAGGTGCTCGTCGCCGACATGACCGACCCCGACTGGGAGCCGATCATGAAGCGCGCCTCCGCCATCGTCACCGACCGCGGGGGGCGCACCTGCCACGCCGCGATCATCGCCCGTGAGCTCGGCATCCCTGCCGTGGTCGGCACCGGTGACGCCACCCGGCAGCTCGCCGACGGCCGCGCCGTCACGGTCTCCTGCGCCGAGGGCGACACGGGCTACATCTACGACGGCGAGCTGGACTTCACCGTCGAGGAGACCGAGCTCTCGGCGATGCCGGAGATCGGCACCAAGATCATGATGAACGTCGGCACGCCCGAGCAGGCGTTCGCGTTCGCCCAGCTGCCCAACGCCGGGGTGGGGCTGGCCCGCCTGGAGTTCATCATCAACCGGCAGATCGGCATCCACCCGAAGGCGCTGCTGAACTTCGAGACCCTCGAGGAGCCGCTCAAGTCCGAGGTGTCGACCGCCATCGCGGCGTACGCCGGCCCTCGCGAGTTCTTCGTGCAACGCGTGGCCGAGGGGGTCTCCATGATCGCGGCGGCGTTCGCCCCGCACCCGGTGATCGTGCGGATGAGCGACTTCAAGTCCAACGAGTACGCCAACCTGCTCGGCGGCGAGAACTACGAGCCGGACGAGGAGAACCCGATGATCGGCTACCGCGGTGCGTCGCGGTACCTCTCCGACGACTTCGTGGACTGCTTCGCCATGGAGGCGGAGGCGCTCAAGTTCGTGCGCGACGAGATGGGGCTGACCAACGTCAAGATCATGATCCCGTTCGTGCGGACGATCGCCGAGGCCAGCGGGGTGATCGACCTCCTCGCCGAGCACGGACTGCGCCGGGGCGAGAACGATCTGCAGGTGATCATGATGTGCGAGGTCCCGTCCAACGCGGTGCTCGCCGACGAGTTCCTCGAGCACTTCGACGGCTTCTCGATCGGCTCCAACGACATGACGCAGCTGACCCTCGGTCTCGACCGCGACTCCTCGCTCGTGGCGGGCTCGTTCGACGAGCGCGACCCCGCCGTGCTGTTCATGCTGGAGCGCGCGATCACCGCGTGCCGCAAGGCCGGCAAGTACATCGGCATCTGCGGCCAGGGACCCAGCGACCATCCCGACATGGCCGAGTGGCTGCTGGAGCAGGGGATCGAGTCGATGTCGCTGAACCCCGACACCGTGGTCGACACGTGGCTGAGGCTGGGCAAGCTGTCCCGCTGAGCGAGCCGTGTCAGCCCTGCTCGCTGCCGGCGCCCTCCGCCTCCTCGGCGGGCTCCCGGAGCCGGTTGCGGTGGTGCTCCACGATGCGGCTGAACTGACGGGGCTTCACGTGCCGCGCGCCGAGAACGGCACGCTGACCGTCAGCACCGATGACAGTGGCCTTCCAGCTGGGTGATCCGGGGTTGCCGCCCAGGGTGACCTCCGTGCGCGGGTCGCGCAGGTCGAACGCGGTCTCCCGAGCGCCGCGGGCCACCTCGAGGACCTCTCCTCGGATCGTGACGACGGTGGGCTGCCAGCTGGCCAGCGCCCACCCGGCCACGGCAGCGATGCCGGCAAGGCACGCGACGAGCACGAACCCGCCGAGGTCGGGCTCGGGCGTGACCATGAACAGCGTCAGCACGGCGGCCACCGAGGCGACCACCACGACGACGCCGAGGGCATAGCTGCCCAGGTGGTAGGGGCTGTACTGCACGAAGCCCGGCACCGCCGCCTCGGCGTCGCTCGCGACGTCCGCCTCCCGGTCCTTGCTGCCGGTGGCTGTCGGTGTCGGCTCGGGTCCGGGCTCGGGGTCGGGCTCGGGCTCGGGGTCGGGCTCCGGCTCGGAGTCGGGCTCCGGCTCGGGCTGGGGCTCCGGCTCGGGCTCGGGGACCGGTTCTGGTTCGGGCGCTGGTGGCTCCGGCTCGGGCTGCAGCTCGGGGGCCGCGTCCCGCAGACCAGTCGGGGAGGTGCGCTCGTAGATCGTGCCGTCCTCGGCGGCCATCGTGCCGTCGGCGTAGTGGTAGAGCCAACCCCCGAAGCCGGTCCCGTCCCGTGCCTCGTGCAGGACCCAGCCCTCGTCCTCGTGCACGAGGGGGGCTTCCTCTGATCCCTGACGCGTGCGGTCACCTGCCTGTTCGGTCGGGACCACGGCCCTCGGAGCGGTCGGCAGCTCAGGGGCCACCCGTGGCTCCGCCGTACGCCGTCCGTCCTTGAGGAGCAGCCGCGCCCGAGCTCGGGAGAGTCCGGCGCGAACGCGGGGCTGCCACCTTGCGTCGGACTCGACCACGGGACCACTCCTCTTCCTCACGGCACGGGCTGGGTGCAGGGGTGCACCTTCGGTGCATTCCAGCACCTGAGGACACGATCGGGACACGAACAGACCGGGGGTTGGCGCGGTTCGGGCCCCGGGGTTGATAGGGTCTCAGTGCAGGGTGCAAGTTCCAGCGGTTACACAACGCTTGTTGGAGTTTGTGATCCAACGGCGTTTCTTCTCTTTGCTACAGGCTTGCGAGGCGGGACGGCGTATCACCCGCACTCTGCAGAGGCCGCCGAAGTGGCGGTCTCACGCCTGATAATCAAGGAGAAACGCACCATGGCACAAGGCACCGTGAAGTGGTTCAACGCCGAGAAGGGCTTCGGCTTCATCGCCCAGGAGAACGGCGGAGACGACGTCTTCGTTCACTACTCGGCCATTCAGTCGCAGGGCTACAAGTCCCTCGACGAGAACCAGAAGGTTGAGTTCGACGTCACCCAGGGCCCCAAGGGTCCCCAGGCAGAGAACGTGCGCGCCATCTGACGCACGCTCCACAGCACAGCGGGGCTCCGACCGGCAACGGTCGGAGCCCTTCTGGCATCCCGGGCAATTCTCGAGATGTCCACATAGTGGTTTCCACGTCTGGCAGCATGGGTAGAAATCATCTGACAGGCACCCAAGCCGGACCTGAAAGGGGACTTGGACGCGGTGGACCCGTTCGACGTACGCCTCGAAGATGTCGAGCTCCTCGACGAGGTGGAACTGACGGCCAGCCTGATCGTCGCCGCCAACCAGGCCGAGACCAACCTCTCGGTCGCCGAGATCGACCAGATCCTCGGTGTGCTCCCGCGGCCCCGGGTCGGCGACTGACCCGATCACGCGTGACGCGGCACACCTGGGGGTGGCCGGCTGCGCTCGTCGGGTGTAGTTCACTGGTGCCTGCCCCACCGCCGAGTTGCACGGTGAGAGCATGTACGCCCTAGCATGTGCAGCGTTCTGATCCTCTCCAGCAGGAGTTAATCGTGGCCCTGAGCTTCAAGCCAGTGGACAGTGCTTTCTACGAACTGCTCGCCCAGTCGGCGACGCACCTGGTCGACGGAGCCGCGATCCTGGCCGAGATGCTGGGCGAGTCCGCCGACCGGCAGGCGATCGCGGCTCGGATGCGGGACGCCGAGCACCAGGCCGACGAGACCACCCACGCCATCGCGAAACGGGTGAACTCGACCTTCGTCACACCCTTCGACCGCGAGGACATCTACTCGCTGGCGTCGGGTCTCGACGACGTCATGGACTACATGGAGGAAGCCGTCGACCTGACGGTGCTCTACGAGGTGGGCGCGCTTCCCGACGAGGTGACCGAGCAGGTCGACGTACTCCAGCGGTGCGCGGACCTCACCGCAGAGGCGATGCCTCGGCTGAAGTCGATGAAGGGCCTCGAGGAGTACTGGATCGAGATCAATCGTCTCGAGAACGCCGGCGACAAGAGCTACCGGCGCATCCTGGCCAAGCTGTTCAGCGGTCAGTACGACGCGCTCGACGTGCTCAAGCTCAAGGACGTCGTCGACTCCCTCGAGCACGCCGTCGACGCATTCGAGAAGGTCGCGAACATCATCGAACAGATCCACGCCAAGGAGTCCTGACCGGTGGACCTCGCGATCATCATCGCGGTAGTCGTCGTCGCACTCGTCTTCGACTACACCAACGGTTTCCACGACGCGGCCAATGCGATCGCGACCTCGGTCTCGACCCGCGCGCTCACGCCACGGGTCGCCCTGCTGATGGCCGCGGTGATGAACTTCGTCGGCGCGTTCCTGGGCCAGAAGGTCGCCCACACGGTCAGCGACACCATCGATCCCGGGGCGGGGAGCCACGCGCTCGTGGTCGTGATGGCCGGTCTGGTCGGCGCCATCGCCTGGAACCTGATCACGTGGTACTTCGGGCTGCCCTCCTCGTCCTCGCACGCTCTGATCGGGGGACTGGTCGGCGCCGCCCTCGCTGCCGGGGTCTTCGTGAACTGGAAGACCGTGCTGGACAAGGTCGTCATCCCGATGCTGGTCTCGCCGTTCGTGGCCTTCGGCCTCGGCTTCCTCGCGATGATCCTGATCATGTGGGCCTTCCGGAACAGCGCCCCGAGCAAGGTGGGCAAGGGGTTCCGGCTCGCGCAGACGGTCTCGGCCGCTGCGATGGCGCTGGGGCACGGCCTGCAGGACGCCCAGAAGACGATGGGCGTGATCTTCCTGGCGCTGCTCTCCGGTGGCTACGTCTCCGCCGGCGACCGGCTGCCGATCTGGGTGATCATCGCTGCGGCGACGGCCATCTCGCTCGGCACGTACTCGGGTGGCTGGCGGATCATGCGGACCCTCGGCCGGCGCATCATCGCCCTCGACCCGCCGCGCGGCTTCGCTGCGGAGTCGATCTCGGCCAGCGTGCTCTACACGACCGCCTTCGTCTTCGAGGCGCCGATCTCCACCACCCACACGATCACCAGTGCCGTGATGGGCGTGGGGGCCACCAAGCGCTTCTCGGCCGTGCGCTGGGGCGTCGCCCGCTCCATCCTGGTCGCCTGGATCCTGACCTTCCCGATGGCCGGTGCCGTCGCTGCCGCGGTCTACTACGTGATGAAGTTCGTCTTCCAGCTGCCCTGAGGGTGGTGCGGCGGGGGGCGGGGGTCGCGCTGTCGGGCATGCGAATGTTGCGCGTGGGTCGAGAGTGGCGCTCAGCGCCCGCTCAGGCCACATTCGCATGCCGCTGGGCGAGCCTGACCGCGTCGACGAGCGTCCTGTGCACGTACGCCGGCTCGCGCATCACCAGCCACCAGCTGAACCGGATCACCCGCCAGCCGAGCAGAGCCATCGTGTTGTACCGCTGGCAGTCGCGAGTCAGCGCGGCCGGGTCGCCGTGCCACTCGAACCCTCCGCCTCCAGGGCCAGCTCGAGGGCCGCGTCACCGAGGTCGGGGTGCAGCGTCCGCCCACCCGGGACCGTCACCGGCAGCTGCGGCACCACGCTCAGGCCGGGCACCAGCAGAGCCTGCGCGTGCAGCACCGACTCGAAGGGGTTGAACGCCCTGCCGGTGGCGACCGTGGCGACGTACCGGATCCGTGCGCGACCGCGACCGCGAGTCGAGTCGGCCAAGGCGGCGACGTCCCGGCTGGTGAGGTCGTCGGCCCTGATGGCGCTGTCGACGATCGGCACGGACTCGTCCAGGGGCAGGTTGCGCATGCAGTCCACCAGCGTTCGAGAAGGTGAGGTCACCGATCCCTCGACGTCACCCTCGTGCAGCTGCGACCAGTGCGGGAGGAGGATCCGCCGCAGCCGTGGGTCCACTACGCGATCGCGGGGAAAGGTCACGTCCGGCAGGATCGGTGGTGACTTCTGCGCCCAGCCCCAGTAGTGCGCGGCGCTGCGGTGGGACAGGACGCCCGAGACGCGGTTGGCTGTGCGAAGCGCAGACCTCGTGGTGGCGAGAGTGTAGCGACCGCGCGCGTCACGTTCGAGGGTCCCGTTGCGAAGGGCAGCGTCCACCTCACGCGCTGAGCGCAACCGGACCAAGGTACGTCGATCGCACACGCCGCCGAGCAGGGTCACCTGGCTGATCAGATCCATGTCGAGAGGATGAGGTGGCGGGCCCATCCTGTCGCGGCCGGCGGCCGGACCTGTGGCTAGCGCGGCGGCGCCGGGTGCGTGCGCGCATCAACTGGTCGGCTCGAGCGGGGCCATGGGCATGCGAATGTCGCGGGTGGGGCTGGTGACCGCATCAGCAATCACGCTGGCGACATTCGCATGTTTGACGAGCACGGCCGTACGAGCTGGGGCGTCGTGGTGGTGGGGTTCGCCGATGGGCATGCGAATGTCGCGGGTGGGGCTGGTGACCGCATCATCAGTCACGCTGGCGACATTCGCATGTTTGAAGGGCACTCGTACGCCGAGAGGGTATGTCAATGTCACGGAGGAGGCTGGTGACCGCTCCTCAGGCCACATCAGCCACATTCGCATGTTCGGCGCGACCACCTGACACCAGGCCCCGCACAGCCGGGCTGGCCCCGACAGCCCGAGGCCAGGGGAGGCTCAGCCGAAGCGGCCGGAGATGTAGGCCTCGGTGGCGCTCTCGTCGGGGACGCTGAAGATCTTCTTGGTCGAGTTCATCTCGATCAGGCGACCCGGCTGGCCGGCGCCGGCGATGTTGAAGAACGCGGTGTCCTCCGAGACGCGGGCGGCCTGCTGCATGTTGTGGGTGACGATGACGATCGTGTACTCGGACTTGAGCTCGTGGATCAGGTCCTCGATGGCGGAGGTGGAGATCGGGTCGAGCGCGGAGCAGGGCTCGTCCATCAGCAGGACCTGCGGCTCGACGGCGATCGCCCGGGCGATGCAGAGGCGCTGCTGCTGGCCCCCGGACAGGCCCATGCCGGGCTTCTGCAGCCGGTCCTTCACCTCGCCCCACAGGTTCGCGTGCGTGAGCGACCTCTCGACGATGGTGTCGGCGTCGGAGCGCCGCAGCTTGGTGTTGTTCAGCCGCAGGCCGGCGAGCACGTTCTCGTAGATCGACATCGTCGGGAACGGGTTCGGGCGCTGGAAGACCATGCCGATCAGCCGGCGGACCTCCACCGGGTCGACGGCGCTCTCGTAGAGCGACTGGCCCTCGACCATCACCTTGCCCTCCACCCGGGCGCCGGGGATGACCTCGTGCATCCGGTTCAGGGAGCGCAGGAACGTCGACTTGCCGCAACCCGACGGCCCGATCAGCGCGGTCACCGAGCGAGCGGGGATGCTCATCGAGACACCCTCGACAGCCTTGAAGTCGCCGTAGTAGATGTCGAGGTCGGAGATGTCGATGCTGGTTGCCATGGTGTTCCTTTCGAGCCCCGGGCGGGGGTCAGTGGCCCTTCTTGGGCGCGAACAGCCTGCCGAGGACACGTGCAGCCACGTTGAGCACGAGAACGATCAGGATCAGCACGAGCGCGGCCCCCCAGGCCATCGGCCGGGCGATCTCCGGGTGGTTCCCGGGCTGGGTGTAGCTGTAGTAGATGAAGACCGGCAGGGTCATCATCTGGTCCTTGAACAGGTTGAAGTTGGTGGAGTCGGTGGACCCGGCGATGATCAGCAGCGGCGCGGTCTCCCCGATGACGCGGGCGATCGCGAGGGTGATGCCGGTGATGATGCCGGCCATGGCGGTGGGCAGGACGATCTTGAGGATCGTGCGCCACTTCGGCACTCCCAGCGCGTACGCCGCCTCCCGCAGATCGGCCGGGACGAGCTTGAGCATCTCCTCGGCCGAGCGCACCACGATCGGGATCATCAGCAGCGACAGGGCGACGCCGCCGCCCAGTCCGATGTGCACGCCGGGCCCGAAGAACACCACGAAGAGCGCGTAGGCGAAGAGACCGGCGACGATCGAGGGGATGCCGGTCATCACGTCGACGAGGAACCGGATTGAGGCCGCCAGCCTGGACCCGCCGCCGTACTCGACGAGGTAGATCGCGGAGAGCAGCCCGATCGGCACGGAGATCACGGTCGCGGCGCCGGTGATCAGGAGCGTCCCGATGATCGCGTGGTAGATCCCGCCCTTCTCGCCGAGGATGTTGCGCATCGAGTAGGTGAAGAACTTGGCGTCCAGCACCGGCAGTCCCTGCCCGATGACCGTCCAGAGCAGGGAGACCAGCGGGACGAAGGCGATCCCGAGCGCCACCCAGACCAGGCCGGTCACCAGTCGGTCCGTCGCGGCGCGTCTGTTCTCCACCACGCGCGACCAGAGCGGCAGCGCGACGAGGTAGACCAGCAGCGCGACGATGACGATGGCGGCCGGTCCCCAGCCCAGCAGCAGCCCGGGCAGGGCAGCGGCCGCGAGGGAGACCACGATCACCAGTGCCGGCGCCCAGCGGGGCAGCCGTGCGTGCCGCAGGGGCACGCGGCCGAGGCGGGTGGGCGGCCGGTCGAGGAGCGTGGTCATGGCTTCACCTCGCTGCGAGAGACGATCCAACGGGCCGCGAAGTTGACCACGAAGGTGATCACGAAGAGGACCAGGCCGCTGGCGATCAGAGCGTTGACCTTCAGGCCGGTCGCGTCCGCGAACGTCAGGGCGATGTTGGCCGCGATCGTCGACGGGTTCGTGGAGGAGATCAGGTTGAAGGTCACCACGCCGCTGGCCGAGAGCACCATCGCGACCGCCATGGTCTCGCCGAGGGCGCGACCCAGTCCGAGCATCGCCGCGGAGACGATGCCCGACCGGGCGTAGGGGAGGACCGAGAGGCGGATCATCTCCCAGCGGGTCGCGCCGAGCGCGAGGGCCGCCTCCTCGTTGAGGCGAGGGGTCTGCGCGAAGATCTCGCGCGAGATCGCCGTGATGATCGGCAGCACCATGATGGCCAGCACGATCGAGGCGGTCAGGATGGTCCGGCCGGTGGTGGAGGCCGGACCCTTGAAGAGCGGGATCCAGGCTGCGTGCTTCTCCAGCCACTCGTAGACCGGCACGAGGTGGCGGCCCAGGAAAAGCCCGCCCCACAGGCCGTAGATCACGCTGGGCACCGCTGCGAGCAGGTCGACCATGTAGCCGATCATCGTGGCGAGGCGTCGAGGGGCGTAGTGCGAGACCGTCAGGGCCACCGCGATGGCCAGCGGGGTCGCGATCACCAGGGCGAGGGTGGCGGCCAGCAGCGTGCCGAAGACCAGCGGCCAGACGTAGATCGCGATGTTCGCTGAGCCGTTGAGGTCCTCGGGACCGGCCGAGAAGGCAGGAACGCCCTGGACGGTCAAGAAGATCGCCACGCCGGCGAGCACGAGCAGGATGACCAGCCCGGCGCTGCGGGTGAGGTTGGCGAAGACCAGGTCGCCCAAGCGACGCTTGGACGACCCGGCCTTCAGCTCGATGGTGCTCACGTCGATGGGTGCTCCGTGCTCACTTGGCCGAGATCGAGTCGACGATCTGCTGCGCCTTGGTCGCGAACGAGGCTGGGATCGGCGCCGAGCCGGCGTTGTCGGCCGCGTCCTTCTGGCCCTGGTCGCTGACCACGTAGGACAGGAAGCCCTTGACCAGCTCGGCCTGTCCCTTGTCGTAGGTCGGGCAGGCGATCAGGTAGGAGGTCAGCATCAGGGGGTAGGCACCCGCAGCCGTGGTGGTGCGGTCGATCTTCACCGCCATGTCGCTGGCCGGTCGTCCGTCCTCGAGCGGTGAGGACTCCACGGCCTTGGAGGCACCCTCGGCGGAGGGCTTCACCCAGGCGTCCCCGACCTTGATGGAAGCCACGTTGAGGCCGCCGACCTGGCTGAGGTCGGCGTACCCGATGCCGCCCTTGCCGCCCTTGACGGCTGAGATCATCCCGGAGGTCTGGTTGGCGCCCTCGCCCGACTTGATGGGCCAGACCTTGTCGGCCGGGTGCGACCAGGCGCCCGCGCCGGCCTTCTCGAGGTAGTCGGTGAAGTTCTTGGTCGTGCCCGACTCGTCCGAGCGGTGGACCGGGTCGATCTTGGTCGAGGGCAGCTTCGCGCCGGGGTTGTCGGCCTTGATCGCTGCGTCGTCCCAGCTGGTGATCTTGCCGTCGAAGACCGCGGCGATGGTCGTGGGGGAGAGCTGGAGCTTGTCGACACCGTCGAGGTTGAACACCACGGCGATCGGACTCACGTAGTCGGGCACCTCGATGGCGTCCGCGCCGCAGCGCTTCTTCGCGGCGTCGACCTCGCCCTTGGCGGGGTCGAGGGCCGCGTCGGAGCCGGCGAAGTCCACGCCACCGGCGAGGAACTTCTCCACCCCGGCGCCGGAGCCGGACGGGTCGTAGTTGACGGTCGCTCCACTGTTGGACTGCTGGAAGCCGGCGCGCCAGGCGTCCATCGCCGACTCCTGGGCGCTGGAGCCGGCGCCGTTGAGCTTGCCGGAGAGGTCGCTGCTGCTGCCGCTCGCGGCGGAAGACTCGTTGCTGGCACCGCACGCTGAGACGGCGAGGCCGAGAGCAAGGGCCGCAATGCTGGGCGCAGCGATGCGGCTCACGGAGGTGCGATTCACTTCGTACTCCTGTTGGTCACAGTTGGTGGACACAGGAAACCTAGGAACCAGAGGTGACCGGGTCCGTCGGACGAGGTGAACGCAAGGTGAACGGTGGCCTGCGACCTCGCGTCGCTCAGGCGGGAAGGAGACGGCCGTCACATGAACAAGCCTCGGCCAGGACCAGCTGGGCGGGTCCGGGAACTCAGGCGGGCAGGTGCCGTTCCGTGGCCACGACCTTGCCCTTGCGGTGGTGGCAGACCACCAGCTCGGCCGGCGACAGCGGCTGCTCCGTGAGATCGAGCAGCTCGAACAACCGGGGGAGCACCGGGCGGTGGCTGCACAGCACGCTGGGGCCGGGCGTGGACATCAGCTCGTCGAGCAGGGTGCGAGTCATCGCTTCGTCGAACCCCTCCTCGGACAGCGCGTCGACCTCCACCAGCGACAGCATCTGTGCGTCGGCGTACGGGCCGACGGTCTGCACGCAGCGCCGGCTCGATGAGGTGAGCACCCGCGCGACGCCGTAGGCGTGCAGGAGCGAGACCAGCGACTCTGCCTGGCGCTCGCCCGACTCGGCGAGCGGGCGCTTGGGGTCGGGGCCGTCCCAGGCGCCGCGCTTGTGCGCCTTGGCGTGGCGCAGCACCAGGATCGCCGAGGTGACCTTGCGTCGTCGGTGGAACTGGTCGAGCAGGTCGATGTCGTCGAGGTAGGTGAGCCGCTCGGCCGCCGCGTCCGCCAGGAACCAGCCGAGGTCGTCCACCTCGTCGTTGACCTGGTAGGTCGAGACGTCGTCGTCGCCGACCACGTGCCCGACCCAGTAGTGCACGACCTTCTGGCGGCCACCACTGACGGCGTACAGCTGGGGTTCCAGCGGTCGGCCCAACCGGATCTCCACGCCGGTCTCCTCGAGGACCTCGCGAACGGCCGTCGCGGCGACGTGCTCGCCCGGGTCCTGCTTCCCCTTGGGAAAGGACCAGTCGTCGTACTTCGGCCGGTGGACCAGGAGCACCTCACGCCCCTCAGGGCCCTGGCGGGCGACCACGGCCCCCGCTGCGACGACGGCTGCCTCCCCACCCGGGGTGGCTGTCGTGGCGTCCGGTCCTGCCGCGTCCGGCGGCAACGTGGGGGCCATGGCGCAAATCCTGGCACGGCACTCGCTTCACCGATACGGCTACTCTCGCCCGGACGGCGAAGGCGGGTGGTTGGTGGTGGCGAGGCGCTTCGGCCCGCGCGCCCGCGGGGTGGCCGTGGTGTTCACGACGCTCGTGCTGGTCGCGGGGCTGCTCGTCGTGGGGACGGTGGTCTGGAAGCGCGCCCACCGCAGCAACCTCGACGAGGCGCTGTCGCTGGTCCCGGCGAGCTCCCTGCGGGTGGGGTTCACCGACTGGGGCGTCGTACGCCGCCGGCTGGACGCTCATCTGGGCGCCGCTCCCGACACCGACGCGGTCGAGGGCCTGATGCGGCGGGCCTACGACGGTGACTGGTCAGCGGCCTCGAGCATCGACGCGTCGGCCGCCGCGCTGCAGTCGACGTTCGGCTTCTCCCCGGCCACGGCGCAGTGGGAGGCCTTCGCCCAGGGTCGCCAGGGGGCCACCATGGTCCTGAAGGTGGCCGACGGGGCGGACTTCGGGGTGCTGGCGGAGAACCTGCGCTCGGCGGGCTACCAGAGGCCGGAGAAGGACGACGGTGTCTGGCAGGGCGGCATCGACCTCGTCGCGGGCCTCGACCCGACGCTGAGCCCTGAGCTGCAGTACGTCGCGCTGCTCGAGGACCGTGGTCTGGTGGTCTCGAGCGACGACCCGTCCTTCGCTGCATCAGCAGCCCGGACGGCAGCCGGCGACGGCTCCTCGTTCGCGTCCGTGGAGGGGGTCTCCGACATCGCGTCCCGGCTCGGCGAGCCTGCCAACGCCATGCTCTGGGGGAAGGACTTCGCCTGCACCGACCTGGCGATGTCGCAGGCGGACGACGACGCGCAGGCGCAGGCCGAGGCGCGGGTGGCTGACGTCGGCGGGGTGACCCCGCTGGCCGGTCTGGCCATGGCGATGGAGCCCGGTCGCGCGCTGCGGGTGGTGGCGCACTTCGAGGACTCCGGTCGAGCCGAGAAGAACCTCCGTCCGCGGGCGAGGCTGGCGGTCGGTGAGGCCATCGGCCGAGGTGGCTCCTTCGCCGACGACTTCGAGCTGACCTCGTCGAAGGCCGCCGGCAGCGACGTGGTCCTCGACCTCCGGCCCAGGTCGAGGTCCGGGTTCGTGCTCTCTGCGCTGTACGACGGGCCGCTGCTGTTCGCGACCTGCTAGTCCGCGAGCAGCTCGGCGTGCGGTCCGAAGGCGAGGTAGCCCGCCCTCAGGTCCGCGTCGTCGACCTCCGCTGCCATCGCCCACACATAGGCGCGCGCCTGCTGGAGGACCTGGGCACTGCGCGGATCCCCCGCCTGCTCGAGGACCCGGTAGCAGGTGTGCAGCATCGTGCCGGGGACCGCGGTGCCCGAGAGCCCTTCGGTGTCCAGATGCGCCAGCACCGGTTCCAGCCTCGCCACCGCCGCGGCCACCGAGCCTTGGCCGGCTTCCGCCCCGGCGAGGCCGACCGTGCTCTCCCTGGCCTGGGGCTCGAGCTCGAGCCCGCGGTAGAGGTCCACGGCGCTGGTGAACGATCGTGCCGCCTCGTCCCAGAGGCCGGAGGCGGACGCAGCGTGACCGAGCGCGAGGTGGGCGTTGGCCTGGTCCAGCTCGGAGAGAGCCACGGTGCCCACCTCGACCGCCAGCCGTGCCTGGCTCAGGGCCTCGTCGCGGTGACCGGTCGCGAGGGCCTGCTCCGCCAGTCGTGCCAGTGCATCGGACTCCAGGCCCGCAACCTCGAGCCTGCGCGCCGTCTCCCGGGCACTGGTCAGGTGCGCGCGCGCCTCGTCGGGACGCGAGGTGAAGGTGGCCACCGTGCCCAGCACGAGGTGGTAGGTCGCGCAGGCCTCGACCTCCTCGAGCTCCTGGGCGTGGGCCAGAGCCTGTCGGGCGTAGCGGTCCGCCGTCCCGAGGTGTCCACGCATCAGCGCGATCGAGGCCAGGTTGCCGAGGTTGATCGCCTCGCGGTAGCGGTGTCCGGCGCGCCGGAAGATCGGCAGGGTCTTCTCCAGAGCAGCCTGCGCGTCCGCATAGCGGCCGAGGTAGAAGTACGTCGTGGCCAGCTGGGCCAGGGCCGTGCACTCGAGCTCGGTCTCGCCAGCCCGCGTCAGGACGGCGAGGGACTGCTCGCCGTAGGCCAGTGAGGCGGGGTAGTCGGCGAGGTTTCCGGCGAGCATGGACAGGTACCTGAGGGTCTCGCCGATCAGCGCGGGACGGCCGACCTCGCGCGCGAGCGTCAGCGCCCGTTGCAGGCACTCCTGCGCACCCTCGCCCTCGCCGGACCACGTGAGTGCCTTGCCCAGGGCGAGGGTGGCCTCCGCGCCCAGGCTCCGGTCGCCGATCTCCGCAGCCAGCTCGACCGCGTCTCCGGCCTCGGCGCGGGCGTCGGCGTACTCGGCGTGCACGAAGTGCATCCCGCTGCTGGCGAGGTGGAGACGCACCCGTCGTGGGGGGTCGAGATGCTCGGCGATCGCGAGCATCGCCTCCATCGCCTGGTGCTGCTCATCGCGCGCCCCGGTGCGGTCGAAGAGCTCGTCGCGTGCCAGCAGGATGTCGAAGCGGAGCTCCACGTCCTGGTCCTCGACCAGCTCCAGGGCCCGGTCGAGCATCCTGGTGGCCTCACCGAGCGCGTACACCGAGACCGCGCGGCTGCCGGCCCGGAGGTACCACCTCGCGGCGGCGGCGTCGTGCGCGCGTTCGTAGTGCTCCGCGATGACGGCGGCGTACTCGTCCTCGCGCCCGGCGGCGGTGCTCGTCTCGACCAGCCACTCGGCGGTCCGGCCGTGATAGCGCTCACGGTGGGTCCTCAGGATCCCGTCGTAGGCGACGTCACGCAGGAGGGCGTGCTTGAAGAGGAACTCCCGTGCGGAGGCGAACCGGGACACCTCGCGCTGCAGGACGATCTCGCGCCGACGCAGCGCGTCCAGGCTGTGCTGCGCCTCGCTGGCCTCGCGGGCGGGTGGGTCGTCGAGGTGAGCCACCGCGAGGTCCCAGAAGACCCGGCCCACCACCGCGGCGCGTTGCAGGAGGTGGCGCTCCTCACGGCTGAGGGCATCGAGCCGCGACTGCAGGACGCCCTTGAGCGTGGTGGGTACGGCGACCGTGCGGACGAGCTCGTCGACCACGAACCAGTGCGGCTCACCGCGCACGACCACCCCCGCGTCGAGCAGCCAGGTGACCAGCTCCTCCACGTAGAACGGGTTGCCCTCGGCGGTCTCGATGACCAGGTCGACCAGACCGTCGGGGAGGTGGTCGACGTGACGCAGGATCTGCCGCACCAGTGACCGGCTCTCGCTGCGCGACAGCGGAGCGAGCGACGCTCTGAGGTGCTGGGCCAGACCCTCGCCCCAGTGCGGGTGAGTGTCCAGCAGCGAGGGGCGAGCGGTTCCGACGACGAGCACCCGGGTCTCGGCGAGGACGGGGGCGACGGCGTCCAGCCAGCGCAGGCTGCCCTCGTCGGCCCAGTGCAGGTCCTCCAGCAGGATCACCACGGGAGCGGTCTCGCTGAGCGTGCGGAAGTACTCGCCGAGTGCCTCGGTGCCCTGGTCGCGCAGCGCCTGGGGCTCGGTGGGGACCTCCCCACCGTCGGGGGCCACGTCGAAGCCGAGCCAGGCCCCGACGACGCCCGCCTGCCTGGCGCCCGTCTCGGGCCCGAGCGCGGACACGAAGCCCTCGCTGAGCCGGGCCCGGACGACGTCGCTGGAGTCGTCGACCGCGATGTCGAGCCTGGAGGTGAGCACGTCGCGCAGCAGCCCGTTCACGCTGTGCCGACTCGATGGCGCCGCCCGACCCCGGAACCACCAGACCGTCTCCGCTCGCGCCTCCAGCCAGGCGTCGAAGTCGTGGAGCAGCCGGGACTTGCCGACCCCCGCGTCCCCCATGACCGTGACGATCCGCCACCGCGACTCCTCGGTGACCTCAGCGACCTGGTCCTGCAGGAACCGCAGCTGCAGCTCGCGTCCCACGGTGGTGGTCGGCACTCCCTCCACGCCGCCCGCGGGGTCCAGCCGGAACCCGAGCCGACGCTCGTGGAGCACCACGAACGCGTCGACGGGCTCGTCGATCCCCTTGAGCGTGAGCCCGGGACGCACCTCCGTGCCGAATGCCCCCCGGACCAGGCGCCGGGTCTCGGCCGAGATCAGGACCCCGTCGGCCGGCGCGGCCGACTGCAGCCGGCTCGCCCGGTTGACCGTGGGGCCGACGGCGACGAAATCGCCGCCGGCCCGCTCGCCGAGAGTGCTGACCACGACCTCGCCGGTGTCGATGCCGACGCGCATGTGCAGGGTCACGCCGTACCTGGGCTCGAGGGTGCTGTTGAGCTCCTCCAGGCCACTGAGCATCGTCAGGGCCGCCCTGATCGCCCGGTGGGCGTCGTCCTCGTAGGAACGGTTCAGTCCGAAGACCGCCATCACCGCGTCCCCGATGAACTTCTCCACCACCCCGCCCTGGTCCTCGATCACTGCCTGCCAGCGGGCGAAGTAGGCAGCCACCACCTCGCGGGTGTCCTCGGCGTCGAGCTGTCTGGAGAGCGCGGTGAAGCCCACCAGGTCGGCGAAGACCACGGTCACGAGCCGCCGCTGCTCGGCCCGCGGGGCGGCGAGCTCGGCCCGGCGGGCGCGCAGCGGATCGAGCGCCGTGTCGACGACTTCGTCACCCAGCACGTCGCGCTGGGCCTCGAGTGCTGCGACGGCGCGATCGAGGGAGGCGATCTCGTCCGCCGACATGACGACCACGCTAGAACAGCATCGCCGTGCACGCGAGAGATTGTCCGAGGGCCGTTGTCGCCGGGCACGAGCGGGACTAGGTTCGGGAGTCACCTGTGTTGGTGCGCGTCACGGGAGGTCGAGCAATGCGCGTCGAGGCAACAGTGATGTCGATGTCATGGATCCCGTCGGACTCCCTCACCGGGGCGCTCAAGGCAGGCATGGACCTACGGCTCTCCCACTGGGACGCACCGTTGCCGGACCGGGTGGGAGGTGCCGGCGAGGTCCACGAGCTGTGCCGTCTCGACCGGTTCCGGTTCGCGAACGTGCTGTCTGTGTGGGCAGATGTCGAGGACGGACGGTTCGTCGGGGGCGGTCACAGCGAGGACAGCGGACTGGTGATGGGGGCGACCACGGTCAAGGTCGGCAGGGTCGGCGCGACGTTCCGGGCTGCTTCGTTGCCTTCGCTCCGGCCCGATCCCGAGCTCGGCGACGGATCCATCCGGTTCCGCCAGACCGTCGGGGGCCGCACCGGGGTGCCGTTGCCCAGGCCGGTGCCGCACCCGCCGTACGTGCGGTGGCAGGCGCCGTTGGTATGGACCACGCTGGCGGTGACGCTGCGCCCCGACGGCAGCAGCGAGGTCGAGCTGGCCGGCGCGAGCGCCTTTCCGCGCCACTGGGTCTACGACGCCGAGGGCAGGGTCGCCCTGAAGAGCGGGCTCGCCGACCAGGGCCGGTGGATGGCGCACTCGTTCGGCGTGCGCACCCCGTGGGCCGACCACGACCGGCAGGCTCTCGTCGTCGAGGTGGAGAGCGAGGTCGAGCGTGCGCTCTCCGTGGACATCATGCAGGGCGGTGAGCGCCCGAAGATCATGAACCTGGCCGAGGGCACCGAGCTCACCCGTCAGGGGCAGCCCGGCAAGGAGCTGTACCTCGTCCTCGACGGTGTCGTCCGTGTCGAGGTGGACGGCCGCGCCCTGGCCGAGCTGGGTCCCGGTGCCGTGATCGGTGAGCGCGCCCTGCTGGAGGACGGCACGCGCACCTCGACGGTCACCGCCGTCACGCCGGTGCGCGTCGCCGTCGCCGACCTCGCCCAGATCGACCTCGACCGGCTGCGGGCACTCGCCGAGTCCCATCACCGGGAGGACCTCGTCGACCACGAGGACTGACGACGCGGGCCGACCTCGCGGGGCTGACGACGAGGGCTGGACGGGCGGGACGACGGGCGGGATCAGGGCTTCGTGCGGGAGCGGCGTCGGCGGTGGGTGCCGATCAGGGTCTCCTGCAGGTTGCGCAGCGGCTGGTCGTCGGGGGAGGTGGCGGCACGCCACAGTCCGTCCGGCTCGAGCTCCCAGCCTGCGGTCCGCGGGTCGAAGGCGAGGTCGAGCAGGCGGGTCACCTCGTCGACCTCGGTCCCGGACGGCAGCCTGACGAGCACCTCCACCCGCCGGTCGAGGTTGCGGTGCATCAGGTCTGCCGAGCCGATCCACACGGCCGGGTCGCCGCCGTTCTGGAACCACATGATGCGGCTGTGCTCGAGGTAGCGGCCCAGGATCGAGCGCACCCGGATCGTCTCCGACAAGTCCTTCACCCCGGGGCGTACGGCGCAGATCCCGCGGATGAGCAGATCGACCGGGACGCCGGCCCGCGAGGCCCGGTAGAGCTCGTCGATGATCGCTTCGTCGACGATCGAGTTGGCCTTGATCCGGATCCGGGCCGGTCTGCCGGCTCGATGGTGGGCGATCTCGTTCTTGATCGCCTCGACCAGTCCGTTGCGCACGGAGTCCGGCGCCACCATCAGCTCGGCGTAGGAGGCGTTGCGGGAGTACCCGCTGAGGTTGTTGAACAGGTGCGCGACGTCCTCGCCGATGGCCTCGTCGGTGGTGAGCAGCCCGAAGTCCTCGTACAGACGCGCGGTCTTCGGGTTGTAGTTGCCGGTGCCGATGTGGGTGTAGCGCCGGATGCCCTCGGGCTCGTCGCGGACCACCATCGACAGCTTGCAGTGGGTCTTCAGCCCGACCAGCCCGTAGACCACGTGGCAGCCGGCGTGCTCGAGCTTGCGAGCCCAGCGGATGTTGGCCTCCTCGTCGAAGCGGGCCTTGATCTCGACGATCACCAGCACCTGCTTGCCGGCCTCGGCCGCGTCGACCAGGGCGTCGATGATGGGTGAGTCCCCGGAGGTGCGGTAGAGCGTCTGCTTGATCGCGAGCACGTGCGGATCGGCGGCGGCCTGCTCGATGAACCGCTGGACCGACGTGCTGAACGAGTCGTAGGGGTGGTGCAGGAGCACGTCGGAGCGCTGCAGCGCCTTGAACACGTCGACCGGCGATGCCGACTCGACCGGGGCCAGCAGCGAGTGGGTGGCGGGGATGAAGTTGGGGTACTTCAGGTCCTCCCGGTCGAGGTCGGCGATGTCGGCCAGGCCACGCAGGTCCAGCGGCCCGGGCAGCCGGAACACCTCCGCCGACGTCACCCCGAGCTCGCTGGTCAGCAGCTCGAGCACGTGCTCGTCGATGTTCTCCTGGACCTCGAGACGCACCGGCGGTCCGAAACGCCGTCGCAGCAGCTCCTTCTCCAGGGCCTTGAGCAGGTTCTCCGCGTCGTCCTCCTCGACCTCGAGGTCCTCGTTGCGCGTCACCCGGAAGGTGTTCACGCTGAGCACCTCCATGCCGGGGAAGAGCCGCCTGAGGTGTTCGCCGATGACGTCCTCGAGCGGGACGAACCGCTGGTTGCCCAGCGGCACGAAGCGGCTGAAGATCGGGGGCACCTTGACGCGGGCGAAGTGCTCCTTGTCGGTCTTGGGGTTGCGCACCAGCACCGCGAGGTTCAGCGAGAGCCCGGAGATGTAGGGGAACGGGTGGGCGGGATCGACGGCCAGCGGGGTGAGCACCGGGAACACCCGCTCCTTGAACAGCTTCTTGCACAGCTTCTGCTCGTCGCGGTCGAGGTCGTCCCACCGCACCAGCTCGATGCCCTCCGTGGCGAGCGCGGGAACGATGTCGTCGCGGAACACGGAGGCGTGCCGGGAGGCGAGGTCGCCGGTCACCTGCCAGATCTGCTCGAGCACCTCGCGCGGCATCAGTCCCGAGGCGGCACGGACAGCGACGCCCGCAGCGATGCGGCGCTTGAGGCCGGCCACCCGGACCATGAAGAACTCGTCGAGGTTGCTGGCGAAGATGGCGAGGTAGCGCGCACGCTCGAGCAAGGGCAGTGAGGCGTCCTCGGCGAGCTCGAGCACCCGCTGGTTGAAGCGCAGCCAGGACAGCTCCCGGTCCAGGAACCGGTCCTCGAACTCGCCGGGCGCGAACTCGGCACCGTCCGGGTCGTACGGCGGGTCGACGTCGAAGATGTCGGCGGGCACGACGCGCAGGCTGGGATCGAGCGGGCCGTCGTCCGCGTCGGACCCGGTTGCCTGCTGGAAGCTGTCGGTGGACATGGAGGCAGTCTGACACCGCCGGGTGAACGGTGGGTCTCTGTCGTAGGTTGAGCCGGTGCCCGACCTCGCTCTCGCCGTGCAGGCCGCCGTCCTCAAAGCCGCCCTGAACCTCCCCCGACCAGTCCAGCAGCGGTTGCTGCGCCGCCCGGTCGTTCTCGACGGGCAGGAGCTCGCCCCGGAGCTCCAGCTGCTGCTGGCCATGCAGAGGATCGCCCGGATGCCCGTCCTGGACCGGATCGTCCGCATCCCACCGGCAGAGACCCTGCCGATCCCCGAGGCGCGGGTCGAGCTGCGCCGCCAACAGCTCCTGGCCGGTGGGCGGCAGCAGGTCGGAGCGGTCCGTGACCTCGAGGTCGACGGGGCGACCGGCCGGTTGCGCGCCCGGCTGTACACCCCGACGGAGCGACTCGGGTCCGGACCGTCGCCGACGATGCTGTTCATCCACGGCGGTGGCTGGATCTACGGCGACCTCGAGAGCCACGATCCCGTCTGCCGGTTCCTCGCCGAGCAGTCCGGCGTGCAGCTGCTGGCGATCGACTACCGGCTGGCGCCCGAGCACCGGTTCCCGGCGGCGGTCGAGGACTGCAAGGCGGCGTACCGATGGCTGGTCGAGCACGCGGACGAGGTCGGTGCCGACCCGTCCCGACTGGCGGTGGGGGGCGACTCCGCGGGCGGAGCCCTGTCTGCGTCGACGGCCGTCTGGGCGGCTGAGCAGCGCCTGCCCCTGGCCTTCCAGCTGCTGATCTATCCCGGCGCCGACTGGATCGAGCGCACCCGGAGCCGAGAGCTCTTCGGCGAGGGGTTCGTGCTCACCGAGCTGTTCATGCAGGGTGCTGAGGAGGCCTACTTCGCGCCGGGCGCCGACAAGGCTCACCCGGACGCCTCGGCGCTGCGGCGTACGGAGTTCCCCGAGCACATCGCGCCCGCCCACGTGGTCACCGCGGGATTCGACCCGCTGCGTGACGAGGGGGAGGCCCTGGCGAGGCTGCTGACCGAGCAGGGCGTCCAGGTCGGGTCGACGAGGTACTCCTCGATGATCCACGGGTTCCTGCACCTCGTCGGCGTCGGTCACGAGGCGAGGTCGTGCAGCCGGGAAGTCGCGGAGCAGCTGCGCCGAGCGCTCGCCTGACAGCCTCCCGGGAGCGGTCGCGGTGGGCGGCCGGGCTGATTTGCGCATTTAGTGACAAATAGGACAGTTCGCCTGTCAGAATCACGCCACGGCGGAACCAGGGCTCGGCGGGGGAACTACACCATGGCGATCGGCAGGATCACGCGCGGCGCGAGCGAGAAGCAGCGCTCGGCGCGCAGGCGCAGGAAGCACGTGCTCAAGCGGCGTCGTCGGCGCAACCGCAAGCCGGCTGCCAAGCCGGTCGCGGTCAAGCCCACGCCCGCCACGGCCCCGGCCACGCTGACCTCGGTGCAGACCGCGGTCGCGACGTCGCGCGAGCGCCTCTTCCTGAACAGGTTCGGCACGGGCTTCACCCAGACGGCGCTCACCCGGCTCCGCGCCACCGGCAGCCCGGAGGCGTGGCTCGAGGCCCAGCTGCACCCGGGGTCGGTCCCCGAGTCGACCAAGGCGGCCCAGGTCGACACGTGGTTCGGGCACCTGCGACAGAGCCCCTTCGACCAGTACGCCGAGGACCGGGCCGGCACCAGGTCGGCCTACTCCTACGGCCTGGACCTGGGCAACTGGTCGATCCTGCGTCGGATCTACTCCGAACGGACGCTGCTCGAGACGATGACCGACTTCTGGTCCACCAACCTCAACATCCCCGCCTGGCACGCCCGCGCGTGGCCCTACCGCTCCGACTACGACGCGGCCATCCGCTCGAAGGCCCTCGGCCGCTTCGAGGACCTGCTGGTGGCCTGCTCGCTGCACCCGTCGATGCGGTGCTACCTCGACAACTACAAGTCCGTGAAGGACAAGCCCAACGAGAACCAGGGCCGGGAGCTGCTCGAGCTGCACACGGTCGGGGTCGGCGGCGGCTACACCGAGGCGATGGTCAAGGCCTCAGCGGTGCTGCTCTCCGGCTACACCGTCGACTGGGGCAAGACCTTCGACGTCTTCTACGACCCGAGCAGGCACACCACCGGCGCCGTCCAGGTCCTCGGCTTCACCCACGCCAACACCGCGGCCGACGGCCAGGGCGCCACGATGGCCTACCTGTCCTACCTGGCGCACCACCCCGCGACCGCGCGCAACCTGGCGCGCAAGCTGGCCACCTACTTCGTGCGCGACGACCCCTCCGACCGACTCGTCGACGCACTGGCAGCGGCCTACCTGGACAACGACACCGACATCTCCGCCGTGCTGCGCACCCTGGCGGGCCACCCCGAGTTCCTCACCTCGCAGGGACTCAAGGTGCGTACGCCGATCGCCGACCTGGTCGCCACCGCCCGTGCTCTCGCCGTCGAGGTCTCGGCCCCGACCGGGTCGAGCTCCTGGGCGCTGCGGGCCAACTCCCTGCACAACTCGGACAAGGCCTTCTCCTGGCCACGGCCCGACGGCCCACCGGTGACCAACGGGGCCTGGTCGTCAGCGGCTCGCGTGTTCAGCTCCTTCAAGATGCACAACACCCTGGTGGGTGGCTACACCAGTGGCGCGACGTATCGGGCGCGCCCCTCGTGGCTGCCGGGACCGGCGGTGCGCTTCGACGCCTACGTCAACCACCTGGCCAGGACCTGGCTGGGCCGCTCCGCGGACGCGCGTCTGCTGCGCGGTGTCGTGGAGGCGACCGGCGTCGCCGCCTCGACGGTGATCACGCCCAAGCACCCCGTCGCGAGCTATCGCTTCGTGCAGCTGGCTGCGGCGCTGCTCGACTCTCCCGACCACATGACGACGTGAAGGCAGCCCGACGACCATGAACCAGACCGAGAACCACAGCGGGCACGAGGGTTGCGGCTGCGCGGACTTCGACCGGGCCCGGATGTCGCGACGCTCGCTGCTCGCGGGCGCCACCGCCGTGGGGGGAGCGATGGCGGTCAGCCAGATGTTCGGCGACGCGCTGATGCAGGCGACCTTCGCCGGCACCAAGGGCGGCAACACCCTGGTCGTGCTCAGCCTGCGCGGCGGGATCGACGGCCTCGGCGTGGTCGTGCCCCACGGCGACCCCGGCTACTACAAGGTCCGCCCGACCACTGCGGTGCCGGCCAGCTCGCTGATCCGTCCCGACGCGATGTTCGGCCTGCACCCGATGATGGCGCCGCTGGCGCCCCTGTGGGACGCCGGCGAGCTCGCCGCCATCCAGGCCACCGGACTGTCGGTCCCCAACCGCTCCCACTTCGCAGCGATCGAGGAGGTCGAGGACGCAGCCCCGGGCTCGTCGCTCCGGTCGGGCTGGATCAACCGGATGATCGGCCAGGGCACCACCTCGGCGCCCACCGACGGGGTGCAGCTCGGCTCCGCCTTCCCGGCGACCGCGATGAACGGTGACCAGCCGGTGCTCGCAGCACCCAGGCTGAGCGAGCTGACCATCCCCAACCTGGGCACCATGGCCGCGGAGCGCTATCGGTCCCTGGCCACGATGTGGGGCAGCTCCACCTCACCGCTGGCCTCCGGTGCCCGCCAGGCCACCTCGGTCTCCCAGACGGTGGGCGCGCGACTGGCCGCGGCGCCGACGAGCGCCACGGCGTACCCCACCGGGTCGAACGCCACGCCGTACGCCACTCCCCTGAAGAGCGCCGCCCAGCTGATCCGTGCCGACCTCGGCACCGACGTCATCGCGATCGACGCCGGCAACTGGGACCTGCACAGCGGCTACGGCTCGATCAAGTCCGGCACCATGCAGAGCAACATCGACGGCCTGGCCAAGTCGCTCAAGGCGTTCTTCGACGACCTCGGCCCGTTGCGCTCGCGCGTCACGGTGCTGACCATCTCGGAGTTCGGCCGACGGGTGGCCGAGAACGGCAGCCAGGGCTTCGACCACGGCTGGGGCAACATGATGCTGGTGGCAGGAGCCGGGGTGAAGGGTGGCCAGTACTACGGACGCTGGCCCGGCGTGGACGCGAACGCCCTGGCCAACGGCGACCTCAAGGTCACCACGGACTACCGCAACGTCCTCGGGGAGGTCGTCGCGCGACGGTTCCCGGACCGTTCGGTGCCGACACTGTTCCCGGGTCTGGCCTACGACCCGCTCGGCTTCATGAGCTGAGGCCGCGGCCGCCGTCGGAGGTGCCGCGGTACTGCACCTCGGTGCGCTCGACCTCGAAGCCCTGGCCGGTGTAGACGGCGATGGCGGGGTCGTTGTCGCCGTCGACGTAGAGCAGCACCGACTCCAGGCCGCGCTCACGCAGGTGCTGCAGGCCGCGGCCGGTCAGGACCGTGCCGAGACCGCGGCCGGCGGCCTTGGGGTTGACCGCGACGACGTAGACCTCGCCGTAGGGCGGCTCCTCGTCACGGTGCTCCTTGGTCCAGTGGAAGCCGAGCAGCGGCGGGTCGCCGGGCCCCGGTCCTGCGGGTACGGCGAGGAACAGGCCCGCCGGGTCGAACCAGGCCTCGCTCATCCGCTCCCGGAGGTCCTCCAGGGTCATGCCGCCCTGCTCGGGGTGGTGTGCGAACGCCGCCGCGTTCACCTCGAGGAACGCCTGCTCGTCACCGGGCTCGAAGGTCCGCACCCGCACCCCGTCCGGAGTCCGCACGTCGTCGAGCGGGCCGGTCAGGGAGCGCCGCATGATCACCAGCTCGCGTTCGCGCGGGACACCGAAGAGCTCGGCCAGCCGGGCCGCGCCCGGATGGTCGCAGTGGGACCAGGCGTCGACCTTGCGACCCTCGGGCAGGGCCGCCTGCGCCAGCGCGGTGCCGATGCCGAGGCGTCGCGACTCCGGGTGCACGGCCAGGTCGAGGACGCCACTGTGCCGAAGGGCGAACCCGCCGGCCGGGCCGGGCGAGACCCACAGGTCGGCGTCGCGCAGGCCCCGGTTCTTCAGCTGGAGCAGCGCCTGCTCGTTGAGCGTGCTCGCGCCGTCGTGGGCGGTCGAGGCGCGGGCGACGCTGCGCACCTGGGCCGCGGGACCGTCCTCGCTCGACCAGTCGAAGTCCTCGGGGCTGACGTGCTCGATGTGCGCCATGGCCGGAGGGTAACCCGGCGGCGTGGTGTCGGGCCTCCCCGTGTCAGCGATCACCCGTCGAGGAGTCGCTGGTGCTGAAGAAGGTGGCGAAGCTGCCTGCGATCGCCGTGATCACGACCAGTGCCCACAGCTCCAGGCCGACGTCGATGACCTTCCCGGCGGTCGTCACCGGGTTGGCGAACGAGGACGAGACCGTCAACAGCTGGGTCGCGGTGAAGAACGCCGCGTCGCCGAAGCCATGGATGTTGCCGCCCTGCTGTCCGGTCTCGGTCAGGTAGACCAGGACGGTGCCGACGACGAACACGCCGAGCGACAGGACGCCTGCCAGCAGCATCCGGGCCAGGAGACGACGGTGACGCTCCTGGTAGTCGAACAGCCTGGACAGCTCGTCTCGGATCACGAGTGCATTCTCACCCCGGGGTCGCACGGGGTCGCACGGGGTCGAGGGGAGTTCGAGGGGAGTTCGAGGGACGGGTCCGCGCCGGTCAGCGGGCGGGGGAGTCGGACGGGCTCTCGGCGAGGTCGGTCGTCTGCTCACGCGGGGGCAGCACGAAGCGGTAGCCGACGTTGCGCACCGTGCCGATCAGCGCCTCGTTGTCGGTGCCCAGCTTCGCGCGCAGCCGTCGTACGTGCACGTCGACGGTGCGGGTGCCGCCGAAGTAGTCGTAGCCCCAGACCTCCTGGAGCAGCTGGTCGCGGGTGAACACGCGGCCGGGGTGCTGGGCGAGGTACTTGATCAGCTCGAACTCCTTGAAGGTGAGGTCGAGGACCCGGGTGCCGAGCTTCGCGGTGTACGTCGCCTCGTCGATCGTCACCTCGCCGGAGCGGATGATGTGGGCCTCGGAGTCGGACGCGTCGTGCCGGGCGGCGAGCCGACCGATCGCGACCCGGATCCGGGCGTCGATCTCGGCGGGGCCGGCGGTGTCGAGGAGGACGTCGTCCATGCCCCAGTCGGCCGCGACCACCGCGAGGCCACCCTCGGTGACGATCAGGAGCACCGGCTGGTCCGAGCCGGTGGTGCGCATCAGCCGGCACAGGTCCCGCGCCTGGGCCAGCTCGCGCCGGGCGTCGATCATCAGCAGGTCGTGGTCGGGCGCCTCCAGGAGCGCGCTCCCCTCGGCGGGGAGGATCTTCACCTGGTGGCGCAGCAGGGCCAGACCGGGCAGGACGTCGGCCGAGGCCTGCATCGACTTGGTGAGCAGCAGCACGGTGCCCATGGCACCTCCCAGAACGATGGTCGAGCCGGGCGCACCACCACCGCCGTTGCTGGTGGCCGTCCTTCTCCGATGAGGCAGGATATCCAATGTGACGACCTCCTCTGATCATCAGCCGAGCATTGGTCAGGTCACGCTGCGCTACTGGGCCTCTGCCCGGGCCGCTGCGGGCACGGACTCCGATGCGCTGGACGTGCCCGGTCCCGTCTCGCTCGCCGACCTGATGAGCCGGGCCCGGCAGGCGCACGCGGACTCGTCCCGTTTCTCCGACGTGCTGGCCTGCTGCTCGGTGATGGTCGGGGACCGGCCCGTCACGACCGACGACCCGGCCTCGGTGCTGGTCCCGCCGGGAGCCACCGTGGAGTTCCTGCCCCCGTTCGCCGGTGGCTGAGCCGGGCGCCGCGCCGTGCCGGGAAGCCTTTTCGGGTCCGCGGTCGTTGAGCCTGCCATGAGCACAGGAGCGTGGGTCCTCGTGGTCGCCGTCGTCGCGGCGCTGGCTCTTCGGGCTCTACCGCGCGCTGACCGACGGTCGGTTCCGGGGGACGCACGAGGTGCACGGCGCGGGTGGCGAGGCGTCCGCTGCCGTCGCGGAGCCGGTCGCCGATTCCGTGCTCGCGGGCACGCCCTGGGCGCACGATCTCGGCGAGCGAGCGACGTTGCTGCAGTTCTCCTCCGCCTTCTGTGCGCCCTGCCGTGCCACCCGGCGGATCCTCGACGAGGTCGCCACGGCCACGCCGGGCGTCGTGCACATCGAGGTGGACGCCGAGCACCACCTCGACGTCGTACGCCGCCTCGGGATCCTGCGCACCCCCACCACGCTGGTGCTCAGCGTGCACGGTCACGAGGTGACCCGCGCGATGGGTGCCCCGACCAAGCAGCAGGTGCTCAGCGCGCTCGGCGGCGCCGTCTCCGACGCAAGCTGATCCAGGGCACTGCCGCGCCCGCACCGAGCCGTCGCGTCGACATCGGTATCAACATGTGGACACGACGACCGAATGATGAGACGGCCCTTTCCGGGTGCCGCTGGTGCCCGCCTACAGTTGCCCCCGTGTTCACGACCCTGCTGACCAAGCGCCGCGCAGTCGACAACTGCCGCATGCGCTCGTCGCTGTGTCGAATGTCCTGACCGGCTAGCACCGCGCCCGTCTCCCTCGGTCCGACCGGCCCGCCTTTCCGTGGCCGGTCCGCACCTCGAGGACGTCTCCCGTGCTGCGCCGGAATCCCGCTCCGTCGCCATGACGGTTGCCTCGTTCGGAGTCCTCAGGAGAGCCATGACCATCCCGACCACCACCACGGTCGACGCAGCCACGATCCGCCGCCCGGGGCAGATCGACCCGCGTGGACCGCAGCTCAACGCAGGACTGACCAGCATCGTGCTGGCCCTGATCCTGCTCACCGCGCCGCACCCCGCCGGACTGCTCCTGCTCGGCGTGCAGGCAGCGCTGTTCGCCACCGGCGTCGTGCTCGGCGTGCAGCGCACCCCCGCGGCGTACCTGTTCAAGACGTTCGTCCGCCCACGTCTCGGCCCGCCCTCCCACCTCGAGGACCCCGAGCCGCCGCGCTTCGCCCAGGCGGTCGGCCTGGTGTTCGCGCTGGTCGGGCTCGTCGGGCTTCCTCGCCGGGGCGCCGTTGATCGGCTTCGTCGCCGCCGGCTTCGCCCTGGCCGCCGCCCTGCTGAACGCGGTGTTCGCGTTCTGCCTGGGCTGCGAGATGTACCTCCTGATCAGAGCGCCTCGCCCCCACGACCTCCAGCACGACCGATGCCACCACCCGCCAGAACACCCACACAGAAGAGGCAGCCGCATGAGCCGCGAGAACACCCTGGTCACCGCCGAATGGGTCGAGGAGCACCTCGACGACCCGAGCATCGTGCTCGTCGAGGTCGACGAGGACACCACCTCCTACGACAAGGGCCACATCCGTGGCGCCATCAAGCTCGACTGGACCACCGACCTGCAGGACCAGGTCCGTCGGGACTTCGTCGACAAGCAGCAGTTCGAGGCGCTGCTCTCCTCGCGCGGCGTCGGCAACGACCACACGGTGGTCCTCTACGGCGGCAACAACAACTGGTTCGCCGCCTACGCCTACTGGTACTTCAAGCTCTACGGCCACCAGGACGTCAAGCTGCTCGACGGCGGTCGCAAGAAGTGGGAGCTCGACAGCCGTGAGCTGACCGACGTGCTGCCCGAGCGCGAGACCACCAGCTACACGGCTCAGGAGCAGGACCTCTCGATCCGCGCCTTCCGTGACGAGACCGTCGCGGCGATCGGCGTGAAGAACCTGGTCGACGTGCGCAGCCCCGACGAGTACGCCGGCCGGCTGCTCGCCCCGGCGCACCTCCCGCAGGAGCAGGCCCAGCGCGCCGGGCACATCCCGACCGCAGCCAGTGTCCCGTGGAGCAAGGCGGCCAACGACGACGGCACCTTCAAGTCCGACGAGGAGCTGAACAAGATCTACTCCGCGGCCGGGGTCGACTGGGACAAGGACACCATCGCCTACTGCCGCATCGGTGAGCGCTCCAGCCACACCTGGTTCGTCCTCAAGGAGCTGCTCGGCCAGCAGAACGTCAAGAACTACGACGGCTCCTGGACCGAGTACGGCTCGCTGGTCGGCGTCCCCGTCGCCCTCGGCGACGAGCCGGGCCAGGCAGACGAGCCAGAGCGCCTGATGTGCGGCGCGACCGAGGGTGGCCTGTCGCTGGACGGCATCGACGTGAAGAAGGAGGCCATCATCCAGGGCCAGGTCCTGCACGGGTCCGAGCCGGTGCCGACGGCCTACGTACGCCTGCTCGACCGGACCGGTGAGTTCACCGCAGAGGTGCCCACCTCGGCCACCGGCCACTTCCGGTTCTTCGCTGGCCCGGGGGACTGGACCCTCCGGACGCTCGCACCCAGGAGCGAGCCGGTGGACACCGCGGTGACCGCCGAGGTCGGAGCGATCCGCGAGGTCGCCGTCACCGTCTAGGCGCACCCGGCTCCTGGCTCGACCCCGCTCCCGGCTCGAGGGCGGGGTCGAGCGGCTGGGTCCCGGACGTCAGCGACATCGCCGCTCCGAACGGCGTGGTGGGCAGGGATAGGATCTGCCCGCCGGGCTG
>CAWFII010000014.1:0-18067 GCA_963815825.1 uncultured Actinomycetota bacterium | reverse complement strand
GACCGAGCTGGATGAGGCGCAGCCTCAGACCCGGTGAACCTTGTGCTGGGCGGCCTGCGCGCGCGGCCTGATCACCAGCTCGTCGACGTCGACGTGGGCGGGCAGGGACGCGACCCAGCGCACGGCCTCGGCGACGTCCTCGGCCACGAGGGGCTCGGCCACGCCCTCGTAGACCTTGTCGTAGCGCTCACGGTCGCCCGCGAACCGGTTCAGGCTGAACTCCTCGGTCCTGACCATCCCGGGCGCGATCTCGGTGAACCTGAGCGGCTCGGCGACCATCTCCAGGCGCAACGTCTCGGTGATCACCCGGACGGCGTGCTTGGAGGTGGTGTAGCCGCCCCCGCCCTCGTAGGCGATCCGGCCCGCGGTCGAGCCGAGGTTGATCACGAGACCGCCGGAGCCCGCGCGCAGGGCGGGCAGCAGCGCCTGCGTCACCCGCACGATGCCGAGCGCGTTGAGGTCGAACATCCGCGCCCAGTCCTCGACGTCGGAGTGCTCCACGCTCGCCTGCCCCACCGCGGCGCCTGCGTTGTTCAGCAGGACGTCCACGTGCTCCACCGAGGCGGCCAGGGCCGCGACGGACGCGGCGTCGGTGACGTCGCAGACCACGGCGCGACCGCCGATCTCGTCGGCCAGCGCCTCGATCCGGTCGCGACGGCGGGCAGCGCAGACCACGTGGAAACCGTCACCGGCGAGAGCGCGGGCGCTGGCGGCCCCGATCCCGCTGCTGGCTCCGGTCACGACGGCGGTGCGGGTCATGGGCTCCTCCTTGGGGGTCGGGGTGGGCGGTCGGGGCGGGCGGTCGGGGCGGGGCTGCGCGAGGCCTGCGGGGTATGGGTTGGAAACGGGTGGGGTATGGACAGGACGGAGCCGGGTACGGTCCCGGAGGCAGAGCCCGCCGGCGCGTTGCGTCCGAGCCGGTGAGCTCGTCCTCAGCATAGGAGCGGAATGGACTGCGCCCCATCGGGGTTGGGTCCTGCGGAGGTATCAATGCGGCACTTCACGGCGTACGACGTGACCCCGGCTCTGGTCTCACCCCTGCGCCGCGTCGCGATGATCAGCCTGCACACCTCGCCCCTGGACCAACCGGGCACCGGGGACGCGGGCGGCATGAACGTCTATGTCCTCGAGCTCGCCCGGCGCCTGGCGCAGCGGAAGGTCGAGGTGGACGTCTTCACGCGGGCGACGGGCAGCGCCCTCCCGCCGGTCGCCGACGTCAGTGACGGCATCCGGGTCCATCACGTCGCCGCGGGTCCCTACGAGGGCCTGACCAAGCAGGAGCTGCCCGCCCAGCTGTGCGCGTTCGCCCGCGAGGTGCTGCGTGCCGAGGCCTACCACGCACCCGGTTACTACGACCTGGTGCACAGCCACTACTGGCTCAGCGGCCAGGTGGGGGCCCTGGCCCGCGACCGCTGGGGCGTCCCTCTCGTGCACACGATGCACACGATGGCCAAGGTGAAGAACGCTGCGCTCGCTGACGGCGACACGCCCGAGCCGAGGGCCCGTGTGATCGGCGAGGAGCAGGTCGTGGCCGCCGCGGACATGCTCGTCGCCAACACCGACGACGAGGGCAAGCAGCTGCTCGACCTGTACGACGCCGATCCCGGCCGCGTCGAGGTGGTGCACCCCGGTGTCGACCTCGCGACCTTCCACGACGTCGGCATGGCCGGTGCACGTGAGCGGCTCGGTCTGCCGGCCAACGGTCCCGTGATCACCTTCGTCGGCCGGATCCAGCCGCTGAAGGCGCCCGACGTGATGCTCCGCGCGGTAGCGGTGCTGGTCGAGCGTCGACCTGAGCTGCGCTCCTCCCTGACGGTCGCCGTGGTCGGCGGACCCTCTGGCTCCGGCCTGGAGCACCCCGACTCGCTGGTCCGGCTGGCCGAGGAGCTCGGGATCTCGCGGCTGGTGCGGTTCGTGCCTCCGGTCAGGCAGCAGGAGCTGGTCGACTGGTACGCCGCCTCCTCGCTGGTGTGCGTCCCCTCCTACAGCGAGAGCTTCGGGCTCGTCGCCATCGAGGCGCAGGCGACCGGGACCCCGGTCGTGGCCGCGGCGGTCGGCGGACTGACCACGGCCGTGCACGACGGCCGGTCGGGCCTGCTGGTCGAGGGACACGACCCCGCGTCGTACGCCGTCGCGCTGGAGCGGGTGCTGTTCGAGCCGGGCCTGCACCAGATCCTGGCCGCGGGCGCTGCGACGCATGCCCAGCAGTTCGGCTGGGACCGGACCGCCGACTCGATGATCGAGATCTACGCCGCGGCGCAGCGCCAGATGCGCGCCGAGCTCACCGGGATCGCCCTGTGAACGCCGCTGTGGACGACGAGGAGCTCAGTCCCGAGCGGGTGGGGGCCCTGGCTGCGCTGCGCCAGGTCTTCGACGAGGGCGAGCTGGAGTACTCCGAGATCAGCCCCACCTCGCTGATGGTGAACCTCCCCGGCGAGAAGAAGCAACAGACCCCCTGTCGCTTCGACGTCGGCAAGCACGCGCTGGAGGTGCACGCGTTCGTGTGCCGCAAGCCGGACGAGAACTTCGAGGGCGTCTTCCGCTGGATGCTCGAGCGCAACATGAAGATGTACGCCGTCGCGTTCGCGCTCGACGGGCTGGGCGACATCTACCTCGACGCACGCCTGCCCCTGCACGGGATCACCCCCAGCGAGATCGACCGGCTGCTCGGCTCCGTCCTCGACTACGCCGACGGCTCCTTCAACACCCTCCTCGAGCTCGGCTTCGCCTCCTCGATCCGCAAGGAGTGGGACTGGCGCGTCTCCCGGGGTGAGCCCACCCGCAACCTCGACGCCTTCCGCGGACCCCTCGGGCTTGATGGGCGTGGTGGGGGACCCGGGGAAGGCTGAGGGCTGCAGGTTTCCCCGGTTGACCGGTGAAACTGGCGCTTGTGCACCGAAGTTTCCGTGCACAACCACCGGTTTCCCCGGACGACCGGGGAAACCAACAGCCTTCAGTCGCGTACGACGGCCGACTCCCGGTGCGGCGTCTCGATGACACGAGGGCGCGGTCTGCGGCGAGCGACTGCTACGCCGACCAGCGCCAGCGCGCCTCCGGCGTACGCCATCGCAGCGGGGGCCTCGCTGAGGAACAGGACGCCCAGGACGATCGTGATCGGCGGGACCAGGTAGGTCGTCACCCCGAGGTTGCCGGCGCTCATGTGCTTGAGGGCGAACGCATAGGTGGTGAAGGCGATCGCCGTCGGGAAGACCCCGAGGTAGACCAGCCACCACGTCGAGGAAACGGGAGCCAGCTGGACCTGGGTGACGAGGTCGCCGGCGAAGGGCAGGCAGCTGATCGCACCGACCGTGCAGGCGAGCCAGGTCACCTGGACGGCGGGGAGCCGGGCCATCAGAGGCTTCTGCAGGATCAGGCTGATCGAGTAGGCAACGGCACTCACGAGGCACAGGAGCACGCCGAGCACGTCGCCGTGTGCGTCCGGGGAGGACGTTGCGAACGCGATCAGCACCACCCCGCCGAAGGCCAGACCCAGGCCGAGCCCGAGTGGCACGGTGAAGCGCTCACCCAGGAAGAGCGCTGCCAGCAGGGCGATCAGAACCGGTGAGACCTGGATCAGCATGGCCGCGGTGCCGGCGTCCACCCGTCGCTCGCCGGCATTGAGGGCCACGTTGTACAGGCCGAACCAGAGCAGCCCGATCACCGCGATGGAGACCATGTCGCGCGTCGAAGGCCGTGGCAGTCCGCGCGACAGGGCGACGGCGCCGAGCACCACGGAGCCGACCAGCAGCCGGCCGAGCGAGAGCGCTCCGGGGGAGAAGTCGTGACCGAGGTGGCGGATCGCCACGAAGGCGGAGGCCCAGAACACGAGCGTGCAGCCGACAGCGGCCAACGGCAGCCAGGAGGGCGCGCTTCTGGGGGTCACGTGCGCCAGCCTAGGGATCCGCGTGGGCAGGTGGCATGCGGGTTTCGGCCGTCGTACGTCGAGATCCGGCCGACCGGGTCTTCTTGGCGAGGATTGTGGACGGAATTCGCCCGGCACAGGCCTTGATGAGCGTCCATAACCCCGATTTACATGGGGTCTGGCGTCCCTCAGAGGTCGAGCTTGTAGCCCAGGCCGCGGACGGTGGTGAGGAGGTGGGGCTCGGCGGGGTTGTCCTCGAGCTTGGCGCGCAGCCGCTTGACGTGTACGTCGAGGGTCTTGGTGTCCCCGACGTAGTCGGAGCCCCAGACCCGGTCGATCAGCTGGCCCCGGGTGAGCACGCGGCCGGGGTTGCGCAGGAACATCTCGAGGAGCTCGAACTCCTTGAGCGGCAGCCGCACGTCCTCGCCGTCGACCGTGACGACGTGCCGCTCCACGTCCATCCGGACGCTGCCGACCTCGAGGGTGGCGGGGGCGAGGTCCGGCTCGGTGCCGCGGCGCAGCACCGCGCGGATGCGGGCCACCAGCTCACGCGGGGAGTACGGCTTGGTGACGTAGTCGTCGGCGCCGAGCTCGAGGCCGACCACCTTGTCGACCTCGTCGTCCTTGGCGCTGACCATGATCACCGGCACGTTGGAGGTCTGCCGGATCTGGCGGCACACCTCGGTCCCCGGCAACCCGGGGAGCATCAGGTCGAGCAGCACGATGTCGGCGCCCGCCCGGTCGAACTCGGTGAGCGCGTCGGGGCCGGTGGCGGCGATGGCGACCTCGAACCCCTCCTTGCGCAGCATGTAGGCGAGTGCGTCGCTGTAGCTCTCCTCGTCCTCGACGACCAGCACGCGCGTCATGGGGTGCTCACGCGGGGTCCCCCGCACAGGCGTGGGCCGGAGGAGTGGGGCCGGGGAAGCGCACGCTGACGGGGGGTGCTCACACGTTCTCCTTCATGGTGCCTTCGCTGGTGTCCTCGGTGGAGCCGGGATCCGCGGCAGCAGGACCGGACCACGGGCCGGGCTTGCGCGGCAGCGTCAGGGTGAACGTCGATCCCTGGCCCTCGACCGACCAGACCTTGACCTCGCCGCCGTGCGAGGCGGCGACGTGCTTGACGACCGAGAGGCCGAGGCCGGTGCCGCCGGTGGATCGGTGTCGCGCCGGGTCGACCCGGTAGAAGCGCTCGAAGATCCGGTCGAGCTCCTTGGCCGGGATGCCGATGCCGCGGTCGGTGACGCTGAGGTCGATCGCCGCCTCCCGGGCTGTCGCCGAGACCACCACCGACGAGCCCTCCGGGGAGTAGGCCACGGCGTTCGCGACCAGGTTGCTCACCGCGACGGCGACCTGCTCCCGGTTGCCGAGCAGCACCAGCCCGTCGGCGCCGAGCTGGACCAGCTCGATGTTGCGGGCGGCGGCGTCGGTCAGGTTCTCGTCGACGGCCCGGGCGATGATCTTGTCCGCCTCGACGGCCACGGGCTCGTCGAGCGGGTCGTCGCCCTGCAGCCGGGAGAGCTCGATGATCTGCTGCACCAGACGGGTCAGGCGCTCGCTCTCGGTGTGCATCCGCCCGGCGAACCGCTGCACGGCCTCAGGATCGTCGGCGGCGTCGATCACGGCGTCGGAGAGCAGCTTGATGGCACCGACCGGGGTCTTGAGCTCGTGGCTGACGTTGGCGACGAAGTCCCGACGGATCGACTCAACGCGGCGCTCCCGGGTGCGGTCCTCCACGAGCGCGAGGACGAGCTGGGAGCTCAGGGGCGCCACCCGGGCGGTCACGTGGCGTGGCGGCATCCCCGGCCGCTGCATCTGCAGCTCGGTCTCGCGGATCTGGCCGTCGCGGCGTACCTGCCTGACGAGGTCGGCCAGCTCGCGCTCGGTGATCTCGTGACCGCTGACGATGCCCATCGCGATCGCCGGGGCCGAGGCCTTGAGCACGCGGTCACCGGCGTCGACGACGAGCGCGCTGCTGCGCAGCACGGAGAGTACGGCTGCCACGCCGGGCGGAAGTGCCGGCTCCGGCACGTCGTCGGTGTGCAGCTGGCGATCACTGACCCGGAACGCGAGCACGACGCCGCCACCCAGCACTGCTCCGAGCAGCGCGAAGAGGACGGCTTGGAGTGTCGGGCTCACGTACCGATCGTACGCAGGGTCGCACCCCGGGCTCTGCCCTCGGAACGCTACTTCCGGGACTGTTCACCTCCGGTTCACGCAACGACGCCCGCCCTTCATCTGCCCTGCGTAGGTTGGTGTCCATGCGTGATGCCTTCTCAGTCCAGCTCGACTCGATCCGCGACGACCTCGTGACGATGGCCAGCCTCGTGCGCGAAGCCGTCAGCGAGGGGACCGCCGCTCTGCTGGAGGGCGACGGCCAGCGTGCCGAGCAGGTGATCAGCAACGACGCGCAGATCGACACCTTGCGGATCAGGCTCGAGGAGCGAAGCTTCGAGCTGCTCTCGCTGCAGAACCCCGTTGCCGGCGACCTGCGGATGCTGGTGGCATCGCTGCGGATGGTCAGCGAGTTCGAGCGGATGGGCGACCTCGCCGTGCACATCGCCAAGATCGCCCGGCTGCGCGTCCCGGAGATCGCCGTGCCCGACCAGGTCGTGCCGATGATCGCGCGGATGGCTGCCGTGGCCGAGGTGATGATCGGCAAGGTCGAGCACATCATCGCCCACTCCGACGTGGCGGCGGCCGTCGAGCTCGAGGAGGCCGACCAGGAGATGGACAAGCTCCGTCGCAACTCCTTCCGGGAGCTCCTCGGCTCGGACTGGACCCACGGCGTCGAGCCGGCCGTCGACATCGCCCTGCTGGGTCGCTACTACGAGCGCATCGCCGACCACGCCGTCTCGATCGCCCGGCGCGTCGTGTTCCTGGTCACCGGCGAGCACCCGCAGTACGCCTGACCCGCGTTCCCCGACCTCCCGGCTCGACCGCTCAGGGCGCCGCTCAGGGCGACCGCTCAGGGCAGGAACAGGGCCGAGTCGCCGAACTCGTGCCACCGGTAGCCTCCCGCGACCGCGGCGTCGTACGCCGCCTGGGCGAGCCTGGTGCCGGCGACGGCCTCGACCAGCAGCAGGTGCGAGGCCTGCGCGTCGTGCCAGCCGGTGACGAGCCCGTCGACGACTACCGGAGGGTCCGCGGGTGTGACCACCCGGTTCGTCCAGCCCCACGACTCGCGGACCTCCCCGTCGACGACCGCGGACTCCAGCGCGCGGGTCACGGTCGTGCCCACGGCGACGACCCGGCCTCCGTGGGCACGGGTGAGCGCCACCAGGCGTGACGTGGTGGCCGGCACGTGGTGCCACTCCGGCTGGGGTCCCTCCCCGACCTCCTGCGAGGAGAACCCGGTGTGCAGCGTCACCGGTGCGACGCCGATCCCGTGCGAGACCAGGCGGGTGACCAGGGCCTCGGTGAACGGACGACCGGCTGAGGCCATCTCGGCGCTGCCGGGCACGTCGGCGAAGACGCTCTGGTAGGCCGACAGCGGGTAGCGACGGTCCAGGTAGCCGTAGGCGATCGGCCTGCCGTGCCGGTCGAGCGCGGCGCGGAGGTCGCCGGTGGCGGTGGCGCGCCACAACCGGTTTCCAGAGCCGGTGGGGGAGCCGGGGTGCGGGTAGGGGCTGACCAGGGTCACCCTCAGCTCGCCCACCGCGACGCTCTCTCCGGCCACGGCGTCGAGCAACGGCTCGGAGGCCCGGGGTGCGCTGCGCAGCTCCACCACCCAGGTGTCCTCCCCGCCGTCGATCGGGTGGTCGGTCGCGGGAGCCGGACCGATGCCGGCCGCCGCGTGCAGCACGATCGGCGATCCGCCGCGCACGGCGTCGATCTCGCCGTTGACCGTCGCCGAGTTGTTCACGACCACGAGGTCGCCCGGTCGGAGCTGGTCGACCAGGTCCCTGAACGCGTGGTGGTGCAGCCCCTCGGGCCGGGCCACCAGCAGCCGTACGTCGTCACGCGAGGCGCCTCGCGCCTCGGCCGGGTCCGGAGCCGTGGCCCCCTCGTCCAGGTGGAAGCTGATCCCGGTGTGCTCGGTGAGCGTCCTCATGTGCTGGCCACCTCCCGCTCGGCGCGGACCTCGGGGAGGTCGCCGGGGAGGTCGCCGGGGAGGTCGCCGGGGAGGTCGCCGGGAAGGTCGGAGGCGAGATACCGCCCCGGGGGCAGTCGCCGGTCGAGCAGGGCCAGCAGCTTCGGCGCCACAGTCTCGGGAGGTGGGCGGTCGGAGACGTCCTCGCCCGGGAAGGCGTCCTGCTGCATCTGGGTCCGCATGTCCCCAGGGTCGACGGCGTAGGTCGGCAGGCCCGTCTCCGCCCCGAACGTGAGCACGAAGTGGTCGAGCGCGGCCTTGGCTGCGCCGTACGCCCCCCAGGTCTCGTAGTGCTGCACGGCGGCGTCGGAGGAGATGCCGATGAGCACACCCCTGCGCCGCAGGAGCTGCTGGGTCAGCGCGGCGGTCAACGCAGCGGGTGCGCCGGCGTTCGTGGACAGGACCGCGTCGATCTCCCCAGCGTCGAGGTCGGAGAGCCGACGCATCGGGAGGGGGCCGAGAGTGCTGGCGTTCAGGACCAGCAGGTCGAGGCCACCGCGCTCGTCGACGGCCTGCACGAGTGCCGCACGGTGGTCCGCGTCGCCGACGTCTCCGGGTACACCGTGGACCGAGGTGCCCTCGAGCGCCGCACGCAGGCGAGACGGGTCCCGGGCGTCGGTCACGACCTTCCACCCCTGCGCGTCGAGAAGCCGGGCCGTGGCGAGGCCGAGACCGGAGGACCCTCCGGTGATGAGCGCGACGGATGTTCGTTCGAGTGTCATGGTCCCAGTGTTAAAGTTGAAGTCAACTTGAGGTCAAGGGGTCACCATGGATTCGCGGGAGCTGCTCTCGGTGGGGGACGTCGCGAAGCGCAGCGGTTTCGCTGCCTCGGCGCTGCGTTTCTACGAGGCCGAGGGGCTGATCACCGCGACCCGCACGTCGGGCGGGCGGCGCCAGTTCGAGCGCAACGTGCTGCGCCGGCTCGCGTTCATCCGCGCCGCGTCCAACATCGGCCTCACCCTGGACGAGATCCGCGCCGAGCTCGACCGGCTGCCGTCGGGACGGGCCCCGACGAAGGCGGACTGGCAGCGGATCTCACGTCACTGGCGGGGTCGGCTGGACACCCAGATCGCCGCGCTGGAGCGGCTCAGGGACGGTCTCGACTCGTGCATCGGCTGCGGGTGCCTGTCGCTGCAGAGGTGCCAGATGTCCAACCCGGCCGACGTGATGGCCGCCAGCGACGAGGCTCCCGGGGCCGCGATGCTCCCGGCGCTGCTCCGGCGACCGCACCAGTTCCGCAGCAGGGGCTGAGCGGCTCTCAGCGGCCCTGGTTGGCCACGGCCTCCGCGGCGGCCTCGGCCGCCTCGGGGTCGAGGTAGCGTCCGCCCTTCTCGACGGGCTGCATCTCGTCGTCGAGCTCGTAGACCAGCGGCATCCCGGTGGGGATGTTCAGGCCGGCGATGTCCTCGTCGCTGATGCCGTCGAGGTGCTTCACGATCGCCCGCAGGCTGTTGCCGTGGCCGGCAACGAGCACGGTGCGACCACTGGCGAGGTCGGGCACGATCGAGGACTCCCACCACGGGAGCATCCGCTCGATGACGTCCTTGAGGCACTCCGTGCGCGGCATGGCGGGGCCGAGGTCGGCGTAGCGGGGGTCGCCGGCCTGCGACCACTCGTCGTCGTCGTCGATCTCGGGAGGCGGGGTGTCGAAGGAGCGCCGCCAGGTCATGAACAGGTCCTCGCCGTACTCCGCGAGGGTCTGCTTCTTGTTCTTGCCCTGCAACGCGCCGTAGTGCCGCTCGTTGAGCCGCCACGAGCGTCGCACCGGGATCCAGTGCCGCTCCGCCACGTCGAGCGCCAGGTGGGCGGTGGTGATGGCCCGGCGCAGCAGGGACGTGTGCAGCACGTCAGGAAGCAGCCCGGCCTCGACCATCAGCTCGCCACCCCGGGCGGCCTCGTCGCGGCCCTGGTCGGTCAGAGGGACGTCGACCCAGCCGGTGAACAGGTTCTTGGCGTTCCAGTCGCTCTGGCCGTGACGCAGCAGGATCAGGGTGTGCGTCCGGCTCATGGCGTGGGCGCGGGGGTCGGGCTGGTGATGTCGGCGTACTCTCCCGACGCTGTCACGACGGGCACGTTCACCTTGACGTCCGCGCCGTTGCTGAAGCTCAGGGTGAGCCGGACGAACCCGCCTGGCTGGACGGCGTCACCCTTGACGCCGACGGCACCCGAGTCGGCCAGGTTCACCAGGCTGTCGGCCCCGATCTTGACGGGCGTGACCAACGAGGCCTCGACCCCGGTGCCGGTCACCCCGGTCAGCGAGTCGTCGGTCTCGGTGTCGTTGTTGACCAGCGAGGCCACCAGCGTGCCGCTGCCGTCGGAGGAGGAGACCACCACGGCGCCGAGCACGTCGACGCTGCCGGAGCGGTTGTTCACCCCCACTGCAGGTTGGTAGACCTGGTCGGTCTGGTAGTTGCAGGCACCCAGCACGGGGACGAGGAGCACCGTTGACAAGGCGGCGAGACGACGGCGTAGGGGCGTCAACATGGCGATGAGGTTCCTCTCGCGACGCCACCGCACTGCTGTCCGGGGCGCTGGTCTTGAGCTGGTCTGCTGGCGGTGCTGAGCCTATCGCTCAGGGGGCGATCCCGTTGCTCAGGGCCGTGACCACGAGCGCGGTGAGCACCGCGGCGGTGGCGACCAGGGTGATCACCAGCAGTCGGGGTGCGCCTGTCCTGAGGGCGACGCGCAGGGGGAGGCTGCGCACCTGTGCCTCGTTGTCGACCACCAGATCGGGCAACGAGGTCAGGAAGTGCACCACGAGGCCGAGCGCAGCGCAGAGCAGCGCGAAGCTGGTCAGGGGGGCGCTGCCGTCGGCCTCGCGACCCCAGCCACCGAGAGTCACGAAGTACGCCAGCAGGGCGAACGTCGCGGACCAGCCGAGCCACGAGAGGGCGGTGCGGTGCAACCATCGGTTGTGCACGAAGCCGACCAGCAGGGTGGACAGCAGGACCATCCCGGCTGCGATGCCGTTCTGCAGCGCGAGCGGGAGGAGCAGGAGCAGGAGCACGGCCACCGCGAAGCCGGCGTTGCCCGCCGGCAGGCTCCCCGAGGCGATCGGCTTGCCCTCCGCCCCGGAGCGGCGGTCGATCTCGGCGTCGAACAGGTCGTTGACCAGACCCATGGCCATCTGGGCGACGAGCACGGCGAGGGCGGCCGCCACGACCTCGCGCGCGGGTCGCCCCATCAGCGCGACGAGCAGGCCGACGACCACGGCGAACGACAACGCCTGACGCGGGTGCGCCGCCCGGACGAGGGACCGCAGCTGGCCAGGTGACCGGACTGCCGTGTCGGTGCTCATGGGTCGCAGTATTGAGCATCGAGCGGCTGCGCGGGGGCGTTTGATCGGCCGGGAACCGGGTCCGACCGGGCCCGGCCACCACACGAATCGTGGTGTTGTCAAGCCCCAAAATGGCCTCTGACCTGCACAAACAGTGGATAGGGGCGTCTCGCAACCGTGTTAGACTGGGCACCTCGAAAGGGGTTACCTACATATGACTTTCACTGTCGGCGAAACGGTCGTTTATCCAAATCACGGGGCCGCAGTCATCGAAGACATCGAGATGCGCACGATCAAGGGTGAAGAGAAGCAGTACCTCGTCCTCCGGATCGTGGCACAGCAGGACCTCGTGGTCCGTGTGCCGGCGTGCAACCTCGATCTCGTCGGTGTCCGCGACGTTGTCGACAAGGAAGGTCTCGACCGCGTCTTCGACGTGCTCCGGGCCGTCGTCCCCGACGAGCCGACCAACTGGTCGCGCCGTTACAAGGCCAACCTGGAGAAGCTGCACTCCGGTGACGTGATGAAGGTGTCCGAGGTCGTGCGTGACCTCTGGCGTCGCGAGCGTGACCGTGGCCTGTCCGCCGGCGAGAAGCGGATGCTGGCCAAGGCGCGCCAGATCCTCGTCTCCGAGCTGGCCCTGGCCGAGCACACCAACGAGGACAAGGCCGAGACCATCCTCGACGAGGTGCTCGCTTCCTGAGCTGAACCCGACCGCGCCCTCGTGGCACGTCTCCGTCGAGCCCCCGTGACCAGGTGTCCGGGGGCTCGATGCGTGCCGGGGTACGGCGCTCCGGGCGACGCCGGCGAAGAAGCCGCCCCTACGCTGGACCCATGGACGAGGACACCCCCAGCCCGCTCGGGGTCGTGCCGGTCGACGGTCGCGGGTCGTTGCCGTTCGCGCTCGTGCACGGTGAGTCGCTGGTGGCCGCAGCGTCCTGGGCGGTGACGACCTCGGGCGCCGAGCTGTTCGACTACGGGGTGCCGTTCGCGAGCCTGCAGGGCACCGGGCGTCCGCTGGTGGTCCACGACCCGCTCTGCCCGCTGACCCCGGCCGCCTTCCTCGAGCAGGCGATCGAGGAGTCCGCGTCGACCGGGGCGGTCGTCGTCGGCGTCCGCCCGGTCACCGACACCGTGAAGGGGTACGACGGGGAGCGGCTCGGCGCGACCGTCGACCGCGACGAGCTGGTCTGCGTGACCTCGCCGGTGGTGCTGCCGGCCGCCGTCGTGGACGCGCTGGAGGCGCTCGACCTCGACGACCTGGCCCGGCTCGTGGAGGAGCTGAGCGGGCGGTTCCCCGTGCGGCACCTCGTCGCGCCGCCGCTCGGCCGCCGGATCGTCGACGCGGCCGACCTGGAGGCGCTCGGCGCGCTCAGCTCGAGATCCTGAGCAGCCTCTCGGCGAGGGCGACGTCCTCGGCAAAGGTCACCTTGAGGTTCTCGGCGGTGCTCGGGACGCCGCGCACGACGCTGTCGCCGTACTCCGTGATGCAGGAGGCGGTGTCCGTGCCGACGAACCCCTCCCGGTCGGCGCGCCGGTAGGCGTCGAGCAGCTCCCGGGCGCGGAAGGCCTGCGGTGTCTGGACCGCCACCAGGCCGGCGGGCGCGCGGGTGCCGTCGCGGTGCGACAGTCGAGGCAGGGGCGTGACCGGGATCGCGGCGCCGTGCTCGGCGGCCGCGTCGATGACGGCCCGCCAGAGATCCTCGCGAGCCAGCGGACGGGCCGCGTCGTGGATGGCGACCACATCGATCTCGCCCTCCTCGATGTCGGCGGCGAGCGTGCGCAGGGCCTGCCACTCGGAGTCGTGCCGCTGGCTGCCGCCGTCGACGACCCACAGGCCGTGCGCACCCAGGTGGGGGGCGACGGCCGCGGCGACCTCCTCGCGGTCCTCCGGGCGGACCACGAGAACGACCCGGTGCACTCCCGCGACGTCGAGGACCGTGCGCACCGACCGAGCCAGGATCGGGATCCCGGCGACCTCGAGCAGCACCTTGTTCACCGGCCGGTCCTCGCGTCGGGCACCTACGCGGGACCCCGTGCCCGCGGCGAGCAGGACCGCTGCGGTGCGGGGTGGGGCGTGCTCGGCGTCGTGGGTCGGCATCGTCTCTCCTGCTCGGCGACTCCCGAGTCTGCCCGAAGCCCACGCCGACCGGGGGGAGGGGTCAGTTCAGGTTGGCGTCCTCGGGCATGGTGGCCATCATCGACAGCGGTGGCGGCTGCCTGCGCAGCACTCCGGCCCACAGTCGCTCGGGGGTGTGGCTGAACGGGTCCGCGGGTGTGGACGGTACGACGTGCCAGCTGCCCTCGGCGATCTCCGCCTCGAGCTGGCCGGCTCCCCACCCCGTGTAGCCGGCGTACACCCGCATCGCGTCCAGCCGACCGAGGAGGTCGTCCGGGGAGCTGTCGAGGTCGACGATCCCCCACGAGGTGCCAGACGACGCGTCACCGGGAGAGCCCTGCCGAGACGGGGGAAGGGGTCTCCAGCCCGCTGGCTCGTCGCCGCCCGGCGCGTGGCGCAGCCAGCCGATCGCGAGCGCGGCGTCGGGCTCCACCGGACCTCCCCGGAAGAGCACCCCCGGCTCGGTCGTCAGGTCCTGCCACGGGGGCAGGATCTCACCGACCGGGACCAGCGAGGGACGGTTCAGGATCACCCCCAGGCTCCCGTGCTCGTCCGAGTCGATCACCAGCAGCACGCAGCGGACGAAATTGGGGTCCACCAGCGCAGCGGAGGCGATCAGCAGGGAGCCGACGACGGGCTGCATGGACTCATCGTGGCACTCCTCCCCGGCTCACACCACGGTCGGACCGGTCAGCAGGGCGGTCGCGATCGCAGCCAGACCCTCGTCCCGACCGGTGAGACCCAGACCGTCCGTCGTGGTGGCGCTCAGCGAGACGCTGATGCCGTGACGATCGGCCACGCCACGCTCGGCCTCCTCGCGCCGGGACGAGAACCGCGGCCGGTTGCCGATCAGCTGGCACGCGACGTTCGTGACCTCCCAGCCTGCCGAGCGCACGCGCCGCAGCGTCTCGGCGAGCAGGTCGTCGCTGGGAGCTCCGGCCCATCGCGGGTCCGAGGTCCCGAAGTTGCTGCCGAGGTCCCCGAGCGCCGCTGCCGAGAGCAGGGCGTCGCAGATGGCGTGGAGCACGACGTCCCCGTCCGAGTGCCCCTCGAGACCGAGCTCCTCCTCGGGCCAATCCAGTCCGGCCACCCGCATCGAATGACCTGGTGCGAGGCGGTGGATGTCGGTACCGATGCCGATGCGCTGGTTCACGCGCACGATCATGCCTCGGATCGGTCCCGACGCGGTGTCCTCGGCGCGGATGCGCGACGATGGGATGGTGAGCCCGGAGATGAACAGGGCCGACCCAGCATCCGGCAGCCCCGCCGGACCGCCTCCCCCTGAGCCGACGACACCAGCCGCTGCTGCCGGACGCGACGACGACGTCTCGCGCGGGACGCTCGCGCTGGCGGGCGTGGTCGCGGGCGTGGCCGGTATCGCGCTGAGCCAGGCCACGGCGAGCGCCCTGCGCGCGACCACCACTCCGGTGGAGGCGGTCGCGGCGACCGTCCGTGACCTCACCCCGGGCTCGGTCGCCGCGTTCCTGATCCACCTGGTGGGGCACCTCGACAAGCCCCTGCTGCTCGGTGGCACCGGTCTGGTGGTGCTCGCCGTCTGCGGGTACGCCGCCTCGTGGATCCGCCGCTCGCCTCTCGTGCCGGACGTCGTCTTCTTCGTCCTCGCAGCGATCGGCCTGGTCGCCGTGCTGCGCCAGCCGCAGCCCGGTTTCGGGGCCTCGCTCGCGCTGATGGTCGGGTTCATCACCTGGATCGTCACCCTGCGGCTGCTCACGGCACCCCTGCTCGGAGAGACGACGAACCCCGGCGCCGCGGACTCGCGTCGCCGGGCCTTCCTGATCCGGTCGGCGTGGCTCGTCGGCGGGGTTGCCGTGCTCAGCGTCGCCGGACGCGTGGCCGGGGGCGGACGACGACACGTGGAGCAGGCGCGCCGCCTGCTGAGGCTTCCGGTGAAGCGCGGGGAGGTGCCTGCCGGGGCGTCGCTCGAGGTGGCGGGGATCGCGCCGTGGCGGACGCCGAACAGCGAGTTCTACCTGATCCACACCGCGATCGCAGCACCCTCCGTGGCGCCCGCCGACTGGCAGCTGCGGATCCACGGCATGGTCGAGAACGAGCTGACGCTCTCCTACCAGGACCTGATGGACCGCAAGCTCACCGAGGACTGGGTCACCTTGTGCTGCGTCTCTAACGAGGTCGGCGGGAGTCTGATCGGCAACGCCTACTGGTCCGGCGTGCTGGTGCGTGACGTCCTCGCGAGCGCAGGCGTCAAGCCCGGCGCAGACGCGGTGCTGCAGACCTCGCGCGACGGCTGGAACTGTGGCACGCCCCTGGCTGCGCTCACCGATCCCGACCGCAACGCGATGCTCGCGTTCGCGATGAACGGCCAGCCGCTGCCCGTCGAGCACGGGTTCCCCGTGCGGATGGTGGTTCCCGGGCTCTACGGCTACGTCTCGGCCACGAAGTGGCTGGTCGACCTCGAGGTGACCAGGTTCGACCAGTTCTCTGCGTTCTGGACCCAGCGTGGCTGGTCCGAGAGGGGACCGGTCAAGACTCAGTCGCGGATCGACGTACCGCGAAACGGCGCCTCGGTCCAAGCCGGAGAGCTGCGCATCGGAGGCAGCGCCTGGGCCCAGCACACGGGCATCGAGAAGGTCGAGTACCAGCTGGACGGCGCGGGGTGGAAGCAGGCCGACCTCGGCAACGTGCCCGGTGCCGACACCTGGGTGCAGTGGTCGGCGTCCGTCGAGGTCGCGGCGGGCGAGCACCGCCTCGTCGTGCGCGCCACCGACGCGAGTGGCTACACCCAGACCGCTGCGCGGGCCGACGTGATCCCGGACGGAGCCACCGGGTGGCACTCCGTGCCCTTCCAGGCGAGCTGAGTCCGGAGACTGGCGCCCCGCGCGTGGCGAGCGCACCCTGAGGTGAACGGACGCTCGGGCGGAACTCGTCAGGAGGTGCGCGCGTGGACGAGGAGGTGATCTCCCGCAGAGGCGTCCTGGTCGGCGCGTTGCTGCTGGGGGTGGGGGTCTCCGTCACCCTCGGCGTCTACGGACGGGCCCACCAGCCCTCCTACGCCGGCCTCCCCTCCGTGGGGTTCTCCAGCCCCGGGGCGTTCAAGGCCTGGGCCACCACCGCCGTGCTGCTGCTGGCAGCCGGACAGCTGGTGGGTGCGGCGTGGATGTACGGCCGGCTGCCCGGTGCTGGTCGGGCCCCCTCGTGGCTGGCCGGGGCACACCGGTCGGGCGGGGTCGTGGCGTTCGTGATCTCGCTGCCCGTCGCGGCGATGTGCCTCTACGGATTCGGGTTCGACCCGGACCCGTTCCGGCCCCGCGTCCTGCTGCACTCGGTCGCCGGGTGCGCGTTCTACGGGGCGTTCGCGACGAAGGTGGTCCTGGTGCGCAGCCGCAGGGTCCACGGCTGGGCGCTGCCGGCCGCGGGTGGGTCGCTGCTGATCGCGGTCGTGCTGCTCTGGCTGACCGGGGCCGTCTGGTTCTTCGAGGTGACCGGTGTCCATGCCTGAGCCGCCCATGCCGGTCTACCAGTTGAGGTTGGCCCCACGGGCCGGCAGCGGGTGGGCAGCGTCGCGCACGACGTAGACGGTGCCGCTGGACCTGCCCAACCACGCCCGCTCGAACTCGCCCCGGTCGTAGACGCGGCGGACCGAGGAGTTGCTCGGCGCGGCCGGGTCGTTGACGACCACGTCGCCGTTGCTGGTGAAACCGACGATCACCAGCAGGTGGCCCGAGGTGGCGCTGATCGGGGCTCCCCTCAGCTGGCCGCGCGAGAAGGAGACCGACGCGACCAGAGGGATGCCGGCAGCGATGAACCGCTCCGCCTCACGCAGGTCCGTGAGACGGGTGACGAAGGCGTCCGCGGTCAGGTTGGCGGCGTAGGCGGTGGTGAAGGCCCAGTTGCCGGCGCCCCGGTAGCCGAAGTCGTAGACCAGCCGGGCGACGTGGTCGACCCAGCGGTCGGCGTACGCCTTGTTCACCCAGGCGTAGCTCGAGGCCGACGGCAGGGCGCGGTAGTAGCCGAGCACCATCGACAGCGACGTGGGTGAGCACCAGGCCTGGCCACCGCCGCCGTACTGCGGGTACTGGCCGCGGTGGGTCATCTGCGAGTAGCGGGGCACGTCGAGGGTCCGGGCCGGCAGCAGCCGCCGGCTCGTCACCGGGAGGGAGGTGACGGGCCGGCTGGCCACTGCCTGGAGGGACCGCAGCACCGGGGAGGCGGTGCTGGACGGTCGACGGAGGAGGAGAGCGCGGAGCTGGTAGCCGTCGAGCGAGACCCCGGGTGCGGCGACCACCGTGTCGGTGCTGACCCGGGCGACCCGGTCCTGCTGGCTGCCTGCGGAGGTACGCCGGAACAAGCGGTCGCGGGTGGTCCAGCTGCCCATCACCTTCCAGCCGCTGAGCTCGCCGGTCGTGCTGCGCACCCGGGCCTGGACCTGGACGAGCGTGCGCCGAGGAGTGGTGATGTTCCACGTCGGGACCAGCTCGGTGAACGGCTGCTGCGGCCGGACCAGGGCCGAGGACCAGCGCGACCACGACCAGCTCCTGCCCGCGTAGGTGAGGCGACCTCGCGGGGTGCTCATCGTCACGGAGCCACCCGCGACCCGGACGCCCTCGGAGACCCCTGCCCGGTAGTGGGCGTCGCTGGTGAGCTGGGTGAACTGGTGGGCGGCGGTGCCGCTGCCGGCGGCCAGGCGGACGCGTTCGTGGGTGACCGGGTGGCTCATCAGGGTCCCGGCCACGGCCAGGGACA
>CAWFII010000013.1:0-95425 GCA_963815825.1 uncultured Actinomycetota bacterium | reverse complement strand
CGCCTGCGCGGGTTCCAGATGACGCGCGAGTGCGCAGGTCGACTGCAGGTAGCGAGACGACGTGGAGAGGGCCTGGTGTTCGTGGTGACCCTTGTCCGCGCCTGAGCACTCGTCGCCGGTGACCGCGAGCAGGACAGGGTGGCTCGAGCGACGAGCACGGATGTTGCTGGCGCCGTACCTCCTGGTGCTGGTCGTCGTCCTGTTCGCCCCGACGTCAGGGGTGCAGAGCGGGCTCGTCCGCGACCTCGTCGACGTCCTGCACCGGCTGGGCGCGTCCGGCTCGGTGGTCACCTACGGACGGGCAGAGGTGATCATGAACGCCGTGATCATCGCGCCGGTGTCGTTCCTGGGAGCATTCGTCCTGACCCGGCTGCGGTGGCAGGACTGGACGGCCTACGCCTTCCTCGGCGCGGGCGCGGTCGAGCTCCTGCAAGGGGTCCTGCTGCCGGACCGGACTGCGAGCTTCGGCGACATCGTGGCCAATGCCTCAGGCGCCTGCCTGGGGGCCTTGCTGCAGCGTGGTCTGCGCCGCACCTCGCACCCGGCCCCCGGTTCTCGCTAGGCTCCTGTCGTGTCCGGAGCCACGAGCCCGGGCTCGCCGCCACCCGAGGTGCCGGAGGAGCTCGCTGACGTCTACAGGGCCGCCTACGCGGAGGCCCTCGCGGAGCACGCCAGCGAGACCCGGCAGGCTCCGACCACCCCACCCGAGAAGGGCGACGACACTCCTACGGGGTACGAGCGCGTGCGTGACTCGGGATGGTTCGTTCCCGTCCTGCTCGTCCTCCTCGCGCTGCTCCTCGTCTTCGGCGCCTACACGATCGGGAAGCGGTTCGCGAGCCAGGTGGCGAACGACAGCTCGCCGTCGGGCGCGGTCACCACGGTGCTGCTCAGCTCTCCAGAATCAGGGTCACCGGACCGTCGTTGACCAGCTCCACGGCCATGTCGGCCCCGAACGACCCCGTCTGCACCCGCGTGCCGAGCTCCTCGAGCCCCGCGCAGACCGCCCGGTAGACAGGCTCGGAGACCTCGCCCGGCGCCGCGCGCTGCCACGTCGGTCGACGGCCCTTCCGGGCGTCGCCGTAGAGCGTGAACTGGCTGATCACCAGCACCGGTGACCCCAGCTCGGCGACCGAGCGCTCCTCGCGCATGATCCGGAGGTCCCGGATCTTGCGGACCATCCAGCTCACCTGGTCGGGACCGTCGTCGTGGGTGACGGCGAGGAGCACGACGAGGCCGGGCTCGTCGATCCGCCCCACCACGGTGCCGTCGACCGAGACCGAGGCAGAGCTCGCACGCTGGAGGACCGCCCGCAACCGTTCAGCCCATCCCGAGCAGGACCCGGGCCTCCGCCGGGGTCATGGGGGTGCGCTGTGCCATCCGCCCCATCTCGACGGCGCGGGCGACCAGCTGGTCGTTGTGCTCGACGGGGACTCCCTTGGCCAGGGTCAGCACGTCCTCCATGCCCACGCGCAGGTGGCCGCCCTTGGACAGCGAGGCCAGCCCGACCGCGAGCGTGGACCGGCCGATGCCGGTCGCCGACCAGCTGGTCGTCTCGGCGGGGAGCGCCGCTACGGCGGCCACCAGGGCGTCAGCGGTGCCGGGCATGCCCCCCGGGACCCCCATGACGAGGTCGACGTGCACCTTCGCGCCGTACGGGAGGCCGTAGGTGCGCAGCAGGCGGTGCAGCGCGGCCACCTGCCCGAGGTCGAAGAGCTCGAACTCGGGAACGATGTGGCGCTCCTGGCTGAGCTGGTAGAGGTCGCACACGAACGGCCACGGGTTCATGAACACGTCGTCGCCGAAGTTGGTGGTCCCCATGGTGAGGCTGCAGGCGTCCGGTTGCGCGTCGAGCACCTTGAGCCGGTCCTCCAGCGGGTCGTGCACCGACCCCCCGGTGGAGAGCTGGACGACGAGGTCGGTCTGCTCGCGCAGCGCGGCCACGGTGTCCTCGAGCCGCTGCTGGTCCAAGCTCGGTCGGTGGTCGTCGTCGCGGATGTGCACGTGCACCATCGCCGCCCCGGCGGCCTCACAGCGCTGCGCCGTCTCCACCAGCTCGGCCAGCGACGTGGGCAGCTGCGGACAGTCGCCCTTCGTGGTCTCGGCACCGGTCGGCGCGACCGTGATCAGCAGATCTCCCATGGGCAGGACCGTATCTCCCGCCCCACCCAGGGCGTCGTACGGCCGGGGGAGGGGTGGGCGGCTCGGGGTGCGGCCGGGCGGTGCTTCTCACCGGGGGGGTGGAGCGCTTGGGGGCATGCGAATGTGGCTGGAGTGGTGGAAGGAGCGTTCTTCTGTCACGGCGGTGACATTTGCATGCCGCTTGTCGCGCTCGGGCCGGCTGATCGTGGGGATGGTGCCGGGGGTCTGGTTGGGGCATGCGAATGTGGCTGGAGCGGTGAAAGGAGCGTTCTTCTGTCACTGGCGTGACATTTGCATGCCGCTTGTCGCCCCTCCGTCCGACCAGGTACGCCGAACCAGGCAGCCACGCCGGTCAGCCACACTGACGGCGGCCGGCGCCCTGTCGTGGTGGCTGCCGCCACCGTGAAGGCCTGGTTGCGCGCCCGGGATCCTCGGCCCCGACGGTGGGCCTGATCCCAGGCTCACGCATGATGCGACTCTAGACTCCGCTGCATGGAAGCCTTCTTCGTCGTGGTGCTGGCTCTCGCCCTGCTGGGCGTGGGAGCCGTGGCCCTGACGGCACTGCTGCGGATGAAGAGGAAGATGGACCCCAACGACCCCCAGGAGCGCTGACCGCATGCCGTTCGAGATCCCCGAGAACATCCACCCCAACTGCGCGCGACTGGCGTGGCTGATCGGGACGTGGGCGGGCAACGGCCACGGGGAGTACCCGACGATCGAGCCCTTCCAGTTCGGCCAGGAGATCATCTTCCAGCAGGACGGCCGGCCGTTCATCCACTACATGAGCCGTGCGTGGATCACGGACGAGCAGGGCGAACACGTCCGCGAGGCGGCCCAGGAGACCGGGTTCATCCGACCGCAGGAGGACGGCACCCTCGAGGTGCTGCTCACCCACAACACCGGCTTCGTCGAGACCTGGCACGGCGAGCTGCACTCCGACCAGCCTCGCTTCGAGATCACCACTGACGCCGTCGTACGCACCGCCAGCGCCAAGGAGTACACCGCGGGCCGCCGGCTCTACGGCTACGTCAACGGCGATCTGCTCTACGCCTTCGACATGGCCGCGATGGGTCAGGAGCTGCAGCCGCACACGCACGCCCAGCTCGAGCGTCAGTAGGCCGCATCGATGGACGACTGGCAGGAGCGGCTCCGCGCGAGCGGGCACCGACTCACCCCGCAGCGCGAGCTGGTGCTCGCCGCGGTGGAGGGCCTGGGCCACGCCACCCCCGACCAGGTGTACGCCGAGGTGCGCCTCCACTCGGACTCGATCAACCTCTCCACGGTCTACCGCACCCTCGAGCTGCTCGACGAGCTCGGACTGATCCGGCACGCCCACCTGACCGACCGGGCGCCGACCTACCACTCCGCGCGCGGGCACGAGCACGCCCACCTGATCTGCCGTGCGTGCCACAAGGTGATCAGCATCGACCGGGGCGAGATGGAGTCCACCCTGGCCACGCTTGTCGGCCGGCACGAGTTCGCTCCCGACTTCGGCCACCTGACGATCTTCGGGACCTGCAAGGAGTGCCGGTCCGCCGAGGCGACTGCGCAGTAGCGCCCTGTCCACCGCCCTGCCCGCCGAGCCAGGCCCACCCACCCGGCCCGCCCACCCGGCCACCCACCCGGCCACCCACCCGGGCACTGGGCCGAGCGGCGCTTGCCCGGGTGCGAGGATGGGGGAGTGACTGACCCCATCTACTCGAGTCCCCTGCTCAGCCTGCCCGGTGCGGTGAGTGGCGACGGGGTCGACGCCCCGGTGGCGGCCCACTACGGCTCGTTCAACGGCGAGCAGCGCACGTTGGTCGCCGGCGACGGCTTCGTCGACCTCTCCCACCGTGACGTGTTCCGGGTCACCGGAGTCGACCGGCTGACCTGGCTGCACTCGCTCACCACCCAGCACCTCGAGGCGCTGCAGCCGGGCGTGCCCACCGCCGCTCTGGTGCTCTCGCCCCAAGGTCACGTCGAGCACGCGATGTACGGCGTCGACGACGGTGAGGCCTTCACCGCCCACGTCGAACCCGGCGCCGCCCCGGCGCTGGTCGCGTGGCTGGACCGGATGCGCTTCATGATGCGGGTCGAGGTCGAGGACCTGACCGACCAGCTCGCCGTCGCGTGGCGCCCCGTCGTCTCCGTGGCCGACTCCGACCAGACCTCCATGACGGCGGGCAAGTTCGACGTCTTTTCCCGTTCCGAGCTGGCCACGTACGCCGAGGCGGCGGGTCCGGCGTGCGGGATGTGGGCCTACGAGGCGCTCCGGATCGCGCGCGGCGAACCCCGCTTCGGGATGGACACCGACCACCGCACCATCCCCAACGAGGTCGGCTGGATCCCGTCGGCGGTGCACCTGGACAAGGGGTGCTACCGCGGGCAGGAGACCGTCGCCCGGGTGCACACCCTGGGTCGTCCGCCGCGTCGGCTGACGCTGCTCCACCTCGACGGGTCCGACAACCGGCTGCCGTCCCGGGGCGCGCCGGTGCTCAACGGTGAGCGCGAGGTCGGCTTCGTGGGCACCTCCGCCCGGCACCACGAGTTCGGCCCGATCGCCCTCGCGCTGCTCAAGCGCAACGTGCCGACCGACGCCGAGCTCGAGGCCGACGGATTGCCCGCCATGCAGGAGATCGTGGTCGACCCGGAGGTCGGCCTGCACGTGCGACCGCTGCGCTGAACCGGCGCCGGGCCGCGCGGGCCGAAACCGGCTCGCGTCCGGACGCCCTGCGGAGGACACTGCTCCCATGCCCAGCACGCACCAGTGGGTCGCCTTCGTCGTGGCGTCCATCCTCTTCATCCAGGTCCCCGGACCGAGCCTGCTCTTCACGATCGGCCGCGCGCTGACCGTGGGGCGCCGCGACGCCCTGCTCTCGGTGGCGGGCAACGGGATCGGCATCACCGTCCAGGTGGTGCTGATCGCCGTCGGGCTCGACGCGGTGGTCACCGCCAGCTCGGTCGCCTACACGGCCGTCAAGGTCATCGGCGCGGTCTACGTGATCTGGTTGGGCGTGCAGGCCATCCGGCACCGCGCCGACGCCCGCGAGGCGTTCGGCGCACCGCCGGTCACCGGGAGTCGCGGAAAGGCGCTGCGCACGGGGTTCCTGGTCGGGGTCACCAACCCCAAGGCCCTGGTGTTCTTCGTCGCGTTCCTGCCCCAGTTCGTCTCAGCGTCGTCGGGACGGGTCGGCCTGCAGATGATGGCGCTCGGCGCGGTGTTCGGGGTGCTGGCGATCTGTTCCGACTCGGTCTGGGCGCTCGCCGCGTCCCGGGCACGTGCCTGGTTCGGCCGTGACCCGCGCCGCCTCGACAAGCTGAGCGCGACCGGCGGCACGATGATGGTCGGGCTCGGGACGGTCATGCTCACCCAGGAGTGAGCTGGTCAGCTCCCGCTGTTGATCATGCCGGCACCGACGGTGACCCCGGTGGCCTCGTCGATCAGGATGAACGACCCCGTGGTCCGGTTCTTCGAGTAGGGGTCGCACAGCAGCGGCACCGTGGTGCGCAGCTGGACACGACCGATCTCGTTGAGGCCGAGCTCCTTGGTGCCCTGGTCGCGGTGCAGCGTGTTCACGTCGAGGCGGTACTGGATGTCCTTGATCAGCGCCCGACCGTTGCGGGTGGTGTGCTTGATCGCGAGCTTCTGCTTGGGACGCAACGGCTCGTTGGTCATCCAGCAGATCATCGCGTCGATGTCCTGGCTGGGCTTGGGCGCGTTCTTGACGCGCGCGATCATGTCGCCGCGGCTGACGTCGACGTCGTCCTCGAGGCGCACCGTCACCGACATCGGGGGGAACGCCTCGCTGATCTCCTTGTCGAAGAGGTCGATGCCGGCGATCCTGCTGGTCATGCCGCTGGGGAGCACCACGACCTCGTCGCCCGGCTTGAGCACCCCGCCGGCCACCATGCCCGCGTAGCCGCGGTAGTCGTGGAACTCGTCTGACTTGGGGCGTACGACGTACTGCACCGGCAGCCGGGTGTCGACCAGGTCGCGGTCGGAGGCGACGTGCACGTTCTCGAGGTGGTGCATCAGCGAGGAGCCGTTGTACCAGGGCATGTTCTGGGACCGGTTGACCACGTTGTCGCCCTTGAGCGCCGAGATCGGGATCACCTCGAGGTCAGGGATGTTCAGCTTGGTGGCGAAGGAGGTGAACTCCTTGTGGATCCGGTCGTAGATGCCCTGGTCGTAGTCGACGAGGTCCATCTTGTTCACGGCCAGGACCAGGTGCGGCACCCGCAGCAGCGACAGGATGACCGCGTGCCGGCGGGACTGCTCGGTGAGCCCCTGACGCGCGTCGACGAGCACCAGGCCGAGGTCGGCGGTCGAGGCGCCGGTGACCATGTTGCGGGTGTACTGCACGTGCCCGGGGGTGTCGGCGATGATGAACTTGCGGTTGGGCGTCGCGAAGTAGCGGTAGGCCACGTCGATGGTGATGCCCTGCTCGCGCTCGGAGCGCAGGCCGTCGGTCAGCAGGGCCAGGTCGGTGTAGTCGTAGCCCTTCGACTGGCTCGTCGCCTCCACGGCTTCCAGCTGGTCGGAGAAGATCGCCTTGGAGTCGAGCAGCAGACGTCCGATGAGGGTCGACTTGCCGTCGTCGACCGAGCCGGCGGTGGCGAAGCGCAGCAGGTCCATCTGGCTCAGGACCTCGGTGGCCGCGGGGGTGGGGTGGTTCATCAGAAGTAGCCTTCCTTCTTGCGGTCCTCCATGGCGGCCTCGGAGAACCGGTCGTCCCCGCGGGTGGCGCCACGTTCGGTGACCGTGGCGATCGCGACCTCGGCGATGATCTTCTCGATGGTGTCGGCGTCCGACTCGACGCACCCGGTGAGGGTCAGGTCGCCGACGGTGCGGAAGCGCATCGTCTTCTCCACGACCTCCTCACCGGCCTTGAGCGGGTTGTGCTCGCTCTCGGAGAGCCACATGCCGTCGCGCTGGAAGACCCGTCGCCGGTGGGAGTAGTAGATCGAGGGGATCTCGATCTCCTCCTGGGCGAGGTAGTGCCAGATGTCGAGCTCGGTCCAGTTGGAGAGCGGGAAGATGCGCATGTGCTCCCCACCGTGGATGCGCCCGTTGTAGAGGCTCCACAGCTCGGGGCGCTGCATCTTGGGGTCCCACTGGCCGAAGTCGTCGCGGTGGGAGTAGACGCGCTCCTTGGCCCGCGCCTTCTCCTCGTCCCGGCGCCCGCCGCCGAACGCAGCGGTGAAGCCGTTCTCCTCGATCGCGTGCAGCAGGGTGCCGATCTGGTGCCGGTTGCGGCTGGTCTTGCCGTCGTCGACCACGATCCCGTTGGCCAGGGCCTCCTCGACGCTGGCCACGATCAGGCGTACGCCGAGGCGGCTGACCCAGTTGTCGCGCGTGGCCAGCACCTCGGGGAAGTCGAAGCCGGTGTCGACCTGCAGCATCGGGAACGGGATCTTCGCGGGATAGAAGGCTTTCTCGGCCAGCCGGAGCATGACGATCGAGTCTTTGCCCCCCGAGAACATCAGCACCGGCTTCTCGAACTCGGCGGCCACCTCACGGAAGATGTGGATGGACTCTGCTTCGAGCTGGTCGAGCTGGCTGAGTCGGTAGTCGGCGTGGGTCTGCGTCATGGGGCGGGAGCCTCTCGTCTGGACGGCAGCCCACATCGTACTGTTCAGCGGCTCTCCGGTCCGAGGCCCGCCTGTTCGTGGTCGGTCGGCCCGACGGTCGGACCTTTCCTCGTGTGCTGGCACACGTTTGGCGACAACCCGCCCCCGGCGACCGAGAAGCCCGATAGCCTTTTCCCAGACTCGCCTGATCGGGCGTGCGAGCGACGAGCATGGGGGAAGAGAGTGGCGCTGGAGTCCGAGGACCGGCCCTGGGGATCGTGGCACGTCATCGATGTCGAGGACGGCTTCAAGATCAAGCGGATCCACGTGAACCCCGGCTCGAGGTTGTCCTTGCAGACCCACGAGCACCGTTCCGAGCACTGGGTGGTCATCAGCGGCGTCGCCACGGCGACCGTGGACCAGACCACCACCCACGTGCACCATGGCGAATCCATCGATGTTCCGCTGGGTGCGCAGCACCGGTTGGCGAACGAGGGCGACGAGGAGCTGGTGATCGTCGAGGTGCAGCTGGGCGGCTACACCGGTGAGGACGACATCACGCGGCTCCAGGACGACTACGGACGCTGAGCGGTCCAGTCTCCTGCGGCCCGGTCGAGAGGTGCCAATTTGTCCAGCAGCGCAAAGTCCGGGTGTCAACCCCCGGAGCCGATAAAGAACTGGTCGGTCAGCCCAAGAGGAATCGGCCTTACCTGCCACGTGCCGTTCTGACACACTGCCTTCCGTGAGCGTGCTTTGCTACCATGCCATCGATCCCGATTGGGAGTCCCCCCTGGCCGTGCGCCCCGAGGACTTCGAGGACCAGTGCCGTGTCATAGCCGAGAGCGGTGGCGCGGCACCAGCGGGACTCGACACCCCAGCCGGTCGACACGTGATCACCTTCGACGACGGTTTCGCCTGCTTGATGAAGCATGCTCTGCCATCCCTGCGTCGGTACTCCCTGCCGTCCACTCTGTTCGTCGTCGCCGGCACCCTCGCTGAGCAACCGGCTCCCGTGAACTGGCTCCGACCGCCCGAGGATCCAGCCCCGCAGGTCCTGACGGCCGAGGAGATCCTGGAGATGGCGGACGCCGGCGTGACGATCGCATCCCACAGCTGGGAGCACCGCGACCTGCCGGAGTACACCGAGCAGGAGTGTCTCGTCGACCTCCGCGAGAGCAGGGAACGGCTGGAGGACCTGATCCACGCGCCGGTGACCATGCTCGCCTACCCGTTCGGGAACCACGCTCCGCACGTGCGTCGTGCGGCGGAGCAGGCCGGCTTCGAGCTCGCCTACTCGCTTCCTGAGGGGCGGGAGGACGTGGGGCCCTACGCGATGCCGCGCGTGGGCATCTACCGAGACAATCCGATGACGACCTTCCGCATCAAAGCGGCGGCGCCTTACCTGAAGTTCCGAATGAGCCGGGCTCGGCAGAAAGCTCGTTCCCTGTTGCACCGCAATTGCGCCTGAGCGTCGCCCACCGCAGCAAGGCAGATGAGCACGCGGTGTGTCCGAGGAGCGTTCTTCGCCGGTGGATTCCGCCCGGTCGAGCCAGGCATCCAGCCGCCTTCGTCAGTGTGCAGTGGTGCGGCCGTGCGAGACCTCGGCGTACAGCTCGGCCAGGCGACGCACCCAGATCGTGACGTCGTACTCCGTCTCGAAACGCCGACGGGCCCTCACCGACAGCTCGCGGCGGCGTTCGGGATCGGCTGCCAGGTCCTCCAGCGACCTCGTGAGGGCGGCGACGTCCCCTACGTCGAAGAGCTCGCCACTGTCGCCCACCACCTCGGGTACGCCGCCGACACGGGTGGCGATGACGGGCGTGCCGGTCGCGAGCGCTTCGATCAGCGACGTCGGCAACGCGTCGGCATGGGTCGGGTGCACCAGCAGATCGGCTGCCTGGAGCAGGCTCGGCACATCGGTGCGGAAGCCGGCGAAGTGGATCCGGTCAGCGAGGCGCGGGTCACGGGTCACCTCGCGTTCGAGGTCGTTGCGCAAGGCTCCGTCGCCCACCAGCGCCATCGCGACCGGAGAGGACTCCGGGAGCGCAGCGACCGCGCGGAGCAGATCCTCATGGCCCTTTCCCGGGCGCATCACCGCGATGTTGACGGCCAGCACCGGCCGGCGCTCGGTGACCCCCAGCTCACGGCGCAGGGCTGACAGGGTCGCGTCGTCGACGCGGCCGGGATCACTGACGCCGTTGTGGACGGTCGTCACCCGAGCAGGGTCCGCGTCGAAGGTTCCGAGGTACCAGTCGCGCTGGGCGTCGCTGACCGCGATGGTGCGGTCCGCCTTGCGGCGAGCACGTCCCGCGATCCAGCGCTTCCCGCGCGGCATCCCGGAGACGCTGTCCTCGATCAGGTGAAGGGTCGAGACGTGGGGCAGCGACAGGCGACGTGCCACGAAGCCCCCCACGAGATCGGCGTGCTTGAGGTGGGTGTGCACGACGGACGGGTCGAAGTCCCGCACCGCCCTCAGTGCGCGGGAGAAGGCGCGGGGGTCCCAGCGCGAGTCCAGGCCGAGACTGACCACCGGCACACCGCAGTCCCGCACCAGCCGCACGTTGCGGTCGTCGTCGTGGTCGACGAGGTGGATGACGCAGACCTCCAGCCCTCCGGCGTGCCCGGCGCGAGCGAGCTCCACGAGCATGGACTCGGCCCCGCCGGGACCCATGCTGTGGATGAGGTGGCACACGCGCACTGTCTTCTCCCCGAGCTCGTGGGCGGTCACTTGCGTGCCAGCTTGGCACGGGCGAGCGTGAGTCCCAGCTCGACGGTGTCGGGAGCGACCCGTCGCAGCAGGGCGAGATATCCCGCAATCGTCAGTACGCCGAGGAAGGCCAGCTGGAGTGCAGGTGAGAGTCCTGGTAGGACCGCCCGAAGGCCCTGGACGGCGAACCAGTCGAGGAGGGCGACCCCGGCAGCGATGATCAGGCCGGGAACGAAGGTGACTGCCAGCTTGCGTACGTCGAGGCGCATGATGCGAGACACGATGAGCAACCGTGCGATGGTCAGGCCCACAGCGCCGGCAACCATGGCCCATGCCACCACCACGATGCTGTGGCCTCCTGCGATCCAGAGCACTGGGAAGAGCAGCACGATCTCGCCGACAGCCAGGGTGTTGAGGATGCCCGGGCGACCGGTCGCCTTGTACAGCTCGCCGGCGTGGAAGCTCATCGAGGAGATCGCCGCGAACGCGGCGATCAGGCGCAGCGCCGGGATCGAGGGCTCCCAACGGGACGAGAACAGAGCGACCACGATCTCGGGGGCGAGCACCATCATGGACGCCCCGACAGGCAGCGTGAACATGGCGACGTAGCGGGCCGCCTGGAGATAGACCTCCCCCAGTCGAGGGAGGTCGTGCTGCAGGCGTGAGAAGGCCGGGAAGAAGACCTGGCTCGTCATGGTGCAGACGGCGAGAATGCTGACCTCGGGCAACCGGTAGGCGATGGTGTAGTAGCCGAGCTGTTCGGCGCCGAGACGGTGACCGACGACGAGGTAGTCGATGTTCTCGATGAACACCGACAGCAGTGCGACCAAGGATGCCGGCAGTCCGAAGCGGAGCAACGCCCGAGCCATCTGCGGGTCCCACCCCACCCGCGGCCGCCAGCCGCAGAGTGCCCAGTAGAGCGACATCTGGACGATACTGCCGATCAGCTGGCCCCAGACCAGCGAGAGAACGCCGACACCCGCGACGGCGAGGCCGACCGAGATCCCGTTCTTGACGATGACGGAGGCCACCTCAGGCAGCAGGCGTCGACGGAAGTCCATCGCTCGACGCAGCTTGACCTCGGGGACCTGGCCGAGGCCACCGACCAGCAGGACCAGCGCCAACCCGCGGATCACACCGACCAGACGGGGGTCGTCGAAGAACCGGGCGACCAGGGGAGCCGTCGTGAAGGCCAGCGTTGCCAGGACGGCGCTCGAGGCGAGCACCATCGGCAGACCTGTGCGCGCGACCTGGTCCCAGGGCTCCCGGCGGTAGATCAGCCCGGATCCGACACCCATGTCCTTGAGGCGGTCGAGATAGTTGATGACCAGGAGACCGACTGCGAAGACACCGAAATCCGCAGGCACGAGGAGTCGGGCCAGGATGAGCGTCGCGACGAGGGTGATGATCCGGGTGCTGACCATCGTCACACCGGCCCAGACCATGGCTCCGCTCGCCGAGGCCTGGGGTTCGTCGGCTGCGGTCATGACCTGGTCACTACGGACCGCGCGTACACCCACCAGTCTGAGCGGCTGGCCGCGAACATCTCGACTCCTTTGATCGGTCCGGCGAACCGCCGCGACCTGGTCGACGGGAGCAACGGGACGGTCCCCCGGCAGTACCCGTGGCACATGATGTCACGCTGCCGAAGGGCCCACCCGGTCAACGGTCAGACTCGTGGGGTGGCGAGCGGAGCACTCACCTGCGCCTGTTCACGGCCTCGCCGTAGAGCGCGAGCAACCGCTCGATCCAGACCTCGCGGTCGAACTTCTGCTCGACGTCCAGGCGGGCTGCGAGGCCGTAGCGTCGTCGGCGGTCGTCGTCGAGGAGGAGCTCGGTGACGGCCACGGCGAAGGCCTCGACGTCGCGCGGCTGCACGAGCGTGCCGGTCACCCCGTCCCGGACCACCTCGGGGATGCCGCCCGCCGTGGTGGCCACCGACGCGAGGCCGCAGGCGCCGGCCTCCACGAGCGCAGTGGGCAGAGCCTCGGTGTAGGAGGGCAGCGCCGCCAGGGTCGACGCTCGCCACACCTCGGGGACGTCGGCGCGGCTGCCGGCGAACACCACCCGCTCGTCGAGGTCGAGCTCATGGCTGAGCGCCTCGAGGTGGGTCCGGTGGACGCCGTCGCCGACGACCAGTAGGTGGGCGTCAGGCACCGCCTCCAGGACCGCGGGCCACGCGCGCAGCGCCACCTCGTGGCCCTTCGGCTCACGCAGCGCAGCCACGATCGAGACGACCGGGACGCCAGGCGGTACGCCGAGGTCCGAGGCACCCGCCACGTCGTCGGAGAACCTGGACAGATCGATGCCGTTGTGCACCACGCGCCAGCTGGAGCGACTCCGGTAGCGGGCGGCGAAGGCGCTGCGCGAGGCCTCGGAGACGAACACGAGGATGCCGAGCCGACCGGAGGCCGTCACCATCATCCGCTCCTTGACGCGGTCGCGGGGGGCGAGGTCCTCCGGGATGTGGTGGAGCGTGGAGACGCTGGGCCTCCCAGCGATGCGTGCGGCCAGCGGCGCCAGGATCGAGGAGTAGCCGAGGTGGGCGTGGACCACATCGCAGCCGGACTCCCGGATCGCCTTGACCAGTCTCGGCACCGCGGAAGGCTGGAGCAGTCGCGAGATCCCCGCGAAGGACACTTCCAACCCCGCGTCACGCAGGACCTGGAGCATCTGCATGCGAGGGTCCGACGGTGGTGGCAGGACGAGCACGGACATCTGGAGCTGCTCGGAGCGCGCCTCGGCGATGACCGCCAGGAGCTTCTCGGCCCCACCGAAGCTGAGGGAGTCGATGACGACCAGGACCTTCACTGTCCACCGCCCAGCGGGTTGGCCCAGGTGCGCGTCGGCACGACGGAGACCCGTCCCGGGGTGATCAGCGCGAAGGCCCGCAGCGGTGCGGACTGGCGAACGAAGGCGCTACCGCGAGCGGCCGCCTCGCGGGCCAGCCGCTCGGCCTCCGCGCGGCTGCGCGAGACGACCCGCACGGTGAACGATGACTCCAGCGAGCCGCTGAGAGTCTGTCCCGATGCCACCACCGTGAGTGAGCCACGCCCGTCGACGTAGCGCGAACCGACGTCCCTGACCACGGCGGCATACGTCGCCACGACGTGGCGTCGGCTGATCAGCGAGAGCCGATAGGCATCGGGCTCCTCCCCTCCCGGCTTGAGGGAGACCGGCACCTCGGCCATCCAGGCCCTCGGCCGCGCGACCGCCTGGACCGCGATGCCGAGCCCCGCGACCAGGAGCAGCACGCTCGCGACCGTGACGGGTATCCGCCACGACCATCGGATCCGTACCGCTCGCGCGGGTCGCACGACGTGTCGAGGTGCCATGTAGGACAGCACGGCGACCATCGCCACGACCACGAACAGCGGCCTGAGGAACGCGAAGTGCAAAAACACGCTCGCGGTCATCCACGCGGCCATCGCGGCGGTACCCGCGGCGGCGAACAACCGCGCGTCGTCGGGCGGCGCGTGTGGCTTGACGGGATAGGCCCGCACGGTCCTCACCCCGACGATGAGGACGCCGCTGAAGAACGCCAACCAGCCGAACAGGCCGAGCAGGCCATCCTCCGCAGCCAGCTGGAGATAGGTGTTGTGCGCCGCGACGTTGCGATAGACGAGGCCCTCGCCGGCCGCGACGTAGGGCTCCATCAGCGTGTTGGCGTTGCCCGGCCCGACGCCGAGCAACGGGTTGGCCTCGAAGATCGCGAAGGTCACCCGTGCTGCGGCGCTACGCTCGAGAACCGAGCCGTCCTCCACGGCGAAGGAGGAGCCCGTGGTCAGGTCGACCGTGAACAGGCGCGAGCCGACACCTGGGACCAGCAGCAGGGGCAGCATGATCAGCGGCAGGAAGATCAAGCGCCGGCGGTACTGCCGGCCTGCCAGCAGCATCCACACGACGACCGCAGCCACGGTCGCCAGCATGGCGCCACGCGAGCCCGTGAGATAGATGCCGCCCACGATGCTCAGGCCCACCAGGAGCCACATGGCGAGCTCGTGCACGAGCCGGCGGTGCCACGCTCGCGAAGCGAGCGACAACGCCAGGGGAACGGCGAGCACGAGCAGACGACCGAAGAAGTTCGGGTCCTCGAAGGGTCCCTGGTGGCGCAGGAAGCTCACCCCGACGCCACCCGAGGTGCTGAGGACGTCAAGACCGCCGAAGCTCGACGAGTTGCCCAGCACGAACTGGTTGAGGACAGCGAGCGCACCGAGCCCGCCCAGCGTGAGAGCGACGACGGCGGCGAGCAGTCGCGTCGAACCGGCAGCGGCGGTCAGGAAGTAGACGACGACCAGGAAGAGCAGGTCCTTGATCAGCCCCTCCAGGACGTACCACGAGCTCAGCAGGTCGAGTCCCGCCAGCGCGGCCGGCACCATCAGGACCACGGCAGTCAAGGCCAGCGCGAGCACCGGAGGCCAGTGCAGCTGCAGCCTTCCACTGCGGACCTCGAAGGCGATCACAGCGATCGCGAGCGTCAGGAGGGCCGGATTGACGGGCAGCGACGCCGCCGCGGGGAGAGAGGCCAGGTTGATGCAGGCGGCGGCGACGATCAGGACGAGGGTGAGCCGCGGCGGGTTCATCTCAAGGGCACTTCCACGGGGGTTCGTCGTGCCTGGACCAGGCGCGCCCGCCAGCTGAGCAGCTGCTGGAGGCCGAGGCCGACGAAGAGTGCGAGGAGTCCTACGAGGCCGGCCCACTGCGCGTGACTCAGGCTCGCCAGCGTGGCGGTGTCCTCGGCGTCGCTGATGACCTGGAGCCGGTAGGGCGCGAGCACCTCGGTGACCTCGACGGTGCTGCGGTTGGAGATGTCGTTGGCGACCCTCTCCGCGACCGAGGCGGTCGGGGCGGTGACCTGGACGTTGATCACGGCCGTCGAGGGCAGCACGCTGACGGTGACGGAGATGGCGTCGCGGGTCGCGGCGGACAGGTTGGCGGTCGTGGCCTTGAGGATGCGCTTGTCGTTGACGATCGCGGCGGCGGTGGCGGGCAGCTGGCCGTTGCCCAGGGTCTCCCAGTACGACGAGGTCGAGCTGGGGCTCAGCTCCGCCTGCGGGGCGAGGAGGAGCTGGTTGGCGGCGGAGTACTGCACGGGCTGCTGGGAGACGTAGCCGGCGCCCAGCCCGCCGACCGCCAAGGCGAGGAAGAGCCCGGGAACGACACCCACCATGCCTGCGCGGCGCCGCGTGCCTGCGGTCGACTTCTCAGGTTGACCGGGTCTGGGACTGCGCACGGTGAAGCCTGTCTGTCGTCGTGGTTGCTCTGGTCGCGGCTCGGGTGACCGGCGCACGCGACCCAAGTATGCCCGAGCGCCCACGATCCGGCAGCCCGAACCAGTTGTCTCCCACGCAGCCAGGACATGGCCCGCCGGACGCCATGCTCCGGCCGTCCTCAGCTGCCGTTCCAGCTCCTCAGCACCCGCATCTGGGTCAACGGGATGCCGAGGTTGAAGTAGTCGCCCGTGACTCCGGCGTCGGAGTAGTCAGCGACTCCCGTGCTCCAGGACTGGTCCTGCTGGGCGTAGATGCAGATCGTCTTGCACCCGTTGTCCATGTCGTAGGCGCCGTAGTTCTGCAAGGCGTAGCACACGGCCTCACCCATCTTGGTCGGGAGCGAGGAGCAGGAGTAGCTCGGATCGAGCTGGAGCCGCGCACCCTCGCGCACACAGTTCGCCGAGGAGCTCTGGCCGTCGGTCTTGGTCGCCGGCTCGACGAAGCTCCCGGAGCAGTTCACGTCCGCCGGCAGCGACACCGAGAGAGCGTGCGGGATCGCAGTGCGCGGGTCGGTGACCGCAGCGCGGACCTCGTGTGCGCGGATCACGCCGAGGAGCCGGGAGACCCCAGAGCCGGTGATGTTGAGGTCTTGGCCGTCCACGGACTTGTTGCCACGTCCGTCGAGGTGGACGACGCTCATGGATCCTGCCGACACCGAGCCGTCCGAGTTGACCTTGATGGTGCCGTCGGGGTCTGTGACCACTCTCCAGAACTCGTAGGAGAGGCGGGCCGGAAGATCCACGATGATCAGCTGGGCGTCCGAACCAGGGGCCACGATCTCGTCGCCCCTGACCGGAGCGCTGGTGCCACCGATGCAGCCGTACGTCGTGCAGCTCACCTCGCGCTTCGTCGTGTTGCTGGACGAGCGGTAGTAGATCGGCTCGGTGTACTCGTGCCGGTTGAGGATGACCTGGCCCCCGATGGAACGCACTGTCGAGGACTCCGTGCTGCTCAGCCCGGGTGATTTGGGGATCGCGAGCTCGGCGTACCCGGGATTCGGTGCGGTCCCTGGCCGCCACGGGGTGCCGGACAGCTCCGCGATGGTCGCGAAGACGTTCGAGGCGAGGTTCGACGCCGTCGTCAGGGGGGTGGAGACGTGGGTCCCCACCGCGACGACGATGACGATGAACGCGAGCCGCACCGGGTTCATGACCACGGCACTTCCACTGGAGCTCGTCGTGTGCTGAGGAGGCGCGCTCGCCAGCTGAGCAGCTGCTGGAGGCCGAGGCCGACGAAGAGTGCGAGGAGTCCTACGAGGCCGGCCCACTGCGCGTGACTGAGGCTGGTCAGGGTGGCGGTGCCGTCGGCGTCGCTGATGACCTGGAGCCGGTAGGGCGCGAGCACCTCGGTGACCTCGACGGTGCTGCGGTTGGAGATGTCGTTGGCGACCCTCTCCGCGACCGTGGCGGTCGGGGCGGTGACCTGGACGTTGATCACGGCCGTCGAGGGCAGCACGCTGACGGTGACGGAGATGGCGTCGCGGGTCGCGGCGGACAGGTTGGCGGTCGTGGCCTTGAGGATGCGCTTGTCGTTGACGATCGCGGCGGCGGTGGCGGGCAGCTGGCCGTTGCCCAGGGTCTCCCAGTACGACGAGGTCGAGCTGGGGCTCAGCTCCGCCTGCGGGGCGAGGAGGAGCTGGTTGGCGGCGGAGTACTGCACGGGCTGCTGGGAGACGTAGACCGCACCCAGCGCAGCGACCACGAGGGCCGCCAGGAGTCCGGGCACAACACCCGTCAGGCCAGAGCCGCGGCTCGAGGAGAGTGACGGCAGCTGGGGTCGACCAGATCTGGGACTGCGCATGGAGAAGGCTGCCCACCTGTCTGTCGTCGTGGTGACTCCTGTCGGAGCTCTGGTGACCGGCGCGAACTCAAGTATGCCCGAGAGGGGAAACTCGACGCCCTAACTGACTGTTCTCACAGATCGGGGCCTAGACCAAAGGCCTCGTCGTAGCTCCTGAGGGCCGCCTTCTCGGTGTACCTGTCCTCGTAGTGGCGTCGCGCGGCAGCCGACAGCGCACGGTTGCGCTCGGGATCGGCCACCTGGGCCAGCACGGCGCCGAACCGCGCCGGGTCCGACTCCACCAGGATGCCTCGGTCTGCCCCCGTCTCCAGGCCCTCCGCTCCGACGGGGGTGCTGACGACGGGCAGGCCGCGCGCGAGCGCTTCGATGACCTTGATCTTGATGCCCGACCCGAACCGCAGAGGCATCACCAGGGCCGTCGCGCGGCCGAGCAGCGCGTCGAGGTCTTCGACGTAGCCGTCCATGGCAACGGCCTCCCCGTGCTCGGAAGCAGCCTCCGCCAAGCTCGGCGGGGCCCCACGACCGACGATGTGGATGCGCGCGTCCGGCAGCGCGCGTAACACCCCCGGCAGGCACTCGTCCAGGAAGACCTGTGCCCCGTCGGCGTTGTGCGCCAGCGTCAACAGCCCGAGCAGCACGAACGTCGGCCGCTCCGGCGCAGGGAGTCGCTGCCTGGCCGGCACGTCGAGCACCGGTCGCAGCTCGCGCACCCGGGCGCCCGGCGAGAGCTCGGAGAGCCTTCGGGTCTCCTCCGGGCTGACGAGCAGCGCGGTCTCGAAGAGCTCCGCCACGCGACGCTCCCGCTGGGCGACCACGGAGCGCTCCCAGGTCAGCAGCGCCCGCCGCACCAACCGTCGGTCGGCGATCCGGCCGACGACGCCGGGCAGGTTCGCGCGGAAGTCGCCGAGCGGGTCGAAGTCCACCTCGGGGTGCTCGCGCATCAACGTCAGCATCCGCTGGTAGCGGACCGAGAAGAGATCGTCGAGGAACACGATCCTGCGTACGCCGGGCCGTGCCGGGATCTCCTCGGCGTACTGGCCCATGCGGATGGTGTCGAAGATCTCGAGGTCGGCACCGACCTTCTCCAGCACCGAGGCCAGCTCATGGCGCGCCTTGGGCGAGTACAGAGCCGACTCCTGCAAGGTGTGCCGACGCGTCAACAGGCTGCGGCCCAGCACGTTGAGCACCTGCCGGACCACACCTGCGCGCGCCACCCGGTGCACCACGACGTCCACCCCGGTGGTCTCCGCGACCTCGTTTCCCACGAGGACCAGGTGCACCCGGTCGGCGCCCACGCGAGAGCGCCAGTACGCCAGAACCGCGGCGATCATCACCTTCTTCCCCGAGTCGCGAGGCTCGGGGAAGACGTTGGTGATGATCGCCACGGATCGGGGAGCAACGGCTCCCTTCGGCGACGCTGCTAGCGGGTCACGATGGCTGTCCATGGAGCGAGTATGGTCACACACTCTTCGACGTCCGTCGTGGGCGCTCGGCAGCCTGGCGGTTCGGCCCGGCTCAGGCGCCGTTCCAGGTGCGCAGCACCCGCATCTGGGTCAGCGGGATGCCGAGACCGAAGTAGTCCCACGCAACTCCGACCTTGGAGTAGTCAGAGGCCCCACCGCTCCAGGACTGGTCCTGCTGGGCGTAGACACAGATCGACTTGCAGCCGTTGTCCATGTCGTAGGCACCGTAGCGCTGCATGGCGTAGCAGACGGCCTGACCCATCTTGGTCGAGAGCGACGAGCAGGAGTAGCTCGGGTCCAGCTGGATCCGGGCACCCTCTCGCACGCAGTTCGAGGACGAGCTCTGGCCGTCGGTCTTGGTCGCCGGCTCCATGAAGGCGCTGGAGCAGTTCGCGCTGGGCGGGAGCGACACCGACAGGGCGTGCGGGATCGCGTTGCGCGGGTCGATGGCTGCAGCCCGGATCTCGTGGGCGCGGATCACGCCGAGGAGTCGCGAGACCCCAGAGCCGGTGATGTTGAGGTTCTTGCCGTCCACGGACTTGTTGCCACGTCCGTCGAGGTGGACCACGCTCATCGATCCTGCGGAGACAGAGCCGTCGGAGTTGATCTTGACGGTGCCGTTGGCGTTCCTGCCGACGTTCCAGAACTCGTAGGAGAGGCGAGCCCCGAGGTCCACGATGTTCAGCTGGGCGTCGGACCCGGAGGCCAGGATCTCGTTGCCGGTGATGGGAGCACTGGTGCCACCGATGCAGCCGTACATCGTGCAGTTCACCTTGCGCTTCGCCGTGGTGCTCGCCGAACGGTAGTAGATCGGCTCGGAGTACTCGTGGAAGTTCAAGATGACCTGACCTCCCACACCGCGAAGGGTCGAGGACTCAGTCGTGCTCAGCGCGGGAGAGCCCGGGATCACGTGGTTGGCGTAGCCAGGGTCAGTGGCGTTGCCCGCGCGCCACGGCGTGCCGGAGAGCTCCGCGATGGTGGCGAACGCGTCACCGATCGGGGGGAGGGGGATCGGGTCGGTGATCACGGGCGGGACCGAGACCGGCACCGTGACGGGCTGCGGCTTCCGCCTCGCCGGCGCGGTGCGGAGCACCATGTTCAGGGCCGCGGCACGACCTGCCTTGCCGGTCTGCACCGAGGCACCCAGCAGCATCGTGTTGTGGCCCGTGGAGGTCAGGGAGGGGCGGTGCGCGGCGCCGCGCACGGCGCGCAGACGGGTGGACGCGATGCTGGAGACCCCGCGGTAGGCGGTGCGGGTCACCCTCCAGGTCGCCGGACGGGACTTGGTCAAGGTCGCAGGCGCGGTCGAGTGGGAGGCGAAGACGACTGCCCGGAAGTGCGCGAAGCGCTTGTCGGCGACCTTGGACCAGCCCCGGGGGGTGGCCACGCGAGCCCGACGGTTGGCCACCCCGACGGTGACCAGCTGCAGGTCGTTGCGGGTGGTGCCCCTGGGTGCCGCGAGGGTCACAGCTGCTCCGCGGACCAACGGAGAGGCGCTGCCGACGTAGGACGCCCTCGCGGTCGAGGGCGAGGGACTGGCATTGGCGGATGGGACTGAACCGAGACCGGCGGTGACGATGATGACCGAGACGAAAGCTGCTGCTGCATGGCTGCGTCGGTGCATGGGCGGATCTCCTGAAGCGTGCCTAGGATGGGTGGATCAGGAGCATAGCAACGAAACGGACATTTGAGACTAGATGGACAAAATAGGACACGAGTCCGACTGCTAGGGTCACCGATCGTGAAGGTGCTGGTGACGGGCGGAGCGGGTTACATCGGGTCCACGACGTGCTTGGCGCTCGAGCGGGCCGGTCATGTGCCCGTGGTCCTGGACTCGCTGATGAGCGGCCCGCGCGTCTTCGTGGGCGACCGGGCGTTCTACGAGGGGGATGTCGCCGACGGCGCCCTCCTGGAACGCGTCGTCTCCGAGCACCCGGACCTCGACGCGACCATCCACATGGCGGCACGTGTGGTCGTGGGCGAGTCGGTCGCCGAGCCCTACCTCTACTACCGGGACAACGTCGCCAAGTCCTTCGAGCTCCTCGACCGTCTCTCAGGGCTGGGGAAGCCGCGGGTGCTGCTCTCGTCCTCGGCGTCGGTGTATGCCTACTCACCGTCCTTCGAGGTCGATGAGACGTCGCCGACCGATCCGCAGTCGCCGTACGCCCGGACCAAGCTCGTCATGGAGATGGCGATGCAGGACCTCGCCGAGGCCGGCGCGATCCGAGCCGTGATCCTGCGCTACTTCAACCCGATCGGCTCCGACCCGGAGCTGCGCTCCGGCATCCACGTGCGGGAGCCGTCACACGTTCTCGGCCAGCTGCTGCGCGCAGCGACAGGTCAACAGCAGGCCTTCACGATCACGGGGACCGAGCACCCCACCCGCGACGGCACCGGGCTGCGCGACTACATCCACGTGTGGGACCTCGCCCGGGCGCACGTCGCGGCCGTCGAGCAGTTCGACGAGACGCTCGAGCGCGTCGGCGCCCCGAGCGTCGTGCTCAACGTCGGCACCGGCGACGGCGTGACCGTCCGGGAGCTGGTGAGTGCCTTCGAACGCGCCTTCGGGCACGAGGTGCCGGTGCGTGAGGCCCCGGCGCGCGAGGGAGATGCCATCGGCGCCTACGCCAACGTCGAGCGCATCCACACCCTGCTGGGGTGGAAGGCGCAGTCGACCCTGGACGATGCCATCGGCTCCGCCCTGGCGTGGGGCGCGCGGCGGCGCGAGGTCCTCGGCTACGCGTGAGCTAGCTGACCTTGCGCAGCGGTTCCTCGCTGTCGGCCGCCAGCGCCACGCGCGAGACCGTCTCGGCGATCTGGTCCCACGATGCCTCCGCGGTCAGCCGCTCCCGACCGGCCGACCCGAGCCGCTCGGCCCGCTCGCGGTCTGTCAGCAGCTCCATCAGCGCCGAGGTCAGTGCGGGGACGTCGTCCGGGGGCACGATGATGCCGCCCTCGCCGTCGCGGACAGCTGCCGGGATGTCGCCGACCTCCGTCGCCACGATGGGACGGGCGAAGCTCTGGGCCACGTGCACGACCCCGCTCTGGTTGGCGCGCAGGTAGGGGACGGCCACCACGCGGGCCTGGCCGAAGAGCTTCGGCACGTCCTCGATCGCGACGTACCCCGGACGCAGCTCGATGCCGGGGAAGGGTGCCGCCAAGGCCCGGATCTCCTCGGGGTCGACGTCAGCCTGGACGACGCCGGCGATGATCAGGCGTGCCTCGGGCACCTCGGCCACGACCTTGCCGAACGCCTCGATCAGCTGGGGGATGCCTTTGTGACGGGTCCAGATCCCGAAGAACAGCACGACCGGGTCGGTCACGTCGACAGGGATGGACTGGTCCTGACTGAGGAAGACGTCCTCGTCACCGTGCGGGATCACGGTGACCGTGGCCGCGGGCGACCAGTACTTGAGCACGTCAGCTCGGGCCCCCTCGCCGAGGACGAAGATCCCCTGCAGCCGAGCGACGGCCCGGCGTGTCGAGCCGAGCAGGAACTTGTCGTAGATGCCGTCCTCCCGGTAGAGCGATCCGCTCCGGCGCTGCTCGTTCAGGGGGCGCGGCTCATGCATCACGTGGCATCGCCTCGTGGTGGGACTCACCAGGCGGCACGCCCGCACGGCCCATCCGTCGAGCGGGAATCGGAAGGGCTGGAAGAAGACGGCATCTGGTCGGCGGCGCCGGATGGTGACCAGCAGCACGAGCATGGCCTGCGCGTAGCGGAGCCCACGGACCAGCCGTCGCAGCCGCCGCACGGTCGTCGGGGCGTTCTCGCCCTGCGTCGGGTGCCACGTCGGGAGGACCGGTGAGATGACCATGCCGGGCTCTCGCGAGGCCAGCTCGGGGTCCGGGCCGGTGACCAGCTCCACCTGATGCCCCAGCCGGGCCAGCTGGGTGCCCAGCTGGTAGCTGTACTGGAAGAGCCCACCCGACGGGCTCATCTCGACCAGCATGATCTTCCCCACCGGGTGGACACCGCCTCACGTGACTGCCGACCAGAGCGCTCGCCCGGGCGGATGGCTCGGACCGCGACCGATCATCGTCGAGGTGCGCCGTGGAACTATCGTGCATCAAACTACAGTCGGCTGCCCGGTGGCGGCGAATTGCGCATTTCCGACGCCGTGCCCATACGGGTGCAGGGTGGGTCAGTAGGCCCCGTCGGAGCCGACGACCGCGCCGAAGGTGCGGGCCAGGATCGAGAGGTCCTGGAGCATGGACCAGTTGTCGACGTAGTAGAGGTCCAGACGCATGGCCTCGGCGAGGGAGAGGTCCGAACGACCCGAGACCTGCCAGAGGCCGGTCATGCCCGGTCGGACCCGCAGCCGGCGCGCCATGGCGTCGTCGTAGAGAGCCACCTCGTGCGCCACCTGGGGGCGAGGCCCGATCAGGCTCATGTCGCCCTTGAAGACGTTGAACAGCTGGGGGAGCTCGTCGACGGAGTAGCGGCGCATCCACTTGCCGGGCTTGGTGATCCGCGGGTCGTCCTTGAGCTTGGCGAAGATGCCTGCCTCGGCGTCCTGCTCCTGGAGGACCTCGAGGAGGCGTGCCTCGGCGTTGACCTCCATGGTGCGGAACTTCAGGCAGGCGAACGGGACCCCGCTGCGTCCGACGCGCACGTGCCGGAACAGGATCGGGCCGCGGTCGTAGCGCCAGACCCGCAGTGCCGCGAAGAGCAGGATCGGGCTGAACGCGAGGATGAGCAGGCCCGAGCCGACGATGTCGAAGGACCGCTTGGCGCCGGCCACAGCGGCTGCGGAGCGGGGCTTGCCGACGTGGATCAACGGCAGGCCGCCGACGGGACGCACCTTGATGCGCTCGCGGGAGACGTCGGTGATGCTCGCGGCGAGGATGACGCGGACGCCGCACCGCTTCAGGTCGGCCGCCGTACGTCGCATCTCCGCGGCGGAGTCGACCGCCCCGCCGACGAGGAAGACCACGTCGGAGCGGGTCTGCTGCGCGAGGTCGACCACAGAGCCGGGCGAGCCGATCACCTGCACGCCACCGGCGGTCGTGCTGCCGGAGGTGTGACCCGGCACGGCCGCTCCGACCACGTCGTAGCCCAGTCGCTTCTCACGGTTCAGCACGGAGACGACGTCGTCGACGTGGGAGGACGTCCCGACCACCAGGACGCGCTGCTGCAGGTGTCCGCGGCGACGGGCCCGGGCGAGGCCCAGCCGCAGGGCGAGCCGTCCCAGCAGGACGAACAGCGCGCCGGCGAGGATCGCCAGGTTGAAGAAACCCCGCGAGAGGTCGAACTGGAGGAGATAGCACCCGACACCGACCAGGGCTGCGCTGATGATCGATGCGTTGAGGACCCGCTTGAACTCGTCGGTGCCGGCGCCGAAGACGGACTTGTCGTAGCCGCCGAGCAGGGCGATCACGCCGATCCACCCGAGTGCGACGAGCGGGCCGGCCAGCAGAATGCGCGGGACGTAGTCGAGAGAGCTCGTCGTGAAGGCCGGCAGCAGGTTGCGACCGAAGCCGGCCACGACCTCCGCGGTGAGGATCGCGACCAGGTCGATCACCATCGCCACGCGCGGCAGGTAGCGGAGGTGGCGCGACGCAGGCTGCTGGGGGAGCAGGACGCGGTGGCGTCCACGGGGGCCGCGTTGGGTCGGAATGCGAACCGCGCGCCGGTTCTGCGGCTCGTTGGTGAAGATGCTCATGCCTGGTGGTCCTCGAGACGGGTACGACGGAACTGGGGAAGAAGAGCTGGGAGGCAGGCGCTGGACGGTGCGCGGCAGGGCCGCGTCATCGCAGGGCACCGCTGGAGCCGCGTACTGCGCCACCGATCGTCCGGACCAGGCTGGTGAGGTCTTGGAGCATCGACCAGTTCTCCGCGTAGTAGACGTCGAGCGTGACGGCCTCGGACCACGAGAGGTCGGATCTCCGGAAGTCTCGCCACACCCCGGTCAGGCCGGGTCGCACCTGGAGCCTGTGATCCACGTCGACCAGGTGTCCCACCTCGTGGCCCAGGGGCGCGCACGGGCCGACCAGGCTCATGTCCCCGAGGACGACGTTGAGCAGCTGGGGCAGCTCATCGACGGAGTACTGACGCAGCCACCGGCCCGGCACCGTGAGGCGCGGGTCGTACTCGACCTCGAAGAGGCCGCCGTCCACGTCAGCCGGGTCGAGACCGAGGCGGGCGATGACCTGCTCGGCGTCGGTGCGCGTTGTGCGGAACCTCCACACGCGGAAGCTCTTGCCGTAGCGCCCCACCCGGACCTGGTGGGTGAGGACGGGACCGCCGTCGTGACGCCACACGCGGAACGCCGCGAGGAGCAGCAGCGGGGTGGACAGGAGCAGCAGAGCCAGGGCGGCGACGATGTCGAACGTGCGCTTGGCGCGGCGCGCAGCCGCCTCCGAGCGGGGGCTCTCGAGGTGGATCAGCGGCAGCCCCCCCACGGGGCGGACGCTGACGCGCTCGCTGGTCACGTCGGTCACCGACGGGGCGATGACGACCTGGACGTCCTCGTGCTCGAGCTCCCAGGCGAGGCGACGCATCTGGGTGGCCGAGTCGAAGGCGCCACCGGCCAGGAAGATCACGTCGGCCTCGACGTCGAGCGCGATCTGCGCCACCGCGTCGGACGAGCCGAGCAGCGGGATGCCGGAGTGGGTGGTCTCGCGGTCCGTGGGCTCCGGGGTGAGCGCGCCGACCACGTCGTAGCCGAGCCAGGTCTCACGACGCAGCACGCTGGCGATCTCATCGACGTGCCCCTCGGCCCCCGCGATGATGACGCGGTGGAGCAGGGCGCCGTTGCGGCGGGCGCGGTGGACGCTGCGCCGCAGCAGGAACCGGCCCAGCACCAGCATCGGGATGCCGGTGAGGAAGAGCAGCACGAAGAAGTCGCGGGGCAGCTGGAACCGGGTCGCGTAGGAGGCGACCCCGACGAGGGCGGCGGTGCCCAGGGAGGCGTTCACGGTCCGCTTGTATTCATCGAGCCCGGCACCGAAGACGTCGGCGCGGTAGCCGCCGAAGACGAGGATCAGGGTCACCCAGCCGATGATCAGCATCGGGCCGGCGACGTCGAGCGCAGCGCTGGCGCGTGCGTCGGACATCTCGTTGGGCAGGTGCATCACGCTGCGGCCCAGGAGGCCGACGAAGACGCTGAACGTGATCAGCACGAGGTCCATGCCGAAGGCGACCGTGGGGATATAGCGCAGCCCGCCACGGGGTGGTGCACCGACCCTCGTGGTCATCACGGACTGCGTCATCAAAATCCCCCGATTTCAATCGAAAACCCCAGGAGGGGCATCGACCCCCTACCTTAGTTACGAGTGACCAGGTACGGGGTTATGGGCCCCCCCGATGGGCCACTGCGGTCTAGTCCGGAAGTATCCGAATCGCGACGTTTGCGCCGTAGGTCGGGTCTTCCGATGGCCCACACGTAACTGCAGGCCAGGAGGCTCGCCAGGCCCCGAAAATACGCCGGTGGAACCACTCTTTTCCAGCGCCCGCCACGGGCCTCGCGCCGGTCGACGTGAGCAGGATCACGAAGCCGCGGGGATGAAAAATTCCGCGGGCGATCTCGCCCCTTCTGGCCGTTCTGTGACGATCCGGTCCGGCGATCGCGCCAAGGCGCCAGGCGTCGGGGCTCGAGCTGCGAGGTGCCGCCACTCAGGTGCTGCCATCTCGGTCGGCGGACTCAGGAGGCGTCCGGTCCGGCAGTCGCCAGGCGGCGGCGTTGTTGTCGAAGGCCGGCAGCCCGCGACGCTGCCTGATGAACCCCCACGCGAGGGGGCCGAGCAGCAGCAGACCGGCGCCGAGAATGCCCACCCACTCAGGGGGTACGCCGAGCATCTTCAGGCCCGTCAGCGTCAGCACGATCACGATGCCGCGGCGGATCACGGACTGTGAGACCCAGGCGGCCATCCGGGCGCCGAGGAACGTGCCGGGTGTTCCGCCCAGCACGAGTGGGATCAGCACAGCCCAGTCGATGCCGCTGGTGACCACGTGACCGACGGCGGCGGCCAGCACGAGCGGGACCGCCTGGACCAGGTCGGTGCCGACTAGGCGCACCGCGGACAGGGTCGGGTAGATCAGCAGCAGGGCCACCATGATCAGCGAGCCGGAGCCGACCGAGGTGATCCCGACCAGAAGGCCCCCGACGGCTCCTACGAGCACGGTCGGGACGACGCGGATCGTGGGGTCGTCCTCGCTCAGGACGTTGCCCGACGTCACGTGACGCAGCTGGAGATACATCCGCAGCGCGTAGGTGGCGGCCGTGAAGAGCAGCGCCAGGCCGATCGCCTTGATCAGGAAGTCCTGCTGCTGCTGCGCGGCGCCGATGCTCTTGACGATGAAGCCGCCGGCGAACGCGAACGGCACCGACCCGACCATCAGCAGACCGGCCAGCCTCAGGTTGGGGGAGCCGCGGCGCCAGTGCACGCTCGCCCCGACCGACTTGTTGATGCTGGCGGCCACCAGGTCGTTGGCCACGGCTGCCACCGGGTTGACGCCGAGGAAGATCAGGGCCGGCGTCATCAGGGCGCCACCGCCCATGCCGGTGAGACCGACCACGATCCCGACCCCGAAGCTCACGATCAGCACGGAGAGAGCCGTGAGGGTGAGCACGTCGGTCATGGGGTGGCCGACTGGGCGTGGAAGGGGAGGTGCGCGAGGACGTCGGAGAGGGCGTCCTCGATGGTGCGGCCGGTCGTGTCGACGCTCACGGTGGCGTCCTCCGGCTCCTCGTAGGGACTGGAGATGCCGGTGAACTCGGGGATCTCACCTGCTCGGGCCTTGGCGTAGAGGCCCTTGCGGTCGCGGCGCTCGCACTCTTCCAGCGGGGTTGCGACGTGGACGAGCACGAACTCGGCCCCGACGGCCTCGACCAGCTGCCGGACCTGCTGGCGGGTCTCGTCGAACGGCGCGATCGGGGAGCAGATCGCGATGCCGCGGTGCCGGGCGATCTCGGCGGCCACCCAGCCGATCCGGCGGATGTTGGTCTCCCGGTCGGCCCTGGAGAAGGTGAGCCCCGCGCTCAGGTTGCGGCGTACGACGTCGCCGTCGAGGCTGGTCACCGTGCGCCGGCCGTCCTCGAGGATCAGGTCGTGCAGCGCCCGGGCCAGGGTGGACTTGCCGCTGCCGGACAGCCCGGTGAAGAAGACAACGAGCCCGCGCTCGTCGTCGGCTGGCTGGTCCTGGTCGACGATCGTGGCGATCTCCGCCGGCCACTCGCCCTCTCCCGGCACGCCGAGGATCTCGTCGGTCGCGTAGTTGGCCGCCACCTGCTGGCCGAGGTCGTGGTCGTGGTCGGGGTCACCGTGGGAGGCGAGCGGGACGACCACGACGTGCGCCCGCACCGGTCCCGCGTCGCCCGGGCCTCCGGCCTCGACCCCTGCCCCGACCCCGGCCCCGAGGAGCGTCGCGGCAGCCAGGGAGGTGCGGACCAGGCCCACCGAGGACACGTGCTGGGGGGTGCCGGTCCCGGTCAGGGTGAGCAGCACGACGTCGCGACCCGCTGCACTCCCGGCGATCAGGGCGAGATCCTGGTCGGTCAGCGGTGCGGCCACCGGGACGGTCAGCGCGCCGGCGTGCTGCGCGTGGACCTGGGCGGGGGTGAGGTGCAGCCGGCGGAAGGGCCCGTAGGCGGGCGTGGCGAGCGGCGTGAGCGACTCGTGGGTCCACACCGCCAGCGGGAGCCCCTCGGGGTCGACCAGCTCGACCGCCCCTGCGTCCGAGAGCTCGTCGGGCAGGGACAGCGTGACGCCGGGTCCGCCGACCTCGAAGTTGTCCAGGGGGGCCAGCGCTCCCGAGAGCAGCAGCTCCAGGTCGTCCAGCTCGCGCGGGTCCGGGCAGTACTGCGGGGCGGGCACCGGCCAATCGTGCCAGACCGGCCGCCGATAACGTCGCCACCATGGGTGCACCTGTCGTCGTGGCTGAAATCGTCCGTTCCGGGATCGTGGAGGGCCACCACTACGGCTCCTGGGTGCTGATCGACCCGGACGGCTCGGTGCGTGCCTCCGCGGGTGAGGTGGACGCACCGATGCTGCCGAGATCCTGCAACAAGCCGGTCCAGGCGCAGGGCATGCTCGACGCCGGGCTCCAGCTCGAGGGTGAGCTGCTGGCGCTGGCGTGCGCGTCGCACTCCGGAGAGCCGTTCCACGTCGACGGCGTACGCCGCATCCTGGCCTCCGCGGGTCTGTCCGAGGACGCGCTGCAGACACCCCCGGACTGGCCGTTGGACGACGAGGAGCGGGAGTCCCTGCTGCGCGCCGGGAAGTCCAAGGCGTCGGTCCTGATGAACTGCTCGGGCAAGCATGCCGCGATGCTCGCCACCTGCGTCGCCAACGAGTGGTCGACCGAGACCTATCTCGAGCTCGAGCACCCCCTCCAGCAGGGCATCCGGGCGACCTTCGAACAACGCACGGGCGAGCCCTCCCAGGTGGCGGTGGACGGGTGCGGTGCGCCGTTGCTGTCGACCTCGCTGACCGGGCTGGCGCGGGCCTTCAGCGCGCTCGCCACGGGGGTCGACGGCGACACCCGGATCGCCGAGGCCATCAGGGCGCACCCCGAGTTCGTGTCGGGCACCGCGCGCGACGAGCTGGCGCTGCTGCGCGCGATCCCCGGAGCGATCGGCAAGGCGGGGGCCGAGTCCTGCTACGCGGTGGCGCTGCCCGACGGACGCGCGTTCGCCACCAAGACCGACGACGGCGCCGCCCGCGCTCGCCCGGTCCTGATGGCGGCGCTCCTCGAGAGGTTCGGCGTGACCAAGGAGTCCGGTGTCGACGCGGAGGCTGTACGTCGTACCGGCGAGTCGGTGCTGCTCGGCGGAGGTCGGCCGGTCGGCGAGATCCGGGCCGTGCTGGACTCTGCGATCTAGCCGGTTGCTGTCTGGCTGCTAGCACCTCTCGACTTCGTCTTTCACTTTGAGACAAAGGCATTGTGACGGGGTTCACCATGCCAGGGTTTGCTTCTGCTTGCAGGAGTTAGCACTATGGGGGCATGGCCAAGATCAAGGTCGGGAAGACCGTCTCGTCGCTCGGGGAGTACCTCCACGAGCAGCGCGTCTCCGCCCAGCTGTCGCTGCGACAGCTGGCTGAGCAGACAGGCGTCTCGAATCCCTACTTGAGCCAGATCGAACGTGGTCTGCGCCGGCCCTCGGCCGAGGTGCTGCAGGCGCTGGCCAAGGCACTGCGGATCTCAGCCGAGCAGCTCTACGTGCAGGCCGGGATCTTGAACCCCGAGGACGGACAGATCCGCGACGTGGAGCTGGCCATCCTGGGGGACCCCGTGCTCAGCGAGCGGCAGAAGCAGTCCCTGCTGGACGTCTACCAGTCCTTCAGGGCGGTCGCCGAGAACGCCGCACTGAGCGAGACCCTCGAGCCCGCACTGGAAGCCACCATCCGGCTCGAGTCCACCAAGTCGTCAACCAATCAAGGAGCATCACATGGCTAAGACCCAGTCCAAGATCGCCGTCAAGCCCCTGTACGCCGTCGCCGGCGCCACCGAGGTGGCCTACGAGTTCGCCCGTGGCTACGCCATCGAGGCGCAGAAGACCGCCACCGAGCGTCTCAACGACGTGCAGAAGCGCGTCAGCAAGCTCGAGCGCGAGCCCAAGGCCCTGCAGAACCAGGCCGTCTCCGTGGTCAACGCCCGTCTCGACGAGCTGACCAAGGACGCCAAGGACGCGCAGAGCAAGTTCGAGGCCCGCGTCGCCGAGCTGCAGAAGGAAGCCCGCGCGCTCCCCAAGAAGGTCCAGAACGAGATCGACGACACCGTCACCGAGCTCGCCAAGACCTACGCCGACCTCGTCGAGCGTGGCGAGAAGATCGTCGCGCTGGTCCGCAAGGACGGCGTCAAGGCCGTCAGCACCCTGCGTCAGGCACCGTCGCAGTCCTCCGTCGTGCGCCGTGAGCGTGCCAAGGTCGCTGCGGACAAGCCCAAGAACAGCAGCCGCCCGGTGAAGAAGTCGGCCACCAAGAAGCCCGTCGCCAAGAAGACCCCGGCGAAGACGGCCGCCAAGAAGACGACCGCTGCGGCCGGCACCGCCAAGTCGACGGCCACCAAGGCCGCCTCGACCGCGTCGGCTTCTGCCTGACCCACTCGCTCGGCACCCACAGGTGCTGAGTAGTCCCCTCTGGTGAGCCCTCCCCTCACCCGAGGTGGGCCAGCGGGCCCCCGGATCTGATCCGGGGGCCCGCTGCTGTCCCCAGCCCTGTGTCCGGGCCCGGCTCGGGGTCCGGCTCGAGGCCCAGCTTCGGCCCCCGCTCCGGGCCCGGTGGCGGCCGGATCCAGCCAGCAAGCGGATACCCTCGACCTGTGCAGCACGTCTTCGCCTTCGAGTCGCTCGTCATGCAGCTCACGATCTTCGCCCTGATCGGGGTCAAGGTGTGGGCGCTCATCGACGCGCTCACCCGCCCGGCCGCGGCGTACGTCGCAGCGGAGAAGCTCACCAAGCAGGCCTGGCTGCTGATCCTCGGTCTCGTGGTCGCCAGCTCGCTGCTCTGGCCCTCACCGCTGGGGCTGTTCTCGATCATCGGCACGGTCGCGGCGTTCGTCTACCTGCTCGACGCCAAGCCGGCGCTCGCCTCGGTCACCCGGCGTCGCTGAACGGCCCGAGCCGACGCTCCCTCCGCGTGGGCAGGGATCGGATCAAGGACGGGTCAAGGACCGTGCTGGTCGCGTACGACGGTGTGGGCGGCCTGGGAGAGTGTGCGACCGCCTTCGGCCGCCAGCCGGCGCAGCTGGTCGTAGGCCTCGGCCATGCCGATGCCGTGGACGTGGGCGAGGACACCCTTGGCCTGCTCGACCTCGCCCCGCGCCATGATCGCCTCGTGCACCCGCGCCGCGATCTGGTCGGTCGGGACGTCGGTGGACTGCACGACCACCAGGGTCGCCACGTCCGCGAAAGCCTGCGAGAGCTTCGCCACCTGGTCGTCGACGTCGGTGACGGCCTTGCGGAAGATGTTCAGGCCGCCCAGGCTGCGGCCACGCCAGCGCATCGGGTAGGCGTCCACCCGTGCGAACCCCGCCGCGGTGATCGTCCGCCCGACCTCGCCCCACCGCTCGGATGATCTGGTCCCCGGTCGCGGTGACCCGCTGACCGCTGGAGATCGTGTCGACGCAGGGCCCGACCTCGCTCTGGATCTGCAGCAGCTCGAGCTCGGAGGCGCGGTGCGAGGAGGCGCTGAGCATGGCGAGCGCTCCGCTCTCCTCGACGACGAGGATCGCGACCGCATCGGCGTCGACCAGCTCGGCACAGTCGGAGGTCAGCTGCGCGAGCACGTCGGTGACGCTGTGGTCGTTGACCATGGCAGCCGCAGCATCCCCGAAGGCATCCGCCGTTGTCCTGTTGCCGATCATCGGTCGTCTCCTTGTCTGTCGGTCGTGAAGTGGAGCGTGCGGTCAACGATCCGAGAACTCACCTCGGTGACGGTGGTTCCGTGTGCGAACGCGTGCGCCCGCAACAGGGCCAAGGCGTCCGGGGGTGCGATCTTGAGCTGGGCCACGACCATGCCGGTGGCCTGGGAGAGCTGGTCGCGCGTCACCCAGAGCTGTCGGAGTCGTCGGGTGAATCTATCCCACCGATCACCGCCACCCCGATGGCGTCGGCGAGGAACTGCGCGTCCTGGCTGCTGCGCGACAACCCGCGCTCGTGGGTCTGGTAGGCGCTCAGCACCCCGAGGATCTCGGTGTCCGGTCGCATCGGGAAGGCGTGCATCAGCACCGGACTGTCCGGACCTCTCGAGCGTCTGGGCGAGCATCGGCCACCGTCCCAGCCTGCTCGGCGTGCACGAGGCCGCAGACTGCTGTGCCGGTGCGGAACGCGTCCAGGCTCGGCCCCTCGCGCAAGATGTCCTGGCTGTTCTCGATGCGCTCCGCGAGCGAGTCGGTCGCACACAGGGTGGCACGGTCCGGAGGTGCGAAGCCGATCGTGATGGCGGCACCCTCGGCTTCCAGGATCTGGGCGAATGCGAGGCACAGCCGCAGCGCGAGCGGGGCACCTGGCTCGGTGTCGGCCAGCACCCGGGTGAGCTGTCCGAGAAGGACGGGACGCTCCTCCATGGTGTCCCACCTCCTCGCCCCAAGGGCATGGCACCTCGAGGAGGCGGTGTGCCCTGATCGCTTCGGTCCGAGTCCGGCAAGCGGCACTCCGAGGCTACCAGCGCGTGTTGTGGACCCCACGGATCGTGACCTGATTGTCGGGACCCGACCGGGGTACACGCGACGACACCAGAAGGGGGGACTTGTCCTCTTCGCGACTCCCGAGGAGCAGCCCGATGAAGGCAGTCACGTGGCACGGCAGGCGAGACGTCCGCGTCGAGACGGTCCCCGACCCTGTCCTGCAGGCCCCCAACGACGCCATCGTGCGGATCACCTCCAGCGGTCTCTGCGGCTCCGACCTGCACCTCTACGAGACCCTGGGACCGTTCATGGGCGAGGGGGACATCCTCGGGCACGAGCCGATGGGCATCGTCGAGGAGGTCGGCCCTGAGACGGGCGACCTCGCCGTGGGTGACCGGGTCGTGCTGCCGTTCCAGATCTGCTGCGGTGACTGCTGGATGTGCGACCAGGGGCTGCACACCCAGTGCGAGACCACGCAGGTCCGCGACCAGGGGACGGGGGCGGCCCTGTTCGGCTTCAGCAAGCTCTACGGCGAGGTGCCCGGCGCCCAGGCGGAGTTCCTCCGGGTCCCGCAGGCACAGTTCATGCCGATCAAGGTCCCTCACGGCCCGTCGGATGAGCGCTTCCTCTATCTCTCCGACGTGCTGCCCACGGCGTGGCAGTCGGTGGCCTACGCCGACGTGCCCGACGACGGGATCGTTGCTGGTGCTGGGCCTCGGCCCGATCGGCGACATGGCGACCCGGATCGCGTTGCACCAGGGGAAGCGGGTGATCGCCGTGGACCGCGTCCCGGAGCGGCTCGAGCGTGTCCGGGCGCGAGGCGCCGAGGTGGTCAGCATGGAGGAGGTCGACGACATCGGCGAGGAGGTCCGCTCACGGACCAAGGGCCGGGGCACCGATGCGGTCATCGACGCCGTTGGCATGGAGGCGCACGGCTCGCCGGTCGCAGAGATGGGCCAGCGACTGTTCAACGCCCTGCCCAAGCGACTGGTCGCACCGCTGATGAACAAGATGGGGATCGACCGGATGTCGGCGGTCTACACGGCGATCGACTCCGTGCGACGCGGCGGGACCGTCTCGCTGATCGGGGTGTACGGCGGCCAGAGCGACCCGATGCCGATGCTCACGATGTTCGACAAGCAGCTGCAGTTCCGCATGGGGCAGGCCAACGTGAAGCGCTGGGTCGACGACATCATGCCGCTGCTGACCGACGACGCCGACCCGCTCGGCACGGAGGACTTCGCGACCCACCGGGTGCCCCTCGAGGATGCCCCAGCGGCCTACGAGCAGTTCCAGAAGAAGGCGGACGGGACGATCAAGGTGGTGTTCAAGCCCGGATCGACCACCTGAGCCGGCGGGGCGCCTGAGCCCGGTGCCGGTCCGGCGCCGGGCCTTTCAGCGGGACAGTGACTTGTCCGGCAGGTCGCCGGAGGCCACGACGTGCTCGGCGACCTCGCGCAGCTTGATGTTCTTGTGGCTGGAGAAGCGCCGGAGCACCTCGAAGGCCTGCTCCATGTCGATGCCGTAGGTCTGCATCAGGATCCCCTGGGCGACGCCGATGAGGTGACGGCTCTGCACGGCTGTCTGCAGGCCCTGCACGAGGCGCGCGGAGCTCATCGCGTTGGCGGCGTGCAGGGAGTAGATGACGGCCAGGTCGACGTCGTCCTTGCCGAACGCATCGACGTCCTCGGCGTACAGGTTCAACGCGCCGAGCGTCTCCTTGCTGGTGGCCAGCCGGATGCTGAGCACCGAGCCGATGCCCTGCTCGGCTACCTGGGGCGACCACAGCGGCCACCGGGTGTCGATGCTGGTGTTCTCGACGAGGTTGACGTCGGTCTCCCAGATGGCCTCGAGGCACGGACCCTCGTCGAGCTCGTACTGCAGGGCGTCGCACTTCTCAGCGAGCGTCGAGGTGGCCGCCACCGACTCAGCGCGGTGGCGCCGTCGCCTCAGTGAGATGCCGCAGTGGTCGCTGGCCGGGATCACCTGGACGGCGCGCTCGGCGATCCGACGCATCGTCGGGACCTCCTCCAGCTCCTCCATCAGGTCGCGGCTGACCCGGGCGAAGAACGCAGCGGCAGCCGTCGCGTCCATCGGCTCGCGAACTGCGAGCTCGGTGGAGCGCGGCACCGTGGGGAGCGCGGGACGCTCCGTCTGCCGAGTCATGCCTGCAATGTACGCCTTGCGAGCGGTGCCCGAGGGAGCGCGCGGAGGTGGGCTCGCCCCTCGGAGCGCTTCCTTGTGAGTCCGCCGCAGCTGCGGGAGGTTGGACCGATGAGCTGCTTCTTCATCCCTGAGTACCTCCTCGACCGGCTGGTCGCGGCTGAGGACGACGCGGTCGCCGACTGCGCTCGGCGGAGCCGGGGCATCGACGAGCGGGTGCGAGCAGCACGCCGCGACCCGAACGCGAGCGCCACCGAGAGACGAACAGTCCTCCCGCGAGCTGGCGAGGCCTCCGCCTGGGAGATCCACGACGCGGCGAGCACGGACCGCCTCCCCGGGCGGCTGGTCCGGACGGCGGGCGAGGCAGCGGTCGGCGATGCCGCCGTGGACGAGGCGGGCACCGGGATCACCGAGGCGCTGGCCCTGTTCGCCGACCTCGGTCGCTCCTCCTACGACGACCGGGACTCGACAGTGGTGGCGACCGTGCACTACGAGCAGGACTACGACAACGCCTTCTGGGACGGCACCCAGCTCGTGCTCGGCGACGGGGACGGCAAGGTGTTCGACCGGTTCACCAAGCCGATCGACGTCCTCGGTCACGAGCTGTCCCACGCCGTCACCGAGTTCACTGCCAACCTCACCTACCAGGGCCAGTCGGGGGCGCTCAACGAGTCGGTCTCGGACGTCTTCGGAGCGTGCATCAAGCAGCGTCATCTCGGCCAGGACGCTGCCGGCGCGGACTGGCTGGTCGGCGAAGGGATCTTCCTGCCCGGAGTCAACGGCAGGGCGTTGCGGTCGATGATCGACCCCGGCACGGCGTACGACGACCCGGCGATCGGGAAGGACCCGCAGGTCGGCTCCATGGCCGACTACGTGGACACGACCGACGACAACGGCGGGGTCCACCTCAACAGTGGCATCCCGAACCGCGCCTTCGCGCTCGCGGCCCGCGCGATCGGCGGCGAGTCGTGGAGCGGCGCCGGACGGATCTGGTACTCGGCGCTCACCTCCGGGCTCGACAGGGACAGCGACTTCGCCGCCTTCGCAGCCGCCACCGTCGCAGCGGCCGGCGACCAGGCCGCGCTCGTCCAGGACGCGTGGCGGGAGGTCGGCGTGCTCGGCGCCGGCGCCTCGACTCCCCAGCAAGCCCCGCCGGCCGAGGACGCGGCGGTGACGGTCGCCAGATCCGGAGGCTTCGCCGGGCTCACGAAGGAGGCGGCCGTCGACCTCGAGTCCGACGACCCGCGGGTGCCCGAGGTGCGCGAGCTCGTGGAGCGCATCGACTTCGACGCCGTGGAGTCTGGGGCCCCGAGCCCCGACCGGTACGTCTACCGCTTCCGCTACGCACGGGTGGAGTGCCAGGTCTTCGAGCCGGCCCTGACCCCGGAGCTGGCGCGGCTGGCGACCCTGGTGCTCGAGGGCGGGTAGCCCCCTCGTCGACCACCCGAACGATCAGTTCGCTGCGTCCTTCGGGTGGTGCCGCCTGAAACGGCAGAACGCCCGACGAACTCGTCGTCGTAGGGGCGTCCGTGCGTGGCTGCTTCAGAGGTCGTGGCGGTTCGGACGGCGAGCCGGGCTTGCCGGCGTCCTCCGCTGACGAGGCACGCTGGGCTGTGGACGGCCGGTTGCCCGACCTGCCTGGTGCGGCTGGGGTGTCCGGGTGGAGATCGAGAGCGCCCTGGCCGAGGCGGGTGGCGTCGCCAGCGCCGCCACGCAGCGCTCGAGGTGTGGTCGCAGTCGGCTGCGCGCAGCGGTTGCAAGGTCGGGTGCTGCGAGCTGCCCGGGGGGTATACGTGCTCCGCGAGCTCGAGGAGCACATGTCCGCCGCTGCGCGGCTCAACGGAGCGCTGACGCTGGTCTCGGCGGCGCTGGCCCACGGGTGGCCGGTCAAGCTCCCACCGCGCCTCCCGCAGGTCGTCGTCCCGCGGTCACGCAACGTCCCGGCCTCCCGGTGTGCCGATGTGCAGCTGCGTCGGGGAGAGGTGACGCAGGCCGAGCTGGCTGCCCGGATGACCAGCCCGGTGCGCACGGTCCTCGACTGCGCGAGGTTCCTGCCCTTCGACGACGCTCTCGCCGTCGCGGACTCGGCGCTGCGCGACCGGGTGACCCGGACCGAGCTGCTGCTGCACTGTGGCCGGCTTCCGAGGACCGGGCGGAGTCGTGCCTACCGCGTGGTCGAGCTGGCCACCGAGCAGGCCGCGAACCCCTTCGAGTCGGTCCTCCGAGCCACCGTCGTCGACCTTCCGGGCGCGCAGTTCCAGGCGCAGCTGTGGATCGGCAACACCGGCAGGGCCGACCTGGTGGACGAGGCCAACCGGGTGGTCCTGGAAGCCGACTCGTTCGCGTTCCATGCCGACGCCGTGTCGCTGAACCGCGACATGGAGCGCTACAACGCGTTCGTCTGCGCGGGCTACCGGGTGCTGCGCTTCGGCTGGCGGCACGTGATGTTCGAGCAGGACTACGTGCGGGCCACCGTGTCCGCGCTGATCGCGTCCCAAGGACGATCAGTTCGCACCGGTCTTCGGGGCGGTGCCGCCTGAAACGGCCGAACGCCCCACGAACTCGTCGTTCGTCGGGCGTTCGTGTGGCGCTGACTAGCCCCTGCGGGCGCGGGCGGCGCTGCGGTTGCGGGCACTGGCGTCCAGGACGACCTTGCGGATCCGAACGGCGTCGGGGGTGACCTCGACGCACTCGTCGTCGCGGCAGAACTCCAGGCTCTGCTCGAGGGAGAGCCGCTTCGGCGGGACCAGCTTCTCGAAGTTGTCCGAGCTGGAGGCGCGGACGTTGGTCTGCTGCTTCTCCTTGGTGATGTTCACGTCCATGTCGTCGGAGCGTGAGTTCTCACCGATGATCATGCCCTCGTAGACCTCGGTGGTCGGGTCGACGAACATGATCCCGCGCTCCTGCAGGTTCGTCATGGCGTACGCCGTGGCGGCACCCGCGCGGTCGGCGACGAGCGAACCCTGCGACCGGGACTTGATCTCGCCGGCCCACGGCTCGTAGCCCTCGGAGATGTGGTGGGCGATGCCGGTGCCGCGGGTCTGGGTCAGGAACTCGGTGCGGAAGCCGATCAGGCCACGCGAGGGCACCAGGAACTCCATCCGGATCCACCCGGTGCCGTGGTTGACCATCTGCGCCATCCGACCCTTGCGCACGGCCAGCAGCTGGGTGATCGCGCCGAGGTGCTCCTCCGGCGCGTCGATGGTCAGGCGCTCGGTGGGCTCGTGCAGCTTGCCGTCGATCTCCTTGGTGACGACCTGCGGCTTGCCGACGGTGAGCTCGAAGCCCTCGCGGCGCATCTGCTCGACCAGGATGGCCAGCGCCAGCTCGCCACGGCCCTGGACCTCCCAGGCGTCGGGGCGCTCGGTGGGCAGGATCCGCAGCGACACGTTGCCGATCAGCTCGCTGTCGAGCCGGTCCTTGACGAGGCGGGCGGTGACCTTGGTGTTCTTGGTCGGACCACGACCCGCGAGCGGCGAGGTGTTGATACCCATGGTCATCGAGATGGCCGGCTCGTCGACGTGGATCAGGGGCAGCGCGACGGGGTTCTCCGGGTCGGCGAGGGTCTCACCGATGGTGATGTCCGGGATGCCGGCGATCGCGACGATGTCGCCCTGGCCGGCGAACTCTCCGGGCTTGCGCTCCAGCCCCTCGGTGACCAGGAGCTCAGTGATCTTGACGGTCTTGGTGCTGCCGTCGCGCTTCATCCAGGCGACGTTCTGACCCTTCTTCAGGGTGCCCTCGTGGATGCGGACCAGTGCGAGCCGGCCCAGGAAGGGGCTGGCGTCGAGGTTGGTGACGTGGGCCTGGAGCGGCGCGCCCTCGGTGTAGACGGGTGCCGGGATGGTCTCCAGGATCGTCTTGAACAGCGGCTCGAGGTTGTCGCCGTCGGGCATGGTGCCGTTCTCCGGAGCGGTGAGGCTGGCGATGCCGGCGCGACCCGAGGCGTAGACGACCGGGAAGTCGAGCGCGTCCTGGCTGTGCGACTCGTCGAGGAGGTCCATGAACAGCTCGTAGGTCTCGTCGACGACCTCGGCGATCCGGGCGTCGCCACGGTCGGTCTTGTTGACCACGAGGATCACCGGCATGTCGGCGTTGAGCGCCTTGCGCAGCACGAACCGGGTCTGGGGGAGCGGGCCCTCGCTCGCGTCCACGAGCAGCACGATGCCGTCGACCATGGAGAGGCCGCGCTCGACCTCGCCACCGAAGTCCGCGTGGCCGGGGGTGTCGATGATGTTGATCGTCATCGGCTTGCCCTCGGCGGCGGGACCGGCGTAGTGCACGGCCGTGTTCTTCGCGAGGATCGTGATGCCCTTCTCGCGCTCGAGCTCGCCGGAGTCCATCGCTCGCTCGGCGACGCCCTCGGCCTGGTGCGCGGAGAAGGCCCCCGCCTGGTGCAGCATGGCGTCCACGAGGGTCGTCTTGCCGTGGTCGACGTGCGCCACGATGGCGACGTTGCGGAGATCCGTGCGGGACTTCTGAGTCATGCTTGCCTTCCGTCCGCCACGGCCTGGCCCGGAACAGGCTCCAGAGGAGGCAGCGGGCGGACAGGCTGACAGACAGGTGTCGGGGATTTGGGGATGAGCGTCGTGGACGCGCCCCTGAGTCTATCGTTACTCGGGTGACCAATCGGACAAGCCCGCGGCCGGTGCGCGCCTCGAGCAGGTTCCGGGTCCTGTTCGTCTGTATCGGCAACATCTGCCGCTCGCCGCTGGGCGAGCGGCTGCTGGCCGCCCGGTTGCCGGCCGAGCGCTTCGAGGTGCTCAGCGCGGGTGTCGGTGCGGTGGTCGGGTCCGCCATGTCGCCCGAGTCGGCCACCCACCTCGAGTCCTACGGCGGCTCGGCGGACGGCTTCGTCGCCCGTCAGCTGACCTCGGCCATGGTCGAGGAGAGCGATCTCGTCCTGACGGCCACCAAGGCCATCCGGTCGAGCGTGCTGGAGGACTCACCGGCAGCGTTGCGACGTACCTTCACGGTGCTCGAGCTCGCTGCCCTGCTCGACGTCGTCGCTGCCGACGCGGACCCGCACGAGACGGTCCGGCGGGCAGCGCTGGAGAGGTCGCGGGCTGCCCTGGACGACTACGACATCGCCGATCCCTACGGTCGCGGTGACGAGGCCTACGCCGTTGCCGCGGCCTCCATGGCAGCAGCGGTCGACCGGATCGCCACGGGGCTCCGGCCATGATGTCGATGGCGCGTGCCCTGGTCGTCGTGGTGGCCGTCACGCTCGCAGGTACGGCGCTGCCGGGGGCCGCGGTGGGGCCGCGGGATCCCGCGGTCGCCGGGGCACGTCTCACCCAGCAGGCGGTCGGAGCCCCTGCGGTCCCGTCGGTCCGGCCGGTCGGGTCCCGTCGGTCTGCGCGGGCGCAGGCCAGTGCGTCGCGCCCTCTGAGCACCGTCACGATCGCGCTCGATCCCGGCCATCAGCTCGGCAACCACAACTTCCCGCGCCAGACCAACGCCCTCGTCCCCGCGGGCGGGTTCAGCAAGCCCTGCAACTCGACCGGCTCGGCGACGAACGGCGGAGTCGCCGAGGCCACGGTCAACATGCGGCTGGCCAAGGCGGTCGCCAGGCGGCTGCGCACGCTCGGCGCGCAGGTGGCGATGACGCGGACCACGAACAGCGAGCAGCGGTGGGGGCCGTGCGTGAACGTCCGCGGCGAGTTCGGCGAGCGGGTCGGCGCCCGGCTGATGGTCTCCCTGCACGCCGACGGTGCCGGCCCGGCGGACCACGGGTTCCACGTGATCGCCCCGACCAGGCGGAGCCCCTGGACCTCCGACATCGCCACCGCGTCGCTGCGTCTCGCCACGTCCCTGCGGGACGGTCTCACGGCCGGCGGGATCTCTCGCTCCAGCTACGTCGGCGGCGGGACGGGTCTCGACGTGCGCAGCGACCTCGGAACGCTGAACATGTCCGACGTCCCGGTCGCGATGGTCGAGATCGGCAACATGCGCAACGCCGGTGACGCCCACCGGATGACTTCCAGGAGTGGCCGGGCGCGCTACGCGAACGCCCTCGTCAAGGGCATCCGGACATACCTCGGACGATGACACGGTCGATGACCACGCGGTCGAGCAGCCTCCCCGCTGCTGCGCTCCTGGCCGGTCTGCTCCTCGGGGTCACCGCCTGCGGCGGCTCGGACACCCCGGCCCCGGCACCCTCGTCGCCCACGGGCGCAGCCTCCTCCGAGCGGGTGCTCGCCAAGGGGACCTGCTGGGACGACACCCAGCTCCCGGAGGCGCTGGGCCAGAAGGCGTTCCGGGCCTGGGTGGAGAAGTATGCCGACGGGGACGCCACTCTCGGCGACTCGATGCGGGACGACGCGGCGTTCAGCACACCGATCGCGTGCACCGAGCCACACTCGCTGGAGCTCTACAACGTCATCGAGCTCAGTCCGGCTCTCACGGCACGGGTCACGGAGTACGCCACCCTGCTCGACCCGACGTCTACGACCTACCACCTGGTCCGCGACCAGGTGAACGACCGCTGCCTGGCGGACTCGCCGTACGGCAAGGCGCAGCGAAGCGCCGGGAACCTCCCCGTCCAGCTGGGGCCGTCGCTGAACGTCGAGGGCGGGCTGCACGTGGCCTGGGACCCGTTCCCGGCGGATCTGTGGGCGAGGGGGCAGAAGAAGTTCGTGTGCACCTTCGAGCAGGACACACCCGGGACCCTCCGCTTCGCGGACCTCACCACCGACAAGGTGCCGATCCGCTCGCGGGTCTGCCTCGACACTCCGGGCACCTACCGGCCCTGCAGCGGCAAGCACCAGGCCGAGGACATCGCCGAGATGATCCTCAACACCGCCATCGACCACGGTCAGATCAATGGCCGCAAGGCCGTCCGCAAGGGCGCCGAGGGTCCCTACGTCGCACTCAGCACCGCGGAGTACGCCAAGCTGGACAAGATCTGCCAGCGGCTCTTCCGGTCCGTCTCCACGGTCCGCGGCGGGGTCGAGGCGAGGGCCTACCCGGGCTCGGTCTCGCAGTGGCCGACCAAGGCCGGTGTCTACGTCGCGAGCTGCTTCGCGCTGAAGCCCCAGGAGCCACCCCCGCCGATCACGGGCACGGTGTTCGACCGAGCTGGATGAGGCGCAGCCTCAGACCCGGTGAACCTTGTGCTGGGCGGCCTGCGCGCGCGGCCTGATCACCAGCTCGTCGACGTCGACGTGGGCGGGCAGGGACGCGACCCAGCGCACGGCCTCGGCGACGTCCTCGGCCACGAGGGGCTCGGCCACGCCCTCGTAGACCTTGTCGTAGCGCTCACGGTCGCCCGCGAACCGGTTCAGGCTGAACTCCTCGGTCCTGACCATCCCGGGCGCGATCTCGGTGAACCTGAGCGGCTCGGCGACCATCTCCAGGCGCAACGTCTCGGTGATCACCCGGACGGCGTGCTTGGAGGTGGTGTAGCCGCCCCCGCCCTCGTAGGCGATCCGGCCCGCGGTCGAGCCGAGGTTGATCACGAGACCGCCGGAGCCCGCGCGCAGGGCGGGCAGCAGCGCCTGCGTCACCCGCACGATGCCGAGCGCGTTGAGGTCGAACATCCGCGCCCAGTCCTCGACGTCGGAGTGCTCCACGCTCGCCTGCCCCACCGCGGCGCCTGCGTTGTTCAGCAGGACGTCCACGTGCTCCACCGAGGCGGCCAGGGCCGCGACGGACGCGGCGTCGGTGACGTCGCAGACCACGGCGCGACCGCCGATCTCGTCGGCCAGCGCCTCGATCCGGTCGCGACGGCGGGCAGCGCAGACCACGTGGAAACCGTCACCGGCGAGAGCGCGGGCGCTGGCGGCCCCGATCCCGCTGCTGGCTCCGGTCACGACGGCGGTGCGGGTCATGGGCTCCTCCTTGGGGGTCGGGGTGGGCGGTCGGGGCGGGCGGTCGGGGCGGGGCTGCGCGAGGCCTGCGGGGTATGGGTTGGAAACGGGTGGGGTATGGACAGGACGGAGCCGGGTACGGTCCCGGAGGCAGAGCCCGCCGGCGCGTTGCGTCCGAGCCGGTGAGCTCGTCCTCAGCATAGGAGCGGAATGGACTGCGCCCCATCGGGGTTGGGTCCTGCGGAGGTATCAATGCGGCACTTCACGGCGTACGACGTGACCCCGGCTCTGGTCTCACCCCTGCGCCGCGTCGCGATGATCAGCCTGCACACCTCGCCCCTGGACCAACCGGGCACCGGGGACGCGGGCGGCATGAACGTCTATGTCCTCGAGCTCGCCCGGCGCCTGGCGCAGCGGAAGGTCGAGGTGGACGTCTTCACGCGGGCGACGGGCAGCGCCCTCCCGCCGGTCGCCGACGTCAGTGACGGCATCCGGGTCCATCACGTCGCCGCGGGTCCCTACGAGGGCCTGACCAAGCAGGAGCTGCCCGCCCAGCTGTGCGCGTTCGCCCGCGAGGTGCTGCGTGCCGAGGCCTACCACGCACCCGGTTACTACGACCTGGTGCACAGCCACTACTGGCTCAGCGGCCAGGTGGGGGCCCTGGCCCGCGACCGCTGGGGCGTCCCTCTCGTGCACACGATGCACACGATGGCCAAGGTGAAGAACGCTGCGCTCGCTGACGGCGACACGCCCGAGCCGAGGGCCCGTGTGATCGGCGAGGAGCAGGTCGTGGCCGCCGCGGACATGCTCGTCGCCAACACCGACGACGAGGGCAAGCAGCTGCTCGACCTGTACGACGCCGATCCCGGCCGCGTCGAGGTGGTGCACCCCGGTGTCGACCTCGCGACCTTCCACGACGTCGGCATGGCCGGTGCACGTGAGCGGCTCGGTCTGCCGGCCAACGGTCCCGTGATCACCTTCGTCGGCCGGATCCAGCCGCTGAAGGCGCCCGACGTGATGCTCCGCGCGGTAGCGGTGCTGGTCGAGCGTCGACCTGAGCTGCGCTCCTCCCTGACGGTCGCCGTGGTCGGCGGACCCTCTGGCTCCGGCCTGGAGCACCCCGACTCGCTGGTCCGGCTGGCCGAGGAGCTCGGGATCTCGCGGCTGGTGCGGTTCGTGCCTCCGGTCAGGCAGCAGGAGCTGGTCGACTGGTACGCCGCCTCCTCGCTGGTGTGCGTCCCCTCCTACAGCGAGAGCTTCGGGCTCGTCGCCATCGAGGCGCAGGCGACCGGGACCCCGGTCGTGGCCGCGGCGGTCGGCGGACTGACCACGGCCGTGCACGACGGCCGGTCGGGCCTGCTGGTCGAGGGACACGACCCCGCGTCGTACGCCGTCGCGCTGGAGCGGGTGCTGTTCGAGCCGGGCCTGCACCAGATCCTGGCCGCGGGCGCTGCGACGCATGCCCAGCAGTTCGGCTGGGACCGGACCGCCGACTCGATGATCGAGATCTACGCCGCGGCGCAGCGCCAGATGCGCGCCGAGCTCACCGGGATCGCCCTGTGAACGCCGCTGTGGACGACGAGGAGCTCAGTCCCGAGCGGGTGGGGGCCCTGGCTGCGCTGCGCCAGGTCTTCGACGAGGGCGAGCTGGAGTACTCCGAGATCAGCCCCACCTCGCTGATGGTGAACCTCCCCGGCGAGAAGAAGCAACAGACCCCCTGTCGCTTCGACGTCGGCAAGCACGCGCTGGAGGTGCACGCGTTCGTGTGCCGCAAGCCGGACGAGAACTTCGAGGGCGTCTTCCGCTGGATGCTCGAGCGCAACATGAAGATGTACGCCGTCGCGTTCGCGCTCGACGGGCTGGGCGACATCTACCTCGACGCACGCCTGCCCCTGCACGGGATCACCCCCAGCGAGATCGACCGGCTGCTCGGCTCCGTCCTCGACTACGCCGACGGCTCCTTCAACACCCTCCTCGAGCTCGGCTTCGCCTCCTCGATCCGCAAGGAGTGGGACTGGCGCGTCTCCCGGGGTGAGCCCACCCGCAACCTCGACGCCTTCCGCGGACCCCTCGGGCTTGATGGGCGTGGTGGGGGACCCGGGGAAGGCTGAGGGCTGCAGGTTTCCCCGGTTGACCGGTGAAACTGGCGCTTGTGCACCGAAGTTTCCGTGCACAACCACCGGTTTCCCCGGACGACCGGGGAAACCAACAGCCTTCAGTCGCGTACGACGGCCGACTCCCGGTGCGGCGTCTCGATGACACGAGGGCGCGGTCTGCGGCGAGCGACTGCTACGCCGACCAGCGCCAGCGCGCCTCCGGCGTACGCCATCGCAGCGGGGGCCTCGCTGAGGAACAGGACGCCCAGGACGATCGTGATCGGCGGGACCAGGTAGGTCGTCACCCCGAGGTTGCCGGCGCTCATGTGCTTGAGGGCGAACGCATAGGTGGTGAAGGCGATCGCCGTCGGGAAGACCCCGAGGTAGACCAGCCACCACGTCGAGGAAACGGGAGCCAGCTGGACCTGGGTGACGAGGTCGCCGGCGAAGGGCAGGCAGCTGATCGCACCGACCGTGCAGGCGAGCCAGGTCACCTGGACGGCGGGGAGCCGGGCCATCAGAGGCTTCTGCAGGATCAGGCTGATCGAGTAGGCAACGGCACTCACGAGGCACAGGAGCACGCCGAGCACGTCGCCGTGTGCGTCCGGGGAGGACGTTGCGAACGCGATCAGCACCACCCCGCCGAAGGCCAGACCCAGGCCGAGCCCGAGTGGCACGGTGAAGCGCTCACCCAGGAAGAGCGCTGCCAGCAGGGCGATCAGAACCGGTGAGACCTGGATCAGCATGGCCGCGGTGCCGGCGTCCACCCGTCGCTCGCCGGCATTGAGGGCCACGTTGTACAGGCCGAACCAGAGCAGCCCGATCACCGCGATGGAGACCATGTCGCGCGTCGAAGGCCGTGGCAGTCCGCGCGACAGGGCGACGGCGCCGAGCACCACGGAGCCGACCAGCAGCCGGCCGAGCGAGAGCGCTCCGGGGGAGAAGTCGTGACCGAGGTGGCGGATCGCCACGAAGGCGGAGGCCCAGAACACGAGCGTGCAGCCGACAGCGGCCAACGGCAGCCAGGAGGGCGCGCTTCTGGGGGTCACGTGCGCCAGCCTAGGGATCCGCGTGGGCAGGTGGCATGCGGGTTTCGGCCGTCGTACGTCGAGATCCGGCCGACCGGGTCTTCTTGGCGAGGATTGTGGACGGAATTCGCCCGGCACAGGCCTTGATGAGCGTCCATAACCCCGATTTACATGGGGTCTGGCGTCCCTCAGAGGTCGAGCTTGTAGCCCAGGCCGCGGACGGTGGTGAGGAGGTGGGGCTCGGCGGGGTTGTCCTCGAGCTTGGCGCGCAGCCGCTTGACGTGTACGTCGAGGGTCTTGGTGTCCCCGACGTAGTCGGAGCCCCAGACCCGGTCGATCAGCTGGCCCCGGGTGAGCACGCGGCCGGGGTTGCGCAGGAACATCTCGAGGAGCTCGAACTCCTTGAGCGGCAGCCGCACGTCCTCGCCGTCGACCGTGACGACGTGCCGCTCCACGTCCATCCGGACGCTGCCGACCTCGAGGGTGGCGGGGGCGAGGTCCGGCTCGGTGCCGCGGCGCAGCACCGCGCGGATGCGGGCCACCAGCTCACGCGGGGAGTACGGCTTGGTGACGTAGTCGTCGGCGCCGAGCTCGAGGCCGACCACCTTGTCGACCTCGTCGTCCTTGGCGCTGACCATGATCACCGGCACGTTGGAGGTCTGCCGGATCTGGCGGCACACCTCGGTCCCCGGCAACCCGGGGAGCATCAGGTCGAGCAGCACGATGTCGGCGCCCGCCCGGTCGAACTCGGTGAGCGCGTCGGGGCCGGTGGCGGCGATGGCGACCTCGAACCCCTCCTTGCGCAGCATGTAGGCGAGTGCGTCGCTGTAGCTCTCCTCGTCCTCGACGACCAGCACGCGCGTCATGGGGTGCTCACGCGGGGTCCCCCGCACAGGCGTGGGCCGGAGGAGTGGGGCCGGGGAAGCGCACGCTGACGGGGGGTGCTCACACGTTCTCCTTCATGGTGCCTTCGCTGGTGTCCTCGGTGGAGCCGGGATCCGCGGCAGCAGGACCGGACCACGGGCCGGGCTTGCGCGGCAGCGTCAGGGTGAACGTCGATCCCTGGCCCTCGACCGACCAGACCTTGACCTCGCCGCCGTGCGAGGCGGCGACGTGCTTGACGACCGAGAGGCCGAGGCCGGTGCCGCCGGTGGATCGGTGTCGCGCCGGGTCGACCCGGTAGAAGCGCTCGAAGATCCGGTCGAGCTCCTTGGCCGGGATGCCGATGCCGCGGTCGGTGACGCTGAGGTCGATCGCCGCCTCCCGGGCTGTCGCCGAGACCACCACCGACGAGCCCTCCGGGGAGTAGGCCACGGCGTTCGCGACCAGGTTGCTCACCGCGACGGCGACCTGCTCCCGGTTGCCGAGCAGCACCAGCCCGTCGGCGCCGAGCTGGACCAGCTCGATGTTGCGGGCGGCGGCGTCGGTCAGGTTCTCGTCGACGGCCCGGGCGATGATCTTGTCCGCCTCGACGGCCACGGGCTCGTCGAGCGGGTCGTCGCCCTGCAGCCGGGAGAGCTCGATGATCTGCTGCACCAGACGGGTCAGGCGCTCGCTCTCGGTGTGCATCCGCCCGGCGAACCGCTGCACGGCCTCAGGATCGTCGGCGGCGTCGATCACGGCGTCGGAGAGCAGCTTGATGGCACCGACCGGGGTCTTGAGCTCGTGGCTGACGTTGGCGACGAAGTCCCGACGGATCGACTCAACGCGGCGCTCCCGGGTGCGGTCCTCGACGAGCGCGAGGACGAGCTGGGAGCTCAGGGGCGCCACCCGGGCGGTCACGTGGCGTGGCGGCATCCCCGGCCGCTGCATCTGCAGCTCGGTCTCGCGGATCTGGCCGTCGCGGCGTACCTGCCTGACGAGGTCGGCCAGCTCGCGCTCGGTGATCTCGTGACCGCTGACGATGCCCATCGCGATCGCCGGGGCCGAGGCCTTGAGCACGCGGTCACCGGCGTCGACGACGAGCGCGCTGCTGCGCAGCACGGAGAGTACGGCTGCCACGCCGGGCGGAAGTGCCGGCTCCGGCACGTCGTCGGTGTGCAGCTGGCGATCACTGACCCGGAACGCGAGCACGACGCCGCCACCCAGCACTGCTCCGAGCAGCGCGAAGAGGACGGCTTGGACTGTCGGGCTCACGTACCGATCGTACGCAGGGTCGCACCCCGGGCTCTGCCCTCGGAACGCTACTTCCGGGACTGTTCACCTCCGGTTCACGCAACGACGCCCGCCCTTCATCTGCCCTGCGTAGGTTGGTGTCCATGCGTGATGCCTTCTCAGTCCAGCTCGACTCGATCCGCGACGACCTCGTGACGATGGCCAGCCTCGTGCGCGAAGCCGTCAGCGAGGGGACCGCCGCTCTGCTGGAGGGCGACGGCCAGCGTGCCGAGCAGGTGATCAGCAACGACGCGCAGATCGACACCTTGCGGATCAGGCTCGAGGAGCGAAGCTTCGAGCTGCTCTCGCTGCAGAACCCCGTTGCCGGCGACCTGCGGATGCTGGTGGCATCGCTGCGGATGGTCAGCGAGTTCGAGCGGATGGGCGACCTCGCCGTGCACATCGCCAAGATCGCCCGGCTGCGCGTCCCGGAGATCGCCGTGCCCGACCAGGTCGTGCCGATGATCGCGCGGATGGCTGCCGTGGCCGAGGTGATGATCGGCAAGGTCGAGCACATCATCGCCCACTCCGACGTGGCGGCGGCCGTCGAGCTCGAGGAGGCCGACCAGGAGATGGACAAGCTCCGTCGCAACTCCTTCCGGGAGCTCCTCGGCTCGGACTGGACCCACGGCGTCGAGCCGGCCGTCGACATCGCCCTGCTGGGTCGCTACTACGAGCGCATCGCCGACCACGCCGTCTCGATCGCCCGGCGCGTCGTGTTCCTGGTCACCGGCGAGCACCCGCAGTACGCCTGACCCGCGTTCCCCGACCTCCCGGCTCGACCGCTCGAGCGCAGCCTCTCAGGGCAGGAACAGGGCCGAGTCGCCGAACTCGTGCCACCGGTAGCCTCCCGCGACCGCGGCGTCGTACGCCGCCTGGGCGAGCCTGGTGCCGGCGACGGCCTCGACGAGCAGCAGGTGCGAGGCCTGGGCGTCGTGCCAGCCGGTGACGAGCCCGTCGACGACTACCGGAGGGTCCGCGGGTGTGACCACCCGGTTCGTCCAGCCCCACGACTCGCGGACCTCCCCGTCGACGACCGCGGACTCCAGCGCGCGGGTCACGGTCGTGCCCACGGCGACGACCCGGCCTCCGTGGGCACGGGTGAGCGCCACCAGGCGTGACGTGGTGGCCGGCACGTGGTGCCACTCCGGCTGGGGTCCCTCCCCGACCTCCTGCGAGGAGAACCCGGTGTGCAGCGTCACCGGTGCGACGCCGATCCCGTGCGAGACCAGGCGGGTGACCAGGGCCTCGGTGAACGGACGACCGGCTGAGGCCATCTCGGCGCTGCCGGGCACGTCGGCGAAGACGCTCTGGTAGGCCGACAGCGGGTAGCGACGGTCCAGGTAGCCGTAGGCGATCGGCCTGCCGTGCCGGTCGAGCGCGGCGCGGAGGTCGCCGGTGGCGGTGGCGCGCCACAACCGGTTTCCAGAGCCGGTGGGGGAGCCGGCGTGCGGGTAGGGGCTGACCAAGGTCACCCTCAGCTCGCCCACCGCGACGCTCTCTCCGGCCACGGCGTCGAGCAACGGCTCGGAGGCCCGGGGTGCGCTGCGCAGCTCCACCACCCAGGTGTCCTCCCCGCCGTCGATCGGGTGGTCGGTCGCGGGAGCCGGACCGATGCCGGCCGCCGCGTGCAGCACGATCGGCGATCCGCCGCGCACGGCGTCGATCTCGCCGTTGACCGTCGCCGAGTTGTTCACGACCACGAGGTCGCCCGGTCGGAGCTGGTCGACCAGGTCCCTGAACGCGTGGTGGTGCAGCCCCTCGGGCCGGGCCACCAGCAGCCGTACGTCGTCACGCGAGGCGCCTCGCGCCTCGGCCGGGTCCGGAGCCGTGGCCCCCTCGTCCAGGTGGAAGCTGATCCCGGTGTGCTCGGTGAGCGTCCTCATGTGCTGGCCACCTCCCGCTCGGCGCGGACCGCGGGAAGGTCGCAGGCGAGATACCGCCCCGGGGGCAGTCGCCGGTCGAGCAGGGCCAGCAGCTTCGGCGCCACAGTCTCGGGAAGTGGGCGGTCGGAGACGTCCTCGCCCGGGAAGGCGTCCTGCTGCATCTGGGTCCGCATGTCCCCAGGGTCGACGGCGTAGGTCGGCAGACCCGTCTCCGCCCCGAACGTGAGCACGAAGTGGTCGAGCGCGGCCTTGGCAGCGCCGTACGCCCCCCAGGTCTCGTAGTGCTGCACGGCGGCGTCGGAGGAGATGCCGATGAGCACACCCCTGCGCCGCAGGAGCTGCTGGGTCAGCGCGGCGGTCAACGCAGCGGGTGCGCCGGCGTTCGTGGACAGGACCGCGTCGATCTCCTCAGCGTTGAGGTCGGAGAGCCGACGCATCGGGAGGGGGCCGAGAGTGCTGGCGTTCAGGACGAGCAGGTCGAGGCCACCGCGTTCGTCGACGGCCTGCACGAGTGCAGTCCGGTGGGCGGCGTCGCCCACGTCCCCGGGCACACCGTGGATGGAGGTGCCTTCGAGCGCCGCGCGCAGACGAGCAGGCTCCCGGGCGTCGGTCACGACGCTCCACCCCCTCTCGTCGAGGAGCCGGGCGGTGGCGAGGCCGAGGCCGGACGATCCGCCGGAGATGAGGGCAACGGGTGTTCTCTCGAATGTCATGAGCCCAGTGTTAAAGTTCAAGTCAACTTGAGATCAAGGGGCCACCATGGATTCGCGGGAGCTGCTCTCGGTGGGGGACGTCGCGAAGCGCAGCGGGTTCGCTGCCTCGGCGCTGCGTTTCTACGAGGCAGAGGGCCTGATCACCGCGACCCGCACGCCGGGTGGGCGGCGCCAGTTCCAGCGCAACGTGCTGCGTCGGCTCGCGTTCATCCGCGCTGCGTCCAACATCGGTCTCACCCTGGACGAGGTCCGTGCCGAGCTGGACCGGCTGCCGGCGGGACGGGCCCCGACACGGGCGGACTGGCAGCGGATCTCACGGCACTGGCGGGGCAGGCTGGACGCTCAGATCGCCGCGCTCGAGCGGCTCCGGGACGGTCTCGACTCGTGCATCGGCTGCGGCTGCCTGTCGTTGCAGAGGTGTCAGATGTCCAACCCGGCAGACGTGATGGCCGCGAGCGACGAGGCTCCCGGCGCCGCGATGCTCCCGGCGCTGCTCCGTCGTCCGCACCAGTTCCGCAGCAGGGGCTGAGCGGCTCTCAGCGTCCCTGGTTGGCCACGGCCTCCGCTGCGGCCTCGGCTGCCTCCGGGTCGAGGTAGCGCCCGCCCTTCTCGATGGGCTGCATCTCGGCGTCGAGCTCGTAGACCAACGGCATCCCCGTGGGGATGTTCAGGCCGGCGATGTCCTCGTCGCTGATGCCGTCGAGGTGCTTCACGATGGCCCGCAGGCTGTTGCCGTGCGCGGCCACCAGCACGGTGTCGCCACCGGCGAGGTCGGGCACGATCGAGGACTCCCACCACGGGAGCATGCGCTCGACGACGTCCTTGAGGCACTCGGTGCGCGGCATGGCGGGTCCGAGGTCCGCGTAGCGCGGGTCGCCGGCCTGCGACCACGTGTCGTCGTCGTCGATCGGGGGCGGCGGTGTGTCGAAGGAGCGCCGCCAGGTCATGAACTGGTCCTCGCCGTACTCCTCGAGGGTCTGCTTCTTGTCCTTGCCCTGCAACGCGCCGTAGTGCCGCTCGTTGAGCCGCCAGGAGCGCCGCACCGGGATCCAGTGCCGCTCCGCGACGTCGAGCGCCAGGTGGGCGCTGGTGATGGCCCGGCGCAGCAGGGAGGTGTGCAGCACGTCCGGCAGCAGGCCGGCCTCGACCAGCTGCGCGCCGCCACGAGCGGCCTCCTCGCGACCCTTCTCGGTCAGGGGTACGTCGACCCACCCGGTGAACAGGTTCTTGGCGTTCCAGTCGCTCTCGCCGTGGCGGAGCAGGATCAGGGTGCGCCCCGCGCTCATGACGTGGGCGCGAGGCTCGGGCTGGTGATGTCGGCGTACTCGCCCGACGCCGGCACGACAGGCACGTTCACCTTGACGTCCTCACCGGTGCGGAAGCTCAGGGTGAGCCGGACGAACCCGCCCGGTTCGACGGTGTCGCCGGTGACGCCGACGGCACCCGAGTCGGCGAGGTTCACCAGGCTGTCGGCCGCGATGCTCACGGGCGTGACCAGTGAGGCCTCGACGCCGGTGCCGGTCACCCCGGTCAGCGAGTCGTCGGTCTCGGTGTCGTTGTTGACCAGCGAGGCCACCAGCGTGCCGCGGCCGGCGGAGGACGACACCACTACCGCGCCGAGCACGTCGACGCTGCCGGCGCGGTTGTTCACCCCGACGGCAGGTTGGTAGACCTGATCGGTCTGGTAGTTGCAGGCACCCAGCACGGGGACGAGGAGCACCGTTGACACGGCGGCGAGACGACGGCGTACGGGCGTCAACATGGCGATGAGGTTCCTCTCGCGACGCCACCGCACGGCTGTCCGGGGCGCTGGTCTTGAACTGGTCGGCTAGCGGGGCTGAGCCTATCGCTCAGAGAGCGATCCCGTTGCTCAGGGCCGTGACCACGAGCCCGGCGAGCACCGCGACGGCGACGACCAGGGTGATCACCAGCAGCCGTGGTGCGCCCGTCCTCAGGGCGACCCGCAGGGGGAGGCTCCGCAGTCGTGCCTGGTTGTCGACCACGAGATCGGGCAACGAGGTCAGGAAGTGCACCACGAGGCCGAGCGCAGCGCAGAGCAGCACGAAGCTGGGCAGGGGTGCGGACCCGTCGGCTGCCCGACCCCAGCCGCCGAGGGTCACGAAGTACGCCAGCAGGGCGAACGTCGCCGACCAGCCGACCCACGAGAGAGCGGTGCGGTGCAGCCACCGGTTGTGCACGAAGCCGACGACGAGGGTGGACAGCAGGAACACCCCGGCTGCGGTCCCGTTCTGCAGCGCGAGCGGGAGGAGGAGGAGCAGGAGCACGGCCACCGTGAAGCTGGCGTTGCCGGCAGGCAGGCTTCCCGCCGCGATCGGCTTGCCCTGCGCCCCGGACGTGCGGTCGATCTCGACGTCGAACAGGTCGTTGACCAGACCCATGATCGCCTGGGCGAGGAGCACCGCGGCAGCGGCCGCGAGGATCTCGCGCGCGGGTCGCCCCATCAGCGCGACGAGCAGTCCGACGACCACCGCGAACGCCACCGCCTGACGCGGGTGGCCCGCCCGCACGAGGGACCGCAGCTGGCCAGGAGACCGGACGGCCGTGTCTGTGCTCATGGGTCGCAGTATTGAGCATCGGACGGCTGCGCGGGGAGGTTTGCTCGGCCGGGAACCGGGGTCGACCGGGCGTGTCCACCACACGAATCGCAGTGTTGTCAAGCCCCAAAATGGCCTCTGACCTGCACAAACAGTGGATAGGGGGCTCCCGCAACCGTGTTAGACTGGGCACCTCGAAAGGGGTTACCTACATATGACTTTCACTGTCGGCGAAACGGTTGTTTATCCAAATCACGGGGCCGCAGTCATCGAAGACATCGAGATGCGCACGATCAAGGGCGAAGAGAAGCAGTACCTCGTCCTCCGGATCGTGGCACAGCAGGACCTCGTGGTCCGTGTGCCTGCGTGCAACCTCGATCTCGTCGGTGTCCGCGACGTTGTCGACAAGGAGGGCCTCGACCGTGTGTTCGACGTGCTCCGAGCCGTCGTACCCGACGAGCCGACCAACTGGTCGCGCCGTTACAAGGCCAACCTGGAGAAGCTGCACTCCGGTGACGTGATGAAGGTGTCCGAGGTCGTTCGTGACCTCTGGCGCCGTGAGCGTGACCGTGGCCTGTCCGCCGGCGAGAAGCGGATGCTGGCCAAGGCGCGCCAGATCCTCGTCTCCGAGCTGGCCCTGGCGGAGCACACCAACGAGGACAAGGCCGAGGCCATCCTCGACGAGGTGCTCGCTTCCTGAGCTGAACCGACCGCGCCCGCTGGGCACGTCTCCGTCGAGCCCCCGTGACCACGTGTCCGGGGGCTCGATGCTTGTCCGGATCCGGGCTCCGGGTGCCGGAGGAGACGCCACCCCTACGCTGGTCCCATGGACGAGGACACCCCCATCCCGCTCGGGGTCGTGCCGGTCGAGGGTCGCGGGTCGATGCCGTTCGCGCTCGTGCACGGGGAGTCGCTGGTCGCGGCAGCCTCCTGGGCGCTGACGACCTCCGGAGCCGAGCTGTTCGACTACGGGGTGCCGTTCGCGAGCCTGCAGGGAACCGGTCGCATGCTGGTGGTCCACGACCCGCTCTGCCCGCTGACCCCGGCGGCCTTTCTCGAGCAGGCGATCGAGGAGTCCGCGTCGACCGGGGCGGTCGTCGTCGGCGTACGTCCGGTCACCGACACCGTGAAGGAGTACGACGGGGAGCGGCTCGGCGAGACCGTCGACCGCGACGAGCTGGTCTGCGTGACCTCGCCGGTGGTGCTGCCCGCCGCCGTCGTGAGCGCGCTGGAGGCGCTCGACCTCGATGACCTGGCCTTGCTGGTCGAGGAGCTGAGCACGCGGTTCCCGGTGCGTCACCTGGTGGCGCCGCCGCTCGGCCGCCGGATCGTCGACGTGGCCGACCTGGAGACGCTCAGCGCGCTCAGCTCGAGGGGCTGAGCAGCCTCTCGGCGAGCGCGACGTCCTCGGGGAAGGTCACCTTGAGGTTGGCCGCGGTGCTCGGGACGCCGTGCACGACGCTGCTGCCGTAGCGCGCGAGGCAGGACGCCGTGTCCGTGCCGACGAAACCCTCCCGGTCGGCCCGCCGGTAGGCGTCGAGGAGCTCCTGGGCGCGGAAGGCCTGCGGTGTCTGGACCCCCACCAGGCCGGCCTGCGCGCGCATGCCGTCGCGGTGTGAGAGGCGGGGGACGGCCGCGACCGGGATCGCGGCGCCGTGCTCGGCGGCCTTGTCGATGACGGCACGCCAGAGCGCCTCCGGAGCCAGTGGCCGGGCCGCGTCGTGGATGGCGACCACGTCGATCTCCCCGTCCTCGATGTCGGCGGCCAGCGTGCGCAGGGCCCGCCACTCGGAGTCGTGCCGCTGGCTGCCGCCGTCGACGACCCACAGGTCGTGCGCACCCAGATGAGGGGCGACGGCCTCGGCGACCTCCTCCCGGTCCTCGGGTCGGACGACGAGCACGACCCGGTGCACTCCCGCGACGTCGAGGACCGTTCGCACCGATCGGGCCAGGATCGGGATCCCGGCGATCTCGAGCAGCACCTTGTTGACCGGCCGGTCCTCGCGTCGGGCACCCACGCGGGACCCCGCGCCCGCGGCGAGGAGGACGGCTGCGGTGCGGGGAACGGCGTGCTCTGCGTCGTGGGTCCGCATGGTCTCTCCTGCTCGGCGACCCCCGAGTCTGCCGGACGTTCCTGCCCATCGGGGGGAGGGGTCAGTTCAGGTTGGCGTCCTCGGGCATGGTGGCCATCATCGACAGCGGTGGTGGCTGCCTGCGCAGCACCCCTGCCCACAGTCGCTCGGGGGTGTGGCTGAACGGGTCGGCGGGTGTGGACGGTACGACGTGCCAGCTGCCCTCGGCGATCTCGTCCTCGAGCTGGCCGGCTCCCCAGCCCGTGTAGCCGGCGTACACCCGCATCGCGTCCAGCCGACCGAGGAGCTCGTCGGGCGAGCTGTCGAGGTCGATGATCCCCCACGAGGCGCCGGCCGAGGCGTCACTCGGAGGGCCCTGTGGAGCCGGGGCGGAGAGCGGTCTCCAGCCGACCGGTTCGTCGCCGGACGGGCCCTTTCGCAGCCAGCCGAGCGCGAGCGCGGCGTCGGGCTCGACCGGACCTCCCCGGAAGAGCACCCCCGGCTCGGTCGTCAGGTCCTGCCACGGGTGCAGGATCTCACCGACCGGGACCATCGAGGGACGGTTCAGGATCACGCCCAGGCTGCCGTTCTCGTCCGAGTCGATCACCAGCAGCACGCAGCGGACGAAATTGGGGTCCACCAGTGCCGCGGAGGCGATCAGCAGGGAGCCGACGACGGGCTGCATGGAACTCATCGTGGCACTCCTCCCGGACTCACACCACGGTCGGGCCGGTCAGCAGGGCGGTCGCGATCGCAGCCAGCCCCTCGTCCCGGCCGGTGAGCCCGAGACCGTCCGTCGTGGTGGCGCTCAGCGAGACGCTGATGCCGTGGCGATCGGCCACGCCACGTTCGGCCTCCTCGCGCCGGGACGAGAAGCGCGGCCGGTTGCCGATCAGCTGGCACGCGACGTTCGTGACCTCCCACCCTGCCGAGCGCACCCGCCGCAGCGTCTCGGCCAGCAGGTCGTCGCTGGGCGCTCCGGCCCATCGCGGGTCCGAGGTCCCGAAGTTGCTGCCGAGGTCCCCGAGTGCTGCTGCCGAGAGCAGGGCGTCGCAGATGGCATGGAGCACGACGTCCCCGTCCGAGTGCCCCTCGAGGCCGAGCTCCTCCTCGGGCCAATCCAGTCCGGCCACCCGCATCGAATGACCGGGTGCGAGGCGGTGGATGTCGGTACCGATGCCGATGCGCTGGTTCACGCGCACGATCATGCCCCGGATCGGGACCGATGCGGGTGTCCCCGACACCGATGCGCGACGATGGGATGGTGAGCCCCGAGATGAACAGGGCCGACCATGCATCCGGCAGCCCCGTGGGGCGGCCTCCCCATGAGCCGATGACCCCACCAGGTGCCACGGGACGCGGCAACGACGTCTCCCGAGGGACGCTCGCGCTCGCAGGCGTGGTCGCCGGTGTGGCCGGGATCGCGCTGAGCCAGGCCACGGCGAGCGCTCTGCGCGCGACCACCGGCCCGGTGGAGGCGGTGGCGGCGACCGTCCGTGACCTCACCCCGGGCTCGATCGCGGTGTTCCTGATCCACCTGGTGGGACACCTCGACAAGCCCCTGCTGCTCGGTGGCACCGGCCTGGTGGTGCTCGCCGTCTGCGGGTACGCCGCCTCGTGGGTCCACCGCTCGCCCCTCGTGCCCGACGTCGTCTTCTTCGCACTGGCAGCGATCGGCCTGGTCGCCGTGCTGCGCCAGCCGCAGCCCGGGTTCGGGGCCTCGCTCGCGCTGATGGTCGGGTTCATCACCTGGATCGTGACCCTGCGGCTGCTCACGGCGCCCTTGCTCGGGGAGACGACGAACCCGGGCGCCGCAGACTCGCGTCGTCGGGCCTTCCTGATCCGGTCGGCGTGGCTCGTCGGCGGGGTGGCCCTGCTCACCGTCGCCGGACGTGTGGCCGGGGGCGGACGACGGCACGTGGAGCAGGCGCGACGCCTGCTGAGGCTCCCGGTGAAGCGGGGCGAGGTCCCTGCCGGGGCCTCGCTCGAGGTGGCCGGGATCGCGCCGTGGCGGACGCCGAACAGCGAGTTCTACCTGATCCACACCGCGATCGCGCCACCGTCCATCGCGCCCGCCGACTGGCAGCTGCGGATCCACGGCATGGTCGAGAACGAGCTCACGCTCTCCTACCAGGACCTGATGGACCGCACGCTCACCGAGGACTGGGTCACCCTGTGCTGCGTCTCTAACGAGGTCGGCGGGGGCCTGATCGGCAACGCGTACTGGTCCGGCGTGCTGGTGCGTGACATCCTCGCGACCGCCGGCGTCAAGCCCGGAGCAGACGCCGTGCTGCAGACCTCGCGCGACGGCTGGAACTGTGGCACCCCCCTGGCTGCGCTGACCGATCCCGACCGCAGCGCGATGCTCGCGTTCGCGATGAACGGCCAGCCGCTGCCCGTCGAGCACGGGTTCCCCGTGCGGATGGTGGTCCCCGGGCTCTACGGCTACGTCTCGGCCACGAAGTGGCTGGTCGACCTCGAGGTCACCAGGTTCGACAGGTTCTCGGCGTTCTGGACCCAGCGTGGCTGGTCCGAGAAGGGCCCGGTCAAGACGCAGTCGCGGATCGACGTACCTCGCAACGGCGCCTCGGTGCCCACCGGAGAGCTGCGCATCGGTGGCAGCGCCTGGGCCCAGCACACGGGCATCGAGAAGGTCGAGTACCAGCTGGACGGAGCGGGTTGGAAGAAGGCCGCCCTCGGCAGCGTGCCCGGTGCCGACACCTGGGTGCAGTGGTCGGCCTCCGTGCAGGTCGGCCAGGGCGAGCACCGCCTCGTGGTGCGCGCCACCGACACGAGTGGCTACACCCAGACCGCCGCGCGGGCCGACGTGATCCCGGACGGAGCCACGGGGTGGCACTCCGTCCCGTTCCAGGCGAGCTGAGTCCGGAGGCTGGCGTCCAGCCCGCGGCGAGCGCACGCTGAGGGGAACGGACGCTCGGGTGTGACTCGTCGGGAGGTGCGCGCGTGGACGAGGAGGTGATCTCGCACAGAGGCGTCCTCGTCGGCGCGTTGCTGCTGGGGGTGGGCGTCTCCGTCACCCTCGGCGTCTACGGACGGGCCCACCAGCCCTCCTACGCCGGCCTCCCCTCCCTGGGGTTCTCCAGCCCCGGGGCGTTCAAGGCCTGGGCCACCACAGCCGTGCTGCTGCTGGCAGCCGGACAGCTGGTGGGTGCGGCGTGGATGTACGGTCGGCTGCCCGGTGCTGGTCGCGCCCCCTCGTGGCTGGCCGGGGCACACCGGTCGGGCGGGGTCGTGGCGTTCGTCATCTCCCTGCCCGTCGCGGCGATGTGCCTCTACGGATTCGGGTTCGACCCGGACCCGTTCCGGCCCCGCGTCCTGCTGCACTCGGTCGCCGGGTGCGCGTTCTACGGGGCGTTCGCGACGAAGGTGGTCCTGGTGCGCAGCCGCAGGGTCCACGGCTGGGCGCTGCCGGCCGCGGGTGGGTCGCTGCTGATCGCGGTCGTGCTGCTCTGGCTGACCGGGGCCGTCTGGTTCTTCGAGGTGACCGGTGTCCATGCCTGAGCCGCCCATGCCGGTCTACCAGTTGAGGTTGGCCCCACGGGCCGGCAGCGGGTGGGCAGCGTCGCGCACGACGTAGACGGTGCCGCTCGACCTGCCCAACCACGCCCGCTCGAACTCGCCCCGGTCGTAGACGCGGCGGACCGAGGAGTTGCTCGGCGCGGCCGGGTCGTTGACGACCACGTCGCCGTTGCTGGTGAAACCGACGATCACCAGCAGGTGGCCCGAGGTGGCGCTGATCGGGGCTCCCCTCAGCTGGCCGCGCGAGAAGGAGACCGACGCGACCAGAGGGATGCCGGCAGCGATGAACCGCTCCGCCTCACGCAGGTCCGTGAGTCGGGTGACGAAGGCGTCTGCGGTCAGGTTGGCGGCGTAGGCGGTGGTGAACGCCCAGTTGCCGGCGCCCCGGTAGCCGAAGTCGTAGACCAGCCGGGCGACGTGGTCGACCCAGCGGTCGGCGTACGCCTTGTTCACCCAGGCGTAGCTCGAGGCCGACGGCAGCGCGCGGTAGTAGCCGAGCACCATCGACAGCGACGTGGGTGAGCACCAGGCCTGGCCGCCGCCGCCGTACTGCGGGTACTGGCCGCGGTGGGTCATCTGCGAGTAGCGGGGCACGTCGAGGGTCCGGGCCGGCAGCAGCCGCCGGCTCGTCACCGGGAGGGAGGTGACGGGCCGGCTGGCCACTGCCTGGAGGGACCGCAGCACCGGGGAGGCGGTGCTGGACGGTCGACGGAGGAGGAGAGCGCGGAGCTGGTAGCCGTCGAGCGAGACCCCGGGTGCGGCGACCACCGTGTCGGTGCTGACCCGGGCGACCCGGTCCTGCTGGCTGCCTGCGGAGGTACGCCGGAACAAGCGGTCGCGGGTGGTCCAGCTGCCCATCACCTTCCAGCCGCTGAGCTCGCCGGTCGTGCTGCGCACCCGGGCCTGGACCTGGACGAGCGTGCGCCGAGGAGTGGTGATGTTCCACGTCGGGACCAGCTCGGTGAACGGCTGCTGCGGCCGGACCAGGGCCGAGGACCAGCGCGACCACGACCAGCTCCTGCCCGCGTAGGTGAGGCGCCCTCGCGGGGTGCCCATCGTCACGGAGCCACCCGCGACCCGGACGCCCTCCGAGACGCCCTGCCCGGTAGTGGGCGTCGCTGGTGAGCTGGGTGAACTGCTGGGCGGCGGTGCCGCTGCCGGCGGCCAGGCGGACGCGTTCGTGGGTGACCGGGTGGCTCATCAGGGTCCCGGCCACGGCCAGGGACAGGAAGCCGGCCGTGAGCACCTTGAGGCGGACGGGGGACGAGAGGTGAGCGACCACACGACGAGGATAGTCAACTTCTGTCCCACAAGTAGGGTTTCGTCACATTTGCAGTGGACTGCCGCTCTGGTGCGGTCGTCAACCCCGGGGTCGGATGGCACCTAGGATTGGCGGGTGACTCTCCGGCTCTACGACACCGCGGCCCGCGCGGTCCGCGACTTCGTCCCCCTCGAGGAGGGCAAGGTCGGCATCTACGTGTGCGGACTGACGGTGCAGTCGGAGCCGCACGTCGGCCACGTGCGCTCGGCGGTCAACTTCGACGTGCTGCGGCGCTGGCTGCTGGTCAGCGGGTACGACGTGACCTTCATCCGCAACATCACCGACATCGACGACAAGATCCTGGCCAAGGCCGCCGAGCAGGGCCGCCCCTGGTACAACCTGGCCTACGACATGAAGCGTGAGCTCGACCGGGCCTACGACGCGCTGCACGTGCTGCCGCCCACCTACGAGCCGGCCGCCACCGGGCACGTCCCGGAGATGCTGGAGCTGATCGCCACGCTGGTCGAGCGGGGCCACGCCTACGTCGCCGAGGACGGGTCGGGCGACGTCTACTTCGACGTGCAGTCGTGGTCGGACTACGGCGAGCTGACCCGCCAGAAGGTCGACGACATGGAGGCCGCGACCGATGCCGACCCGCGCGGGAAGCGGGACCCCCGGGACTTCGCGCTCTGGAAGGGGCACAAGGGCACCGAGCCGCAGACGGCGTCCTGGCCCGCGCCCTGGGGCCGTGGCCGACCGGGCTGGCACATCGAATGCTCGGCGATGGCCGGGAAGTACCTCGGCGATGCGTTCGACATCCACGGAGGCGGGGTGGACCTGCGCTTCCCCCACCACGAGAACGAGCAGGCCCAGTCCCGGGCGGCCGGGCACCCCTTCGCGTCGTACTGGATGCACAACGCCTGGATCACCACCAGCGGCGAGAAGATGAGCAAGTCGCTCGGCAACTCCCTGCTCGTGCCCAGCGTGCTCGAGCGGGTGCGGGGGATCGAGCTGCGCTACTACATGGTGGCGGCGCACTACAGGTCGACCGTGGAGTTCAGCTTCGAGGCGCTGGCGGAGGCCGCCGCCGGGTTCCAGCGGATCGAGGGATTCCTGGAGCGGGTCGACGGGTCCGTTCCGGCCGCCGGGGGGCCGGCGCGAAGCCTGCTGCCCGAGGCCTTCTCGAAGGCGATGGACGACGACCTCGGAACGCCTGCGGCCGTGGCGGTCATCCACGACAGCGTCCGTGAGGGCAACCGGATGCTCGCCGAGGGGTCGGTGGAGGAGGCGTCGAGGGTGCACGCCTCGGTGCGGGCGATGCTCGGCGCCCTGGGTCTGGACCCGGCCGACGACCACTGGGCGAGTGGTGGCTCCGACGACCTGACCGCCGTGGTCGACGCCCTGGTCAAGGGGCTGCTCGACCAGCGGGCCGAGGCGCGCGCCCGCAAGGACTTCGCCACCGCCGACGCCATCCGCGACCAGATCAAGAACGCGGGCGTCGAGATCGAGGACACTCCCCACGGACCCCGCTGGAGCGTGTGAGCGTGCCCGTGGATGCGATCGGCCCAACCAACGAAGAGGACATGCACCGTGCCTGGTAACTCGCAGCGCCGAGGAGCGATCAAGAAGACCGGCAAGGGCAACCCCACGGCCGGGTCGGGGGGCAGGGTGCGCCGGGGGCTCGAGGGCAAGGGCCCGACCCCGAAGGCCAAGGACCGGCCCTACCACAAGGCCCACAAGTCGGCCAAGGCCGAGAAGTCTCTCGCCGGGCGACCACGACGTGGTGGCAAGGCCGGCGGCAAGGGCGCGTCCGACCACGAGTGGATCGCCGGGCGCAACTCCGTGGTCGAGGCGCTGCGCGCCGGGCTGCCGGTGACGTCGGTATACGTCGCGGAGGGCGCCGAGCGTGACAGCCGCCTGCGCGAGGTCTTCTCGATCTGTGCCGACAAGGGCCTCTCGCTGCTCGAGGTGCCGCGCGCGGAGCTCGACCGGATGACCGCCGGCGCGGTCCACCAGGGACTCGCAGCGCGGGTCCCCGCCTACGAGTACGCCGACCCCGACGACCTGCTCGACCTCGCTGCTGTCAACGGCGAGAAGCCGCTCATCGTCGCGCTCGACTCGGTGACCGACCCCCGCAACCTCGGGGCGGTCGTGCGCTCCGCCGCTGGGTTCGGGGCCCACGGGGTGGTGATCCCGGAGCGTCGGGCCGCAGGAATGACCGCCAGCGCGTGGAAGACCTCGGCCGGCGCCGCTGCCCGTGTTCCCGTCGCGCAGGTGGTCAACCTGACCCGCCAGCTCAAGGCCTACCAGGAGGCCGGCTGCATGGTGATCGGGCTGGCTGCCGACGGTGACGTCTCGCTGAGCGACCTCACCCTCGCTGACGGACCGCTGGTGATCGTGGTCGGCTCGGAGGGCAAGGGGCTCTCGAGGTTGGTGGCGGAGACGTGCGACCAGCTCGTCTCGATCCCGATGGCGAGCTCGCTGGAGTCGCTCAACGCGGGCGTCGCTGCGAGCGTCGCCCTCTTCGCCGTGGCCAGGGAACGGGCCACCCACTCCTAGTGGACGCCATCTCGACGACCGACGCGGGTCCGCCGACCCGGCGACGACGATGCGTCGTCCGTCGGGTGCTGCGCGTCCTCGCGTTCACGCTGGCCTGGCTCGTGGTCGCGTTGCCGGCCTGGGTGCTGCTGTTCAGCCACGCGCAGACCGAGATGGTGGTGGCCGGCCACGACGCGATCGTGAAACCCAACCTCGACGGCCACGTGCGCCTGGATCTCGGTCCCTACCTGCCGGACGTGCGCACGAGCACCAAGGCCCGGATCGGGGTCGACGTCGTGGTCGGCAAGACCACGGCCAGCACGGCGCCCGAGCTCGCGGTGCGGTACGCCGCCATTGCGGCCCACCCCGACGCGGAGCAGGGCCGGGTCCTCGAGGAGCTCGTCGACCTCGCCTGGGTCGAGGCACTTCGCGCCGGCCTGATCGGCCTGGCCCCGATCGGCCTGTGGTTGCTGCTGGGTCCGGCGCGCCGCGCGCAGCTGGTCTCGCGCCCGGTGCGGTCCGGCGCTGCGGCCGCCACCGGCCTGGCGCTCGTCGTGGTCCTGCTGACGCAGCCCTGGCGGATGGACACCGACCGGGTGCAGACCAACGTCTGGCTCGACGTCGCCGACGCGTTCCCCGAGCTGAGCGTGCCCGCGGAGCTCAGCGGGTGGCAGGTGCAGGGTGGGTTGTTCACCGAAGGCACCCGCCGCCTGGTCTTCAGCCTGTTCGACACCTACGAGACCAGCAAGGTGTTCTACCGCGAGGTCGCGGACCGGGTCCAGGAGGTCTCCGGCCAGTTCCACCAGCCCAGCGAGAACGAGACGGTGGCCGTGCTGGTCAGCGACCGGCACGACAACATCGGGATGGACGCGGTGGTCCGGAGGGCGGCCGACGCGGCTGGCGCGACGGTGGTCCTCGACGCGGGCGACGACACCTCGACCGGGCAACCCTGGGAGGGCTTCAGCCTCGACTCCCTCGACGAGGCCTTCGACGGGTACGACGCCCGGGTGGCCGTCGCGGGCAACCACGACAACGGCACCTTCGTGAGCCGCTACCTCGAGAAGCTCGGTTGGACCCACCTCGAGGGCGAGCCCGAGGAGCCGTTCGCCAAGGTGCGGATGACCGGGGTCGACGACCCGCGGTCCAGTGGTCTGGGCAACTGGCGGGACCAGAAGGGACTGACCTTCGCCGAGGTGAAGACGCAGGATCGCCGACGACGTGTGCGAGCTCGACGCCCAGGGGGACCGGATCGCGACGCTGCTGGTCCACGACGCCAACCTGGGGGCGACCGCGCTGGAGCGCGGCTGCACCGACCTCGTCCTCGCCGGTCACCTGCACGTCCAGGTCGGCCCCGACCGGGTCGACGGCGAGAACGGCAAGGCCGGCTACACCTACACCAACGGCACGACCGGTGGAGCGGCGTACGCCGTGGCGATCGGCAGCAAGCTGCGTCGCGACGCCCAGTTCACCCTCGTCACCTACCGCGAGGGCCGGCCGGTCGGGATCCAGCCCGTCATGGTCAGGACCACCGGGAAGATCATGGTCGCGGACTACGTCCCGCTCGACCTGGGCTGATCCACCGGCACGGGCAGCGGCACCGGGAACGGGTGGCCCGGCCGGGTGGCGGAAGGCGTCACCTACGATTGCGACGCGTCGCCGGTGGACCGCCGGGCGGCCTGGCCGGTGTAGCTCAGTTGGTAGAGCGCCTCACTTGTAATGAGGATGTCGCGGGTTCGACTCCTGTCACCGGCTCGTGTCTCGACTCCCACCGATCGTTGGGCCACCGGAACGGCGTAGCCGAGCGTCCTGGTTCCGGGCGCTGTCCGCGGCCCTGGGCGGGCTCGCCCTCGTGGGGACGCTGATCTCGTGCGCGACCCCGCACTCCGAGACGCTCGGGGTGCACGAGCCTGCGCCGCAGGAGACGCTCGTCCAACCGGCTCCGCCGGAGTCGACCGAGAAGCCCCAGAGGCGCCCCAACGTGCTGGTCATCGAGACCGACGACATGCGGTGGGACGATCTGCGCTGGATGCCGAACGTGCGCCGGCTGATCCAGCGCACGGGCCTGACCTTCGAGAACTCGTTCGCGCCCTATCCGCTCTGCTGCCCCTCGCGGGCGAGCTTCCTGACCGGCCGGTACACCCACAACCATCACGTCTACAGCACCCTCGACCCCTACGGCTTCGCGTCCTTCCAGGACAGGCAGACCATCGCCACGGTCCTGCAGGGTGCCGGCTACCGCACCGCGCTCGTCGGCAAGTACCTCAACGGCTACGGCGACCAGCCGCTGAGGAGCACCGGGAAGTCCTCGCTCGACTACGTCCCTCCCGGCTGGGACCAGTGGCTCGCCGGTTCCGACCACGTCTGGCACCCCGGCGACGACTTCCACGGGGGCACCTACGACTACTTCGACCTCGTGCAGAACATCAACGGCAAGATCGTCGGCTCGCCCGGTCGCTATTCCACCGACGTGCTCGCGGAGCAGACCCGAGCACTGATCGACAGGTTCGGACGGCGCCCGAGCCCGTGGTTCCTCTGGTGGACGCCGGTCGCCCCGCACCACGGATCTCCGGCGGAGCCCGACGACCCGGGGACGGTCCCGCGCGCCGACGGCCAGTCCACGACCTTCGTGACACCGGCGCGTCCGGACTGGGTCAAGGGCAGGTTCGACGCCCAGATCACCCACGGCGCCGGCACACCCGCGACGGGGTCGGCCGAGGCGGACGTCTCGGACAAGCCGCGGTACCTCCGCAAGTTGCCCGAGCTGAGTCTGCGCGAGCGTCACGCCGAGACGGTGGTGACCCGGCAGCGCGCCGAGTCGTTGTTCGTCCTCGACATCCAGATCGGCCGGACGATCTCCGAGCTGAGCCGCACCGGGCAGCTCGCGAACACGGTGGTCATGTTCACCTCGGACAACGGCTACTACCTCGGCGAGCACCGCAAGCGGCAGGGCAAGATCAATCTCCACGAGCCGTCGCTACGGGTACCGCTGCTCATCACAGGGCCCGGGGTGCCGAAGGGCAGGCGCTACGACCCGGTCGCGACCGTGGACATCGCGCCGACCCTGGCGGCGTACGCCGGAGTCTCGATGCCTCGCGCCGACGGCGTCGACCTGGGTGCGTTGATCACGGAGGGTGACCGCGGGTGGAACCGGCCGGTGGTGACCGAGGGGATGATCCCCGAGGGGCTCTACGCGACCCGGCACCGCCTCGGGCCAACGCCGTTGAACACCCGCGGTCTCAGGCTCGGTCGGTGGAAGATCACCCGCTACTCCACGGGCGAGGTGGAGCTCTACGACATGGCTCGCGATCCCATGGAGCTGCGCAACCTCGCCCGGGTGCCGAGGTACGCCGCTGTGCTGGCCGATCTCAAGGCGCTCTACCGGACATACTCCGACTGCCGTGGACAGGCCTGTGCGGCCGACCTGCCGCCGGACTACCGGGTGAGCCCGCAGGAGGCTCGCCGGATCACCCGCCACGAGATCAGCAGCACCAACGCCTACTTCGGCGGCTGAGCGTTCAGGTGCGCGGGTGAATCGACTCCCGCAGCAGCCGGTAGGACTCCCGCACCAGGGCGCCCCGGCCGGCGTCCACCGGCTCGCGGACGAGATCGGTCGTGACCGGCCAGTCGGGCGCGGCGAGGCCCCCCGTCAGCGCCCAGGCCGCCTGACGGGCCGCGCCGAGCGCGACGTACTCGGCAGGCGAGGGGACCACCACCGGCACCCCGAAGAGGTCGGGCGCGACGCGCTGGACCGCCTTCGAGCGCGCCGCGCCACCGATGAGCAGCACCCTCCGGGTCTCGACCCCCTGTGCCTCCAGGGCGTCCACGCCGTCGGCGAGCCCGCACAGCATGCCCTCGACCGCCGCCCGGGCGAGGTTCTCCGGGGTGGCGTTGCCACGCGTCAGGCCACCGAGGGTGCCCGTGGCCGTCGGCAGGTCGGGAGTGCGCTCCCCGTCGAGGTAGGGCAGCAGCGAGAGGCCGCCGGCGCCGGGCGACGCTGCGAGCGCGAGGCGCTCGAGGCCGGCGAGGTCGGTGCCGAGCAGGGCGGCGGTCGCCCCGAGCACCCGGGCGGCGTTGAGGGTGCAGACCAGCGGAAGGAACGCGCCCGTGGCGTCTGCGAAGCCGGCGACGAGGCCGGACGGGTCGGCCGACCGGCCGGGCGTGCACCGTGAAGGCGGTCCCGCTCGTGCCCAGCGAGACGACCACGTCGCCGGGCCGCAGCGAGAGGCCCATCGCGGCGGCCATGTTGTCGCCGCTGCCCGCCGAGACGATCGCGCCCGACTCCGTGACGCCGGCCGTGGCCCCCGGATCCAGGACCCGCGGCAGACCCACCTCGCTGCCCAACGCCAGCGTGACCAGGTCGAGACGGTAGGTCCCGGTCGCCGGCGACCAGTAGCCGGTGCCCGACGCGTCGCCGCGGTCGGTGGTGAGGGTCCCGGGCGCCGGCGGACCGGCCTGCGCCGCCCAGGAGCCGAGCGGTGATCCAGTCGTGCGGCAGCACCACGTCGCTGGTGCGGCGCACGGACTCGGGCTCGTGCTCGGCGAGCCAGCGCAGCTTGGTGACGGTGAATGCCGCCAGCGGCACGGACCCGACCGCGTCGGTCCAGGCGCCCGGGCCGCCCAGCTCCGCGACCAGGTCCTGCGCGGCGTCCGCCGAGCGGGTGTCGTTCCACAGCAGGGCGGGCCGCACGACGTCGCCGTGCTCGTCGAGGGCGACCATGCCGTGCTGCTGCCCGCCGACGCCGATCGCGGCCACGCCGTCGAGCAGTCCGCCGCCCGTGGCGGACAGCAGCGCCTGCCACCAGTGCTCGGGATCCACCTCGGTCCCGTCGGGATGGGCGGCCCGGCCCTCGCGGACCACCGCGCCCGTCTCGGCGTCGCAGACGATCACCTTGGTCGACTGGGTGGAGGAGTCGACACCTGCGACCAGCTCGCTCATCGGAGTCCTCCGTGGCACGTGGAGAGGGGTGGGTGCGGCCGAGTCTGCCGCACCGGGGGTGACCGACGACCGTGGCGGGACGCCGAGCGCTCAGCCTCGGGCAAGCCAGCTCTCCAGCGTCGCGCGGGCACCGATGTCGTGCAGCGAACGCAGGGCCTCGAGGTAGTGCTCGGTGAAGCGGGGCTGGTCGTGCAGGTCGTGGAAGAGGTCGCGGTCCTCGAGGAAGGCCAGCGGCTCCTCGGCCTGTCGACGGGCTCGTTCCGTCACCGCGTCGCGCCGCCGGTCCACGATGTCGATCGGATCTCCCGCCTCGTCCACGCCTTCGGCGTAGCGTGCCCAGGCGGCGACCACGAGCGCCGAGCTCCGGACCTCCCCGCCGTGCTCGAGCTGGTGCCGGATCACCGGGACCAGCCACTTGGGGATCCGGTCGGAGCTCTCGGCGCACAGCCGGGCCAGGGTGTCCTTGACCTCCGGGTTCGCGAACCGCTCGATCAGCTGGTGCTTGTACGCCGGGAGGTCGACGCCCGGCAGCGGCGCCAGGGTCGGGGTCGCCTCCTGGTCCATGTAGGCGAGCAGGAAGCGGCGGAACAGCGGGTCGGCGGCCACCTCGTGCGCGTAGTGGTAGCCGCTGAGGAAGCCGAGGTAGCACAGCGCCTGGTGACCGGCGTTCAGCAGCCGCAGCTTCATCAGCTCGTACGGCGCCACGTCCTCGACCACCTGCACACCGACGTCCTCGAACGGTGGGCGACCCGTCGGGAAGTGGTCCTCGAGGGCCCACTGCGTGAACGGCTCGCAGACGACCGGCCAGGCGTCCTCGACGCCGAACTGCTGCGCCAGCAGGGCACGGTCGGCGTCGGTCGTCACCGGAGTGATCCGGTCGACCATGGAGTCCGGGAAGGCGACCTCCTGGTCGATCCAGTCTCCGAGCTCCTCGTCGCGCAGTCGCGCGAACGCGGTGATCATCGCGCGCGCGACCTGGCCGTTGCCCTGGATGTTGTCGCACGACATCACCGCGAACGGCTCCACCCCCGCGGCGCGGCGACGGGCCAGCGCCTCGGTGAGAAAGCCGAAGGCCGTCGTCGGGGTCCCGGTGGCTTCGATGTCTGCACGGATCGCCGGGTCGCTGGGGTCGAACGCTCCGGTGGCCTGGTTGACGTGGTAGCCGCCCTCGGTGACGGTCAGTGACACGATCCGGGTCGCGGGGGCGGTCATCCGAGCGAGCACTCCCTCGGGGTCCTCGGGGGCGAACAGGTAGTCGACGATCGAACCGATCACTCGGGGGTCCAAGGTCCCGTCGCTGCTCTTGACCACCAGCGTGTAGAGGCATTCCTGCGCCCGCATCACCTCCATCATCGACCGGTCCTGGTGCAGCAGCCCCACCCCGGTGATGCCCCAGTCCGTTGCCTCTCCCCGCTCGAGCAGCCGGTCGACGTACATCGCCTCGTGGGCCCGGTGGAACCCGCCGACGCCGAGGTGCACGATGCCGGTGGTCACAGCGGAGCGGTCGTAGGAGGGCACCGGCAACCGCTCGCGGAGGTGGCCAGCGCGCCGGGCGCGAGAGCCGTCACTTCACGGCTCCGAGGGAGAGTCCGCGCACCAGCTTGTCCTGGGCCGCGAAGCCGGCGATCAGCACCGGCAGCGAGACCAGCGTGGCAGCAGCGCAGAGCTTCGCCAGGAACAGTCCCTGGCTGGAGATGAACCCCACCAGGAAGATGGGCGCCGTGGCGATCAGGGTCAGCGCTGCCGTCGCGGAAATCGCGATCCGGCGTTTTCTGGACCTGGTGGTCATGGGTACCTCCGATGAGTGGTGATGAGATGTCGCTGCTGGTCGTGTTCGGCTGGTCGTGTGGGGCTGGTCGGGATCGGGCGGCGGTCTCTCCTCCGGGTGGCTAGGCGCGGATGACGTTCGGGCCCAGCACGCTGTAGCGGTGGGCCTCGGCGGCGCTGACCCCGGTGTCGGTGATCAGGGCCTCGAAGTCGGGGAGATCGGCGAACCGGCAGAAGCTGAAGACGCCGAACTTGGTGTGCACGCCGACGAAGATCCGGCGTCGGGCCCTGGCGACGACCTGTGCCTTGACCGCCGCGACCGCGGGGTCCGGCGTGGTCAGGCCGTGCTCTCGCGAGATGCCGTTGGCGCCGAGGTAGGCGAGGTCGATCACGAGCTCTTTGAGCATCCGGGTGGCCCAGTGGTCGACGGTGGCCATCGTCACGCCTCGCAGCCGGCCACCGAGGACGACCACGGTGACCCGTGGATCGCCGGCCAGGGAGCGTGCGGCGAGCAGCGACGACGTGACGACGGTGAGCTTCTCGTCGGCCGCGAGCTGCACCAAGATGGCCTCGGCCACCAGCTGCGGGGTCACACCCTCGTCGATGTAGACCGACTCGGCGCCGTCGAGCGCGCCGCTGCGGCCGTGGCGACCCGGCGCTTCTCCGCGAGCATCGAGGTGGTCCGGTGGGTCAGGTCGCTCTCGAAGCCGACGCCCTCCACGGGGTGCGCCCCACCGTGGGTGCGTTGCAGCATGCCGCGCTCGACGAGCTGCCGCAGGTCCCTGCGGACGGTCTCGGGGGCCACGTCGAGGTCGTGGGCCAGGCTGGCGACCTCGACCCGACCGTCATGCCGAGCGCGACTGAGGATCTGTCGCTGTCGCTCGTCTGCTTCCATCGGCGGGGCCTCCCAGTGCCGTTGCCAGTGGTGTGGATGTGACCTGAGCCACACCCCCAGTCTTGCCTGAGAAACGCCTCCTGCTAAGCCCGAGTGGGCATGTTTCTCTGCCCGGTCTGCGCCCGGTTTGTGCGGAGACGCCGCCGTTTAGCGCGACATGCCCCGTGGCGAGGCCCGCGGCGGTTGTGACCCGTGTTTGTTTGGCTTTTTCGGACGCCCGTTCGGGCACCCGTTCGGCGAACGTCTAGCGCAGACGCACCGGATCGAACCGCTGCGGCGGGTCCGCGATCACGTCCTGGGCGGCCACGAGCTGGATCTCCCTGGTGCCGGCCTCGAGCGTCGACTCCAGGATGCCGAAGACCGTCGAGGTCACCCGCTGGAGGGCCGTCTCGGCGGAGTCGGTGCGGAGCAGATGGGCGAGGAAGACGGCGGCTGTGACGTCGCCACAGCCGTTGGGGGAGATCGGGAGCAGCGGCGTACGGCTGATCCAGGCGCCCTCCCCGGAGACGGCCAGGACGTCCACGGAGTCCTCCGGCGTCTCGTCGGTCAGCACGCTGGTGACCAGCACCGTCGAGGGCCCGTCCGCCCTGACCGCGTCGACCGCGTCGAGCACCTCGGACACGGTGCGTGTCTCCCGGCCGGAGAGGAAGTCGAGCTCGAAGTGGTTGGGGGTGATCACGTCCGCCTCAGGCACCACCCGGTCGCGCATGAACTCCGGGATGCCTGGTCGCACGAACATCCCACGGCCCACGTCGCCCATCACCGGGTCGCAGCAGTAGACCGCGGACGGGTTGAGCTCCTTGATCCTCGCCACGGTCTCGAGCACCACGGCGCCGACCTCCTCGGCGCCCTGGTAGCCGCTGAGCACGGCGGCCACCCGCGCGAGCGCGCCGCGCTCCTCGATCCCGAGGATCACCGCGCGCAGGTCGTCCGCGGAGAGCAGCGGACCCCGCCACTCGCCGTACCCGGTGTGGTTGGAGAAGTGCACGGTGTTCACCGCCCACGCCTCGATGCCGAGTCGTTGCAGCGGGAACACCGCAGCGCTGTTGCCGACGTGACCGAAGGCGACCGAGGACTGGATCGAGAGCAGCTCCATGGGTCCATCCTGGCGCGGGGTGGGCAGTGAGCGACACCGATGACACGCATCCAGAACGGGCAATCGTCGGCTTGTCGATCCCGACCGGTGGGAGGTGCCTGCTCAGCCGACGACGAGTGAGCGCTTCGAGAGCCCCATCCAGTAGCCGTCGATGACCTGGTCACCGGGGACCTCGGCGTCCGTGGCGGCACCGAGCGTGACGAACAGCGGGGTGTAGTGCTCGGTCGTCGGGTGGGCGTAGGGCATCCCGGGCGCCTGGGACCGGTACGCCGCCAGGGCGGTCACGTCGCCGCGGGAGAGGGCGTCGGCGGCCCACAGGTCGAAGTCGACCGACCAGCCAGGTGCCTTCGCGTCCTGCGTGAGCTCGGTGAGGAAGGGCAGTCCGTGGGTCAGGAAGCCGGAGCCGATGATCAGCACCCCCTCGTCGCGCAGCTCCCGGAGCCGGCTGCCGAGCGTCAGCAGCCGATAGGGGTCCTGGGTCGGCATCGACATCTGCAGGACGGGGATGTCGGCCTCGGGGTACATGATCTTCAGCGGCACCCAGGCGCCGTGGTCGAGCCCACGGGCGGCGTGCTGGTGCACCGGCTCGGTGTCCGGCATCATCGCCGTGATCCGCTCGGCCAGGGCCGAGGCGTCGGGCGTGGAGTAGGTCATCCGGTAGTACCGCTGCGCGAAACCACCGAAGTCGTAGACCAGCTCCACGCCGGGGCCGGAGGCCGAGAGCGACAGCGGGGCCGACTCCCAGTGGGCGCTGATGATCAAGATCGCCGCCGGACGCGGGAGCTGGTCGGCGAGTGCGCTGAGCTGGCCCGACCAGACCGGGTCGTCGAGCAGCGGTGGAGCCCCGTGACCGATGTAGAGCGCGGGCATCGGAGCAGTCGTTCGTGGCGAGGAGGTGCTCATCTGGTCCCAACTGTTTAACGCGCAACTACATTGTGCGTCTCACGGAAGCCGCCAGTCAACCGGCGTACCTCCCTGCTCCGCCAGCATCCGGTTCACGCGGCTGAACGGCTTGGACCCGAAGAACCCGCGGTGCGCCGCGAGCGGGCTCGGGTGCACCGACTCCACCCAGGGGATGGGGCCGAGCTCGGGCTTGAGCGACTGGGCGTCGCGGCCCCAGAGGATCGCGGCGAGTGCCGCACCGTCCTCGGCCCGACGTGCGAGCGTCCTGATGGCCTGGTCGGTCACCTGCTCCCAGCCGCGGCCACGGTGCGAGGCCGACTGGCCGGGTGCAACCGTGAGCGACCGGTTCAGCAGCATCACGCCGGCCTCCGACCAGGGGGTGAGGTCACCGCTGGTCGGTGCAGGGACCCCGAGGTCGTCGACGAGCTCGCGGAAGACGTTCACCAGGCTCTTCGGAGGAACCACGCCAGGAGCGACCGAGAAGCTCAGCCCGACCGCGTGTCCGGGGGTGGGGTAGGGGTCCTGGCCGACGATGAGCACCTTCACCTCGGAAAGGGGTCGCCCGAACGCACGGAGCACGTGGTCACCGTGCGGCAGGTAGCCCCGGCCGGCGGCGATCTCGGAGCGCAGGAACCGACCCATCGCCGCGATCTGCTCGTCGACGGGAGCGAGCGCCTCGGCCCAGTCGGGGGCGACCAGCCCTCGAGCCACGAGACCGGCGAGCGCGCTCATGGACCTCACCCTAGGGGGACCGGGAATCCGCTGTGCCGCGGCGCTGTGGACGCCTAGTGCGCGTCGTACGGCATGTTCACGGGCCATAACCCCGCGTTACATGCACCTGCTCGGTGCTACTCGTCTGCGTCAGACGGGGGGTGGGCGATCAGAGCCTGCTCGACCGACCGGGCCAGGGCGGCCTGTCCCGCCGGCAGCGGGTGCAGGGCCGCCGCGAGGCGGGAGTTGCCCAGGCGCCCCTGGATCCACGGGTGCGTGGCGCACACGTCGTGGTCGTAGGAGAGCGCGTAGAAGTCGACGAACTCCACCTCGGCGGCCTCCGCAGCGTCGTGCATCGCCAGACGGAGCCGCAGGTTGATGTCGCGGAAGGTGGCCCGGTCCTGCGGTCGCATCCGCGGCAGCTTGGCGCAGTCACCCTGCGCCGGCAGGAGCTTGGGGTACCCGACCAGCAGCACCCGCGCGTGCGGCGCCCGTCCTCGGACCTCCGTGAGGGTCTGGGTGAGCGTGGCCTCGAGCCGGTCGACGATCTGACCGAGGACCACGCGCTGGTCGTAGAGCTTGCAGACGCGCGTGGACCGGCGGCACTCGGTTGCCAGTCGCGCGTAGAGATGTCCGTCGTTGGCGCCGATCCCCACGGTCACCAGGTCCGTGCGCCCGGACAGGGCGGCGAACTGTGCCGGGACCCGCTGTCGCAGGGTGGTCAGCTGGGGCTCGGACAGGTCCTTGGTCTGTGCCCCGGTGCACGACCGGTCCTGGAGGTCGTCGATGTGCAGGTCGCGAGCGACCTGGTGGGGGTAGTTGTTGCGGGAGCGGTAGCAGCCGCGAGCAGCGTCGGTGAGCGGGACGAACGGAGCGGCCGTGAAGGAGTCGCCCAGCGCGACGTAGTGGCGGTACGTCGGGCGGTCCGCGACGTGGCCCCCGTTCATGCTGCCGAGGGCCACGGCCAGCAGCACCGTGAGCGTTGCCGCGACGAGCCGGAGCACCTGCTGCGCGTGCTTCGGGTGGGGCAGGGTCAAGACTTGCGGGTCAGGTTGCGCGAGGAGGCGGAGACGAACCTGCGGTCGGGGTTGGAGCCGATGGCCGAGCGGTCGGGAGCCACCTCGGCGACGGCCTTGGCGGTGCGGGCTGACGGCTTCCTCTTCGCGGACGTCGGCGAGGCGGCTCGCGACGAGGCGGTCCCGCTGGTCTTGCGGGCCTGCTTCTTGCGCGTGCGTCGCCTGCTCGCGCGGTCGTCAGGCGTGGAGTACTGCTCGATCCACTCGTCCATGGTCACCCACGTCGTCGCTCGGGCGCGTCGACCGGTCAGCATCCCGAGGTGACCACCCGGGACGATCTCGAATCTCACCTCGTGCGCGCCCTTGAGCAGCGGAACCAGCGCCTGGACCGCCTTGATCGGCGCGATGCCGTCGGTGTTGCCGCCGAAGATCAGCACCGGGACCTTGATGTCGGCGACGTCGATCTCGTGCCCGGAGAGGTTCACCCGGCCGGTGAGGAGCTGGTTGGCCTTGAGCATCCGGTGGTAGAGCTGGCCGAACGTCCGGCCCGGGTAGGCGATCATGTTGTCGGTGAAGCGGTCCACCGCCTCGATCTGCGCCAGCCACTCGCTGTCGTCGAGGTGCTGGAGCATCGCCACCGGTTTGGTGAACATCTTGGTGCCCGAGCTCAGCCTGAAGGCCTGACGCACGAGTGGCTTCGGGGCCCCGCCCAGGAGCCGGTAGAGCTGCGTGACGATGCCACCGTCGGTGAGGTTGAGGATCGGCCGGAACGGCGCCACCAGCGGGACCTGCTTGACGTCGAAGGGAGAGCCCAGGACGGTCAGCGAGGCGATCGGGAGCTGGGGGTTGTCGGCCGCCGCCAAGGCGCCGAAGATCCCGCCCAGGCTCCACCCGATCACGTGCACCGGGCGACCCCCGGCGTGCTCGCTGACGCTCTTGATCGCCTCCGGCACGACCTCGTCGACCCAGTGCTCGAGACCGAGCCTGCGGTTCTTGAAGGAGATCTCGCCGTACTCCACGAGGTAGGTCGGCCGCCCCTTCTGCACGAAGTGCTCGACCAGGGAGCAGCCACGGCGCAGGTCGTAGCAGATCGCGGGAGCAGCCAGGGGCGTCACCAGCAGCACCGGGTCGCCGGTCTCCTGGGTCGTCTTGTGCGGACGGTAGTGGTAGACCTCGCGCAGCGGGCCGTCGTCGATGAGCGTCCGGGGCATCGGGCGAAGGTCGGCCAGCCCGCCGTAGAGCACCATGTGCGCGACGTTGCTGGCGGCGGACGCGACCTGGTCCGGCTTGGGGATCAGATCCATGGGGTGAGGCTACCGACTCGACGAGCCCGGCGCCCGGGACGTCCGCGAGGTCGGCTTGCCGGTCACGACCGCCGGGCAGCGTGCGTCTGCTTGGAGTGCGTCGGCTGGCTGCCGGAGAGCTGCTCGAGGAACGTGGCCGCCCAGCGGGCCACGTCGTGCTCGGCCACGGTCTTGCGCATCGCCCGCATCCGCCGCGCGAGGTCCTTGGGGTCGGCGTCGTAGGCGTTGAGCATGGTCGTCTTCATCCCGTTGATGTCGTAGGGGTTGACGAGATAGGCCTGCTTCAGCTCGTCGGCCGCGCCCGCGAACTCCGAGAGCACGAGCGCTCCGTCGTCCTCGAACCGGCACGCGACGTACTCCTTGGCAACCAGGTTCATCCCGTCGCGGAAGGGGGTCACCACCATGATGTCGGCGGCCCGGTAGAGCGCCGCCATCTCCTCGCGGGGGAAGGAGGAGTGCAGGTAGGAGATCGCGGGACGGCCGATCCTGCCCAGGTCCCCGTTGATGTGACCCACGAGCCGGTCGATGTCGTCGCGCAGCATGCGGTACTGCGCGACGCGCTCGCGCGAAGGGGTGGCGACCTGGACGAACACCACGTCCTCGACGGTGAAGTGTCCCTCGGCGATCAGCTCGCTGAAGGCGCGCAACCGGGCGTAGATGCCCTTGGTGTAGTCGAGCCGGTCGATTCCGAGGAACACCTTCTTCGGACTGCCCAGGTCACTCCGGATCTGCTCGGCCCGCTCGCCGACCGCCTCCGACCGCGCGAGCTCCTCGAAGCCCGCGGTGTCGATGGAGATGGGGAACGCCTTGGCGAGCACGACGCGTCCGTCGGGCAGGTAGACGGAGTCGCGGTGCGTCTTGTGGCCCACGCGCTGACGCACCAGCCGGACGAAGTTCTGCGCCGCACCGGCGAGCTGGAACCCCACCAGGTCGGCGCCGAGCAGGCCCTCGAGGATCTGGCGACGCCACGGCAGCTGGGAGAACAGCTCGGCGGGGGGGAACGGGATGTGCAGGTAGAAGCCGATCCGCAGGTCGGGACGCAGCTCGCGCAGCAGCGCTGGCACCAGCTGGAGCTGGTAGTCCTGCACCCAGACGGTCGCTCCCTGGGCGGCGTGGGCGGCGGCCGCTTCGGCGAACCTCCGGTTGACCACGACGTAGGCGTCCCACCACTCTCGGCGGAAGGACGGCTTGGCCGCGAGGTCGTGGTAGAGCGGCCACAGGGTGTCGTTGGAGAAGCCCTCGTAGAAGTCCGCCACCTCGGACTCGGAGAGTCCCACGGGCACCAGGGTCAGGCCCTGGTCCACGAAGGGCTCCGGGACCTCGCCGGTGTCGCCCGGCCAGCCGATCCACGCACCGCTGTTGGCGCGCATCACCGGCTCGAGGGCGGAGACGAGACCACCGGGGGAACGCCGCCACGAGGTCTCGCCCTGGTCGTCGACGACCCGGTCGACAGGCAGCCGATTGGCCACCACGACGAGATCTGCGGTGGCTCCCTTGTCGTGTCCCGGACTCACGCCCTGACCCTACCCAGGCCTAGGGAACCTCAGGCAGGAGGTAGGAGATCCCGATCTGTGAGCGGATGTCGTCCATCTGCCGCATCAAGGAGATGGTCTGCCGGGGCGGGACCAGCTCGCTGGTCAGCCGCCCGGCCCGCAGGCAGCGGTGGACCTCGAGGATCTCGTTGCCGTAGCCGCGGCCGACCACCGGCTCGTCCGGCTCGAACCACTCGGAGGCAGGTCCGCTCGCACCGCGCGGCGACCACAGCATCCGGGACGGGTGGTGGAAGTCGACGGGCAGGTCGAAATGGCCGAGCTCGGTCGCCACGGTGGCGTTGCGCGGCGACTCGGAGGTCATCGACGCGGTCAGCGCCGCGGTCGCGCCGCCGGCGTACAGCCCGGAGATCGCGACGTCGAGGTCGATGCCACTGGCCGAGACGCTCGCGACCGCCGTGAGTCGTTCCGGCTCACCGAGCAGCAGGTGGGCGAACGTCAACGGGTAGATCCCCATGTCGAGCAGCGCGCCCGCGCCGAGAGCCGGGTCCAGCAACCGGTCGGACGGGTCGGTCCGCACCACGAATCCGAGGCCCGCGTGCACCTGCCGGGCGGTTCCGTAGGCGCCTCCTGCCAGCAGCGCGCGCAGCTTGACGATCACCGGGTGGCAGGCGGTCCACATGGCCTCCATCAGGAACACCCCACGCGCACGGGCCTCGTCGAACAGCGCCTCGGTGGAGTCCCCGTCCATGGTCATCGGCTTCTCGCAGAGCACCGCCTTGCCTGCGGCGAGCGCCAGCCGGACGTGGGCGGCGTGCAGGGAGTGTGGCGAGGCGACGTAGACGACGTCGACCGAGGGGTCGGCCACCAGTGCTTCGTAGCTGCCGTGGGCGGCCCCGCCGAACTCGGCTGCGAAGGTCGTTGCGCGGGCTCGGTCACGTGAGCCGGTCGCCACGAGCTCGGCGTCGGGGACGGCGGCGAGGTCCTCGGCGAAGCTGCGGGCGATGCGCCCCGGCGCCAGGACTCCCCACCGGATCGTCTGCATGGCTTCACCGTAGAGCCACCTCCGCCGCGGGCAGGAGGAGGCCGGAGCAGCCCGCGCCACGCCGACGAGCGAATGACACCGTTGTATTTCGTCCCCTATGATGAGCGAACAGCACCGATGTTCCACCTCCGAGGAGTCGCCCCGATGGTCGCCAGCCACGCGCTCAACCCCTCCCAGCCGGAGGGCTCCGGCGAGCTCAGTGCACGGGACGCAGCGATGCTCGACTTCGAGCGCCAGTGGTGGAAGTACGCCGGCGCCAAGGAACAGGCCGTCCGCGAGAAGTTCGACATGTCCTCGACCCGCTACTACCAGGTGCTCAACGCCCTCATCGATCGTCCGGAGGCGCTCGCGCACGACCCGCTGCTGGTGCGTCGCCTGCGTCGGCTGCGCGCCACCCGTCAGCGCCAGCGTTCCGCGCGCCGGCTCGGCTTCGACCTCTCGGAGTGACCTGATGCGAGCACTGGTGCGAGACGAGCGCGGAGTCGTGCTCCCGACCCGGTTGCTTGCCCTGTGCATCTCGGCCGTCGCCGTGGCCGGGCTGGTCTTCGTCGCCAACGACCCCGACAAGCCGTCGACCGACGCGGCCACGCCCGCCGTCAGCACCCCCACGGCCACCGCGACGGCGACCCCGTCCGACGCCGCCGCCAAGGCTCCGGCCACGCCCAAGGTGAAGCCCGTCAAGCGCGGCGACGTGTTCGTGGAGGTCTTCAACAACACGCGGGTCAAGGGACTGGCCGGAGGCGTCGCCAGCAAGGCGAAGGCCGCCGGGTGGAACGTCGTGGGCTCGGACAACTGGTACGGCACGGTCGACGGCACCTCGGTCTACTACCCTCCCCGTCTCAAGGAGGCGGCTCGTGAGCTCGGGCGTGACCTCGGGATCAAGCGAGTCCGCCCGGCCGAGGACCCGATGCGGTTCGACCGCGTCACCGTGATCCTCACCGACGACTACCGCTGAGCCTCCCGACTCCTCGACGCGGCCGTAGGGTCCGCGCGCGGCCCGGTCGCGGCCTTCGACAAGCCGTCGGTGCGGCTGGAACAGTGGGTGTCATGGAGTTCGGCTCGACCGCTGGAGAGCAGGAGTACGCCGCCGTGGTGCGCGGCGCCGCCGACCTGGTGGTCGGGCTCGACTTCGACGGCACGCTGGCACCGATCGTCGACGACCCGGAGGACGCCCGGATCCACCCCGGGGCCGCGGACGTGCTCGTCGCCCTCGCTGCGCACGTCCGCGCCGTGGCCGTGATCACCGGCCGTCCTGCCCGTCAGGTCCTCGCGCTCGGCGGGCTCGAGGAGGTGGGGAACGCCGTCGGCGAGAGCGGCAGGGAGCTGTTCGTGCTCGGCCAGTACGGCAACGAGCGCTGGACCTCCACCGACCGTCGGGTGATCTCGCCGAAGCCGCCGCGGGGACTGGCCAGCCTCATGGGGGAGATCCCGCGGCTGCTGCGCCGGGCCGACGCCTCCGACGCGTGGGTGGAGGAGAAGGGCCTCGCGGTCGCCGTGCACACGCGTCGCCTCGAGGACCCCAGCGGCGCCTTCGAGCGACTGCTCCCGGTGCTCACCGAGGCCGCCGAGCGGCACGACCTCGACGTCGAGCCGGGCCGTTGGGTGGTCGAGGTGCGCGCCCACGGGATGAACAAGGGTGCAGCGGTCCGCCAGCTCACCGAGGAGCTCGGAGCGAAGGGGTTCGTCTTCTGCGGCGACGACCTCGGTGACGTCGAGGCGTTCAAGGCCGTCGAGGACCTGCGAGGCCAGGGTTTCCCCGGCCTGCTCGTGTGCTCGGCCTCGGAGGAGCAGAACGCCCTCGCGGAGCTCGCCGACGTCGTGGTGCCCGGCCCGGACGGGGTCCTCGACCTGTTGCGCGAGCTGACCGCTGACATCCGGGCGGCCCGCGCCTAGCGCGACCGTCGCGTCAGAGCGTCGGCCTCCGGCCGTCGAGCCGGATGGTCCAGCTCTCGAGAGAGACCAGCACGAGGTGGCTGCCGCTCCACGGGTCCTGGGCCAGCACGGCGCGGACGTCCTCCTCGTTGGCGGCCTCGACGGCCATCACGAAGCGGTGCTCGTCGGCCAGGGGGCCGCCGAGCACGATGAAACCAGACTCGACGAGGGCGTCCATGAACGCCGCGTGCTCGGGCCACCTGGTCTGCATCTCGCTCGGCAGCGCGGGCTGCCACGCAGGTCCGGAGCGGTGGAAGACCACCAGGAAGCCAGGCATCGAGCCATCGTCGCAGCAGGGTGCCGCCCGCGCCACGTACGCCGAGACAACTCATCTCGGATGTCGAGACGCGTGTGCACATTCTGAGACGACTACCTAGGCTGAGCCACAGCTCATCGAGAGGGACTGAGGGAACGGCCCGTTGAAGTCCCGGCAACCGCCTTAATCGAGCCTCCGATCTGATCGGCAGGGTTGAGGTGCGGTGCCAAATCCGTCTTGGCCTGAGATCCGGGTCAGGGAAGATGAGAAGGAGGCCTCCTTTGAGCATCGTCACCGCTGATTCCCTGGCTGAATCCCTGGCTGCTGCACCGGCTGGTCCCGAGCCCACGACGCCCGTTCTCCGGGACCGGGCCTTCGGCAACGCCACCGGTCTCGCCTGTCGCGAGTGTGGGCACCAGGTCGCGCTCGGGCCGCACTACGCGTGTCCGGAGTGCTTCGGTCCGCTCGAGGTCGCCTACGACTTCCCGGAGGTGACGCGCGAGCAGATCGAGTCCGGCCCCCGCAACATCTGGCGCTACAAGGCGCTGCTCCCGGTCCCCGACGACATCGAGCAGAGCCCCAACATGGAGCCGGGCTTCACCCGGCTGCTGAAGGCCCACAACCTCGGCCGCGAGCTCGGCATCGACAACCTGTGGGTCAAGGACGACTCCACCAACCCGACGAACTCCTTCAAGGACCGCGTCGTGGCCTGTGCGCTGAGCGCCGCGCGGGAGTTCCAGAGCAAGGTCTTCGCCTGTCCTTCGACCGGCAACCTCGCCAACGCCGTGGCAGCGGCCGGGGCACGCGCCGGCATCAAGACGGTGGTGTTCATCCCTTCCAACCTCGAGCAGCCCAAGCAGGTCAACTCGGCGATCTACACCGAGAACCTGATCGCGGTGAACGGCAACTACGACGACGTCAACCGGCTCGCCTCGGAGATCGCGGGCGAGGAGGACGGCTGGGCGTTCGTCAACGTCAACGTGCGGCCCTACTACGCCGAGGGGTCCAAGACCCTGGGCTACGAGATCGCCGAGCAGCTGGGGTGGCGGTTGCCCGACCAGATCGTGATCCCGGTCGCGTCCGGTTCCCAGCTGACCAAGGTGCACAAGGCATTCCAGGAGCTGATCAGCCTCGGACTGGTCGAGGACCGGCCCTACCGGGTCTTCGGCGCCCAGGCCACGGGCTGCTCGCCGGTCTCGGTCGCCTACAAGGCCGGCATCGACGCCATCCGCCCGGTGAAGCCCGACACCATCGCGAAGAGCCTGGCGATCGGCAACCCCGCGGACGGCATCTACGTGCTGGACATCTGCCGGGAGACCGGGGGAGCCGTCGAGGACATCACCGACGACGAGGTCCGCGACGGCATCGTGCTGCTGGCCCGGACCGAGGGCGTGTTCACCGAGACCGCGGGTGGAACCACGGTCGGGGTCCTGAAGAAGCTCGTCGAGACCGGTCAGCTCGACCCCCGCCTGGACACCGTGGTGATCAACACCGGTCACGGACTGAAGACCCTCGACGCGATCTCCGACCGCGTCGGCGCGGCTGCGACCATCGAGCCGTCGTACGCCGCGTTCCGGGCGTCCGGCGTCCTCTGACCTCGGCCCCGGCGCCCGCAGCCGAGCCCCACTTCCACACATCTCGAGGAGAGCCATGAGCGTGCACGTCCGGATCCCCACCATCTTGCGCACCTACACCCAGGGCGCCTCCGAGGTGACCGCCGAGGGCGGCACCCTCGCTGAGGTCCTCGATGACCTGGAGGCCAACCACCGCGGCATCCGGGCGCGGGTCCTCGACGACGGCGGACAGATCCGACGCTTCGTGAACGTCTACGTCGGCAACGACGACGTCCGCTTCCTCGAGGGTCTCGAGAGCTCGACTCCCGAGGGAGCGCAGATCAGCATCATCCCAGCGGTCGCCGGGGGCTGAGCCCGGCGTGGGGCAGACTGATCGCATGCCACGCAATCTCGCCACCGCCGACCGCGTCGGACGCGCCGAGCTGCTCGAGTTCGTCCGTCCCCGCCACAAGGCGACCTTGGTGACCACCCGCAGGAACGGCCGTCCGCAGCTCTCGCCCGTCGCCTGTGGGGTCGACGAGGAGGGACGGGTCGTGATCTCGACCTACCCCCATCGCGCGAAGGTCGCCAACCTCAGGCGCGACGCCGCCGTGACCCTGCTGATCCACAGCGACGACTGGGACGGCGCCTACGTCCAGCTCGACGGCACCGCCGAGGTGATCGACCAGCCGGACGCCGTGGAGCCGCTGGTCGACTACTTCCGCAGCATCTCCGGGGAGCATCCCGACTGGGACGAGTACCGCCAGGCCATGCGCGACCAGGGCAAGTCCCTGATCCGCGTGAGCATCGAGTCGTGGGGGCCGATCGCCACGGGCGGGTTCCCGCCCGAGCTGGCCGACTGACGCCGTGCCTGAGTCCAGCGAACGGCCGGTCGTGCTGCTGGCCACCTGGTCGGAGATGCCCGACGGCGAGGAGTGGGCCGGGACCGACGTCCTGCTTCCCGCCTTCGCCGACCGTGGCGTCGACGCTCGCTGGGAGATCTGGGACGACCAGGAGGTGGACTGGAGCTCCGGTCTCGTGGCCGTCCGCTCGACGTGGGACTACGCGTGGCGTCGCGAGGAGTTCCTCGCCTGGGCCCGGTCGGTGCCGTGGATGCTGAACTCGGCGGAGCTCTTCGCGTGGAACACCGACAAGTCCTACCTGGCCGAGCTCGCGGCCGCGGGCGTGCCGGTGGTGCCCACCTTCGTCGTCGAGGGCGAGGAGGACCTCCCGGCCGCGATCGCCGAGGTCTCCCCCGATGACTGGCCCCGCGCCGTGGTCAAGCCGACGGTGGGGGCCGGTGGACGGGGCCTGGTGGTCTTCGACGGCACCGACGGGGGGCCACCGGACCTGGACGAGTCCCGTCTCGGGGCCGGCCCGTGGGTCGTCCAGCCGCTGGTCGACTCGGTGCGCACCGAGGGTGAGACGTCCGTCTTCGTCCTCGACGGCCAGGTGGTGTCCCAGGTGCGCAAGGTCCCGGCCGCGGGAGAGATCCGGGTCCACGAGCAGTACGGCGGCAGCACCGTCGCGGTCCCCGTCTCCGAGGAGGCGGCCGAGCTCGCCCGTCGCGCGGTCACGGCGGCGGAGACCCTGGTCGGCGACCGGCTCGACTACGCCCGGGTCGACCAGATGCGGCTCGCCGACGGGACCCTCGCGATCAGCGAGCTCGAGGTCACCGAACCCGGCCTCTACCTCGAGATCCTCCCGGGCAACGGCGCGGCGTTCGCCGACCTGGTCCTCTCGCGGCTGCGCGCGCGCTGAGAACCCCGGACAGGCGTTTGCACTCGCCGGGGTCGAGTGCTAAAAATGCAGTTGGCACTCTCGAGGTGAGAGTGACAGTGCAGCACCGAACCACGGCCGTCTGAGTCGAGGTCCGAAGGCGCCGGCGGGAAGGGTCCGCCGGGCCAGCCCGGACCGTCCGTCGCGGGCGACGAAGCGGCCATCAATCTTGAGCGTGAGGAATCACCTAGGCATGTCGAAGCTGATTGCGTTCAACGAGGAGGCCCGCCGCGGGCTCGAGCGAGGAATGAACATTCTCGCCGACGCGGTGAAGGTCACGCTCGGTCCCAAGGGCCGCAACGTCGTACTCGAGAAGAAGTGGGGCGCGCCCACCATCACCAACGATGGTGTGAGCATCGCCAAGGAGATCGAGCTGGAGGACCCCTACGAGAAGATCGGGGCCGAGCTCGTCAAGGAGGTTGCCAAGAAGACCGACGACGTCGCCGGAGACGGCACGACGACGGCCACCGTCCTGGCCCAGGCCATGGTGCGCGAGGGTCTGCGCAACGTCGCCGCCGGCGCCAACCCGATGGAGCTCAAGCGCGGCATCGAGAAGGCCGTCGAGGCCGTCTCCGCCCAGCTGCTCGGGATGGCCAAGGACGTCGAGACCAAGGAGCAGATCGCGGCCACCGCCTCGATCTCTGCCGCCGACACCATCGTCGGTGAGGCCATCGCCGAGGCGATGGACAAGGTCGGCAAGGAAGGCGTCATCACCGTCGAGGAGTCGAACACCTTCGGGCTCGACCTCGAGCTCACCGAGGGGATGCGCTTCGACAAGGGCTACATCTCGCAGTACTTCATGACCGACCCGGAGCGCATGGAGGCCGTCCTCGACGACCCCTACATCCTGATCGCGAACTCGAAGGTCTCCACGGTCAAGGACCTGCTCCCGCTGCTGGAGAAGGTCATGCAGAGCGGCAAGCCGCTGCTGATCATCGCCGAGGACATCGAGGGCGAGGCCCTGTCCACGCTGGTGGTCAACAAGATCCGCGGCACCTTCAAGTCGGTCGCCGTCAAGGCTCCGGGCTTCGGTGACCGCCGCAAGGCCATGATGCAGGACATCGCGATCCTGACCGGTGGCCAGGTCATCTCCGAGGACGTCGGCCTCAAGCTCGAGTCGACCGGCATCGAGCTGCTCGGCCAGGCCCGCAAGGTCGTCGTGACCAAGGACGAGACCACCATCGTCGACGGCTCCGGTGACACCGACCAGCTCGCTGGTCGGGTCAACCAGATCCGTGCCGAGATCGAGAAGAGCGACTCCGACTACGACCGCGAGAAGCTGCAGGAGCGCCTGGCCAAGCTGGCCGGCGGTGTTGCCGTGATCAAGGTCGGCGCGGCCACCGAGGTGGAGCTCAAGGAGCGCAAGCACCGCATCGAGGACGCCGTTCGCAACGCGAAGGCTGCCGTCGAGGAGGGCATCGTCGCCGGTGGCGGCGTGGCACTCGTGCAGGCAGGCGTCAACGCGTTCGAGAAGCTGGAGCTGGTGGGCGACGAGGCCACCGGTGCCAACATCGTCAAGGTCGCGCTCGCGGCTCCGCTCAAGCAGATCGCGATCAACGCCGGTCTCGAGGGTGGCGTCGTGGCGGAGAAGGTCGCCGGCCTGCCGGTCGGTCACGGCCTCAACGCCGCGACCGGGGAGTACGGCGACATGCTCGCCTTCGGCATCCCGGACCCGGCCAAGGTGACCCGCTCGGCACTGCAGAACGCCGCGTCGATCGCCGCGCTGTTCCTCACCACCGAGGCAGTCGTCGCCGACAAGCCGGAGAAGGCGCAGCCCATGGGCGGCGACCCCTCCGGTGGCATGGGCGGCATGGACTTCTGAGTCCACCGCACCAACCGGCTTCAACCAGCAGCACCAGGAAGGGCCCCCGCTCCGGCGGGGGCCCTTTCCGCGTCGGCGGACCTTTTGTGCAGAAGGTGCGTAACATCAGCCCTCCTCGGACCACTACAGGGTGTGATGCGACCACCAAGCTCTCGGGAACTGGCCTTCACGGCCTGCTGGCGCCGTGACGCGCCGCGGGTTGCCTCCTACGCGAGCCGGCACACCGCCCACTCGCGGGTCGAGGACGTCGTGGCGGACACCTTCGCCGTGGCCTGGCGCCGCTGGGACGACGTCCCCGACCCGCCGCTGCCGTGGCTGATCGGAACCGCGCGCAACCTGGTGGCCGAGTCCCGTCGGGAGCTGGCCCGGGGGCAGCGGCTGCACGACCGGCTGAGGCTCCTCGAGGACGTGGCTCGCCACGTCGCCGAGGACGTCGCCGAGACGGCGTTCAGCCGGGACCGCGCCCTGCGCGCCCTGGCCGCGCTCACCGAGGACCAGCGCGAGGCGTTGCTGCTGGTCACCTGGGACGGGCTGTCCATCTCTGAGGCGGCCGAGGTCCTCGGACTGCGCCCGGGCGCCTTCCGGGCCAGGCTGCACCGGGGCCGCGCCGCGCTGGAGTCCGCGCAGGTGCGGCACGAGCGCCCCGGGGCGCTCGTGGGCCGCGCCTTCGTCCCCACGACCTCGGAGGGGGAGCGATGAGCACCGAGCACGACTGGGACCGCAGCACCGAGGAGTCACTGCGGCTCGGTGGCCTGGCGCTGCTCAGGCCCGAACCGGCTGAGCTGGACGAGGCGTGGATGGAGCGCACCCTCTCCGGCATCGTCGCCGAACCGGTCGCCGAACCGGTTGCCGAACCGGGTGCAGCGGCGAGTGCGGGGCGAGGCCCACGGCGCTGGCGCAGGCTGGTGGCCGGCGCGGCCGTCGTGGTGGCGGCAACGGGGGGTGCCGCCGCCGCGACGGGCACGGCCCCCCACTTCATCGAGCGACACCTGGGGTGGCTGCAGCACCACTCGCCCCGGGCGCCCCAGCCGACGGTGTCGTTGATAGCCGACGTCCCGCTGCCCGGCAGCGGTCGCTTCGCCGCGTGGCGAGGGGTGGGGCAGGGTGAGATGTGCAGTGCCCAGGTCGACAACTGGGACGGTCGCCAGCACTTCTCCGGGGGCGGCATGGGCTGCGGCGAGATCGACCCCGCGTCCCCGGACCGGGACCGGCAGCTCTTCGACTACCGCTTCTCGCCGGACGCGCAGGGCGACTGGTACTACCCCGTGGTCTACGGCGCGCCCGACGACCGGCCGCAGGACGCGACCGTGACCAGGGTGCACGTCCACGGTCGGCTCTTCGACGGGCCGGACTGGCACCGGGAGGCCGTGCTGGACCCCGCTACGCGGGGCTTCGGGGTTGTCGTGCCGGGCCGGCGTCCGAGGTCGTCGGTGGAAGCCGAGTGGGACACACCCAGTGGTGAGACGTCTCCGTGGGGCAGCAACCTGCGCAGCGTGGTGGTCGACCTGCTGGACGACCGGGACCGGGTGGTGCGCAGCATCACGTTGCTCTCGGTGGGACGCCACGCCCGGCCGTCCCAGCGCTGAGCACGCACGGGACCAGCTGACTCAGGTCCCGTCGTGGACGAGGTGGCGGGCACCGACCAGGGCCAGGATCCCGCCGGCGAGCACGAGCAGTCCGGCGAGCACGTCGAGCAGCAGGGCGGCGCCCGGGGAGACCCGGTCGACCAGCACGCCCGCGGCGGCGGCTCCGGCCGCGACTCCCACGATGTTGGCCGTGCCCAGGGCCGTCATCATCGTGGTCGCCCAGCCCGCGGGGGCTGCCCGCTCCGCCAGCGCGTAGGAGCTGATCAGCGCCGGAGCGAGCGCGACGCCCAGCAGCAGGCAGGCGAGGGCCAGCGCCGCCGCGTCGAGCGCCGCCCAGCTCGCCAGGCCGGCCAGGACCATCAGGGCACCGGCTGCGCCGATCCGGACCTCGTGCCGCAACGCCAGCGGCAGGCGTGTGCTCAGCAGTCCCGCGACGGCCGACCCCACCCCCATGGCGGCGTACACCGGTCCGGTGAGCTCGCCGGTCCCGGCTGCGGCCATCCGGGCGGCGACGCCGGTCTGGGTGGCGCCGAAGACGAGGCCGACCGCGGCCATCGCGACCAGCAGACCGCCCACGTGGACCAGGGGCAGGACGGTTCGCTCGCGGCGCGGCTCCGCCCGCGCGCTGCGACGCCCGGGCAGCGAGCTCGGGTGCAGCGCGAACGCGCTCTGGGTGAGGACCGCCACGGCCAGGGCGAGACCGAGCGCAACGGAAGGCTCGGTCAGCGCGGCCACCGTGCTCACCAGCACGGGGCCGACCACGAACGAGGACTCGTCGACCGCACCTTCCCAGGCCATCGCGGTCGAGGTGAACGAGCGTCGGTCCTCGCGTCCGCGACCGAGCGACGCCCATCGGCTCCGGGCCATCGCCCCGGCCTGGGGGTTGCTCAGCCCGATCAGTCCGGCCAGGCCCAACGTCACGAGCAGCACGTCCTGGGAGCCCAGGAGCAGGAACGCGGTCAGTGCGAGTGCCTGGACCACCGTCACGGACAGACCGACACGCCGCTGACCGTAGCGGTCGGCCGCGAGCCCGACCAGCGAGCCACCCAGGCCGCCCCCGATGCTCAGTGCGCCCACAGCGAGACCGCCGGTGCCGAACGACCCGGTCCGGTCCGCGACGTAGAGCAGGATGCCGAGCGGCAGCATCGCCGTCGGCAGGCGCACGGCCACGTCGAGCACGAGGAAGGGCCGGTCCACCGAGCGCATCACCGTGCGGAGCGCGGTGCGAGTCGAGGGGGGTCGACCACGAGGGGTCACGGGGGTGGTCGCGGGGGTGTCCATGCCTGCTCCGGGTAGCGCCGATGCTCTGCGCGCCACCCCACCACTGACGCGCCGTACCCCTGTGCCGTGTCGGAGTTTAGCCAGTCACGGGTGCTGCTGGCGAACCCGCCGGATCCGGATCGGCCCGGTCGCGGTGGAGAGGTCGACGACCTCGCCACGCTGGGTGATCTCGACCTCCCCGGACCGCACCAGCCGTCCGGCGGCCTCCCGGGCGAGGTCCATCAGGCTGCGCCAGCTGTCCTCGTCGCCGACGGCGCGGGCAGCGTCCGAGGGACAGATCGTGGAGGTGGCAGCGCGCTGGTCGAGCAGCCGCAGGATCGTTCGTTCGAGCTCGCTCGGGACATCAGGCTCCTCGGAGTGCTTGCCCATGCCGCTCAGAACACGTTGCGTGGCCGGAACTGCACGCTGATCCGGGGGCCGACGGGCCGCGTCGTCTTGGGTACGGCGTGCTCCCAGGTGCGCTGGCAGGAGCCACCCATCACGATCAGGTCGCCGTGCCCCAGTGCGTGGCTGAACGCGAGCTGGCCGCCGCGAGGACGCAGCTGCAGCTTGCGCGGAGAGCCGAACGAGACGATCGCGACCATCGTGTCCTGCGAACGCCCCCGCCCGATGTTGTCGCCGTGCCAGGCCACCGAGTCGTGCCCGTCGCGGTAGTAGCAGCAGCCTGCCGTGACGAACGCCTCGCCCAGCTCCGGCGCGTAGTGGGCCGAGAGTGCCTCCCTGGCCTCGGTCAGGGCGCGATGGGGCAGCGGCTCGGCTGCTCCGTAGGTGTGCAGCAGGCGCGGCACGTCCACGACGCCGTCGTACATCGGACGCCGCTCGGCGCGCCACGGGACCGACCGCACGAGCTCGCCGAAGACCTGGTCGGCGCCCTCGAACCACCCCGGCAGGACGTCGATCCACGCACCCCGGGACAGCTCGGTGCGCCTGACCCGTCCGGCCAGGCTGCCGACGCCGATGCGCCCGGCGCCGTCCGCAGCGACGTCGAGGAGCGAGGGCTGGAAGTCCACCGACACGCTCGCACCCTAGCAGGTGGTCGAACACCTGTGCGAACAGTGTCGCGCGCCTGTCGCGAGGCGGCACCATAGGACCATGACGAGCTCGGGGAGGACCGCCGGCCTGCTTCTCGCTGCGGGCGCCGGTCGGCGGATGGGTCGGCCGAAGGCCTTGGTGGAGGGTTGGCTGGTGCGTGCGGTGGAGTCGCTGGTGGACTGCGACGAGGTGGTCGTGGTCCTCGGCGCGGCGGCCGAGGAGGCGAGGCCGCTGCTGGACGCCTACGAGGTGACCCTCGTGGTGGCCCACGACTGGGACGACGGCATGGGCGCCTCGCTGTCGGCAGGGTTGGCCCATCTCGCGCACGGGGAGGCGACGCGCTGCCTGGTGACCCTGGTAGACCTCCCCGACGTCGGTGCACCGGTCGTACGACGGCTGCTGGGCCTCGCCGGGGGTGCGAATGTCCTCGGCCGGGCGGCGTACGACGGAAGGCCCGGTCATCCGGTCCTGATCGGTCGCGACCACTGGGCGGGGGTGCTGGCCACCGCGGCGGGGGACCAGGGGGCTCGGGCCTACCTCGGAAGCCACCCGGTCGAGATCGTCGAGTGCGGGGACCTGGCAACGGGCCGCGACGTCGACGCGAGACCAACGCCGGACCAACCGTCGGCTGAGTAGCCTCTCTGGATGGAGCCCAATTCGCCGGACGCGATCCGCGACGCTCTCGCCGGCACGGGCTACCTGGCCGACGACGACCTGGCCACGGTCGTCTACCTCGCTCAGGCCATGCAGCGGCCGCTGCTGCTCGAGGGGGAGCCCGGCACCGGGAAGACCGCCCTGGCCGAGGCGCTCGCCGAGCTCGGAGACGTTCCGCTGATCCGGTTGCAGTGCTACGAGGGCATCGACGCGAGCCAGGCGCTCTACGACTGGGACTTTCCGCGCCAGATCCTGCACCTGCGCACGCTCGAGGCCACCGTCTCGGCCAACCGTGGCGAGGGTGGTGGCCTCGACGCCAGCGAGGCCGAGAAGTCGCTGTTCGACGAGCGATTCCTGCTGTCGCGACCGGTTCTCCGGGCCCTGCGCGAGGCGCCGGCCGTGCTGCTGGTCGACGAGGTGGACCGGGCAGACGACGAGTTCGAGGCCTTCCTGCTCGAGGTGCTCTCGACCTGGTCGGTGAGCATCCCGGAGCTCGGCACGGTCACGGCGGCGACGCCGCCGACCGTGGTGCTCACCTCGAACCGGACCCGTGAGCTGCACGACGCCCTGAAGCGACGCTGCCTCTACCACTGGATCGACCACCCGGGCCTCGAGCGGGAGGTCGCCATCGTCCGCAGCCGCCTGCCCGAGGTCAGCGCGCGGCTCGCCGCGCAGGTGGCCGGCGTCGTGCAGCAGCTGCGTGGCCAGGAGCTGCTCAAGCCACCGGGCGTGGCCGAGACCCTCGACTGGGCGCGTGCGCTGCACCGTCTCGGCGTGGAGGAGCTGGATCTTCAGACGGCGTCGCGGACCTTGGGAGCGGTGGTGAAGTACCGCGAGGACACCGACCGTGTGAAGCACGCGCTCGACCGGATGCTCGCGCGATGAGCCCGAGGCACGGACACGAGCGCAGCCACGAGGCCGACGAGATCCTGCTCGCCTTCACCCGGGCCCTGCGGTCGGCAGGGATGGCGGTGACCCACGACCGCTCGACCAGCTTCCTCCAGGCCACGGCCATGGTCGGTGCGGGCGACGCCGCGGCGACCTACCGTGCGGGCCGGGCGACGCTCTGCGCGAGTCCCGACGACCTGGTGCGCTACGAGCACGTCTTCTCGGCCTGGTTCGGGGCGCGGGAGCAGCTGCCGCGGACCGTCCCTCGGGAGCAGTCGCGGGAGATCAGTCCGCCGCTGCCGACCGGGGACGCCGGCGAGTCCGAGGGTGCGGGCGATCCCGAGGTGATCCACGCCTCTGCCAGTGAGCTCGAGGTGCTGCGGCACCGCGACGTCGCGTCGCTCACCCCTGACGAGAAGGCGCTGCTGGACGTGATGATCCGGGCACTGCACCCGCGGCTGCCGCGCCGACGGGCCAACCGTCGTACGCCGTGGCGCCGGGGCGAGATCGACGTGCACCGCACGTTGCGCACCACGCTGCGGCAGATGGGCGAGCCCGGGAGGGTCGAGCACCGGCGCCGGGGCACCACCACGCGCCGCGTCGTCCTGCTCGTCGACGTCTCCGCCTCCATGCGCCCCTACGCCGACGCGATCCTGCGGCTCGCGCACCTCGTCGTGACCGGGTCGCCCCTCTCGAAGGTCGAGGTGTTCACGCTCGGCACCCGGCTCACGAGGATCACGCTCCCGTTGCGCACCGCGGACGCCGAGCGCGCCCTGGTCCGGGCGGGGGAGCAGGTGCCGGACTGGTCGGGAGGCACCCGGCTAGGCGAGACGCTCAAGGCGTTCCTGGATCGGTGGGGTGCTCGAGGAATGGCGCGCGGAGCCGTGGTGGTCGTGTTCAGTGACGGCTGGGAGCGCGGTGACGCCTCCGAGCTCGGCGAGCAGATGCAGCGGTTGCACCGGCTGGCCCACCACGTGGTGTGGGTGAACCCGCACCGTGGCAAGCAGGGCTACGAGCCGGTGCAGCAGGGCATCGCCGCGGCGCTGCCGCACTGCGACGACTTCGTCGGCGGTCACTCGCTGCGCGCCTTCGCCGAGCTCCTGGAGGTGGTGGCGCGTGCGTGAGGTGCTCGACGAGCTGATGACGTGGTGGCGGTCCGGCGAGAGTGTCGGGGTCGGCACCGTCGTGGCCACCTTCCAGTCCGCCCCGCGTCCTCCCGGCGCCTCGATGCTCGTCGGCCCCGACGGGACGGCCGTCGGCTCGGTGTCCGGTGGCTGTGTCGAGGGTGCCGTCTACGAGCTCGGCGAGTCGGTGGTGCGGGACGGCACACCCGTGCTCGAGCGGTACGGCGTCTCCGACGACGACGCCTTCGCCGTCGGTCTGACCTGCGGCGGCATCCTGGACGTGTACGTCGAGAAGGTGGACCAGCAGAGCTTCCCCGAGCTCGGCGAGATCGCCGCCGACATCGAGGCCGGCCGACCCGTGGCGCTGGCCACCGTGATCGAGCACCCGGACCCGGCACGGCTCGGCCTGCGCACCGTCGTACGTCCCGACAGCTCGACCGGCTCGCTCGGCAGCGCCCGTGCCGACGCTGCCGTGACCGACGACGCCCTCGGCCTCCTCGCGTCCGGCCACAACGCGACCCTGACCTACGGGCCCGACGGCGAGCGCCGCGGCGAGGGGATGCGGGTCTTCGTCTGGGCCTTCGCCCCGGCACCGCGGATGCTCGTGTTCGGTGCGATCGACTTCGCGGCCGCGGTGGCCCGGATGGGGGTCTTCCTCGGCTACCACGTCACCGTGTGCGACGCCCGCCCGGTCTTCGCGACGAAGAGCCGCTTCCCCGAGGCCGACGAGGTCGTGGTGACCTGGCCGCACAAGTTCCTCAAGGCCGAGGCCGAGGCCGGCAACATCGACGCCCGCACGGTGATCTGCGTGCTCACCCACGACCCGAAGTTCGACGTGCCGGTCCTCGAGGTCGCCCTCAGGCTGCCCGAGGTCGCCTTCGTCGGTGCGATGGGCTCGCGCCGCACCCACGAGGACCGGATGGCCCGGCTCCGGGAGGCGGGACTCACCGAGGCCGAGCTCGACCGCCTCTCCAGCCCCATCGGCCTCGACCTCGGCGCCCGGACCCCGGAGGAGACGGCCGTCAGCATCGCCGCCGAGATCGTGGCGGGCCGGTGGGGCGGCACCGGTGACCGTCTCTCGACCATCGAGGGCCGGATCCACGCCCATGACCGTCCGGGTGGCCTCTGATCGCGGCAAGGGGAGCCGCGCCTAGAGCGCGACGGCGAGGTCCCGCTCCAGAACGGCGCGGTCCTCCTCGTCCGCGATCGGGACGTCGTGGGCGGCCACCCAGGCGCGCTCCGCCTCCTCCTGGCGGCCGAGCGCCTTGAGGGCGCGTGCTCGTGCCTCGTGGGCGTAGGCGAGGTCGAAGTCGACCAGGGCGTGCTCCTGGCAGGCGGCCAGGCAGCGTTCGGCGTGGTGCAGCGACAGCGGTGCGCGGCCCGCGAGCAGCTGCACCTTGGCGAGCAGCCAGTCGGCGCGCGCGCGGTTGGCCGGCGCGCGACCGGCCGCCCGGTCCCAGTGGTAGGCGGCTGCGTAGGCGCGCCGCACCATGTCCTCGTCGTCCTCCGCGGTCCGCTCCGCGTCGATGAGCTCCCACGTCGCGTTGTTGGCCTCGACGGCCTGCCACCGGTGCCAGGAGCCGTTCGGGTCTGCGGTGACCGGTGCCTCGGTCTGCTCCGCAGGCAGGGGGGTGCCGGTCTCGAGCAGGGTCTTGAGACCGTCCAGGATCCAGACCCAGCCGTGCTCGACCCGCGCCCACGTCCTCGGGCTCAGCGCGAGGTCCCCGTGCACGAGGCGCAGCCTGGTCAGGCCCGCGCCGGCCGCCTCGACGTGCCACTCGACCCGGCTGACGGGTTCGGTCGCCAGCTCCACGTCGTAGAGCACGTGCCAGGTCTGCACCAGCCGGTGCGGCGGCTCCAACACCTCGATGGTGCCGTCCACCGCGGGGGTCCCGTCGGGCATGGAGGTCTGGTAGGCCTCCCCCTGCACCGGGGGCCGCTCGAAGGCGGTGCCGTGGAAGTACTGGCGAGTGAAGGCAGGATCGATGATCGCAGCGAAGACCTGCTCCGGGGTGGCCCGGATGAAGATCTCGTACTGGTGGTGCCCTGGGCTCACGGTCTGTCCTCTCGGGTAGGGCGCAGTCTGCTCAGGACCCGGTCTCCAGGCCGGTGCGGAGCCCGACCATGGCGCGGGTGAACGGCTCGGCGTACTTGCTGATCCAGCGGTCGGCCACCAGCCCGATCGGCACCGGGTTGAGGTAGTGCAGCTTCGAGCGGCCGGCGCGGCGGGTGGTGAGCAGACCGGCCTCCTCGAGGACGCGGAGGTGCTTGGTCACCCCGAAGCGCGTCATCTCCGGCACCCCGGCGCACAGCTCGCCCGCGGCCTGCCCGTCGGAGGCGAACAGGGCGTCGAGCAGCCGGCGGCGGGTGGGGTCGGCGAGGGCGCGGAAGACGGCGTCCATCTCGTCCGTGGAGTGCGCGGTCATCCTGTCAAGATAGGTGACTAGATGGTCACCTGTCCAGACCTCCAGGCGCCCGACTGCGGCGCGGGCCCGGTCGGATCGGGGGCTTGCTCCGCGGGCTACGGTGGCGGCAGGCACACCCTGGGGAGTCGTCCATGTCCGGTCCGCGCAGCGATCTGCACAGCCGCCGCCTGGACGCTGTCCGCGCGTGGACGAACTTCGTCGAGCGAGGTGACGGGGCGCAGGACCAGGTCAGGCCCGAGATCCTCCGTTCCTGGGAGCGCTCGGCACCCGCGGTGGGCATCGACGTCAGCGAGGCGCCGATGGGCGACGAGTCCGACACCGCCGCGATGTGGGACGGCTCGCCGCTCCAGGTCGCGGTCGAGCGCGTCGAGTCCGAGCTGCGCCGCACCGCCGAGGACGGTGACCTCGTGGTTGCCGTCACCGACCCCCAGACCCGGATCCTGTGGACCTACGGCGGCCGGGTGATGCGCCGCAAGGCGGAGACCGTGAACTTCGTCGCCGGTGGCCGGTGGGACGACACCAGCGTGGGCACCAACGCGCTCGACCTGGCCAACCGGCACGACTCCCCGTCGATGGTCTTCAGTGCCGAGCACTACGCCACGATCGTGCACAACTGGGTCTGCTGGGCCGCGCCCGTGCACGACCCGGTCAGCGGCCAGCAGCTCGGCGTGATCGACCTCTCCACCTCCTGGGACCGCACGCACCCCATCGGCCTGGCCACGGCGCGGGTGATGGCGCGGCTGATCGAGACGGCGATGCCGGCCTCGACGCACTACACGGACGGCGCTGACGCCCTGGGTGCGAGCGCTCGCCCTCCGGGGCTCGACCTGTCCCTGCTCGGAGCCGCGGAGGCGCATCTCGACGGCAGCCGGCTGCTGCTCAACCGGCGGCAGACCGAGATCCTGGCGCTGCTCGCGCTGAACCCGGCCGGACTCTCGCTCGAGCAGCTGCACGCCCGGCTCTACGGCGACCAGGCCGTGACCTTCTCGACCCTCAAGGCCGAGGTCTCCCACCTCCGCAGCGCCCTCAGCGGGCAGCTCGCCTCCCGGCCCTACCGGCTGACCATGCCGGTGCGGATCGATGTGGACGAGGTGCTGCGGTTGCTC
>CAWFII010000012.1:0-113113 GCA_963815825.1 uncultured Actinomycetota bacterium | reverse complement strand
TGCTCGGTGAGGAGCCCTGGCGGACGCAGGCAAGGAGGACCTGAGGTGCTGCGGCCGACTAGCTGGTAGTGCGTTCGCGGTAGAACTTGCGGGCCCAGAGGCTGACGTAGACGAGGCCGATGAGGGCAGGGACCTCGATGAGGGGTCCGACGACACCGGCCAGGGCCTGACCGGAACTGACGCCGAAGACGCCGATGGCCACGGCGATGGCGAGCTCGAAGTTGTTGCCGGCGGCGGTGAAGGAGACCGCGGTGGCACGCTGGTAGTCGAAACCCAGCGCGCGGGTCAGCAGCATCGAGCCGCCCCACATCAGGGCGAAGTAGACGAGCAGCGGCAGGGCGATACGAGCGACATCCAGAGGCTGGTTGGTGATCGTGTCGCCCTGGAGTGCGAACAGGATGACGATGGTGAACAGCAGCCCGTACAGCGCAGCGGGCCCGATCTTGGGCAGGAAGGCCGACTCGTACCACTCGCGGCCCTTGGCGCGCTCGCCGAAGGTCCGGGTGAGGAAGCCGGCCAGGAGCGGGATGCCGAGGAAGACCAGGACGGACTTGGCGATGCCCCAGATGGAGACTTCGAGCTGGGTCTGCTCGAGTCCGAGCCAACCGGGGAGGATCTGGAGGTAGAAGTAGCCGAGGAGTGCGAACGCGACGATCTGGAAGATGGCGTTGATCGCGACCAGGATGGCGGCCGCCTCACGGTCTCCGCACGCGAGATCGTTCCAGATCAGCACCATCGCGATGCAGCGGGCCAGCCCGACGATGATCAAGCCCGTGCGGTACTCCGGCAGGTCAGGCAGGAGCAGCCAGGCGAGGGCGAACATCAGCGCGGGTCCGAGGATCCAGTTCAAGAGGATCGAGGTGGCGAGCATGCGGCCGTCGCTGGTGACGTGGCCGAGCTCGTTGTAGCGGACCTTGGCCAGCACCGGATACATCATCACCAGCAGCCCGATCGCGATGGGCAGGGACACCGAGCCGATCTCGACCGCCGCCAGCGCGTCGTCGAGACCCGGAACCAGCCGGCCGAGCAGCAGCCCGACCACCATGGCCACGCCGATCCACACCGGCAGGAACCGGTCGAGGGTGGAGAGCTGGTGCAAGACGTCGCCCGTCCGGGCGTTCGGGTCGTGGGTCTCGTGCACCGTGTCGCTCATACGGGGACCTCGGACGAGGTGAACAGGTTGGCCAACGCTGCCATCGCGGCCGGTCGGGCGAGGTAGAAGACCCAGGTGCCGCGCTTCTCGCGGTCCAGCAGACCGGCCTCGTAGAGCACCTTGAGGTGGTGGCTGATGGTGGGCTGGGAGAGGTCGAAGTACGGCAGCAAGTCACACACGCATGCCTCTGCGCCCTCGTGGGAGACGACCAAGGACAACAGCCGAAGCCGGGCAGGCTCGGCGATGGCCTTCAGCATCGGCACCACCTGTGCGCAGGCCTCGGCGCTCAGTGGCTCCCGGGCCAGGGGCGTGCAACATGCGAGGGCGTCAGCGAGGGATGGCAGGTCGCGGCGGGTGGTCGTCTGGAGGACCGTGGAGTTCGACACCTGTCTATCTTCACAGAGGTCGATATCCCTCGCGACATGGAGGTACGACAACAGGCGACTGCGGTCCGCGTCCGACCTCCGGGCCGGACGGAGCCCGGGAGGCCATGTCCGATTCCCGCTGGCACCTGTCGGTCCCGGTTGCCAGACTGAGGGCGTGGAACTCGACCAGGACGCGTGCTACCGGGCCGTGAAGGGACGCGACCGTCGTTTCGACGGGATGTTCTACACCGCGGTCAGCACCACCGGCATCTACTGCCGACCGTCGTGCCCGGCGCTCACGCCGCGACGCCACAACGTCTCCTTCTACCGATCCGCCGCCGCCGCCCAGGGCGCCGGCTACCGGGCCTGCCGGCGCTGTCTTCCCGATGCGACCCCCGGATCGCCGGAGTGGGACGTCGCGGCCGACGTGGCCGCGCGGGCCATGCGGCTGGTGTGCGACGGGGTTGTCGAACGAGAGGGCGTCGGCGGGCTCGCCGACGCGCTGGGCTACTCGACCCGCCAGCTCAACCGCGTCGTCACCCAGGAGTACGGCGCCGGTCCGCTCGCCCTGGCCAGGTCGCGCCGGGCACAGACAGCCAGGGTGCTGATCGAGACCACGGAGATGACCTTCGCCGACATCGCCTTCGCGGCCGGCTTCGCCAGCGTCCGGCAGTTCAACGACACCCTGCGCGAGGTGTATGCCGCGTCGCCGACCCGGCTGCGCGCGGGGGCCGGCAGCCGGAGATCGTCGACACGGCCGGGCCGGATCCACACCCGGATCGCGGTCCGGGAGCCGTTCGCGGCCGCCGACCTGCACTTCTTCCTCGCGATCCATGCCGTGCCGGGCATCGAGGCGACCGGTCCGGGCTGGTACGAACGCTCCCTGCGCCTGCCGCACGGGCCGGGCGTCGTACGCGTCGACCTCGCCGACCGTCCCGCGGGCCAGGTCCCCTGCACCTTCACGCTCACCGACTCCCGTGACCTCGCCCCGGCGATGGAGCGGACCCGCAGGCTTGTCGATGCCGACTGCGACCCGATCGCGGTGGACGACGCTCTGAGCGAGGATGCACTGCTCGCGGGCCTGGTCGCACGACGGCCCGGCCTGCGCGTCCCCGGCTCGCTCGACGGCGGCGAGGTCGCCGTCCAGACGGTGCTGGGCCAGCAGGTCAGCCTCGCGTCCGCACGGACGGCGACAAGACGACTGGTCCAGGAGCACGGTGAACCTCTCGGGCTGGTCGGTGAGCACGAGGTCGACCGCCTGTTCCCGACGCCGAGAGCGCTGTCGCTCCTGGATCCCGAGCAGCTGGCGATGCCGCGTGCGCGTGGCCGCGCCCTGATCGGCCTGGCCGGGGCCCTGCACAGCGGGGAGGTGCGGCTCGACCGGAGCACGGACCGGCGGGAGGCACGCGAGGCCATGCTGGCACTGCCCGGGATCGGGCCGTGGACAGCCGACTACGTGGCCATGCGTGCCCTCGGAGACCCCGACGTCTTCCTGCCCACCGACATCGGGGTGCGCAACGCAGCAGCCCGGCTGGGCATCGACGACGTCGTCGAGCTCAGCCGTGGCTGGCGACCGTGGCGGTCCTACGCGCTGCTGCGCCTGTGGTCGGTGGTGCTCGAGGAGATGCAGCTCCCGGACCCGACCCTCGTGGGGACGCGTTCGAGGGTCCGACCGCCGGGCTCGCACGACCACGAAGGAGACTGAGATGACCACGACCACGGCAACGGGGAGGACGACGATGTGGACCGTGACCCATTCGCCGGTCGGCGACCTGCGCATCGTCGCCCGGGAGGCGGTGCTGACGGCCATCGAGTTCGCCCCCTTCCGGGCCTCTCCCAGCGGAGAGCCGATCGGCGAGCGCGATGACGACCACCCCGTCCTGCGCCCGACGGTCGACCAGCTGGCGGCGTACTTCGCCCGGGACCTCAAGGAGTTCGACCTCCCGCTCGCACCGCGCGGCAGCGACTTCCAGCAGCGCGTGTGGGCCCAGCTCAGGGGCATCGGGTACGGCGAGACCGCGTCGTACGGCGAGATCGCCCGCCGGCTCGGCATGACCAACGCCGCGTCGCGTGCGGTCGGTCTGGCCAACGGGCGCAACCCGATCCCGATCGTGATCCCGTGCCACCGGGTGATCGGCGCCGACGGGAGGCTGACCGGCTACGCCGGTGGCCTCCCGCGCAAGCAGCTGCTGCTCGAGCTGGAGCAGGACGCCCTGTTCTGAAGCGCTGCCGGGCACCTGCTTGGCTGGGCGCATGGCAGATCAGAAGAGCGAGGCGGACGAGTCCACCGGGACCGTCCTCCTCGCTGGCGCCGCCAACCTGTCCATCGCGGTGGCGAAGCTGTTCGGGGGTCTGATCTCGGGCTCGACCGCGATGCTGGCCGAGGCGGCGCACTCCTTCGCCGACACCCTCAACCAGGTGTTCCTGATGGCTGCGCTCAAGCGCAGCCAGAAGCCGGCCGATGCCCAGCACCCCTTCGGCTACGGCATGGAGCGCTACTTCTGGTCGTTGATCGCCGCCGTCGGCATCTTCGTGCTGGGGGCGGGCTACTCGATCCTCGAGGGCGTCAAGGCGGTGCTGGAGCCCGAGAAGCTCGGCAGCCTGCTGGTCGCGTACGTCGTCCTGGCGCTCGGCTTCCTCTTCGAGGGGATCTCGTGGCTCCGGGCGGTGCGGCAGCTGCGGGGCGAGGCCGAGGAGCGCGGCCGCGGGTTCTTCGAGCACCTGCGGATCACCCCGGACCCGACCGTCAAGACGGTGGCGTTCGAGGACACGGCTGCCCTGATCGGACTGGTCCTCGCCGCCGCCGGGATCACGCTGCACCACCTCACCGGCCAGAGCTTCTGGGACGGCGCGGCGTCGATCGCGATCGGGCTGCTGCTGGTCGGGGTGGCCTACGCCCTGGGTCAGCAGAACAAGGCTGCCCTGATCGGGCAGGCCGTCCCGGAGGCGATGCAGGCGTCGATCAGGACCACGATCATCGAGTCCCCGGGCATCGACAGCCTGGTCGAGATGCTGACCATGAGGATGGCGCCCGACGAGGTGCTGGTGGCGGCACGCGTGGACCTCGACGACGACGCCACGGTCGACGAGCTGGAGCGCGCCGCCGAGGAGGTGGAGCGCCGAGTGCGCGAGGCACACCCCGAGGTGCGGCACCTCTTCCTGGACCCGACCGACGACCCCGACGAGGCGTGAACTCTCCGCGTGTCAGGTCCCTTGCTCAGGGGGCGAGCGAGGTCTCGCGGTAGCGGGCCAGGAGCTCGCGGGCCCGCTCCTCGTCACGGTCCGCGAGCGGGACGAGGAGCTCGGCGACGACGTCGGTGAGCTCGGCGATGCGGCGGTTGAGCCGACGGTTCTCGTGCACCGCGTCCTTGAGGTCGCGGACGAACTCGGGCAGGCCGATCGTGCTGCGGAGGAGTCCGCGGTGGGGGGTGGTCTCGGTGCTCACGGCTGCTCCTGGGCTGGTCGAGGGGAGTGACGGGTCGGGGGAGGATTCTCGTGGGGACCACCGGACCTCGAGCCGGGCGACGGCCTTGTCCGGCTGGTCGAAGAAGTCGTGTCCTGGGCCGACGCTGCGGTGCACCACGTGCCCGCCGGCGGCCTCGATCTCACGCACGAGCCGATCGGTGTCGAGGCGCTCGACGAGACCACCGACCGCGGTCGGTGGCAGCCCGCGCCGGGTCGCGGCGTACTCGAGGAACAGTGCGCCTCCCCGGCGCAACGACATCGAGCACAGGCGCCACAGGTTCCTCCGGGCGTCGCCGTCGAGGCAGCCGACCAGCTCACGGGCATAGAGGTAGGGCGGGCTCGGCTCACGGGCGAGCTCGGCGCCGGTGACCAGAGAGGTCCGGACGTCGTTGAGCACCAGCACGCGTACGTCGGGATCGGCGCCCCGGCGCTCGAGCCTGCTGGCGGTCCGCCGCAGTGCGGCGCCGGAGTAGTCGAGGGCGATCACCCGGTGCCCGTGCCGGGTGAACCACAGCGCGTCCCGTCCGTTGCCGGTGCCCAGGTCGACCACGACCGCGTCGGTGGGCATCCGTTCCCCGACCCAGGCGGCGAAGGAGGAACCCCGCTGGGGAACCTGCTGGCGACGAGCGCGGTAGAGCTCGTTCCAGCTGCTGACGTTCGTGCGGAAACCGCGCATCCATCCGTCGATCCGGCGCAGCCCGGGAGGCGGGTCCACCGGCTGGAACGCTGGGTCGGGTACGCGCCAGCCGGGGCCGTAGAGGAACTGCAGCACCGCCTCGGGATCCTTCGGGGCGGCCAGCTCGACGCCCTCGAGGACCACGGTCGAGGCGGGCGTGAGCGTCCCTCGCGCGAGCACGCCGCTGCGGCCGCCCATCTGGTAGAACACCCCCTCGACGTGGAAGGCGCCGAAGACGTCGACGTGCACGGTGCGACCGTCGGGCAACGGCAGGAAGAGCTTGAGGTCGGCGCCCGACATCCGGACGACCTTCCAGCCGAGCTCCCGCATCCCTCGCTCGATCCGGAAGGACTCACGCACCACGTCGGCAGGGTGCGTGTGGCTGCTGATGTAGGCGAGGTCGGTGTCGGAGTCGTGGCCGATCATCGCTCCGGTGCGGACCGCGCCCAGCAGGGCGCCGTAGCTCAGGTGGGCATCGATCCCCAGTCCGTCACGCAGGTCCTTCAGTGCACGGGCCGTGCCGTCGACGATGTGTCGTCGCGCGGTCGCGTCGGTCTCGGAGAAGACCCTGGTGAGGTGGCCCGCGCTGTCGACCGCGAGCGGGTGCCCGTTCCGGTCTCGGACCCGCAACGGGGTGGTCCCGCCCCGAAAGGCTCTCTGCTCGTCGTGGTGGACGAGCTCCCCAGTGGCGTCGCAGAGCCGCACCCGGGCCGTGCCGACGAGCTCCGGCTGCAGCGCCGCCGGCCAGGGCACCCTCCATCCCCGGAGAGTGCGGGTGCCGTCGCGCGCCGCGGAGAAGGCCCAGACGTAGTGACCGTCGAGGGTGACCACCACTGGATCGAGCAGCTGCGCGGGCACGACCACGTGGTCGTCGGCCACGGTGCACGCGTCCGACGCGACGGCGACTGACATGCATGCCAGCGTGCCACTTCGGTGGCCGCTTCCCCGGGAGGCGCGGTCTCGTGCGCCTCAGTCGTGGTCCGGAGCAGCGTGCCCGCTCACTCGGCGGCGGCGCGCCGGAGGGACTCGGAGAGCCGCTCGGCAGCAGCCAGCACCGCCGGTGCATGCATCCTGCCCGGCTGCCGCGAGAGCCGCTCGAGGGGACCGGACACGGACACCGCGGCGATGATCTTGCCGCTCGGGGACCGCACCGGGGCCGACACCGAGGCGACACCCTGCTCGCGCTCGCCGACCGACTGTGCCCAGCCGCGACGGCGGATCCCGGCGAGAGCGGTGGCGGAGTAGGCGGCGTTCTGCAGGCCGCGGTGCATGCGCTCGGGGTCTTCCCAGGCCAGGAGCACCTGGGCAGCCGAACCGGCGCGCATGGTCAGCTGCGACCCGATCGGGATCGTGTCGCGAAGGCCGCTGGGACGTTCGGCGGCGGCGACGCACACCCGGTGCTCACCCTGGCGGCGCCACAGCTGGGCCGACTCCCCGGTGATGTCGCGCAGCCGCGCGAGCACCGGTCCGGCAGTGGCGAGGAGGCGGTCCTCGCCGGCCGCGGCCGAGAGCTCGGCCAGGCGCGGTCCGAGCACGAACCGGCCCTGCATGTCCCGGGCCACCAGGCGGTGGTGCTCGAGGGCGACGGCCAGGCGGTGTGCCGTCGGTCGCGCCAGGCCCGTGCCGGCCACCAGGCCGGCCAGCGTCGCGGGACCAGACTCCAGGGCCGCGAGCACCAGGGCTGCTTTGTCGAGTACGCCGACTCCGCTTGTGTTGTCCATATCGTAATACTGCCGTCTCGTAGGATGGGATGCAAAGATATCGTGGGCAACGCCTCGCTGCTGGGGCGCTCAGTATGTGAAACGACGCAGGAGGGCATTGGATATGGGCAGGACCCTGTCGGAGAAGATCTGGGACGAGCACGTCGTGCGCAGCGCGGACGGTGAACCCGACCTCCTTTTCATCGACCTCCACCTCATCCACGAGGTCACGTCGCCGCAGGCCTTCGACGGGCTGCGGCTCGCAGGGCGCAGCGTCCGGCGTCCGGACCTGACCCTCGCCACCGAGGACCACAACGTTCCGACCGTCGACTGGGACAAGCCGATCGCCGACCCCGTCTCGCGCACCCAGGTGGAGACCCTGCGCAAGAACACCGAGGAGTTCGGAGTGCGCTCGCACCCGCTCGGCGACGTCGAGCAGGGCATCGTGCACATCATCGGTCCCCAGCTGGGCCTGACCCAGCCGGGCATGACCATCGTGTGCGGTGACTCGCACACCTCGACGCACGGGGCGTTCGGTGCGATCGCCTTCGGGATCGGCACCTCCGAGGTCGAGCACGTGCTCGCCACGCAGACCCTGATGCAGGCGCGCCCCAAGACGATGGCGGTCACAGTCACCGGTGAGCTTCCTGAGGGGGTCACCGCCAAGGACCTGGTCCTGACCCTGATCACGCAGACGGGCACCGGCGGGGGGCAGGGCTACATCGTCGAGTACCGCGGGCCCGCGATCGAGTCGCTCTCCATGGAGGGTCGGATGACGGTGTGCAACATGAGCATCGAGTGGGGTGCGAAGGCCGGCCTGATCGCCCCCGACCAGACCACCTTCGACTACATCGAAGGCAGGCAGGAGGCGCCGAAGGGTGCGGACTGGGACGTCGCGGTGAAGCACTGGAAGTCGCTGCGCACCGACGACGACGCCGTCTACGACGAGGAGATCGTGCTGGACGCCTCGACGATGACCCCGTTCGTCACCTGGGGCACCAACCCCGGCCAAGGGGTGCAGCTCGGCGGTGTGGTGCCCGACCCGGCCGGGTTCGACGATCCGGATGACCGGGTCGGTGCCGAGAAGGCACTCGAGTACATGGCCCTCGAGGCCGGGACACCGATGCGCGAGATCAAGGTGGACACCGTGTTCGTCGGGTCGTGCACCAACGGTCGCATCGAGGACCTGCGGCTCGCCGCCGAGATCATCAAGGGCCGCTCCGTCGACAAGGACACCCGGCTGCTCGTCGTACCCGGATCGGTACGGGTGCGCCTGCAGGCCGAGGATGAGGGGCTCGACGTCATCTTCAAGGAGGCGGGCGCCGAGTGGCGCGGTGCCGGCTGCTCGATGTGTCTGGGCATGAACCCGGACCAGCTCGCGCCGGGAGAGCGCAGCGCGTCCACCTCGAACCGCAACTTCGAGGGGAGACAGGGCAAGGGAGGGCGAACGCACCTCGTGTCGATCCCCGTCGCCGCGGCCACGGCTGTGCGCGGCACGCTCAGCTCGCCCCAGGACCTCGAACCCGTCGCGGGGTCCGGCCAGAAGAACCAGGAGTCCTGAAGCATGGACAAGTTCACGACACACACCGGCGTCGGCGTTCCTCTGCGCAGGAGCAACGTCGACACCGACCAGATCATCCCGGCGGTCTACCTCAAGAGAGTGACGCGCACCGGCTTCGAGGACGGACTTTTCGCAGCCTGGCGTGGGGATTCCTCCTTCGTGCTGAACAAGGCCGAGTACTCCGCCGGCTCGGTGCTCGTCGCTGGGCCGGACTTCGGCACCGGCTCGTCGCGAGAGCATGCGGTCTGGGCGCTCCAGAACTACGGGTTCCGGGCCGTCATCAGCTCACGGTTCGCGGACATCTTCCGTGGCAACGCAGGCAAGTCCGGGCTCGTCGCCGCCCAGGTCGACGAGAAGGTCGTCCAGAGGTTGTGGGACCACCTCGAGGCCGCACCAGGTGCAACGGTCACCGTCGACCTGGAGGCGCGCACCGTCAAGGCGGGTGAGGGAGCCGATGCGATCGAGGACTCCTTCGACATCGACGACTACACCCGCTGGCGGCTGCTCGAAGGACTCGACGACATCGGCATCACGCTGTCGCACGAGGAGGACATCGCTGCCTTCGAAAGCACCCGTCCTTCCTGGAAACCGGCCACAATTCACTGATCTGGTGGCTCTTTCGCAATAACAACTCCTGCGACACGCGCCTCTCCCATTGTGGTGCGTGTCACTTTTCCCTACCGTGCAAGGGGATTAGTCGAGCAGAGCGCTCGGCTGACGTTCACGAAAGGGAAGCTTGTGAACAAGAGTCAGTTGATCGACGCCCTCGCGGCTCGTTACGAAGGCAACCGCAAGGCGGCCTCGCACGCGCTCGAGTCGGTGCTCGACACGATCACCCGTGAGGTCGCCAGAGGCGAGAAGGTCGCCATCACGGGCTTCGGTTCCTTCGAGAAGAGGGTCCGAGACGCGCGCTGGGTGCGCAACCCGTCGACCGGAGCACGGATGAAGGCCAAGAAGAAGGCTGTTCCTGCGTTCAAGCCCGGCGCGCAGCTCAAGGATGTCGTCTCGGGTGCGAAGAAGCTGCCGAAGCTGACGCTTGCGGCCGTCGAGAAGGCGACGCCGGCCGCCGCCAAGCCGGCCGTGCAGCGCACGGCCGCCGCAGCCAAGCGGGCTACGGGCGGAGGAACCACCAAGTCGGCGAGCAGCACCTCGACCGCGAAGAAGGCTCCGGCCAAGAAGTCGACCGCCAAGAAGTCGACGGCCACGAAGTCCTCGACGTCGAAGTCCTCTGCGGCGAAGAAGTCGTCGAGCACGACGGCGAAGAAGGCGCCGGCCAAGAAGTCGACGGCCACGAAGTCCTCGACGTCGAAGTCCTCTGCGGCGAAGAAGTCGCCGAGCACGACGGCGAAGAAGACGTCGAGCACGACGGCGAAGAAGGCGTCGAGCATCGACGGCGAAGAAGTCGACGGCCACGAAGGCCGCCGCCAAGAAGGCGCCGGCCTCGAAGTCCTCCGCGGCGAAGAAGTCGTCGAGCACGACGGCGAAGAAGGCGCCGGCCACGAAGTCTGCGAGCAAGAGCACCGCGAAGAAGAGCACGGCCAAGAAGTCCTGACCCAGTCAGCGAGAGCGGCGACGACCCGGACGGGTCGTCGCCGCTCTCGTGTCTGTACGGCGAATGACCCCTAGGTGCGGGCCCGTCGGTCCCCGAGCGCGCTCGCCGTGTGCGGTCCGACGCCGATCGCGATCGCTCGCTCGAGGTCGGCCTCGGTGTCCACGTCCATGCGCAACGTGGGCAGGTCGACGCGCACCGGCGATGCCCCGGACCTCTCGTGCCGGTCCGCGGAGCCGGCCCCGAAGCACGGGTCCAGGTGCACGCCGGCGGCGGCGGCCAGCAGCGTCGTACCGGTGCCCGACGCGTCGGCCACGAACCATCGCGCACCACCAGGGCGCAGTGCCGTGTCGAGGTCCTCGGCACGCAGACACGGCAGATCGGCACACATGGCCGCCACGGCGCGTCCGGGGACGAGCTGTCGCACGCGGAGAAAGGCCCTGCGCAGCGTGGCATTGAGGTCGCCGGCGCCCTCGTCGGGAAGGCAGACGGCTCCCTCGACGTCGAGGCCGGGCTCGTCCGTGACGACGTAGACCTGCTCGACGCAGGCCGCCCGGCCGGCGGCAGTGAGTGCATCGAGAGCGAAGGCTCGCATCAGGAGCTCCCGGTGGTCCGGTCGGGAGACCTCGAGCCGCGACTTGGCCAGCGTCAGGGTCTTGACCGGTACGAGGAGTGCGAACGGCTGCGACATCGCCTCGATCCTCTCAGGCACGGGCGAACGACGCCGGTGCGGACCCACACTGGTCCGCCGATCCGCCGACGGGACGGAGCCGGGCAGTAGGCTCGCCGACACGGGCGGGGTGGGTAGACCAGGGAGGGTCCGAGTGGCCGGAGTGCGACCTCTGCAGGAGAAGCGTGGCTGGGCATGGACGACCGTCGTCGCCGTCGTCAAGCCCACGCTGTTCGCTGTCACCCGGCGCAACTGGATCGACGGGGAGAAGATCCCCGCCACCGGTGGCTGCGTGGTCGTGGTCAACCACATCTCGCACATCGACCCGATGGCGCTCGGCCTGTTTCTCTACGAGCACGGCCGTCTGGTCCGCTACCTGACCAAGGATGCGCTCTTCCACACCCCTCTCGTGAAGCATCTCGCCAGGGACACCGGCCAGATCCCGGTGACCCGGATGAGTGACGACGCGGCCAGCGCCTTCGACGCGGCGGTCGAGGCGGTACGCCGGGGTGAGTGCATCGGCATCTACCCGGAGGGGACCATCACCAAGGATCCCGACGGGTGGCCGATGCGCGGCAAGACCGGCGCGGCGAGGATCGCCCTGGCAACAGGGTGCCCCGTCATCCCGATCGGACAGTGGGGGGCGCAGGATCTGCTGCCCGCCTACTCGCTGCGGCCGCACCCGTTCCCGCGCAAGAAGACCTCCTACAAGGTGGGGGATCCGGTGGATCTCAGTGACCTGATGGGGCAGGAGATCACCTCCGAGCTGCTGCACGAGACCACCGATCGGATCATGTCCGCGATCACCGTCCTGGTCGAGGACCTGCGCGGCGAGAAGGCGCCCGCCGTACGCTTCGACCCGAAGACGTCGGGAGTCAACGAGATCGGCAACCCGAACAAGCGGAAGCGAGGCAGGCAGGCATGAGCAAGGTCGCGGTGTTCGGTGCAGGCTCCTGGGGGACCGCGTTCAGTCTCGTCCTCGCCGACGCGGGCAACGACGTGACCATCTGGGGACGTCGCCCTGAGGTGTGCGCGGCCATCAACGAACGTCACGAGAACACCGACTACTTCCCCGGCATCGAGCTGCCCGAGAGCATCCGTGCGACTGCCGACCCGGCGGAGGCAGCGCGGGACGCGGAGTTCGTGGTGCTCTCCGTGCCCTCCCAGAAGCTGCGCGAGAACCTCGGCCGGTGGACCGAGCTGATGCCGAACGACGCCGTGTTCGTCTCGCTGATGAAGGGTGTCGAGCTCGGCACCACCAAGCGGATGAGCGAGGTCATCGCCGAGGTGACCGGCGCCGGGCCCGAGCGGATCGCCGTGGTCAGCGGCCCCAACCTCGCCCGCGAGATCGCCCTGCGCGAACCCGCGGCCAGTGTGATCGCGTGCGCTGACGAGTCCGTCGCGCTGCGCCTGCAGGACCTCTGCCACTCGCAGGCCTTCCGTCCCTACCGCAGCACCGACGTGCTCGGCTGTGAGCTCGGTGGCGCCTACAAGAACGTGGTCGCGCTCTGCGTCGGGATGGCGGTCGGGCTCGGGTTCGGCGACAACACCACCGCGTCGCTGATCACCCGCGGGCTGGCCGAGACCGCGCGGCTGGCGATGAAGCTCGGAGCCGACCCGCTGACGCTGATGGGCCTGGCCGGACTCGGCGACCTCGTCGCGACCTGTTCCTCACCGCTCTCGCGCAACCGGACCTTCGGGGAGAAGCTCGGCCAGGGCATGACCACCGAGGAGATCGTCGCCTCCACGCGACAGGTCGCCGAAGGAGCCAAGTCGTGTGCCTCGATCTTCGACCTCGCCGAGCACAACGGCGTCGACGCACCGGTGGCCAAGCACGTCGCGGCTGTCGTCGCCGGAGAGATGAGCGCCCGCGACATGATGTACGCGTTCATCGCGCGTGACACCAAGCACGAACGGGACTGACCCCCGCCGGTCAGTCCCGCTCGTCGCAGCTCGGATCGAGGTGGCTGCGGTCAGCGAGTCACCTGGAACGACTTCGTCAGCGTGGCCCGGGAGGAGTCGCCGGCGTAGAGCTCGATCGTCCCCGGCTCGACGACGAACCTTCCGTCATTGTCGTAGAACCCGAAGTCCTTGCGGTCGACGCTGAAGAAGACCCGGCGAGACTGGCCCGGGCGCAGCGTGACGCGCTCGAACCCACGGAGACGGCGTACGGGCTGGGACAGGCTCGCCACCGGGTCGTGGAGGTAGAGCTGGACGACGTCGTCACCCGCTCGTCGGCCGGTGTTCTGCACCTTCACCGAGACCCGGACCCGCCCGTTGCGCGAGACGCGAGGGCGGTCGACCTCGAGGTCGGTGATCGCGAACGTGGTGTAGCTCAGCCCGAACCCGAACTCGAAGAGCGGGTCGCAGGAGCTCAGGTCGCGATAGCGGGAGACGTACTTCTGGGTGGCGTCGCAGGGTCGACCCGTCGGCTCGTGGTTGTAGTAGATCGGCACCTGGCCGAGTCGTCGGGGGAACGAGACGGGGAGCTTGCCGCCCGGGTTGGTCGTCCCGAACAGCACGTCCGCGACCGCGTTGCCCGCCTCGATGCCGGGGAACCAGGCCTCGAGGATGGCCGGCGCCGAGGCCACGACCTCGGAGAGGGTGAGGGGACGTCCGTTGAACAGCACCACCACGAACGGCTTGCCGGTGGCCTTGACCGCATCGATCAGCCGCTGCTCCTCACCGGGTAGGTCCAGGGTGCTGCGCGAGGCTGCCTCACCTGACATCTCCCGGGTCTCGCCGAGCGCCAGGACCACCTGCTGGGCGTCGTCGGCGGCCCTCGTCACCGCGTCGAGGTCGGCGTCGCTGCAGGCGTCCGCGTCGGTCGCGTTCGGAGGCTCGACGTTCTTGAGCGTGCACCCGGGCGTGTACGTCGCGTTCGGCACCCTGGCCTTGATGCCGGTGAGCGCGCTGACCGCGTCCGCGTCCTGGCCCTTGCCCCACCAGGGGCCGAGCATGTCGTGCTGGTCGTCACCGAGCGGGCCGATGACTGCAGTCTTCTTCCTCGGGTCGAGCGGCAGCGTGGGGCGTGCGTCGGTGCTGTCGTTCTTCAGCAGCACCATCGATCGTGCCGCAGCCGTGCGGGCGGCTCGCCGGTCGGAGGGCGTGATGAACGACGCCGGGTCGGATGCCTTGGACTGGTCGACGTACGGGTGCTCGAACAGCCCCGCGCGGAACTTCACGCGCAGGATGCGACGAACGGCGTCGTCGAGCCGGCCCATCGAGATCCGCTTCTGCTTCAGCAGCTGCTGGCCGTGGTCACGCAGGTTCGTGCTGACCATCTCCGAGTCCGTGCCGGCCATCAGCGCGTTCGCTGCGGCCTCGGGGCCGTCGGCCGCGGTCCCGTGGCCGCAGGGACCCTCGTCCAGGTTCCGGGGCGGGCACGCGCGCGTCTCCGAGACGGCCGTGTAGTCGCTCTCGATGAAGCCGTCGAAGCCCCACTCCTTCTTCAGGATGCCTGTCTCGGTGTCCTTGTTCGCGCACCCGGGGACTCCGTTGAGCGAGTTGAACGAGCACATCACCGTGTCGGAGCCGGCGTCGACCGCGGCCTTGAACGGAGGCAGGTAGACGTTCCGCAACCGCGACTCGGACATGTCCGTGGTGTTGTAGTCGCGACCGCCCTCCGGCTGCCCGTAACCCACGAAGTGCTTCACCGAGGTGACCGTCTTGTCGCGGGCCGAGTAGTCGTCACCCTGAGCGCCCCGGACGCGGGCAGCGGCCATCGCGGAGCCGAGGAAGGGGTCCTCGCCGTTGCCCTCGACGATGCGGCCCCAGCGTGGCTCGTTGGAGACGTCGACCATCGGGCTGTAGATCTGTTTGATGCCGACCGTGGCGGACTCGCGGGCACCGATGCCGGCGTCGGTCTGCGCCACCGCCGGGTCGAAGGAGCTCGCTGCCCCGAGCGGCACCGGGAAGATGGTGCGGTACCCGTGGATGGTGTCGTAGGCGAACAGGATCGGGATGTGCAGCCGGGACTTCTGGACCGCGATCTGCTGGAAGTGGTTGATCTTCGCGGGGTCGGTCAGCGAGAACACGCCACCGACTCCCTTCTGCGCGTCCGCGTCGTGATCTGGCCGTCGGAGCGCAGCTGCACCTGCTGCAGCTTCTCCTTACCGTCATCCGCTTCAGCAGTGCGCTGACGCGCTGCATGACGCTGTTGTACGGGCCATAACCCCGCGTTACGAGCGGAGACACAGCGGTGGGTGTGGCGTCGTGGCGGGGGGTGGCGCGCCGCGTGGCTGGCGCACCGTTCCCAGCGCGACTGCGGCGATCGTGGCGCTCTTGATGACTCGCTTCATTTCCCGGTCAACCTCCGCAGTGGTCCCGAGCCGCGCCGCGGCGCACGACAACCCCACGAGTGGCCGTGGCCATCAGGCGTCCCGCCTCCGCCGGCGGCCCTTTGTGCCCCGCGGCGAAGCCCAGCGCCGCGGCGTCGAGGGCGTGCGCGAGGTCCTCCCACAGGTCCTCGACGTCCTCGATCCCGACGGAGAGGCGGATCAGGCCCTCGGGAATGGTCGGCGCCTCGGTCTTCCAGCGTCGGCGGCGCTCCAGGGTCGACTCGACCCCACCGAGGGAGGTCGCGTAGACCCACAGGTCGGTGGAGTGCTGGACGAGGTCGGCCGCGGCTCCCGTGGGCAGCACGATGGCGATGATCCCGCCGAAGCCGGGGTAGCGCACCTCGGCGAGGTCGGCACGCTGCCGGAGGCGGCGTACGAGCTCGCGGGCGTTCGACTCGGCGCGCTCCACGCGCAGCGGGAGGGTCCTCAGACCGCGCAGGGCGAGCCACGCCTCGAACGTGCCGGGGATGGCGCCATAGAGGTCGCGCCTGCCCTTGAGCACGTCGTGGAGTGCGTCGTCGCGGGTCACGATCGCGCCCATCAGCAGGTCGGAGTGACCCGCGATGTACTTGGTCGCCGAGTGCAGCACCAGGTCGACGTCCCAGTCGAGCGGTTGCTGCAGGACCGGGGTGGCGAAGGTGTTGTCGACGACCACGTGCGCCCCGGCCTCGTGGGCGGCAGCGACGATCGTGGGAACGTCCGCCACCTCCAACGCCGGGTTGGTCGGGGACTCGAGCCAGACCAGCGAGGCGTCCTCGCAGGCGGCGACCACCGCGTCGGTGTCCGTGAGGTCGACCAGCTGCGGACGCAGGCGCTCGCGCAGCTCGAGGTCGGCCAGCTGCCCCAGCGACCCCTGGTATGCGTGCTGCGGTGCCACGACCTTCTCCCCGTTGGCGACGAGGTCGAGGATCGTCGCGACGGCCGCGAGTCCGCTCGCGAAGGCCAGGCACCGACCGCCCTCGAGTGCACCGAGGGCATCCTCGAACGCGGTCCAGGTGGGGTTGGCGTAACGGCCGTACTCGAGCTCCCCGCCCGCGACGTACGTCGAGGCCATCGTGATCGGGACGTTGAGCGGCTGGTCGGACTCGTGCGGGGGGCGGCCGAGGTGCACGGCTCGGGTGGCGGGGCGCATGTCGTCAGCGTATTTGCCGGCCCGTACGCCGGTAGGGTCGGGCGGGTGAACGACCCCCTGCCCGGTGACGGGCTCAGCGGCGCTGACCAGGTTTCGCACGCGCAGCGTCGACCCCGCGTCGCCGTGGTGTTCGGGGGCCGCTCGAGCGAGCACTCGATCTCGTGCGTCTCAGCGGGCAGCGTCATCGCAGCGCTGGACCCGGAGAAGTACGAGGTGGTGCCGGTGGGGATCGCCTCGGACGGCCGCTGGGTGCTCGAGTCGGCCGAGCCGGGCCACCTCGCGCTCGGACCCGGGGGAGAGCTGCCCTCGGTGTCGGGCGACCGGGAGATCGCCTTGACCCCCGGACAGGGTCTGGTGGTGACCGAGGCAGGTGAGCCGCCCGCCGTGCTGGGCGAGGTCGACGTGGTGTTCCCCGTGATGCACGGTCCCTGGGGTCAGGACGGCACCCTCCAGGGTCTGCTGGAGATGGCAGGCGTCCGCTACGTCGGTGCCGGGGTCCTTGCGAGCGCGGTCGGCACCGACAAGCACTTCATGAAGCAGCTCCTCCTCGCCGCTGGGCTTCCGGTGCTGCCGTACGTGCTGGTGAGTCCTCGGCAGTGGGAGCAGGACCCCGCTGCGATCCGCGAGGCGGTGCAGGCACTGGACTACCCGGTCTTCGTCAAGCCGGCACGTGCCGGCTCGAGCTTCGGGATCAGTCGTGTCGGCGCACCCGACGAGCTCGACGCGGCGATCGAGGAGGCCCGCAGGTTCGACCCGAAGGTGATCGTGGAGGCTGCGGCGATCGATGCACGTGAGGTGGAGATCGGAGTGCTCCAGGGGCTGGACGGCGGCGATCCCGAGACGAGCGCGCTGGCCGAGATCACGGTGGCCTCCACCCACCAGTTCTACGACTTCGAGGCGAAGTACCTCGAGCAGAGCTACCAGATCCCCGCGTCGCTCAGTGACGAGATCACCGGCCAGGTGCGCGCCCTCGCCGTGCGCGCGTTCGAGGTGCTCGACGTCGAGGGGCTCGCCCGCGTCGACTTCTTCGTCCTCCCCGAGGGGCGGGTCGTGCTCAACGAGGTCGAGACGATGCCCGGCTTCACCGCGACCTCGATGTTCCCGCTGCTGTGGCAGGAGTCGGGTCTCACCTATCCCGAGCTCGTCGAGCGACTGGTCCGGCTGGCGATGGAGCGGACCACCGGGCTGCGCTGAGCCTCAGCTGCAGCGCTTGGTCACCCGTGTGCTCGCCTTGATGGCCGCACCCAGATCGACCATCGCCGCCGCCGGCGGGCGGTAGGCCGGTGGAAGCCTCACCTCCACGGCGGGCTTGCGTCCGAGCGTGGTCATCACGACGTCGGCGCTCGGGTCCTCGAAGGGCTTGTCCGGCACGAACCAGTCGAGGCCGTTGACCACCTGGCAGCCACCGAACGGGTCGTAGCCTTCCGGCTTGCCCACTCCGCAGCGCAGCACGATGGGCGGGTCGCCCCAGGCGGCCCCCAGGGGGTTTCCGCTCGTCGAGCGTCGCGGCTGGTCGGAGACGTGGTCGGGCAGAGCCTTGACGAGCGCGGTGCACGCCGCTCGGTCGGCGCCCGTGACGCTGGTCGCGGGGACATCGACGCTCCCGCAGGCGGTGGCGGTCAGGCCCAGGAGAGCGGCGACGCCCGCCACCGCGAGCGATGACGGGCGTTCCGTGGCCGGTCTCCGGCCGGAAGGACGCAGGCTGCCGCCTAGATGTGTACGACGGGGCACGTGAGCGTGCGCGTGATGCCGTCGAGCGTCTGCACGCGCGCCACCACCAGCTTGCCGAGCTCGTCGACGTTGCGGGCCTCCGCGCGGACGATCACGTCGTAGGGGCCGGTGACGTCCTCCGCGAGGATGACGCCCTTGATGTCGGTGATCCGCTGAGCGACCTCGGCGGCCTTGCCGACATCGGTCTGGATCAGGATGTAGGCCTGGACGACCATGTGGGACTCCCTCGATCGGAAAAGTCGGGTGGTGTCGCAACCTACCGGACGCTGGGGCGGTGGTGGAACACGGCGGCCCCGATGAGAGCGCCGACGAGGGCGCCGGGGAGCGCCGGTGGCCCTGTCTGGTGGGATGAAGCCATGAGTACCCCGGACCCATTCGCTCCCGACGCCACGCTCGCCGACGTGGGCGAGTTCGGGCTGATCGCGGCCCTGACGAGCCGGTTCGAGCAGGGAGCCCAGGTGTTCGTCGGTCCCGGCGACGACGCGGCCGTCGTCCGCACCCCCAGGGGACATGTGGTGGTCTCCACGGACCTCCTGGTCGAGGGCCGGCACTTCCGCAGGGAGTGGGCCCACGCCCGCGACATCGGCCGCAAGGCGGTCGCGTCCAACCTCTCCGACGTCAACGCCATGGGCGGCACGGCGCACTCGCTCACCGTCGGGCTCGCCGTACCCGCCGACCTTCCCGCGGGTTGGGTGCTCGACCTCGCCGACGGCATCGCCGAAGAAGCCGCCCTGGTCGGGGCCAGCGTCGTCGGTGGGGACCTGACGACGGCCGGCGAGGTGGTGGTCGCCGTCACCGTGCTGGGCACCTGCGAGGTGGCGCCGGTGCTGCGCAGCGGGGCGCAGGAGGGCGACGTCCTCGCGCTCGCGGGCCGCCAGGGCTGGGCAGCAGCGGGGCTGGCCGTGCTGACCCGGGGATTCCGGTCACCACGCGCGGTGGTGGAGGCCTACCAGCGTCCCCAGCCCCCCTACGGTGCCGGACCTGCAGCGGCCGCGGCGGGTGCGACCTCGATGATCGACGTCTCGGACGGCCTGGTGGCCGACGTGGGTCATCTCGCCGAGGACTCCGGGGTCGCGATCGACATCCGCAGCGACGCCTTCGAGCTCGCCGACCCGATGCGGGCGGTCGGGTCGGCGCTGGGGGTCGACCCCATGCAGTTCGTCCTCGGCGGAGGAGACGACCACGCGATCGTGGCCACCTTCCCGGCCGGTGTGGACCTCCCCGAGCGGGTTCACCCCGATCGGCTCGGTGTCCCGGGCGGGGCAGGGAGCCACCCCCGCCCCCGGGGTGGTCACCGTGGACGGGGAAGACCTACGCCGGCCCCACCGGCTGGACCCACTTCTCCTGATCCCACCCCAGCCCACTGTCAATCCGCCGAGACGTCGCATCTGAAAGCCCACAGCCCGCCGAGACGTCGCGTCTGAACCAGGGCGGGGCACAGCAAGACGGCGCACCTCGAGCTTGAGGTACGCCGTCTCGGCCGTGGACTTCTCAGCGGGTCAGCGGGTGACCTTGCCCGCCTTGAGGCAGCCGGTGCACACGTTGAGACGCTTGGGCGCACCGTTGACCGTCGCGCGGACGCGCTGGATGTTGGGGTCGAAGCGACGCTTCGTGATCTTGCGGGACCAGGGACGGTTGTTGCCGAAACCGGGCTTCTTGGCGCAGATGTCGCAGACGGCAGCCACCGGGTACTCCTCGGATAGTTCTGGGATTCGAAATGGGGGGTCCAGGACCGACCCCGCGGGGTAGTCCGGACAACCGCACGAGAATAACTCAGAGCCGTGGCTCGACGCGAATCGAGGGGCGAGCCACTACCGTGAGCCCCTCCACGACGCGGGAGGAGGGAGTCGACGCATGCCACCAGGCTCCGAGGTTGCCACCTTCGACCTCTACGTCGTGTGCCGGTTCGCAGCCATCGCGGTGGACGGTCTGGCCTCGGCCCGGGAGGAGATCGACGCACTGAACCATTCTACCCCGTGCCCGACGGGGACACCGGCACCAACATGTTCCTCACCGTCGAGTCCGCCCGCGACGCGCTCGTGGCCGCCCTCGCGGAGCACCCGGGCGATTTGCGGGCCGGCCTGCAGGGCTACTCGCGTGGCGCGCTGCTCGGTGCGCGCGGCAACTCGGGGGTGATCCTGAGCCAGCTCGTGGGGGCGCTGTTCCGCCGGATCGGCCAGGCCGGACCGGACGATCGCTCGGCGACGGTCTTCGCCGAGGGGATGGCCCTGGCCACCGAAGTGGCGTACTCCGCCGTGGGGGAGCCAGTCGAGGGCACGATCCTGTCGGTGGCCCGGGCCGCCTCGGAGGCGGCCACCGAGTTCGCCAGCACCGGGAGGGTCGGCTCGGCGATGTCGTGCACGCCGCTGCCACGGCCGCCCGCGAGGCTCTCGCCCGTACGCCGGAGCAGCTGTCGGTGCTCGAGAGGGCAGGAGTCGTCGACGCCGGTGGTCGCGGCCTGTGCATCGTGCTGGACTCGGCCGAGTCGGCGATCACCGGCAAGCAGGTGACCACGACGACGCCGCACGTGGGTGAGTCGGTGATCCCGGTGGCCCGGGTTCCCAGCGACGACCTCACCGAGGAGGGCCCGGCCTACGAGGTGATGTCTCTCCTGGAGACCGACGACGAGTCCATCCCCTCGCTGCGCAAGGAGCTGGCTCCGCTGGGTGACTCGCTCGTCGTGGTGGGCGGCGAGGGCCTGTGGAACGTCCACGTCCACGTCGACGACGTGGGGGCCGCCGTCGAGGCGGGCATCCACGCGGGGACCCGCGTCGGATCCAGGTCACGCACTTCGCCGAGCAGGTCTCGCGGGCCCGGGAGAAGCGGGCCGAGCGCCGTGGTCGTGCGCTGGTGGTGGTGGCCACCGGCCCCGGGCTCGTCAGCCTGTTCACCGACTCCGGTGCCCAGGTCATCGAGTGCGGACCCGGTCGCCGACCGAGCACGGCACAGATCCTCAGCGCGATCGAGGCGACCGCGGCGCAGGAGGTGGTCGTGCTCCCCAACGACCCCACTCGATCCGCGTCGCCGAGGCGGCAGCGCACGAGGCCGAGGCCAGGGGGGTGCACGTCGTCGTGATCCCGACGCGTGCCCAGGTGCAGGGCATCGCCGCGCTGGCGGTCCACGAGCCCGGTCGCCCCCTGGACAGCGACGTGGTGCAGATGGCCGGCGCGGCCCGGGGTGCGCGCCACGGGGCGGTGACGGTGGCTGTGAAGGACGCGATGACGACCGCCGGTCCGTGTGCGACCGGGGACGCGCTCGGGGTGGTCGACGGCGACTTCGCCATCGTCGGCGCCGACCTCTTCGAGGTGGCGACGGGCGTCCTGGAACGGCTCCTCGGTGGCGGCGGGGAGCTCGTGACCCTGGTGGCGGGCGCCGAGGCCGGGGACCTGGCCCAGGCGTGCGAGCACTGGGTCCAGCATGCCCACCCCGGGGTGGACGTCGCCCTCTACGACGGTGGGCAGGAGCGCTACCCGTTGCTGATGGCGGTCGAGTAGCCGTGTCCGGGGTCCAGGTCCGCTGGGACTCGCCGGTCGCGGCGGTGGGCGGCAAGCACTACAAGAAAGTCGTCAAGGCCACCGGGGTCGAGACCGTGGGTGACCTGCTGGGGATCTTCCCGCGCCGCTACGTGCGCAAGGGATCGTTGAGCGAGCTCGAGGACCTGCAGGAGGGCGACCTGCTCTCGTTCGTCGGCGAGGTGGTCAGCAGCAACCAGCGGACCTACCAGGACAAGCGCACCCACCGGACGGCGTACCGCCTCGAGGTGCGGGTCCGGGCCCAGGGGGGAAGTCTGGCGCTGACCTACTTCGACCGGCAGAAGGGCGCGGCGGACTGGCGCACCGGCGAGCTCGCGGTCGGGCGTGTCGGCATGTTCAGCGGACGGCTGAAGTGGTTCAACGGCAACTGGCAGCTGACCAACCCCGACTCCAGGATGTACGGCGTGGCCGCCGAGGACGCCTACGCCTCCATGCCCGACCTGATCCCGGTCTACTCGTCGATCGCAGGGGTCAACCCCTGGCACCTCGAGGAGACCGTCGCCCTGGCGCTCGACCTGGTCGACGACGTCCCCGACGTGCTGCCACCCGACGTGCGGGCGGCCGAGGACCTCATCGACGTCGCCCAGGCCCTGCGCTGGATCCACCGGCCCGACAGCTGGGCGCAGAAGGTCTCGGCCGAGACTCGACTGAAGTACGACGAGGCGTTCGTGGCCCAGACCGTCCTCGCCCGCCGGCGCGCAGCCGTCGAGGCGACCGTGGCCAACCCGCGTCCCGGCGCGCCCGGCGGGATCCTCGACCGCTTCGACGCGCGACTTCCGTTCACCCGACCGAGGGCCAGCGTGCGGTGGGGGAGGAGATCGCCGACGAGCTCGGGCAGGGCCCCCGATGCACCGGCTGCTGCAGGGCGAGGTCGGTTCGGGCAAGACCGTCGTCGCCCTGCGCGCCATGCTCCAGGTGGTCGACTCCGGTGGCCAGGCGGCGCTCCTGGCCCCGACCGAGGTGCTCGCCCAGCAGCACCAGCGCTCCATCACCGCCATGCTCGGTGACCTCGCCCAGGGGGGTCTGCTGGGCGGGGCCGAGGGCGGCACGAGGGTCGCGCTCCTCACCGGCTCGCTCAACGCCGCTGCTCGCCGCCAGGCCCTGGCCGAGGCTGCCAGCGGCGAGGCGGGCATCGTCATCGGCACGCACGCGCTCCTGGAGGAGCACGTGCAGTTCGCGGACCTCGGGCTGGTCGTCGTGGACGAGCAGCACCGCTTCGGCGTGGAGCAGCGGGCGGCCCTGAGCGCCAAGGCCGGCGCGCGCCCCACGTGCTCGTGATGACCGCCACCCCCATCCCGCGCACCGTGGCGATGACCGTGTTCGGTGACCTGGACACCTCGACGCTGGTCGAGCTGCCAGCCGGTCGCGGCGAGGTCCAGACGACCGTCGTGCCGCTCCAGGCACGTCCCGAATGGATCGAGCGGGCCTGGCAGCGCGTCCGCGAGGAGACCGCGGAGGGGCGGCAGGCCTACGTCGTGTGCGCCCGTATCGACCCCGACGAGGCCACCGCCGAGAACCCCAACCCGCTCCGCGCGGTCGAGGAGCTGGCTCCCGAGCTGGCCGCAGGGCCGCTGAAGGACCTGCGTCTGGAGATGCTGCACGGCCGGATGGCGCCCGAGGAGAAGGACGCGGTGATGCAGGCGTTCGCGGCCGGCGAGGTCGATGTCCTCGTGGCGACGACCGTGATCGAGGTCGGGGTGGACGTGCCCAACGCCACGGTCATGGTGATCCTCGACGCCGACCGCTTCGGCGTCTCCCAGCTCCACCAGCTGCGCGGGCGCATCGGACGGGGCGGGCACGCCGGGTCTGTGCCTGCTCGTCAGCGCTGCCGACCCCGCGAGCACGTCGATGCAGCGTCTGCTCGCGGTGGCGGGCACTCGCGACGGGTTCGAGCTGTCCCGCATCGACCTCGAGCAGCGGCGCGAGGGCAACGTCCTCGGCGTCGAGCAGAGCGGCGCGCGCTCGGGTCTCAAGCTGCTCTCGGTGCTGCGCGACGAGGACGTCATCGAGCGCGCCCGGGCTGCCGCCACGGCGCACCTGAGATCGGATCCCGAGCTCGCGACCAGTCCGGCGCTGGCCCGGGCCACGCTGCGGCTCGAGGAGTCCGAGCAGGCGGAATACCTGGAGATGACGTGACCCGGATCATCGGTGGCAACGCAGGTGGACGCCGGCTGAAGACCCCAACGGCGAGGCGACGCGGCCCACCTCCGACCGCGTGCGCGAGGCGATGTTCTCCACGCTGGAGGCGGAGCTGGGCGCGCTGACCGGGCTGCGCTTCCTCGACCTGTACGCCGGCTCGGGTGCCGTCGGTCTCGAGGCCATGTCGCGCGGCGTCGGCGTGGTCACGGCCGTGGAGTCCGACCGCCGCACCGCCAGGCTGGTCCAGGACAACGCCACGACACTCGGCTTCCACAAGGTGGAGGTGCTCTCTCAGCCGGTGGGCAGGGTGCTCGGCCAGCACCCGCGCGCTCCCTACGACGTGGTGTTCGCCGACCCGCCGTACCCGCTGGAGAACGCGGAGCTCGAGCAGGTGCTCGCTCTCCTGGTCTCGCACGAGTGGCTGGCCGCGGGCTCGCTGCTGGTCGTCGAGCGCTCGGCGCGTAGCGTGGAACCCGCCTGGCCAGCGGGCCTGGTGCGCGACCGCACGAAGCAGTACGGCGAGACCGTGCTCTGGTACGTTCGCGCCGATCCCGGCGGGCCTCCGGCCCAGACCCAGGATGACGACGGATGACCCAGTACGCCGACCGAGCCCAGGACGACCACAGCCAGGACAGGGAGCCCCAGGTGCGCCGAGTTGTGTGCCCCGGATCTTTCGACCCGGTGACGAACGGACACATCGACATCATCGCGAGGGCCTCACGGCTCTTCGACGAGGTGGTGGTCGCGGTCGGGATCAACAAGGCGAAGTCGAGCGCGCGGCTGTTCACGGCCGAGGAGCGGATGTCCATGCTCGAGAAGGTGTGCGCGGACTTCCCCAACGTGACCGTCGCCGGCTTCGAGGGGCTGCTCACCACCTTCTGCGAGGAGCACGGGATCCGGGCCATCGTCAAGGGTCTGCGGGCGGTCAGCGACTTCGACTACGAGCTGCAGATGGCCCAGATGAACTCGTCGCTGGTCGACGTCGAGACCGTGTTCATCCCGACCAGCCCGGAGTACTCCTTCCTCGCCTCCTCCCTGGTCAAGGAGGTCGCCACCTTCGGGGGCGACGTCTCCGGCCTGGTGCCCGCGGACGTGCTGACCCGCCTGACCGACCGCTTGGCGGAGCGAGCCCGTGAGGACCAGGGCTGAACCCAGGGGGTCCAGTCTCGGCCGACCGCTCGCGTTTTGGTGGCACGGCGCAACGGCCGGTAGACTCCCGAAGGTTCTGCATGCACCACGACGGAAGTGACATCTTGCGCAGTCTCGACCCGAGAGCGCCGCTCGTGCTCGACACACGCGAGGTCGGCCGCCGCCCGGGTCGCAGCGCAAGAAGTCGTTCTCCGCCGAGGCGCCGGCAGAGCTTGGCATCGAAGTCCTGGGCGTTCCCGAGGGCAGCAGCGTCGACATCGACCTGCGGCTCGAGGCGGTCATGGAAGGGGTGCTCGTCACCGGTTCGGCTCAGGTCGTGCTCGAGGGCGAGTGCGTACGGTGCCTGGAGCCGATCGAGGACAGTCTCGAGGTCGACCTCCAGGAGCTGTTCGTCTACGACGACCCCGCCCATACCGCTCGCGGTGGCGACGAGGACGATGGTGTCAGCCGGCTCGAGGGAGACCTGATCGACCTCGAGCCACTGCTGCGGGACGCGGTGGTGCTCGCACTGCCGTTCCAGCCGTTGTGCCGGGAAGACTGCCCGGGCCTGTGCATCGATTGCGGTGCTCGGCTCGCGGACGACCCGAACCACCGGCACGACGCGCCGGTCGACCCCAGGTGGGCCGCCCTCGGTGACGTCGTCGTGGACCAGAACCAGGCATCACCCGAAGCCTGACCGACCCCAGACCTACCCGAACCCCAAGGAGCAACCGTGGCTGTCCCGAAGCGGAAGATGTCGCGCAGCAACACGCGACACCGTCGTTCTGCCTGGAAGGCCGTCGCGCCCTCGCTCGTGACCTGCACCAACCCGGCTTGTGGCAAGAAGCACCTGCCGCACCGCGCCTGCCCTGAGTGCGGGCAGTACGGCGCGCGTTCCGAGCGCCGTCAGGTCCTCTGACCGCGAGCGACGGATTGACATCGGCAGGGTCGACCGACACCAGCGAGCTGCGCCACGCACTCGGTGATCCCACACTGGATCCCGAGCTGCTGGCGCTTGCCCTCACGCACCGGTCCTACGCCTACGAGAACGGCAACCTGCCGACCAACGAGCGCCTGGAGTTCCTGGGCGACTCGGTGCTCGGCGTGGTGATCACCGAGACGCTCTACCTGACCCATCCCGACCTCTCCGAGGGCAGGTTGGCCAAGCTGCGGGCTGCCGTGGTGAACGCGCGGGCGCTCGCCGAGGTCGCGCTCACCATCGACCTGGGGTCGCACATCCTCCTGGGCAAGGGCGAGGAGTCCGCCGGCGGACGAGAGAAGGCCTCGATCCTCTCCGACACCGTCGAGGCGCTGATCGGGGCCGTCTACCTCTCCGGCGGCTTCGAGAGCGCAGCCGCCCTGGTGCACCTGCTCTTCGACCCCATGCTGGAGGCGGCCGCCGCGATGGGCGCCGGGCTGGACTGGAAGACGAGCCTGCAGGAGCTCAGCGCCACGCACGACCTCGGTGTGCCCGAGTACCTCATCGAGGACGAGGGCCCTGACCACCTGAAGACCTTCACCGCGCGGGTCCGAGTCGCCGAGCGCACCCACGGCCACGGCGTCGGACGGTCGAAGAAGGAGGCCGAGCAGCAGGCGGCCGAGTCGGCGTACCGCACGATCAGCGCCGAGATCGCGGGTGCTGACGGTGACCCTCGCCACGTGGCGGTTCCCGTGGTGACCAGCAGCGAGAACGGCGCCGGCTCCACCTCCGGCGAGTCCGCACCGGCGCCCTCGGGCAATGCCTGAGCTTCCCGAGGTCGAGGTCGTCCGACGGGGCCTCGAGGCCCACGTGCTGGGTCACCGGGTCCGCTCCGTGCAGGTCCTCCACCCTCGACCGGTGCGCCGGCACGCCGGAGGTCCCGCTGATTTCGCGGACCGTCTGACCGGGCGCAGCTCCACCGCGGCCCATCGGCGCGGGAAGTACCTCTGGCTCGCCCTCGACGACGGCGACGCCCTCCTCGGTCACCTCGGGATGAGCGGCAGATGCTGGTTCAGCATCCCGGCGTACCCGACGAACGTCATCTGCGTGTCCGCCTCGAGCTCGGCGAGCTCGAGCTGCGGTTCGTCGACCAGCGGATGTTCGGTGGTCTGGCGATCTCCGAGGGCGGTGCGGTCCTGCCGCCGGAGATCGCACACATCGCCCGCGACCCCATGGACGAGGCCTTCGACGACGACGAGTTCGTACGCCGCGTGCGCCGCAGCGCGTCCGGCGTCAAGCGCCTGCTGCTCAACCAGACGGTCGTCTCGGGTGTCGGCAACATCTACGCCGACGAGGGCCTGTGGCTCGCCGGGGTGCACGGCGAACGTCCCGGGGCGAGGCTGCGGCGCTCCGACGTGCTGCGGGTGCTCGCCGGAACGCGGCAGGTGATGGGCGAGGCGCTCGACCAGGGCGGCACCTCCTTCGACGCGCTGTACGTGAACGTCAACGGGCAGAGTGGCTACTTCGAACGGTCCCTGAAGGCCTACGGCCGCGAGCACCAGCCCTGTCTGCGCTGCGGTACGCCCATCCGGCGGGTCACCTTCATGAACCGCTCCTCGTTCTTCTGCCCGGTCTGCCAGCCGGTGCCTCGGCCGCGCAAGGTGGCCCCGTCGACGTCGTCGACTTGAAGTGGTCCGTGCACGCGTGAGACTCTTGTAGACGGCCCGTCCACGGGCTGACCTCCCTCGCTCCTGGAAGGCACTTCATGGCCAAGGCGCTTCTCGGCTACTCGATCGGTTACGACCCTCGGGTCGCGAACCGCCTGGCAGGGGAGAACCACCTCCTCCGTCAGCGTGTCGCCGATCTCGAGGACACCGTGCTGCGGCTCCAGCAGGAGAACGACGCGCTCGCCGCGCTGGCCACCGAGTCGGTGGACCACGCGGTGGCGAACGACCGTTCGCTGGCCCGCACCTGATCGTGCACCACCCGCGTTCCTGAGAAGATCCTGAAAAGATCTCCGGTCAGGCGATAACCCCGCGGCCGCAGGGTCGTTGGGCGGGTCATGCGCCTCATCCCTGCCGCCACCGCCGCCGTCGCCCTGCTCGCGGGCTCCCTGCTCACCGGTGCGCCGGCACACGCTCACGGGGACCAGGACCGCATCGCCCAGCAGCGTGACCTGCTCAGTGCCGACCAGAACCTGCCGCTGATCTCCAGCGACAACGTCACGCTGGCCTCCAGCAACCCGTCCTCGGCGGGCATCTCGGGCTGCTTCCTGAAGACCAAGCCGCTCTTCGTGCAGTCCAACCTGGACTCCGTCCGCGTCTACGACGTGTCCTCCCCGACGAGGCCGACGCTGACCGGGGTGCTGCCGTCGCTGCAGTTCGAGAACGAGGCGATGAACTGCGGCGAGCGGAAGTACCCGCACGGCGAGGTGCGCCGGTTCGCCCTGGTCGGCGTCGACCTCTACCAGGCCAGCCCGGGAGACATCTCCCACGTCAACGCAGGCGGCGGGGAGCTGATGGTCGTCGACGTGACCGACCCGGCCAACCCCCGGATCGCGGGGCGCACCCCGGGGAGCACCAGCACGCACACGCTGACGTGCGTCGACCAGACCGACTGCACCTACGCCTACAGCGCCGGGAGCGACAAGCAGAGCAGGTTCTCGATCTTCGACCTGCGCGACCTCGATCACCCCGTCGAGGTCGACTCGGACCCGGCGACGGCCGGGGTCCAGGGGTTCAGCAGCCCGACGGCGGGACACAAGTGGAACTTCGACGAGGCCGGGTTCGGCACGCACACGGGGTTCAAGGGCGCCTCCATGTGGAACACCACCAACCCGCGGGCCCCTCGGCTGCTCACCACCACCGGTAGCGCCGGTGCCGGCACCGACCCGGCGTACCCCGACTGGAACAACTTCATCCTGCACAACTCCCAGCGGCCCAACGCCAAGGCGTTCCGCCCGGACACGGCGCCCTCGCTGGCGAACGGCAACGTCCTGCTGGTCACCGAGGAGGACTACGAGCAGACCGACTGCAGCCAGGCCGGCTCGTTCCAGACGTGGTGGGTCAAGCGACTGGACGGCACGCCGAACGCCATCGTCCCGCTGGACAAGGTCGAGCTCGCCGACCTCGGCAGCTTCCCGATCCCGGTGGGCGCGTTCTGCTCCTCGCACTGGTTCGACTTCCACCCCTCAGGCATCGTGGCCGCCGGCTTCTACGGCGGTGGGACCCAGTTCATCGACGTGCGCGACCCGCGCCACCTCAAGCCCTACGGACACGCCACCTGGGGTGCCTCGGAGGTCTGGGACTCCTACTGGATGCCCGTCTACAACAAGGCCGGGACGATGACGTCGAAGAAGACCAATCTGGCCTACTCCGTGGACCTGGCGCGCGGGATCGACGTCTACCGGGTGGACCTGCCCGGGACCACGTGGGACACCAACGTCGCCTCGATAGCGCCCGGCGGCGGTGCCTGGACGACGACAGGGGCCCCGCTGGTCGGGATCGTGTCCGCGCTGCTGGTGGCCGTGGTCGCGCGCCGGCGTACGACGCAGCGGCGGGCCGTCGCGGTCGCCTGACGCACGGTTGGCGGGTGGCGCCGTTTGGTGCCGTACGCCACCTCTGTCAGCATCGTGGCTTGTGAATCACGGTGTGCGGCGACTTCGGGCAGGCGCGAGTGCCGAGGATCCGCGGTGAGCCAGCGGTGGGCCGAAGCGGTGGTCCCGACACGGCTGGGCAGGCCGTTCCGCTGGCTGCTCGGTTCGAGCTGGATCAGCAACATCGGTGACGGGATCATCCTGGCCGGCGGGCCGCTGCTGGTCGCGTCGGAGACCCGCGACCCGTTGCTGGTCGCCTCGGCCTGGACGCTCGAGTTCCTGCCCACGATGCTCTTCGCGCTGCTGGCCGGGGTGATCGCCGACCGGATCGACCGACGCCGCCTGATCGTGGTGGCGAACATCTGTCGGCTGATCGTCCTCGGCGTGCTCACCGCCACGATCGTCACGGGCGAGGTGAACATCGCGCTGGTCCTGGGGGCGATCTTCCTGCTCGGGGTGGCGGAGACCTTCGCCGACACCACCACCGCGACCCTGCTGCCGATGCTCGTGGCCCGGCGCGACCTCGGCATCGCGAACGCGCGCCTGATGGCCGGGATGGTGACCTTCAACCAGCTCGCCGGCCCTCCGATCGGTGCGCTGCTGTTCGGCCTCGGACGGTCCCTCCCGTTCCTCACCCAGACCGTCTGCGTCGCGTTGAGCATCCTGATGGTCCTGCGGATCAGGCTGCCGCAGCACGGCCGGAAGAAGGCCGAGCGAGCCACCATCCGCCAGGACGTCCGCGAAGGAGTGGCGTGGGTGTGGCACCACGCGGCCGTGCGGACGCTCGTGCTCACGATCGTGACGTTCAACGTCACGTTCGGTGCCGCCTGGTCGGTGCTGGTGCTCTACTCGTTGGAACGGCTGCACATGGGCGCCATCGGCTTCGGGCTGCTGACCTCGGCGCTGGCCTGCGGCGGCATCCTCGGCACGCTCTCCTACGGCTGGCTCGAACGACACGTCAGCCTGGGCAACATCATGCGCGTGGGCCTGGTCATCGAGACGCTCACCCATCTGGTGCTCGCCCTGAACACCCTGCCGTGGGTGGCGCTGGCGGTGTTCTTCGTCTTCGGCGTGCACGCCTTCGTCTGGGGAACGACGTCCTCCACGGTGCGCCAGCGGGCCGTGCCGACCCACGTGCAGGGCCGGGTCCAGGGCGTCTACGTCATCGGGGTGACCGGCGGCATCGTGATCGGATCCGTGATCGGTGGCCTGATCGCCTCCAGGTGGGGCGTCACCGGACCGTTCTGGTTCGCCTTCGTCGGATCGGCGATCTTCCTGGTCCTGATCTGGCGCCAGCTGGTGCACGTCGCCCACACCGACGAGGAGATCCTGGCGGCGGCCAGCTAGCTTCGGCGTACCCGAGTGTCGCGGGCACCACCACCATCCGGCTGCCCTGCATCTCGAGCAGCTCGCAGGCGGCTGCGAGGGTGGTGGTGTTCGACGGTCTCAGCATGCGGGCACTCCGACAAAACGGACGGAGTGGTGCAGGAATCCCGGTGCTTGTGGGGCGAAGTATCACCCGTCCACCACCGGTTTCCCCGGGCGACCGGGGAAACCTGCGCCCCGGCACGCCTCCCCGAAACCCGGCCAGGTCACGGTTAGGGTCGTGGGGCTGACCTTCCCCGGCGCAGCATCCTGGCCCACCTGGGTCTGAGAGGATGCCGCGTCCAGCACCTGTCGGACGTCGGCGACGCATCACCGGGAGCGCACGTTGTACCTCAAGAGCCTCACGCTCAAGGGCTTCAAGTCCTTCGCGTCCTCGACCACCCTCCAGCTGGAGCCGGGGATCACCTGCATCGTGGGGCCCAACGGCTCCGGCAAGTCCAACGTGGTCGACGCGCTGGCCTGGGTGATGGGCGAGCAGGGGGCCAAGTCGCTGCGCGGCGGCAAGATGGAGGACGTCATCTTCGCCGGCACCTCGGGCCGGCCGCCGCTGGGTCGAGCCGAGGTCCAGCTGACGATCGACAACACCGACGGCGCCCTGCCGATCGAGTACGCCGAGGTCACGATCAGCCGCACGATGTTCCGCAACGGCGGTTCGGAGTACGCCATCAACGGAAGCTCCTGCCGGTTGCTCGACGTGCAGGAGCTGTTGAGCGACTCCGGCATCGGCCGCGAGATGCACGTGATCGTCGGACAGGGCCAGCTCGACTCGATCCTGCACGCGACCCCCGAGGATCGCCGTGGGTTCATCGAGGAGGCGGCGGGGGTGCTCAAGCACCGCAAGCGCAAGGAGAAGGCACTCCGCAAGCTGGACTCCACCGAGGGGAACCTGACCCGGCTCAGCGACCTGCTCAGCGAGATCCGGCGCCAGCTCAAGCCGCTCGGGCGGCAGGCGGAGGTGGCCCGCCGCGCGCAGACGGTCCAGGCCGACGTCCGCGACGCGCGGGCGCGGCTGATGGCCGACGACCTGGTGGCCGCTCGCACCGCCCTGGAGCAGGAGCTGGCCGACGAGTCGGTCCTGCTGGAACGGCGTGCCGAGGTCGAGGCGGCCCTGACGGCCACCCGGGAGACCGAGGCTGCCCTCGAGGCCGCGCTGCGCGAGGACCTGCCGGCCCTCTCCCGGGCCCAGGACACCTGGTTCGCCCTGTCCGGGCTCCGCGAGAAGCTGCGCGGCACCGCCGGGCTCGCCGCCGAGCGGGTGCGCAACGCCGCGTCGATGCTCGAGGTGCCGGCGGGCAGGGATCCGGACGAGCTCGAGGCGGAGGCGGCTCGCGTCCGTGCGCAGGAGGACGAGATCGAGGCCGAGGTGGCCGGCAACCGGACGGCGCTGGAGGGTGCGGTGAGTGCGCGCCAGGCCGCCGAGCTCGCGTTCACCGAGGAGGAGCGCCGGGTCGCCGGCCTGCTGCGTGCAGCTGCCGACCGCCGCGAGGGCATGGCCCGCCTGCACGGGCAGGTCAACGGTCTCCGCAGCCGTGCGGCCGCGGCCGACGAGGAGGTCGGCCGGCTCACGCAGGCCCGTGCCGACGTCGTCACGCGGGCCGACCGCGCCCAGCACGAGTTCACCTCCCTCGAGTCGCGGGTCGCCAGCCTCGACGCCGGTGAGGAGGGCCTCGACGCCGAGCACGAGGGCGCCAGCGCCCTTCTCGCGGACATCGAGGACCGCCTCGCCAAGCTCCGCGGCGACGTCACCGCTGCCGAGCGTGAACGCAGCTCGTTGGGGGCCCGCAAGGAGGCGCTGGAGCTCGGACTGAACCGCAAGGACGGCGCCGGCGCCCTGCTCGCCGCCACGAGCCCGGTCAGCGGGTTGCTGGGGTCGGTCGCGGCCCTGCTCGACGTCAGGACCGGTTACGAGGCGGCCATCGCGGCCGCCTTGGGGAGTGCCGCGGACGCGGTCGCCGTGCGTGACGTCGACGCGGCCATCGGTGCCATCGCCCACCTCAAGGACGACGACCTGGGCCGGGCCGGGATCCTGCTCGGCGGAGCCGAGGTCGAGGGTTCGGCGTGGCCGAGCCTGCCCGCCGGGACGTCGTACGCGATCGACGTGGTGGAGTGCCCCGACGACCTGCGCCCGGCGCTGGTGCGGCTGCTGCACAAGGTCGTCGTGGTCGAGGACCTCGCCACGGCGCGGAGCCTGGTCCGCGGCGCCGCGGACCTGACCGCTGTGACCCGCGAGGGCGACCTGCTCGGCGACCACTTCGCAGCGGGGGGCTCCTCCGCCCAGCCCAGCCTGATCGAGGTGCAGGCCGCGGTCGACGAGGCCACCGAGCAGCTGGGCGCGGCCACGCACACGCTGGAGCGCCTCACCTTCGACGTCGCGACGCTCGAGCGTGAGCGCGAGGAGGCCGGTCACCGGGTCGACGTCGCCCTGGCGAAGCTGCACGAGTCCGACGCCACGCTCGCCGCGGTGGCCGAGGAGCTCGGGCAGTACAGCTCCCAGGCTCGCAACGCCCGCGCCGAGGCCGCTCGGCTCGACCAGGCCATCGAGGCCGCCCAGGTGGCACGCGACAAGGACCTCGAAGGGCTGGCCGAGCTGGAGTCGCGTCTCGCTGCGGCCGAGGACGCGCCGGAGGAGGAGCCCGACACCTCGGCGCGCGAGCGCCTGGCCGAGGAGTCCCGCACCGCTCGCGCCACCGAGATGGACGCGCGGCTGGCGCTGCGCACCGCCGAGGAGCGAGCTCGCGCCCTGCACGGGCGCGCCGACTCGCTGGTGCAGGCAGCCCGGGCCGAGCGGGAGGCGCGCGCCGCGGCCATCGCCCGCCGCGAGCAGCTCATGCTGGAGGGACGGGTCGGCGAGGCCGTGGGGCGGGCGGTCGCACAGGTGCTGGCCAGGCTGGAGGAGTCCATCGCGTCGGCAACCGCCGAGCGGGAGCGCGTGGAGCGGGCCCGGGCCGGACGCGAGCAGGAGCTGCGCACGTCCAGGGAGCAGCTGCGTGACCTCGGCCGCGACCTCGACGAGCTGGTCAGCTCGGTGCACCGAGACGAGATGGCACGGACCCAGCAGCTGATGCGCATCGAGCAGCTGGAGGAGCGAGCACTCGACGAGCTCGGTCTCGACATCGACACGCTGGTCGCGGACTACGGCCCCGACAAGCTCGTCCCGCCGGTCCTCTCGGGGACGGAGGAGGAGGCGGGCGCGCCCGAGCCCGTGCCGTTCGACCGAGAGGAACAGGTCAAGCGGCTGCGCTCGGCCGAGCGGGCGCTCGCCCAGCTGGGCCGGATCAACCCGCTCGCTCTCGAGGAGTTCTCAGCCCTGGAGGAGCGCCACAAGTTCCTCACCGAGCAGCTGGAGGACCTGCGCAGCACCCGCCGGGACCTGCTGGACATCGTGCGCGAGGTCGACGAGCGGGTGGAGCAGGTCTTCACCGAGGCGTACGCCGACGTCAGCACGGCCTTCGACTCGACCTTCTCGCGACTGTTCCCCGGCGGGGAGGGGCGGCTGGTCCTCACCAACCCCGACGACATGCTCAACACCGGCATCGAGGTGGAGGCGCGCCCTGCGGGCAAGCGGGTCAAGCGGCTCTCGCTGCTCTCGGGCGGGGAGCGCTCTCTCGTCGCGGTGGCCTTCCTGGTGGCGCTGTTCAAGGCGCGTCCGTCGCCCTTCTACATCCTCGACGAGGTCGAGGCCGCCCTGGACGACACCAACCTCGGTCGGTTGCTCTCGATCTACGAGGAGCTGCGCGAGAACTCGCAGCTGCTGGTGATCACCCACCAGAAGCGGACCATGGAGGTCGGGGACGCGCTCTACGGCGTGACGATGCGCGGGGACGGTGTCTCCACCGTGATCAGCCAGCGTCTCCGGGAGCAGGAGCCGGCGTGACGCCCGAGCCGTCCACCGCACCGAGGGCGTCTGCGCCTCGACGCAGCGACTACGTCGTGTGGCGACAGGCCACCACGCGCTGGGCCGACGACGACGTCTACGGCCACATGAACAACGCGCGCTACTTCGAGCTGATCGACACCGCGGTGAACGCCCACCTCGCCGAGGCCACCGGGGTCGACATCCGCTCGCTCCCGGCCATCGGGGTGGTGGCCGAGGTGGGGTGTCGCTACTTCCGCGAGATGGGCTACCCCGCTCCGGTGGACATGGGGATGGTGGTCGACAAGGTCGGGACCTCGTCGGTGATCTACCGCGTGGGTCTGTTCCAAGGTGATCCTGACGACGAGGGCGCACTCGCTGCGGCGGAGGGCCGGTTCGTGCACGTCTACGTGGACAACTCCGGCGACCGGGGCGGGGCTCGGCCGGTCAGTCCTGTCCCGGACCAGATCCGCGAGGCCGTCCTTCCCCTGCTGAGAGACTGAACACACCGCGAGCCGCGTCTGGTCAGCTCCCGTGTCGGGACAGGGGACAGTGGGTAGTCCAACCGTGCCCGACCCTTCCCCCGACGAAGGAGCCCCTGGTGGGAACCATCGTGATCGTGATCGTGCTCGCGCTCGTCCTGAGCGCAGCGGTGCTGCTCTATGCCGCCTACCCCTACCGCGGCGCGGAGACCCCGCTCACTCCGCGGCTCGGCGACGCGATGCGCCGCGGCGTCGACTCGCTGCCGACCCTGGACCGCGAGGAACAGGACCAGCTCGTCGGGCGCCAGCGCGTCGACGCGCACGCGCACCGCTGACCCTCCTCCGCCCGCTGTTTGACAGGATCGCTTCATGAGCCTGCTGTTGTTCATCATCCTCGCCGTCGCGATCCTCGTGATCGGGCTGGTGATCGGGGTCGTCGCCCTGGTCAGCGGCCGCAAGCAGCCACCGCAGCGAGATCTTCCGCCTGCTGAGCCCGGCGGCACCATCACCGAGGAGCGGCCACCGGAGTCTCCGGCCGAGCCCGTGGCTCCGGTCCCCACCCTCGAGCGCCCGGAGGGTACGGCGGGTCGGCTGGTCCGGCTGCGTCAGCGGCTCTCCCGCTCCCAGAGCAACCTGGGACGCGGACTGCTGGTGCTGCTGTCCCGGGACCGTCTCGACGAGGACACCTGGGAGGAGATCGAAGACACGCTGATCACCGCAGACGTGGGAGTCGCGCCGACCCAGGAGCTCGTCGAGCGGCTGCGGACCCGGATGCGGGTCGACGGTGTGGGCGCAGCCCAGGCCTCCACCGTGCTCCGTGAAGAGCTCCTCGCGCTCGTCGACCCCGCGATGGACCGCACGCTCGCCACGAGCCGCACCGACGGCAAGCCGGCCGTCGTGCTGGTGGTCGGGGTGAACGGCGCAGGCAAGACCACCTCGGTGGGAAAGCTGGCCCGGGTCCTCGTGGCCGAGGACAAGACCGTCGTGCTGGGCGCCGCCGACACCTTCCGGGCAGCGGCCACCGAGCAGCTGAGCACCTGGGGGGAGCGCGTGGGCGTGGACGTCGTCACGGGTCCGGAGGGCAGCGACCCGGCGAGCGTCGCCTTCGAGTCGGTGCGGACCGGCGTCGAGCGCGGGGTCGACGTCGTGCTCATCGACACCGCCGGACGGCTCCAGAACAAGGCCGGCCTGATGGACGAGCTCGGCAAGGTCAAGCGCGTGGTGGAGAAGCAGGCTCCGGTCTCCGAGGTGCTCCTGGTGCTCGACGCCACCACCGGCCAGAACGGGCTCGTCCAGGCGCGTGTCTTCCGCGAGGTCGTGGACGTGACCGGAATCGTGCTGACCAAGCTGGACGGGTCGGCCAAGGGCGGGATCGTCGTGGCCGTGCAGCGCGAGCTGGGCGTCCCGGTGAAGCTGGTCGGGGTGGGGGAGGGCGCTGACGACCTCGCCCCCTTCGACCCGGCGACGTTCGTCGACGCGCTGCTCGACCAGGGCTGAGCCCGAGCCAGAGGCTGGCTCGTGGGGCCAGACGCTAGACGCTGACTCCCCGGACCACGACGTCGACGAGCTGCTCGAGCTCATCGAGGCTCGGCAGGTCCTCCTCGATGATCGACCGCATCGCCACGATGCCACCGATCAGCTGCACGAGGACGTCGATCGGTAGGTTCTCGCGGATCTCGCCGCGTGCGATCGCCCGCTCGAAGACCGCCACGGAGCTCTGCTCGGCGCGCTTGCTCGCCGCGCGGTAGAGCATTGCGATGCGCTCGTCGCGCAGCGACTCCTTGATGCTGGTGCGCAGGTAGTCGGCGCCGGCCGGCGAGCTGGCGAACGCGAGCACCGAGGCGCACATGGCCTCGAGGTCGCCGCGGAGCGTCCCCGTGTCGGGGGTCGGCATCTCGTCGCGGTAGAGCTGCTCCATCGCGGCGACCGCAAGATCTTCCTTGCGCGACCAGCGTCGGTAGACCGTGGCCTTGCCGACGCCTGCGTTGGTGGCTACTTCGTCCACCGTCATGTTGTCGAAGCCACGCAGCAGGATCAACGACGAAGCGGCCGCGAGGATGCGACCGTCTGCCTCGGGATCGCGAGGGCGGCCGCGCTTGCGGCGTACGTCTGGGACCGATGAGTTGCTCACAGCAGCCCCCGCCCCCATGGTGCTGGCTTCCACGCGCTGAGCATAGGTTCGCCCGAACCACGGTGTACGGCTTTTCCGAAATAGGGGCATTTCACGAACCCGTAACACCACCGCACAAGCTGTCACCGCACGGAAACACCGGGAGCCGCACCCCGAAACGTCGGCCGCGCAGAGTTCTGCCCACTGGGGGCCGGGAGCCAACGACAGCGCGGTCATGCCCGCCCGTCTCCTGCAGAACGTACTCACCACAGGAGGTTCCATGGACGGCTACTACGCGTGGATGATCGTCGCGACAGCAATGGTCCTGATGATGACGACGCCAGCTCTGGCGTTGTTCTACGGCGGCATGACCCGCGCCAAGTCGGTGCTCAACATGATGATGATGTCGTACGTCGCGATGGGGGTCATCGGCATCGTCTACGTCCTCTGGGGATGGTCGATGTCCTTCGGGCCGGACGAGCTGCTCGGCGGGCTCTTCTCGAACCCGTTCACGCTCTTCGGGCTCAAGGACGTGGAGTGGACCTCCTACATCGCGGTCTGCTTCCAGATGACCTTCGCGGTGATCACGGCAGCCCTGATCTCCGGCGCCATCGCCGACCGCGTGAAGCTGTCCTCGTGGGTGGTGTTCCTGCCCCTGTGGATCACGCTGTGCTACTTCCCGCTGGCGCACATGGTGTGGGGCGGGGGCTGGATCTCCGAGCACCTGGCGGCGCAGGACTACGCGGGGGGCACCGTGGTGCACATCAACGCCGGGGTCGCCGGCGGCATCCTCGCGCTGGTCGTCGGCTCGCGGGTCGGGTTCCGCCGGGACCCGATGCGCCCGCACAACCTGACGTTGACCATGATCGGCGCGGGCCTGCTCTGGTTCGGCTGGTACGGCTTCAACGTCGGCTCGATCGTGTTCACCGAGGGTGACGGGGGCAAGCTGGACACCGCCCAGTTCATGAGCGAGACCGGAGTGACCTTCCTGAACACCACGGTCGCGACCATGGCGGCCATGCTGGCGTGGCTGGCGATGGAGCGGGTCCTGCACGGCAAGGCCACCTCCCTCGGCGCCGCCTCCGGCATCGTCGCGGGCCTCGTGGCGATCACGCCCTCGTGCGGGGCGGTCGACACGGTCGGTGCGATCGCGATCGGTGCGATCGCCGGAGCCGCGTGCGCCTACGCGGTGGGTCTGAAGTTCAAGCTCGGTCTCGACGACTCGCTCGACGTCGTGGGTGTCCACCTCGTCGGCGGTGTCCTGGGCACGGTGCTGATCGGGTTGTTCTCGACCGCGTCCGCCCCGGGTGGCGTCGACGGCCTGTTCCACGGCGGCGGCCTCAGCTCGCTGGGCCACCAGGCCGGCGCTGCACTGGTCGCCATCCTCTGGACCGGCGTGTTCACCACCCTGATCGCGCTGGCGATCAAGCACACGATCGGCTGGCGTCTCGACGGCGAGGACGAGGTCGAGGGGATCGACTTCACCGAGCACGGCGAGACGGCGTACGACTTCGTCGCGCTCGCGGGGAGCGCGCCCGGAGCGCCGTCCGCACTGGCCCAGTCCAAGGTCGAGTCGAGGGGAGTCAACGCATGAAGCTCGTGACAGCGGTGATCAAGCCGCACAAGTGGGAAGAGGTCCGCGCCGCGCTGGAGTCCTTCGGCGTCACCGGCATGACCGTGAGCGAGGTCAGCGGGTACGGCCGGCAGAAGGGCCACACCGAGGTCTACCGCGGGGCGGAGTACGACATCGCCCTGGTGCCGAAGATCCGCATCGAGATCCTCGTCGACGACAGTGACGTCGACGACGTGGCCGGGATCGTCGTCAAGGCGGCGCAGACCGGTCGCATCGGGGACGGGAAGGTGTGGGTCTCGCCCGTGGACAGCGTCGTACGGGTGCGCACCGGCGACCGGGACGAGGCGGCCATCTGACGCCCGACGTGGCGCATCCGCGGGCACGCACCCATGTCTGAGCTGTGGGAGGTGCCCGCGGACGCGTCGCGGGCCCTGGGCGCCCGGACGAGCAGTGGCGGCTCTCCACCGAGGGCCACCAGTGGTTGCGTTCGCACCGGCTGAGACCGACGACTGAGAGGCTGGAGGCATGAAGATCGTCACTGCAGTCATCAAGCCTCACAAGTGGGAAGACGTCCGTTCCGCTCTCGAGGGCGTCGGCGTCACCGGCATGACGGTGAGCGAGGTCAGCGGCTACGGGAGGCAGAAGGGCCACACGGAGGTCTACCGCGGCGCCGAGTACGACGTCGCGCTCGTGCCCAAGGTGCGGCTCGAGATCGTCATCGACGACGACGACGCCGAGGCGGTCACCGACGCCATCGTTGCTGCGGCCGCGACCGGCCGGATCGGGGACGGCAAGGTGTGGGTCGCCCCGATCGAGAGTGTCGTGCGCGTGCGCACCGGCGACCGCGACCAGTCAGCCGTCTGAGCGCGCATGACCGCAGCCGAGCGCGCCAGACGCACGCGTGCGGCTGACGGGCTCTGCGCCCAGGCGTTCGTCGGGGCCGGTTGCCCCGAGACCGGGGTCGCGCTGGTGGCGGTGGGCGGGTACGGCCGACAGGAGCTCGCTCCGTTCAGCGACCTCGACGTCGTGCTCGTCCACGACTCGACCGTCGAGGTGGGGGAGTGGGCCGGCCAGGTCTGGTACCCGTTGTGGGACTCGGGCGCCAACGTCGACCACTCGGTCCGCACCGTCGAGGAGGTGCTGCAGCAGGCCGCTGCCGACCTCCGGGTGGCGACCGGGATGCTCGACGTGCGCCACCTGGCGGGAGACCCGAACCTGACCCTGCGGCTGCGCACGGCGGTGCTCACCCAGTGGCGACGGGACGCGCGGACCCGACTCGAGGAGCTGCGCGAGCTGGTCTCGGGGCGCGGGCGGAAGACCGGAGAGCTGGCGCACGCGTCCGTGCCCGACCTCAAGGAGTCGGTCGGTGGGCTGCGGGACGCGACGGTGCTCAAGGCGCTCGTGGCCAGCTGGCTCGTCGACGTACCCCATGCCGACCTGGAACGGTGCCGGATGGCACTGCTCGACGTGCGGGACGCGCTGCACCACGTGGCCGGCCGGGCCACCGACCGGGTCGCTCCGGAGTACTGGGACGAGATCGCGGAGGTGCTGAGCCTTCCCGACGGCGCCTCGGCCCAGGTCCACACGCGCACCCTGGCCCGGCGCCTGACGCACCTGTCGCGGCTCGCGTGGCGCCGCGCCGAGGCCGTCCAGCGCCGGCCCAGCCCCACCGGGCAGCGCCGTCCGAGGCTGGACCCGATCGCCCCCGGGATCGCGGTCTCCCACGAGGAGGTGGTCCTGGACCGGGGCGCGAAGCCCGCCGAGGACCCGTTGCTGCTCCTGCGTGCTGCGGCGGAGGCTGCCGAGCGCGACCTGGTCCTGGCGCCCACCACCGCGGCCCGGCTGGTGCGGGAGAGCCCGCCCCTGCCCGACCCCTGGCCGGTGGGGGCCCGCGACCTGTTCGTGCGCCTGCTCGCTGCCGGGAGCGGACTGCTGGGCGTCTGGGAGACGCTGGACGAGACGGGGGGCCTGGAGCGGATCCTGCCCGAGTGGGAGCGCGTCCGGCTGCTGCCGCACGCGTCGGTGGTGCACCGGTTCACCGTCGACCGCCACCTCGTGGAGACCTGCATCGAGGCGTCCGCGCTGATCCGGCGGGTGGCCAGGCCCGACGTGCTCATGGTCGCCGCGCTGCTGCACGACATCGGCAAGGGTCAGCTCATCGAGCACTGTGTCGCCGGCGCGCCGATCGCCCGCGCGATCGCCGAGCGGATCGGGTTCGATCCGCGCGAGGTGGAGCTGGTGACGGCCCTGGTCCGATGGCACCTGCTGCTCCCCGAGACCGCGACCACGCGCGACCCCGACGACCCCGCCACCGTCGAGCTGGTGACGGCCAGGATCTCCGACCGCGAGGAGCTGGAGCTGCTCGCCGCGCTCACCGAGGCCGACGCGCGCGCCACGTCGGACCAAGCCTGGACCCGGTGGCGAGCCTCACTGGTCGCGGGTCTCGTACGCCGGACCGCGGCGGCCCTCGCCGACGAGCCGCTGCCCGAGGACGCCGCGATCGAGATCCCGGTCCCTGCCCGTGTGCTGGACGAGCCCGGCGCGGTCTCCGTCGTGGCCACCCCGACGGCCGACGGGAGCAGGGTGACAGTGGTCTCCGGCGACCGGGTGGGGCTGCTGGCCGACGCCGCCGCGATGCTGGCGCTGCAGCGGGCGTCGGTGCTCGCCGCCCGGGCCTGGACCCAGGACGGCTTCGGGGTCTCGGTCTGGGACGTGGCCGAGACCGGGCTCGACGACGTGCTGCTGCGCCAACGTCTCGAGGCGATCGTCGACGGGCGCGTGGACGCAGCCCAGAAGCTGCGCCGGATCACGCGGGGGAGGCTCGATCCGACGGTGGCCGTGCGTCCGGACGCCTCCCCGCGCGCCACCGTGATCGAGGTGCGCTCCGCCGACCGGCCCGGCCTGGTCCACACGGTCTGCGCGGCCCTGGCCGGCATCGACGTCTCGGTGAGGTCGGCCCACATCTCGACCCTGGGGCCGCAGGCCGTGGACGTCTTCTACGTGCAGGAGTCCTCGGCCGGAGCGCTCTCCGATGAGCGCGCGGCCTCGGCCGCGCACGCGGTCCGGGAGGCGCTCGCGGTCCCCGACGCTTCCAGATGATGCTCTGGCCCCGGCTACGGCTAACCTTGGGCTCTGGTCCTGACCACCGGCACCCGAGGAACTCCACACGTGTTCGCCACGCTCTCCGATCGTCTCTCAGACACTTTCAAGAACCTCCGCGGCAAGGGGAAGCTCTCCGAGGCCGACATCGACGCGACGGGGCGTGAGATCCGGCTGGCCCTGCTCGAGGCCGACGTCGCCCTCCCGGTCGTCAAGGACTTCGTCGCCGCGGTCAAGGAACGGGCGCGTGGCGCCGAGGTCAGCCAGGCGCTGAACCCCGCCCAACAGGTGATCAAGATCGTCAACGAGGAGCTCGTCGCGATCCTCGGTGGCGAGACGCGTCGGCTCCGGTTCGCCAAGAACCCTCCCACCGTGATCATGCTCGCCGGCCTGCAGGGTGCCGGAAAGACGACGCTGGCGGCCAAGCTCGCGCTCTGGCTCAAGGACCAGGGCACGAGTCCGATGCTCGTCGCCGCGGACCTGCAGCGACCCAACGCCGTCAAGCAGCTCCAGGTCAACGGTGAGCGCGCAGGAGTCACGGTGTTCGCGCCCGAGCCGGGCAACGGCGTCGGCGATCCGGTGGCCGTTGCCCGAGCCGGTGTCGAGGAGGCCAGACGGACGCTGCACGACGTGGTCATCGTCGACACGGCCGGGCGCCTCGGAATCGACGAGGAGCTGATGAGGCAGGCCGCGGACATCCGCGACGCGGTCACCCCCGACGAGGTGCTGTTCGTCGTCGACGCCATGATCGGCCAGGACGCCGTGAACACGGCGCAGGCGTTCCTCGACGGGGTCGGGTACGACGGCGTCGTGCTCACCAAGCTCGACGGTGACGCGCGAGGTGGAGCGGCGCTCTCCATCGCTCAGATGACCGGCAAGCCGGTCATGTTCGCCTCCAACGGTGAGAAGCTCACCGACTTCGACCTCTTCCACCCCGACCGGATGGCCTCGCGGATCCTCGACATGGGTGACCTGCTCACCCTGATCGAGCAGGCGGAGAAGACCTTCGACCAGGACTCGGCGGCCAAGGCTGCGGCCAAGCTGCAGGGACAGGGCGGCGAGTTCACCCTCGACGACTTCCTCGAGCAGATGCAGCAGGTCCGCAAGATGGGGTCGCTGACCAAGATGCTCGGGATGCTCCCGGGGATGGGTCAGTTCCGCGACCAGCTCGAAAACTTCGACGAGCGCGAGATCGACCGGATCCAGGCGATCATCCAGTCGATGACCCCGGCCGAGCGCGCCAACCCGAAGATGATCGACGGCTCGCGGCGCGCCCGCATCGCGAAGGGGTCCGGGCGTCAGGTCTCCGACGTCAACCAGCTCGTCGACCGGTTCTTCGAGGCTCGCAAGATGATGCAGCAGATGGCCCGCGGCGGTGCCCCGGGGCTGCCGGGCTCGCCTGGCATGGGCCTGGGCAAGAAGGCCAAGGGCCGTCAGGCGCCGCAGGCGAAGAAGGCCAAGGGCAAGCGCGTCTCCGGCAACCCGGCCAAGCGGGCCCAGCAGCAGACCGGTGCCGAGCAGCAGTCGACCGCTGCGGCCGGCAGTGCCTTCGGCCTCGGCCCCGACGGCCCGACCCTGCCGGACGACTTCGACCCCTCCCAGCTGCCCGACCTGTCCAAGTACCTGAAGTAGCCACTGCAGCAGTCCGGCCGACGCGCTCCGCCCGAACGGGTGCGAGAGCCACGCCCCGTGGTCAGTGCAGCGGGATGCGCAGCACCTTCCCGCCACCGGCACAGACGCTGCAGGTGGTGACGTACGCCGCACCGCGACGCAGTGCCACTCCGTAGGGCGCGGACAGGCTGCCGGCCACCGTCCGGTGGACCGCTCCGCCACGGACCTTGACCAGCGAGCCCATCGGCATCCCCGGTGCCAACAGACCGTGGTCGGCGATCTGGACGGCGTACAGCGAACCGCGGTGCCAGGCGATGTCGGTGACGTTGGTCAGCCCGGTGGCCCACACGGTGGGGGCGTGCCCGGGCACCAGCCGGTAGATGCGCGACGCACCCTGCGGGAACGGGAAGCCGGTCAGCTCGCTGACGTAGAGCACCCCGCGGGGACCCACGGCGACGGAGGTGGGAACCGCCTGCATGGGGACCTTGCCGGGCGCGAAGGGGTTGTCGACCATGCGGTCGGCGAAGACCGCCAGCGTGGAGGTCGACCGGTGGCCGCCGACGCGGAGGACGTCGTTGCCCGCGGCATCGGCCACGACGAAGTGGCCACGGGTGCGGACGAAGCCCGTCGGGTCGCTGTCGATCTCCCCTCGGTCGGGGTTGCGGCGGGCCTCGTAGGCCATCAGGTCGGCGAGGACGCGCACGGTGTGCCGACGCCACGACTTGCCGCGGTGGGAGGCGACCGCCAAGGTGCCGAGCCAGCGCCCGACCCCGGGGAGGAGGGCCCGCTGAGCGGGGGTGCCGCCGCCGCCGAAGCTGATCGCGAGCCGCCGGCCCAGAGGAACGACACCGGCCGCACCCAGCGCCTGGCTCCCGTCCGGGCCCGCGAGTGACGGCAGGCCGGTCAGGATGCGGCGCGCGTGGCGGCCGCGCACCTGGGTGATCGAACCGCTCGCGCCGTAGCACTCCGAGCCGCCCTCCGGACTCGGCCGGCACGGCCCGGCGCCGCCCTTCCCAGCCTCGGCGACGTAGAGCGTGCGGCCGCGGAACGAGAGCAGCCGGGGGTTGTTCAGGCCGGAGGCGAGAACCGTCGGTCCACGCTGGCGTTCAGCGGCTGCGGTCGCGCCCGGGGCCGCGACGGAGACGGGGGCGAGCGTCGTCGACGCCACCAAGGTGGCGAGCGCAGATCCGAGAACCGCGGCGACGCGGGTGGCGTGGACTCGTTGCATGGTGACTCCCGGTGTCCCTCGACGGTGTTCCTCCGACGGTGGATCTCGTGCCACGATCCGGCAACCCCCGGTCTAGTCGAACAAACCGGTCACGCAGCCAGTGACCGGACCTTTCGCTTCCACAGGTCTCCGGATCTTTTCCCCGAGCCACGGTAGTAACGTCCGCCGCATGGCTGCTGCACAGAGATTCCGGGGTCCGGTCCTGCCTGACGGGGAGACCCGCGACCTCTACGTCGTGGACGGGCTGGTCACCTACGAGACCCAGGCCGGCGCGGAGACCGTCGCCGAGGGCTGGATCGTTCCCGGTCTCGTCGACGCGCACTGCCACCTCGGGCTCGACGACGACGGCGCGGTGAGCGACGAGGAGACCGAGCGGCAGGCCATCGAGGACCGCGACGGCGGAGCCCTGCTCATCCGGGACTGCGGGTCGGCGGCGGACACCTCCTGGGTGCACGAGCGTGCCGACCTGCCTCGGCTGATCCGCGCGGGCCGGCACATCGCCCGCACCAAGCGCTACATCCGCAACTACGCCCACGAGGTCGAGCCGGACCAGCTCCCGGCGTACGTCGCCCAGGAGGCGCAGCGTGGCGACGGGTGGGTCAAGCTCGTCGGTGACTGGATCTCCCGCGAGGAGGGGGACCTGTGCCCGTCGTTCCCGCCGGAGGCGTTCGCCGCGGCGATCCAGGTCGCCCACGAGCACGGCGCGAAGGTGACCGCGCACTGTTTCGGCAACGCCGTGCTCAAGGGACTCCTCGATGCCGGGATCGACTGCATCGAGCACGGGACCGGCCTCACTCACGACCTGATCGACCAGATGGTCGCGGGCTCCGTGGCGTTGGTGCCGACCGTGATGCAGCTCGAGAAGTTCCCCGAGTACGCCGAGGCCGCCGGTGGCAAGTTCCCCGGCTACGCGGCGACCATGACCGATCTGCATCGCCGACGTCGCGACACGATCATGGCGGCTCACGAGGCGGGGGTGGCCCTCTACGCAGGCTCCGACGGCGGCGGCGTCACCCGGCACGGCAACCTGTCCGGCGAGGTCCGGGCACTGGCAGGCCTGGGGCTCTCCGCGGAGCAGGCCCTGGGCGCCGCGTCGTGGCGAGCTCGGGAGTGGCTCGGCCTCGACGGCACCCTCGCCGAAGGCACCGCGGCGGACTTCGTCGTCTACGACCGCGACCCCCTCGCCGACCTCACGGTCCTGGAGCGGCCGAAGCGGATCGTCCTGCGTGGGCGGTGCGTTGCCTGAGCGATCCACGCCTGACGCCGAGGTCGTGACCGCCTTGCGTGCAGCCGGGTGCGTGTTCGCCGAGGAGGAGGCCTCGCTGCTCGAGGCTGCCGCGGGTGCGGGGAACGACCTGGCGGCCATGGTCGCCCGCCGGGTGGCCGGCGAGCCGTTGGAACAGGTGCTCGGCTGGGTGGAGTTCTCCGGGTTGCGGATCGTCGTGTCACCGGGGGTGTTCGTGCCGCGGCGGCGCACCGAGCTGGTGGTGGACCTCGCGGCCGAGATCGCGGGGCGCCTCGACCACCCGGCGCGGGTGCTGGACCTGTGCTGCGGAACGGGTGCGATCGGGGCGGCCCTCGCGGCGCGTCTCTCCGGCATCGTCCTGCACGCCTGCGACGTCGACCCCGCCGCCGTGGCGTGCGCCCGCCTCAACCTCGCCTCGGCGCAGGTGCACCAAGGAGACCTCTACGACGCCCTCCCGGACGACTTGCGCGGCGCGATCGACCTCCTGCTGGTGAACGCGCCGTACGTCCCCACCGACGCGATCCGGCTGATGCCCCCGGAGGCGCGCCTGCATGAGCCTCGCGTCGCCCTGGACGGGGGAGTCGACGGCCTCGACCTGCACCGAAGGGTGGCGGCCCGGGCGGGGGACTGGCTCGCGCCCGGAGGCAGCCTGCTGCTCGAGACGAGCAGGCAGCAGGCAGAGCACACCGAGGAGGTCTGCCGCGCCGGGGGACTGCAGCCGCGCCTGGTGGTGCGCGGGGAGTCCACGGTGGTGCACGCGATTTCGGGACTGCGGCCGTCATCTGGCACAATGACGGGCTGAGTCGTACGCCGCCCGGACCCTCTCATCCGGACTGCGAACGCCATCCGGGTCCCACCGCGCCTGGCCCCACCGGGTTGCGCAGGGCCCCACCACTACACACTCTCAAGGAGACACCACAAACGTGGCCGTCAAGATTCGTCTGAAGCGCATGGGCAAGATCCGCCAGCCGTACTACCGCGTCGTCGTCGTCGACGCGCGCAAGAAGCGCGACGGCAGGGTCATCGAGGAGATCGGCAAGTACCACCCCAAGGAGGAGCCCTCGTTCATCGAGGTCACCTCCGACCGTGCGCTGTACTGGCTCGGGGTCGGCGCACAGCCCTCCGAGGCCGTCGCCGCCCTGCTCAAGATCACCGGTGACTGGCAGAAGTTCAAGGGACTCCCGGGCACCGAGGGCACCCTGCGCACCAAGGAGCCCAAGCGCGACAAGCAGGAGCTCTTCAACGAGGCCCTCAAGGACGCCGCCAACGAGCCCAAGGGCGACGCGGTGACCAAGAAGAAGGCATCCAAGAAGATGACCGAGTCCGCCACGGTCGACGAGAGCGCCGCTGCCACGAAGTCCGAGACGCCTGCCGAGGACGCTGCCAAGCCCGAGGCACCTGCGGCCAAGGCCGAGGCACCTGCGGCCAAGGCCGAGGCACCTGCGGCCAAGGCCGAGGACGCTGCCGAGTCCGAGGCGCCCGCCGTCGAGACGCCTGCCGAGGAGTCGCCGGTGACCACCGAGGCTGCTGCGGAGGCCGACGTGGCCGACGCCGAGAAGGCCTGACCCGATGCTCGCCGAAGCCCTGGAGCACCTCGTCCGCGGGATCGTGGAGCACCCCGACGACGTGGTCGTCGAGGACAAGCAGCTGCGCCGTGGGTCCATCCTCGAGGTGCGGGTGCACCCCGCAGACCTCGGCAAGGTGATCGGGCGCGGTGGCCGGACGGCGACCGCGTTCCGCACGGTGCTGGGCTCGCTGGCCGGCCGAGGCGGCGCCAGGATCGACTTCGTCGACGTGGACCGCAAGCGCTAGAGCTCGAGGCAACGTCGATCAGGGGCACCCTCTCCCGCGTGGAGCAGGGTGCCCCTGTTCTTTCTGACCGGTGGAGCCCGTCGTCCGCGAGGAACGATCCAGGAGAAGGAGCAGGTGTGGGGGACTACGTCGTGGTCGGCCGGATCGGCCCCGCGCACGGGCTCAGGGGCGAGATGTTCGTCGAGCCTCGCACCGACGAGCCGGAGCGCCGTTTCGCCCCGGGTGAGACGCTCCGCACACCCACGGGGTCGCTGACGGTCGCGACCTCACGCACCCACTCCGGCAGGCTGGTGGTCCGCTTCGAGGAGATCCGGGACCGCACGGCGGCGGAGGCCGCGCGGGGAACCGAGCTGACCTGTCTGGTGGATCCCGACGAGCTGCCCGAGGACCCCGAGGAGTTCTACGACCACCAGCTCGTCGGCCTGCGCGTGGAGACGACCGACGGGGAGCACGTCGGCGAGCTCGAACGCATCGAGCACGGCGCCGCCCAGGACCTGCTCGTCATCCGCACCCCCGAGCGGGAGGTGCTGTTCCCGTTCGTCTCCGTGTTCGTTCCCGAGGTCGACGTCCGCGGTGGCCGGATCGTCATCGACGACCTGCCCGGCCTGCTCGACGAGCTCTGACGATGCGCATCGACATCGTCTCGATCTTCCCGGCGTATCTCGCCCCGTTGGGACTCTCGCTGCCCGGCAAGGCGCAGGACCGCGGCCTGGTCGAGGTCCACGTGCACGACCTGCGCGACTGGGCCACCGACCGCCACCGCACCGTGGATGACACGCCCTACGGGGGCGGTGCCGGCATGGTGATGAAGCCGGAGCCCTGGGGTGACGCCCTGGACGCCGTGCTGGCCTCCGCCGTCGACGCGACCGCGCGGCCGACGCTGGTCGTGCCCACCCCGTCCGGGGAGCCGTTCACACAGGCGGTGGCCGCGGACCTCGCTGCGTGCGACCACCTGGTCTTCGCCTGCGGGCGCTACGAGGGCATCGACCAACGGGTGATGGACGAGGCATCGACCCGGATGGACGTGCGGGAGCTGTCGCTGGGCGACTACGTGCTCAACGGCGGAGAGGTCGCGGCACTCGCCATGGTCGAGGCCGTGGTGCGGCTGCTCCCGGGCTTCATGGGCAACACGGACTCGCTCGTCGAGGAGTCACATGCCGACGGGCTGCTGGAGTACCCCGTCTACACCAAGCCGGCCACCTGGCGAGGCCACACCGTCCCGGACGTCCTGCTCTCGGGAGACCACCTGCGGATCGCCGAGTGGCGCCATGCCGAGTCCGTACGTCGCACCGTGGAGCGGCGACCCGACCTGGCGCACCCGGCCACGGAGGTCGACCTCGCCGACGTCACCGGTCGCGTCCGGCTCGCCGTGCCCTCGGACGCAGCCGAGCTGCTCACCCTGCAGCGCGCCTGCTGGGTGCAGGAGGCGCAGGCCAACCCGGGCACGCACATCCACGCCCTGCACGAGAGTCTCGACGACGTGCGGGCCTGGGTGCGCGAGTGGACCACTCTCGTGCTGCGGGTCGGTGACCGCCTCGTCGGGGCTGCGCGCGCCCGCCGCGAGGGAGATCTCTGGGACATCGGTCGCGTGATGGTGGCCCCCGATCTCCAGGGTCGTGGCATCGGACGGTTGCTGCTCGGCCTGATCGAGGGCGCAGCACCCCCCGGGGTCACCGAGCTGGTGCTGTTCACCGGGGAGGGCAGCGAGCGCAACCTCCGGATGTACCGGAAGGCCGGCTACCGCCCTCAGCACGACCCCGGGGGAGAGCCGGGCACGGTGCGGCTGGGCAAGCGACGGCGCTGATTTCGTCGTACGCCCTGGGCTGTGGCAAAATCGGCCCTTGGCTCAGCGAGCCAGAACAGCCGGTCCGACTCACGTCCTCCGGTGCTCACGGTTCTCCTGCCACAGGGGGAGGCCCGTACGGCGTACCCGCTGACCCACCCGTTCGATCAACCACCAGCCGTGGGTGACCTGTGGCAGTCACGAGGAGATCTCATGTCCAACGTCATCGATGACCTGTCCGGCGCGACCAAGCGCGACGACGTGCCCGACTTCCGGGCCGGCGACACCATCAAGGTGCACGTCAAGGTGGTGGAGGGCAACCGCTCCCGCCTTCAGGTCTTCCAGGGCGTGGTGATCCGGGTGCAGGGCTCCGGGATCGGTCGCACCTTCACGGTCCGCAAGGTTTCCTTCGGTGTCGGTGTCGAGCGGACCTTCCCGATCCACTCGCCGATCTTCGACTCGATCGAGATCGTCACGCGCGGCGACGTCCGCCGCGCGAAGCTCTACTACCTGCGCAACCTGCGCGGCAAGGCTGCCAAGATCAAGGAGCGCCGCGACGCCTGAGCGGCCTCGGACCGGTGCGGTCCCGAACGCCTCCTCGCTGCGCCACGCCGCGCCCTCGCGAGGGACCCTCCTCAACCCCGGTTAGGCTCGGAGTGTGACGAACGTGGACGAAGCCGTGGATGCCGGTGACCGAGCCGGCGACGAGCCCCCCGGGAAGCCCACCAAGAAGCCGATGCCGTTGTGGCAGGAGAGCATCCTGCTCCTCGGGCTCGCGCTCGTCCTGGCGATCGTCATCAAGAGCCTGTTCGTGCAGGCGTTCTACATCCCGTCGCCCTCGATGGAGCCGCAGTTCGTCAAGAACGACCGGATCCTCGTGCAGAAGGTCTCCTACTGGGGCAGTGCCTCCCCCAGCCGTGGGGACATCGTCGTCTTCGCCGACCCGGGTGGCTGGCTGGACGCGGGGGAGTCGGCTGCGCCGCACTCTCCGGTGACCAGGCTGATGGAGAAGATCGGGCTCTATCCCACCGGCGGACACCTGGTGAAGCGGGTGATCGGCGTCGGCGGGGACCGGGTCGTGTGCTGCGACAGCCAGGGACGGATCACGGTCAACGGCCACGCCCTCGACGAGAAGTCCTACCTGCCCGAAGGCACGGCGCCGTCGCAGATCAAGTTCGACGTCAAGGTGCCGAAGAACCACCTGTGGATGATGGGTGACAACCGGGGGTTCTCCTACGACTCCCGCGGTCACATGGGTGGGCCCGGAGGCGGCTTCGTCGACCAGGACCTCGTGGTGGGCAAGGTCTTCACGCTGATCTGGCCGGCCGGCCGGGCTCAGTTCATCCACCGGCCGAAGACCTTCGAAGGCGTTCCCGACGCCCGATGACCAACCTGCCCCGTGGATCGACCGTGCGCCGGGACGCCGGCATCTACGGCTACGAGCGCGCTCTCCGACGCGCGGGCCTGGCCCCGATCGCGGGGGTCGACGAGGCCGGTCGCGGTGCGTGCGCCGGGCCTCTCGTCGCTGCGGCCGTCATCCTGCCCGAGGGCAGGACAGGGATCGTGCCGGGGCTCGCCGACTCCAAGCTGCTGAGCGCCAAGGCGAGGGAGCGCTGCTACGAGCAGGTCGTGCGCCGGGCGGTCGCCTGGTCGGTGGTGGTCGTCGATCCCGGCGAGTGCGACCGGCTCGGGATGCACGTGGCCAACGTGGAGGCGCTGCGCCGATCCCTGGCCCGGCTCGAGCGCCGACCGTCCTACGTGCTCACCGACGGGTTTCCCGTGGACGGGCTGGAGGTTCCCGGACTCGCCATGTGGAAGGGTGACCGCGTCGCCGCCTGCATCTCGGCCGCCTCGGTGATCGCCAAGGTGACCCGCGACCGGATCATGTGCGACCTCGACGAGCGCTACCCGGCGTACGACTTCGCCACGCACAAGGGCTACTGCACCGCGGAGCACACCGACGCGCTGACCGAGCACGGTCCCAGTGCCGTCCACCGGATGAGGTTCGTCAACGTCCGGCGTGCCGCCGGGATCACCGATCCGCCACCCTTCAGTCTGGAGCCCCAGCTCGAGCTCTGGGAAGCACACCCCGTCGACCTGCAGGAGGTTCTGCGATGAGCACCGAGGATCTCGAGAAGTACGAGACCGAGATGGAGCTCAACCTCTATCGCGAGTACCGAGACGTGGTCGGCATCTTCAAGTACGTCGTGGAGACCGACCGGCGCTTCTACCTGTGCAACCAGGTCGACGTGAAGGCCCGCACCGAGGCCGGGGACGTCTTCTTCGAGGTGACCATGACCGACGCGTGGGTGTGGGACATGTATCGGCCCGCGCGCAGGCTCGCCAAGAACGTCAAGGTGCTCACCTTCAAGGACGTCAACGTGGAGGAGCTCAGCCACAGCGAGATCGAGCCCCCGAAAGGCTGATCCCACTCCTCGACCGGGCTCCGTTCAGGGCCCGATTCCAAGCGTCCGGATTCACCTATTCGTCTGACGTGTCCCTTTCCTTGTCGTACCTTTTGTTACGGAAAGGGGGGAACGCCATGTGGCCTGTCCCAAAGCGCGCACGGCGCAGTGAATCTGGTGCCGTCGCGGTCGAGGCCGCGATCATCACCCCCTTCCTGCTCCTGCTGGTCTTCGGCATGATCGAGTTCGCGTTCGTGATGCGCGACTACGCGAGCGTGGGCAACAGCGTGCGCACCGGGGCCCGGATCGCCTCCACGGGGGCTGACGCAGGACCCGGCACGTGCGAGGTGGGGCCCACCGCACCGCCGTGCACCAGCGCCTCCTCACCTGCTCTCGCCCAGTTCGCCGCCGACGCGATCCAGCGCTCCGGCGCGGCAATGCCGCCGGACTCCATCAACTACATCCTCGTCTACAAGGCGAACGGCTACGGCTACCCCGGAGTGGCCACGAACAAGACCATGCCAGCCGACTGCTCGGCTACGGCCAACTGCGTCAAGTTCGTCTGGCGCGACGCCCAGGACGCCTTCCGCTACGCCGGTGGGACCTGGACGTCGACCACGATCAGTGCCTGCTTCCCGGGCTCGGTCGCCTCACCCATGGACCGGGTGGGGGTCTACCTGAACGCCTCGCACGTGATGATGACCGGGTTGTTCGGCGCTGCGCTGTCCCTCGACGACCGGGCCGTCCTCGACTTCGAGCCGCTCGCGAGCCAGAGCTGCGGACCGGGCCAGCACCCATGATGCGTGTGGGCGGCACCTACGTCGGAACTCTCGCCCGTCGGGTGCTGGGGGGACTCAGCATGAGGCGCGCCTGCGAGGCCGGCTACGCCGCGGTGCTGGTGGCGATCGTCGTTCCCATCGTCGGCATCGGCTGCGCGGCCACCGCGGTGGACACCGGCCGGTGGTACGTCGAGGCGGAGATGGTGCAGAAGGCAGCCGACGCGGCAGCGCTCGCCGGCGTGCCCTACCTGCCCCAGGACCTGACCGCCGCCACCGCCCGGGCCAAGGAGGTCGCCCAGCGCAACGGCTTCACCGACGGCCCGAACGTCAGTGTGCAGGTCGTCATCGGCAACAAGCCGACCCAGCTCAGCGTCACCATCTCGAGCACGATCGACAACACCTTCGGTGCGGCCATCGGGGTCCCGAAGGCGACGATCGACCGGACCGCCGTGGCCGACTACCAGGGCCCCGCCCCCATGGGCAGCCCCTGCAACACCTTCGGCAACGAGCCGACCTCCGGCACCGGTCCCAGCGGAGCCACGCCGGCCGGCACCGCCCGCGGCGCCAGCCCGCTGCCCAACTGCACCTCGACGCCGCAGTTCTGGGCCCTGGTCGAGGGCCCGGAGACCGGCAAGGTCCAGGGCGACCGCTACCAGACCCGGAAGTGCGAGAGCTCGGGCGTGGACGGGTGCACGGGCGTGACCAACAACGAGTACGACGACTTCGGCTACGTCTTCGTGGTCAAGGTGACCGACGCCGCCGTCGGCTCGCCCATCGAGCTGCAGCTCTTCGACCCGATGATGGTCAGCACCGGCCAGAACTGCAGCCAGCTGCCGAAGGAGGACAAGTTCCCCGACGACACGTTCCCCACCAACCCCTACGTGCTCAACAACGACGCCCGCAACCGCTACAGCAAGGACGGGGCCACCAGTCCGAGCTTCTGCACGGGCGACTCCTACCCCGGCAGCGGATCGGGCGCGAACCCCAAGCACGACCTGACCACCTCGTTCGTGCTGCGTCAGCAGTCGGACACCCAGAACGCCAGGAAGGCGCTGCTGCAGAACGACATCAGCGGCAGCCCGTGCATCAAGCAGTACGGCAGCTTCAACACCGACAACAAGAACATCAAGGAGAAGGTCTTCCAGCAGGGGGAGTCGGAGTACGAGCCCGAGGTCGCCAGCCAGTTCCACACGTGGTCCAAGCTGTGCACGTTCATCCCCGACCGCTCCGGCGACTACTACCTCCAGGTGCGGACCAACGTCACCCTCGGCGGGTCCGGGGGCACCTACATCCGCTCCGGCAACCTGGCCGCGGCCGCCGACACCGGCAACACCACCCAGGGTGAGGGCAGCAACGCCTTCGCCATGCGCGCCGTCACCGCTCCGGGCCGTGAGTCGCAGGTGGCGGTCGCGGGCTACAACCACATGCCGATCTTCGTGAACTCCGACGCGGCGCAGACCGACTTCAACCTGATCCGGGTCCTGCCGGGCGCGGCGGGCCAGAAGATCTCGTTCAGCTACTACGACGCAGGCGACGCCCAGAGCAACGGTGCGGTCCAGGTCGTGCCGCCCACCGACGCCACCGGCAGCATCACCAGTGTCCCGTTCCCGGGCGGGTGTCGGGCGGTCGGCGGATCTGCCGGTCCGACCGAGGTGCCCATCGCCAACTGCACGGCCCCGTTCGTCCAGGGGGGAGGCGGCACCTCGAAGAACAACGGAAAGACCGAGACGATCACGATCCCGATCCCCGCGGACTACAACTGCAACTACCTCTCCTTCGGCGGCTGCTGGTACAAGGTGAAGGTCGCCTTCGGCTCCGGGTCGGTGCACGACGTGACCACCTGGGACGCCACCGTCATCGGAGACCCCGTCCGACTGGTGCGGTGAGCGTCACCGTCTTGTCTGCACAGCACGAGGCCTGAGGGGCGTTCTCCACATGCCCCGCTGGTCACGGTGACGCGCACGCGTCCGTGCGGTGTGCTCCGGGCATGAGCAGCGGAGCGCGCAACAGCAGTCTGGGATCCTACGGCGAGCGGATGGCCGCCCACCGGCTGGTCGAGCAGGGCATGGTCGTCCTCGACCGCAACTGGCGGTGCGAGGTCGGCGAGGTCGACCTCGTCCTGCGTGACGGTGAGGTGCTCGTCTTCTGCGAGGTCAAGACGCGCACCTCGTCGGCGTACGGCCATCCGCTCGAGGCCGTGGGCCGAGCGAAGGGCGCCAGGCTCAGACGGCTGGCCGCGCGCTGGCTGGAGGTTCACGACGTCCTGGCGCACGAGGTCCGCATCGACCTGGTCGGGGTGCTGCTCTCCGGGCGCGGGGCCGCCGAGATCGAGCACGTGCGGGGAGTGGGCTGATGGTCGCGACCACGCACACGGTCTCCCTGCAGGGTGCGGTCGGGCACGTCGTCGACGTGCAGGTGGACCTCTCCGACGGCTTGGTCGGGACGGCGCTGGTCGGCCGTCCGGACACCTCGATCACCGAGGCTCGTGACCGGTGCCGTGCGGCGGTGAACAACAGCTCCTTCACCTGGCCCAACACGCGCCGGACCACGATCCTGCTCTCCCCGGCGGACCTGCCCAAGCGCGGACCGCACTTCGACCTCGCCATCGCCGTCGCGGTCCTCGCGGCCGCCGACCCGCGCATTCCGCGCGCTGAGCTGGTGGGTGCGGCGATGATCGGTGAGCTCACCCTCGACGGTCGGATCCGATGCGTCCCGGGGGTGCTGCCGATGACGATGGCCGCGGCGGCACGGGGGATCGAGCGCGTCTACGTTCCCGAGCCGCAGACGGACGAGGCCGCGATGGTCCCGGGCATGCAGGTCTTCGGGATCCGGTCGCTCGCGCAGGTCGTCGCCCTGCTCACGGGGGAGGAGGTGCCGGAGGCGCCACCCGTGGAGGGGCTCTCGGGCTCGCGGCTGCTGTCCTGGCGAGGCGAGGAGCGACTCGAGGATCTCGACATGGCCGACGTGGTCGGGATGGCCGACGCCCGCTACGCCGTCGAGGTGGCCGCGGCCGGCGGGCACCACCTGATGCTCACCGGACCCAAGGGGTCGGGCAAGACCACGCTCGCCGAACGCATCCCGGGTCTGCTGCCCGACCTGAGCGACGACGAGTCGCTCGAGCTCACGGCGGTGCACTCCCTGTGCGGCACCCTGCCTGCGGGTGCCTCGCGGATCCTCCGACCGCCGTTCCGTGCCCCGCACCACTCCGCGTCACGCACCGGCATCCTCGGCGGCGGCAGCGGCCGGGTGCGGCCCGGCGAGGTGAGCAAGGCCCACCTCGGGGTCCTGTTCCTCGACGAGTTCCCGCTGTTCCCGACCGATGTCGTCGAGGCGCTGCGCGAGCCCCTGGAGTCGGGTGAGATCTCGATCTCACGGGGCGAGGAGGACGCCACCTACCCGGCACGCGCGATGTTCGTCTTCGCCTCGAACCCCTGCCGGTGTGGCGCCTACCACCCCTACTCCCGAGACCACCAGTGCACCTGCTCGGAGGTGAAGCGCCGCGAGTACCGGCGCAAGCTCTCCGGACCGATCGCCGACCGCATCGACATCACCCGGTTCGTCGAGCCCCTCTCGCCCGAGCGGCAACGCGTCGACGCGCTCCCCTTCGACCTCCCCGAGCCGAGTGCCGCGATCCGCAGCCGCGTCGCGGACGCGAGGCTGCGCCAGCAGCAGCGCTACGCGGGGCACCCGTGGCGGCTCAACGCACAGGCCCCCGGCCCGATGCTCCGTGAGCGCTGGCCGCTGACCGAGGGAGCCGCGCTGCGCCTCGAGGCCGAGGTCCACGCGGGGCGGCTGACCCGACGCGGGGCCGTTCGGGTGCACCGGCTGGCCTGGTCGGTGGCCGATCTCGTCGGGACGGAGCGGCCCGGGGTCGACGAGCTCGATGTCGCCGTACGCCTCCGTTCGGCCACCCCGTTGCTGCTCGGAAGCCTGCCTGCACGGGGTGCCTCGGCACCGGTGTCGGCACGGGCAGGTGTGCGGTGACGGCGTCGAGGCCCAGTGAGGCTGAGCGGCTCGCACGTGTCGTCCTGTCCAGGGTCGGCGAGCCCGGTGACCCGCGGCTGACCGACCTGGTCCACGAGCTGGGCGGCGATCGTGTCCTGCGGGCGCTGCGCGACCAGGCCGCCGACGCCGAGCTCGGCCCGGACCTCGCCGAGAGGCTCGGCTCGACCGATCCGGAGCAGGAGCTCGAACGCGCGGCGAGGCTGGGGATCAGGTTCGTCATCCCCGGCGACGAGGAGTGGCCGGCACCGGTGGACGACCTGGCGCACGCGCCCCACCTGCACGAGCGCGGAGGCGTGCCCGTCGGTCTCTGGTGCCGCGGGTCGATCCGGCTCGACGAGGCCGCCGAGCACGCGGTCGCAGTGGTCGGGTCGCGCTCGGCCACCACCTACGGTGCCGAGGTCGCCACCGACATCGCCGCCACCCTCGCCCGGCAGTCATGGACAGTCGTCTCAGGTGCGGCGTTCGGCATCGACCAGTCCGCGCACCGCGGCGCGCTGGCCCACCGCGGGCCCACGGTCGCCGTGCTCGCCTGCGGAGCGGACCGGGCCTATCCCACGGCTCACCGCAACCTGATCGACTACATCGCCGAGGTGGGCCTCGTGCTCTCCGAGGCGCCGCCGGGGTGCGCGCCGACGCGGATCCGCTTCCTGGCGCGCAACCGGGTCATCGCAGCCCTGTCCGCGGGTGCCGTGGTCGTGGAGGCGGCCGTGCGCAGCGGGGCGCTCAACACGGCGAGCTGGGCCGGTGGCCTCGGGAGACCCGTGATGGCCGTACCCGGCCCGGTCACCAGCGCCCCGTCCGAGGGGTGCCACCAGCTGGTCCGGGCACGTGACGCGTTGCTGGTGACCACGGGAGCCGAGGTGCTCGAAGCGGTGTCGCCGGTCGGTTCCTGCACGCTCGCTGATCCGCGCGCACCCGAGCAGGCCCGCGACCGACTGGGGACACGCGAGCGGCAGGTGCTCGACGCCGTTCCGCTGCGACGTGGCGCCGACGTCTCCTCGATCGCCCGGACCGCCGGCCTGGCGCGCTGTCGCACCCAGGAGTCCCTGGTGGTGCTGCACCGGGCCGGTCTGGTCGAGCACTCTCTGGGACGGTGGCGGGTGGTCAAAGAGGTGTCCGCCAGACGGCTGAACGAGGGCCGTGTCCGGGGCGGCGAGCCGTCCCGGACACGGCCGCAGGATCCTGGATGTCTGGCCACCCGCCCGTGCACGCAGATGGCCTGTGCCCGCATCGAGCGCCTGCCGTGTCGCTCCTGTGCACGCCAACCGACCACGTCGTCTCGCTGGACGCCCAGCTGGCGCTCATCCGGTTGTAGTACCCAGTTGTTCTGGTCGCTCCCCGCCTCCCGGACGATGCCACCGCCCAGCACACGCTTGCCCTCGGGGCACGTCGCGGTGAGCGTGTAGTGATCACTGTCCCCGTTTCCGTCGGGCGAGCCGAGCGGGTTCGCCCAGGACAGACCTCGTAGCCTGCGATCTTGGCGGTTCCGTCCTTGCCGTCGAGCCCGTCCTTGCCGTCTTAGCCCGTCCTTGCCCGATTCCCCCTTCTCGCCCTTGGCGCCGGCAACACCCCCGGTCTTCACCGGAGCCGACTTGGCGAGCAGCATCTTCTGGACCGACTCGTTGAGGTCCACGAAGCTGATCGTGCCGTTCTTGATGTCCACCGAGTGGATGGTGTTGTTCTTGATCTTCTTCGATCCGACGTAGTTGTCGGCGGTAGCGCCGCCCACACCTCCGGCGGTGACGAGGATGAAGGCGCCTGCGACGACGGCAGTGGTCTTGCCAAGCTTCATGTGTGTGTCCTTCGTGGTGGGTGGCTCCAGCAGTGCGTCTGCCCTGCAGGAAGGCCGTGACCATCGAGAAGGAGACTCGTCCGGCGCCGGCGTGCACGACCCTAGGGAGCGCGGGTGGGCAGGCGCTGGGTTTCCCACTAAATGGATCAAAACCGTCATAACGTGCTAGTTCGCAGCGAGTGAACCCGGCGGTGCCGCTGTCGTGCCTGCCAGCCCGCGCAGCCTTGGCTTCGTAGGCTGAGGAGGTGGAGGAGCGCGAGGAGCTGTCCGAGGCGTTCGCCGAGGCGCTGGCCGCCTACGAGCGACACCTGAGCTCCGAGCGCGACCTCGCGGCGCACACGGTGCGCGCCTACCTGGGCGACGTCCAGGGCATGCTCACCCACGCGTCGGCCCTCGGCATCAGCGACGTCCGTTCGCTCGATCTCCGGGCCCTGCGCAGCTGGCTGGCCAACCAGCAGACGCGCGGCAGGGCGCGGTCGACGATGGCGCGCCGGGCCACCGCGGTGCGGGTCTTCACCGCCTGGGCCCTGCGGACCGGTCGCGCGGACACCGACCCGGGGGCAGCGCTCGGCACTCCCAAGGCGCACAAGTCGCTGCCCGCTGCGCTCAACGCGGCGCAGGCGCGGGCCCTGCTCGAGGCCGCAGCGGTGCATGCTGACGACGGGAGTGCGATCGGACGACGAGACGTCGCGATCCTGGAGCTGCTCTACGCGACGGGCATCCGGGTGGGCGAGCTGTGCGGCCTCGACGTCGACGACGTCGACCGCGGTCGCAGGGTCGTCCGGGTGCTCGGCAAGGGCCGCAAGGAACGCGCCGTCCCGTACGGCGTCCCCGCCGACCGCGCGGTCGGCCTGTGGCTGGAGACCGGCAGACCCGAGCTGTTCCGCCCCGGCGCGGGCGCCGCGATGTTCCTCGGCGCGCGGGGCGGCCGGATCGACCAGCGGGCCGTGCGCTCACTCGTCCACGCGCGGCTGGCCGAGATCCCCGAGGCGCCTGACATGGGGCCGCACGGACTGCGGCACAGCGCGGCCACCCACCTCCTCGAAGGCGGTGCAGACCTGCGCACGGTCCAGGAGCTGCTCGGGCACGCGTCGTTGTCCACCACGCAGATCTACACCCACGTGACCACCGACCGGCTGCGGCAGGCCTACCGCCTGGCTCATCCGCGGGCCTGAGCCCGTCACCCGGCCAGTGATCCTCCGAAGATCTGCCAGGCGAGCAGCGACTTCGCCACCAGGCTGAGCACGAGGTAGGTCTTCTCGCCGAAGGCGTAGCTGCGCCACTTCCCGACCCCGCGGTACTGCAGCCACTGGTTGAGCGCAAAGCTGTTGAAGAGCACGAACAGCGAGATCACGATGCCGTAGACGAAGCCCGGCACGCTCTCCGAGCCGATCACGTTGATGAGGATCACCACCCACGGGGCGGCGCCCGCGACACATCCGAACCAGAACGGCAGCATGGTCGTGCTCGAGCGTCCGGGCGGGTTCATCGACTCCTGCAACCAGCCGAAGAGGATCATCGCCACGTTGGCGCCGAGAATCGGGACGACCGCCTCGAGGCCGGTGATGCCGTTGTAGAAACAGATCAGCAGCACCATGATCGTGGCGCTGACGGAGTACTCCACCCACCGGAACCGGTTGATCCCGGCACGGAGACCGGCTTCGTAACGCCCGCGCAGCACGGTGGCGGTGAGCAGGTGGTCGATCGCGGCGAGCGCCAGGAAAGCGGCGATCGCATAGCCCACGCGCACGTCGAAGAGAGCTTCCGGAGCCTTCGGCGCAGTGCCGGGTGGGCCTTGCGGGAACGACGACGTCACGGTGATGGCGAACCCGCTGGCGAGCAGCAGGACCACGACCGCCTGGACGGCGTGCAGCACGGTGAGCCCGATGTTCCACGCCCGGAGGTTGGCGAGGCTGCCGGCGTCGACACCGGTCGCCACGGTGTCCGTCTCGTCGTTGGCCACAAGGTCCTCCTCGGTCGGCAGCGCAGCCCGCGCTGACTCCCACCCTCTCGCACCGGTGAGTGGGTCGGGTCAGAGCGCCCGCGGCAGCCCGACAGGACGGTGCGCAGCGGGCCGGAGGAAGACCGGCCGCTCGCCGGTGCGGCGGGGTCCGGCGAAGGTGCGGGGTCCGAAGGAGCGGGGTCCGCTGAGAGGGAGCAACCGGATCGGGCCCGCACCCACGAGCACGAGCGGGTCCAGGTAGGCCGCACCACGACGCAGTCCCCAGTGCAGGCAGGCCCGTGGGAAGCAGTGGCTCGAGCCGCGCTGCAGCGTCCCGAGGACGTCGCCGCCGGCGACCCGCTCACCCACGTGGACGCTCGCGCTGACCGGCTCGTACGTCGTGCGCTCCGCGCCGTGGTCCACCACCACCACACCGCGGCCCGCCAGCGGGGCAGCGAACCTGATCGTGCCGCCGAGCGCTGCGTGCACCGGCTCGCCCGTGTGGCCGAGCAGGTCGACCCCGCGGTGACCGGCACCCCACGCCTGCTCGGGTGGGTCGAAGCCCGCCAGCACGTCGGGCCGCGGCTCGAGCGGCCAGCGGCCCTCACGGGCAGGCACCGGGGCAGGGGCGGAGGTCTCGCCGGCAGCGGCCGCAGCGGTCGGCAGGGACAGGAGCAGCACGAGGAGCAGGCAGGCGTTCAGGCGCATGCCCTCAGGGTGGACCGGCACCTCGCAGGCGGCGAGGGGAGCGCGACGACCTGTGGACCTCGACGGCCCCCGTGGAGCCTGGGTGCGGCAGCGGGCGGACTCGTTTCGACACCTCAGCAGTGCGCGGATAGAGTGGTCCCAGCAACCCGTACGGGTTGACTTCGCACGCTCGTTTCCGTGCCACTGGGCCAGCACCTCCGGGCCGGTGGATCCACGCGGGCGAGAGCTCTCAGTCCCAGGCACCACCGGGTCGGGCTCCGCACGGGCGTCAGGGCAGGCACTCCAGCACGACCGGAGGAGCTCTGCGACCGAACTGAAAACAGTTCGTGCGCGCACGCGTGCACGGGCACGACAGAGAGAATCAGATGGCAGTCGTCACCATGCGCCAGCTCCTCGAGAGCGGCGTCCACTTCGGGCACCAGACCCGTCGATGGAACCCCAAGATGAAGCGCTTCATCATGACCGAGCGCAACGGCATCTACATCATCGACCTGCAGCAGTCGCTGTCCTACATCGACACCAGCTACGCGTTCATCAAGGACACCGTGGCCAAGGGCGGCACGATCATGTTCGTGGGGACGAAGAAGCAGGCCCAGGAGGCGATCGCCGAGCAGGCGACGCGCGTCGGGATGCCCTACGTCAACCAGCGCTGGCTGGGCGGCATGCTCACCAACTTCCAGACCGTGCACCAGAGGATCAACCGCCTCAAGGAGCTCGACGACATCGACTTCGACGACGTCGCCGGCTCCAGCCGCACGAAGAAGGAACTGCTGCACATGCGGCGCGAGCAGATCAAGCTGGACAAGACCCTCGGCGGCATCCGCGAGATGGGTCGTACGCCGTCCGCGGTCTGGATCGTCGACACCAACAAGGAGCACCTGGCGGTCGAGGAGGCGCGCAAGCTGAAGATCCCGATCATCGCGATCCTGGACTCCAACTGCGACCCCGACCTGGTCGACTACCCGATCCCGGGCAACGACGACGCCATCCGCGCCGTCAGCCTGCTGACCCGCGTCATCGCCGACGCCGTCGCCGATGGCCTGATCGCCCGCTCGGGTGCGAAGTCCGACGGCGACACCGCGGGCATCGGCACCGACGAGCCGCTGGCCGACTGGGAGCGCGACCTGCTCCAGGGTGACGCCGACAAGGCCGCCGTGGCCGCCACCGGTGGTGACGCGTCAGCCACGGCGACGCCGGCCGCCGAGGCCACGGGCGCAGCGTCGGAGTCGACCGAGGTGAAGGCCGAGGCGTCGACCTCGCAGGCGACCGAGGCTCCTGCTGCCGAGACCGCCGAGACCCCAGCTGCTGAGACCCCGGCTGCTGAGACCCCGGCTGCTGAGACCCCGGCTGCTGAGACCCCGGCCCCCGAGGCGGAGGCCACCGAGACCGCAGCAGAGGCACCTTCCGAGGACGCAGCTGCCCAGACGAAGGAGGACTGAGCGTGGCGATCACCGCCGCCGACGTCAAGCTGCTCCGCGACCACACCGGCGCGGGGATGATGGACTGCAAGAAGGCGCTCGAGGAAGCCGACGGCGACTTCGACAAGGCCACCGAGCTGCTCCGCATCAAGCTGGGCAAGAAGGCCGCCGAGCGTGGCGCCGAGCGCACCGCGTCCGCAGGGCTGGTGGCCACCTCCGGCACCGCCCTCGTCGAGCTCAACTGTGAGACGGACTTCGTCGCCAAGGGCGACGACTTCGTGAGCACCGCGCAGCAGATCGCGGACGTCGCGGCCGAGGCCAGGCCGGCTGACGCCGAGGCGCTCAAGGCCGTCAAGATCGGTGACCAGACGGTCGACGAGGTCGTCAAGGCCCTCGCGATCCGCATCGGCGAGAAGATCGAGCTCGGCCGCGTGGCCGTGTTCGACGGTCCCGTCGTCTCCTACATGCACCGTCGTGCCTCCGACCTGCCGCCCGCCGTGGGCGTGCTCGTCGAGTACGACGGCGCCGACGAGGAGGCTGCTCGCGGTGCCGCCATGCAGGTGGCCGCCATGCGACCGAAGTACCTCACTCGTGACGAGGTCCCCAGCGACGTCGTCGAGAAGGAGCGCGAGATCGCCGAGGCCACCGCTCGTGAGGAGGGCAAGCCCGAGCAGGCGATGCCCAAGATCATCGAAGGACGGCTCAACGGCTACTACAAGGACGTCGTGCTGCTCGACCAGCCGTCGGTCACCGATAGCAAGAAGTCGGTCAAGGCCGTGCTCGACGCTGCCGGTGTCGAGGTCAAGCGGTTCGCCCGCTTCGAGGTCGGCGCCTAGTCCGCACGATCCACTAGGTTGTCGGCAGACGTAGACGTTGGAGGCCGGTTCGATGCAGGCTCACCGCAGCATCGGACCGGCCTTCTGCCATGAGGGCCGGGTCGGCTCCGTGGGTGTGCCAGACGAGAAGGCTCGTGACCGGGCCGAGGAGGCGATCAGATGAGCGGCTACAAACGAGTCCTGCTCAAGCTGTCCGGTGAGGTTTTCGGGGGCGGGCAGGTCGGGGTCGATCCTGACGTGGTCCAGAAGATCGCCCGAGAGATCGCCGAGGTCCAGCGCTCCGGCGTGGAGGTCGCGATCGTCACCGGAGGAGGCAACTTCTTCCGGGGCGCCGAGCTGCAGCAGCGTGGGATGGACCGGGCCCGGGCCGACTACATGGGCATGCTGGGCATCGTCATGAACTGCCTCGCCCTCCAGGACTTCCTGGAGAAGGAGGGCATCGAGACGCGCGTCCAGACCGCGATCACCATGGGCCAGGTCGCCGAGCCCTACATCCCACGTCGGGCCATCCGCCACCTCGAGAAGGGCCGCGTCGTCATCTTCGGCGCGGGCGCGGGGATGCCCTACTTCTCCACCGACACGGTTGCGGCCCAGCGAGCGCTGGAGACCAAGTGCGAGGTCGTGCTGATGGGCAAGAACGGCGTCGACGGGGTCTACAACGCCGACCCGCGGACCCACCCCGACGCGATGAAGTACGACGAGCTCACCTTCGTCGAGGCTCTCCGTCAGGGCCTCAAGGTGGCCGACGCCACTGCGTTCGCGCTCTGCATGGAGAACCACCTGCCGATGGTCGTGTTCGGAATGCAGCCCGAGGGGAACATCCTGCGAGTGGTGCAGGGTGAGAAGATCGGAACCCTCGTCAGCGCCGGTGACGGTGCCCCGACTCACGGACACCGCGACTAGCGGCGCGGACCCGTCCCGACCCACAAGGAGAGATGCGTTGATCAACGACACGCTGAAGGACGCCGACCAGAAGATGGCCAAGGCCGTCGAGGTCGCTCGGGAGGAGTTCGCTGCCATCAGGGCAGGCCGGGCCAACCCCTCGATGTTCTCCAAGCTGACCGCTGACTACTACGGCACGCAGACCCCGATCCAGCAGCTCGCGGGCTTCACCGCCCCGGAGGCGCGGATCATCCTCGTGCAGCCCTACGACGTGGGCGCGATGGCCGCCATCGAGAAGGCGATCCGTGAGTCCGACCTCGGGGTGAACCCGTCCAACGACGGCAAGCTGATCAGGTGTGTCTTCCCCGAGCTCACCGAGGAACGTCGCAAGGAGTACATCAAGGTCGCCCGGACCAAGGCCGAGGACGGCCGGATCGCCGTACGCAACATCCGGCGCAACGCCAAGCAGGCGCTGGAGAAGCTCGAGAAGGACGGCGAGGTCGGCAAGGACGACGTCACCGGGGCCGAGAAGAAGCTCGACGCGACCACCAAGCGCTACACGGACCAGATCGACGAGATGCTCAAGTCCAAGGAATCCGAACTGATCGAGGTCTGAGGTCCGGTCATGAGCGAGACCTCATCCGCTCCGGCGCAACCGGAGAAGGCTCCCCACCCGGATCCCGGCCGCGCGGGCCGGAACCTTCCCGTCGCGATCGCCTCCGGGGTGGCGCTGGCGGCGGCGATCGTGCTCTCGCTCGTCGTCTGGGAGCCCTCGTTCATGCTCATCGTGGGCGCCGCGGTCGTGGTGGCCATCTGGGAGATGCACAAGGGGTTGAACGCTCGCGGGATCGACATCCCGCAGGAGCCGCTGATGGTCGGCGGCGTGGTCATGGTCGTGGTGGCCTACGTCTTCGGCGCACCGGCCCTGGTCACGGCGACCGCGGTCTCGGCGCTGGTGACGATGCTCTGGTTGCTGCGCCGCGGCGTCGACGGCTACGTGCAGAACGCCACGGCTGCTGTGTTCACGCTCATCTACATCCCCTTCCTCGGTTCCTTCGTGGCCCTGCTGCTCGCCGAGGACCAGGGCACGAAGGCCATCTTGACCTTCGTCATCGTGACCGTCGCCTCCGACATCGGTGGGTACGCCGCTGGTGTGCTGTTCGGCAAGCACCAGATGGCGCCGGTGATCTCGCCGAAGAAGTCATGGGAGGGGTTCGCGGGCTCTGCTCTCGCCTGCGTGGTCACCGGCTACCTGCTGGTCGTGCACCTGCTCGACGGCGAGTGGTGGGTCGGCGTCGCGCTCGGCGTCATCGCCGTCGTGATGGCCACCCTGGGCGACCTGTGCGAGTCGGTGATGAAGCGGGACCTCGGGATCAAGGACATGAGCCAGATCATCCCCGGCCACGGTGGCCTGATGGACCGGCTCGACTCGCTGCTCGCCACCGCCGCGCCCATCTGGCTGCTGCTGCACTACCTGGCCACCTAGCTCACGGGCTGCCACGACGTCCGTGCGTTCGCGGCGGCTCGTACCCACCCTCCGGTGGCACCATCTCGGCTCGGAGCCCGAGCAGCCGCACGTCTCGCGGGTCCGCCAGCCGGTGGAACAGCTCGAGCGCGGTGCCGGCGATCTCGGTGGGGTCGAAGGTCGGGGCCGCCAGCTTCCGGCTCCGGTTCACCGTGAAGAACGGCGCGAACCGGACCTTGAGGTGCACGCGGGCGCAGGCGCGGTCCTCGCGGCGGATGTCCTCGACCACCTGGGTCGTCAGCACCCGCAGGGCCGCCTCGATCTGCTCCGGCGTGGTCAGGTCCTGCTGGAAGGTCGTCTCGCGCCCGTGTGCACGCGCCACCCAGGGGGTGTCGTCCACGACGGCACTGCCCACACCGCGCCCGAGGCGACCGAAGTGCGGTCCGGTCCGGGGGCCGAACTCGTCCACCAGGGCCGATTCGGGGGCCTGCGCCAGCTCGCGGACCGTCTCGATGCCGATCGCGGCGAGGCGCGCCGAGATCCGGCCGCCCACGCCCCAGAGGTCCTGTGCCGGACGCTCGCCCATCACGGCGAACCAATTCTCCCGGGTGAGCCGGAAGGTGCCTCGCGGCTTGCCGAGCTCGGTGGCGATCTTGGCGCGCACCGTGGTGTCACCGATCCCGACGGAGCAGTGCAGCCCGGTCGCGGCCAGGATGGCGGCCTGGGCGGTGTGCGCCACCTGCTCGGGGTCGTCGGTCTCGACGCCCACGAACGCCTCGTCCCAGCCGAGCACCTCCACGACCACGTCCGGGATCGCCCGCAGCGTGTCCATCACGACCGCTGAGGCTGCGTCGTAGGCGGGTGCGTCCACCGGCAGCAGCACCGCCTCCGGGCACCGGCGTACGGCGGTCTTCAGCGGCATCCCCGACCGCACCCCGAACTCTCGAGCCTCGTAGGAGGCGGTGGAGACCACGGCTCGCTCGGTCGGGTCACCGCGGCCACCGACGATCACAGGCAGGCCGGCGAGCTCGGGGCGTCGCAGGATCTCCACGGCGGCGATGAACTGGTCCATGTCGACGTGCAGCACCCAGGGCGACATGAGGCCATCTTGCCGTGTCTCGAGAACCACGATTCGGACGACACCGCCGTCGGGTGGGAGGATGGCGAGGTTGTGACTGAACCCATCAAGACTCTCCCACTCGTCTTCGAGGAGCCCAAGGGGCGTGGCAAGCCGCCGCGTCACCTGGCCGACCTGACCCCGGCCGAGCGCAAGACCAGGCTCGAGGAGCTGGGGCTGCCGGGGTTCCGGGCCAAGCAGCTCTCCACGCACTACTTCTCCCGGCTCGTGGACGACCCCGAGCTGATGACCGACCTGCCCGCCACGCAGCGGGCCGAGCTCGTGGCCGGACTGCTGCCGCACCTGATGACCCCCCTGAAGACGCAGCAGGCGGACAAGGGCGCCACCCGCAAGACGCTGTGGAAGCTCTTCGACGGCGCGCTCGTGGAGTCCGTGCTGATGCGCTACCCCGGCCGGGTGACGATCTGCGTCTCCAGCCAGGCCGGCTGCGGGATGGCGTGCCCGTTCTGCGCCACCGGCCAAGGCGGCCTGCAGCGCAACATGTCGACGGGCGAGATCGTCGAGCAGGTGGTGGCAGGCGCGCGCGCCCTGGCCCGTGACGAGGTCGCCGGTGGTCCGGGTCGGATCTCCAACGTCGTGTTCATGGGGATGGGCGAGCCGATGGCCAACTACAGGGCCGTGATCGGTGCCGTACGCCGGCTCACCGACCCCGCGCCCGACGGGCTCGGCATGTCCGCTCGCGGCATCACCGTCAGCACGGTCGGCCTGGTCCCCCGAATCAACCAGCTGGCCGAGGAGGGCATCCCGGTGACCCTGGCGCTCAGCCTGCACGCCCCCGACGACGAGCTCCGCAACGAGCTGGTGCCGATCAACACCCGCTGGAACGTCGGCGAGACCGTCGAGGCTGCCTGGAACTATGCGCGGGTGACCAAGCGCCGCGTCTCGATCGAGTACGCCATGATGCGTGGCATCAACGACCAGGCCTGGCGGGCCGACCTCCTCGCCGACGTGCTCAACTCCTACGGCGACTGGGGCTGGGTGCACGTCAACCTGATCCCGCTCAACCCGACCCCGGGGTCGAAGTGGACCGCGAGCGACCCGGCGGACGAGCGCGAGTTCCTCCGACGTCTGGAGGCCAAGGGCATCTCGACCACCGTGCGCGACACCCGTGGGCGGGAGATCGACGGGGCCTGCGGGCAGCTCGCAGCCGCGGAGTAGGCCAAGCGGGCGCTACCGCATGTCGGAGGGCTTGCCCACGATCAGCTCGGTGTTGCGGTCCTTCGGTGCGCCCACGGCCTCGAGGTTGGCCTGGGGGTCGTTGACCGACAGCTCGCGGGAGAGCCCGGCCAGGCTCACCGTCGAGCCGAGGTCACCGCGGTGGTCCGCCGGCCCGGCGTGGTCCAGGATCGTGGTGAAGATCGACAGCGTGCGGTCGCGGTTGTCCGCGACCTCGACCAGCCTCGACTGCTGCGGGTAGTCGATGTGCGCCGCCGTGTTGATCTCCCAGAACCCGCCAGAGCCGTCGGGCCGCCGGTGTGCCCGGATCTCGTTGCGGTGGGTGTGCCCGTTCACCCATGCGACCAGTCGCTGCTGGCTGAGCAGGTAGGCCGTCACCTCCTCGCCCAGCACCCGGGGACCAGGGTCCCCGCCCGTCGCTACGAACGGGTTGTCCATGCTCTGGCTGGTGTGATGGCTGAACACCAGCACCGCCTTGCCGAAGGCCGTGGCGACGGTCTCCTGCAGCCACGCGAACTGGGCGGCGTCCAGAGAACCGGAGGCGTACCCGTTGGGGTTCACGGTGTCCATCACCACGAACCGGAACGGGCCCTGCTCGAAGTAGTAGTGGGCCGTGCCGGTCTCGCGGTTGGTGGACGTGCACCCGTGCCCGGCGGGCAGCCCGGAGGTCCGGAAGTGCTCCTCGACGATCTCGCCGCGTCGAGGTGGCGCCGGTCGGCGTCGCGTCACGGGCTGCCACGACGTCCGTGCGTTCGCGGCGGCTCGTACCCACCCTCCGGTGGCACCATCTCGGCTCGGAGCCCCAGCAGCCGCACGTCGCGCGGGTCCGCCAGCCGGTGGAACAGCTCGAGCGCGGTGCCGGCGATCTCGGTGGGGTCGAAGGTCGGGGCCGCCAGCTTCCGGCTCCGGTTCACCGTGAAGAACGGCGCGAACCGGACCTTGAGGTGCACGCGGGCGCAGGCGCGGTCCTCGCGGCGGATGTCCTCGACCACCTGGGTCGTCAGCACCCGCAGGGCCGCCTCGATCTGCTCCGGCGTGGTCAGGTCCTGCTGGAAGGTCGTCTCGCGCCCGTGTGCACGTGCCACCCAGGGGGTGTCGTCCACGACGGCACTGCCCACACCGCGCCCGAGGCGACCGAAGTGCGGTCCGGTCCGGGGGCCGAACTCGTCCACCAGGGCCGATTCGGGGGCCTGCGCCAGCTCGCGGACCGTCTCGATGCCGATCGCGGCGAGGCGCGCCGAGATCCGGCCGCCCACGCCCCACAGGTCCTGTGCCGGACGCTCGCCCATCACGGCGAACCAATTCTCCCGGGTGAGCCGGAAGGTGCCTCGCGGCTTGCCGAGCTCGGTGGCGATCTTGGCGCGCACCGTGGTGTCACCGATCCCGACGGAGCAGTGCAGCCCGGTCGCGGCCAGGATGGCGGCCTGGGCGGTGTGCGCCACCTGCTCGGGGTCGTCGGTCTCGACGCCCACGAACGCCTCGTCCCAGCCGAGCACCTCCACGACCACGTCCGGGATCGCCCGCAGCGTGTCCATCACGACCGCTGAGGCTGCGTCGTAGGCGGGTGCGTCCACCGGCAGCAGCACCGCCTCCGGGCACCGGCGTACGGCGGTCTTCAGCGGCATCCCCGACCGCACCCCGAACTCTCGAGCCTCGTAGGAGGCGGTGGAGACCACGGCTCGCTCGGTCGGGTCACCGCGGCCACCGACGATCACAGGCAGGCCGGCGAGCTCGGGGCGTCGCAGGATCTCCACGGCGGCGATGAACTGGTCCATGTCGACGTGCAGCACCCAGGGCGACATGAGGCCATCTTGCCGTGTCTCGAGAACCACGATTCGGACGACACCGCCGTCGGGTGGGAGGATGGCGAGGTTGTGACTGAACCCATCAAGACTCTCCCACTCGTCTTCGAGGAGCCCAAGGGGCGTGGCAAGCCGCCGCGTCACCTGGCCGACCTGACCCCGGCCGAGCGCAAGACCAGGCTCGAGGAGCTGGGACTGCCGGGGTTCCGGGCCAAGCAGCTCTCCACGCACTACTTCTCCCGGCTCGTGGACGACCCCGAGCTGATGACCGACCTGCCCGCCACGCAGCGGGCCGAGCTCGTGGCCGGACTGCTGCCGCACCTGATGACCCCCCTGAAGACGCAGCAGGCGGACAAGGGCGCCACCCGCAAGACGCTGTGGAAGCTCTTCGACGGCGCGCTCGTGGAGTCCGTGCTGATGCGCTACCCCGGCCGGGTGACGATCTGCGTCTCCAGCCAGGCCGGCTGCGGGATGGCGTGCCCGTTCTGCGCCACCGGCCAAGGCGGCCTGCAGCGCAACATGTCGACGGGCGAGATCGTCGAGCAGGTGGTGGCAGGCGCGCGCGCCCTGGCCCGTGACGAGGTCGCCGGTGGTCCGGGTCGGATCTCCAACGTCGTGTTCATGGGGATGGGCGAGCCGATGGCCAACTACAGGGCCGTGATCGGTGCCGTACGCCGGCTCACCGACCCCGCGCCCGACGGGCTCGGCATGTCCGCTCGCGGCATCACCGTCAGCACGGTCGGCCTGGTCCCCCGGATCAACCAGCTGGCCGAGGAGGGCATCCCGGTGACCCTGGCGCTCAGCCTGCACGCCCCCGACGACGAGCTCCGCAACGAGCTGGTGCCGATCAACACCCGCTGGAACGTCGGCGAGACCGTCGAGGCTGCCTGGAACTATGCGCGGGTGACCAAGCGCCGCGTCTCGATCGAGTACGCCATGATGCGTGGCATCAACGACCAGGCCTGGCGGGCCGACCTCCTCGCCGACGTGCTCAACTCCTACGGCGACTGGGGCTGGGTGCACGTCAACCTGATCCCGCTCAACCCGACCCCGGGGTCGAAGTGGACCGCGAGCGACCCGGCGGACGAGCGCGAGTTCCTCCGACGTCTGGAGGCCAAGGGCATCTCGACCACCGTGCGCGACACCCGTGGGCGGGAGATCGACGGGGCCTGCGGGCAGCTCGCAGCCGCGGAGTAGGCCAAGCGGGCGCTACCGCATGTCGGAGGGCTTGCCCACGATCAGCTCGGTGTTGCGGTCCTTCGGTGCGCCCACGGCCTCGAGGTTGGCCTGGGGGTCGTTGACCGACAGCTCGCGGGAGAGCCCGGCCAGGCTCACCGTCGAGCCGAGGTCACCGCGGTGGTCCGCCGGCCCGGCGTGGTCCAGGATCGTGGTGAAGATCGACAGCGTGCGGTCGCGGTTGTCCGCGACCTCGACCAGCCTCGACTGCTGCGGGTAGTCGATGTGCGCCGCCGTGTTGATCTCCCAGAACCCGCCAGAGCCGTCGGGCCGCCGGTGTGCCCGGATCTCGTTGCGGTGGGTGTGCCCGTTCACCCATGCGACGAGTCGCTGCTGGCTGAGCAGGTAGGCCGTCACCTCCTCGCCCAGCACCCGGGGACCAGGGTCCCCGCCTGTCGCTACGAACGGGTTGTCCATGCTCTGGCTGGTGTGATGGCTGAACACCAGCACCGCCTTGCCGAAGGCCGTGGCGACGGTCTCCTGCAGCCACGCGAACTGGGCGGCGTCCAGAGAACCGGAGGCGTACCCGTTGGGGTTCACGGTGTCCATCACCACGAACCGGAACGGGCCCTGCTCGAAGTAGTAGTGGGCCGTGCCGGTCTCGCGGTTGGTGGACGTGAACCCGTGCCCGGCGGGCAGCCCGGAGGTCCGGAAGTGCTCCTCGACGATCTGGCCGCGATCGAGGTGGCGCCGGGCGGCGTCAGCGGTCACGGGCTTGGCGTACGGCGACACGGTGACGGCTCCGAGGACCTGCTCGAGAGAGCTGCCCTGGGGGTCGAGCAGGTCGCCCGGACCCACACCGGGCGGGGGAGAGATCACCTTGACGCTGCCCGTGGCGAGCTCGTTGGTCGGCACCGTGCGTGGCGGGAAGTTGCCCTGCGCCAGCCCGTCGTGGTTGCCGAAGCAGGTGTACCAGGGCAGGTTCAACCCGGCGGCCCTGAACGGGCGGCGGGCAGCGTCGAGCAGCCCGGGGATCGTCGGGAAGCCGTGCTGAGCCCGGTAGCTGTCGTCGGTCCTGCCGGCGGGTGTTCCCCCGGGGTGCCAGTAGTGGGTGTCGTAGTAGAGCGGGTCCGCGTCCATCACACCCTCGTAGCGGGCGTTCGACCCGCTGTCGGGGACGACGCGCTCGCCGTCGAGGACGTCGATGTTCCAGCGCACCTCGTTGTACTGGCAGTTGTCGGAGTTGTCGCCCGTCTCGATCGCGAACGACAACGACACCCCGGTCACCGGGCCCCTCCTGGCGGCGTTGACGGCACGCACCATCGCGTCGCCGACCTGCGCGGAGAGCATCTCCTGGGGGCGGTACGCGGAGGCGAACAGACCGGGGACCAGGCCGCCCGAGTTCGGGTCGTCGTAGCGGTCCGTCCACTCCACGCGCGCCGGGGACTGGTGGTCCACGACGTGCACGTCGCTGAGCTGCGCGAAGGCCAGCAGCCCGCGCCGGACCTGCGCACGGGTCTCCCGGGCGACGACGCCGAGGTCGGTGCGGACGGTCCTCGGGTCAGCGGGACCGGGCACGAGCTTGCGGTAGCCGCGGGAGTCCGGGGCAGCCGGGGCGAAGGTGCGCTCGGCCGTCGTCCCGGCCGTCGTCCGGGCCGCCGTCCGGGCCGCCGTCCGGGCCACCGCGACGGCCTCGCCGGCCAGGGAGCCGAACAGGTTCTCGTGGCTGAGGGCACCGAGACCGCCGAGCACGAGCGCCGACCGGATCAGGCCACGTCGGGAGAGGTCCATGCGGTGACAACGACCCTGCGTGTGCGGGGTCACGTCGCGAGCCGGTGGACACGTACCGGTGTTGGCGGGAGGATGCATCGCACCTACAGCCCCCGATGAGGAGTGCACCGATGGCCGACGAGGCACCGCCGGAGAAGCTCAAGAAGCTCAACCGGCTCGAGGACCTGAGCGACCAGGACCTCAAGACGGTGATCGACAAGGGTCGTCACGTGCACCTGCCGGCGAACTGGTCGCTGATCTGGGAGAAGACCGCCGGGGACAAGGCCTACCTGATCGTCGAGGGAGAGGTCGCCGTCCGCAAGGGCAAGGAGGAGGTCGCCCGGCTCGGACCCGGCGACGTGATCGGGGAGATGGCGATCGTGGGCCACAAGCTGCGTTCGGCCAGCGTCGTCAGCCTCACCCCCGTGGAGGTCATCCACTTCACCAAGGAGTCCCTCCAGGAGCTGCTCGACGAGGTGCCCGCCTTCGGTGAGGCGCTCCGTGGGACCACCACCGACCGGCTGGGCGAACCCAAGGACTGACCGGTGCCGGAACGCCGCGACCGCCGCGAGCTCGTCGACCAGCTCGAGGTGTTCCTGCTCGGCGGTGAGCCCACGCTCACCGGCCAGGAGCTCGCCGACGAGGTCGGCATCCCCTTCGAGGAGGCCCGGCTGCGCTGGCGTTCCCTGGGCTTCAGCGCAGTGGGCGCTGACGTTGCTGCGTTCACCCGCGCCGACCTCGACGCCCTCCGGCTCACCCAGCGGCTGCTGGAGATCGGCCTGATCGATCCTGACGACGAGTCCGCGCTGGTCCGCACCCTGGGCCGGAGCTTCGCCCGGCTGGCCGAGTGGCAGATGGGCCTGCTGGGCAGGGTCATCGACCCGGACACGATGGAGCTCGACGAGCTCGGCGACCTGATGGACGAGGTCACCCCCGCGATCGAGTCGCTGCAGAGCTACGTGTGGCGCCGGCACACGCTCGCGGCCGCGTCGCGACTGCTGCTGGCAGGCGACGAGCGCGAGGAGGTCGAGGGCGAGGCGGGCACCACGATGGGCGTCGGGTTCGCCGACATCGTCGACTACACGCGGCAGAGCCGTTCGCTGACCCGCAGCGAGGTCGGACGTCTCGTGGACCACTTCGAGGAGCGCGCCCTGGAGATCATCTCGGCCCGCGACGGACGGATCATCAAGACCATCGGAGACGAGATCCTCTTCGTGGCCGACCGGCCCGAGGACATCGCAACCATCGGGCTCGGGCTGTCCGAGGAGGCCCAGCACGACGCGGACTTCCCCGAGATCCGGGTCGGGTTGGCGTGGGGGCCGGCCCTCGCCAGGCTGGGCGACGTGCTCGGCCCGGTCGTCAACGTGGCCTCGCGACTGACCTCGACGTCGCGCCCCGGCCGGGTGCTCGTGGACCGGGCGCTGGCCGACGTGCTCGACGGAGCGGGAGGAGTTCCGGCTCCGCCGGCTGCGACGTACGTCGGTGAGGGGATACCGCAGGCTCGAGCCCTGGTCGCTGCGCCGGCCCCAGGACCACGAAGCCGGCTCCAGCGAGGACTAGTCGGACACCAGTAGCGGCCCGACCTCGGCAGCGTCCTCGACCAGGTGGACAGCTGCCTCGAAGGGGCGACCATCGGCGAGGGCGGCCACCAGCGGCCACACCGGCAGTGTCTCGGTCCAGTACGTGTGCCCGACGAACACCATCGGGGTCACGCCCGTCCCGTTCGCGTAGTAGTTCGTGCACGCAGCCTGGAAGATCTCCTGCACCGTGCCTGCGGCGCCGGGAAGGAAGACGATCCCGGCCCCGCAGACCTCGAGCAGCACGTCCTCGCGGATGGCGTTGCGGAAGTACTTCGCCACCACCGAGCTGTAGGCGTTGGGCGGCTCGTGGCCGTAGTGCCAGGTGGGGATGCCGAGCGACCGACCCGAGTCGCCGAGGCCCTCCACGCTGTCGAGGGCGAGGCGGGCCCAGGCGGTGATGTCCGGCCCGAAGGCAGGCACGGTGGCGAGCCGGGCCAGCACCTCCTCGAGCACCCCCACGGGCTCGTCGGCCAGCCGTGCCCCGAGGTTGGCCGCCTCCATCGCCCCGGGACCACCGCCGGTGGCGACGGTCGTGCCGGACCCGGCGAGCCCGTGCGCGAGGTGCGCGGCAGCGGCGTACGCCGGGTCGTCGCGGGTCAGGGCGTGCCCGCCCATCACCCCGATGATCCGTCGCCCCACGGTGAGCTCAGCCAGGGCGTCGTCGATCGAGCTGTCGTGCAGCGCGGCCGCCAGCAGCCGCCGCAGGTCGTGGGGTCTGACCCGGGTCCATGCGTAGGTCTGAGCGTCGACGGTGTGCTCGTATCCCTGCTCCAGCCCGGTGTAGAGCTCGGACGGTGTGTACAGATGGGCACGCCACGGCTCGAACGGCACGTCCGGGACGCTCGGGAAGAGCAGGGCACCCCCGTCGCGGAGCCGGTCGGCCGCGGCGTCGGAGAGCGTGCAGCCCAGGAACAGGGCGCCGTGCGGGTCGAGCTGCGCCAGCACGTCCTCGCGGTCGGTGAGGTCGAGGTCCTGGACCTGCCACCCGGCCATCGAGCGCCGCCCCCTGACCGCGCGTGCGGCGACCTCGTCGAACTCCGCGAGCGACTCGATCTCGATCATGGGGGCGATCATGCCGGAGGGGGTTGCTGCACGGCAGGTCGCTAGCCTGCGGGCATGGTCACCAACGTCAGCTTCGCGCTGCTGGACACCCCCGTCATCGCCGGGCGTGGGGAGGAACCCGTGATGGCGTCGATGACCCATGCCCGGCTGCTGGAGGAGGTGGCGGCGCTCGGTGGCGTGCTGCACCACCTCGGCGCGATCCGCGGTGCGCCGGTCGTGGTCGACCTGGACGAGGACCGCGACGCCGTCGTGACGGCGCTCGCCGTTGCCCGGATCGGTGGGGTCGTCACCACCAGCGACACCCCGGACGCACCGGTCGCCGTGGTGTCGACGGGATCAGCCGTCCCGGGGGACGGCAGGGCCCGCGTCGTCCGCGGCGCCGGAGTGACCGAGCCCGACCTGGACTGGGACGTGATGCTGCGCGCCGGCCGGACCGACCCCGCCGCCGTGGAGGTGCTGGATCCCGAGGACACCTACGCTCCCGGACGGAGCGTGGCTGAGCAGATCGAGCTCCTCGCAGGAACCACGGCGCCGTACGACGCCGCCGGTCTTCGCCGGCTGCTCCAGGTCTGACGGCGACGGGCTGGGACACTGCTCGGGTGAGCTCTCGTCGCGACGTCGTCATCCTCGGGTCGACCGGGTCGATCGGCACCCAGGCACTGGAGGTGGTGCGGGCCAACCCGGACCGTTTCCGGGTGGTGGGACTGACCGCCGGCGGCTCGCAGGAGCGGCTCTTCGAGGAGCAGGTCGCCGAGTTCGCGCCGGCGTACTCCGGGCTGGGGGAGGAGGCTTCGACCGAGGCCGCCGGGGCGGCGTGTGACGTCGTGCTCAACGGCATCACCGGAGCCGTCGGGCTGCGTCCCACGGTGGCCGCCCTGGAGGCCGGCAACACCCTGGCGCTGGCCAACAAGGAGTCGCTGATCATCGGCGGCCCGGTGGTCACCGCCCTCGCCGGGCCCGGCCAGATCGTGCCCGTCGACAGCGAGCACAGCGCGCTGGCGCAGTGCCTGCGCGGCGGCTCTGCTGCGGAGGTACGCCGGCTGGTGCTCACCGCGAGTGGGGGGCCCTTCCGTGGCCGCACCCGCGCGCAGCTGGCCGAGGTGACTCCCGAGGAGGCGCTGAACCACCCGACCTGGGACATGGGTCCGGTGGTCACGATCAACTCCGCGACGCTGGTGAACAAGGGCCTGGAGGTGATCGAGGCCCACCTGCTCTTCGGCATCCCCTACGACCGCATCGAGGTCGTCGTGCACCCCACCAGCGTGGTGCACTCGATGGTCGAGTTCACCGACGGCTCCACGCTCGCGCAGGCGAGCCCGCCCACGATGCTGATCCCGATCGCGCTGGGACTGGCCTGGCCCGATCGCCTGGCGGGGACCGCGCCGGCCGTCGACTGGAGGAGCCCGCAGACGTGGGAGTTCTTCCCGCTCGACGACGACGCTTTCCCGGCGGTGCGCCTGGCGCGGCAGGCGGGTGAGCTGGGTGGGACCGCGCCGGCTGTGTACAACGCGGCCAACGAGGTCTGTGTCGAGGCGTTCCGCACCGGCCGGCTGGCCTTCGCCGAGATCGTCGACACGGTCGGGCTGGTCCTGGACCGGCACCGGACGAACAACGACGACGTAGGCTCTGGGCGAGATCTCACCGTCGACGACGTGCTGGCTGCCGATGCCTGGGCACGCACGCAGACCCTGAACGAGCTGAAGGATCCCACTCCATGACCGCGTTGACGTACACGCTCGGCGTGCTTCTGTTCGCCGTCGGTGTCGCCGTCTCCATCGGCCTGCACGAGATGGGGCACCTCGTGCCCGGCAAGCTCTTCAACGTCAAGGTCACCCAGTTCTTCGTCGGCTTCGGCCGCACCGTCTGGTCGCGACGCGGGGGGAGACGGAGTACGGCCTCAAGGCGATCCCGCTGGGGGGCTACTGCAAGCTCGTCGGGATGCTGCCGCCCTCACCGGACCAGGACCCGGACACGGTGCGGAACACCAAGACCGGGATGTTCGCCCAGCTGATGGACGACGCCCGGTCGGCGGAGTACGAGCTGGTCGGGGAGCACGACCACGACCGGCTGTTCTACAACAAGCCGTGGTGGCAGCGGGTCATCATCATGGGATCAGGGGTGACGATCAACATCGTCATCGCCTTCGTGCTGTTCGCGATCATCTTCATGGGCCACGGCGTCCCGAAGCCGACCACCACCGTCGAGGCCGTCTCCCAGTGCGTGATCGCGGTCACCCAGGCCAACCGCGACAAGGCCCCCCGGCCGTGCCAGGCCGGCGACGTCGAGGCGCCCGCGAAGGTGGCCGGGTTCAAGCCGGGGGACCGCTTCGTCTCCTTCAACGGCGCCGAGGTCACGAGCTGGAGCCAGGTGCAGCGGGAGATCCGCGCCAACGGCGACCAGGCGGCCACGGTCGTGGTCGAGCGCGACGGCCAGCAGGTGACCCTGCGTCCCAGCACCGTCGTCTCCCCGGTCCGAGACCTCCAGAATCCCGAACGGATCACCAAGCGAGGGTTCCTCGGCGTCGTGCCCACCACCGTCAACGAGCGGCAGGGACCCGGGTACGTCGCGACCACGATGGCCGACGGGACCTGGCAGACGCTTGAAGGCGATCGGAACCCTGCCGGTCAAGCTCTACCACGTGGCCCGAGCGTCGATCGGGCTCGAGCAACGCGACGTCAACGGGCCGATGAGCGTGGTGGGCGCCGGACGGGTCGCCGGCGAGATGGCGTCCGCGCAGAAGGTGTCGGTCTCGGACCGGTTCTTCTCCCTGCTCGCCCTCCTGGCCGGGCTCAACCTGTTCCTCGGCCTGATCAACCTGGTCCCGCTGCCGCCGTTCGACGGCGGTGGGATCGCCACCACCCTCTACGAGGCCGCCCGGCGACGGATCGCCCGGCTGCTCAACCGGCCCGACCCCGGCGCCGTCGACAGTGCCAAACTGCTACCAGTCACCTACGTGATGGCGGGTCTGATCCTGGTGATGAGCGTGGTGCTGATCTACGCCGACATCGTGGCACCGATCTCGCTCTCGTAGCCCGACACAAGGAAGAGGAAACATGACTTCGGTATCGCTCGGCATGCCCGAGGCGCCGCCACCGGTGCTCTCCCCGCGCCGACGGACGCGCCAGGTCCAGGTGGGCAAGGTCGGCGTCGGCAGCGACTTCCCCGTCTCCGTCCAGTCGATGACCACCACCCTGACCTCCGACATCGACGCCACGCTGCAGCAGATCGCCGAGCTGACCGCGTCCGGCTGCGACATCGTGCGGGTCGCCTGCCCCTCGCAGGACGACGCCGACGCGCTGCCGGCCATCGCCACGAAGTCGCAGATCCCGGTGATCGCCGACATCCACTTCCAGCCGAAGTACGTCTACGCGGCCATCGAGGCCGGCTGTGCCGCCGTACGCGTCAACCCGGGCAACATCCGCAAGTTCGACGACCAGGTCAAGGAGATCGCCCGGGCCGCGAAGGACCACGGCACCTCGATCCGGATCGGCGTCAACGCAGGATCGCTGGACAAGCGGGTGATGGAGAAGTACGGCAAGGCCACGCCTGAGGCTCTGGTCGAGTCGGCCGTCTGGGAGGCCTCGCTGTTCGAGGAGCACGACTTCCACGACTTCAAGATCTCGGTCAAGCACAACGACCCTGTGGTGATGGTCCGTGCCTACGAGCTGCTCGCGGAGGCCGGGGACTGGCCCCTGCACCTCGGTGTCACCGAGGCGGGACCTGCCTTCCAGGGGACGATCAAGTCGGCCACGGCCTTCGGCGCACTGCTCAGCCAGGGCATCGGCGACACGATCCGGGTCTCGCTCTCGGCGCCTCCCGTCGAGGAGGTCAAGGTCGGCATCCAGATCCTGCAGGCGCTCAACCTGCGACCCCGCAAGCTCGAGATCGTCTCCTGCCCCTCGTGTGGTCGCGCACAGGTCGACGTCTACAAGCTCGCCGACGAGGTGACCGCCGGCCTCGAGGGCATGGAGGTCCCGCTGCGGGTGGCGGTGATGGGCTGCGTCGTCAACGGTCCCGGCGAGGCGCGCGAGGCCGACCTCGGCGTCGCCTCCGGCAACGGCAAGGGCCAGATCTTCGTCAAGGGCGAGGTCATCAAGACCGTGCCCGAGTCGCAGATCGTCGAGACCCTGATCGAGGAGGCCATGCGCCTCGCCGAGGGCATGGAGGCCGAGCAAGGCACCTCCGCCCAGGTCACCGTCTCCTGATCCTGGGCGTCCGCTCAGCCGCGGGTGGCGTCCAGGCCGGTTTCGATGAGGGCCAGGGCCTTCCGGCAGGCCCCGTAGGCCGGGCTCTCGGTGGAGAGGAAGGCGAGGTCCTTCACGGCCTTCGTGGCCGCTGCGCCGTCGCCGAGGTCGACGACGCGGGCCTGGGCCCACCCGGGTCCCTGCTGCTGGGTCGCGAGCGGCGCCTGCTGCGTCAGCGTCCTCACGGCGGCGCCGACGTCGGCCGGCTTCGGCGCCCGGGGCGGGGGCTTGGGCTGCTTCTTGCGCTGCTTCTTGCCCTGGGGGGCGGGGCTCGGCTTCGGAGCAGGGGGGCGGGGACCCGCGGCGTACCTCTCGGCATCTGCGACGACCGAGTCGAGGCGCAGCTCCATGTCGTAGGGCGCCAACCGCGTGCTGAACGCCGAGAGCGCCGAGATCGCGGCGCGTTGGGCTTCGAGCGTCGTGCCGCAGTCGTCAGCAGACGCCGAGGTCTCGTAGTACGCCACCGTGGCCGCCACGGTGTTCCACCGCTCGGGCAGTGCCGAGGGGTTGCTCCTCGACCCACGGTCCGCGACCTCGTCCCTGACGTCGTGCCACTCCGACCGGCACCCAAGAGCCTTCTTGTCCGGATCGTCGATCTTCGCCGGGGCGCTGCTGCTGCCGCACGCGGTCAGCACGAGGAGCAGCGCAAGGGGCGCCGCGCGACACGTCCGGGCGCGAGGGCGGGGCATGGAGTCACCGTAGACCCCGGCGTGGGCGAGAGGGGGAAAGCGCGATGGGTGCTGTGTCGTAGGCTCCGGGCGTGGTCCGGACGAGCCAGAACATTCGTGTGCTGGGTCCCGGCGACGTCGCCGAGGCGCTGGCCCTCGTGGCCACCGATCCCGTCGTGAACGTCTTCGCCGACTACCGCACCCGGATCACCCAGCTCGACACCCGCTGGCTCGGGGGGGAGATGTGGGGCTACGTCGAGGACGACCGTCTCGTCGCCATGTGCCACGTGGGCGCCAACCTCGTGCCCGTGAACGCCACTCCGGCTGCCTGCGAGGCCTTCGTGGAGCGGGCGGCGAGATCCGGCCCGCGCAGCTCCACGATCGTGGGGCCGCACGACTCCGTGGCGCTGCTGTGGGCCGGGCTCGAGGAGTTCTGGCCCACCCCGCGCGACTTCCGCTGGGAGCAGCCGCACATGGTCGCGAGCAGCCCGGCTGCCGTGCCCGGTGATCCCCTCGTACGACGCACCACCAAGGAGGAGGCGGACGTCCTCTACCCAGCCTGTGTGGCGATGTACACCGAGGAGGTGGGCATCTCACCGGAGGCCGACGGCGGCAAGGACCTCTACCGCGCTCGCGTGAACCAGCTCATCGGTCGGGGATGGTCGTTCTCGCACATCGAGGACGGCCGGGTCCTGTTCAAGGCCGAGGTGGCCTGCGCGACGCCGAGTGCCTGCCAGATCCAGGGCGTCTACGTCGACCCCGAGCTGCGAGGTCAGGGGCTGGGCGTGGCAGGCATGGCCGCGGTGGTGGACCTCTGCCTGCGCGAGATCGCCCCCAAGGTGTCGCTCTACGTCAACGCCCACAACGCGGCCGCCCGGGCGGTGTACCGGCGCGCCGGCTTCGAGCAGGTCGGCACCTTCGCCACCTTGATGTTCTGACTCGCCGGCGTGGCCACGAGGCCCCCATGTGCGCAACCGGCGTGTCAGCCGGCTGCAGCCCCGACTAGCCTTGCGCCATGATCCTCCAGCCCACGAAGTCGTCCGCTTCGCTCGCCACGGTGGGGGGACCCCGCTGATGCTGCGGATGTCCACGCTGTTCGTGCGGACGCTCCGGGAGGACCCGGTCGACGCCGAGGTCCCGAGCCACCGGCTGCTCGTACGCGCCGGCTACATCCGTCGCGCGGCCCCGGGCATCTACTCGTGGTTGCCGCTGGGCCTGCGGGTCTACCGCAAGGTCGAGGCCATCGTCCGCGAGGAGATGGACTCGATGGGCGCGCAGGAACTCCTGTTCCCGGCGCTGCTGCCGCGTGAGCCCTACGAGGAGACCGGCCGCTGGACCGACTACGGAGACGGCATCTTCCGGCTCAAGGACCGCAAGGGTGGCGACTACCTCCTGGGTCCCACGCACGAGGAGATGGTCACCCTCGTGGTCAAGGACCTGTCGCTCCTACAAGGACCTGCCGGTCTGGCTCTACCAGATCCAGACCAAGTACCGCGACGAGGCACGGCCCCGCGCCGGACTGATCCGCGGCCGCGAGTTCGTGATGAAGGACTCCTACTCCTTCGACGTCACCGATGCCGGACTGGACGCCTCGTACGCCGCCCACCGTGCCGCCTACGTCAAGACCTTCGACCGGTTCGGGTTCGACTACGTGATCGTCAAGGCCACGAGTGGCGCCATGGGTGGGTCGAAGTCCGAGGAGTTCCTCGCTCGCAGTGACGTCGGCGAGGACACCTACGTGCGCTGCACGACCTGCGACTACGCGGCCAACGTGGAGGCGGTGCAGGTGCGGCCGCCCGCGCCCGTGCCGTACGACGACGCCCCGCCCGCCCACGCCGAGGAGACGCCGGACACCCCGACGATCCAGACGCTGGTCGACCACCTGAACCTGGAGTTCCCCCGCGACGACCGCCCGTGGCACGCGGGGGACACCCTGAAGAACGTGCTGGTGGTGCTCAAGCACGCCGACGGCACCCGTGAGCCGCTGGCGATCGGCCTGCCCGGCGACCGCGAGGTCGACCAGAAGCGGCTCGAGGGGATGCTCGAGCCGACCGAGATCGAGGCGATGGACGAGAAGGACTTCGCCGGCCACCCCTCACTGGTCAAGGGCTACATCGGTCCCGGCGCGCTGGGCGAGTCCAGGGAGTCCGGGATCCGCTACCTGCTCGACCCGCGCGTCGTCGAGGGCACCCGCTGGGTCACCGGCACCGACGTGCACGGCAGCCACGTGCTCGACCTCGTGGTCGGCCGCGACTTCACCGCCGACGGCACCATCGAGGCTGCTGAGGTGCGCACCGGCGACCCGTGTCCCAACTGCGAATCCGGCGAGCTCGAGACCGCTCGCGGGATCGAGATGGGCCACATCTTCCAGCTCGGTCGCAAGTACGCCGATGCGCTGGGCCTCAAGGTGCTCGACGAGAACGGCAAGCTGGTGACCGTCACGATGGGCTCCTACGGCATCGGGGTCTCACGTGCGGTCCCGGTGATCGCCGAGGGCAACCATGACGAGCTCGGCCTGGTCTGGCCCCGCGCGATCGCGCCGGCCGACGTGCACGTGGTCGCGACGGGCAAGGACCCAGCCGTGTTCGAGGCGGCCGAGCAGCGGCCGCCGGCCTCACGGCGGCAGGCGTCGAGGTCCTCTTCGACGATCGCCCCAAGGTCAGCCCTGGCGTGAAGTTCAAGGACGCCGAGCTGATCGGCGTCCCCACGATCGTCACGGTCGGCCGCGGTCTCGCGGACGGGAACGTCGACGTCAAGGACCGGCGCTCCGGTGAGCGCACCGAGGTGCCCGTCGGCGACGCCGTGCAGCACCTGGTCGCAGTCGTTCGCGGCTAGGTCGTTCGCGGCCGGGTCGTTCGCGGCCGGCCCGACGGGACGCGTCGCCGGGGGGCAGCACCTCGGTCGGCCCGGGCCGCTCAGAGCTCGTGCAGGGCTGCCAGGTCCTCTGGCGTGGGCTGCCAGCGCAGGGCCTCGGCGTTCGTCCGGACCTGCTCGGCGGCGCTGACTCCGGCGATCACCGAGGACACCGTCGGCTGGGCGGCGAGCCCGGCCACGGCGACCTCGAGCAGGGAGAGCCCGCGCGCGTCGGCGTACGCCTGGAGCGCCTCGATCCGGTCCCAGGGGGCGCCGGCCAGCCAGATGGACCGCTCGGGGTTCTGGGCGGCGCGGGAGCCCTGCGGGGCGTCGGCACCGCGCTGGTACTTGCCGGTCAGGAGGCCGTACTGCAGTGGGAAGTAGGGGAGCACGCCGAGGCCGAAGCGCTCGCAGGCAGGGACGACCTCCTGCTCGATCTCGCGCTGGAGCAGCGAGTAGTGGTTCTGGACCGACACGAAGTGTTCGTGCCCTGCGGTGCGTGCCGTCCAGTCGGCGTCGGCGATCTGCCACCCGTTCACGTTGGAGGAGCCGAGGTAGCGGACCTTGCCCTCGCGCACCAGGTCGGTGAGTGCGCCCAGCGTCTCCTCGACCGGGGTCGAGGGGTCCGGCCGGTGCTGCTGGTAGAGGTCGATGTGATCGGTCTGGAGACGTCGGAGACTGGTCTCGACCGCACGCCGGATGTAGCTGCGTGACCCGGTGCCCCCGTGCACCCGCCCGTTGACGGCCTGCATGTCGACGCCGAACTTGGTGGCCACGACGAACTCGTCGCGCCGGCCCTGCAACGCCTGGCCGAGGAGCTCCTCGCTCCCACCGGGTGTGCCGCCGTAGATGTCAGCGGTGTCCAGGAGGGTCACGCCGACGTCCTGGGCAGCGTCGAGGATCGCGGAGACCCCGTCCTTGTCGACGCGCTGGCTGAACGCGTTGCAGCCGATGCCGACCGCGCTGACCATGAGTCCCGAGCTGCCCAGAGGGCGATATGTCATGTCCACGTCCACAGCCTAGGGAGGGTCAGCGGGGGCGCCACACCGACATGCGAATGTGTCGCGTGTGGCGCACGGAGCGCGTTCACCCGTCACCTGGGCCACATTCGCATGTCCCACGGCACGCCACTGCGCTCGACTAGGTTGCCGCCCATGGGCACCGACTTCGACGCCGTGATCTTCGACTGGGGCGGGACGCTCACCCGCTGGCACGACATCGACTTCCATGCGGAGTCGATGGCGCTGGCGCATGCCGTCGTGAGCGCCGCCGACCACGCGGCGGCACCCTCGCGAGCGGGTGAGGTCCACGAGGTGCACGCGGAGACGCTGCGTCGCGCCAACCAGGTGATCTGGGGACGCAGCCGTGACCATCAGCAGAGCGCGACGGTGGCGGACCTCTTCGCCGAGGCGGGCCTCGACCACGACCCCGAGCTGCTCCGCCACTACCGCGAGTTCTGGGAGCCGCACACGGCGACCGACGCTCACGTGGCGCCGTTGTTCCGCACCCTGCGCGAGAGCGGCATCAAGGTGGGGGTGCTCTCGAACACCATCTGGCCGCGTGCCTGGCACGAGGACTTCTTCCGTCGAGACGGTGTGCTCGACCTGATCGACGGCGCCGTCTACACCAGCGAGATCCCCTGGACCAAGCCGTCACCGAGGGCGTTCGCTGCGGCATTGGAGGCGGTCGGTACGACGGACCCGGCGCGCTGCGTCTACGTGGGCGACCGCCTCTACGACGACATCTGGGGCGCCCGCAACGCTGGCCTGAGGACGATCCACGTCCCGCACAGCCTCATCCCGGTCGAGCAGGTGGGGCACTCCGAGGGTGCACCGGACGCCGTCGCCCACGAGCTGGTCGAGATCCCGGGACTGCTCCAGCGTCTGTGACGCCGTCGGACGGACCGGTCGTTCAGAGCGGACGGAACCCGCTGCAGACCAGCCTCAGACGGGTGATCTGGTCGCCCTGGGAGCTGTAGTAGGCGACCTGCTCGACCACGGCAGGACCTGCGTCGAGCAGCACGGACAGGCGATAGCTGACCTTCTCGACATCACCCACGGCGTCGCTCTCGAGCACCGTGAGCCCGGTGATGGTCTTGCTGGGGTCGAACCACGTGCCCAGCACGATGTCCACCACGTCGACCGGCGTCTCGGCGTCGAAGAACCGCCGTGGGGTGACGGCACCAGAAGGTCACCGGTGTGGCGGACAGGGCGTGAGGCGCTCACGTACCGGCCGACGATGGCCTGGGCCGTGTCCCGGAGGTGCCGAGCGCTGCCCCCGCCCGCTCGCTGCCGTCAGTAGCTGAAGTCCCGGCTTCCTCGTCGCCGATCCCGCCCACATCGGCACGGTGCCGCCCGCTCGGCGTTGGGCAGGAGATCGCCCTTGTCGAGGCTCCTGGCGTCGAAGCAGATCGGGCAGCGAGGTAGCGGCCGCCGCTCGGCGTAGCGGCACGGGTCTCCAGCGGCGGGCATCCCTGGCACGCCGTGCCAGGGGCCATGTCCCCGACGACCAGGCGGACGGCTTCCTTGGTGAGGAACATCAGGTCGGGCAGCGTTCTCGGCCGACCCCACGGCGACCAGGAAGGCCACGGTGACCTTCTCCGCGTCCTCGAGACCGGTGGTGAGGCTGACGACGACTTCGTCTTCATCGTGGGCTCCTCTCTCACCAGCGGGTGTCTCAGTTTCACACCCTCGCGTCATGGGGCAGGTACCCATCTTCGGAGGTGCCGGTCGGTCCGTCTCGATCGCGAACAGGGCGGCGCCGATACGGTTATTGACGCCGCCTTGAGGTAGATTGCTCGAGGTGGCTGCCCGCCGTCTTGTTGCTGATGGACAGGCAGTGGGCGATCTCGTGGTCGTCGACCAGCGCGAGCAGGGCAAGACCTGGACCTCACGGGCGGTGTGTGCAGCGGACCGGAGGTCCGGAGGCCGCCGTGGTGTCCCGAACCGCGAGGACAGCGTCCACGCGGCCATTCGAGCTCCTCAGCCCCTCCGCCGCCCGCGTCGCGGCGTCAGCCGCGTCCAGGGCGGCGCAGTCGGGACGTATATCGAGCGGCCCCGGTAGCTGCCGCTGCAGCAAGGACGCGTACGTCATCTCGCCGCGCCGAGCCGCCGATCCCGCGTGGGTACCCCGACCCATCAAGTGACTCGCGGTGGGACTCGGCGATCGAGGACTCCGCCTCCAGGCCCCGCACCGCTCAGGATGCGGCCGGTGGATGGGGTCAGAGCCGGACCCATCACAGCCCGAGCCGGTGGAGCTCCCCCTGCTTCTCCCGCGCGTGTCGGGGACCCCCATCCGGCCGAGGTAGTGCACGTCACCGGCTCAGCATCCACACTCGGCGTCAACGGTGACAGGCCGATCGCGCCCCCGCTGCCGCCAGCTCGGCCACCCGCGTCATCGCCGACCGTGAACGGGCAGTTGAGGTCGGCGAAGTCGCCGATCGCCCGCAGCAGGCCGTCCAGCCCGCCCCCCACGAAGGATCAGGTCGTGGTCGGGTCGAGCTAGAGCGCACCGGTCCAGACGTCCTGGTCCGGCAGGTCGTCGAGCTGCGCGCGACAGCGGTGAGTGACTCGACCACACTCGTCAAACTTCGTGCCCGCTGGTGCGGGCCATGGTCAGGGCCCCCGACGTACCGTGCACTGCTGGTCCGCCTCGCAGGCGTCGGCCAGCTGAACGATCCAGGTCACACGGGTTCACCTCCCCCGGAGACCGCGGCGGCCCGCTCCATCCACCGCTCGAACAGCAGCCGACCGCGGCTCGCACGCTCTCGTCCAGCCCGACCCGTTCGGCCATCGGCCCCACGGACTGACGGTGCGAGTGGATAAGGGCCACCGTCCGGTCCTCGGAGCCAGCCGCAGGGTCGCCGCATCTGCGCACGCCGCTTCCGGCACTGGCCCGAGCCCGTCGTTGCAGGAGGAGGGTGAGTTGGGCGGGCCGGACCAGTCGAGCTCGTAGCTTCGCGACGCATGGCCAGGTCGTCACCGGACCAGCGGCCGGACCGTCCGAGCGGGCGCGGCCGTCCCGAGGACGAGTTGGTCTGATCGACGGTCGCGCTCTCCTGGTCGCGGAGCTGAAGCTCATCCGCCAGCGTCGCCGCGTTAGGAGGAGCGCGGCACGTGCTCATCGGCGGCCCGAGACCCAGGTCGATCGAATGGACCGCGCCGCCGGACCTCAGCCCGACGTGCAGCACCATCTTCGGCCCGATCGGCGTGCGACCGCATGACTCCGAGTGTGGCTCCCCGTACAGCGTTCAGCCCAGAGAGTCTGCGAGACGGAACTCAGCCGGCCCCGGGAAGCCCCTCACAGAGTTCCGGAGGCCACCTCACGCACCGCGCCGCACGTGGGCAGTGATGGCCCAGCGCCAGTCGCCGGCAGTGTTCGCCACCAGCTCCCGTAGGTGCGCGTCACCCGGGTCTCGATTGTGCGGCCACGGCCTGGATCTGCTCGGCGGTCGCGGTCGGGCCGGGCAGCTCGTCTCCACCTGCGCAGCGACCGGATCACTGCCCTCCGCGCTGATCGAGCGCCGTCGAGCCGATGCACGAGGCGCGATGCTCACCGTAGGTGCAGATCAGCCTGGCGGACAGCGTCGGTTGGGACTTCGAGTGCTGGGCACCGAGGAGGGCGAGAGTGCACGGCAGCATGCTCGCGGCGAGGGCCTCTGCAGCACCTGGAGCAGCGTCACGCGGGCCACCCCGCAAGCCGCTGCCCGATGGCGGCACCATGCTGGCGAGCAACCGTGCGAAGTCCCCGCTCTGCGCGGTCAGCGCGGCGTGCCGAGGGTGTCGTGAAGCCGTTGCTCGCGCTCGGCGAGTCGTGCCAGGGCCGCGGCACGTCCCCGAGGGACGACGTACGGCGCGATCGTGCTGCCCGAGACTGCTGGGTCGGCCTGGTCGGGAACCGCGTCGGCCAGCGACTTCTCGTGGATCTCGTGCATCCCCACCAGCGGCCTCAGGATCCGGTCGCAACGGGGGAAAGCGAGTCAGGGTGCTGGTTGCGGCGACGCGGACGGACCTGATCTCGGCCAGGGCGGTGGTGGCCACGGCAACGTCCGGGGACAGCCCTGCCGCACCTGTCGGCGCTGCTGCCCCACGCGAGGACTTCTCGCCCGAGCAGCCGATCACCACGAGCGCCGCCACTCCGGCTCCCGTTGAGATCAGCGTGCGTCGCGAGACACCTCCCGCGCCCGAGAAACCGGTGCCGGAGGCGGGGGAGTCGACCACAGACGAATCCTAGGGGGACCTTGGGGCGCCCGTCGCCATGGTCATCTCGTGTGGCTGGTGCCGCTAGGCTGACCCCCCCACAACAGCACAGCAGGGAGGTCTGGGCCATGGCCACCGCTGACACCGGGATCGCCTCGTCGAGGGGCTGACCGACCCGATCGCCGCTCGGGACTCGACCTCGAGGCCGTCGACCTCTCCACCGCCGGCAGGCGACGGTTGCTGCGAGTGGCCATCGACAAGGACGGCGGCGTCACGATGGACGACATCGCCGACGCGACGCGCGAGGTCTCCCGCCTGCTGGACGACACGAACCTGATGGGGCAGCAGCCCTACACCCTCGAGGTCTCCTCGCCGGGGGTCGAACGACCGTTGACGCTGCCGCGCCACTGGCGGCGCAACCTCGGGCGGCTGGTCACGGTGACCTTCGACGAGGGTGCGCCGCTCACCGGCCGGATCACCGAGAGCGACTCCGACGGAGCGCTCCTCGACGTCGAGGGTGCCGAGCGCCGCCTGGAGTACGCCGAGGTCAAGAGGCCGAGATCCAGATCGAGTTCAAGAAGGAGTCGCCCTGATGGACATCGACATGAGCATCCTGCGGATGCTGGAGCGCGAGAAGGAATCTCCTTCGACGTCCTCGTCGAGGCCATCGAGCAGGCGCTGCTCACGGCTTACCACAAGTCCCACGACGGGCAGGAGAACGCCCGCGTCGCCCTCGACCGCAAGACCGGCCACGTGACCGTGATGGCCCAGGAGCGGGACGAGGAGGGCAACGTCGTCGCGGAGTACGAGGACACGCCCGAGGGCTTCGGCAGGATCGCGGCCACGACCGCGAAGCAGATCATGCTCCAGCGGCTGCGCGACGCCGAGGACGAGCGCAAGTTCGGGGAGTTCCTGGGCAAGGAGGGAGACATCGTCTCCGGCCTGATCCAGCAGGGCCGCAATCCCGACGACGTGATGGTCGACCTCGGCAGGCTCGAGGCCCTGCTGCCTTCGGGAGAACGCGTGCCGGGGGAGGACTACTCGCGCGGCACCCGGATCAAGTGCCTGTGATCAGCGTGCGCAAGGGCATGCGCGGTCCCCAGGTGATGCTCTCGCGCACCCACCCCAGCCTGGTCAAGAAGCTCTTCGCCCTCGAAGTGCCCGAGATCGCCGACGGCACCGTGGAGATTGTGGCATCGCCCGCGAGGCGGGCCACCGCACCAAGATCGCGGTGCGCTCGAACGTGCCCGGCGTGAACGCCAAGGGCTCCTGCATCGGCCCGATGGGTCAGCGGGTGCGTGCGGTGATGAACAGCTCCACGGGGAGAAGATCGACATCATCGACTGGTCCGACGACCCGGCGACCCTGGTCGCAACGCCCTCAGCCCTGCCCGCGTCTCCAGCGTCACGGTAGTCGACGAGGCCTCGCGGTCGGCGCGGGTGGTGGTCCCCGACTTCCAGCTGTCGCTGGCGATCGGCAAGGAGGGGCAGAACGCGCGCCTCGCTGCCCGGATGACCGGATGGCGATCGACATCCGCTCGGACGAGGCCCCGACCGCGCCACCGCTGCCCCCGAAGCAGTGACCCGCCGGAGCCCGACAGACCCGCTGGGTTCGGCATAGCGCCGTCACCCCGGTAGAGTGATATCCGGTGGTTCCACAACTCGACGAATCGACGCGCTCCGAGGCTCCCGTACGGACGTGCATCGGTTGCCGGGGGAAGGCCACCAAGCGTGAGTTGTTGCGGATCGTCGCAGGAGCGGACGCGGAGGACCACCCCGGGTCACGACCCGGATCCTGGTCCGTCGTGCCTGACCCGAGCGGCACCGCACCTGGACGTGGGGCGCACCTGCACCCGACGGCCGAATGTCTTGCACTCGCTGAGCGCAAACGTGCCTTCTCACGGGCCCTGCGGCATGATTCCGGGGTCCGAGGGGCGCTGAGCCTCGAGCGGTTGAAGGAGCACCTCGGGCAGCTCGACCAGAAACCGTCTTAGTCAGCTATCAAGAACTGGAGCATCAGCTCATGAGCCTGCGATGAGAACTTCGCGATGAGCATGCACATCAACTAGCGGTCCGCACCCCTCGCAGGAAGAGCGAGGACTCGGACCAGGAGGAAACACGTGGCCAAGGTCCGAGTCCATGAACTCGCCAAGAAGTACGACGTCCCGTCGAAGGACGTCCTGACCATGCTGGGCGAGCTCGGTGAGTTCGTGAAGGCACCCAGCTCGACAGTCGAACCGCCCGTCGTGAAGCGGTTCGAGGACAAGTACGGCGTCGACCTCGCAGCCAAGGCAGACGCCAAGGCAGCGAAGAAGGCAGCCAAGAAGGCGCCCGCCAAGAAGGCCGCCGAGGCCGCCGAGCCTGTCGTGCCCGACGCTCCTGCCGAGACGCCCGCCGAGCAGCCCGAGGTGGCCCAGCCGGCCGCCAAGGCCGAGCCCGACGCGCCTCGCTTCACGCCGGGTCCGCGGCCTCGGGTCCAGGCACCCGAGCCGGAGCCCGAGTACGACGAGGTCCAGCCCGCCCCCGAGGCGACACCGGAGCCGCAGGCCGAGCACGCGGTCGGGTCCTCGCCGGACGCCGAGGGCGGCGACGACGTCGCTCCCGCCGCGAGCGCCGGCGCGGGCTTCAAGCCCGGGCCCCGCCCACCGCGGCCCGGTGCGCCGCGCCCCGGCAACAACCCGTTCTCCTCGACCCAGGGCATGGGCAGCCGTCCGGCTCCGGCTCCCGGAGCCGCTCCGGGTGCCCCGGCAGCGGCCGCACCCGGTGCGAGCGACACTCGTCCGCCCGTCCCCCGTCCGGGCGCGACGGCATGCCCCGTCCCAACCCGGCGATGATGCCCAAGTCCCCGGCCGCCTTCGGTGGCGGACCCGGCGGACGCCCAGGCCCCGGTGGACCCGGTGCCGGTCGTGGTGGCCCCGGTGGACCCGGTGCCGGTCGTGGTGGCCCCGGTGGCGCCCCGGCCCGTGGTGGTCCTCCCGGTCGCGGCGGCTTCGGCGGCGGCGGTGCGCCCGGCATGGGTGGCGGACCCGGTGGTCCAGGTGGCGCTCCCGGTGGACGCCCCGGTGGTCCCGGACGTGGCCGTCCAGGACAGCGCGGCAGCACCCAGGGCGCCTTCGGGCGTCCCGGCGGCCCGTCGCGTCGTGGGCGCAAGTCCAAGCGGGCTCGTCGTCAAGAGTTCGAGCAGATGGAAGCCCCCACGATCGGCGGCATGCGCGTCCGCAAGGGCAACGGCGAGACCGTTCGCCTGGCTCGTGGCGCCTCGCTGACCGACTTCGCGGAGAAGATCAGCGTCGACCCGGCTTCGCTGGTGCAGATGCTGTTCCACCTCGGCGAGATGGTCACCGCGACCGAGTCCGTCAACGACGCGACCCTGCAGCTGCTCGGCGACGAGCTCAACTACACCGTCGAGGTCGTCTCCCCCGAGGACGAGGACCGCGAGCTGCTGGACTCCTTCGACCTGCAGTTCGGGTCGGACGAGGGCGACGAGGACATGCTCGAGGCGCGTCCGCCGGTCGTCACCGTGATGGGTCACGTCGACCACGGAAAGACCAAGCTGCTCGACGCGCTGCGCACGGCCAACGTGGTGGACAAGGAAGCCGGCGGCATCACCCAGCACATCGGCGCCTACCAGGTGCACACCGAGGTCGACGGCACCGAGCGTCGCATCACCCTGATCGACACCCCGGGCCACGAGGCGTTCACCGCCATGCGCGCCCGTGGTGCCCAGGCCACCGACATCGCGGTGCTCGTCGTGGCCGCCGACGACGGTGTGATGCCGCAGACGGTCGAGGCGCTCAACCACGCCAAGGCCGCAGGTGTGCCGATCGTGGTGGCCGTGAACAAGATCGACAAGCCGGATGCCGACCCGACCAAGGTCCGCGGCCAGCTGACCGAGTACGGCCTGGTGCCCGAGGAGTACGGCGGCGACACGATGTTCGTCGACGTCTCGGCGAAGTCCCAGCTCAACCTGGACAAGCTGCTCGAGGCGGTCGTGCTGACCGCGGACGCCTCGCTCGACCTGCGGGCCAACCCCGACCAGGACGCCCAGGGCCTCGTGGTCGAGGCGCACCTGGACCGCGGTCGTGGTCCCGTGGCGACGATCCTCGTCCAGCGCGGAACGCTCCGTGTCGGTGACTCGATCGTGGCGGGTCCGGCGTACGGCCGGGTGCGCGCCATGCTCGATGAGCACGGCGAGAACATCGAGTTCGCGGACCCGTCCCGTCCGGCGATGGTGCTCGGTCTCTCCGGTGTCCCCGGAGCGGGCCAGAACTTCATCGTCGTCGAGGACGACCGGATCGCGCGGCAGATCGCCGAGAAGCGTGAAGCGCGGGAGCGTGCGGCCATGCAGGCCAAGCGCCGCGTGCGTCGCAGCCTCGAGGACTTCATGGCCTCCATGGAGAAGGGCGCCATCCAGGACCTCAACCTGATCCTGAAGGGCGACGTCTCCGGCTCGGTGGAGGCGCTCGAGGACTCGCTCGCCAAGATCGACGTGGGCGACGAGGTGTCGCTGCGCGTCATCGACCGGGGTGTCGGTGCGATCACCGAGACCAACGTCGACCTGGCCGCGGCCTCCGACGCGATCATCATCGGCTTCAACGTGCGCCCGCAGGGCAAGGCCACCGAGATGGCCGAGCGTGAGGGGGTGGAGATCCGCTACTACACGGTGATCTACCAGGCCATCGAGGAGATCGAGGCCGCGCTCAAGGGCATGCTCAAGCCCGAGTTCGAGGAGCAGACCCTGGGACAGGCGGAGATCCGGGCGATCTTCCGCAGCTCCAAGATCGGCAACATCGCGGGCTGCATGGTCACCAGTGGTCTGCTGCGCCGCAACGCCAAGGTGCGCCTGATCCGGGACGGGGCGGTCGTCGCCGACAACCTCGACCTCTCCTCGCTCAAGCGCGAGAAGGACGACGCAGCCGAGGTCCGCGAGGGCTTCGAGTGCGGTCTGGTCCTGCGTGGCTTCAACGACATCAAGGAAGGCGATGTCGTCGAGGCGTTCGAGATGAAGGAGATCCCGCGGTCCTAGCGCTCGGCACGGTGGTGGTCCTCCGCGTCCGCGTGGAAGACCACCACCCCCGGCCTCGCGCCCCTCGAGAACCAGTTTCCCCCACGTACCGTGGGACCCCACGACGCAGTAGAGGAACACCATGGCCAATCCCCGCGTCAGGAAGATCGCCGATCGGATCAAGGTGATCGTGGCGGAGATGCTCGAGCGCCGGATCAAGGACCCCCGGCTCGGCTTCGTCACCGTCACCGACGTCCGCGTCTCCGGTGACACGCTGCAGGCGTCCGTCTTCTACACCGTGCTCGGTGCCGAGGAGGACCTCGAGGGCACGGCCGCCGCGCTCGCCTCGGCCAAGGGCCTGATCCGCTCCGAGGTGGGCAAGCAGCTCGGCATGCGGCACGTGCCCACGCTGGACTTCATCCACGACGGGCTGCCCGAGACCGCGCGCCAGATCGACGACCTGCTCGAACGCGTGCGCGAGGCCGATGCGGCTGCGGCCAAGTCGGTCAGGGCCGGGGCCTACGCCGGTGAGCCGGACCCGTACAAGAAGCCGCGCGAGCTCGACGACGAGGACCTGGACGACGAGCTGGCGCAGCTGGTCGCCGAAGCGGCCGACAGCCCCGACACCGCCGACACCGCCGACACCGAGCGCGAGTGAGCCCCGACCCGTCTGCGCACCCGGGCGGGAGCCCGGGAGAGGCCAGCGGTCTCGTCATCGTCGACAAGCCCTCGGGGCTGACCTCGCACGACGTGGTGGCGCGGGTACGCCGCCTGGCGGGCACGCGCAAGGTCGGCCACGCCGGCACGCTGGATCCGATGGCCACCGGCGTGCTCGTGCTGGGGGTCAACAGGGCCACGCGGCTGCTCGGCCACCTGCTGGTCACCGACAAGACCTACGACGCCACCCTGCACCTCGGGTCGTCGACCACGACCGACGACGCCGAGGGCGAGGTGCTCGAGACACGCCCGACGGCGGGCCTCACCGACGAAGAGGTGCTCACCGGGCTCAGCGGACTCGTGGGCGAGATCGACCAGGTCCCCTCTGCGGTCTCCGCCATCAAGGTCGACGGCCGTCGAGCCTATGAACGCGTGCGCGCGGGCGAGCAGGTCGAGCTCGCGTCGCGCCGCGTCCGGATCGACTCGATCGAGGTCCACGCACTGCGCCTCGGCAGCGAGACCGCTGAGGTCGATGTCTCGGTGCGGTGCTCCAGCGGCACCTACGTGCGGGCGATCGCCCGTGACCTCGGCGTCAGGTTGGGCACCCGCGGCCACCTGAGCGCGCTCCGTCGCACCGCGGTCGGGCCGTTCGACCTCGCCGTCGCTCGGACTCTCGAGCAGCTGGCGGAGGAGATGGCGGTCGTGACCCTCGAGGATGCCGCCCGGGCTGGCTTCCCGGCGTACGACCTGGACGAGGAGCAGGCCGCCGCCGTGCGCTTCGGCCGCAAGCTCGAGGTCGACCTGGGCGCCGACGGGCCGGTGGCCGTCTTCGACCCCCGGGGTGAGTTCCTCGCCCTCTACACCCAGGTCACTGCGCCGGGCGACGACCCTGCCGACCTGGGGCTCGCTCCCACGGTCGGAACGTGGGCCCGGGCGGTCGCGGTCTTCGTCTGATCCGCACGCCAGTAGTGTTCACGCCGTGCGAATCTGGCGTTCTCTCGACGACGTGCCGCCCGACCTGGGTCGTTGCGTCGTGGTCATCGGCAATTTCGACGGGGTCCACCTGGGGCACCGGCACGTGATCAGCCGTGCACGTGAGCTCGCCGACGCGGCCGGGCTGCCCGTCGTCGCCGTGACCTTCGACCCGCACCCGATGGCGGTGCTTCGTCCTGAGCACGCCCCGCTGGCCCTCACGGACCTCGCGCAGCGCTGCGTGCTGCTCGAGGAGAGCGGGGTGGACGACGTGTTCGCGATCCCGTTCTCGCGCGAGATCGCCGCGTGGACCCCCCAGGAGTTCGTCGACCGAGTCCTCGTCGAGGGGCTCCACGCCTTCACCGTCGTGGTCGGCGCCAACTTCCGCTTCGGCGCGAAGGCCGCCGGGGATGTCGCGATGCTCTCGACGGCGGGCGCGGACCAGGGCTTCGAGGTCGAGGGCGTCCCGCTCGACGGAGGTCCGCAGGTCTGGTCCTCCACCTACGTGCGCACCTGCCTGGCCGGGGGCGACGTCGAAGGTGCCGCGCAGGCGCTGGGCAGGCCGCACGCGGTGGTCGGGCCGGTGGTGCGCGGCGAACGTCGCGGCCGCGAGCTCGGCTACCCGACGGCCAACGTCTCGACGCGGGGGCTCGCTGCTCCCGCGGACGGTGTGTACGCCGGGTGGCTGACCGTGCTCGACCCGGAGACCGGCCGTTCCGGGCCGGGTGCGCCGCTGCCGGCCGCGATCAGTGTCGGCACGAACCCCACCTTCGAGGGCGAGCGGGAGCGACGCGTCGAGGCCTACGTGCTCGACCGGGTCGACCTCGACCTCTACGACGAGCTCGTGGAGGTCTCCTTCGTGGCCCGAATCCGGGGCATGGTGGCCTTCGAGGGGGTCGACGCGCTCGTCGAGACGATGGCCCGGGACGTCGTACGCACCCGCGAGCTGCTCGGTCTGCCACCTCGATGACCGCACCAGGGGCAACCGGCTGGGGGCTGCTGGTCGCGGCGGGATCTACGGCGTCGAGGTCAGCCAGAGCGCCGCGTACGGCGCCAGCAGCACCGTGTCGTCCGCTGAGTCCGGTGCCGTGCCGGTGATCCGGTCGACCACGTGGGCGGGGACCAGCCCGACGTCGTGCAGGACCTCGTGCGGCACCCGGGCCGGTCGGTCGCTGACGTTGTAGACCCCGAGCATGGGCCCCAGGGGGTGCCGTCGCACCGTCAGCAGCACGGCCGGGTCCCGCGGCGTGAGCACCTGCGTCGCCGTCGCGGCGTGCAGCTGGGGGAGCTCGCGCCGGGCGCTGATCAGCGAGCGCAGGTCTGCGTTGATCCCGTGCGTGTCCTCCGGCGCCGGCCAGGGCATCCTCGGTCGGTGCGCCCACCGGTTGTCGGCGGCGTGCCCGGGCTCGGTGTCCCACTCCGGGTCGTTCAGCAGGCCGAGCTCGTCGCCCATCCAGAGGACCGGCAGCCCGCCGAAGCCCAGGACCAGCGCGTGCGCGAGCCGGATGCGGTCGGCCGCCAGGGGATCACCGAGCTCCAGCCCGGCCAGTGACGCGAGGCTGCCCGAGACGCGGCGGTCGCCGGTGGTCGGGTTCTCCTGGAAGACCAGGCCGCGCGACCACGTGCCGGGGAAGTCGCCGGCGTAGAAGTCCGAGAGAAACGCGCGGTGGCCGAAGCCGGTCACCCCGACGGCCGCGGCGTCCTCGTCGTCGATGGCCCAGCCGATGTCGTCGTGGCAACGGGCATAGGTCACCCAGCTGGTCGTGCTCGGTGGCGTCGCGAGCTGCTGCAGGGCGTGTGAGCCGAGGCGCGCGTCCCGGGCAGCCAGCATCGACCAGATCTGGACCATCAGGCCGTTGTGGTAGGCCAGGTCGCTGACCTTCCCGTGGTGCTCGCCGGTTCCGAGGTAGGCCAGCAGGTCCTTGGGGCCGACGATCGCCTCGGCCTTGAACAGGGTGGCGGGCGCGGCGACACGGGCCACGGTGCGCAGGGCCTGGGTCAGCGCATGCACCTCCGGCTGGTTCTGGCAGCTGGTGCCCATCCGCTTCCAGGCGAACGCGATCGCGTCGAGGCGGAACACCTCCACACCGTCGTTGGCGAGCGTCAGGATGATGTCGGCGTACTCGCACAGGACGTCGGGGTTGGCCCAGTTCACGTCCCACTGGTAGTCGTTGAACGTGGTCCACACCCACCCTGCGAGCTCGTCGTCCCAGGTGAAGCTTCCGGGTGCGAAGTCGGGAAAGACCTCGGGCAGCGTGCGTTCGTAGGCGTCGGGGACGGAGCGGTCCGGGTACACCAGGAAGTAGTCGCGGTAGGTGGCATCGCCCGCCACGGCCTTGCGCGCCCACTCGTGCTCCTTGGCCACGTGGTTGAGCACGAGGTCGAGGCACAGGCTGATCCCACGCGCGCGCAGCGCACCCGTGAGCGCGCGCAGGTCCTCGATGGTGCCGAGGTCGGATCGCACGCTCCGGTAGTCCTGGACGGCGTAGCCGCCGTCGTTGGGGGCCGGCCGCGGGGTGAGGAGCGGCATCAGGTGCAGATAGCTGATGCCGAGGTCCTCGAGGTAGGAGGCGTGCTCGGCCACCCCGGAGAGGGTCCCTGCGAAGCGGTCGACGTAGGCGGCGTAGCCGACCATGTCCGGACGCTGGAACCAGTCCGGCGCCAGGGAACGCCTCAGGTCCAGTGCGTGCAGCTCCTCGGACCTCGAGGCGAACGCCGCTGCAGCCAGGTGGACGAGCCGGTCACGGACGGCGTCCGGTTCGGCGTACAGCGGCACCAGAGCGGCATCGAGGTCGGGCAGCCACCGCTCCACGCGTGCGGCGAACAGCTCACGGCGGTGGCTCGGCAGAGCCGCCAGGATGTCGTCGAGGCTCGGCGTCCGCATCGGACCAGTATGTCGAAGCAGGAACGAGGGGAGCGGGGGCTCACTCAGCCCTGCCCGACACCGCTGAGACGGTCACCGGCACACCGCTCAGCGCCGCGTTGCCGGAGAGGTCGAGACGCTCGGGGTCCGTCAGGTCGTTGATCGAGACGCCGACGACGCGGCTGGCGTTGCTCAGCCGCATCCCGTCGGCCCCGTGGCCGTAGCCGTGCGGCAGCGACACCACGCCACGCATCATGTCCTCGGTGCCACGCACCTCGGTGGTCACCGCACCCACCCGCGAGGACACTCGCACGGGGGCCCCGTCGATGAGGCCGTGCGTGGCCAGGTCCTCGGGGTGCATCAGCAGGTGGTGCCTGGGCTTGCCCCGGGTCAGTGGTTCGCTGTTGTGCATCCAGGAGTTGTTGTCGCGCTGGTGACGTCGACCGATCAGCACGAGCTCACCAGCCGGGTCGCCGCCGAGCCCGTCGGCCACGGCGCGGCGCAGTCGTGCGAGGTCTGCGATCACCAGGTCGGGCGCCAGGTGGATCTGCTTGTCCCTGGTCTGCAGCCGCTCCGGCATCGTCGGCTTCAGCGGGCCGAGGTCGACGCCCTCCGGGTGCGAGCGCAACGCCCGCATCGTCGTACGCCGCCCGGTGAGCAGCAGGGTCGAGACCAGCGTCGAGGGGCTGACGCTGAGCGAGACCCGCTCGGTGAGGGCCTTCGCCATCGGCTTCTTCTTCTCCAGGCGAGCCGACGTGCGCAGGGCGATCTCCCGGAAGATCTCCCAGTCGTGCATCGCGCCCTCCGGCTTGTCGAAGACCGGCGGCGTGAACCGCGCGGTGTTGCGCACGGCGAGCGAGTGGAAGACGAGGTCGTACTGGTCGCGCTCCAGGGTGGTGGTCGGCGGCAGCACCACTCGCGCGTGCCGCGTCGTCTCGTTGAGGTAGATGTCCACCGCGGCCATGAAGTCGAGTCCGGACAGGGCCTCCCCGAGGCTCCGCCCGTCCGGGGTGGAGAGCACCGGGTTGCCGGCGACCGTGAGCATCGCCCGGATCTGTCCCTCACCCGGAGTCACCATCTCCTCGCACATGACGCTGACCGGGAGCTCGCCGCTGAACTCGGGGATGCCGCGCACCCTGCTCCGCCACACGTCGAAGTGACCGCGGCCGACGAGCGCCTTTCCGACGATGTCGACCGCCGGCTCGGTGAACAGCACCCCACCCTCGCGGTCGAAGTTGCCGGTGAGGATGTTCAGGCAGTGGATCGCCCACTGGCAGATGGACCCGAACCCCTGGGTGGACAGCCCCACCCGGCCGTACGCCGCAGCCCCGTCGGCGGCCGCGAACTCGCGGGTGATCCGGCGGATCTCCTCGGCGGGGACACCCGAGACGTCTGCGGCATGCTCCGGTGTCGTCCCCGCCACCGCGAGTCGCACGGACTCGACTCCCTCGACGTACTCCGGGGGATCGGTCAGACCCTCCTCGAAGAGCACGTGCAGCATCGCCAGCAGCACCACGGCGTCGGTGGCGGGCCGGACGAAGTGGTGCTCGTCGGCCACCTTGGCCGTCTCGGTGCGCCGGGGGTCGAGCACGACCATCCGGCCGCCACGCTTCTTCAACGCGCGCACGCGGTTGGGGAAGTCGGGCACGGTCATCAACGAGCCGTTCGAGGCCATCGGGTTGGCGCCGAGGACCAGGAAGTAGCTGGTCCTGTCGATGTCGGGGATCGGGATCAGCAGCTGGTGGCCGAAGAGCTGCCACGCGACGAACTGGTGCGGGACCTGGTCCACGGAGCTGGCGCTGAACTTGTTGCGGGTCTTGAAGGTCTTGATCATCTGCACGCCGTGGGTCTGGGCGCCGAGCGAGTGGGCGTTGGGATTGCCGAGATAGATCCCCAGAGCGTTGGCGCCGTGCCGGTTCAGCGACTCGGCGATCCCGTCGGCGGTCAGGTCCAGCGCCTCGTCCCAGGTGATCTCCACCCACTGTGCCTCGGGCCCTTCCCCGACCCGCTTGACCGGGCGTCGCAACCGGTCGGGGTCCTCGTAGACGTCGGCGAGGGCAACACCCTTCGGGCAGATGTGGCCGCGCGAGAGCGGATCGTTGTCGTTGCCGCGGATGGAGGTGATCCTCGGCCCGTCCGGGCGGTCCTCGATGGTCAGCTCGAGTCCACAGATGGCCTCGCACAGGTTGCAGGCGGTCAGGACGGTGCGCCTGTCCGGGAGCTGCTCGGGCGTGGGCTGCGGCGTCACCATGGGCCGATCCTTGCACGGCACACTGAGGCCCATGTGGTGCGCACCAGTGCGCAGTGCCCTCACCACCCTTACGAGGACGGATACGGCCACGACATCGTCCTGCGACTGCGGGACCAGGGCTCGACGACGGGGGCGACGCTGCCTTCTCACCCTGCGCCGCCTACGCGGCGGGTGCCTTGACGTCGTACGTCGTGGCGAGCGAGACCGCCCGCACCCAAGTACTACGGGATCACGCCCGCCGGGCGCGTCCAGCTCAAGCAGCAGACGGACGACTGGACGTCCTTCTCGACCACCGTCACCACCATCCTCTCGGAGTTGCCTCATGAACGAGCTCGACCACACCGGACCTGTCGGGGACGCCCCCCACCGCGCCGGCACAGCGACCGCCGACCACTCCGTCGAGGTGAGCCGGTTCGTCGGCTCCGTGCGGAGGCGGCTCGGCGACCTGACCGAGGAGGCGGGAGGAGCTCGTCGGCGGCCTCGACGCCGACATGAGCGACCTTGTCGCCGAGCGCGGGGTCGGGCGCTGCCCGACCCCGAGGACTACGCCGCCGAGCTCCGCCTGGCCGCGGCTTCGGCCCCCCGGCACCCGCACGCGACCGGCGGAGCGCGCGGGCGCATGATGGCCTGGCTGGACCGGGGGTGCGTCCTGGAACAGGTGGGCCGACACCGGGGAGCACCTCGGGATTCCCGGCTGGCCACGACCCTGCGCCCCGTGTGGTGGGTCGTGCGAGCGCTCTGCGCCACGGCCCTGGTCACGGAGATCTACGGCAACCAGGCGATCTACGGCCTGACTCCCCGGCGGGCGTTGTTGGCCGCAGTGCTCGTCCTGGTCAGCGTCCAGCTCGGTCGTGGCTCCCGGTGGACCGGCTACCTGCTGCGCCGCTCGCTGCTCCTGCGCCTGCTCCTCATCGGGGCCAACGTCCTCGCCGTCGTGGCGCTGCCGACGACGTTCAACCGATTCCTCGGAGAGCAGAGCTTCGCCGACCAGGCGTACTACGGCGCGCCGGCCTACGGAGGCGCGTCGGACTCGCTGCTCAGCTTCCGCGGCAACCCGGTGCGCAACATCTATGCCTACGACGCTCAGGGACACCCGCTCGTCGGCGTCCAGCTCGTCGACCAGGACGGTCGCCGGCTGATGGCCGAGCGGAGAACTACGACGAAGGGACCGGTCACGGTTCCTGATGTCTCCCTGGATGAACGGACGCACGGAGCTGTTCAGCGTGTTCCCGCTCGGTCAGCAGCCCGAGGACTCCGAGACGGGAAAGCCCGTCGGCACCCCGACCGTGCTCCCGCCTCCGTTCAGCTCCCCGGCCGCCGTGTCCGTGGCCGGACCACCCCGAGCGTGCGCGTCCCACCGGCCGTCGTGGAGCGGCAGCGCGCCGCTGCCGCCGAGAAGGCCGCTGACGCCGCGAAGGCAAAGGCGCGCAAATCACAGCAATCCGGTGGTGCCAACCGTTAGCGTCCTCCCAGGACGTCCCGGTTCGGGACTCGAGCAGTGGAGGAAACCATGGGATACGGACTCGGAATCGCGCTGCTGGTGATCGGCCTGATCCTGGCGCTGGCCGTCAAGGCCCAGGTCGCCGGAGTCGACATCCACACGCTCGGCTGGATCCTCGTGCTCGGCGGCATCGTCGTGACGGGGCTCACCGCCGCCCAGCTGAACACCCGGCGGCGCGCCACCGCAGTGCGGACCACCACGCACAGCGATGGCAGCCAGACCGTCAGCGAGCGCCGGTCGGAGACCGACCCGATTCCTCCGGCGGTCTGAGGCGTCGGCTGCTGGACCTATCCGGGCGGCCGGGTCACGTCGTAGACCACGATGTGACCGTCGTGCGAGCGCCACTGCTCGGTCCAGCTGCGCTTCCTGATCCTCGGATGCTCAGCCAGGAACGGGTCGATCACGTCACGGCAGAAGTAGCACATCGCCGACTTCGCACTGAAGATCACGACGTGGTCACCGGCTCGCGCCTGCCAGTAGGAGCCGAGCGAGAGGAACTGCACGTGCGACATGCGCTTCCCGGTGAGGCTGCGCGTGTACACCGGCAAGATCCGGGCTGAGGTCCAGTCGGTGTAGACGCGTCCTACCTGCGCGTCGTGGGCGGCCAGCCAGTTGCGGAACTCGGAGAGCTCGTTCCCGTTGACGATCGTGTACGCCGGGTTGCGGCGTACCTCCCGGGCGCTGGCGACGAGGGGCCCGGCCAGCAGGGCGACGGTGACGAGCCCCACGACCGGAACGAGGATGCGGCGCGAGCCCGTGCGCTTCTCCAGCACTCGGCCCAGCGACGTGAGGAGCAGGCTGGCGGTGCCGACAGCGGCGATGATCATCGGCGGCAGGAACGCGATCCAGTACCGCGCGACGTCGAGCCTGATGTTGGGAGCCTCGGGACGCAGGGCGCCGCCGATGAGGGTGAACAGGGCGTAGACGGAGAGGAACCAGAAGGCCGACGGCCCGACCCGCCGCGTGAAGAGGACCGCACCGATCACAGCGAGGACGGCCATGGCGATCATCCACGGGCCGTCGGCATAGAGCAGAGCGGTCCGCGGAATGATCTCCAGGTAGGTCAGCCGATCCTGCCCCAGGTAGGGGAGGTCGGCAGGGTTGGTGGTCTGCGAGAGCTGCGCGCCGAAGAGGGCCTTGAACCTCAGGGTCGCGTCGCCGAAGGCCACGGCACTGATGCCCATCTCGGCGACGAGCAGCCCCAGAGCGGGAAGCCCGACGGCAGGAAGCACGAGCTTGACCGGAGGTCGTCCGCGCCAGAGCAGCAGCAGTCCCACGGCCGGCCACGAGAAGACCGCCGTCTCGCGCATCCACCAGCTCAGCCCCACGAACGTTCCACACAGGACCAGCGGCACCAACAACCGCCGGCCGGTGCCACCGGAGGTCCATGTGTCGCGGGCCACGACGGCGCACACCATGGCCAGGGCGATCATGGCGACGCAGAACACGTCGGGGTACATGCGGGTGGCGTTGACCAGGAAGACCGAGTTCGCCATCAGCAGGACCACGGCGGCACCCCCCGCCCACAGCCCGAACCATCGTGCCGTGAGCCAGTAGGTGGCGGCCGCCAGGGCGCCGGTGGCGAGCAGCGGGGTCAGGTAGAACGACACCTCCGAGAGGTGGAAGAGCTTGGCCACCACGAGCATCGGCAGGACCATCCCGTAGCGCGTCAGGCCCACGTCGACCCAGCTCCGCTCGGGGAAGGTCATGCCCGCGATCACGTAGTGCCAGGGGTCGGTGCTGACCGGGATCGTACGAAGCTTCCAGGCGACGGCGACGGACAGGAGCCCGATCACCACGGCAACGAGAGTCCGAGTCCGAGCCGTGGTCATGGAAGGTGACCCTAGCGGCGTGGGGCAGCTTTCCCGGTGACCCCCTGACCTAGGATGCGGTGCATGTCGGCCGACCGGACCGGGACTCCCCGAGTCCTCGCGGTGATCCCTGCCTGGAACGAGGAGGGATCGGTCGCCGACACCATCGGGGAGCTGCGGGAGGCCTGTCCCGACATCGACATCCTCGTCGTCGACGACGGTTCCGCGGACCGCACGGCTGATCGGGCCGCGGCGGCTGGCGCCCTCGTAGCCCGGCTGCCCTTCAACCTGGGCGTCGGTGGGGCGATGCGCACCGGCTTCCGGTACGCCGAACGTCACGAGTACGACGCGGTCGTGCAGGTGGACGCTGACGGGCAGCACGACGCCTCCTACGTGCCCACCCTGGTCAAGGCGCTCGACCACGCCAACGTGGTCATCGGAGCGCGCTTCGCCGGTGTCGGCGACTACGCGACCGGCGGTCCCCGTCGCCTGGCCATGAGCGTGCTGGCGCTCGTGCTCTCGCGTCTGGCCCACACGCGGTTGACCGACGTGACCAGCGGCTTCCGGGCCGCGGACCGCCGGGCCATCAAGCTGTTCGCGACGCACTACCCCGCGGAGTACCTCGGAGACACCGTCGAGTCGCTCGTGATCGCGATCCGCGTCGGGCTCACCGTCCAGCAGGAACCCGTCTCGATGCGTCCCCGCACCGTCGGTGACGCCAGCCAGTCGACCACCAGGGCTGCGGTCTACCTCGCGAGGGCAGGGGTGGCGCTGCTGCTCGCGCTCGTGCGCAAGTGGCCCACCGCGTTGGAGAATCCCCCGGAGCATGCCCGATGAACGCCAACACCGTCCTGGGCATCCTCGGCTCGGTGAGCACGCTGCTCGTCCTGTTCGAGATGATGCGCCGGCACCGGCTCCGCGAGAAGTACGCCGTGTTCTGGGGGTTGATCGCCCTCGGCACGCTCACCGTCAGCGCCTTCCCGAGCCTCCTCTTCGGAGCGGCCAGCCTGCTCGGCGTCGCCGTCCCCGCCAACCTCTTGTTCTTCGTCGCGAGCATGCTGTTGCTCCTCATCAGCGTGCAGCACAGCCACGAGCTCGGCAGGCTCGAGGAGCAGGGCCGCACGTTGGCCGAGGAGGTGGCCCTGCTGCGGCTGGAGATCGATGCGCGTCCCGGTGAGACCAGGGCCGCGCCGACGGATGACTGAGGAGAAGCCCGGCCGCTCCGCCCTGAGGGTCGGTGGAGGGCTGTTCGTCCTCGGCCTGTCCGCGAGCGTCTACCTCGTGCTGGCAGCTCGTGCCACCGGCCCCGCCGGCTTCGCGGCGCTGGCCGTCCAGTGGACCTTGATCTACACGGTCGGACTGGGAGCGTTCGTCCCGTTCGAGCAGGAGGTCGCCCGCGAGGTGGCCGGGCGGCGGGCACTGGGGGAGGGGGCCGGCCAGGTGGTCCGGCGCGCCGCGCTGATCGCAGCGGCGATGTTCGTCGTCCTCGCCGCCCTCGTGCTGGGGACGCTGCCCCTGCTGTTCCACACGCTCTACTACGGGTCCCCGGCGATCGTTGTAGGACTCCTCCTCGCGTGCGCTGCCCTCGCCGTGCAGTACGTGCAACGAGGAACGTTCTCGGGCTCGGGGCGTTTCGGCAGCTATGCCGCGCAGATCGTGGTCGAGGGCGGCATCCGGCTGATCGGCACCGGGGTGCTGTTCCTCGCCGGTGTCACCCAGGTGGCGCCGTACGCGCTGCTGGTCGGCGCGGCGCCGACCATCTCCGTGCTTGCCGTGTGGCCGGCCTTCGGCCGGCTGGTGGGTCGCGTCGGCCAGGGGGTGTCCTTTCGCGCCCTGACCACCAACATCGCGTGGCTGCTGGCTGCGGCCCTCGCGGCGCAGGGTCTCGCCAACCTGGGCACCGTCGCAGTTCGGGTCGTGGGCTCCTCGCTTCCCGCGGAGACGGTGGGGCACTTCATGTCGGGGCTGACCGTCGCCCGGCTCCCGCTCTTCGCCTTCGCCGCCGTGCAGGCGGTGCTGCTGCCACACCTGGCCCGCACGCTCGCGAGCGGGCTGCACCGGAGCTTTCGCTCGCAGCTCACCGTGACGATGGCGGCCACCCTCGCGCTGGGTTGCGCAGGTGTGGCCGGAACGCTGCTGCTGGGCCCGGAGCTGCTGCGACTGCTCTTCGGCCCGGGTTTCGACCTCCCTCGTGGTGACCTGACCTGGCTGGCGATTGCCACGGCGATCTACATGCTCGCGCTGGTGCTCCAGCCCGCGGTCGTCGCACTGGGCGAACATCGGCTCAACGCGTTCGCGTGGGTCAGCGGGCTCGCGGTCTTCGGGGCCTGCCTATTGCTGCCGCTGTCGGTCTTCGGCAGGGTCGAGCTCGGCCTCGGCCTCGGCGCTGCCGTGACCGTGCTGATCCTCGGGGTGCACGTGCACCGCGTGGCGTGGCGCGGCGCGGACGGAGCCGTGTCGGAGGTCGACGTCGATCCTGCTCTCGAGCCGGGGGGTCCATCGGCCCTCGGACGAGTGGGTCTCGAGTGACCGTGCCGCCGCGAACCGTGCCGCGCGTGAGCGCGGTCGTGCTCGCCTACGGAGCCGAGCCCCTGCTCGGTACGTGTGTGGATGCGCTGCTCGCCTCGAGCGGCGTGCACGTCGACGTGGTCCTGGTCGACAACGGCTGCACGAGCGACGGCGTCCAGCGGCTGGAGGGAACTCCGGGCCTGCGCATCCTCCGCCCGAGCGAGAACACCGGGTTCGCCGGCGGCTGCAACCTGGGGGTCGCAGCCTCGGACGCCGAGCTGGTGGTGCTGGTCAACTCCGACGCGATCGTCACCCCGACCGCCCTCGCCCGGTTGGCGGCCTCGCTGGAGGACCCCACCGTGGGCCTGGCAACTGCCAGCCTGCGTCTGGACAAGGACGTGGAGCAGATGAATTCCGCGGGCAACCCCGTGCACTTCCTCGGCCTGTCCTGGGCAGGCTCCCTGGGGGAGCCCGCCGCAGACCACGTGCAGCAGGTCGACGTCGCCAGCGCATCGGGGGCGGCCGTGGGATTGCGCCGCGACACCTGGGACAGGCTGGGCGGCTTCTGGGGTGAGATGTTCGCCTACTGCGAGGACACCGAGCTCAGCCTGCGCTGCTGGCAGCTGGGGCTGCGCGTCGTCTACGTCCCCGACGCGGTGGTCGTCCACCACTACGAGTTCTCCCGCAATCCCGTCAAGATGTACCTGCTCGAGCGCAACCGGCTGCTCGTTCTGCTGACGCTCTACGAACGCCGGACGCTCCTGCTCCTGCTCCCCGCGATCCTCGGCCTGGAGCTCCTCGGGCTGCTCGTGGCGGCGCGGCAGGGATGGGCCCGCGACAAGATGCGTGGGTGGTGGTGGCTGCTGGGTCATCGCCGCCAGGTTGCCCAGCGTCGGCGCCTCGTGCAGGGAGCGCGGCTGCGACCCGATCGGGAGGTCGTGGTGGTGCTGACTGCCGAGTTCGAACCCGGACCCGACGCGGGGGTCCGCGCCCCGTGGGTGGCAGCAGCACTCTCGCGCGGCTACTGGCGACTCGTGCGCGCTCTGCTCGCCTGAGTGCGAGGGGGCGGGTTGCGACCGGGATGGTTCTCGGCCGGGCACCCGCGCCGTGTCGGCGGCACTGATTCGTCGCTCGCGGCGCACCGCTGATATCCTTGGACGGTTGCCCTTCGGGGCGGCTTCCGCCGTGCAACGGCCGCGGATCCAGAGTGCCCGGGTGAACAGGCCCCGGCGCGCCGCGCAACTAGTCGAAAGATGGGTAGCTCAACGTGTCGATTGGTACTGACGCAGATACCAAGAAGAAGATCATTGCCGAGTACGCCACCGTCGAGGGCGACACCGGTTCCCCCGAGGTGCAGGTCGCGCTCCTGAGCCACCGCATCTCGCACCTCACCGAACACCTCAAGATGCACAAGCACGACCACCACAGCCGTCGTGGTCTGCTGCTCCTCGTGGGCCAGCGTCGTCGTCTCCTGAACTACCTGGAGAAGACGGACATCGAGCGTTACCGCTCGATCGTCTCGCGCCTCGGTCTGCGTCGCTGACACCGGAACGCACTCACCCTCGGGTGGGTGCGTTTCTCACTGCTACAACTGAACACACCACACATCCCAGGAGCGGCCCGCGGACGCCGGCCCTCGGTAGTGGCCTCCTGTGTGCTCCGTTCGGAGCACCACCGGACATGTTTCCGGCCCGCACGGGGGGCCTCGATCGAAGACCGGCCCTGAACGCCCTGAACACCTGAACGCAGAGGCTCAGAGCTCGCGGATCGCTCCGCGAAGAGAAAGGGAGACCCTTGACTGAGGGACCCGAGATCACAGTTGTCGAGACAGTTCTGGACAACGGCAAGTTCGGCAAGCGCACCGTGAAGTTCGAGCACGGGCTGCTGGCCCGGCAGGCTGCCGGTGCCGTCACCGCCTACCTCGACGACGAGACGATGATCCTGTCGGCCACGACGGCGGGCAAGCACCCCAAGGACCACTTCGACTTCTTCCCGTTGACGATCGACGTGGAGGAGCGGATGTACGCCGCGGGCCAGATCCCCGGCTCCTTCTTCCGTAGCGAAGGCCGCCCGGGCGAGGACGCGATCCTCACCTGCCGCCTCATCGACCGCCCGCTGCGCCCGACCTTCAAGAAGGGTCTGCGCAACGAGGTCCAGGTCGTCATCACCGTGATGGCACTCGACCCCGACCACGCCTACGACGTGCTCGCGATCAACGCGGCATCGCTGTCCACCCAGCTCTCCGGCCTGCCCTTCTCCGGTCCCGTCGGCGGCACCCGCGTTGCCCTGATCGAGGGCCAGTGGGTGGCGTTCCCGACCCACAGCCAGCTCGAGAACGCCGTCTTCGACATGGTCGTCGCCGGTCGGGTGACCGACACCGGTGACGTCGCGATCATGATGGTCGAGGCCGAAGCCACCGAGGCTGCCTGGAACCTCGTGCAGTCCGGCACCCAGGCGCCGAACGAAGAGGTCGTCGCCGCGGGTCTCGACGCCGCGAAGCCGTTCATCAAGCAGCTGTGCGAGGCGCAGGGCGAGCTCGCCAAGCAGGCCGCGAAGCCGGTCCAGGAGTTCCCGATCTTCCTCGACTACGAGGACGACGTGTACGCCGCTGTCGAGTCGGCCGTGCGGGCCGACACCGCCGAGGCACTGACCATCGGCGGCAAGCAGGAGCGTGAGGAGCGGCTCGACGACATCAAGGCTGGCCTGCTCGAGAAGATCGCCGGCGACTACGAGGGTCGCGAGAAGGAGATCGGCGCCGCGTTCCGCTCGCTGAACAAGGCGCTCGTCCGCGAGCGCGTGCTCCGCGACAAGGTCCGCATCGACGGCCGCGGGCTGACCGACATCCGGACGCTGTCCGCGGAGGTCGGCGTGATCCCGCGGGTGCACGGCTCGGCGCTGTTCGAGCGTGGCGAGACCCAGATCCTCGGTGTCTCCACGCTGAACATGCTGACCCTGGAGCAGAAGCTCGACACCCTCTCCCCGGAGAAGACGCGTCGATACATGCACAAGTACGTCTTCCCGCCGTTCTCCACCGGTGAGACCGGCCGAGTCGGCTCGCCGAAGCGTCGCGAGGTCGGCCACGGTGCGCTCGCGCGCCGTGCGCTGCTGCCCGTGCTGCCGACGCGTGAGGAGTTCCCCTACGCGATCCGGCAGCTCTCCGAGGCGATGGGCTCCAACGGCTCCACGTCGATGGGCTCGGTCTGCGCCTCGACGCTGTCGCTGCTCCAGGCCGGTGTCCCGCTGCGCGCCTCCGTCGCCGGTATCGCGATGGGTCTCATCTCCGGTGAGGTCGACGGCAAGCACGAGTACGTCGCACTGACCGACATCCTCGGCGCCGAGGACGCGTTCGGTGACATGGACTTCAAGGTCGCCGGCACCCGTGAGTTCGTGACCGCGTTGCAGCTCGACACCAAGCTCGACGGCATCCCTGCCGAGGTGCTCGCAGCAGCCCTCAACCAGGCCCGCGACGCGCGTCTGGCCATCCTCGACGTGATGGCCGAGGCGATCAGCGAGCCCGAGGAGATGTCGCTGCACGCGCCGCGCATCATCACGGTCCGGATCCCCGTCGACAAGATCGGCGAGGTGATCGGGCCCAAGGGCAAGGTCATCAACCAGATCCAGGACGACACCGGTGCGTCGCTGTCCATCGAGGACGACGGCACCATCTACATCGGTGCGACCAACGGTGAGGCGGCCGAGGCCGCTCGCCAGGCCGTCAACGCGATCGCGAACCCGACGATGCCCGAGGTCGGCGAACGCTACCTCGGCACCGTGGTGAAGACGACCAACTTCGGCGCGTTCGTCTCGCTGCTTCCCGGCAAGGACGGCCTGCTGCACATCAGCAAGCTGCGCTCGCTGGCTGGTGGCAAGCGCGTCGACAACGTCGAGGACGTCGTCTCCGTCGGCCAGAAGATCCAGGTCGAGATCGGCGAGATCGACGACCGCGGCAAGCTGTCGCTGATCCCCGTCGTCGACGAGGGCGCCACCGCGTCCGAGTCCGGCGACGAGTCCTCAGACGACGACTCCGAGTGACCCGACGAGCTTGAAGGGTCTTCCCGACGGCGTACGCCGGACCGTCCTGAAGGGCGGTCTGCGCGTCGTCACCGAGCACATGCCCGGAGTCCGCTCCGCGGCGGTCGGGGTGTTCGTGCAGGTGGGCTCCAGGGACGAGGCGGCGCAGCTCAACGGCGCGTCGCACTTCCTGGAGCACCTCCTGTTCAAGGGCACCCCGACACGCTCGGCGATGGAGATCTCCACCGCCTTCGACGAGGTGGGTGGGGAGTTCAACGCCTACACCGCGCGTGAGTACACCTGCTACCACGCACGGGTCCTCGACGACGACCTGCCGATGGCGCTCGACGTGCTCGGCGACATGCTCACCTCCTCGCTCCTCACCACCGAGGACGTGGAGGCCGAGCGCGAGGTCATCCTCGACGAGATCGCCATGCACGACGACGACCCTGACGACGTCGTGCACAACCTGTTCGCGGCGACCGCCTGGGCCGGCACTCCGCTGGCACGGCCGATCGCCGGGACGGCGGAGTCGATCAAGGCGCTCAGCCGTGCCCAGATCCAGGGCTACTACCGGCGTCGGTACCGCCCCGAGGTGACCACGCTCGCGGTCGCCGGCAACATCGACCACGACGACGTCGTACGCCGTGCCCGACGTGCCTTCTCGCGCAACGACTTCCTCGCAGGCGCCGGTCGCCCAGCGGGACCGCGGGTGGCCGAGAGGCCACGACCGCTGCGCCGTGGGGAGGTCTCGGCCTCGCGGCCCTTCGAGCAGGTGAACGTCGTGCTCGGAATGCAGGGGCTGACCCGCTCCGACCCGCGTCGCTACACCCTGAACATCCTGCAGTCGGCGCTCGGCGGCGGCTCGAGCTCGCGGCTCTTCCAGGAGGTCCGTGAGCGTCGTGGCCTCGCCTACTCGGTGTACTCGTTCGGCATGGGCTACAGCGACGCCGGCATGGTGGGCGTCGCTGCGGGCTCGCTGCCCAGCAAGGCCGACGAGCTGCTCCGCGTCGTGCGCGAGGAGCTGGCGAAGGTGGCCACCGCCGGGTTCACCGAGGAGGAGGTCGAGCGCGGCAAGGGACAGGCACGTGGCGGGCTCGTGCTCAGCCTGGAGGACAGCGGCTCCCGGATGACCCGGCTGGGGGAGGCAGAGCTGTTCCAGCGGCGTCTCCGGTCGGTCGACGAAGTGCTGGAGAGCCTGGAGGCGGTCACCCCCGACGCGGTGCACGCCCTCGCCCGTGAGCTCTACACCCGGCCGCAGACGCTCGCCGTGGTCGGCCCCGCTCGCTGAGCCACCCCGGTCTCGTTCGTTGAGCCACTGGGTCTGGTCCGCTGAGCCACTGGGTCTGGTCCGCTGAGCCGCCCCGGTCTCGTTCGTTGAGCCACCCGGTTTCGCCCGCTGGAGCCACTGGGTCCTGCGCGCGCAACGACAACACCGCGCATGAGGCGATCGACGGCATCGCTCAGCACCGTCTGCTGAACCGGATCCCGCCGTCGGGCAGCGTCTGAGAGTGGTAGCTCCTGTCGTGGATGCGTTGGTGGTGGTAGTGGCAGAGGGGGACGGCGTCTTTGAGATCGGTGCGGCCGCCGTGGCTCCAGGGTTCTCGATGGTGGAGCTCGGACTTCGGCGTGGAGCCGAAGCGGAGCCGACTCGTCACAAATGAACAGGGGGAGCGCAGCGGAGGATGTTCGGCTTGGGACGCGTCGGCGACAGGTCGAAACAGCCGGGACTTGGCCGAAGACCGGCCTGACCCCGAGGGTCACACAACTCAGACCCCAGCGGGAGAGGAGTTGCTCGGGCTCAGGCTGGCTATCTCCGTGGGGCCGGCTGCGTGGGGGCGCCGAGACGTCGCAAGCCGGCCCTCCTCCGCTGCGCTCCCCCTGGACGTTTGCGACGTCTCGGCTCCTCGGGCTGCGCCCGGCAGGTGCTCGAGGAGGTCGGCGAACGCGAGGCCTCGGCGGTGGCGCCAGTCGAAGGAGCGGTTGTCTTCGGTTGAGCCTGGTGAACCCGGCCGCATGCGTCGCGGTGCGGTCATCGTCTCGATCACCTTGCGCAGCACGGCTGCGGCGAGGGTGGGGACGGTGAAGTGTCCGCTGGTGGTGCCGTCCCGGTTGTCGTGGAAGGTCAGCGTGCAGGCGTCGCGCGCGGTGGCTTCTTCGCTGCGGACCAGGTCGTTCTCGTGTGCATCGACGGCTGCCTGGTCGGGTTCGATGGTCTCGAGGGCGCGGCGGGCGATGCGCCGGAGCTGATCGGGGTCGAACCGCTGGGCCCTGTCGAGGAGGACCGCCTCGATCTCGTGGCGTTGCTGGTCACTGACCCCGGTGGGCAGCTCGCTGGCGGCTTGCAGGATGACCGTGGCATGGGCGGCGGAGACCAGGCCTGCGTCCAGGGCCTCGGTGGTGGCGTCGTGGCCGTTCTCCAGCTCGGTCGCCAACGCGACGTCGCGGGCTGCGGTGGTGCGTGAGGTGTTGGTGTGCCGTGCGGTCCAGGCGTCGGTGCCGGAGAACCCGGCAGCCTGCGCGGCTCCGGCGCTGTCGGCGACCGCGAGGACTTTGAGCTTGACGGCTTCGAGGCGGCGGCCGAGCCCTACCAGGGTCCGGAGGGCGGTCGCGTGGTCGCCGCTGGCCAGTGGGGTGCTGGCGCCGGCGAGCATCCGGTCCAGTGCGGCGTCGATCTCGACCGCTCCTGCGAGCACCGGGTGACCGGTGTCGGGGGGCAGGTCGAGGAGTGCGGACATAGACCCATTCTCTATCGAACAAATGTTCGAGTCAAGAGGGTATCAGCCATCTGTGGACG
>CAWFII010000011.1:0-29161 GCA_963815825.1 uncultured Actinomycetota bacterium | reverse complement strand
GAAGTCGGCGATGTGCTACTTCTGCCGTGACGTGATCGACCCGTTCCTGGCTGAGCATCCGAGGATCAGGAAGCGCAGCTGGACCGAGCAGTGGCGCTCGCACGACGGTCACATCGTGGTCTACGACGTGACCCGGCCGCCCGGATAGGTCCAGCAGCCGACGCCTCAGACCGCCGGAGGAATCGGGTCGGTCTCCGACCGGCGCTCGCTGACGGTCTGGCTGCCATCGCTGTGCGTGGTGGTCCGCACTGCGGTGGCGCGCCGCCGGGTGTTCAGCTGGGCGGCGGTGAGCCCCGTCACGACGATGCCGCCGAGCACGAGGATCCAGCCGAGCGTGTGGATGTCGACTCCGGCGACCTGGGCCTTGACGGCCAGCGCCAGGATCAGGCCGATCACCAGCAGCGCGATTCCGAGTCCGTATCCCATGGTTTCCTCCACTGCTCGAGTCCCGAACCGGGACGTCCTGGGAGGACGCTAACGGTTGGCACCACCGGATTGCTGTGATTTGCGCGCCTTTGCCTTCGCGGCGTCAGCGGCCTTCTCGGCGGCAGCGGCGCGCTGCCGCTCCACGACGGCCGGTGGGACGCGCACGCTCGGGGTGGTCCGGCCACGGACACGGCGGCCGGGGAGCTGAACGGAGAAGGCAGCGTCGCCCCCGTCGTCGAGCCCTGGTCCCGCAGTCGCAGGACGATGTCGTGGCCGTATCCGTCCTCGTGCACTGCGCACTGGTGCGCACCACATGGGCCTCAGTGTGCCGTGCAAGGATCGGCCCATGGTGACGCCGCAGCCCACGCCCGAGCAGCTCCCGGACAGGCGCACCGTCCTGACCGCCTGCAACCTGTGCGAGGCCATCTGTGGACTCGAGCTGACCATCGAGGACCGCCCGGACGGGCCGAGGATCACCTCCATCCGCGGCAACGACAACGATCCGCTCTCGCGCGGCCACATCTGCCCGAAGGGTGTTGCCCTCGCCGACGTCTACGAGGACCCCGACCGGTTGCGACGCCCGGTCAAGCGGGTCGGGGAAGGGCCCGAGGCACAGTGGGTGGAGATCACCTGGGACGAGGCGCTGGACCTGACCGCCGACGGGATCGCCGAGTCGCTGAACCGGCACGGCGCCAACGCTCTGGGGATCTATCTCGGCAATCCCAACGCCCACTCGCTCGGCGCCCAGACCCACGGCGTGCAGATGATCAAGACCTTCAAGACCCGCAACAAGTTCAGCGCCAGCTCCGTGGACCAGGTCCCGCACCAGTTCGTCGCGTGGCAGCTCTTCGGCCACCAGCTGCTGATCCCGATCCCCGACATCGACAGGACCAGCTACTTCCTGGTCCTCGGCGCCAACCCGATGGCCTCGAACGGCTCGTTGATGACCGTGCCCGACTTCCCCAACCGCGTGCGCGCGTTGAAGAAGCGTGGCGGCCGGATGGTCGTGCTCGACCCCCGGCGCACCGAGACGGCCAAGGTGGCCGACGAGCACCACTTCGTCCGGCCCGCCACCGACGCCGTGGTGCTGCTGGCGATGCTGCACGTGCTCTTCGAGGAGGGTCTGACCGATCCCCCGGAGTACGTCGAGGGAGTCGAGTCCGTGCGACTCGCGGTGGCGGGGACGACACCGGAGCATGCCGCAGACGTCTCGGGTGTCCCCGCCGAGGAGATCCGCCGGATCACCCGCGAGTTCGCGGCCGCCGACGGGGCTGCGGCGTACGGCCGGGTGGGGCTGTCCACCCAGGGGTTCGGGTCCATCTGCCAGTGGGCGATCCACTGCCTGAACATCCTCACCGGCAACTTCGACCGCGAGGGTGGGGTGCTGTTCACCGAGCCGGCGGTCGACATCGTCGGAAAGGCGCTCGTCGGCCGCGGTCACTTCGACGTGTGGCGGAGCAGGGTGCGCGGCATCCCCGAGTTCAGCGGCGAGCTCCCGGTCAGCGTCATGTGCGAGGAGATGGTGACTCCGGGTGAGGGACAGATCCGGGCGATGCTCACGGTCGCCGGCAACCCGGTGCTCTCCACCCCGGACGGGCGGAGCCTCGGGGAGGCCCTGTCCGGACTCGACTTCATGGCCGCGGTGGACATCTACCTCAACGAGACGACGCGGCACGCGCGAGTGGTGCTGCCGCCGACCACCACCCTGGAGCGCGACCAGTACGACCTCGTCTTCCACTCGCTCGCCGTGCGCAACACCGCGCGGTTCACGCCGCCGGTCTTCGACAAGCCGGAGGGCGCGATGCACGACTGGGAGATCTTCCGGGAGATCGCCCTGCGCACGTCGGCTCGCCTGGAGAAGAAGAAGCCGATGGCGAAGGCCCTCACCGAGCGGGTCTCGCTCAGCGTCAGCCCCTCGACGCTGGTCTCGACCCTGCTGCTCACCGGGCGGCGTACGACGATGCGGGCGTTGCGCTCGCACCCGGAGGGCGTCGACCTCGGCCCGCTGAAGCCGACGATGCCGGAGCGGCTGCAGACCAGGGACAAGCAGATCCACCTGGCGCCCGACCTGGTGATCGCAGACCTCGCACGACTGCGCCGCGCCGTGGCCGACGGGCTCGGCGGCGACCCGGCTGGTGAGCTCGTGCTGATCGGTCGACGTCACCAGCGCGACAACAACTCCTGGATGCACAACAGCGAACCACTGACCCGGGGCAAGCCCAGGCACCACCTGCTGATGCACCCCGAGGACCTGGCCACGCACGGCCTCATCGACGGGGCCCCCGTGCGAGTGTCCTCGCGGGTGGGTGCGGTGACCACCGAGGTGCGTGGCACCGAGGACATGATGCGTGGCGTGGTGTCGCTGCCGCACGGCTACGGCCACGGGGCCGACGGGATGCGGCTGAGCAACGCCAGCCGCGTCGTCGGCGTCTCGATCAACGACCTGACGGACCCCGAGCGTCTCGACCTCTCCGGCAACGCGGCGCTGAGCGGTGTGCCGGTGACCGTCTCAGCGGTGTCGGCAGCTGAGTGAGCCCCCGCTCCCCTCGTTCCTGCTTCGACATACTGGTCCGATGCGGACGCCGAGCCTCGACGACATCCTGGCGGCTCTGCCGAGCCACCGCCGTGAGCTGTTCGCCGCACGCGTGGAGCGGTGGCTGCCCGACCTCGATGCCGCTCTGGTGCCGCTGTACGCCGAACCGGACGCCGTCCGTGACCGGCTCGTCCACCTGGCTGCAGCGGCGTTCGCCTCGAGGTCCGAGGAGCTGCACGCACTGGACCTGAGGCGTTCCCTGGCGCCGGACTGGTTCCAGCGTCCGGACATGGTCGGCTACGCCGCCTACGTCGACCGCTTCGCAGGGACCCTCTCCGGGGTGGCCGAGCACGCCTCCTACCTCGAGGACCTCGGCATCAGCTATCTGCACCTGATGCCGCTCCTCACCCCGCGGCCGGCCCCCAACGACGGCGGCTACGCCGTCCAGGACTACCGGAGCGTGCGATCCGACCTCGGCACCATCGAGGACCTGCGCGCGCTCACGGGTGCGCTGCGCGCGCGTGGGATCAGCCTGTGCCTCGACCTCGTGCTCAACCACGTGGCCAAGGAGCACGAGTGGGCGCGCAAGGCCGTGGCGGGCGATGCCACCTACCGCGACTACTTCCTGGTGTACCCGGACCGCTCCGTCCCCGACGCCTACGAACGCACGCTGCCCGAGGTCTTTCCCGACTTCGCACCCGGAAGCTTCACCTGGGACGACGAGCTCGCAGGGTGGGTGTGGACCACGTTCAACGACTACCAGTGGGACGTGAACTGGGCCAACCCCGACGTCCTGTGCGAGTACGCCGACATCATCCTGACGCTCGCCAACGACGGTGTGGAGGTGTTCCGCCTCGACGCGATCGCGTTCGCCTGGAAGCGGATGGGCACCAGCTGCCAGAACCAGCCGGAGGTGCATGCGCTGACCCAGGCCCTGCGCACCGTGGCCCGTGTCGCCGCGCCCGCCACCCTGTTCAAGGCCGAGGCGATCGTCGGCCCCAAGGACCTGCTGGCCTACCTCGGAACCGGCGAGCACCACGGGAAGGTCAGCGACCTGGCCTACCACAACGGCCTGATGGTCCAGATCTGGTCGATGCTGGCTGCCCGGGACGCGCGCCTCGGCTCACACGCCCTGCAGCAGCTCGCGACGCCACCGAGCACGACCAGCTGGGTGACCTATGCCCGTTGCCACGACGACATCGGCTGGGCCATCGACGACGAGGACGCCGCGGCCGTCGGGGTGACCGGCTTCGGCCACCGCGCGTTTCTCTCGGACTTCTACGCCGGCGACTTCCCCGGCACGTGGTCGCGCGGCCTGGTCTTCCAGGAGAACCCGACCACCGGCGACCGCCGCGTCTCGGGCAGCCTCGCGTCACTGGCCGGGCTGGAGCTCGGTGATCCCCTGGCGGCCGACCGCATCCGGCTCGCGCACGCGCTGGTCCTGGGCTTCGGCGGGCTGCCGGTCCTCTGGATGGGCGACGAGCTCGGCCTGCTGAACGACCCGGAGTGGGACACCGAGCCGGGGCACGCCGCCGACAACCGGTGGGCGCACCGACCGAGGATGCCCTGGCCGGCGCCGGAGGACACGCACGGGATCAACGCAGACCTGCGCTCGCTGATCAGCGCCCGGCGCGAGCTCCCCCAGCTGCACGCCGCGACGGCGACGCAGGTGCTCACGCCGCGGGACCCGGCCGTGCTGCTGACGGTGCGACGGCACCCCCTGGGGCCCATGCTCGGGGTCTACAACGTCAGCGACCGACCGGCCCGGGTGCCGCACGAGGTCCTGCACGACGTCGGGCTGGTCCCCGCCCACGTGGTCGACCGGATCACCGGCACGGCACCGGACTCAGCGGACGACACGGTGCTGCTGGCGCCGTACGCGGCGCTCTGGCTGACCTCGACGCCGTAGATCCCGCCGCGACCAGCAGCCCCCAGCCGGTTGCCCCTGGTGCGGTCATCGAGGTGGCAGACCGAGCAGCTCGCGGGTGCGTACGACGTCCCGGGCCATCGTCTCGACGAGCGCGTCGACCCCCTCGAAGGCCACCATGCCCCGGATTCGGGCCACGAAGGAGACCTCCACGAGCTCGTCGTAGAGGTCGAGGTCGACCCGGTCGAGCACGTAGGCCTCGACGCGTCGCTCCCGCTCGCCCTCGAAGGTGGGGTTCGTGCCGACACTGATCGCGGCCGGCAGCGGCGCACCCGGCCCGGAACGGCCGGTCTCCGGGTCGAGCACGGTCAGCCACCCGGCGTACACACCGTCCGCGGGAGCAGCGAGCCCCCGCGTCGAGACGTTGGCCGTCGGGTAGCCGAGCTCGCGGCCGCGACGTTCGCCGCGCACCACCGGCCCGACCACCGCGTGCGGCCTGCCCAGCGCCTGCGCGGCACCTTCGACGTCGCCCCCGGCCAGGCAGGTGCGCACGTAGGTGGAGGACCAGACCTGCGGACCTCCGTCGAGCGGGACGCCCTCGACCTCGAAGCCCTGGTCCGCGCCCGCCGTCGAGAGCATCGCGACATCCCCGGCGGCCTTCGCGCCGAAGCGGAAGTTGGCGCCGACCACGACGGTGAAGGCGTGGAGCCCCTCGACGAGGACTCGGTCGACGAACTCCTGGGGGGTCCACGCGGCGATCTCGCGCGAGAACGGGATCGCGAACACGTCGTCCACCCCGCTCTCCTCGAGCAGCACGCAGCGCTGCGCGAGGTCCGTGAGGGCCAGCGGGGCGTGCTCAGGACGAAGCACCGCCATCGGGTGCGGGTCGAAGGTCACGGCGACGACGGGCAGCCCGGCCGCGTCGGCGAGCTCACGTGCACGGCTGATCACGTGCCGGTGCCCCAGGTGGACCCCGTCGAAATTGCCGATGACCACGACGCAACGACCCAGGTCGGGCGGCACGTCGTCGAGAGAACGCCAGATTCGCACGGCGTGAACACTACTGGCGTGCGGATCAGACGAAGACCGCGACCGCCCGGGCCCACGTTCCGACCGTGGGAGCGAGCCCCAGGTCGGCAGGGTCGTCGCCCGGCGCAGTGACCTGGGTGTAGAGGGCGAGGAACTCACCCCGGGGGTCGAAGACGGCCACCGGCCCGTCGGCGCCCAGGTCGACCTCGAGCTTGCGGCCGAAGCGCACGGCGGCGGCCTGCTCCTCGTCCAGGTCGTACGCCGGGAAGCCAGCCCGGGCGGCATCCTCGAGGGTCACGACCGCCATCTCCTCCGCCAGCTGCTCGAGAGTCCGAGCGACGGCGAGGTCGAACGGCCCGACCGCGGTGCGACGGAGCGCGCTCAGGTGGCCGCGGGTGCCCAACCTGACGCCGAGGTCACGGGCGATCGCCCGCACGTAGGTGCCGCTGGAGCACCGCACCGAGACATCGACCTCAGCGGTCTCGCTGCCGAGGCGCAGTGCGTGGACCTCGATCGAGTCGATCCGGACGCGGCGCGACGCGAGCTCGACCTGCTCGCCCGCGCGCACGCGTTCATAGGCTCGACGGCCGTCGACCTTGATGGCGGAGACCGCAGAGGGGACCTGGTCGATCTCGCCCACGAGTCCGCTGAGCCCGGTGAGCACCTCTTCGTCGGTGAGGCCCGCCGTCGGGCGTGTCTCGAGCACCTCGCCCTCGGCGTCGTCGGTCGTGGTCGACGACCCGAGGTGCAGGGTGGCGTCGTAGGTCTTGTCGGTGACCAGCAGGTGGCCGAGCAGCCGCGTGGCCCTGTTGACCCCCAGCACGAGCACGCCGGTGGCCATCGGATCCAGCGTGCCGGCGTGGCCGACCTTGCGCGTGCCCGCCAGGCGGCGTACCCGCGCCACCACGTCGTGCGAGGTCAGCCCCGAGGGCTTGTCGACGATGACGAGACCGCTGGCCTCTCCCGGGCTCCCGCCCGGGTGCGCAGACGGGTCGGGGCTCACTCGCGCTCGGTGTCGGCGGTGTCGGCGGTGTCGGGGCTGTCGGCCGCTTCGGCGACCAGCTCGTCGTCCAGCTCGTCGTCCAGGTCCTCGTCGTCGAGCTCGCGCGGCTTCTTGTACGGGTCCGGCTCACCGGCGTAGGCCCCGGCCCTGACCGACTTGGCCGCAGCCGCATCGGCCTCGCGCACGCGTTCGAGCAGGTCGTCGATCTGGCGCGCGGTCTCGGGCAGCCCGTCGTGGATGAAGTCCAGCGTGGGCACGTGCCGCATGCCGAGCTGCTTGCCCACCTCGGAGCGGATCAGGCCCTTGGCCGAGGCGAGCGCGGCGGCCGTGCCCTCGAGGTCCTCCTCGGCACCGAGCACGGTGTAGAAGACGGACGCCTGCAGCGTGTCACCGGAGACGCGGACGTCGGTGACGGTGACGAAGCCGAGCCGGGGGTCCTTGATCCGGCGCTCGAGCATCTCCGCCACGATCACCTTGATCCGATCGGCGATCTTCCTGACGCGGGGATTGGCCATGGTGTTCCTCTACTGCGTCGTGGGGTCCCACGGTACGTGGGGGAAACTGGTTCTCGAGGGGCGCGAGGCCGGGGGTGGTGGTCTTCCACGCGGACGCGGAGGACCACCACCGTGCCGAGCGCTAGGACCGCGGGATCTCCTTCATCTCGAACGCCTCGACGACATCGCCTTCCTTGATGTCGTTGAAGCCACGCAGGACCAGACCGCACTCGAAGCCCTCGCGGACCTCGGCTGCGTCGTCCTTCTCGCGCTTGAGCGAGGAGAGGTCGAGGTTGTCGGCGACGACCGCCCCGTCCCGGATCAGGCGCACCTTGGCGTTGCGGCGCAGCAGACCACTGGTGACCATGCAGCCCGCGATGTTGCCGATCTTGGAGCTGCGGAAGATCGCCCGGATCTCCGCCTGTCCCAGGGTCTGCTCCTCGAACTCGGGCTTGAGCATGCCCTTGAGCGCGGCCTCGATCTCCTCGATGGCCTGGTAGATCACCGTGTAGTAGCGGATCTCCACCCCCTCACGCTCGGCCATCTCGGTGGCCTTGCCCTGCGGGCGCACGTTGAAGCCGATGATGATCGCGTCGGAGGCCGCGGCCAGGTCGACGTTGGTCTCGGTGATCGCACCGACACCCCGGTCGATGACGCGCAGCGACACCTCGTCGCCCACGTCGATCTTGGCGAGCGAGTCCTCGAGCGCCTCCACCGAGCCGGAGACGTCGCCCTTCAGGATCAGGTTGAGGTCCTGGATGGCGCCCTTCTCCATGGAGGCCATGAAGTCCTCGAGGCTGCGACGCACGCGGCGCTTGGCCTGCATGGCCGCACGCTCCCGCGCTTCACGCTTCTCGGCGATCTGCCGCGCGATCCGGTCGTCCTCGACGACGATGAAGTTCTGGCCCGCTCCGGGGACACCGGAGAGACCGAGCACCATCGCCGGACGGGACGGGTCCGCGAACTCGATGTTCTCGCCGTGCTCATCGAGCATGGCGCGCACCCGGCCGTACGCCGGACCCGCCACGATCGAGTCACCGACACGGAGCGTTCCGCGCTGGACGAGGATCGTCGCCACGGGACCACGACCGCGGTCCAGGTGCGCCTCGACCACGAGGCCCTGGGCGTCCTGGTCGGGGTTGGCCCGCAGGTCGAGCGAGGCGTCCGCGGTCAGCACGACCGCCTCGAGCAGCTTGTCCAGGTTGAGCTGGGACTTCGCCGAGACGTCGACGAACATCGTGTCGCCGCCGTACTCCTCGGGCACCAGGCCGTACTCGGTCAGCTGGCCGCGGACCTTGGTCGGGTCGGCATCCGGCTTGTCGATCTTGTTCACGGCCACCACGATCGGCACACCTGCGGCCTTGGCGTGGTTGAGCGCCTCGACCGTCTGCGGCATCACACCGTCGTCGGCGGCCACGACGAGCACCGCGATGTCGGTGGCCTGGGCACCACGGGCGCGCATGGCGGTGAACGCCTCGTGGCCCGGGGTGTCGATCAGGGTGATGCGACGCTCGGTGCCGTCGACCTCGGTGTGCACCTGGTAGGCGCCGATGTGCTGGGTGATGCCACCGGCTTCCTTGTCCACCACGTTGGCCGTGCGCAGCGCGTCGAGCAGCTTGGTCTTTCCGTGGTCGACGTGACCCATCACGGTGACGACCGGCGGACGCGCCTCGAGCATGTCCTCGTCGCCCTCGTCCGACCCGAACTGCAGGTCGAAGGAGTCCAGCAGCTCGCGGTCCTCGTCCTCGGGGGAGACGACCTCGACGGTGTAGTTGAGCTCGTCGCCGAGCAGCTGCAGGGTCGCGTCGTTGACGGACTCGGTCGCGGTGACCATCTCGCCGAGGTGGAACAGCATCTGCACCAGCGAAGCCGGGTCGACGCTGATCTTCTCCGCGAAGTCGGTCAGCGAGGCGCCACGAGCCAGGCGAACGGTCTCGCCGTTGCCCTTGCGGACGCGCATGCCGCCGATCGTGGGGGCTTCCATCTGCTCGAACTCTTGACGACGAGCCCGCTTGGACTTGCGCCCACGACGCGACGGGCCGCCGGGACGCCCGAAGGCGCCCTGGGTGCTGCCGCGCTGTCCTGGACGGCCACGTCCGGGACCACCGGGGCGTCCACCGGGAGCGCCACCTGGACCACCGGGTCCGCCACCCATGCCGGGCGCACCGCCGCCGCCGAAGCCGCCGCGACCGGGAGGACCACCACGGGCCGGGGCGCCACCGGGGCCACCACGACCGGCACCGGGTCCACCGGGGCCACCACGACCGGCACCGGGTCCACCGGGGCCTGGGCGTCCGCCGGGTCCGCCACCGAAGGCGGCCGGGGACTTGGGCATCATCGCCGGGTTGGGACGGGGCATGCCGTCGCGCCCGGACGGGGGACGGGGCGGACGAGTGTCGCTCGCACCGGGTGCGGCCGCTGCCGGGGCACCCGGAGCGGCTCCGGGAGCCGGAGCCGGACGGCTGCCCATGCCCTGGGTCGAGGAGAACGGGTTGTTGCCGGGGCGCGGCGCACCGGGCCGCGGTGGGCGGGGCCCGGGCTTGAAGCCCGCGCCGGCGCTCGCGGCGGGAGCGACGTCGTCGCCGCCCTCGGCGTCCGGCGAGGACCCGACCGCGTGCTCGGCCTGCGGCTCCGGTGTCGCCTCGGGGGCGGGCTGGACCTCGTCGTACTCGGGCTCCGGCTCGGGTGCCTGGACCCGAGGCCGCGGACCCGGCGTGAAGCGAGGCGCGTCGGGCTCGGCCTTGGCGGCCGGCTGGGCCACCTCGGGCTGCTCGGCGGGCGTCTCGGCAGGAGCGTCGGGCACGACAGGCTCGGCGGCCTCGGCGGCCTTCTTGGCGGGCGCCTTCTTGGCTGCCTTCTTCGCTGCCTTGGCGTCTGCCTTGGCTGCGAGGTCGACGCCGTACTTGTCCTCGAACCGCTTCACGACGGGCGGTTCGACTGTCGAGCTGGGTGCCTTCACGAACTCACCGAGCTCGCCCAGCATGGTCAGGACGTCCTTCGACGGGACGTCGTACTTCTTGGCGAGTTCATGGACTCGGACCTTGGCCACGTGTTTCCTCCTGGTCCGAGTCCTCGCTCTTCCTGCGAGGGGTGCGGACCGCTAGTTGATGTGCATGCTCATCGCGAAGTTCTCATCGCAGGCTCATGAGCTGATGCTCCAGTTCTTGATAGCTGACTAAGACGGTTTCTGGTCGAGCTGCCCGAGGTGCTCCTTCAACCGCTCGAGGCTCAGCGCCCCTCGGACCCCGGAATCATGCCGCAGGGCCCGTGAGAAGGCACGTTTGCGCTCAGCGAGTGCAAGACATTCGGCCGTCGGGTGCAGGTGCGCCCCACGTCCAGGTGCGGTGCCGCTCGGGTCAGGCACGACGGACCAGGATCCGGGTCGTGACCCGGGGTGGTCCTCCGCGTCCGCTCCTGCGACGATCCGCAACAACTCACGCTTGGTGGCCTTCCCCCGGCAACCGATGCACGTCCGTACGGGAGCCTCGGAGCGCGTCGATTCGTCGAGTTGTGGAACCACCGGATATCACTCTACCGGGGTGACGGCGCTATGCCGAACCCAGCGGGTCTGTCGGGCTCCGGCGGGTCACTGCTTCGGGGGCAGCGGTGGCGCGGTCGGGGCCTCGTCCGAGCGGATGTCGATCCGCCATCCGGTCATCCGGGCAGCGAGGCGCGCGTTCTGCCCCTCCTTGCCGATCGCCAGCGACAGCTGGAAGTCGGGGACCACCACCCGCGCCGACCGCGAGGCCTCGTCGACTACCGTGACGCTGGAGACGCGGGCAGGGCTGAGGGCGTTGCCGACCAGGGTCGCCGGGTCGTCGGACCAGTCGATGATGTCGATCTTCTCCCCGTGGAGCTCGTTCATCACCGCACGCACCCGCTGACCCATCGGGCCGATGCAGGAGCCCTTGGCGTTCACGCCGGGCACGTTCGAGCGCACCGCGATCTTGGTGCGGTGGCCCGCCTCGCGGGCGATGCCACAGATCTCCACGGTGCCGTCGGCGATCTCGGGCACTTCGAGGGCGAAGAGCTTCTTGACCAGGCTGGGGTGGGTGCGCGAGAGCATCACCTGGGGACCGCGCATGCCCTTGCGCACGCTGATCACCAGGCACTTGATCCGGGTGCCGTGCGAGTAGTCCTCCCCCGGCACGCGTTCTCCCGAAGGCAGCAGGGCCTCGAGCCTGCCGAGGTCGACCATCACGTCGTCGGGATTGCGGCCCTGCTGGATCAGGCCGGAGACGATGTCTCCCTCCTTGCCCAGGAACTCCCCGAACTTGCGCTCGTCCTCGGCGTCGCGCAGCCGCTGGAGCATGATCTGCTTCGCGGTCGTGGCCGCGATCCTGCCGAAGCCCTCGGGCGTGTCCTCGTACTCCGCGACGACGTTGCCCTCCTCGTCCCGCTCCTGGGCCATCACGGTCACGTGGCCGGTCTTGCGGTCGAGGGCGACGCGGGCGTTCTCCTGCCCGTCGTGGGACTTGTGGTAAGCCGTGAGCAGCGCCTGCTCGATGGCCTCGACGAGGACGTCGAAGGAGATCTCCTTCTCGCGCTCCAGCATCCGCAGGATGCTCATGTCGATGTCCATCAGGGCGACTCCTTCTTGAACTCGATCTGGATCTTGGCCTTCTTGACCTCGGCGTACTCCAGGCGGCGCTCGGCACCCTCGACGTCGAGGAGCGCTCCGTCGGAGTCGCTCTCGGTGATCCGGCCGGTGAGCGGCGCACCCTCGTCGAAGGTCACCGTGACCAGCCGCCCGAGGTTGCGCCGCCAGTGGCGCGGCAGCGTCAACGGTCGTTCGACCCCCGGCGAGGAGACCTCGAGGGTGTAGGGCTGCTGCCCCATCAGGTTCGTGTCGTCCAGCAGGCGGGAGACCTCGCGCGTCGCGTCGGCGATGTCGTCCATCGTGACGCCGCCGTCCTTGTCGATGGCCACTCGCAGCAACCGTCGCCTGCCGGCGGTGGAGAGGTCGACGGCCTCGAGGTCGAGTCCCAGAGCGGCGATCGGGTCGGTCAGCCCCTCGACGAGGCGATCCCTGGTGTCAGCGGTGGCCATGGCCCAGACCTCCCTGCTGTGCTGTTGTGGTGGGGTCAGCCTAGCGGCACCAGCCACACGAGATGACCATGGCGACGGGCGCCCCAAGGTCCCCCTAGGATTCGTCTGTGGTCGACTCCCCCGCCTCCGGCACCGGTTTCTCGGGCGCGGGAGGTGTCTCGCGACGCACGCTGATCTCAACGGGAGCCGGAGTGGCGGCGCTCGTGGTGACCGGCTGCTCGGGCGAGAAGTCCTCGCGTGGGGCAGCAGCGCCGACAGGTGCGGCAGGGCTGTCCCCGGACGTTGCCGTGGCCACCACCGCCCTGGCCGAGATCAGGTCCGTCCGCGTCGCCGCAACCAGCACCCTGACTCGCTTTCCCCCGTTGCGACCGGACCTGAGGCCGCTGGTGGGGATGCACCAGATCCACGAGAAGTCGCTGGCCGACGCGGTTCCCGACCAGGCCGACCCAGCAGTCTCGGGCAGCACGATCGCGCCGTACGTCGTCCCTCGGGGACGTGCCGCGGCCCTGGCACGACTCGCCGAGCGCGAGCAACGGCTTCACGACACCCTCGGCACGCTCGCGCTGACCGCGCAGAGCGGGGACTTCGCACGGTTGCTCGCCAGCATGGGTGCCGCCATCGGGCAGCGGCTTGCGGGGTGGCCCGCGTGACGCCGCTCCAGGCGCTGCAGAAGGCCCTCGCCGCCGAGCATGCTGCCGTGCACCTCTACGGCCTCCTCGGTGCCCAGTCCTCGAAGTCCCGGCAACCGACGCTGTTCGCCAGGCTCACCCGCACCTACGGCGAGCATCGTGCCTCGCGCGATCGGCTGACGGTCCTCATCAGCGCCAAGGGCAGTGATCCGGTCGCTGCGCAGGTGGACTACGAGGTGCCGGGCCCCACCGCGACCGCCGAGCAGATCGAGGCCGTGGCCCGCACGATCGAGACCCGGGTGACGCGCACCTACGGCGAGCTGGTGGCGAACACGGCAGGCGGCGACCGGCGCTGGGCCATCACTGCCCTCGATGCGAGCGCGGTGCGTGAGGTGGGCTTCGGAGTCTCTCCGAGCAGCTTCCCGGGGCTCGGCTGAGCTCCGGCTCACCGACTCTCTCCGCCGTACGCCGTACGGCGTGCCACACTCGGAGTCATGCGGTCGCACGCCGATCGGGCCGAAGATGGCGCTGCACGTCGGGCTGAGGTCCTGGCCGCGCTGTCCATCTCGATCGACCTGGGTCTCGGGCTGCCGATGGAGCACGTGCTGCGCTCCTCGCTGATCGCCGCGATGCTGGCGGACGAGCTCGAGCTCCGCGACGAGGAGCGCGCGACCGTCTACTACACCAACCTCGTCCTCTGGATCGGCTGTCACGCCGACTCCCACGAGTTCGGTCGCTGGTTCGGTGACGACCTGGCCATGCGCCGCGACAGCTACCAGCTCGACTGGTCCGGCCTGCCGTACATGATCTTCCTCCTGCAACGCACGGGCTCGGGCCAGTCCCTGCAGCGGCGTGCGCAGATGCTGGTGACCCTGCTGCTGGCTCCGAGGACCCGGATGGCGGCCCTGATCCACTCGCACTGTCAGTCCGCGGGGCTGATGGCCGAACGGGTCGGGCTCGACCAGAGCGTGCGAGCTGCGGTCGGCTGCTCGTTCGAGCGGTGGGACGGCAGCGGGCTGCCGGCCGGTCTCAAGGGGGAGGCGATCCCGCTGGCGACCCGGATCGTGCAGCTGGCCGACGCCTGCGAGGTGCACCAGCGAGCGCACGGGACGTCGGGAGCTCTGACCATGGCCCGCGCACGCAGCGGCACGCAGTTCGACCCAGCGCTGGTGGAGTCACTCACCCGCTGTCGCGAACAGCTCGACGACCTGCCGGACCAGGACGTCTGGACCCGTGCGCTCGAGCTCGCACCCGACCACGACCTGATGCTTCGTGGTGGTGAGCTGGACGGCCTGCTGCGGGCCATCGGCGACTTCGCCGACCTCAAGTGCCCGTTCACGGTCGGCCACTCACGCGGGGTGGCCGAGCTGGCGGCAGCGGCGGCCGCGCGGATCGGCCTGTCGACCGCTGACGTCGAGTGCGTACGCCGAGCCGGCTACGTGCACGACCTCGGCCGGATGGGGGTCCCCAACACGGTGTGGGAGAAGCAGGGGGAGCTCACCGGCTCGGACCGTGAACGGGTCCGGCTCTATCCCTACTTCACCGGCCGCATCCTGAGCCGGGTCCGGGGCCTGGAGGCGGAGTCCTCGATCGCCGAGTCCCACCGCGAACGACTCGACGGGTCCGGGTACCCACGCGGGATCGGCGGCTCGGCGCTGCCGATGACGCAACGCGTCCTCGCCGCAGCGGACAGCTATCGCGGGTCGCTCGAGACACGTCCCCACCGCGCCGCCCTGGACGCGGCCGACGCCGCGACGCGGCTGCGGGCGGAGGCGGCTGCAGGCAGGCTCGACCCGGCCGCCGTGGACGCTGTCCTCGCGGTCTCGGGACACCACGGTGGCCGCCGGACCTCCGGTCCTGCCGGTCTCACCGCCCGCGAGGTCGAGGTCCTCGCCCTGCTCTCGCGCGGTCGCACCACCACCGAGATCGCCCACCGCCTGTCCATCAGCACCAAGACGGCGCGCAACCACCTCGAGCACATCTACCTCAAGGCGGGCGTCACGAACCGCACCGGCGCTGCCCTGTTCGCGATCGAGCACGGACTGACCGGGACCTCCGAAGATGGGGCACCTGCCCCATGACGTGAGGGCGCTGAACCCGAGATCCTCGTGGTGACACAGAGGAGCCCACCATGAAGACGAAGTCGGTCGTCAGCCTCACCACCGGTCTCGAGGACGCGGAGAAGGTCACCGTGGCCTTCCTGGTCGCCGTCGGGTCGGCCGAGAACGACCGCCCGACCCTGATGTTCCTCACCAAGGAAGCCGTCCGCCTGGTCGTCGGGGACACGGCCCGTGGCACCGCGTGCGAGGGATGCCCGCCGCTGGAGGACCTCGTGCGCAGGTACGCCGAAGCGGGTGGCCGCTACCTCGTCTGCCCGATCTGCTTCGACGCCAAGAGCCTCGACAAGGGCGATCTCCTGCCCAACGCCGAGCTGGGCGGCACCGTGCCGATGTGGGGGTGGATCGGCGATGAGGCAGCCAACACCTTCAGCTACTGACGGCAGCGAGCGGGCCGGGGCAGCGCTCGGGCCCCTCGGGGTGCAGATGGCCCAGGCGATCGTCGGCCGGGACGCGCAGCGCCTGCACGCCCTGTTCGCCACACCGGTGACCTTCCGTGCCGTCACCCCACGGCGGTTCTTCGACGCCGAGACGCCGGTCGACGTGGTGGACATCGTGCTGGGCACGTGGTTCGACCCCAGCAAGACCATCACCGGGCTCACGGTGCTCGAGAGCGACGCCGTGGGTGATGTCGAGAAGGTCAGCTATCGCCTGTCCGTGCTGCTCGACGCAGGTCCTGCCGTGGTCGAGCAGGTCGCCTACTACAGCTCCCAGGGCGACCAGATCACCCGTCTGAGGCTGGTCTGCAGCGGGTTCCGTCCGCTCTGAACGACCGGTCCGTCCGCGGCGTCACAGACGCTGGAGCAGTCCCGGGATCTCGACCAGCTCGTGGGCGACGGCGTCCGGTGCACCCTCGGAGTGCCCCACCTGCTCGACCGGGATGAGGCTGTGCGGGACGTGGATCGTCCTCAGGCCAGCGTTGCGGGCGCCCCAGATGTCGTCGAAGAGACGGTCGCCGACGTAGACGCACCTCGCCGGGTCCGTCGTACCGACTGCGTCCATGGCCGCGGCGAACGCCTTCGGTGACGGCTTGGTCCAGGGGATCTCGCTGGTGTAGACGGCGCCGTCGATCAGGTCGAGCACTCCGTCACGACGGAAGAAGTCCTCGTGCCAGGCACGCGGCCAGATGGTGTTCGAGAGCACGCCCACCTTGATGCCGCTCTCGCGCAGGGTGCGGAACAGCGGTGCCACGTGAGCGTCGGTCGCCGTGTGCGGCTCCCAGAACTCGCGGTAGTGGCGGAGCAGGTCGGGGTCATGGTCGAGGCCCGCCTCGGCGAAGAGGTCCGCCACGGTCGCGCTCTGCTGATGGTCGCGGCTGCGTCCCCAGATCACCTGGTTGGCATGACGCAGCGTCTCGGCGTGCACCTCGTGGACCTCTCCCGCCGCGAGCGGTGCAGCCCGATCGGTGGCGCTCACCACGGCGTGCGCCAACGCCATCGACTCCGCACGGAAGTCGATGTCGTGCCAGCGGGTGAGCGTCCCGCCCCAGTCGAAGATCACCGCGTCGAAGTCGGTCGCCATGGACGGCAACCTAGCGGAGCCCAGCCGCGTCCCCGGACGTGCGAATGTGGCTCAGGTGATGGCTGAACGCCCCCTGCGCCACACGCGACACATTCGCATGTCGGTGTGGCGCCCTCACGGCCCCTCCCTAGTCTGGGGGGGTGGACATGACATACCGCTCTCTGGGCAGCTCGGGACTCACGGTCAGCACGGTGGGCATCGGCTGCAACGCCTTCAGCCAACGCGTCGACAAGGACGGGGTCACCGCGATCCTCGACGTCGCCCAGGACGCGGGCGTCACCTTCCTGGACACCGCAGACGTCTACGGCGGCACGCCCGGTGGAAGTGAGGAGCTGCTCGGCCACGCGCTGCAGGGCCGCCGCGACGAGTTCGTCGTGGCCACCAAGTTCGGCATCGACATGCAGGCCGTCAACGGACGCGTGCACGGCGGCACAGGGTCGCGCAGCTACATCCGGCGCGCGGTCGAGGCCAGCCTGCGCCGGCTGCAGACCGACCACATCGATCTCTACCAGCTGCACCGGCCAGACCCGTCTACCCCGGTGGAGGAGACCCTCGGAGCACTCTCCGAGCTGGTCCACGAGGGCAAGGTGCGCTACCTCGGCTGCTCCAACTTCGCCGGGTGGCAGATCGCCGACGCGGAGTGGCTCTCCCGCACGACCGGGCACGAGCGGTTCGTCTCGGTCCAGAACCACTACTCCCTGCTCCAGCGCGAGATCGAGCAGGAGGTCGTCCCTGCCTGCGAGCGGTTCGGGCTCGGCGTGCTCCCCTACTTCCCGCTGCAGTACGGCCTGTTGACCGGCAAGTACCAGCGCGGCGTCGACGCCCCTCAGGGCTCCCGCGCCGCGCAGAACCCGGAGCGGTCCGGCTGGCTGGCAGCGGCCGACTGGGACCGGGTCGAGGCGCTCCAGGCGTACGCCGACGAGCGCGAGCTCTCCCTGCTCGAGGTCGCCGTGGCCGGGATCGCCGCCCAGCCCGCGGTGTCCTCGGTGATCGCGGGCGTCAGCCGCGCCGAGCAGGTGAGGACGAACGCCGAGGCCCTGCGCTGGCAGCCGACGCCCGAGGACCTGGCAGCGCTGAACGAGCTAGCCGCGCACCACTGAGAGCAGGTGCTGCACGGCATCGCCGACGGGCACCTCGGTGCGCTCACCGGAACGACGGTCCTTGACGTCGACGTTGCCGTCCGCGAGACCGCGACCGACCGTGACGATCGTGGGCACCCCGATCAGCTCGGCGTCCTTGAACTTCACACCCGGGCTGACCTTGGGGCGATCGTCGAAGAGGACCTCGACCCCGGCCGCCGTGAGGTCGGCGGCCAGCTGCTCGGCCGCCTCGAACACCGCGGCGTCCTTGCCCGTCGCCACGACGTGCACGTCGGCCGGAGCGATCGCCCGGGGCCAGACCAGGCCGAGCTCGTCGTGGTTGCCCTCCGCGATCACCGGGACCGCTCGCGAGACCCCGATGCCGTAGGAGCCCATCGTGACGGTCACCAGCTTGCCGTTCTCGTCGAGCACCTTGAGGCCCAGCGCCTCGGCGTACTTGCGACCGAGCTGGAAGATGTGCCCCATCTCGATACCGCGCGCGGTCTCCAGATCGCCGGAGTCGCAGCTGGGGCACGGGTCACCGGTGCGCACCTCGGCGGCCTCGATGGTGCCGTCTGCGGTGAAGTCGCGGCCGACCACGAGGTCGAGGACGTGGCTGCCGTGCACGTCGGCGCCGGTGACCCAACGGGTGCCCTCGACCACGCGTGGGTCGAGCAGGTAGCGGATCCCGGACTCCTTGGTCTCGCCCAGCGCACCGGGCCCGATGTAGCCCTTGACCAACGAGGGGTGGCTGGCGAAGTCCTTCTCGTCCATCGCCTCGATCTCGGTCGGCTCGAGCATCCCCTCGAGCCGCTTCTGGTCGACCTCGCGGTCGCCGGGCAGGCCGATCGCCAGCGGCTCGCGAGTGCCGTCGGCGTGCTTGAGCACCACCAGCACGTTCTTCAACGTGTCCCCGGCGTGCCACGGGCGGTCCTCGCGAGGGAACTCCAGGTTCAGGTGGTCGACCAGCGTCTGGATGGTCGGGGTGTCCGGCGTCTCCTCGGCGTGCGCGGCCGGCGCGTCGGCGTACGGCACGGGCGCGGGCGGGCGCACCTGCACGGCTTCCACGTTGGCCGCGTAGTCGCAGCTCGTGCAGCGCACGTAGGTGTCCTCGCCGACGTCACTGCGCGCGAGGAACTCCTCGGACCTCGACCCACCCATCGCGCCGCTCGTGGCCCTGACGATCACGTAGTCGAACCCGAACCGGTCGAAGGTCTTGATGTAGGCGGCCCGGTGGGCGGCGTACGAGGCGTCCAGTCCGGCATCGCTGACGTCGAAGGAGTAGGAGTCCTTCATCACGAACTCGCGCCCGCGGATCAGGCCGGCGCGGGGACGTGCCTCGTCGCGGTACTTGGTCTGGATCTGGTAGAGCCAGACCGGCAGGTCCTTGTAGGAGGAGTAGAGGTCCTTGACGACGAGGGTGAACATCTCCTCGTGCGTGGGACCCAGCAGGTAGTCGCCCCCCTTGCGGTCCTTGAGCCGGAAGATGCCGTCTCCGTAGTCGGTCCAGCGGCCGGTCGCCTCGTAGGGCTCGCGCGGCAGCAGGGCCGGGAACTGCAGCTCCTGGGCACCCATGGCGTCCATCTCCTCACGGACGATGGCCTCGACCTTGCGGTAGACGCGCAGGCCCAGCGGCAGCCAGGAGTAGATGCCCGGGGCCGCCCGACGGATGTAGCCGGCGCGGACCAGCAGCCGGTGGCTCGGGACCTCCGCGTCGACCGGGTCCTCGCGGAGCGTCCGCACGAACAGCGTCGACATGCGCAGCATCAGCGGGGTCCCCCCACCATGACGAGCGACGAGGACGACTTCGTGGGCTGGAGGATCATGGCGCAAGGCTAGTCGGGGCTGCCGCCGGCCGGCACGCCGGTTGAGCACAGGTGGCCGGGGTCCCACGCCGGGTGTTTCAGAACATCAAGGTGGCGAAGGTGCCGATCTGCTCGAAGCCGGCTCGTCGGTACGCCGCCCGGGCGGACAGGTTGTGGGCGTTGACGTAGAGCGACACCGTGGGGGCGATCTCGCGCAGGCAGAGGTCCACCACCGCAGCCATGCCGGCCACGCCCAGCCCCTGACCTCGCAGCTCCGGGTCGACGTAGACGCCCTGGATCTGGCAGGCGCTCGGCGTCGCGCAGGCCACCTCGGCCTTGAAGACGACCCGGCCGTCCTCGATGCGCGAGAACGACCATCCCCGACCGATGAGCTGGTTGACGCGAGCCCGGTAGAGGTCCTTGCCGCCGTCGGACTCCGGTGAGATGCCCACCTCCTCCGTGTACATCGCCACGCACGCTGGGTAGAGGATGTCCGCCTCCTCCTTGGTGGTACGGCGGACGAGAGGATCACCGGGCACGGCAGCGGGGCTGCTCGTGGCCAGGTGCGGCTGCTCCCAGCGGAAGTCGCGCGGGGCGGGCCAGTACTCCTCGAGGCCGGCCCACAGCAGCGCCACGGATTCGTGCGGGCCCACGATCGTGGAGCTGCGCGGGCCGGATCTCGCGGCCCGCTCCACGAAGGCCTCACAGGCAGCCGCGGTGGCGTTGACGGGCACGAGGTTGGCGCCCACGTGGCACATCGAGACGAGACGGTCACCCTCGAGGTAGCCCCACATCTCTCCGCCGAGCCAGCGGGTGTCGAGCTGGGTGATCCGCGTGCGGTAGTCGGCGAACACGTTCACGACGGGATCGGTGGCCACGAGGGCCAGTGCCTCGGCGACGTCGCTGGGACCCAGCACACGAATGTTCTGGCTCGTCCGGACCACGCCCGGAGCCTACGACACCGCACCATCTCGCCTTCCACCTCTCGGCCCGTGCCTGGGTCTACGGTGACCCCATGCCCCGTCCCCGCGCTCGGACGTGCCGTGCCGTGCCCGTTGCGCTGCTCCTCGTGCTGACCGGGTGCGGCAGCGGCGCCCCCGCGAAGATCGACGATCCCGACAAGCCTGCTCTGGCGTGCCGAGCGAAGTGGCACGACGTCGGCGACGAGGTCGGGGACCGTGGGTCGAGGAGCAACCCCTCGGCACTGCCGCAGCGATGGAACACGGTCGCGGCCACGGTGGCGTACTACGCGACCTCGGCGACCGGTGACGACTGCGGCAGCACCCTCGAGGACCAGCGCGCCGCGATCGCGGCGCTCTCGGCGTTCGGCGCGCGACTCGCGCCGTACGACATGGAGCTGCGGCTCGACGAGGTCGTCGCGGATGCGGAGCGCTACGCCGCGGGTCCCCGCCCCCCTGCCCCGAAGCCGAGCCCGGCCCCCCAGGAAGGGAAGCAGGGGAAGAAGGGGAACAAGCAGCGCCAGCCCGCGCCTCGGGCGCCGAGGCCGGTCGACGTGGGCACCGCCGTGAAGACGCTGACGCAGCAGGCGCCGCTCGCGACCCAGCAGCAGGGACCGGGGTGGGCGCAGGCACGCGTGGTCGACCTGGGCGACAGCGCGGCTGCGACGAAGGCCGTCAAGGACCTCGCCTTCCTCTCCGGCGAGAGCCCGGCCTACCGAGCCTGCCGGAAGGCCCTGGCCCTCATCGGCACCGCGCTGGACGCGACGAGCGGCTGAGCCGACGCCGTCAGGAGATGGTGACCTGGGCCGAGGCGCCCTGCTCGGCCTCCATGCCCTCGGCGAGGCGCATCGCCTCCTCGATCAGGGTCTCCACGATCTGTGACTCCGGCACCGTCTTGATCACCTCGCCCTTGACGAAGATCTGACCCTTGCCGTTCCCGGAGGCGACACCGAGGTCTGCCTCGCGCGCCTCGCCGGGTCCGTTCACGACGCAGCCCATCACCGCGACCCGCAGCGGCACCTCCATCCCCTCGAGCCCCGCGGTCACCTCGTCGGCGAGCTTGTAGACGTCGACCTGGGCACGACCGCAGGACGGGCACGAGACGATCTCCAGCTTGCGCGGGCGAAGGTTCAGCGACTGCAGGATCTGGATGCCGACCTTGACCTCCTCGACGGGGGGCGCGGACAGCGAGACCCGGATCGTGTCGCCGATGCCCTGGCTGAGCAGCGCACCGAAGGCCGTGGCCGACTTGATCGTCCCTTGGAAGGCGGGTCCCGCCTCGGTGACACCGAGGTGCAGGGGCCAGTCCCCGGCCTCAGCGAGCAGCTCGTAGGCCCGCACCATCACCACCGGGTCGTTGTGCTTGACCGAGATCTTGAAGTCGTGGAAGTCGTGCTCCTCGAAGAGCGATGCCTCCCAGACGGCCGACTCGACGAGGGCCTCGGGGGTGGCCTTGCCGTACTTCTCCATCACCCGCTTGTCCAGCGAACCCGCGTTGACGCCGATCCGGATCGAGGTGCCGTGGTCCTTGGCGGCCCGGGCGATCTCCTTGACCTGGTCGTCGAACTTGCGGATGTTGCCGGGGTTGACGCGTACGGCGGCACAGCCGGCCTCGATGGCCGCGTAGACGTACTTGGGCTGGAAGTGGATGTCGGCGATCACCGGGATCTGAGACTTCGTGGCGATGGCCGGCAGCGCGTCGGCGTCGTCCTGCGAGGGGCAGGCGACCCGGACGATGTCGCAGCCGGACGCGGTCAGCTCGGCGATCTGCTGCAGCGTGGCGTCGACGTCGGAGGTCAGGGTCGTGGTCATCGACTGGACAGACACCGGGAAGTCGCTGCCGACACCGACCTTGCCCACCCGGACCTGGCGCGTCCGTCGGCGCGGGGAGAGCACCGGTGGCGGCGCCTCGGGCATGCCGAGCGATACCGAAGTCATTGGTTTCCTCTTCCTTCTGGTCGGGCTACGAGAGCGAGATCGGTGCCACGATGTCGGCGTAGATCAGCACCACGCTCATCACCAGGATCAGACCCGCCATCACGTAGGTGACGGGTAGCAGTTTGGCACTGTCCACGGCGCCGGGGTCGGGGCGGTTGAGCAGCCGGGCGATCCGCCGACGGGCGGCCTCGTAGAGAGTGGTGGCGATGCCGCCGCCGTCGAACGGCGGCAGCGGGACCAGGTTGATCAGGCCGAGGAAGAGGTTCAGCCCCGCCAGCAGGGCGAGCAGGGAGAAGAACCGGTCCGAGACCGACGCCTTCTGCTGGGAGGCCATCTCGCCGGCGACCCGGCCGGCGCCCACCACGCTCATCGGCCCGTTGACGTCGCGTTGCTCGAGCCCGATCGACGCTCGGGCCACGTGGTAGAGCTTGACCGGCAGGGTTCCGATCGCCTTGAGCGTCTGCCAGGTCCCGTCGGCCATCGTGCTCGCGACGTACCCGGGTCCCTGCCGCTCGTTGACGGTGGTGGGCACGACGCCGAGGAACCCTCGCTTGGTGATCCGTTCGGGATTCTGGAGGTCTCGGACCGGGGAGACGACGGTGCTGGGACGCAGGGTCACCTGCTGGCCGTCGCGCTCGACCACGACCGTGGCCGCCTGGTCGCCGTTGGCGCGGATCTCCCGCTGCACCTGGCTCCAGCTCGTGACCTCGGCGCCGTTGAAGGAGACGAAGCGGTCCCCCGGCTTGAACCCGGCCACCTTCGCGGGCGCCTCGACGTCGCCGGCCTGGCACGGCCGAGGGGCCTTGTCGCGGTTGGCCTGGGTGACCGCGATCACGCACTGGGAGACGGCCTCGACGGTGGTGGTCGGCTTCGGGACGCCGTGACCCATGAAGATGATCGCGAACAGCACGAAGGCGATGACGATGTTGATCGTCACCCCTGATCCCATGATGATGACCCGCTGCCACCACGGCTTGTTGTAGAACAGCCGGTCGTGGTCGTGCTCCCCGACCAGCTCGTACTCCGCCGACCGGGCGTCGTCCATCAGCTGGGCGAACATCCCGGTCTTGGTGTTCCGCACCGTGTCCGGGTCCTGGTCCGGTGAGGGCGGCAGCATCCCGACGAGCTTGCAGTAGCCCCCCAGCGGGATCGCCTTGAGGCCGTACTCCGTCTCCCCCCGGCGTCGCGACCAGACGGTGCGGCCGAAGCCGACGAAGAACTGGGTGACCTTGACGTTGAAGAGCTTGCCGGGCACGAGGTGCCCCATCTCGTGCAGGCCGATGGAGACGGCGACACCGACGGCGAACAGAAGCACGCCGAGCGTGTACGTCAACGCGGTCATGGAGTGGGATCCTTCAGCTCGTTCAGGGTCTGCGTGCGTGCCCAGGCATCGGCAGCCAGCACGTCGTCGACGGTGAGATCTCGCCCAGAGCCTACGTCGTCGTTGTTCGTCCGGTGCCGGTCCAGGACCAGCCCGACCGTGTCGACGATCTCGGCGAAGGCCAGCCGGCCGGTGCGGAACGCCTCGACACAGACCTCGTTGGCCGCGTTGTACACAGCCGGCGCGGTCCCACCCAGCTCACCCGCCTGCCGCGCCAGGCGCACCGCCGGGAAAGCGTCGTCGTCGAGCGGGAAGAACTCCCACGTCTGCGGGCTCCTCCAGTCGACGGCCGGCGCGGTCCCCGCCAGGCGATCGGGCCAGGCCAGTCCCAGCGCGATCGGGATCAGCATCGTGGGCGGGCTCGCCTGCGCGAGCGTGGAGCCGTCGGTGAACTCGACCATCGAGTGCACCACGCTGGTGGGGTGCACGACGACCTCGATGCGGTCGTAGGGGATGCCGAAGAGCAGGTGGGCCTCGATCACCTCCAGGCCCTTGTTCACCAGCGTCGCGGAGTTGATCGTGACCACCGGACCCATGTCCCAGGTCGGGTGGTTCAGCGCCTCCTCGGGAGTCACCTCGGCCAGCTGCGCGCGGGTGCGGCCACGGAAGGGCCCCCCACTCGCGGTGAGCACCAGCCGGCGTACCTCCGCAGCAGAGCCGCCGCGCAGGCACTGCGCCAGCGCGCTGTGCTCGCTGTCGACGGGCACGATCTGGCCGGGCCCGGCGAGGGCGGTGACCACCGGGCCGCCGATGATCAGCGACTCCTTGTTGGCCAGCGCCAGGGTGTTGCCGGCCTCCAGGGCGGCCACCGTGGGACGCAGCCCGACGGCTCCGGTGATGCCGTTGAGCACGACGTCACACGCCGCCCCGGCGGCCTCGGTCGAAGCCTCCTCCCCCAGCCCGGAGTACGCCGGCGCGAACTCGGCGACCTGCTCCTCGAAGAGCCGCTCCTGCGAGCCGCCGGCGGTCAGTCCCACCACCCGGAAACGGTCCGGGTTGGCCCGCACCACCTCCAGTGCCTGGGTGCCGATCGACCCGGTCGACCCGAGGATGACGACGTCGCGACGAGAGCTCACCCGAGCAGTGTCCCAGCCCGTCGCCGTCAGACCTGGAGCAGCCGGCGAAGACCGGCGGCGTCGTACGGCGCCGTGGTTCCTGCGAGGAGCTCGATCTGCTCAGCCACGCTCCGTCCGGGAGCGTAGGTGTCCTCGGGATCCAGCACCTCCACGGCGGCGGGGTCGGTCCGGCCGGCGCGCAGCATCACGTCCCAGTCCAGGTCGGGCTCGGTCACTCCGGCGCCGCGGACGACGCGGGCCCTGCCGTCCCCCGGGACGGCTGATCCCGTCGACACCACGGCGACCGGTGCGTCCGGGGTGTCGCTGGTGGTGACGACCCCACCGATCCGGGCAACGGCGAGCGCCGTCACGACGGCGTCGCGGTCCTCGTCCAGGTCGACCACGACCGGCGCACCGCGGATCGCGCCGAGGTGGTGCAGCACGCCACCGAGCGCCGCCACCTCCTCCAGCAGCCGGGCATGGGTCATCGACGCCATCACGGGTTCCTCCCCACGCCCGGCGATGACGGGGGTGTCCAGCAGCGCGAAGCTGACGTTGGTGACCATGCCCGCAGGCTAGCGACCTGCCGTGCAGCAACCCCCTCCGGCATGATCGCCCCCATGATCGAGATCGAGTCGCTCGCGGAGTTCGACGAGGTCGCCGCACGCGCGGTCAGGGGGCGGCGCTCGATGGCCGGGTGGCAGGTCCAGGACCTCGACCTCACCGACCGCGAGGACGTGCTGGCGCAGCTCGACCCGCACGGCGCCCTGTTCCTGGGCTGCACGCTCTCCGACGCCGCGGCCGACCGGCTCCGCGACGGGGGTGCCCTGCTCTTCCCGAGCGTCCCGGACGTGCCGTTCGAGCCGTGGCGTGCCCATCTGTACACACCGTCCGAGCTCTACACCGGGCTGGAGCAGGGATACGAGCACACCGTCGACGCTCAGACCTACGCATGGACCCGGGTCAGACCCCACGACCTGCGGCGGCTGCTGGCGGCCGCGCTGCACGACAGCTCGATCGACGACGCCCTGGCTGAGCTCACCGTGGGGCGACGGATCATCGGGGTGATGGGCGGGCACGCCCTGACCCGCGACGACCCGGCGTACGCCGCTGCCGCGCACCTCGCGCACGGGCTCGCCGGGTCCGGCACGACCGTCGCCACCGGCGGTGGTCCCGGGGCGATGGAGGCGGCCAACCTCGGGGCACGGCTGGCCGACGAGCCCGTGGGGGTGCTCGAGGAGGTGCTGGCCCGGCTCGCCACCGTGCCTGCCTTCGGGCCGGACATCACCGCCTGGGCCCGCCTCGCCCTCGACAGCGTGGAGGGCCTCGGCGACTCGGGTCGGTCGCTCGGCATCCCCACCTGGCACTACGGCCACGAGCCGCCCAACGCCTACAGCTCGGTGGTGGCGAAGTACTTCCGCAACGCCATTCGCGAGGACGTGCTGCTCGAGGTCTGCGGGGCCGGGATCGTCTTCCTTCCCGGCGCCGCAGGCACGGTGCAGGAGATCTTCCAGGCTGCGTGCACGAACTACTACGCGAACGGGACGGGCGTGACCCCGATGGTGTTCGTCGGGCACACGTACTGGACCGAGACACTGCCGGTGTGGCCGCTGGTGGCCGCCCTCGCCGATGGTCGCCCCTTCGAGGCAGCTGTCCACCTGGTCGAGGACGCTGCCGAGGTCGGGCCGCTACTGGTGTCCGACTAGTCCTCGCTGGAGCCGGCTTCGTGGTCCTGGGGCCGGCGCAGCGACCAGGGCTCGAGCCTGCGGTATCCCCTCACCGACGTACGTCGCAGCCGGCGGAGCCGGAACTCCTCCCGCTCCGTGAGCACGTCGGCCAGCGCCCGGTCCACGAGCACCCGGCCGGGGCGCGACGTCGAGGTCAGTCGCGAGGCCACGTTGACGACCGGGCCGAGCACGTCGCCCAGCCTGGCGAGGGCCGGCCCCCACGCCAACCCGACCCGGATCTCGGGGAAGTCCGCGTCGTGCTGGGCCTCCTCGGACAGCCCGAGCCCGATGGTTGCGATGTCCTCGGGCCGGTCGGCCACGAAGAGGATCTCGTCTCCGATGGTCTTGATGATCCGTCCGTCGCGGGCCGAGATGATCTCCAGGGCGCGCTCCTCGAAGTGGTCCACGAGACGTCCGACCTCGCTGCGGGTCAGCGAACGGCTCTGCCGCGTGTAGTCGACGATGTCGGCGAACCCGACGCCCATCGTGGTGCCCGCCTCGCCCTCGACCTCCTCGCGCTCGTCGCCTGCCAGCAGCAGTCGCGACGCGGCCGCGAGCGTGTGCCGGCGCCACACGTAGCTCTGCAGCGACTCGATCGCGGGGGTGACCTCGTCCATCAGGTCGCCGAGCTCGTCGAGCTCCATCGTGTCCGGGTCGATGACCCTGCCCAGCAGGCCCATCTGCCACTCGGCCAGCCGGGCGAAGCTCCGGCCCAGGGTGCGGACCAGCGCGGACTCGTCGTCAGGATCGATCAGGCCGATCTCCAGCAGCCGCTGGGTGAGCCGGAGGGCGTCGAGGTCGGCGCGGGTGAACGCAGCAACGTCAGCGCCCACTGCGCTGAAGCCCAGGGAACGCCAGCGCAGCCGGGCCTCCTCGAAGGGGATGCCGACCTCGTCGGCGAGCTCCTGGCCGGTGAGCGTGGGCTCACCGCCGAGCAGGAACACCTCGAGCTGGTCGACGAGCTCGCGGCGGTCGCGGCGTTCCGGCACCGGTCAGTCCTTGGGTTCGCCCAGCCGGTCGGTGGTGGTCCCACGGAGCGCCTCACCGAAGGCGGGCACCTCGTCGAGCAGCTCCTGGAGGGACTCCTTGGTGAAGTGGATGACCTCCACGGGGGTGAGGCTGACGACGCTGGCCGAACGCAGCTTGTGGCCCACGATCGCCATCTCCCCGATCACGTCGCCGGGTCCGAGCCGGGCGACCTCCTCCTTGCCCTTGCGGACGGCGACCTCTCCCTCGACGATCAGGTAGGCCTTGTCCCCGGCGGTCTTCTCCCAGATCAGCGACCAGTTCGCCGGCAGGTGCACGTGACGACCCTTGTCGATCACCGTCTTGAGGTCCTGGTCGCTCAGGTCCTCGAGCCGGTTGAGCTTCTTGAGCTTCTCCGGCGGTGCCTCGTCGGCCATCGGTGCACTCCTCATCGGGGGCTGTAGGTGCGATGCATCCTCCCGCCAACACCGGTACGTGTCCACCGGCTCGCGACGTGACCCCGCACACGCAGGGTCGTTGTCACCGCATGGACCTCTCCCGACGTGGCCTGATCCGGTCGGCGCTCGTGCTCGGCGGTCTCGGTGCCCTCAGCCACGAGAACCTGTTCGGCTCCCTGGCCGGCGAGGCCGTCGCGGTGGCCCGGACGGCGGCCCGGACGGCGGCCCGGACGACGGCCGGGACGACGGCCGAGCGCACCTTCGCCCCGGCTGCCCCGGACTCCCGCGGCTACCGCAAGCTCGTGCCCGGTCCCGCTGACCCGAGGACCGTCCGCACCGACCTCGGCGTCGTCGCCCGGGAGACCCGTGCGCAGGTCCGGCGCGGGCTGCTGGCCTTCGCGCAGCTCAGCGACGTGCACGTCGTGGACCACCAGTCCCCGGCGCGCGTGGAGTGGACGGACCGCTACGACGACCCGAACTCGGGCGGCCTGGTCCCCGGTCTGTTCGCCTCCGCGTACCGCCCCCAGGAGATGCTCTCCGCGCAGGTCGGCGACGCGATGGTGCGTGCCGTCAACGCCGCCAGGAGGGGCCCGGTGACCGGGGTGTCGTTGTCGTTCGCGATCGAGACGGGCGACAACTCCGACAACTGCCAGTACAACGAGGTGCGCTGGAACATCGACGTCCTCGACGGCGAGCGCGTCGTCCCCGACAGCGGGTCGAACGCCCGCTACGAGGGTGTGATGGACGCGGACCCGCTCTACTACGACACCCACTACTGGCACCCCGGGGGAACACCCGCCGGCAGGACCGACGACAGCTACCGGGCTCAGCACGGCTTCCCGACGATCCCCGGGCTGCTCGACGCTGCCCGCCGCCCGTTCAGGGCCGCCGGGTTGAACCTGCCCTGGTACACCTGCTTCGGCAACCACGACGGGCTGGCGCAGGGCAACTTCCCGCCACGCACGGTGCCGACCAACGAGCTCGCCACGGGCAGCGTCAAGGTGATCTCTCCCCCGCCCGGTGTGGGTCCGGGCGACCTGCTCGACCCCCAGGGCAGCTCTCTCGAGCAGGTCCTCGGAGCCGTCACCGTGTCGCCGTACGCCAAGCCCGTGACCGCTGACGCCG
>CAWFII010000010.1:0-53725 GCA_963815825.1 uncultured Actinomycetota bacterium | reverse complement strand
GGCCCCGGTCGACCCGACGCCATGCCGGTCGACGTCGCGACCTGAGCCGCGCGCGGGCACGCAGCCGGGGGAGCCCCACCCGGACCACCTAGATTGACCGGATGCGTGAGGTGGTGGGGGTGGCGGTGCTGCACGGCGGACGGGTCCTGGCCGCACGACGGGCACGACCGCACCCGCTCGCCGGTTCCTGGGAGCTCCCCGGCGGCAAGGTGGAGCCGGGCGAGAGCGGGGAGCGTGCGGCGATCCGTGAGGTGGCCGAGGAGCTCGGCTGCACCGTCGAGGTGACGGGTTGGCTCGCGGGCGCCAGTCTCATCGCGACGCCCACGAGCTCTCCTGACCGGCTGGTGCTGCGTGTCGCCACGGCCCGGCTGACCGAGGGTGACCCGGTGCCCTCGGAGCACGACGCGGTCCGCTGGCTGGCCCCCGGGCAGCTCGACGACGTCACCTGGTCCGAGGCCGACCAGCCGTTTCTCGCTTCCTTGCGCGACCTGCTGGGGGCTGGCTGATGCGCGGCGTCTTCTTCGACGAGGACCACGCGCGAGCGGCCGTCGCGCGCCTGCTGCGAGAGGGGTTCGAGGCCAGCTGTCGACGCGAGCAGTTCGCGGGGGAGGACGACGACGAGGACCATCCCTGGGCCGTCTCGACCGATGCGCCCGAGGTCGTTCTCGAGCTGCTGGTCGAGGAGTACGACGGCTGGCTCGACGCGGATTCCACCATCTCCGCGGTCGAACCTCTCGCCCTCCCCGATGCGCCCCGTCGGGTCGGGCGCGAGCGGACGACGCCTAGGATCACGTCCATGAACAAGCACCTGCTGCTCGTGCACGCACACCCCGATGACGAGAGCATCGGCCAGGGGGCCACGATGGCCCGCTACGTCGCCGAAGGGGTCGGCGTCACCCTGGTGACCTGCACCGGCGGTGAGATGGGCGAGATCCTGGTGCCCGAGATGGAGCACATGGCGGCCGACAGGGACGACACGCTGGCCGACCAGCGCAAGGTCGAGCTGGACAACGCGATGAAGGCCCTGGGGGTGACCGACCACCGCTACCTGGGTGGGTTCAAGCGCTACCGCGACTCCGGGATGCAGTGGCACGCCGACGGCCACGCCGTCGCGGCCGACGAGACCTCCCCGAACGCCTTCTGGCACGCCGACCTCACCGAGGCCTCCAGCTATCTCGTCGAGATCATCCGGGAGGTGCGTCCCCAGGTGATGGTCACCTACGACGAGTTCGGTGGCTACGGCCATCCCGACCACATCCAGGCGCACCGGGTGGCGACGTACGCCGCGGCACTGGCCGCGGTGCCCTCCTACCGCCGCGACCTCGGCGAGGCTCACGACATCGCCAAGGTCTACTGGAGCGCGATGTCTGCTGCGAAGATGAGGGAAGGGCTCAGAGACCTGCGTGCCGCCGGAGACACGACCTCCTTCGAAGGCATGGACCCGGAGAACCTGCCGGCGTTCATGGTCGAGGACGATGCGCTCACCGCGAAGGTCGAGGCCGACGACTACGCTGAGGTGAAGATGGAGGCGCTGAAGGCGCACCGCACGCAGATCTCGGTCGACGGTCCGTTCTTCGCGCTCTCCAACAACCAGGGCAACGAGATCTGGGGCACGGAGTTCTTCCGCATCGCCAAGGGCTCTCCAGGACCGCTCGGGCCCGACGGGCTCGAGGCTGACCTGTTCGCCGGGCTCGGGTAGCGCGCGGGTGGCGAACAAGCTCGGTGCCAGGGTCGCCGGGTTCACCGTGCTCGGTCTCCTCGCGCTGGTGGTGGCCGGGTGGGCGGGGCTCTACCTCTATGCCGGTGACCGCGCTCCGCGCAGCGCCAGCGTCGAGGGCGTCAGCATCGCGGGTCTCTCCCCTGCGCAGGCCGAGAAGAAGGTGCGCGAAGGGCTCGCCGCGCGAGCTCGCGAGCCGATCACGGTGACCTACGGCGACGGCCGGTCCGCCTCGGTCCGGCCCGACGACGCGGGACTGTCCGTCGACGTCCCCGCGTCGGTGGAGAAGGCGGGGGGAGGCTCCTTCCTGGGGCTTCGACGCGTGTGGGCGCTGATCACCGGGGGCGGCGACCGGGACGCCGTGGTGAGCGTCGACCAGTCGCGGATGCAGAAGACCCTCGACGACCTCGACGCCGGGACCGGAGCCGCACCTGTCGAGGGGACCGTCGAGTTCCGCGACGGACGCGCGGTGCCCGTGCTGAGTCGCCCGGGCGTCGTGATCGACCGGAGCGCCGCACAGGTCCTGCTCGAGCGACGCTTCCTGAGCTCCGGCTCCCAGAAGCTCCCCACGCAGGTCGCGAAGCCGACGGTCGACGACGCTGCCGTTCAGCGTGCTCTGGCCGAGTTCGCGAAGCCCGCCATGTCCGGCCCCGTGACCCTCGTGCTCGGGGGTGAGAGCGTGGTGGCGCCGCCGAAGCTGTTCGGCAAGGGGCTCTCGATGGTCGCGGAGGACGACAACTTGGTTCCGCGCGTCGACGGTGAGCTCCTCCTCGAGGCGCTGGGGCCGGTGATGCGCACCGTGGGCCGCGAGCCGCAGGACGCCCGCTTCGTCGTCCGGGGCGGCAAGCCGCGCATCGTTCCCGCGAAGGTCGGGGTCGAGCTCGACCCCCAGGAGATCGAGGACGGCTTCGCGGAGGTCGCCGTACTCGAGGGAGCGAAGCGGCGCCTCGTCGTCGAGGGCAAGGCCACCCAGCCCGCATTCACCACGGCCGACGCCAAGGCGTTGAAGATCACCGAGCAGGTGAGCACCTTCACGACGAACTTCCCCTACGCGGAGTACCGCAACGTCAACCTCGGCCGTGCGGCCAAGCTGATCGACGGCACGGTGCTCGAGCCCGGCGAGACGTTCAGCCTCAACGGCATCGTCGGGGAACGCACGAAGGCCAACGGCTTCACCGAGGGCTACATCGTCTCTGACGGCATCTTCACCAAGGACCTGGGTGGTGGGGTCTCGCAGATCGCGACCACGACGTTCAACGCGATGTTCTTCGCCGGCCTGAAGGACGTGGAGCACAAGCCGCACTCGGTCTACATCGACCGCTATCCCGAGGGCCGCGAGGCGACCGTGGCGTGGCCGTCCCTCGACCTGCGCTTCACCAACGACTCCCCGTACGGCGTGCTGGTCAAGGCCGAGGTCCGGGCGGCCAGCCCGGGTGGGGAGGGAGCCGCGACCGTCTCGATGTACTCCAGCCGGACCTGGAAGATCACCGCCACCAAGGGACCACGGACCCAGCCCACCCAGCCCAAGGTGCGCTACCTCCAGAGCGCGGACTGCGAGGAGTTCAACGGATCGCCCGGCTTCACCGTCGACGTGTTCCGGCAGTTCCGGGACCCGTCCTCGGACAAGGTGCAGCGCACCGAGAAGTTCCACACCGTCTACATCCCCAGCGACACCGTCCGCTGCGGGGAGCCACCGAAGCCGAAACCGCAGAAGAAGCCGAAGAATGGCTGACTGCCACGCCGGGAGACCGACCATGGTCAGCCGGACCGTCACCCGCGTCACCGCGGCGCTGACCGCAGCACTGCTGACGCTCGCGCTCCCCGCCATCGCTCCGGCCGAGGCCCGGTCCCCGTCGACGCTGCGGCTCTCCGCGGCCAACGACTGGTCCTGCCGCCCGAGTGCGGCTCACCCCACCCCGGTGGTGATCGTGCACGGGACCTTCGGCGACCGGCGCAGCCTGCTCGAGCGGCTCTCCTGGCGGGTCCACCGGGCCGGGTACTGCGTCTTCGCCCTCGACTACGGTCGCCGCGCCACCGGACCCATCGAGGAGTCGGCCCGACAGCTCGAGGGTTTCGTCGACCAGGTCCTCGCAGCCACCGGTGCCGCGAAGGTCTCGCTCGTCGGGCACTCGCAGGGCGGCATGATGCCGCGCTACTACGTGAAGTTCCTCGGTGGCGCGGGCAAGGTCGACGACCTCGTCGGCCTGGCGCCCTCGAACCACGGCACGGCCAACCCGTTGTTGCTCTTCCCCGGGCTGCGCACGCTCTGCCCTGCGTGTCTGCAGCAGAAGACCGGCTCACCCTTCCTGCGCCGCCTCAACGGTGGGGACGAGACCCCGGGGGCGGTGAGCTACACCAACATCGTGACGCAGTACGACGAGGTCGTACTGCCCGCCACCTCGGGCTACCTCTCCGGGCCCCGCACGACGAACATCCGGTTGCAGTCCGTGTGCCCGGCTGCCCTCGTCGGTCACGTCCTCCTGCCGACCAACGGGCCGGCCATCCGCCTGGTGCTGGACGCGCTGGGTCGCCAGGGCCCGGCCAGCCCGGCCTACCGTCCGTCGTGCCTACCCTGACGGGGTCGGGGGAGCGGAGTCGCAGGACAGGTAGAGGTAGCGGTGGTGCGGCTCGAACCCGAGTCCTTCGTAGAGCCGGCGCGCTCCGGCGTTCGACTCCACGACCTGCAGGTACGTCGTCGTCGCGCCACGCTCGGCTCCCCACCGCAGCAGCGACTCCAGGACGGCGCTGCCGAGACCCTGGCCGCGGAGATCGGGTCGCGTCCAGAGCGAGGCGACCCCGAGCCAGTCGCCGTGGTAGGCGCCGCGGCCGCGCGCCAGCACCTCGTCCTGCTCATCGCGCACCGTCGCGAACGTGACCTCACCTGCCTCGAGCACCTGCCGCGCCACGGCACCGTAGCGAGCTGACCGCGCATCGGTGGCCAGCCAGGCGGGGTCGAGGCGGTGGTCATGTCCGAGCGCGAACTCCGTGCCCGGTGCGAGGCGTCGCAGGACCTTCGCGACGGACGCGAGCATGATCGTCGTCGACTCGTACTCCGACCAGCCGTGGTCCCGGAGGACGAGCGTCTCGGGAGCCTCAGGGTGCACGTGCGCCCGCGGGGGCAGCGAGCGCGCGGCGTACCAGCGACGGACGACCTCGACCGCCTCGGGGAGGGGCAGGCCGGGGTCACCGAGCGCGAGGACGGAGTTGCCCCGGGAGGAGAAGCCGCCCGAGGCTCGCAGCACCCACTCGCCGAGCGGCTCGCTCTCCGCCGGCTGCCACCCCGGGAGGGCGAGCCGGTCCACCTGCGCCGCACCGAGTCGGCGGTGGACCGAGGGCCGGGGGGGCACCGGCTTGCCGGAGACGATGTCGGCCGTGGCGATCTCCACCACGCTGCCGTCCTCTCGCCGCACGCTGACGAGGTCGTCGGACCAGGACTCGCAGGTGCCGAGCACGTCGGTCATCGCCGGGCCGCCCGAGGGGCCGGCGGCACCCGGGAGGACACGCCGGATGACGACGCGGAGACCCACGACCCGGGGTCCCAGGGCCCGCGCGGGACCTCGGCTCCTGCGTCGTTCCTCGGGCGTCTCGTCGGCGGCCACGATGGGATACTAGGCTGGCGGTCGTCCGCCCCGGACCGAACCTCAGGAGGATCCAGGTGACCTACGTCATCGCCCAGCCGTGTGTCGACCTCAAGGACCGCGCGTGTGTCGACGAATGTCCCGTGGACTGCATCTACGAGGGCAAGCGGATGCTCTACATCCACCCTGACGAGTGCGTCGACTGCGGTGCGTGCGAGCCGGTCTGCCCGGTGGAGGCCATCTACTACGAGGACGACACCCCCGAGGAGTGGAAGGAGTACTACGACGCCAACGTCCACTTCTTCGACGACCTCGGCTCTCCCGGCGGCGCGGCCAAGATGGGTGAGATCGACAAGGACCACCCGATCGTCGCGGCTCTTCCTCCTCAGATCCAGGAGGAGTGACGCGTCCCGGTGGTTGACCTGCTCCACACCACTCGCGTCTCCCGGAGGCTCCCGGACTTTCCCTGGGACCAGCTCACGCCGTACGCCGAAAGAGCCCGCGCCCACCCCGACGGGATCGTCGACCTGTCTATCGGGACCCCCGTCGACCCGACCCCTGAGGTGGTGCAGCAGGCGCTGGCCGCGGCCGCTGACTCCCCGGGCTATCCCGCCACGATCGGGCTGCCGGAGACCCGCCAGGCCTGCATCGACTGGCTGGGGCGCCGCTTCGGCGTCACCGGTCTGGGTCTGGACGGGGTGCTGCCCTCCATCGGCTCCAAGGAGCTGATCGCAGGGCTGCCCAGCCACCTCGGGATCGGTCCCGGTGACCTGGTGGTCCAGCCCAGGCTGGCCTACCCGACCTACGAGGTCGGAGCCGCGCTCGCCGGCGCCGAGACGATCGCCACCGACTCGCTCACCGCGGTGGGGCCACGCACCCCCGCACTGGTCTGGGTGAACTCGCCGTCGAACCCGACCGGCCGGGTCCTCCCCGTCGAGCACCTGCGCAAGGTCGTCGACTGGTGCCGCGAGCGCGGGGTCCTGCTGGTCTCGGACGAGTGCTACCTCGAGTGCGCGTGGGAGACCGAGTCCGGCGACGCCCCGGTCTCGGTGCTGCACGCCGACGTCAACGGCGGCTCGCTCGAGGGCATCCTGACCGTGCACTCGCTGTCGAAGCGGTCGAACCTGGCCGGCTACCGGTGCGCCTTCGTGGCCGGGGACCCGGCCGTGGTCGGGGAGCTGCTCGCCGTCCGCAAGAACCTCGGCCTGATGATGCCCGGCCCCCAGCAGCGGGCGATGGTCGCCGCCCTCGACGACGACGCCCACGTCGAGGAGCAGCACGCCCGCTACGCCGCCCGCCGGATGCTCCTGAAGACCGCTCTCGAGGCGGCCGGATTCCGCATCGACCACTCCGAGGCCGCGCTCTACCTCTGGGCCACCCGGGAGGAGTCGAGCTGGGACACGGTCGGCTGGCTGGCCGACCGGGGGATCCTCGTGGCGCCCGGCTCCTTCTACGGCGTCGCCGGGGGCCAGCACGTGCGGGTCGCGTTCACCGCCACCGACGAACGGATCGCTGCTGCCACAGCTCGCCTCGACCTCTGACCGGAGGACCTACTGGTGACGCCTAGTACTTGACAAAGCAAAGTACTAGGCGTCAGGATTCCTCCATGCCGGTCGACGCGCAGATGCTCAAAGGGGTCCTCCAGCTCCTCCTGCTCCGGCTGCTGGTCGTGGAGGAGGGGTACGGCTACGCGATCGTCACGCGGTTGCGCGAGGCGGGCTTCGAGGAGCTCGCCGAGGGCACCGTCTATCCGGCGTTGACCCGGTTGGAGGCCACCGGACTGCTCGAGTCGTTCCTCGTCAGGTCGAGCTCGGGGCCGGCCCGCAAGTACTACCGGGCCACCACTGCCGGGCGCGACGAGCTGCTGCACCGCGAAAAGTCGTGGCAGGAGCTCGTGGCCGCCGTCGAGAAGGTGCATGCGCGCCACACCACCGACCAAGGAGTTCCGTCATGAAGTTCGTCGACCGTGTTCGCATCGAGAGCGCCGTCCAGCGCTTCGACCTCTGGTTGGACTTCCGTGGGGTCTCCCGCCGCCGGCGTCGGGAGCTGCGCGCCGAGCTGCGTGGCAACCTGGGCGACGCGGCAGCCGAGCAGGGGACGGCGGCCGCGCTGCTCGGGATCGGCTCGCCGCGGACCTTGGCCCACGACGTCGCCGAGGCCTCACCCGCCCGCGCCCGCTGGGCGGTGGGCGCGTACGCCGCCCTGGCCTTCTTCGCGGTGCTCCTGGTCGTCTGGCTGTTCTCCGTGCTCGGCTTCGTCCAGGGCGTCCAGGCCACAGGGACGACCGGGCGTGCTGTGACGGGTGAGCTCTTTCCCTGGGGTGGCACGGTGACGGCCGAGGTCGGCGCGAACGGGTCGGGGCTCAGCGCGTCGGCCACCGTGCCCTGGGTGATCTGGCTGGGCTCACTGCTGGTGTTCCTGGCAGCATCGCAGCCGTGGCGGCCACTGCGGACCCGGCTCGGCCGCCCGGGCGCTGCCGTCTCGCGCGGATGACCGGCACGTTCAGCCCATGCCGACCCGGATCGTGGTCGCGTCCCCCTGACCTCCCGGCAGCCAGCCCTGCTCGGACGCCCGGCCGCTCGTCCACTTCTTGCCTGCGTAGGACACGGTCGCCGGACGCAGGCGCACCCCGTGCGCGACCACGAACTGCGCCACCGACCAGCCGAGCCGACGGCCGGCCTGTCCGGCGGGCACCTTGACCGTGAGGTCCTGGCGTGAGCCGGTCCTGCGGATGTCCAGGTTGCCGTAGGCGAGCTCGACCTGACGGATCACCTCCTCGGCGGTGCCGCGCCGGCCGGAGTCCTGCACGACGCAGCTGAAGAGGCCGCCCGGGCTGTAGCCCGTGAGCACCGACGCGAGGGCGCGCGCGTCGGGGGCGTGGGCCTCGTAGGCCTCCGGGTAGCCCGATCGCTGCACCTTCTGCGCGGCCTCGGTGATGCGCAGGGTCTTGTAGTCGGGGATCTTCGCGAGCGCGTCGTAGAACGCGTTCGTCGCGTGGTAGGGATCCTGCACCTGCGCGATCGTGCCCCATCCCTGCGAGGGGCGCTGCTGGAACATCCCCAGCGAGTCGCGGTCCCCGTGGGCGAGGTTGCGGATCTTGCTCTCCTGGTAGGCCGTGGCCAAGGCGATCGAGACCGCCCGTGCGGGAAGCCCGCGACTCACTCCGATGGCCGCGATCAGGCTGGCGTTCTCGGCCTGCTCCGTGCTCAGGTCCACCTGCTGGCTGCCGAGCCGTGCCGTGCATCCCTCGGGGTCGGGCAGCGGGCCCGAACCTCGCCACATCGCCACCCCGACGCCCACGACCACGACGAGCACGACCAGGAGGACGAGGAACCGGAGCTTCATCTGCTGTCGGTCGCTGCCGTGGTCAGTTCGCGTGCAGGTCGGCGTTCAGGCTGATGCCCTCGCCGGCCCGGGGTCGCGCCTCGACAGCCCCGCTGACCGAGTTGCGCCGGAACAGGACGTTGTCGGCTCCGGAGAGCTCGCTGGCCTTGATCACCTTGGGCTTGGAGTCCATGTCCCTGATGGTCACCTTGGTGCCGGCGGTGACGTAGCAGCCCGCCTCGACGACGCAGTCGTTGCCCAGCGAGATCCCGATCCCGGCGTTGGCGCCCAGGAGGCACCGCTCGCCGATCGAGATCACGGTCCTCCCGCCTCCCGAGAGCGTGCCCATGATCGAGGCGCCCCCGCCGATGTCCGAGCCGTCACCGACGACGACCCCGGCACTGATCCGGCCCTCGACCATGGAGGTGCCCAGGGTCCCTGCGTTGTAGTTCACGAACCCCTCGTGCATCACCGTGGTGCCCTCGGCCAGGTGTGCGCCCAGCCGCACCCGGTCGGCATCGGCGATGCGTACGCCGGTCGGCACCACGTAGTCGGTCATCCGGGGGAACTTGTCGACGCCGAAGACCTGCACCGGTCCCGACCCACGGAGCCGGAGGCGTACCTCCTCGAAGTCGGTCACCGCGCACGGTCCGGCACTCGTCCAGACCACGTTGGCGAGCTGGGAGAAGATGCCGTCGAGGTTCATCCCGTGGGGCGCGACCAGCCGGTGGCTGAGCAGGTGCAGCCGCAGGTAGGCGTCGCTGGCGTCCTTCGGCGGGTCGACGAGGTCGATCTCCACCGTCACGACCTCGGTGCGCACCCGGCGCTCCGCATGGACGGCTGCGAGCGCGGCGAGAGCGTCGGGAACCGCGCCCGGGCCACCTCCCCGAACGGGAGCGGGGAACCACGTGTCCAGGACGGCGCCGTCGTCGGTGACCGTCGCCAGTCCGTGGCCCCAGGCGTGCTGGGTCTCGGGCAGGCCGGAGTCGGCAGAATGCTGGGACATGAGCACGAGGCTACCCGTGCGGAACACATCGACGCGCGCTCGTGCGGCCGGCCCCGAGCCGCCCGCCAACCTTGTGCCAACCGCGGCCCCATAGCGTGAGCCGGGTCACACTCACCGGCACCGAAGGAGCGCGCCCCATGGCACGTATCGAACTCACCGTCGACGGAGACCGTGTCTCCGACGAGGTCGAGCCACGGATGCTGCTCGTGCAGTACCTGCGCGAGAAGCTCGGCAAGACCGGCACCGTCATCGGGTGCGACACCAGCAACTGCGGGGCGTGCACGGTCCACCTCGACGGTCGCAGCGTGAAGTCGTGCAACGTCCTGGCGGTCCAGGCCGACGGGCGCGAGGTGACCACGATCGAGGGGCTCGCCGAGGGCGGTGAGCTGCACAAGGTGCAGGCAGCCTTCCACGAGTGCCACGCCCTCCAGTGCGGCTTCTGCACGCCGGGCATGATCATGCAGTCCGTCGACCTGCTCAACGACAACCCGAACCCCAGCGAGGACGAGATCCGCACGGGCCTCGAGGGCAACCTGTGCCGCTGCACGGGCTACCACAACATCGTCAGGGCGGTCCAGGCCGCCGCTGCCGGCGACGTACGGGACACCCACCTCGACGGCGCACCTGCCGAGAACGCCGAGACCGAGACGGTGGAGGTCTGAGATGACTGCGACCCAGGACGCACCCGCGGACGAGGCCCGCATGGAGATCGGCCGGGACCGGCGCCGCAAGGAGGACCAGCGGCTGATCACCGGCCGCACCCGGTGGACCGACAACATCACCCTGCCCGGCATGCTCCACATGGCGATGGTGCGCAGCCCGTTCGCCCACGCCAAGATCACCGCGATCAACGTGGACGAGGCGAAGGCTGCCCCCAACGTCGTCGCCGTGATCACCGGCAAGGACGTGGCCGACGAGCAGGGATCGGTGCCCAACGCCTGGCCGATCACCAAGGACCAGGTCACGCCGAACCACCCACCCGTCGCGGTCGACCGGGTCACCTTCGCCGGCGAGATCGTCGCCGTCGTGGTGGCACGCACCGCGGCGCAGGCCCGTGACGCGGCCGAGCGCGTCGACGTCGACTACGAGGAGCTCCCCGCAGCACTGGAGCTCAAGGCGGCGTTCGAGGCGACCAAGGAGAACGGCGGCGCGCTCGCGCACCCGGACCTCGGCACCAACAGGTCGGCCCTGTGGGTCTTCGACTCCGAGCAGGCCGGCACCGGCGGCAATGTCGACCAGGCCATCGAGACCGCCCGCGGCGACGGCATCGTGCTGGAGCGCGAGTACCGCCAGCAGAGGCTGATCCCGGCGTTCATGGAGCCCAGGTCCGTCGTGGTCGACCCCACGGGTGAGCAGATCACCATGTGGTCGGCGACCCAGATCCCGCACATCCTGCGGTTCCTGCTGGCTGCGGTGCTGGGCATCCCGGAGTCCAAGATCCGGGTGATCGCTCCCGACGTCGGGGGTGGGTTCGGCGGCAAGCTGCAGACCACGCCGGAGGAGTACATCACCATGGTGCTGGCCCGTCGCCTGGGCAAGCCGCTGAAGTACACCGAGACGCGCTCGGAGTCGCTCATGGCCGGCCACCACGGCCGGGACCAGTGGCAGAAGCTCACCCTCGCGGCGGAGAAGGACGGCACCGTCACCGGCCTCAAGGTGGAGCTGCTCACCGACCTCGGCTCCCACGTCGCCCTGATGGGTGGCGGAGTGCCGGTGCTCGGCGCGTTCATGTACAACGCGATCTACAAGTTCGCCTCCTACCAGTTCAACTGCCAGACGGTGCTGACCAACAAGACCTGGACCGACGCCTACCGGGGCGCGGGGCGTCCTGAGGCGACCTTCGCGATCGAGCGGCTGATGGACGACCTGGCCGACGAGCTCGGCGTCGACCCCCTGGAGCTGCGCGAGAAGAACTGGATCACGCACGAGGAGTTCCCGTTCACCTCCGTCTGCGGTCTGGAGTACGACACCGGCAACTACGAGGTCGCCACCCAGATGGCCAAGGACAGCTTCGGCTACGACGAGCTGCGTGCGGAGCAGAAGCGTCGCAGGGAGAGCAACGACCCCGTCCAGCTCGGCATCGGAGTCTCCACGTTCACCGAGATGTGCGGCCTCGCGCCCAGCCGGGTGCTGGGCAGTCTCGACTACGGGGCCGGCGGCTGGGAGCACGCGAGCGTGCGGATGCTGCCGACCGGCAAGGTCGAGGTGCTCACCGGTTCCAGTGCTCACGGACAGGGACACGAGACCGCGTTCAGCCAGATCGTGGCCGACCGCCTCGGAGTGCCGTACGACGACGTCGAGGTGCTCCACGGGGACACCGCGATCGCGCACAAGGGCATGGACACCTACGGCTCCCGGTCCCTGGTGGTCGGTGGCGAGGCGCTGGTGCGCGCGGCCGACAAGGTCATCGAGCGGGCGAAGCCGATCGCGGCACACATGCTCGAGGCCGACGTCGAGGACATCGAGTTCAAGGCAGGACGGCTGAGTGTCCGGGGGACCGACCAGAGCGTCGGGATCGGTGACGTGGCGCTGGCCTCCTTCGCGGCGCACGACCTCCCGGAGGGAGTGGAGCCCGGCATCGACGCGGACGCCACCTACGACCCCGCGAACTTCAACTACCCGCACGGCACCCACCTGTGCGCGATGGAGGTGGACACCGAGACCGGTCAGGTGAAGATGCGCAAGTACACCTGCATCGACGACATCGGCACCATCGTCAACCCGATGATCGTCGAGGGTCAGGTCCACGGTGGCGTGGTCCAGGGGATCGCGCAGGCGCTGTGGGAGGAGGCCGTGCACGACGACTCCGGCACGCTGGTCTCCGCATCGTTCGTGGACTACCTGGTGCCGACGGCGGCCGACACGATCAGCCTGGACGTGGGGCACAACAGCACTCCGTCGACGATCACCCTGCTCGGCACCAAGGGGGTCGGTGAGGCGGGGACCATCGCCTCCACGCCGGCGGTCGTGAACGCCGTCCTGGACGCGATCCGTCAGTTCGGTGTCAAGGACATCCAGATGCCGTGCACCCCCGAACGGGTCTGGAAGGCGATCCATGCCGGCGACGGCGCCGATCCGACCACCGGAGGTGCGGCACCGCACTTCGACGAGTCCACCGGCCACGAGGGCCAGACCGACCGCACGGCCGGAGCCGCTGTTTCCGACAACGTGGATGGAGCAGGCCAGTGATCCCCGCCCAGTTCGACTATCTCGCACCCACCTCCGTCGAGGAGGTGCTCGCAGCACTCGCGGAGCACGGAGACGAGGCCAAGGTCCTCGCCGGTGGGCAGTCGCTCCTCCCGGTGCTGCGGATGCGGCTCAACGCCCCGGAGCTGGTCATCGACATCGGTGGCATCGACTCGCTCCGCGAGATCAAGGAGGAGGGCGACACCATCGTGATCGGCGCGATGGCCCCCTACTACGAGATCCTCGGCAACGAGTCGGTCAAGCGCAGCCTCGGCCTGCTGCACAAGGCGATCACCGAGGTGGCCGACCCGCAGATCCGGCACCGCGGGACCCTGGGCGGAGCCCTCGTGCACGCGGACCCCGCGGGTGACTGTGGCGCACCGATCCTCGCCCTCGACGCCGAGCTGGTCATCTCGGGCCAGGGCGGCGAACGCACGGTGGCGGCGGCGGACTTCTTCGAGGACCTGTTCCAGACAGCGGTGGGCGAGGACGAGCTGCTCACAGCCATCCGGGTGCCCAAGTACGACGGCTGGGGCTCGCACTACGAGAAGTTCGTCCGGGTGGCGCACCAGTGGCCCATCGTCTCGGTGGCCGCAGCCCTGAACACCGAGGGCGGCACGATCAGCGAGGCGCGGATCGGCCTGGTCAACATGGGGTCGACGGCACTGCGCGCGTCCGCGGTCGAGGCGGCGCTCGTGGGCCGGCCGGCAACCGAGGACGGGGTGCGCGAGGCCTGCGAGCTCGCAGCCGAGGGCACGAACCCGCCCTCCGACCTCAACGGCGACGCGGACTACCGCAAGCACCTCGCCAAGGTCCTCACCCGACGGGCCGTGCTCGCTGCGGCGGGGGGCTGAGCATGGCGATGGAGCTCCGGCACGAGTTCACCGTGCCCGCGACCGTCGAGGAGACCTGGGCGGCGTTCAACGACATCGAGTCGGTGGCCGCCTGCTTCCCGGGTGCCACGGTCGCGACCGTGGAGGGGGACACCTTCACCGGGAGCTGCAAGGTGAAGCTGGGCCCGATCGCGCTCGTCTACAACGGCACCGGCACCTTCGTGGAGAAGGACGAGTCCGCCCGTCGCATGGTGATCGACGCGAAGGGCAAGGACAAGCGCGGCAACGGCACCGCCGGTGCGCACGTGACCGCGCAGCTCACCGCGGACGGCTCCTCGACCAGGGTGGAGGTCTCCACCGACCTCAACATCACCGGCAAGCCGGCGCAGTTCGGACGCGGGGTGATGCAGGACGTGAGTGACAAGCTGCTGGGCCAGTTCACCGCCTGCCTGGAGCAGAAGGTCGGGGACTCCAGTGCGGCGGCTGCAGCGGAGCAGGACGCCGCCGGGAGTGCCGCACCCGCCGAGGAGACGGAGGTGCCGGCCGAGCCGGGGCCGGTCCGTCTCGACCCGGTGGATCCGGAGGTCCGGATGCACAACATGCGCAAGCTCGACCCCCCGCGGACGGTCAACCCTCCCGGCAACGACGAGGCGCTCGACCTGGGCGCGACCGTCCTTCCCGTCCTCGCCCGGGCCTACTGGAAGCACGCACTCGGTGCGGTTCTCGCCGTCTGGGTGCTGCGCCGGTTGATCCGTCGCCGTTGACTCGCCGAGGCGTCGCAGCTGAAAGGCTTCGGCTGCCTGACCGGGGGACATCCCCGGCCGGTCCTGGCGAGACCCCGGGCTGGACCGGGGGTGGACCCGGATGCGGCGGTGACCACGGAACTGGCACGGTTGAGCCATGACCACGGTGGAGAACGTGCCGGACCCGACGCCTGAGAACGACGCCGCCGCCGCGCGGGTGATCGGTCTGACCAAGGTCTACGGCAGCGGCGACGCCGAGGTGCGCGCGCTCGACGGGGTGACTCTGGACATCGCCGCGGGGGAGTTCACCGCCGTGATGGGGCCGTCGGGCTCGGGCAAGTCGACGCTGATGCACTGCTGTGCCGCTCTCGACGTGCCCACGGCGGGACAGGTCTTCATCGGCGACACCGAGATCGGCAACCTGTCGGACAAGCTGCTCACCGAGCTGCGACGCGAGCGCATCGGCTTCGTCTTCCAGTCGTTCAACCTGATCCCCACGCTGACGGCGGAGGAGAACATCCTGCTGCCGCTCGCCATCGCGCGCCGCAAGCCCGACGCGGAGTGGTACGACACGGTCATCGACACCGTGCGGCTGCGTGACCGGCTCGACCACCGCCCCAACCAGCTCTCCGGCGGTCAGCAGCAGCGGGTGGCCATGGCCCGCGCGCTGGCGAGCCGTCCCGAGATCGTGTTCGCGGACGAACCGACCGGCAACCTGGACTCCCGGTCGGGGGCCGAGGTGCTCACCTTGTTGCGCTCGAGCGTCGACGACCACCACCAGACGATCGTGATGGTCACCCACGACCCCGTTGCTGCGGCGTACACCGACCGGGTGGTGTTCCTCGCCGACGGCAGGATCGTCGACGAGCTCCGTGCCCCTGACCGCGAGCAGGTGCTGGGCAAGATGCAGGAGCTCGCCGCGCTCGTCCCGGCGCCTCCGACGGGGGTCTGAGGTGCTGCTGGTCACCTGGCGCAACCTGATCGCGCGCAAGGTGCGGCTGCTGCTGTCGGCGTTCGCGATCGTGCTCGGCGTGGCTTTCGTCGCCGGTTCGATGATCTTCACCGACGCGATGCGCGGGGCCTTCAACAACATCATCGAGGGCGGGGCGTCCGACGTCGAGATCGCGTTCAAGGGGGCAGGTGACTTCAGCTCGGGCGAGGACAACCGCACCTTCCCGGCCAGCGTGGTCGCCGACCTGCGGCGCCTGCCCGAGGTCGAGTCCGCGCACCCGCAGAACTCGCTGCAGTCGGTGTTCGTCATCGGCAAGTCCGGCAAGGTCATCGGCGGCAACGGTCCGCCAGGACTGGCCAACAACCCCACCGACGCTGTCTCGCTGAACGGCAAGCCGGTCCTCCGGCTGCTGCAGGGCGCCTACCCCGACGGACCGAACCAGATCGCGCTGGACGTCGACACGGCGGACAAGGGCGGGTTCGAGATCGGGGACCAGGTCGAGCTGGCCACGCCGGGTGACCCACCGTTGATGAAGACCCGGCTCACCGGCATCGTGGAGTTCGGCTCCGGTGGGCTCAACGGCGCCACGCTGACGATCTTCGACACCCGGTTCATGCAGCAGCGCTTCTTCGAGGGACGAGACGTCTACTCGACCGTCTCGCTCAACGCCGCCCCAGGCGTCTCTCAGCGCCAGCTGGCCGATGCCGCACAGAAGGTGCTGCCGAAGGGGATGGTGGCACGCACCGGCAACGAGTACGTCGAGACGAACAAGAAGAGCCTGGACACGATCCTCGGCTTCCTGCAGACGTTCCTGCTGGTCTTCGCCGGGGTGGCCCTGGTCGTCGGCATCTTCTTGATCATCAACACCTTCTCGATCCTGGTTGCCCAGCGAAGTCGCGAGTTCGCGCTGCTGCGGGCGCTGGGGGCGTCGCGGCGCCAGCTGAACCGCTCGGTGCTGGTCGAGTCGCTGGCCGTCGGGCTCGTCGGCTCCACCGCGGGGCTCGGGGTCGGCTACCTGCTCGCCCTGGGCCTGCGCGCGGTCTTCGGCCTGATCGGGCTCGACCTGAGCCGCGCCGAGTTCCCGGTGACCTGGCAGACCGTGGCCCTCTCCTACGCCGTCGGCATCGTGGTCACCGCCGTCGCCTCGATCCTCCCGGCACGCAGAGCCTCCCGGATCCCGCCGATGGCCGCACTGCGCGACGACGTCGCGCTTCCGGAGGCCACGCTGCGCCGACGGGTGCTCGTCGGCACCGGGCTGGTCGTGCTGGGTGGCGCCACCATGGCGGCCGGCCTGGCGGGGTCGGGCCGGTGGGCCCTGTCCGGGCTGGGCGGCGGCATCCTGCTCGTCCTGATCGGCGTCTCGCTGATGAGCGCGTTCCTCGGCGCACCGGTCCTGCGGCTCTTCGACCTCGTGTACACGCGCCTCTTCGGGGCGGTCGGGCGGCTGGCGTCGCAGAACGCGTTGCGCAACCCACGCCGTACCGGTGCCACGGCCAGCGCCCTGATGATCGGCCTCGCCCTGATGACGATGATGTCGATCTTCGGTGCCTCCGCCTCGGCGAGCACCGACGCCGCGATCGGGAAGACGCTGACGTCGCAGTTCATCATCTCCAACGTGGTCGGTCAGTCGTTCTCCCCGGCCATCGCCGACGAGGTCAGCCGGCTCGACGGTGTGGAGAAGGTGACCGAGATCCGCACGGCGTACCCCAAGCTCGCGGACGGTGGGACCGCCCGGATCGTCGGTGTGGACCCCGCGGCGCTGGGGGCGGCCGTCGCACTGCCGCTCAGCGCCGGCTCGCTGGCAGACCTCGCCCCCGGGCGGGTCGCCGTCGCGGTCTCGGAGGCGCAGAACCGCGGCCTCGGGGTCGGTGACAAGGTCACGTTGAAGTTCCAGGCCCGCTCCGTCACGCTCGAGGTGGTGGCGCTGTTCCCGAGCAACCCGGCACTGCCGGGTGACTACGTGGTCACCCCGGACACTCTCGAACGGGGTGGGCTGAAGCCGCTGGACGCCTTGGTGTTCGTCACCAAGACCGCCGGCGCGAGCACCGACCAGGTCCGGACCGGGATCGAGAAGGTGATCGCCGGCCTGCCCACGGTGACCGTGAAGGACCCGGAGGGCTACGCCGCGGAGCAGAAGCAGCAGGTCAACCAGTTCCTCTACCTGATCTACGGGCTGCTGGGGCTCTCGGTGATCATCGCCGTCCTCGGAGTCGTGAACACCCTGAGCCTCTCGGTGATCGAACGGACCCGTGAGGTGGGACTGCTGCGGGCCGTCGGCGTGACCCGCCGGCAGCTGCGCACCATGATCCGGCTGGAGTCGGTGGTGGTCGCCGTGCTGGGGGCGGTGCTCGGGCTGGTCATGGGGGTCGCGTTCGGTGCCTCCGTGGTGGCAGCCCTCAAGGACGACGGCCTGACGGACCTGGCCGTGCCCTGGCCCTGGTTGGCCGGCTTCCTGCTCCTGGCGGTCCTGGCGGGTGTGCTCGCCGCGGTCCTCCCGGCTCGTCGGGCCGCTCGCCTCGACGTGCTGGAGGCGATCGGAACCGAGTGACCTGGGCCGGTTCACGCTCGGTTCGACCGCCAAATGAGACACGATGTGGGCATCTGCCCCCATCAGTGACCGGAGGCCGCTAGGTTTCAGGTCACGATCTCGAGAAGGGACCCAGCCGTGGACGAGCACTCGCCGCGTGGCGGAGGCAGGCGCGGGCGCAAGCACGTGCTGGTCCGCGAGTACGTGCGGTCGGTCATCGTCAGCGCCGAGCCGGGCACGCCCGCCCCCTCCGAGCGCGATCTGGCTGAGCAGTTCGGCGTTGCTCGGATGACGGTGCGCCATGCCATCGACGCCCTGGTGGCGCAAGGCCTGCTCGAGCGCGTCGCCGGCCGGGGCACCTTCGTGACCAAGCCGCTGATCGACATGCAGATGCGGCTCTCGGCGTACACCGAGGAGATGGAGCGGCGCGGCAAGAAGCCCGAGTCGAAGACCCTCCTGGCTCGCCGTGAGAGTGCCGGACCCGGGGTCGCCCGCGCGCTGGAGATCGAGGAGGGCACCGCGATCGCCCACTGGCAGCGGCTCCGCCTCGCGGACGGCGTACCGATGGCGATCCAGCACGTCTACCTGTCCCTGGAGCTCTTCCCCAACTTCCTGGACGAGGCCCTGCCCGCCAGCTTGTACTTCTGGTTCGCCATGCGCGACCTGATGCCGACCTGGGGCGAGGACTCGGTCCTGGCCGGCATCGCCACCGAGGAGGAGGCCGACCTGCTCGAGCTCGAACCGGGCTCCCCGGTCCTGCACATCTCCCGGCGTGCGTTCTGCCGCGAGAACGTCGTGGAGGTCACCCGCAGCGTCTATCGCGCGGACCGCTACACCCTGTGGGTGCCGGTGCTGCGCCCCGAGCACCTGCGCTGAGCGGGCTCGGCGAGCCTCACAGCTCCCCGACTGGAGCGACCGTGATGCCCGCCTGCTCGCACACCCAGGTCGGGTCCGGACCACCGAGGTCCGGGTGGACGTAGAGCGCGTGCGGGTCCAGCAGGTCGCAGGCGCGGCACAGCGGCCAGCGACCTGCCGTCGTCAGCAGGGCGTCCTGGACGTCCTGGGCCACCAGGCCGACGACGAAGTCGCGACCCTCCGCCCACTGCTCGAGCCACCAGCCCCGATCGGCCAGTGCCGACTCCAGTGCCGACACGGTGGCCGGGTCGGCGCACCCGGTGCTCTCGAGGTCGTGCAACACCAGGGCGCGTGCTCTCATGACGACGTCGTGGGATGTCACGATGTCCAGTGTGACTGGTGACCAAGTGACTGGACCCGGAGCGGGTCCGCAGCTCGACGTCGTCGTGCTCCACGCCCGCGACGCGGAGGCGGGTGCGGCGGGCGGTGCTGACCGGTTGCTGCTCACGGTCGACCCGGAGGAAGGGCACTACTCACCGGAGCCCGCCGCGGTCTCCGCGGTCGTCAAGGAGACCGACGTCCCGGTCTGGGTGGTGCTGCGCACCCGTAGCGACCACTTCGGGCGGCTGGTGAGCCTGGGGGAGACCTTCGTGGAGCTCGGAGCCGCGGGACTCGCCTTCGGGTTCCTGGACCGCAACCTGGAGATCGACCGGGCGAGCTGCGCCGAGATGTGCTCCGAGCTCGGCGGGGCCCCGTGGATCTTCCACGGCATCGATGCCGCCCTGGAACCCGACCGCGCCTGGCGCGACGTGCTGACGCTTCCCGGACTCGACTCGGTGGTCTCGGCCGGGTCGACGCGAGGCCTCGCCCACGGGGCGGACGAGCTGATCTCCCGGGCCGAGGCCGACCCGCGGATCGCGCGACTGCTCACCGCCGGCGGAGGCCTGAGGCCCGAGCAGGTGCCGTGGCTGGTCCGGGCCGGCGTACGCCGCTTCGCGATCGGGTCGGGGGCACGGGCGGGTGGCTCGTGGACCCGGGGGATCGTCGACGTCGACCGGGTCCGGTCCTGGCGGATGCTGCTCGACGATGCCTTGTCGCGCGCGCTGGGCATCCCCATCGACGACTGAGCGGCATTGCCTGCAAACGGCTGACAGCGGGCACCGGAGGCGGGATGCTGCAGGGGCGACGGTGGAGTGGCCCCGCGCTCCGCGAAAGGGACCTACCGTGCTCCGCTGGACAGCGTCGGCCACCGCTGCCGTGCTCCTCGGCGCCGGTCTCGCCGGCAGCCCCTCCGCGCGGGCGAGCGTCGCGCCGGCCAACGTCGCGGCGGCGGCTGCGACAGCAGGCATCGTGTGGTCGGTCTGCGCCGATCCCGAGCTCGCCTACTACGGGCTCCAGTGCGGCACCCTGGAGGTCCCGCTCGACCGGGCCAGCCCCGACGGCGCGACGGTGCGGCTCGCGCTGACCCGCAAGCTGCACACGGCCAGCTACCAGGGGGTGATGCTGACGAATCCCGGTGGACCCGGCGGGTCGGGGCTGACCCTGCCCGCGATCGGCGGCTACGTGCCGGGGGGCGCCGGAGCGGCCTACGACTGGATCGGGTTCGACCCTCGTGGCGTCGGGGCCAGCACGCCCTCCCTGCACTGCGTCAAGGGGTACTTCGGTGAGAACCGGCCCAGCTACGTGCCCAGCAAGGCCTGGATCCTGCGGTACTGGGTGGCCAGGAGCCGCAGCTACGCGGCGGCCTGCGCGAGCACCCCCGCCAAGCGGGCCCTGCTGGCCCACCTGACCACGCTGGACACCGTGCTGGACATGGAGTCCATCCGGCAGGCGCTGGGCGTGGAGAGGCTCGGCTACTACGGGTTCTCCTACGGCACCTATCTCGGAGAGGTCTACGCCACCCGCTACCCCACGCACGTCGGCCGGTTCGTGCTCGACGGAGTGATCGACCCCGGCCGGGTCTGGTACGCCGCCGGCCTGGACCAGGAGCGCGCGTTCGACGCCAACATGGGCGCCTACTGGCGCTACCTGGCTGCCCACCCCCAGTCCTTCCACCTCGGCAGGCACTGGCAGACGATCAAGCGCGGCTACTACCGCACGCTTCGTCGACTCGGGCGGTCTCCCGCGGCCGGCGGTCGGCTCGGTCCCGACGAGCTGGCCGACACGATGCTCGACGCCGCCTACTACGTCTACGACTGGGACTCCTTGGGGCGCGACTACTCCGACCTGGTTCGCAAGCGCCGTGGTGGTGCCCTGCTGAGCCGCTACCGCGAGGCGCAGGCGGGTGACGACAACTCCTACGCCGTCTACAACGCGGTGGAGTGCTCCGACACGACCTGGCCCGGCCTGGAGCGCACCCGCCAGGACGCCGTGAAGATGAACGCCGTCGCGCCCTTCGCGGCTTGGGGCAACACCTGGTACGCCGCTCCGTGCCTGACCTGGCAGGCGCCGAGCCACGTGCGCCCGGCGGTCTCCGGGGCGGGGCTGACGACCACGATGCTGCTGATCAGCGAGACGCGCGACGCGGCCACGCCGTACTCCGGCGCGCTGGCGACTCGGCGGCTGTTCCCGTCGGCATCCCTCGTGGCGGGGGTCGGGGGCACGACGCACGCGAGCTCCCTGTCAGGGGTGGCCTGCGTGGACACCGCCGTGGCGAGCTACCTGCGGACCGGCACGGTCCCGACGCGGCTCTCCGGCACGCGCGCCGACCGGAGCTGCCCGCGCGTGCTGCCGCCCACCCCGACCTCCGACGGCGCTCGGGCCATGGGCCCGCCGGTCGACCGGCTGTCGCCGATGCTGCGACGGGACCTCGTCCAGGCCCAGCGGGCAGGCCGCTGAGGAGCTGGCAGGGGTCTGGCAGGGGTCTGGCAGCGACCTGGCAGCGACCTGGCAGGGGTCTGGCAGGGGTCTGGTCAGTAGGTGCGGAACCACACCGCGTGGTCGGTCGCCCGGAGCTCGTCGAGGGCACCGTCGGGCAGCGCCGTGGCGATGTCGGTGACGACGTAGCCCAGCTCACCGCGCGTCGAGAGGTACTGGGCGTGGACGTTGGCCTCGTGGTCGGCGAGCAGCTGGTTCACCGAGGCGAGCACGCCCGGCACGTTGTGGTGCAGCAGCGCGATGCGGGAGTCGCGGTCGAGCGGGGGCGCGGCCACCTCCGGCAGGTTGACCGAGAGCTCGGTGCTGCCCGAGCCGAGGAACTTGGTCAGCTTGCCGGCGACGAAGTAGCCGATCTCCTCCTGCGCCTCCTGCGTGGAGCCACCGACGTGCGGGGTGAGGATCACGTTGGGCAGGCCTCGGAGCACGGACTCGAACGGCTCTCCCTGCGCCTTGGGCTCGACCGGGAAGACGTCGAGCGCGGCGCCGGCGAGGTGACCGGACAGGATGTTCTCCCGGAGCGAGACGTCGTCCACGACCATGCCGCGGGAGGCGTTGATGAACATCGAGCGCGGCTTCATCTGCGCGAACTGGTCAGCCCCGAACAGCCCTGCGTTGCCCGGACGGCCGTCGACGTGCAGCGAGACCACGTCCGACTCGGCCAGCAGCTCCTCGAGGCTGCCCACCCGACGCGCGTTCCCGTGGGCGAGTCGGTCCGCGGTGTCGAAGAAGATCACCCGGAGCCCGAGCGACTCGGCGAGGTTGGAGAGCTGGGTGCCGATGTTGCCGTAGCCCACGATCCCGAGGGTGCGACCGCGCACCTCGTGGCTGCCGTGCGCCGACTTGTCCCAGATGCCGTCGTGCATCCGCTGGGTCTTCTCCGGCAGCCGCCGGGCCAGCGCGATGATCTCGGCGATCACGAGCTCGACCACGCTTCGGGTGTTGGAGTACGGCGCGTTGAACGCCGCGACGCCCCGACGCGCTGCGGCACCGAGGTCGATCTGGTTGGTGCCGATGCAGAACGCCCCGATCGCCAGCAGGTCGGGAGCGCCGTCCAGCACCTTCTCGGTGATCTTGGTGTTCGAGCGGATGCCGACCATCGACATGCCCTGCAGCGCCTCGATGAGCTCGTCCTCGCCGAGGGAGCCCGACCTGGTGTGCACGACGACGTCGTTGCGCTCGAACACCTCGGTGGCGAGGGGATGGATGTTCTCGAGGAGGAGGACTTCGCGCTTGTTCACCCGACGAGCCTACGAGGGCCCGATGCTCACAGGTCGTCGGCATCCACGATGCGGTAGGCGTAACCCTGCTCGGCGAGGAATCGCTGCCGGTTCTGGGCGAAGTCCGCGTCGACGGTGTCGCGACTGACGATGGTGTAGAACCGCGCGGTCTTCCCGTCGGCCTTGGGGCGGAGCAGCCGGCCCAGTCGCTGCGCCTCCTCCTGACGCGAGCCGAACGACCCGCTCACCTGGATCGCCACGGCCGCCTCGGGCAGGTCGATCGAGAAGTTCGCCACCTTGGAGACGACGAGCAGGTCGATCTCGCCTGCGCGGAAACCGGCGTAGAGGCGTTCGCGTTCCTTGACACTGGTCTCGCCCTTGATGACGGGCGCGCCGAGGTGCTCGGCCAGCTCGTCGAGCTGCTCGAGGTACTGCCCGATCACCAGGGTGGGCTCACCCTGGTGCCGCTTGACCAGCCGCTCGGCGATCAGCGTCTTGACGTGCGTGCAGCTCGCGAGGCGGTAGCGCTCCTCGGGCTCGGCTGTCGCGTAGGCGATCCGCTCACCCTCGGGCAGCGTGACCCGGACCTCCACGCAGTCGGCGGGCGCGATCCAACCCTGGCTCTCGATGTCCTTCCACGGTGCGTCGAAGCGCTTGGGCCCGATCAGGCTGAACACGTCGCCCTCGCGGCCGTCCTCGCGGACCAGGGTCGCGGTCAGGCCGATGCGGCGTCGTGCCTGCAGGTCGGCGGTCATCCGGAAGATCGGGGCGGGCAGCAGGTGCACCTCGTCGTACACGATCAGGCCCCAGTCCTTGGCGTCGAGCAGCTCGAGGTGGGGGTAGAGGCCTTTGCGCCGCATGGTCAGCACCTGGTAGGTGGCGATCGTGACCGGCTTGACCTCCTTCTTCGCGCCGCTGTACTCGCCGATCTCGTCCTCGGTGAGGCTGGTGCGTCGCATCAGCTCGGACTTCCACTGCCGTGCGCTGACGGTGTTGGTCACCAGGATCAACGTGGTCGCCTGCGCCATGGCCATGGCTGCGGCACCGACCAGGGTCTTGCCCGCACCACAGGGGAGCACGACGACACCGGAGCCCCCGTGCCAGAAGGACTCGGCCGCCTCGCGCTGGTAGGGCCGCAGGTGCCACTCGCTCTCGTCCAGCGCGATCGGGTGCGCCTCGCCGTCGACGTAGCCGGCGAAGTCCTCGGCCGGCCAGCCCAGCTTGAGCAGCGCCTGCTTGAGGTTGCCGCGCTGGCTCGGGTGGACCGCCACCGTCTCGTCATCGAGGCGCTCGCCGATCATCCCGGCGACCTTCTTGGCCCGGAGGACCTCCTCGAACACCGGTCGGTCCACGCTGCTGAGGACGAGTCCGTGCACCGGGTGCTTGTCCAGGCGCAGTCGTCCGTAGCGCGCCATCGTGTCAGCGACGTCGACCAGCAGCGCGTGCGGCACGGCGTAGCGGCTGAACGTCAGCAGCACGTTGACCACCTGCTCCGCGTCGTGCCCGGCGGCGCGCGCGTTCCACAGCCCCAGCGGCGTGAGCCGGTAGGTGTGGATGTGCTCCGGGCTGCGCTCGAGCTCGGCGAACGGAGCGATCGCCTTGCGGCAGGCGTCGGCCAGCTCGTGGTCGACCTCGAGCAGCAAGGTCTTGTCCGACTGGACGATCAGGGGTCCGTCATTCATAACTTGTCGATCCTACGGACCCGCCGTACGGGCTCCCGCGGCGCAGGGGTGGCGGGAGCCTGGCCTCGAACCCTGCGCCGAGACGTCACATCTGAAAGGCGGTCTCTTTCAGATGCGACGTCTCGGTGGGGGCGGGGCTTTCAGATGCGACGTCTCGGCGGGGGTGGGGCTTTCAGATGCGACGTCTCGGCGGGGGTGGGGCTTTCAGATGCGACGTCTCGGGGGAGAGGTGGGGGGTAGCGGGATTGCTCAGCCGGCGAGGGCCGCACCGCCGGAGCAGCGCAGCTTCAGGGCGCCGGGCTCGGCGCCGAGCAGCGCGAGACTGGCCACCATCAGGTCGGCCAGGAGGGGACCCTCGGATCGCTCGGCGTACTGCTCGAAGTTGCCGGTGGGGTTCCCGGTCGGCACACCGGTCTCCGCGTGCACGAGCCAGCCCATCCGGCGCAGCCTCTCGATGGTGGGCTCGTCCATGTCCCAGATGCCGCCGAGGGCGATGGGCCCGACGCACTCGGCTGCGAGGACCTCCTCGATCCGGAGGGCCTGCACGTAGCGAACCGGGGCGGGACCGGCCCAGGGACGGAGGATCCGCCTCCATCCGGGCTCGGAAGGAGGCTCGCCCAGGATCAGGAACTCGCCGTCGGCGAGCCCGTCCACGGTGCGGGTGAGGTCGCGCAGGACGTCTGCCCAGTCTGCATAAGGCATGGTCGAACGATAGGCGCGGCCCGCGGTGCTGTCCCCCCGGCATCCACGGCTCGGGCACCGCGGTCTCGACCAGTGAGCCTCAGCCGAGCGCCCGCTCCACTGCTGCCTCGACGTGGATCCTGGTCGTGGGGAAGACCGGGACGGTGAGGTCGTCCTGCGCGAGCAGCAGCTCGAGCTCCGTGCAGCCGAGGACCACTCCCTGGGCGCCGCGCGCGACGAGTGCGCCCACGACCTCGACGTACGCCGCGCGCGACTCCGCGCGGACCACGCCGAGGCACAGCTCGTCGTAGATCACCCGGTGCACCATCCGCTGGTCGTGCTCGCCGGGGACCAGCACCCGGAGCCCGTGCGAGGCGAGCCTGTCGCGGTAGAAGTCCTGCGACATCGTGAAGCCGGTGCCCAGCAGCCCGATCGTGTCGAGTCCCGCAGCTCGCACGGCGGTGCCCGTCGCGTCGCCGAGATGCAGCAGCGGGATGCCGACCGCGGCCTCGATCGCCGGCGCGACCTTGTGCATCGTGTTGGTGCACAGCACCAGGAAGTCCGCCCCGGCCGCCTCCAGACGCGCGGCCTCGGCGCCGAGCAGCTCGCCGGCGCGGTCCCAGTCGCCGGCCACCTGGAGTGCCTCCACCTCGGCGAAGTCGACCGAGGCCAGCACGATCCGCGCAGAGTGCAACCCGCCCATCCGGTCCCGCACGAGCTCGTTGGTCAGCCGGTAGTAGAGAGCCGTCGACTCCCAGCTCATCCCGCCGAGCATCCCGATGGTGCGCATCGTCGGCGCGAGCATCACACGGGCCGGGAGACGGCGGTGATCCGGTGGATGGCGAAGACGCGGGAGGTGTCACTGCGCTCGTCGTACGCCGTGAGCCGACCGCCCTCGACGCGTTCGGGGCTGACCAGGCGCTCGGCGACGGTGCCGTCGTTGCCGACATAGCCGATCAGCAGCGGTTCCCGCGACTCGGCCGCCTGCCGGAGCAGCGCGATCACGTCGGTCGGGCTGGACGCACTCATGCCCCGGGCGGGGCGAGCCGACGACGAGCGGTCACCGGCACGGATCGCCGTCACCACCGAAGCGGTGCGCGCGACGGTACGGACCCCCGACTCGGCGAGCGTGCGCCGACGGCGGCTCCTGGCCCGGAACACGTCGGGCCGGGCGACGCGGACGGTGCCGTCGACCGCCTCGACCACCGGGGCCAGCCCGAGCTCTCGGATGCGGGGGAGCAGGGTGGCCAGGGGCAGGTCGGAGATCACCACGCTGGGGGCGATCCGACGCAGGCGGAGCGAGTCGGCCCCGGTCGCGTGCATCAGCTCCGTCAGCGCGGTCTCGTCGTCGCTGCGCAGGAACGACTCGGCGTGGCCCGCGCGGAGGGTGCCGAAGCGGCGGGAGACGTCGTCGACCAGGTAGGTGAGTGACTGGGGCACCGGTGTCCGCGAGGTCTCGGCGACGAAGTCGTGCACCTCGGCGACGGACCAGCCGGCGTCGAAGGCCCGGCGTACCGAGGTGGCGGCGAAGCGGTAGACGGTCGCCCCACCCCGTGACTCGACGTCGGCCACGAGGGCGAGCTTGCGGGCGAGCTCGCGCTCGAGCGGTCCCGGCGCGATGGCGGTCAGGTCGGCCTGGAGGAGGACGTGGTCGACGGGGGCGGGAAGCAGCGCGTCCAGGACCTCGGACGGGTCGTCGCCGGCGACCAGCTGCCGGCCGAACGTCGAGAGCGTGTCCAGTCCGGTGATCCCGAGCAGCGCGGCCTCGCCCAGCGCCGGGACCACCTGGTTCAGGCGCATGGGCGGGCGCCGTGGCCGCCGCCAGCGCATCCGCGCCACCAGTGAAGGGGCGCCGGTCCCCGCGGCCAGTGCGTGCCCCTCGGGTACGCCGTCGAGCTCGGCGAGCACGTCGGCGCGCAGTCCGACCAGCCAGCTGCGGGCGAGGTCGGGGGAGAGCGCGTTCACCGGCTTGTCCGCGACGCGACCACCCACGAGGGAGACCAGCCGGGGGTTGGACAGCCACGCCCGTGCCAGCGTCGCCCACCGCTGCGAGGTCGAGCCGAGCTGCCACGCGTCGAACGCCTCGGTGGGCAGCCAGGCGGCGTCCACGTCGTCGCTCATGCCCTGGTCCATCAGCCCGGCGGCCGACGCCGTCTCGATCACCAGCGCGGCGACCTCGATCTCGACGTGCAGCAGGGCCGCCGCCGCACGCAGGTCGCGTACGGCGAGCCCGCCGGCCTTGAGGGCGGCCGGAGGATGCGTCCCCCACCGGTCCAGCAACAGCTCCGTGCGTCGCACCAGCTCGAACGCCGCTCCCGCGGCCGCACGGTCCACCAGCGACTGCGGGCGCTCGGCCACGGCCAGCTCCGGAGGCTCGTCGACGCGGCGTCCGAGCTCGACGCCCAGTGCCGACCGGACCGTCCAGGGCACCGTCACGTGCCGCTCGTCGAGCCTCGCGAGCAGGCCCGCGGACACCAGGTCGGAGGTGGGTCCGTCGCCGCCGCTCCAGCGGCCGTCCGCTCCGGTCTCGTAGAGGTGGTCGAGGATCTTCCGAGCCGGTGGGGCCAGGGCGCCGAGCAGCTCCGGGACCTCCTCGGCGGCCGGCCCCGGGGGCAGCCGCAGCAGGTCGCCGACCACCAGCACCGGCCGGGTCGGGGACCCCCACACGAGCGCGAGCGACTGCAGCCGCTCCAGCGCGCCCGTCACGGCGCCCGCGCTCGCCGCGAGCCGGAGCGGGTCGGTGCCCTGCACCAGCGCCTGCAGCACCGTGAGCTCCAGGTGGTCGAGACCGTCCAGGGCTCGCAGCACCGACGTCTTCACGACCACCCGGGCGGCCAGCTGTGAGGAGTCGTGCGGTGCCGGGGTGGCCAGGTCGGGTCGCGCCTCCAGCAGCGTCGAGAGCTGCAGGTCGGACCAGCCTCGGAACTGGTCGGCGAGGGTGCGCGGGGCGGGGGCGGGCATCCGGCGAATTCTACGGGTGCGGGCAACGCTGGCAGGATCGCCTCATGGAGGCCGCCACCCAGTTCCTGGAGATGCTGCTCGCCGGGGCGCCGCGGGAGGACCTCGACCTGGTCGTCGCGGGGGCCGAGGACTCGGGCCTGTCGAGCGAGGAGGTCGCCACCCTTCGCCGCCAGCACGGCCTGGTCAAACGGATCCACGAGCAGATGGAGCGCCGGCGCAGCCGGGAGGCCGAGCTCTCCGCGCTCAACGAGACCGCGCGCGACCTGACGGCCATCAGGGACCTCGACGCGATCCTGGCTGCCATCGTGCGACGGGCGCGGCAGCTCCTGCACGCGGACATGACCTACCTCTCGCTGAACGACGAGGCGGAGGGTGCGTCGTACATGAAGGTCACCGACGGCGCGCTGACGCCGGAGTTCCGCAAGCTGCGGCTGCCGCTCGGCACCGGCCTGCTGGGGCTGGTGGCGCAGTCGGGCGCGCCGTACTTCACCGAGGACTACCAGGCCGACGAGCGCTTCGTGCACCGCAGCTACATCGACAGCGCGGTGGCCGGTGAGCAGATCCGGGCCATCGTCGGCGTGCCGCTCACGGTCGAGGGCACGGTGATCGGCGCCCTGCTCGCCGTGCACCGCACGGTCCGGCCGTTCCCCGCCGGTGAGGTGGCGCTGCTGACCTCCTTCGCGGCGCACGCTGCTGTCGCCCTCGAGAACGCCCGGCTCTTCGAGGAGGCCCGCACCGCGGTGGAAGCGGCCGCCGAGGCGAACGCCGAGCTGCGGGCACGGTCGGAGGCCACGGAGCGGGCGGCCCACGCGCACGACCTGCTCACCGACGTCCTGCTGCACGGCGGCGGTCTCGCGGAGGTGGCCGCGGTGCTCGCCGAGGTGCTCGGCGGCCAGCTCGAGGTGTACGACGACGAGGGCCGGCCGCTCACCGGCCAGGACGCTCCCGTCGAGGGGCTCGGCGACGCGGTGGAGCGCGCCCGATCGTCGGGCCGATGTGCGCAGTCCGCCGATGGCACGTGGGTGGCGGTCGCCGCGGCAGGGGAGGAGCACCTCGGCACTCTCGTCCTGCGCACGGACGCCCCGCTGGACCTCCCCGAGCGTCGCACCCTGGAGCGGGGGGCCCTGGTCACCGCGCTGGTCCTGCTCTTCCGCCGCACCCGGGCCGAGGCCGAGAGCCGGGTGCGGGGCGAGCTGTTGTCGGACCTCGTGAACGGGGAGCACCTCGATGTCGCGCTGCTGCACGAGCGCGCCCGGCAGCAGGGCGCCGACCTCACCGCGGAGCTGGCCGTGGCGGTCGCGGAGCCCGAGCCGCGCACCGGGTCGGACCAGCAGGCAGCCCGGGCGGTCGCCGGGCTCGCCCGCGAGCTGCACGGGCTCGGTGGGCTGCACGACGGGCAGGCCGTGCTGCTGGCCCCCGGGGACCCGCTCCGGCTCGGCGAGGCCCTGCGTGAGCGTCTCGGTGGCGCGACCGTGGGTGTCGCGGCCTGCGCAGGTGGGGCCGAGGCGGTCGGCGCCGCGTGGCGCCAGGCCCGGCAGACGCTCTCGACCCTGCAACGCCTCGACCGGACCGGCCAGGTCAGCGATCCCGTCGGGCTCGGCCTGTCCCGGCTGCTGCTCGGCAGCAACGGCCCGCACGAGCTCGAGGAGTTCATCACCCGCACCCTGGGCCCGGTGCTGGACTACGACGCCGAGCGCGGGTCCCAGCTCGCCGAGACGGTCGAGGCGTGGCTGGCGACCGGGGGCGCGGTCCGCGACACCGCCGCACGCCTGCACATCCACCCGAACACCGTGACCCAGCGCCTCGACAGGGTGAGCCACCTGCTCGGTGGCCAGTGGCGCGATCCCGCGAACCGGCTCGACGTGCAGCTGGCCCTGCAGATGGTGCGTCTGCGCGGGAATGTGTGAGTCGTCACACACCAGGTCGGGCGGAACATGGTGTGAAACCCATAGCCGGTGCCGACCCGGGACCGTAGCGTCTCGGGCATGACCCAGGACACGTCCGGCCCGTTGTCCGGCCGCACAGCACTCGTGACCGGAGCCGCGAGCGGGATCGGCCGAGCAGTCGCCGCCCGGCTCTCCGCGGACGGTGCCGCCGTCCTGCTGCTCGACCGCGACGAGGACGGCGCCCGGGAGGCGGCCGCCGAGGTCGGTGGCCGGCACCTGGTCGCGGACCTCGCCGACGCCGCGTCGATCGAGTCCCTCGGGCTCGGCGCCCGCGGCATCGACATCCTGGTCAACAACGCGGGCATCCAGCACGTGGCCCCGATCGAGGAGTTCGATCCCGAGCGCTTCGCCGCGATCCACCGGGTGATGCTGCACGCGCCGTTCCTGCTCGCCCGCGCCCTGCTGCCGAGCATGTACGACGCCGGCTGGGGCCGGATCGTGCACGTCTCCTCCGTGCACGGCCACCGCGCCTCGGCGTACAAGTCGGCGTACGTGAGTGCCAAGCACGGCCTCGAGGGGCTGTCGAAGGTGATCGCCCTCGAGGCGGCTGACAAGGGCGTCACCAGCAACACGGTGTGCCCCGGCTACGTGCGCACCCCGCTCGTGGAGGGGCAGATCGCGGACCAGGCGCAGAGCCACGGCATCGCCGAGGACGACGTCCTCGACCAGGTGCTGCTGGCTCGTACGCCGGTCAGGCGACTGGTCGAGCCCGACGAGGTGGCCGGACTGGTCTCCTTCCTGTGCGGCCCCGGGACCGGCTCGATCAACGGCACCTCCTACCTGATGGACGGCGGCTGGACCGCCGCATGACCGACCCAACCGAGAACGAGAACGGGAGCACCAGCATGTCCACAACGTCGAGACACGTGCCAGCGGACGGACCCACGTCCGATCGCAGCGCGGCCAGCATCGTCAAGGTCGTCTTCGCCAGCCTGATCGGCACTGCCGTGGAGTGGTACGACTTCTTCCTCTACGGCTCCGCGGCCGCGCTGGTCTTCGGCAAGCTGTTCTTCCCCGACTCCGACCCGGTCACCGCGACCCTGCTCGCCTTCGGCACCTACGCGCTCGGGTTCGTCGCCCGGCCACTCGGCGGGATCGTGTTCGGCCACTTCGGCGACCGCGTCGGGCGCAAGAAGATGCTCGTCGTCGCCCTGATGATGATGGGGATCGCGACCTTCGCGATCGGGCTGCTCCCGACGTACGCCTCGATCGGCGTCGCGGCCCCGATCCTGCTGCTCGTGTGCCGCCTGCTCCAGGGCTTCGCCGTGGGTGGCGAGTGGGGTGGCGCGGTCCTGATGGCCGCCGAGCACGGGGATGACGCCCGTCGCGGCTTCTGGTCCTCGTGGCCGCAGGCGGGGGTGCCGCTGGGCAACCTGCTCGCCACCGGGGTGCTGTTCATCCTCGCCGCAGTCCAGAGCGAAGCCACCTTCGAGGCGTGGGGCTGGCGGATCCCGTTCCTGCTCTCCGCCGTGCTCGTGGGCATCGGTCTCTACGTCCGGCTGCAGCTCGAGGAGTCCCCGGTCTACCAGGAGGCCAAGGCCGAGATCGCCGAGAAGAAGGACACCTCCTCGCACATGCCGATCCTCGAGGTGATCAGGACCTACCCCAAGGAGGTCTTCATCGCCATGGGCATGCGGATGGCCGAGAACATCAGCTACTACATCTTCACGATCGTCTCGATCACCTACGTCACGACCTACCTGGGCCAGGACAAGAGCATGATCTTGAAGATGCTGCTGATCGCCGCGGCGTTCCAGTTCTTCCTGATCCCCGCGGTCGGGGCGCTCTCCGACCGGATCGGCCGTCGTCCGCTCTACATGGTCGGTGCCATCGGGGTGGCGGTGTGGTCGTTCTTCTTCTTCGGCCTCCTGGAGACCAACAGCTCCGGCAGCGTCTTCATCGCGGTCGCCGTGGGCCTGTTCTTCCACTCCCTGATGTACGCCCCGCAGGCGGCGTTCTTCTCCGAGCTCTTCGGCACGTCGGTGCGCTACACCGGCGCCTCGGTGGGCTACCAGCTGGCCTCGATCTTCGCCGGAGCACTGGCGCCGATCATCGCCGTCAAGCTGCTCGGCCCGGCCGACGTCGGCAACACCTTCCTGGTCGGGCTCTACGTGGCCGCCGCGTCGGTGATCACCATCGTGGCCGTGCTCTTCGCCAAGGAGACCAAGGCGACCTCGATGCGTCACGACCGTGTCGTGCGGGGCGCGCACGTCTGACCCGAGCTGCACCGGTGGCCGGCCGGGGACCGAGGACTGACCTCGGTTCCCGGCCGGCGCCGTTGCGTGGGTAGGTTCGAGACGATGTCCTCCGAGCCCGTTGCGCAACCGCTTCCCGACCACGGCGACGTCTGGTACGTCAGCTACGGCTCGAACATGTCGGCCGCCCGGCTCGCGGTGTACCTCGAGGGGGGCACTCCCGAGGGCGGCACGCACCGGAACCCCGGTGCCCGCGACAGTGCTCCGCCACGCCACCACGTCCCGGTCGACCTGCCGGGAGCGCTCTACTTCGCCGGGCACTCCAGGCAGTGGGGTGGCGGCGTCGCCTTCTACGACCACGACGCGGCCGGTGGGCCGGTGGCGGCTCGGGCCTACCTGGTCACCGCCGGGCAGCTGACGGACATCGCCGCCCAGGAGATGCGCCGGGTGCCCGAGGTGGGCGATCCCCTCGAGGAGGTGCTCCTCGGCGGGATCGAGGGCGGCACCCACCACGCCGGCCCGGGGCACTACGAGACGCTGATCGAGGTCGGTCGCCTCCGGGGGGCGCCGATGCTGCTCTTCACGGCGCCGCACGGCATCGACCACGTCGAGCACACCGAGCCGTCACCGGCGTACGTCGACATGCTCGTGCGGGGCCTGGCCGAGTCGCGTGCCTGGGACGACGCGACCGCCCGCGCCTACCTCGAGCGGATCACGGGCTAGCGGGCGCGTACTCGAGGTAGACGAGCAGCTCGTCGGGCAGCGGGCGCGCCCCCTCGCGCACCACCACCCTGGTCAGACGACCTGCCCACGGAGGACGTTCGACCAGGCTGAGCCGACCCGGCGGCAGCCTGAGGGGCGCCGCGTCGCCGATCTGCACCGTGAGCCGGGACCCAGGACCCGACCCCACCGCACCCACCAGCAGCCAGTGGTCGCCCCGGCTCCTCTCCAGGTAGCCCTGGAGCTGCGGGCTGCTGACGGCGCGGTGGTGGGTCGGCACGCTCCCGCCGCCACCGACGACCGTGTACGTGCGACCCCGGTAGGTCAGCGAGTCGGGGCCGTCACAGCCCTCGCGCCCGCTGTTGCACTTCGCCAGCCTGCCAGTCCTGGTCGGGGTCCGCGGAGACGTTGGCACCCGCTGTCGGGGAGCCCGCCGGCGGCACCGGGACCGCCCGCGGGGGACCTTCGACGAGGTGGGGGACCGTCAGCACCGTGGCCACCACGGCGGCGACCGAGGCGAGCACCAGCACGACGGGTCGGGGGCGTCGCTCAGGAGGCGACAGTCGTGGCAGGGCGGGCTCGGGCCAGGTGGCGATGGTCTCCGCCTGGGACCGCAGCTCGCGCACCAGGTCGTCGGTGCTGGTCATCGCGTCACCTCCGCGGCGCTCTTGGACAGGGCGGGGTCGACTCCCAGCTTGGCCAGCGCCTTGCTGGCCTGGCTCTTCACGGTCCCGACGGAGCAGCCGAGCACGTCGGCGGTCTGGGCCTCGGTGAGGTCCTCGTAGTAGCGCAGCACGACCACGGCCCGCTGCCGCCTCGGGAGCCGGGCCAGCGCGGCCCGCAGGTCAAGCGACCCGGTCGAGTCGACCTCCGGGGTGGAGCCGTCGGGAAGGTGCTCGGTCGGCTCCTCCCCGTTCCAGCGGCGCCGCCACCAGGACACGTAGGTGTTCACCATCGTCCGGCGGGCGAACGCCTCCGGATGGCTGTGGATGTCGTCCCAGGCGCGCCAGGTCTTGAGCAGCGTCGTCTGGAGCAGGTCCTCGGCCTGGTGCCGGTCCTGGGTCAGCAACCCCGCGGTGGTGAGCAGCCGGCGACTGGAGTCCGTCGCGAAGCGATGGAACTCGTCCTTCATGCCGGCCTCCTCGAGATGGTCCCAGTGTGCTGACGCGGCGAACCGGGGGAAAGGTTGCCTCGCCGTGCACGGGGAGCTCTCGAGAGGGGTCAGTCGCTCCTGGCCAGCACCTGCACGACGGTCTCGCCGTCGCAGCTGCCGGACTCCCGGATCGCCCAGCGTCCACGGAAGCCCTGACCGGTCCAGTTGGCCTCGGCGTCGTGCTCCTCGGTCTCGCCGCTGGCGATCTTGAACCCGGCGTCCTGGGCGGTCCCGTTCATCGCCTGGAGCACCTGCTTGAACGGCAGCGAGGTGATCCCGGTGACGACCACCCCGTCCGCGCCACGGTCCTCCGCGTCGTAGACGACCGTCTGGTCGGGGAACGGGAACGCCTCCGGGAAGCCCGCTGGGTAGGAGGTGACCTTCGTGGCGTCGGCTACGCAGGTGGTGCGATCGGCAGCCTGCTCGAAGTCGCTCTCCTTGGCGCCCTCGGACTTCTTCTCCGTCGAGCCGCAGGCGACCAGCGCCAGGGCCGTCAGCAGGAGCGCGGCCCACTGGGCGAGACGTCTCACCGGGTGCCGGTCGAGACGAGCTTGTTGTTGGTCTCGTCGGCCTCGGCGACGAGGTCGGCGGGGTCGACGGAGCCGACGAAGGTGTGCTGCCCCTTCGTCGCCACCCAGGTGTACTTCAGCGTGAGGGTGGCACTGCGGGCCAACGTGGTGCCGCTGGTCTGCCCGACGATCTTGCCGTTGTCGGTCAGCCTGGTTGCGAAGCCGGTCACCGTGCTCGGACCGACGTTCTTCACCACGAGCGTCGCAGCCCACTTGTTGCCGCTCTTGACCACCTTCTGCGAGGTCAGTGCCAGGTCGGGCTTCGGGTCGTACGCCGAGAACAGGCTCAGTCCACTGTTCTGACGAGCGATCGTCGCGTAGGAGGCCTGCGCGTCGGCGGGGCCGGCGCCACTGGTGTGCGAGCCGTCGGTGACGCAGGCGTCGATGCACCCGTCGGCGTACCCCACCTCGACGTGACCGGTCTTGTCGACGGTCGCGTCGATGAAGTCCAGCAGGTTGCGGTCGTTGCCACAGGTGGTGCCGCCGGTGCAGATCGACCCGCGCTGCACCGGGTCGTTCGGTGTGGTGTCGCTGGTCACCCAGGTCTTGCCGCCGTCGTAGGTGGTGGAGACGTAGAGGTGCCAGACGCCCTTGAAGGTCGCGGCGTCCTGGTAGTTCCCGGCGGTGGGGGTGCCGATGTAGGCGACCGATGCCCGGTCGTCGTCGCCGGCGACCGTGGCGGGGAAGACGGCGTTGTTGATGCCGAACTCGGTGCCGAGCGGCTGGTTGTGCGACCAGGTCGCGCCCTTGTCGTGGCTCACGGCGACACCGGGTCGGCCGTCGGCGCCGACGTACCCGAAGTAGACGGTGCCGTTGGCGCCCACGCCCACCGAGGGGTCGGCGTCGCTGGGCGTGCTGCCCGGCACCTTGTGCACGGTCCAGCTGGCGCCGTTGTCGGTGGAGGTGACCATGCGCTGCGGTGTCACCGCAGCTCTTGTTCGGCAGGTAGGCCGTGCCGTCCGGCGCGACCTTCACGTGGCCGTGCAGGCCGCCGCAGTCGAGCAGGCTGTAGGTCGGGACCCCGTTGCCGAAGGTGGTGCCACCGTCGTGCGAGGCGGCGCAGAAGGCCGTCGCGATGTCCTGGCTGCAGTAGTAGACAGCGTCGGGGTAGCCCGTCGTGGGCAACGGGCCGACGCCGTTCGCGCTGTAGGGACCGCCGCCGAGCGTCTGGTGGTCCACCCCGCTGGGGATGCCGCCACCCGTGGAGGTCGACCAGGTCTTGCCGTCGTCGTCGGTGTAGCAGGTCGCCGAGCTGACCCCGGTCAGCTGCGACTCGAAGGTGCGACCGGTCGTGTGGTCGGTGAACAGGATCGGGTCGAGGCTGGTGGTGCTCCCGACCGGGCAGCCCTTGGCGGCGTTGGCGGAGACGTCCGACCAGGTGGCCGTGGCCGGCGAGACGCTGTCGTCGAAGTCGACCTTGAAGGTGGACTTGTAGGCCTGGTAGAGCGTGGCACCGGACTTCCAGCTGGAGCCGATGGAGGGCTCTCCGGCGTTGTTGGCGTCCTTGAGCGACGCCGGCGGCTTGTAGGTGCCGAAGCCGGGCGGGGTCGCGGTGCCGGGCGCCGGATCGGCGGGCTTGTCCACGATCGTGGCCTTGGCGGTGTAGCTGTCCCCGAGCGGAGCGAAGGGGACGACACGGACGGTGAGGTCACCGGACGTCGGAGGGAGCACGACGAGCTCGGGGTCCGCGCTCGAGGCGGAGGTGCCGAGGACGGTGCCGGCGGCGTCGAGCACGTAGACGTCGAAGTCGGCGGCGGGGTTGGGCCACGCGACGTTGATCTTGAGCTGGTGACCGGTGCCGTAGCCCGCGGGCGTGCTCACGTGCAGCGTGAAGTCGTCGCACGAGGAGGGTGCACTGCAGTCGGGCGCGTCCAGCGCGTTGCCGCTGACGTTGGGAGCGACGAACGGACCGCCCTGCCACTGAGTCGTGCGAGCGGTGTCCGAGACCGAACCCTCGGTCGGTGTGCTGGCCCGGCCGGAGGCGGCGATGCCGACGACTCCGGCTGAGGCGAGGAGGAGCGTGAGTGGTGCGATGACGCGCCGGCGAGCCCGAGAGTGCATCAGTCGTCCTTCGGTCGAGGGTCCTGGTGGGCCTTCAACGACCGACACCGTCGGGGGGTCACGCCTGCGCCGGCCGATTTTTCTGCGTTGGCCGGAGTGCTTGTTCCTGGGAACCGGCTCCGACGTAGGTTCGACGCATGCAGGCCTACGCTGCGGGTGAGACCAGCCCCGCGCTGATCGAGGAGACCATCGGCGCCAACTTCGAGCGCACCGTGGCGGCGTACGCCGACAACGAGGCCCTCGTCGAGTTCTCCTCGGGACGCCGTTGGACCTACGCGGAGCTCGACGAGGACGTGAACGCCCTCGCCCGGGGCCTGATCGCCGCGGGCATCGACAAGGGCGACCGGGTCGGGGTGTGGTCGCCGAACTGCGCCGAGTGGACGATCGCCCAGTACGCCACCGCCAAGGTCGGCGCGATCCTGGTGAACGTCAACCCGTCGTACCGCACCCATGAGCTCTCGTTCGCGGTGACCCAGTCCGGGCTGCGCCTGCTGTTCAGCGCCGAGTCCTTCAAGTCCAGCAGCTACCGCGAGATGGTCGACGAGGTGTGGGACCGCGTCTCAGGTGAGGCAGGACGCCTCGAGAGGGTCGTCTACATCGGCACCGGCGACTGGGACGCGATCCGCGCGGAGGGCGAGGCGCTCCCGGACGACGCGGTCGCGGCACGGATGGCGACGCTCGAAGCCGGGGACCCGATCAACATCCAGTACACCAGCGGCACCACCGGCTATCCCAAGGGCGCCACGCTCAGCCACCGCAACATCCTCAACAACGGCTTCTTCACCACCGAGCTGATCAACTTCACCGACCAGGACCGGCTCTGCATCCCGGTGCCCTTCTACCACTGCTTCGGGATGGTGATGGGCAACCTCGGCTGCACCACCCACGGCGCCACCATGGTCATCCCGGCACCCGGGTTCGACCCGGCGACCACGCTCCGCTGCGTGGTCGAGGAGCGGTGCACCGGCCTGTACGGCGTGCCGACGATGTTCATCGCGATGCACAGCGACCCGTCCTTCGAGGGCCTCGACCTCTCCCACCTGCGGACCGGGGTGATGGCGGGCTCCATCTGTCCGGTCGAGGTGATGAAGCGCTGCGTCGAGGAGATGAACATGACCGAGGTCGCGATCGCCTACGGCATGACCGAGACCTCGCCCGTCTCGTGCCAGACGAGGGACGACGACGACCTCGAGCGGCGTACGGCCACCATCGGGCGGGTGCACCCGCACGTCGAGATCAAGATCGTCGATCCGGCCACCGGGGAGACCGTCGAGCGCGGCCAGCCCGGAGAGTTCTGCACGCGCGGGTACTCGGTGATGATCGGCTACTGGGACGACCAGGAGAAGACGACCGAGGCCATCGACGAGGAGGGATGGATGCACACCGGCGACCTCGCCGAGATGCGCGAGGACGGCTACTGCAACATCGTCGGCCGGATCAAGGACATGGTGATCCGCGGAGGCGAGAACATCTACCCGCGCGAGATCGAGGAGTTCCTCTACACCCACCCCGACATCGAGGACGTCCAGGTGGTCGGCGTGCCCGACGCGAGGTACGGCGAGGAGCTGGCGGCATGGATCAAGCTGCGCAGCGGAGCCGACCCCCTCGACGCATCGCGGGTGCGCGAGTTCGCCCAGGGCAAGCTCGCCCACTACAAGATCCCGCGCTACGTGCTCCTGGTCGACGAGTTCCCGATGACCGTGACCGGCAAGATCCGTAAGGTGCAGATGCGCGAGGAGACCAGCGAGCTCCTCGGGCTCGAGCAGCTCGAGAAGAAGGAGGGCGTGTGACCGAGATCGACAGCCTGGCCGCGGAGTACTGGGAGCACCACCTGGAGGTGGACCCCACCCACGCGCACCTGATCGGCGACTACAGCCGCGCAGGTGAGTTCGAGGAGACCACCCGCGAGTCGGAGGACCGCGAGATCGACGCGATGCGCGAGTTCGCCCGGCGGGCCGAGGCCGTGGACGTGTCCGCTCTGGACGACCAGCAGCGGATCACCCGGGCCGTGATGGTCTCGGACGCCACCACCCGGGCCGACACCCTGGCGGCGCGACTCAGCGAGCTCTCGGCCGACCCCATCTTCGGCGAGCAGGTCTCGATGCCGATCCTGATGGGGATGCTCGCCTTTCCCGACGCAGACGTGGCCGACGCGCTCGTGGACAAGTTCCGCGGGCTGGGCCGCTACTACGGCGAGCTCGCCGAGCGTCAGCGGGAGGGCGTTGCCCACGGACGCCTCCCGGCGGCATTCGCCGCGGCGGACACCGTCGCACAGCTCGACGGGCTGCTGTCCCGGCCGATCGCGGACGACCCGCTGCTGACGACCACCTCGCCGCCCGCCGGTCTGGACGTCGACGGCTGGAAGGCGCGGCTGCGCAGGGTCATCGAGACCGACGTGCGCCCCGGGATGACTCGCTACCGCGACGTCCTGCGAGACGAGGTGCTGCCACTCGGGCGTCCGGACGACCGGTGCGGGCTGAGCTGGCTCTCCGACGGCGCCGACGCGTACGCCGCCACCCTGCGCAGGTACACGACCACCGACAAGACTGCCGAGGAGATCCACGCGATCGGCCTGGCGCAGATCGAGAAGCTCGCGGACGAGTACCGCGCCCTCGGGCCCGAGGTGGTCGGCACCGACGACCTTCAGCAGATCTTCGAGGCGATGCGCACCGATCCCGCGCTCCACTTCAGCTCGGGGGCAGAGCTCGTCGAGGCCTCCGAGGTCGCCCTGCAGCGTGCCTGGGACGCGATGCCGCAGTGGTTCGAGGTGCTCCCGAAGGCGCGGTGCGCGGTGCAGTCGACCATGACGGGCGCCAAGGCGTTCTACTTCCCACCGGCCGGTGACGGCAGCCGAGGTGGCACCTTCTTCGTCAACATCGACGACCCGAGCGCGTGGGGCACCTTCGAGCTGGAGTCGATGGCCTTCCACGAGGGCATCCCGGGCCACCACCTGCAGCTCGCGATCGCCAGCGAGCTCGAGAACGTGCCCGAGTTCCGCAAGCACATCCACAACGCGGCGTACGCCGAGGGCTGGGGCCTCTACACCGAACGGCTCTCCGACGAGATGGGGCTCTACAGCAGCGCGGTCGACCGGATGGGGATGTTCTCGGCCGACTCCATGCGTGCGTGCCGGCTCGTCGTGGACACCGGGCTGCACGCGCTCGGCTGGACCCGGGAGCAGGCCGTGCAGTACATGGTGGCCAACTCACCCCTCGCGGAGGGCGTCGTCCGCCCGGAGATCGACCGCTACATCGTCTCCCCGGGACAGGCGACGTCCTACATGGTCGGACGCCTGGAGATCCAGCGGATGCGAGCCGAGGCCGAGCAGCGCCAGGGGAGTGCCTTCGAGGTCAAGCGCTTCCACAGCGCCGTTCTCGACTCCGGTTCGCTGCCCCTCGGGGTCCTCGACGAGGTCGTGCGCGCCCGGCTGCCCTGAGCGCACGGCTGACCAGGAGCCGGACCCGGAACCTGACCCGGAGCCTGACCCGGAGCCGGGCCCGGGGCTTGGCCTCGGGTCCGCGCCGATCGTCTCGCGGGACGGGAGGCGCCTCTTGACAGAGGGGCACTAAACCGGTTTAGTAGCCGGATGCCCAAGCCGACGATCAACGACGTGGCCACGGCTGCCGGTGTCTCGAAGGGCGCGGTCTCCTTCGCCCTGAACGGTCGACCCGGCATCTCCGAGGACACCCGCCGGCGCATCCTCGACACCGCGGAGCGGCTCGGTTGGTCGCCCAGCTCGCGCGCCCGGGCCCTCTCGGTCTCCCGGGCCCTCGCGGTCGGCCTGGTGGTGGCCCGCCCCCCGGAGATCTTCCGCGCCGACGCGTTCTTCCCGTCCTTCATCGCGGGCCTCGAGACGGTGCTGTCCACCCGCGGCCACGCCCTGCTGCTGCAGGTCGCCGAGCGTGACGACCTCGCGGCCTACCGTCGGCTGGCGCAGGAGGGACGGGTGGACGGCGTGTTCGTCACCGACCTCGAGGCCGACGACCAACGCCCGGGCCTGCTGGAGGAGCTCGGCCTGCCGGCGGTCATCATCGGTCCGCAGGTGGACGAGCAGTGCCGTGCGCGCCAGTCCGCCCTCGGTGTGGACGACGCCCCGGGCATCCGGGCTGCGGTGGAGCACCTCGTGGGTCTCGGGCACCGCGACATCGCGCACGTGTCGGGCCCGCTGCAGATGGTGCACGGCCGTTCGCGTCGCGAGGCCTGGAGCAAGGCCGTGCGCGACGCGGGTCTCCCTGACGGGACCTGCGTCGAGGCCGACTTCTCCGCCGAGTCGGGGGCACGGGCGATGGGTGCCCTGCTCGACCTGGCCGTGCCACCGACCGCTGTGGTCTTCGCCAACGACCTGATGGCCATGGCGGGCCTGTCGCTCGCCCTCTCGCGCGGGGTCGCCGTCCCGGACGACCTGTCGATCACCGGCTTCGACGACACCGAGATCGCCGCGCACCTCCAGCCCTCGCTGACCACGGTGCACACCGACGTCGTGGCCTGGGGACGAGCCGCCGCGACGCGCCTCCTCGAGCTGATCGACTCCGGTCAGGACGACCCCACAGACCTCACTCCCGCCGGTCTTCCGGAGGCACGACTCGTCGTGCGCTCCTCGACCGGCACCGCACCTCACTGAGCACCACCCATCGAAATGGAGCACGCATGAAACGCACCTTCCTGACCACCTCCGTCGCCGTCCTGGCCCTCGGCGTGACCGCAGCCTGCGGTAGCGGCGGCAGCGCCAGCGAGTCCGCGAGCTCCACGGGGCCGATCAAGGTGTGGCTGTCCAACAACCCCGAGGAGATCGCCTGGGGCAAGGCGATGGTGAAGGAATGGAACGCAGCGCACGCGGACCAGCAGGTCACCGCGCAGGAGATCCCGGCCGGCAAGACCTCCGAGGAGGTCATCGGTGCCGCGATCACCGCGGGCAACGCGCCCTGCCTGGTCTTCAACACCAGCCCGGCCGCCGTGCCGCAGTTCGAGAAGCAGGGCGGCCTGGTCGCCCTGGACACCTTCGACGGCGCAGCCGACTACGTCGCGAAGCGTTCGGGCTCGTCGGCCGAGCAGTACAAGTCGCCGGACGGGAAGTTCTACCAGATCCCGTGGAAGCAGAACCCGGTGATGATCTTCTACAACAAGGACGTGTTCAAGAAGGCCGGGCTGAACGCCGAGAACCCGCCCCTGAAGACCTATGACGAGTTCCTCGCCACGAGCAAGAAGCTGGTCGACAGCGGTGCTGCACAGGCTGCGATCTGGCCGGCGCCCAGCAGCGAGTTCTTCCAGTCCTGGTTCGACTTCTACCCGCTCTACGCGGCCCAGTCGGGCGGCAAGCAGCTGGTCGAGGACGGCAAGGCGACCTTCGACGACCAGGCCGGCAAGGACGTCATGGGCTTCTGGTCGCAGATGTATGCCGACGGCTACGCGCCGAAGGAGAAGTACAACGGCGACGCGTTCGCGGACGGCAAGTCGGCGATGTCGGTCGTCGGCCCGTGGGCGATCGCGGCGTACGGCGACAAGGTCAACTGGGGCGTCGTCCCGGTCCCGACCAAGGACGGGGTGGCTGCGGACCAGACCTATTCGTTCAGCGACGCCAAGAACATCGGCCTCTACTCCGCGTGCAAGAACCAGGAGACCGCCTGGAAGGTGCTCGAGTTCGCCACGGGGGAGGAGCAGGACGGCAAGCTGCTCGAGACGACGGGGCAGATGCCCATCCGAGCGGACCTGCCCACCACCTACGCCGACTACTTCGCCCAGCACCCCGAGTACAAGCTCTTCGCCGACCAGGCCGCACGGACCGTCGAGGTCCCCAACGTGCCCAACTCGGTGGAGATCTGGCAGGAGTTCCGCGACGCCTACGCCGCGTCGGTGATCTTCGGCAAGAGCCCGGTCGACGAGGCGCTGACCAAGGCCGCCGCGAAGGCCGACGACCTCGCCGGTCAGTCCTGAGTCGCTGATGTCCACCGCCACGGTGCCGGTACGAGCCGGCGGCCCGAGAGGCCGGGTGAGCGGCATCCTCGGCCGCCAGCCGGTCGGGCTGCTGTTCGCGGCGCCCTACGCAGTGTTCCTCGCCGCCGTGTTCGCCTACCCGCTCGGGCTGGCGGTGTGGATCAGCTTCCACGACTACTTCTTCGCTGCTCCGGGCGCCGACGTGTCCCGCCCGTTCGTCGGGTTCGACAACTACCGCCAGGTGTTGTCGGACCCGGCGGTGCGGCGGTCCTTCCTCAACGTGCTCGAGTTCCTCGTGATCAACGTGCCGCTGACGGTGGTGCTGTCCCTGGTGCTGGCGACCCTGCTCAACAGCGTCGTCCGCGCTCGGGGGTTCCTGCGGGTGGCGTACTTCGTCCCCTACATCACCGCGAGCGTGTCGCTGGTGGCGGTCTGGCTCTTCCTGTTCAGCCGGAGCGGCATGGTCAACCAGATCCTCGGTGCGTGGGCGCCGGATCCCTCCTGGCTGGTCAACGGCGGCCTGGCGATGCCGGTGATCGCGCTGTTCGTCACCTGGAAGCAGCTCGGCTTCTTCATCCTGCTCTACCTGGCGGCGTTGCAGAACGTGCCCAAGGAGCTCTACGAGTCGGCATCGGTCGACGGCGCCAGCCGGTTCGAGGCGTTCCTCAACGTGACCGTCCCGGGCGTCCGGTCGGCCACCACGCTGGTGGTCATCCTGGCGACCATCACCGGGGCCAACCTCTTCACCGAGCCCTACCTGCTGACCAACGGCGGCGGACCCGACGGCGCGTCCAGCTCCCCGGTGTTCGTGATGTACCAGAAGGGCATCGAGCAGGGGAACCCCGACACCGCCTCCGCCATCGGCGTGCTCCTGGTCATCGGCGTGCTGCTGGTCTCCCTGGTCAACCGACGCCTCCTCGAGAGGGACTGACATGCCTGTGCACGATCGCGCCGACTCGACGCCGGAGACGGCCGCGGGGAACCCCACGAAGCCCGGGCCGAGCCGCAAGCCGAGACGCCGCTGGCTGGGGGGGACGGTGCTCGCCCTCGGGGCGCTGGCGTTCCTGTTCCCCTTCTACTACATGGTCGTCGGATCGCTGCAGACCGACCCGGACACCTCGGTGCGCGGCGCCTTCCCGACCGGTGGGCTGACCTTCGACAACTACGCCCAGATCAACGAGCGGGTGGACCTGCTCCGCTCCCTGGTCAACTCCGGCATCTTCACCGGCGGGGTGGTCCTGGGCACCGTGGTCTTCGGTGTCCTGGCGGGCTACGCACTGGCCCGGTTGCACTTCCGCGGCCAGGGCACGCTGTTCGCGGTGATGCTGCTGGTGCAGATCATCCCGTTCCAGCTGCTGATCATCCCGATCTACGTGCTGATCGTGCGCTCCTACGGGCTGGCTGACACCTACATGGGGATGATCTTGCCGTTCGCGATCAACTCGACGGCCGTCTTCATCTTCAGGCAGTTCTTCCTGCAGCTCCCCGAGGAGCTCTTCTCCGCAGCCCGGCTCGACGGCGCGAGCGAGATGCGGATCCTGTGGTCGATCGCGCTGCCGCTGGTGCGCCCCGCGGTGATCACCGCAGCACTGCTCACCTTCATCGGGCCGTGGAACGAGTTCCTGTGGCCGTTCCTGGTCACCAAGCAGGCGGACCTGCAACCCCTGGCCGTCTCGTTGGCCAACTACATCAGCAACATCGCCGGGCGGGCGACCAACCCGTACGGCGCCATCCTCGCGGGTGCGGTGGTGCTCGCTGCGCCTGCGGTCCTGCTCTTCGCGGTGTTCCAGAAGCACTTCACCTCCTCCGACCTCGGTTCCGGGGTCAAGGGATGACTCGCACCCACCACCACTTCCTCGGAGGACCGCACATGCACCACCTCAGGCTCGCGACGACGGGCACGGCCGCAGCGCTTGCCGTGCTCCTCACGGCGACGCAGGTCCAGACGGCCACGGCGGCACCCCCGGTGGGGGCTGCGGCTGCCCCGACGACTGCCCCGGCGACTGCCCCGACGGCTGGCCCTGCGGCTGCCTCCACGGCCGTCCCGGTCGCGGCTCGGGCTGCGGCGCGGACCTCGGCCCGATTGACCAACCTCGCCCACCTCGACTTCCTCGGTGACACCGTGGCGCCGCCGCGGCAGGCCGGACACACCACGTACGACCTCGCCCGCAAGCCTGGGATCGGGGTGCTGTGGACCTACGCGGACCACGACGCCGACGGCAGCTTCCGACGGGTGGGTGGTGGCGACTACGACCCCGCCACCGACACCTACGGCCAGGGTGCCTTCAACGCCGACGACATCGCGCGCGCCGCGGTGGTCTACCTGCGCCACTGGCGGCAGACGCGCTCGAGCAGCAGCCGGCGTGCTGCCGTGGAGATGCTGCGAGGACTGACCTACCTGCAGACGGTGTCGGGCCCGAACGCCGGCAACGTCGTGCTCTGGATGCAGCCGGATGGCACCTTGAACCGGAGCCCGAAGCCGACCGAGCAGCCCGACCCCTCCGACAGCGACGCGTCGTACTGGCTGGCCCGCACGGTCTGGGCGCTGGGTGAGGCCTACCCGCTGTTCCAGAAGTCCGACCCCTCCTTCGCGCGCTTCCTCGAGCGCCGGCTCGACCTCGGGGTCGCGGCGCTGGACCGTCAGGTGCTCGACAGCTATGGCCGCTACCTCGACATCGACGGTCGCCGGACCCCGGCCTGGCTGGTCGCCAACGGTGCGGATGCGACGGCGGAGGCCGTGCTCGGGCTCGCGGCCTACGTCCGGGCCGGTGGCACGTCGCAGGCCCGACGGGTGCTGTCCCGGCTCAGTGAGGGCATCGCGAAGATGGCCGGCGGGGACGCCCAGCACTGGCCTTTCGGTGCGGTCCGGCCGTGGGCCCTCTCGCAGTCGGTGTGGCACGCCTGGGCATCGCAGATGCCGGCGGCACTCACCCGTGCTTCCGCTGCCCTGCGCGAGCCCCGGCTCGCCCGGGTCGCCAACCGCGACTCCTTCGTCTTCGACCCGTGGCTGCTGACCTCGGGCGGACCCGACAACGGCCGGATGCCGACCCGCAACGACGGCACCCAGATCGCCTACGGCGTGGACTCGCGGGTGCAGTCGCTGCTGGCGGGCGGCTCCCGGGCGGGCCGGCAGCTGGCCGGCGTGACCGCGGCCTGGTTCTTCGGCGCGAACGCGGCTCGTCGCCCGGCGTACGACCCGCGCACCGGCGTGACGATCGACGGGATCTCCCGCGAGGGCAAGGTCAACGAGAACTCCGGCGCGGAGTCCACGATCCACGGGCTGCTGGCGATGCTCGCTCTCGACGCCCACCCGCAGGCCCGTCGGATCGCGCGCTCGGCGACGCAGCGTGAGGCCGTCGGTCCCCGGCTCCTCGAGGCGGAGGACGCACGGCTCTCCGGAGACGCCGTGGCCCGCAGGCCCACGGACCTCTGGACCGGGGAGTCGGCCTGGTCCGGATCCGGCTACGCCTCGCTGCGCGACGGCAGCACCGCGACCTTCGACGCGGGTCGGCACGGGGCGGCCCTGCTGCTCCCGGTCGTGGAGCTGCGCGCCGGCGGCAGCGCGGTCACGACGTTCGGCACCCCCGCCGGGACGCTCGGGTCGGTCGACGCCGGCGCGATCGGCGCCCAGGGTGACTCGCCCGCCCCCGGAGCGCTGCTGCCTCTCACGCTGACGCGCGTGCTGCCCGCAGGCAGTGGGCCCATCACCGCCAGCACGCGGGCCGCCGACGGTGACGAGTCCCGGCTGGACGCGCTGATGCTGCAACCGCTGGTCACCCGGCTCGTCCTGGCTGGAGCCGGCCACGGCATCGCCCTGCTCCGCAGCGCCGCGAGCACCGAGCAGCGCCAGCGGGTCACCGTGCCCGGTCGCGGCACTGCGCACATCTGGTCCTACGACGGCCGGGGCACGTTGGTCGGCCACCACCGCTCGCGGGCCACCTCGGTCCCCGTGAGGGTTCCGGCCGGCGGCTTCGCGATCGTCCGCCGCTAGGCACGATCACCACCCGCACGACCCGAAGCACCCGAAGCACCCGAAGCACCCGAGAACAATTCTTCCCAACCCGACGAGGAGCCATGCCCCACACCCCGCACGCCGAGTTTCCGCTCGGCCCGTTCACGCCCTACGAGGCCAACCCGATCCTGCGACCGCAGGGAGACGGCTGGGAGTCCGGCCACGTCTACAACCCCGCTGCCGTGGTCAAGGACGACCAGGTGGTGCTGCTCTACCGCGCCCACGCGGACGACATCATCTCCCACGTCGGCCTGGCCACCAGCGACGACGGCATCCACTTCGAGCGGCACCCGGAGCCGGTGATCTCACCGACCGAGCCCTACGAGGAGTTCGGCTGCGAGGACCCGCGGGTGACCGAGATCGACGGCACCTACTACCTGACCTACACCGCCTGGGACCGCAAGAACGCGCGCCTGTGCCTGGCCACGTCCACGGACCTGTACACCTGGGAGAAGCACGGGCCGATGTTCCCGGACTTCAACACCTTCCTCCCGCAGGGCAACGGCGTTCCCGGACCGTGGAGCAAGGCCGGCGGAATCCTGGCGACCCCGATCGACGGGCGCTACCTGATGTACTTCGGCGAGGGCTCGATCTACTACGCGTGGTCCGAGGACCTTCTCCACTGGACCCCCGGTCCGCAGGACGAGCCGCTGATGGTGCCGACGCCTCCCGGCACGTTCGGTGAGTTCCTCGTCGAGGTCGGCCCGCAGCCGATCGTCACCAGCAACGGGCTGATCCTGCTGCTGCACAACGCGGCGGTGAAGTACGACGACGGCACCGTCCGCTACTCCTGCGGCCAGCTGCTCTTCGACCCCAAGCGGCCGACCGAGATCCTGGCCCAGATGAACTACCCCTGGCTCGAGCCGACCACGCACGAGGACCAGCACGGCCTGGTCTCCAACGTGACGTTCGTCGAGGGGCTGGTGCACTTCAAGGGCACCTGGTTCGCCTACTACGGCCAGAGCGACTCCACCCTGGGTGTCGCGACCTACGAGGTCGGCGCGACCTACGGTGACATCCTTTGACGGTGGATCCTCAGGAGCTCGTCCTCGGTGACCCTGCGCACGTCCGCTGGCTGGAGGCTGAAGTCGACCGGCTGCTGCAGTTCGGTCGCGCCGCGAGGCATCCCGACGGCGGCTTCGCCTGGCTCGACGACGACGGTGTCCCGGAGCTCGACCGGCCGGTCGAGCTGTGGGTCACCTGCCGGATGACGCACGTCTATGCGCTGGGCCACCTGATGGGGCGTCCGGGCTGTGCGGACCTGGCCGACCACGGCGTCGACGCCCTGCAGGGTCGGTTCCGCGACGCCTCCCACGGCGGGTGGTTCGCCCAGGTCGGGGAGGGCGGACCGACCAACAGCGACAAGACCGCCTACGAGCACGCGTTCGTGGTCCTGGCCGCCGCCAGCGCGACGGCGGCGGACCGGCCCGGGAGCCGGGGACTGCTCGACGACGCGCTCGACGTCTGGAGGGAGCACTTCTGGGACGACGAGCACGGGATGGTCGTCGAGCAGTGGGACCGGACCTGGTCCACCCTGGACGACTATCGCGGGGTCAACTCCAACATGCACTCCGTGGAGGCGCTGCTCTCCGCTGCCGACGTCCTCGGCGACCAGTCCCTGCGCGAGAAGGCCGAGCGCATCCTCTCCCGCGTGGTGCACGACCTGGCCGCAGGCAACCAGTGGCGGATCCCCGAGCACTTCGACGCGTCCTGGATCCCTGACCTGGACTACAACATCGACGAGCCGGCACACCCGTTCCGCCCGTACGGCGCGACCATCGGGCACGCGCTGGAGTGGTCCCGGCTGGCGCTGCACCTGCGTGCTGCTCTCGGCGAGAGCGCGCCCGCCTGGCTGCTCGACGATGCCCGGTCCTTGTTCGACGCCGCAGTTCGTGACGGTTGGGCGGCCGACGGCACCGACGGGTTCGTCTACACCGTCGACTGGCACGGTCGACCTCTGGTCCGCGAGCGGATGCACTGGGTCGCGGCCGAGGCCACCGCCACCGCCGCCGCCCTGTACGCCGCGACCGGCGACCCGGCGTACGCCGAACGGTATGCGACGTGGTGGCGGCACATCGACGACTGCTTCCGCGATCCCGAGCGCGGGTCGTGGCGCCACGAGCTGTCACCGACCAACGAACCGAGCCACCTCACGTGGGCGGGCAAGCCGGACACCTACCACGCTGTCCAGGCGACGCTGATCCCACGCCTCCCGATGGCGCCTACCCTCGCCGAGGCCCTCCGGCGCGGGCTGCTCGCCTGACCAGCAGGCCGAAGGTGACCAGCTGCACGGCTGCCACCACGAACTCCTGAGGCATCCTGCTGCGCGACTCGGTCTGGATCGCCTTGTGGAACCGGTCGACCGACGCCGGGAACGGGGAACGCCCGAAGAACAGCTCACTGGGCTTGTCGGCGTCCGGGAAGCACGCTCCGAGCATGCCCGCCACCACGGTGGCGCGGCGTCCGACGGGGGTCATGCGCGCGACGACGGCCATCGTGGCCAGGCCCACGAGCCCGTCGCGCACCGCGATCCGCAGGAAGGCCTCCTGGTCGGGATCTCCCCAGTGGGGCGTCACGTCCATGGCGAAGTGGGAGGCGACGCCGACGGTGAACGCCGTGGCCGGTCCACGGGAGGCCAGGCCGAGGAGCGCTCCGCCGAGGACGTGGTTGGTGATCAGCACTCGTCGAGGCTAGGTGGTCCGCCTGAGGGTTCGCTGACAATCACCGAGTTCGGCTGTTCCGGGGGCCCGGTCCTAGTCTGGGCGGGTGAGCAGGCAGCTGGTGGTCGGATTCGATCTCGACATGACGCTGATCGACACCGTGGTCGGCTTCGCCGCCACGCTGGACGCGCTCGGTGCCGAGCTGGGTGTGGAGTTCCCGACCGCGGCGATGACCGCCGGGCTCGGCCCCCCGCTGGACACGCTGCTCCAGCCCCACCTCGAGGCCGACCGGATCGGTGCCGCCGCGGACCGCTTCCGCGAGATCTACCCGGACCACGCGATCGTTCCGACTCCGGCGTTCCCGGGCGCGCTGGACGCGCTGGCCGCGGTGCGCCGCCACGGCGGACGCACCGTCCTGGTCACCGGCAAGCACACGCCGAACGCCCAGCTGCACGTCGACCACCTCGGCCTGGACGTCGACGTCGTGGAGGGCAGGGTCTGGGGGGTGGGCAAGGCGGAGGTGCTGTCGCGACACGGCGCCGAGATCTACGTCGGTGACCACGTCCACGACGTCGAGGGTGCCCGCGGAGCCGGGGTCACGAGCGTGTCGGTGCTCACCGGTGGGTGCACGCGCGCGGCGCTTGAGGAGGCAGGCACCGACGTCGTCCTCGATGGGCTGGCGCAGTTCCCGGAGTGGCTGGACGGCTATGTGCTCGGCCGACGGCTCGAGTCGCTGGAGCGTCTGCTGAGCGGCTACGGGCGAGTGATGGTGGCCTTCAGCGGCGGGGCCGACAGCGCCTTCCTGCTCGCGGCGGCGGTGCGGGCGCTCGGGGCGGACCACGTGGCCGCGGCGACGGCGTACTCCGACTCGCTGCCGCTCTCGGAGCGCGGCCCGGCGATGGACTTCGCGCGCTCGCTCGGGGTCGAGGTGCTCACTCCGGAGACCTCGGAGCTGGACCGGGACGGCTACCGCGCCAACGGTGGCGACCGGTGCGCGTTCTGCAAGGCCGAGCTCCTCGACGTCGTCGGGGCGCTCGCGCTCGCGCACCGGTACGCCGTGGTGGCCACCGGCACCAACGCGGACGACGCCCTCGCCGGATTCCGCCCGGGCATGGCAGCCGCGGCCGAGCGCGGGGCAGTGACTCCGCTCCTCGAGGCCGGGCTCACCAAGGAGCAGATCAGGCGCGCTTCGCGGGACTGGGGACTGCCCACCTGGGACAAGCCGGCCGCTGCCTGCCTGAGCTCCCGGATCGCCTTCGGCATCGAGATCACGCCCTCGCGGCTGGCGCGGGTCGAGCGCGCCGAGTCGGGGCTGCGGGCCGCGCTCAGCGCCGCCGGTCACCGGGTGCGCAACCTGCGTGTGCGCGACCTGGGCGACCTCGCGCGGATCGAGGTCGACCGGGACCTCGTCACGGCGGCAGCCGGGCACCTGGGGGTGGTGTCGGCCGCTGGTTTCCCCGAGGTCGAGGTGGACCCGCTCGGCTTCCGGTCGGGCTCCATGAACGAGCTGCTCGACGACCCGGACCAGTTCCGCTGAGCCGACAGGGAACTCGTTGGCGGACGTGACCGGCGCCCGCGTACGCTGTGCAGTCGCCGCGGAAGACACTCGTCGCCGCGCACGAACGACGACCAGAAAGGCAGTGCCGTGCCCACCGGAAAGGTCAAGTGGTACGACGCCGAGAAGGGCTTCGGCTTCCTCTCGCGCGAGGAAGGGGAGGACGTCTACGTCCGCTCCTCCTCCCTGCCCGAGGGCATCACGACGCTCAAGGCCGGTACCAGGGTCGAGTTCGGCATCCTGTCGGGCCGCAAGGGCGACCAGGCCCACCAGGTGCGCGTCCTCGACGCGCCGGTGTCGGTGGCGCAGAACCAGCGCGCCGCGCTGCGCAAGAAGCCCGAGGACATGGTCAGCATCGTCGAGGACCTGATCCGCCTCCTCGAGGGCGTGGAGCAGACCTACCGCAACGGCCGCCGCCCCGAGGCGAAGACGGCCAAGCCCACGGCGAAGCTGCTGCGCGGCCTCGCCGACGAGCTCGAGCTCTAGCTCTAGCTCTCTCCAGGCCAGCTCCGGCCGTAGCCCTGGGGCAGCGCTGGGGCTGGTGCGCCTCAGGAGACGGTCGGGCTGCTGTCGCCGGGCTGCTCCTCGACCTGGCCCGGACGCCGGGCGATGACGAACACCGTCCAGGCGACCATCAGTGCGGCCAGCAGTCCGAGACCGAGCTCGGGGAGCACCCGGTCACCGATCTGCAGCGGGATCGCGATGCCGATGAACCCGCCCACCACCCAGGACAGCTGCAGCAGCGTCTCGGACCGGGCGAACGCCGAGGTCCGGTGCCGTTCGGGCAGGTCGCGCTGCACCAGCGCATCGAGGGAGACCTTGCCCATCGCCTGCGCGACGCCTGCGGTGAGGCCGAGCGCGATCGCCGCAGGCAGCCCGTAGAACACCGCCGCCGCCACGGCTGCGGCGGCGTCCGCGAGCAGGGCGATGACCACGGCGATCGAGGGGGTGATCCTGCGCAGCACCGATCCCAGGCCGATGCCGATCGCGTTGCCCAGGCCGGCGGCTCCGATCACCAGGCCCAGCAGAAGGGTCGTGCGGTGCTCGAAGCCGGGAAGCGGGTGCTGGCGCAGCAGGAAGGCCATGTACATCGTCAAGAAGCCGGAGAGCATCCGCAGGCCCGCGTTGCAGCGCAGGGCGAAGACCACGTCCGGCGGGACGCGGAGCTTGCGGTTGTCGCCGGTGAGGCTGACGGGGAGCTCTCCGACGTGGGCATCGGCCTTCGCGGGGAGCAGGATCGAGAGGATCGTCGCGCCGGCGAAGACGACGAACGCGAAGCGCAGCGACCACTGGGGGCCGACCGTGGCGGCGGCCCCGGCCAGCGGCGCCCCGATGGCAGCGCCCACGATGCCCGCGAGGGAGATGCGGCTGTTGGCCTTGACGAGCGAGAGTCCGGGTGGCTGCAGCCGGGGGACGGTGGCTGCGCGGGCGACGCCGTACGCCTTGGAGGAGACGAGCACGCCGAGGGCGGTCGGGAACATCGCGATCGACTGGGTGGCGACGGCGTCGGCCATCAGCCAGCACAGGAACGCTCGCATCGCCATGGTGCCGCCGATCGCCCAGCGACGGCCGTGGCTGAACCGGTCCAGGAACGGTCCGAGCAGGGGAGCGACCACGGCGAAGGGCAGCATGGTGAGCGTCAGGAAGAGCGCGATCTGTCCGCGGGCCTCGCCGGGCTGGGCGAAGAACAGCGTCCCTGCCAGCGAGATCGCGACGGCGGCGTCGCCGGCGGCGTTGAAGGCGTGCAGCTCGATCAGGCGGTAGAGGCCGGAGTCGCCGGCTCCCTCGGCGTGCGAGGCGCGGCGCGCCTGCCGGAAGGTGTAGCTCGCGGCCGAGCCCGTCGCCGAGCCGGCCCGCTTGATGCCCCGGCCGGTGGCTCCCGCCGCGCGTCCGGTGGCGCCGGCTGCGCGGCGGCCTTTCCCGGGTGCGCGCTCGTCCTCCATGACCACATCCTGTCAAGCGGACGGGGTGGGCAGACAGTGCCCGTGCCGATGGGGGACAATCGGCTCCGTGATGACCACAGTTGACCCGGTCGCCCTCGGGGCGGTCGACCAGGCGCGGACCGCCCTCGTGGAGCAGGTGGGTGCCGACGTCGTCGGGGACCATCTGGCAGCGAGCCCCGAGGACGAGGGCGTCGTCACGCACAGCTTCGCGTGCAGCCAGCGCGGATATCGGGGCTGGGTCTGGGCCGTGACCGTGGCACACGCGCCGGGGAGCGACCGCGTGACCATCGACGAGATCGTGATGCTCCCGGGCGACGACGCGATCCTCGCGCCCGTCTGGGTGCCGTGGCGGGACCGGATCCAGCCCGGTGACCTCTCCCCGGGCGACCTGCTCCCCACCGACGAGGACGATCCACGCCTCGTGCCGACCTATCTCGCCGGCGACGTGCCGGAGGAGTGGCAGCGTCCGATCGTCGACGAGCTCGGTCTCGGTCGTGCCCGGGTCCTCTCCCTCGAGGGGCGCCACCTCGCGGCCGACCGCTGGTACACCGGTGACCAGGGCCCCGAGTCGCTGCTGTCCCAGTCCGCTCCCGGGCGCTGCGAGGGTTGTGGCTTCCTGGTCCGCCTCGCCGGCCCGCTCTCGGACACGTTCGGCGTCTGCGCGAACGAGTTCGCCAACGACGACGGCCGGGTGGTGGCGTTCGACCACGGCTGTGGTGCCCACTCCGAGGCGCAGCTGCGCAAGAAGCAGCTGCCCCCGCCGCTGCCCGACCACGTCTTCGACTCGCTCAGCCGCGACGACTTCGAGGAGTTCTGAGCCGGTCCGCCGCCCGGGTCACTC
>CAWFII010000009.1:0-42420 GCA_963815825.1 uncultured Actinomycetota bacterium | reverse complement strand
ACGGGTGTCGGAGCTGGGGGCACACGTGCCGGGCCGCTCGATCAGGAGTGCGTCCGCGGGGACCGCTTCCACAGACAGCCCGCTTCGCGCATGCGAATGTCGCGCCTGGGTGCCATGGGGTGCTCACAGGGCACATGCGTGACATTCGCATGTTGCTGTGGCATCTGTGTCGGCAGCGGCGACGGCGGCATCGACGACAAGGTGACCAAGAGTGCCTTCCTCCTCGCTGCCGGGCCCGAGGGTGCCGACCTGGGATCGGCCCGGGAGCCAGCCCGGAGCCAGCCCGCAGCCGGCCGAGGCTTCGCGCGCGGTCACCGTCGAGGCGGGCCTTCCATCTGGGGCATGCGACGCGCCGCGACCCTCTGGCTGAGGAGGAGTCGCTCTCCTCGTCTCCGCGCTTCCTGCCCAGCACCGCCGTCCCGACACCGCTCGCCGATAGCCTGACCCCGTGACTCTCAAGGTGGGCGTGCTGGGCGCGCTGGGCAAGGTCGGGCGGGCCGTCTGCGAAGCGGTCGACGAGGCTGCGGGCACCGACGGTGACCTCGAGCTCGTCGCCCGGATCGATGCCGAGGACGACCTCCAGACGCTGGTCGACCGGGGCGTCCAAGCGGTCGTCGACTTCACCCACCCCGACGTGGTGATGGACAACCTGCAGTTCAGCGTGGAGCACGGCATCCACGCCGTGGTCGGGACCACAGGTTTCGACACCGACCGGCTCGAGACCCTGGGTGGTTGGCTGGGGCGGAGCCCAGGCACCGGCGTCCTCGTCGCGCCCAACTTCTCCATCGGGGCGGTGCTGATGATGCGCTTCGCAGCCGAGGCCGCCCGGTTCTACGAGTCGGTCGAGATCATCGAGCTGCACCACCCCGACAAGGCAGATGCCCCGTCCGGCACCTCCCGTCGTACGGCCGAGCTGATCGCCGCCGCGCGGCAGCAGGCTGGGCTGGGCCCCGTCCCCGACGCGACCTCGACCGGGCTCGACGGCGCCCGGGGGGCGGACGTCGACGGCATCCGCGTCCACGGGCTCAGGGTCCGTGGCCTGGTCGCGCACCAGGAGGTCATCCTGGGCGGTGTCGGCGAGACCCTGACGATCCGGCACGACTCGATGGACCGCATCTCGTTCACGCCCGGGGTCCTGATCGGCTTGCGCAGCATCGGGGACCACCCGGGTCTCACCGTGGGTCTGGAGAGCTTCCTCGACCTCTGAGCGCGTCGCGACCCGTTTCGCGCGTTCGTGCATCGCTTCATGTTTGTGCAACGCAGTTTCGTGAAGGTGCCAACGGTCGTCGATCGGTGCAGGCTTGGCGCGAGGGAGGGACCCCGTCGGCCCCTCCCTCGCCAACTTCCAGTGAGTGAGAGTGCAGGTCCATCTTGATGCGCAAGAGTGTGACGCTCGTCAGTGCCGCGGTCCTCGCGGTCGCCGCCGCGACCGCCGGCATGTCCCAGGCCCAAGCCGCGAACGCGGGCTCGCCCGGCCGTGCGGCCGAGGCCATCGCCGCTGCGAAGTCGCACGCCGGGGTGACCAAGTTCGGCATCGCGCAGACGCTGAGCGCCGTCGACACCGTCGTGGACCCTGATGGGACCAGTCACGTCCGGCTGCACCGTTCCTACCGCGGCCTCGAGGTCGTCGGTGGTGACCTCGTCGTCCACCAAGCCGCGTCAGGAGCCTGGAAGGGCAGCAGCCTCACGCTCGACAAGAGCCTGAACCTCGGCGTGACCCCGGCAGTCTCGAGCAGCGCGGCAGGCCTCAAGGCTCTGGCCCCCAGCAAGGTCACCAGTGCGATCAAGGACCTCCGAATCAAGGACGCCACGCTCGTCGTCGACGCCACCGGGGCGAGTCCCCGCCTCGCCTGGCGGGTGCTGAGCGGCGGGGTCCAGGCCAACGGGACCCCGAGCAGGCTGGCCACCTTCGTCGACGCCCGCACCGGAGCCGTCATCCGCACCGAGCAGGAGATCGTCAACGTCACGGGCAGCGGTCAGACGCTCTACAGCGGCACGGTCCCGCTCAGCGTCACCCAGTCCGGCTCGTCCTACCAGCTCAAGAACCAGGGCGTCCGGGGCAACACCTACACGACCGACTTCGCCAACGGCACCGACTCCTACCTCTGCCAGATCTTCGGCAGCGGCTGCAAGGCCGGCACGCTCATCACCAGCGGCACCACCACGTTCGGCAACGGGTCGAACACCAACCGAGCCACCGCGGGTGCGGACGCGCAGTACGGCAGCAACGTCACCTGGGACTACTACAAGAACACCTTCGGCCGCAACGGGATCTTCAACACCGGCGCAGGTACCTACAACCGCGTCCACTACGGCAACAAGTACGTCAACGCCTTCTGGGACGGTTCGAGGATGACCTACGGCGACGGCGACGGCGTGAGCTACGGGCCGCTCGTCTCCTTGGACGTGGCCGGCCACGAGATGAGCCACGGAGTCACGGAGAACACCGCCGGCCTGACCTACTCGGGTGAGTCCGGTGGGCTCAACGAGGCGACCTCGGACATCTTCGGCACCATGGTGGAGTTCTACGCCAACAACGCCAACGACCCGGGCGACTACCTGATCGGCGAGCAGTTCGACCTCAAGAACCACAAGGGCTTCCGCCGCATGGACAACCCTTCCTCCGACGGCAGCTCGCTGAACTGCTGGTCGGCCACCGCGAAGAGCGTGGACGTCCACTACAGCTCGGGGATCGGCAACCACTTCTTCTACCTGCTCGCCGAGGGCTCCGGCGCCAAGACGATCGGAGGCGTCGCCCACAACTCGACCACCTGCAACGGGTCGACCGTCACGGGCATCGGGCGGAGCGCGGCCGCCAACATCTGGTACCGGGCGCTCACGGTCTACATGACCTCGAGCACCAACTACTCGGGAGCCAGGACCGCCACGCTGAACGCTGCCAGGGACCTCTACGGCACGGGCAGCACCCAGTACAACGCGGTCGCCGGCGCATGGAGCGCGGTGAGCGTGTCCTGACCTCCCCTCCCCCTAGGAAGGTCAGGAGTCCCCGGGACGGGGGGCACGTGCTGGGCACACGGGCCCCCCGTCCGCTTCTCTGCCCACTCGTCCGGGGCAACATCTCGGGAGTCCCGGACGGGTGGGCCGGACGGGTGGGACGACCCGCTCACATGCGGAGCAGCGCGGCGGTGAGTGCTGCGACGAAGACCACCACGATGAACGGCGCCCGCAGCACCAGGGCCACGAAGGCCACCGCCAGGCCGGCCAGTCGCGCGTCCACCCCGAGGCCCGGGCCGTCGGGCTTTCCCGTGGCGAAGACCTGCACGGCCACGAGCGCCGCGAGCAGCACCACCGGCAGCAGGTCGGCGGTACGTCGAAGCACCGGGCGGGCCAGGACGCTCTCCGGGACCGACATCCCCGCGAGCTTGAGCAGGTAGCAGCCCACGCCGCAGGCACCCACGGCGAGCCAGATCACGGGCTCTCCGAAGGCTCGGCGTCGTCGCGACCCACGAGTCCGAGGCCGAGCGCGACGACGGCGGCTGCGAGCACCGGCACGCCGGCCGGGGTGACCGGGACCAGCGAGAGGGCCAGCATCGCGCCCAGCAGGGCCGCCACCCGGGTGCGCATCGAGTCCAGGCGTGGCCAGAGCAGACCCAGGAACGCACCCCCCACCGCAGCGTCGAGACCGTAGCGCCGCGGGTCCCCCAGGGAGTTGCCCGCCAAGGCCCCGACGAGCGTTGCCAGGTTCCACAGCACGAAGACAGCGATCCCCGTCGAGAGAAATCCCGCACGCGCGTGCTCGCGGGTGGCGCGGGTCAGCGTCATGGCCGTGGACTCGTCGATCACGAGATGGGCCGCCGCCGCCCGACGCACCCCGCGCCAACCCAGCATGGGGGCGACCTTGAGGCCGTAGAGCGTGTTGCGGGACCCCAGCAGCAGTCCGGACACCGCCCCCAGGAAGGGGCTGCCACCAGAAGCGACGACGCCGACGAGAGCGAACTGCGACGCGCCCGTGAACACGAGCAGGGACAGGGCACAGGACTGCCACACGTCCAGCCCGCTGGCCACCGAGACCGCCCCGAACGACAGCCCGTAGGCACCAGTGGCCACCCCGACGGCGATCCCGTCGCGGATGATCGAGCCGGTCGCGGGGTCGCGTTTCGCAGCCCGGGTCATGCCGGTGACGGCTCAGACGCTGTCGACCAGGGCGGTGTGCAACCGCACCTGCTTGACCGTCGTGCTCGCGTCGCCGACCAGGTCGAGCGTCCGGTGGGCTCCGTCGGGGGCCCACCCGCTGCCCGTCAGGAACGCGCGCAATGCGTCGTCGCCAGCAGGCAGCCACGTCACCGCAACCTCGAAGCGGTCGGCCACCAGCGTGTCCACCCCGGCCTGGAGGAGCCGCGACCCGTGTCCTGCTCCCCGCTTGTGCGGGTCGACCGTCAGGTCGGTGAGCTCACCGACCGAGACGGGGTCGCAGTCGGGATCACCGGCGGGGCCGGTGACCAGGAACCCGGTGACCAGGTTTCGCTCCAGTGCCACCAGCACCCGGTTCCGAGCGTCGGCCGGACGACCGAGGGCTGCGCGCCAACGCTCGGCGATCTCCTCCGGCTCGAGCGTGGCGAGCACCTCGGCGGGTAGCAGGTCGGCGTACGACGTCCGCCAGGCACGCACCTGGACGGCGGCGATCGCTGGTGCGTCCTCCGCCCACGCGATCCGGGCGGAGACGTCGGCGCTGGTCATGGGGACCATCCAACCACCGGCCCTCAGACGGATTGGCGGTCGGGCTGCGGGTCGGCCGGTGGCCCGAGGGGCGAGTCGTGCGGGAGGTCGTGGTGGTGCTCCTCGATGTGCTCGAGCCGCGACTCGGCGCCGCACAGCACCAGGGCGCCGACCGTGCTCAGCAGGAGCCCGCCCACAGCCACCGCCTCCAGCCCGGGTCGCACCTGGTCGCCGAAGACGAGGACGCCGACCGCTGCCGGCACGAGGGTCTCGAGGAGGACGAGCGGCGCCGTGGCGGCGGTGACGGAGGTGCGTTGCAGCGCGAGGGAGTACAGCCAGAACCCGAGAAGACCGAACAGGCCGATGCTGAGGGCCGGGGCGATGGTCTCCAGGTCCCAGGTCGGATCGACCAGGGACCGGGTCGCGATCGGCGAGCCCGCGTAGGAGATGCCGCCCAGCACACCGAGCAGCAGGCCGCTGCGTTCCCCGCGGAGCCGTGCTGCTGCGAGGCCGAGGATCAGGGTGAGCGCCAGCGCCAGGTAGAGCGTCGCCGTGCGCTTCTCGTCGAAGATGTGGTGCCCCACGCCGCCGGAGGACGCCACCAGGACCCCGAGGCCGCCCACCACCGCGGCCACGGCCAGCCAGTGCCGGGTGGCCAGGGGTTCGCCGACCACGTGGGCGGCGATGAGGGTCGTGACGACCAGCGAGCCGGCGATCGCGATCTGCGCCACGTAGAGCGGCAGCCGGGCGATGGCGACGAGGTGCATCAACCAGCCGAGCAGGTAGGAGAGGGCGACCAGCCCCATCATCGGGGACACCAGGCGGGTCCGGCGCACGGCAACGGCCTGCACCGCAGCCGCGACGCCGAAGAGCACCGCGGCCGCGAGCGCCGCAACGACTCCGATGATCATGACGCCAACCTTCGCACGGGTTAGTTTGTCTTCCATGCAGGCCTACCTCGATCTCCTCCGCCGGATCCTCGACGACGGGGTCGAGAAGCCCGACCGCACCGGCACCGGCACGCGGAGCGTCTTCGGTCACCAGATGCGCTTCGACCTCGCAGCAGGCTTCCCGCTCGTGACGACGAAGAAGGTGCACACCCGGTCCATCTTCGGTGAGCTGGTGTGGTTCCTGCGCGGTGACACCAACGTCAAGTGGCTCCAGGACCGCGGCATCACCATCTGGGACGAGTGGGCTGACGCCGACGGCGACCTGGGGCCTATCTACGGCTACCAGTGGCGCTCCTGGCCGACGCCCGACGGGCGCCACGTGGACCAGCTCGCGGAGGTCGTCGAGCAGATCGGCGCCAACCCTGACTCACGCCGCCACATCGTCTCGGCGTGGAACGTCGCCGACATCCCCGAGATGGCCCTGGCCCCCTGTCACACCATGTTCCAGTTCTACGTGGCACCGCCTGCCGGCGGGGAGGCCCGGGGCCGGCTGAGCTGCCAGCTCTACCAGCGTTCGGCCGACGTCTTCCTGGGGGTGCCGTTCAACATCGCGTCGTACGCCCTGCTCACCCACATGGTGGCCCAGGTGGCCGACCTCGACGTGGGGGACTTCGTGCACACCCTCGGCGACGCCCACCTCTACCTCAACCACCTCGATCAGGCGCAGCTGCAGCTGACCCGTGACCCGCGACCGTTGCCGACGCTGCGCCTGGACCCGTCGGTCCGCACTCTCGACGGGTTCGACCTCGAGCACATCACCGTCGAGGGCTACGACCCGCACCCGGCGATCAAGGCGCCGATCTCGGTATGACCACGCCCACCACACGAGTCGTCCTGGTCGCGGCGCGCGCCACCAACGGCGTCATCGGCCACGGCGGGGACATCCCCTGGAGGATCCCCGCCGACTTCGCGCACTTCAAGCGGGTGACGGTCGGGCACCCGCTCGTCCTGGGACGTACGACGTTCGAGGGCATCGGTGCGCCGCTCCCGCACCGGCAGAGCATCGTCGTGACCCGGGACGCCCACTGGGCATACGACGGAGTGCTGGTCGCGCGCTCGGTCGCGGAGGCTCTGGAGATCGGCGGTGGCCTCGACGACGAGGTCATGGTCGGCGGCGGAGGCCACATCTACCGCGATGCGATGTCCCACGCGACCGACCAGATCCTCACCGAGGTGCACGCGGAGCCGGCGGGGGACACCTACTACCCGGAGTTCGACGAGTCCCAGTGGCGGGAGACCCGCCGCGAGGACCACCACGAGAACGACACTCCCTACGTCATCCGTTGGCTGGAGCGCAGGGCCTGACCCACGCGCGGGCCCGTCTCCTACGGTGTGGTCATGGAACTGCGTGTCTTCACCGAGCCCCAGCAGGGAGCCACCTACGACCAGCTGCTCCGGATGGCCCTGGCCGCCGAGGAGCTCGGGTTCGGTGCGTTCTTCCGCTCCGACCACTACCTCGCCATGGGCGGCGACGGGCTGCCAGGGCCGACGGACGCCTGGACCACCCTGGCCGGGCTGGCGCGCGAGACCAGCACCATCCGGCTCGGGACGCTGATGACCTCGGCCACCTTCCGGTTGCCCGGCCCGCTGTCGATCCAGGTCGCCCAGGTCGACCAGATGAGTGCCGGACGGGTCGAGCTCGGACTCGGAGCAGGCTGGTTCCGGCAGGAGCACGACGCCTACGGCATCCCGTTCCCGGAGACCGGGGAACGCTTCGACCGCTTCGAGGAGCAGCTCGCCGTCATCACCGGGCTCTGGTCGACCCCGGAGGGGCAGCGGTTCTCGCACTCCGGGGCGTGCTACACGCTGATCGACTCGCCGGCTCTGCCGCGACCCGTGCAGCGCCCCCGCCCTCCGCTGATCATCGGCGGTGTCGGCAAGCGCCGTACGCCCGCACTCACGGCTCGGTACGCCGACGAGTTCAACCTGCCGTTCGTCTCCCAGGAGGTGACCAGCGCGCAGTTCGCACGGGTGCGGGAAGCCTGCGAGGAGATCGGTCGCGACCCCGACGAGCTGGTGTACTCCAACGCGCTGGTGCTGTGCTGCGGGGCGACCGAGCAGGAGGTACGTCGCCGGGCCGCGGCGATCGGACGCGACCTGGACGAGCTGCGCCGGGACCATCTCGTCGGCACCCCGGACGAGGTGGTGGACCGGATCGGTGAGCTCGCCCAGCTGGGATCCCAGCGGGTCTACCTGCAGACCCTCGACCTGGACGACCTCGACCACCTCGAGCTGGTCGCCGGTGAGGTGATGCCGCAGGTGTGAGGTCTCAGGCGAGCGGGCGACCCTCGGCGTCGGGCACCTTGCGCAGCAGCATCAGGATCAGGTCGACGAGATGCCAGATCCCGCACCCGCCCAGGGTGACCAGCTTCAGGACGCCCAGCCCGATGTATCCGAGGTAGAACCGGTCCACGCCGAAGCTGCCCAGGAAGCCGGAGAGCAGCACGGTCACCAGCCACTCGCGGTGGGAGAACAGTCCCGGCAGCTGCTTGGCCTGGAACCAGCCGCCGCTCGACTGCTCACGCAGCTGCGCGTCCCCCTTGAGCTGCCCGGTCTGGGCCATCTGGCTCAGCTGTTCGAACCCGTAGGGGCCGTACTCCTGGCCCAGGTGCGCCAGCATGAAGGCGCCGGTGACGGCAGGCGTCGCCGCGTGCGGGTACTCGTTCTCGCTCATGCGGAGAATATAGGCGCCACGCGCCGCGTCACGCCGCCCACCGCGCTGGGGCCCGACGGTGGATAACCTAGGGGCATGAGCCTGCCTGCTGCCCCGTTCGGACGGGTGCTGACTGCGATGGTCACGCCCTTTGCCGCCGACGGGAGCGTCGACCTCGACGGGGTCGCCCGAGTGGCCACCCACCTCGCCGACCACGGCAACGACGGCATCGTGGTGAGTGGGACCACCGGTGAGGCGCCGACCACCACGATCGCCGAGGACGGCGAGATCCTGCGAGCGGTGATCGACGCGGTGGGGGACCGGTGCACCGTGATCGCGGGGATCGGCACCAACGACACCGCCCACTCCGTCGAGCTGGCGGTCCAGGCGGAACGAGCGGGTGCCGACGGCGCGCTGCTGGTCTCGCCGTACTACAGCAAGCCGACCCAGGCCGGCATCGCCGCGCACTTCGAGGCGGTCGCGGCCGCGACCGGGCTGCGCATCATGCTCTACGACATCCCCGGCCGAACCGGCGTCACGATCGCGCCGGAGACGTTCGCCGAGGTCGCTCGCAACGAGCTGATCGTGGCGGTCAAGGACGCGGTCGGCGACCTGTTCCGCGGGGTCCGGATCATGCAGGAGACCGGCCTGAGCTACTACAGCGGCGACGACGTGCTGAACCTGGGCTGGTTGACCCACGGGGGTGCGGGCGTGGTCTCGGTCGTGGGTCACGTCGCGGGCGAGCAGTACGCCGAGATGGTCGCGCGCGTGGATGCCAACGATCTCGACGGCGCCCTGAAGGTCTACAACGCGCTGGTCCCGCTCGTCGATGCGATCATGGGTCGAGCGCCGGGTGTGATGACCACGAAGGCTGCGTTGCAGCTGCTCGGGGTGCACGACAACCGCGCGGTCCGTCTTCCACTCGTGGAGGCGGACGACACCTTGGTCGACGTCGTCCGCTCCGCACTCAACGAAGCAGGTCTCCTTTGAGCCATCCCCATCCCGAGCTGTCCGCACCCCCGGCCCTGCCACGCGGTGGTCTCCGGATCATCCCGCTCGGCGGACTGGGCGAGGTCGGCCGCAACATGACGGTCTTCGAGTACGACGGGCGCCTCCTGATCGTCGACTGCGGGGTGCTGTTCCCCGAGGAGAACCATCCCGGGGTCGACCTGATCCTGCCTGACTTCGACGCCATCCGGGACCGGCTCGACTCGGTCGAGGCCCTGGTGCTCACCCACGGTCACGAGGACCACATCGGTGCGGTGCCCTACCTGCTGCGCGAGCGCTCCGACATCCCGCTGGTGGGGTCCCAGCTCACGCTGGCGCTGCTCGGCCCCAAGCTGCGCGAGCACCGGATCAAGGACGTCACGCAGTCGATCGTCTCCGAGGGTGACCGGATCAGCTTCGGACCGTTCGACCTCGAGTTCGTCGCGGTCAACCACTCGATCCCGGACGCGCTCGCGGTGGCGATCCGCACCGGCGCCGGCCTGGTGCTGCACACCGGCGACTTCAAGATGGACCAGCTCCCGCTCGACGGCCGGATCACCGACCTGCGCGCCTTCGCCCGGCTCGGAGAGGAGGGCGTGGACCTGTTCCTCACCGACTCGACCAACGCCGAGGTCCCCGGCTTCACCACCTCGGAGAAGAACATCGCGCCGGTGCTGGACCAGGTGTTCAGCACGAGCAAGAAGCGCATCATCGTGGCCTGCTTCGCCTCTCACGTGCACCGCGTCCAGCAGGTGATGGACGCTGCCGCCGCGCACGGGCGCAAGGTCGCCTACGTGGGGCGCTCGATGGTGCGCAACATGGGCATCGCCCGGGACCTCGGCTACCTCGACGTACCGCCGGGACTGCTCGTCGACGCCAAGGCCCTCGCAGACATGCCGCCCGACAAGGTGGTGCTGCTCTCCACCGGCTCCCAGGGGGAGCCGCTGTCCGCGCTGAGCCGGATCGCCCAGCGCAACCACCACTTCGTGCACATCGAGGAGGGGGACACCGTCGTCCTCGCCTCCTCGCTGATCCCGGGCAACGAGAACGCCGTCTACCGGGTGATCAACGGGTTGGCCCGGTGGGGTGCCCACGTCGTGCACAAGGGCAACGCCCTGGTCCACGTGAGCGGTCACGCCAGCGCGGGTGAGCTGCTCTACTGCTACAACATCGTCGCGCCGCGCAACGTGATGCCGGTTCACGGCGAGATCCGGCACATGCTCGCCAACGCGGCGCTGGCCAGGGCCACCGGCATCGACCCCGAGCGGGTCGTGATCGCCGAGGACGGCGTCGTGGTCGATCTCGTCGACGGCCTCGCGGCGGTCACGGGGAAGGTGGACTGCGGTTACGTCTTCGTGGACGGGAGCTCGGTCGGCGACCTGACCGAGAGCTCGCTGAAGGACCGACGGATCCTCGGCGAGGAGGGGTTCATCTCGGTGATCGTGGTGATCGACTCCCAGACCGGCAAGGTGATCAGCGGGCCGGAGATCCACGCGCGCGGTTTCGCCGAGGACGACACCACCTTCGACGAGATCAAGGATCCGATCATCGCGGCCCTCGACAAGGCAGTCTCGGAGGGGGTCGACGACGCCTACCAGCTCCAGCAGACCATCAGGCGGGTGGTGGGGCGCTGGGTCGGTGGCAGGCTCCGCCGGCGCCCGATGATCATCCCGGTGGTGCTGGAGGCCTGACCACCGGGGGAGACCCTCCGCGCCGGGCTAGCTCAAACGACGGACGTAAGCGGGCGAATCGCCCTAGAATCCGAGGAGGGACCAGACTGAGGTCTCTACCTAAACCTGGTCCCGGGGGGCCCGCCGACATGCAGCTGACCGAATCTCCTCGTGCCGAGGGGTTCCGCCGACTCTACGAGCTGATGCTTCGCGTCAACTCGTCGACAGACCTGTCCGAGGTCCTCGACGAGATCGCTCGCGGCGTGGTCGAGGTGCTGGGCTACGGGATCGCCGCCATCGCGCGGCTGGAGGGCGACACCTTCGTGATGACGACGGTGGCCGGTCCCGAGGAGGTACGGGAGCAGATCATCGGGCGACGGACGCCGGTGGCCTCGATCTTCAACGAGTTCGCGCAGGCTGACGAGTGGGGTGTGCTCCGTTTCGTACCTCACGACCGGATGCCCGACGCCCTGGAGGAGTCCGCGTGGGTGCCCGACTTCGAGCCCGGCTCGTCCGCGGACTCCTGGCACCCGCTCGACGCCCTGTACGCGCCGCTGTACTCCGCGACGGGGCAGCTGCTCGGCAACATGTCGGTGGACCTGCCGCCGGGCAACCGGATCCCCAACCGCGAGGAACGCGAGCTGCTGGAGATGTTCGTCGTCCAGGCCGGTCTGGCGATGTACAACGCCCAGCAGCGCGAGCGGCTCGGCGACCAGGTGCGGATGGGCGACATGCTGCGTGCGGTCTCCTCCGCCGGTCAGCTCGCCGAGCTGGGCGTCTCCCTGCGTGAGGCGGCACAGGCCATCGCGCGCCATCTGCAGACCGAGCACCTGTGGATCCGGTGCTTCCCCTCGGGTGACCTGGGGCAGGTCGAGCAGTCCGCGGCGTACCCGCCGGACGACCGCGAGTCGAGCCTCGAGCTGGTGCAGCTCAAGAGCGTGCTGGCCAGCCGCGCCTGGGAGCTGGGTCGGCCCGTGGTCATCCACGAGGGCAACGCCTGCCAGCTCGACGACGGTCTCAACGCCGGGCAGCGGGCCCTGGTGCGTGAGCTGGTGCGCGACTACGACACCTTCAGCCTGATGTTCGCCCCCGTAGCGGCGGGTCGTGAGCTGCTCGGCTACGTCCTGCTCGCCCGCGACGTCGCTGTCAGCCCGTGGACCCAGGACCAGCAGGAGGCGGTCATGGAGGTCGGCCGGACGCTCGGCCGGGTCGTGCTGAACGCCCGCCTCTACGAGCGCGAGCGCCACCTCGTCGGTGAGCTGCAGGAGCTGGACCGCTACAAGGGCGAGCTGATCGCGACCATCTCCCACGAGCTGAAGACCCCGCTGACCTCGATCATCGGCCACGTCGAGCTGCTGGAGGACCTCAACACCGGCATCGGCTCGATCGAGGCGATCTCGCGCAACGCCGACCGGCTCAACCGCCTCGTGCAGAACCTGCTGAACTACTCCCAGATCCAGGACAAGCGCGAGACCGTGCGTTGCCCAGTGGACCTGCGCAAGCTGGCCGAGTCGAGCCTCGAGCTGATGGCCATGCAGGCCGAGCAGGGCCGGGTCACGTTGAGCCTGAAGCTGCCGCCGGGCCCCGTGATGGTCACCGCCGACCCCGACGACCTCGGGAAGGTGATCGACAACCTGGCCAGCAACGCCGTCAAGTACAGCCGTCCGGAGGGCACCGTGGACCTCGAGGTCGGCAGCGACGGGCAGCACGCCTACGTGCAGTGCGCCGACACCGGTCTGGGCATCTCGGCGGCCGACCAGGTGCACCTGTTCTCCGCGTTCCACCGCTCCAGCAACCCCGAGGCGCTCTCGATCCCCGGCACGGGTCTGGGCCTGGCGATCTCCCGCCGGATCACGCACCTGCACGGCGGCGAGATCATCGTCACCTCCGAGCTCGGCAAGGGCAGCACGTTCCGACTGCGCCTGCCGCTGGCCGAGGTCGACCAGGCCGGCTGAGGCTGCTCCGGCCGGGGGATCCCTTTCGCCCGGGTTCGTCCGCTGTCGCGACATGGCACCGTGCGGCGTGTGACGCAAGGGGCGGATGATGTCTTCAGGGTAGATTCCCACCATGGCGACCCGTACGTCTTCCCCCGCGGCGTCGCGCAGCAAGAGCACCCCTGCCCAGAAGTCGGGCCGGGGGGGTTCGACCTCGCGACCCCGCACGTCGGGAAGCAAGACAGGGCGAAAGCCCGCCTCCAAGGCACCTGCCCGCTCCACGGCAGGTCGCCCCGCACCCCGAGCCGTCCGCAACGGTCCGGGCCCGGTCGCGCGCGTGTTCACGGCGCTGGCGCGGATCCTGGTCTCCGCCTGGCTCGGGATCGCCCACGTCGTCGGGGGAGGAGTGCGCCGGATCGGGCACGGAGCCAGCGCGCTCGAGCCCGAGCACCGGCGTGACGGGGCGGGGCTGTTCCTCGTGGGTCTGGCCCTGGTCGTCGCGGCGTCGGTGTGGTGGCAGCTGCCCGGCGGGATCGGCGACTTCACCCGCACCGTCGTCGCGGGCTCGGTGGGGCTGCTGGCGTGGTTCGTTCCGCTGCTGCTCTGCTACGTCGCCTGGCGCAACCTCCGTGACCCGGAGAGCAACGGCCCGGCAGGACGCCAGGTCATCGGGTGGACCGCGCTGCTGTTCGGGGTGCTCGGAGTCGTGCACATCGCCAACGGCTCGCCCGCACCGAAGCTCGGGAACACCGCACCCCTCCAGCAGGCGGGGGGCGCCATCGGTTTCGTGGTCTCCAAGCTGCTGATGGACCTGCTCCAGACCGCCTTCGTGGTCGTCCCGCTGCTGCTGCTCCTGTCGTTCTTCGGGGCGCTGGTGGTCACCGCCACGCCGGTCTACCAGCTCCCGGCCAGGCTTCGTGAGCTCGGCGACCGGGTGATGGGTCGACAGCTGCCGGCAGAGCCGGAGCCCGAGCCGGCCCCGACGAAGCGTGGCCGGGCCCGCCGCGCCGACGACGACATCGACCCCGAGATGGGCGACCCGGCCTACGACAGCCCCGTCATCGAGGGACGTGAGCTCGGCAGGCGTGGGCGGAGGAGGAAGGACCCGCAGGTCGACCCGGGCACCGGCGCAGCCGTCGACGCGGCCGACGGACTCGAGGTCACCGGCCCGGTCGAGGACCCCACGTCGAAGGAGTCGCTCGAGCCGCCGCCGCACACGCCGCTGCCAGCACGCGTCGAGCAGCTCTCGCTGTCCGGGGACATCACCTACTCGCTGCCCGACAGCCAGGTGCTCAAGCCCGGGTCGGTGCACAAGGCGCGGTCCAAGGCCTCGGACGAGGTCGTCGGACGCCTGACCCAGGTGCTGGAGGAGTTCGACATCGACGCGCAGGTCACCGGCTACACCCGGGGACCGACCGTGACGCGCTACATCGTCGAGCTCGGCCCGGCGGTGAAGGTCGAGAAGATCACCGGCATCCAGCGCAACATCGCCTACGCCGTGGCCTCGGCCGACGTGCGCATCCTCAGCCCGATCCCAGGCAAGTCGGCGGTCGGCATCGAGATCCCCAACGTCGACAAGGAGATCGTCTCCCTCGGTGACGTGCTGCGCTCGAACAACGCGCGCAACGACCACCACCCGATGGTGGTCGGGCTCGGCAAGGACGTCGAGGGCGGGTTCGTGGTCGCCAACCTCGCCAAGATGCCGCACCTGCTCGTGGCCGGCGCGACCGGCTCGGGCAAGTCCAGCTTCATCAACTCGATGATCACCTCGTTGCTGATGCGGTCCACGCCGGACGAGGTGCGGATGATCATGGTCGACCCCAAGAGGGTCGAGCTGAACGCCTACGAGGGCATCCCGCACCTGATCACCCCGATCATCACCAGCCCGAAGAAGGCGGCCGAGGCGCTGCAGTGGGTCGTGCGCGAGATGGACATGCGCTACGACGACCTCGCCAACTTCGGGTTCCGGCACGTCGACGACTTCAACAAGGCTGTCCGGGCCGGCAAGGTCGAGCTTCCCGCGGGCAGCGAGCGGGTGCTCTCGCCCTACCCCTACCTGTGCGTGGTCGTCGACGAGCTCGCGGACCTGATGATGGTCGCTCCCCGCGACGTGGAGGACGCGATCGTCCGGATCACCCAGCTGGCCCGGGCCGCCGGGATCCACCTGATCCTGGCGACACAGCGACCCAGCGTCGACGTGGTCACTGGACTGATCAAGGCCAACGTGCCCTCGCGGCTCGCCTTCGCCACGAGCTCCCTGGCCGACAGCCGCGTCATCCTCGACCAGCCCGGTGCGGAGAAGCTCGTCGGGCAGGGCGACGGGCTCTTCCTGCCGATGGGTGCGTCCAAGGCGGTCCGGGTGCAGGGGTCCTGGGTGACCGAGGCCGAGATCGCTCTGGTCGTCAAGCAGTGCAAGGACCAGCTGCAGCCGAACTACCGCGAGGACGTGACTGCTCCGGCGGCCGCCAAGCGCGACCTCGACGACGACATCGGCGACGACATGGACCTGGTGGTGCAGGCGATCGAGCTGTGCGTCTCCACGCAGTTCGGCTCCACCTCGATGCTGCAGCGCAAGCTCCGGGTCGGCTTCGCCAAGGCGGGTCGGCTGATGGACATCCTGGAGAGCCGGGGCGTGGTGGGGCCGAGCGAGGGCTCCAAGGCCCGCGACGTGCTGATCAAGCCGGACGACCTCGACGACGTGATCTCGAACCTCCAGGGGGAGCAGTGATGGGCGTTTCCGTGCGGCACAACTCCAGGCTCGCCGCGCTCGTGGCGCTGTCCGCCGCGGTGATGACGGTCGCGTGGTTCTCGCGAGCCCTGCAGACCGGTTCCCTCGCGGCCTGGGCCTGGTGCCTCGTGGCCGCCTCGGTCGCGGTGCTCCAGCTGCTCGTCGTACGTGACAGCCGGGCGCCGCTGATGGTGGCCGACGAGCACGGCGTACGGGTGCGTCGGGGCGAGACCTGGAGCGGGCTCCGCTGGCAGGACATCGAGCACGTCGAGGTGCAGGCGCCGGCAGCGTGGTTGCGCGACGGCTCCATCGTGGTGCACCCGCGGGCGGTCGGCGCCGAGGAGGCGTCGCGAGGCGAGGCGCTCGCCCACGAGCATCCTGAGGACGCTGCTGCACCAGCGGTCACCGAGGCCTACGTCGTGCCGCTGGCGCGGACGACCAAGGTGCACTTCGACGGTCTGGCGGACGGCACGACTGACGGCCTCACGGGGGACCTGGTCAGCGATCTGGACGCACTGGCGAGCGGACGGGTGCCCGTGCTCGTGCTGACCAGGATCGATCCGGACGTGTCCGAGGAGCCGGAGCCGCAGAAGCCGGACAAGCAGGAGCGTCGCTGGGGTGGCCGGCTCGGCAGGGGTGGAGCGAGCGAGTCGACCGGTGCGTCCGACGAGGAACCCGCCGAGCACCTCCTCGACGAGGAGCACGAGCCCGTCGGGGTCCACGAGCGCGCCCGCGACGACCAGCACGAGCAGGACGAACCCGACTTCGAGCCGGTGCAGCCCGTCCGGGAGGCCCGTCCGGCAGCTCGCTCCGAGGTCGTGCAGGACTCCGTACGGATGCTGCCCGCCGCGCCCGCGATCCCGTCCCAGCGGCACGGGAGCTCGCCGGGGGTCGTCGCCCGCATCGACGAGTTCGAGGCGACGCTGGAGGCGGCACAGCCGCAGCCTGCGGCGGAGGCTCTGATCGGTCCGCAGATCGCAGCGGCCCGCAACCGCGCCCGGCTGAGCATCGACACGCTCAGCGAGCGCACCCGGATCCGGCCGCACGTCCTGGAGTGCATCGAGGTCGACGACTTCGAGCCCTGCGGCGGCGACTTCTACGCACGCGGTCACCTCCGCACCCTCGCGCGCATCTTCGGGCTGGACCCCCAGCCGCTGCTCGACCTGTACGACGGCCACTACGCGCAGGCCGAGATCGAGGCCCGGCAGGTGTTCGAGGCCGAGCTGGCCACCGGCATCGGGGGCGGCGTCCGCGCGGCCCACACCGGTCCCCGCTGGACTCTGCTCGCGGCGTGCGTGCTCGCGCTGGTCGCGATCTGGGGTGTCGCCCGCGTGTTCAACGACGCACCCCAGGAGCTGGTGAGCCCCGCGCCCAACGTCGTCGACTCCGCCGGCCTCGCCCAGGCAGATCCGGCCCAGGCGCCCAAGATGACTCTGGCGCCTCTGGAGGTCACCGCGGTCGGTGCGAGCCCTCAGGTGGTCATCCGCGACCGCGACGGGCGCATCCTGTGGGCCGACAAGCTGGCTGACGGTCAGCGCCAGCAGGTCATCGGTCTGGCACCGTTCGAGGTGACCGCCAGCAACGGCGCTGCCGTCAAGGTGTCCTTCCTCGGCAAGCCCAAGGGAACCGTCGGCGACTCGGCGGACGCGGGGAGCAAGCAGTTCGGGTAGCCGGCGGCTGCGCTTTTCGTGATGCACGGTGCGGTCGGTCATACTCGAAGCGCCTATGAACTCATCTGCTGCTGCCCCCGCCCCCTCCAGCTCCTCGCCGACCACCGTCGCCATGGTGACCCTCGGGTGCGCCCGTAACGAGGTGGACTCGGAGGAGCTGGCCGGACGGCTCGAGGCCGGAGGGTTCCTCCTGGTCGATGATCCGGCCGCCGCGGAGACCGTGGTGGTGAACACCTGCGGCTTCGTCGAGGCGGCCAAGAAGGACTCGGTGGACACCCTGCTCGCCGCTGCCGACCTGAAGGGCAGTGCTGGCGCGCCGAGCACGACCAGGGCGGTCGTCGCTGTCGGCTGCCTGGCGGAGCGGTACGGCGCCGAGCTGGCGACCTCCCTGCCCGAGGCCGATGCCGTGCTGGGCTTCGACGACTACCCCGACATCGCGGGCAAGCTGCGTTCGATCCTCGCCGGGGACCAGCAGCATCCGCACACGCCGCAGGATCGGCGCAGGCTGCTGCCGATCTCTCCGGCGGACCGGATCGACGCCCCCGCCTACCAGCCGGGGCACGGGGAGCGACGTCGCCTGGACGCCGGTCCGATGGCGCCGTTGAAGCTCGCCTCCGGCTGCGACCGCCGCTGCACCTTCTGTGCGATCCCCTCCTTCCGGGGCTCCTTCGTCTCGCGGCGACCCTCCGACGTCCTCGCCGAAGCGCGCTGGCTGGCCGACCAGGGTGCCCGCGAGCTCTTCCTGGTCAGCGAGAACTCCACGTCCTACGGCAAGGACCTCGGCGACCTGAGGCTGCTGGAGACGATGCTGCCTGAGCTGGCGGCCGTCCCCGGCGTCGAACGGGTGCGTGTCTCCTACCTGCAACCGGCCGAGACGCGCCCGGGGCTGGTCACCGCCATCGCGAGGACACCGGGGGTGGCTGCCTACTTCGACCTGTCCTTCCAGCACGCCTCCAACCCGGTGCTGCGCCGGATGCGCCGGTTCGGGGACGCCGAGGCATTCCTCGGGCTGCTCGAGCAGGCGCGTGCGCAGGCCCCCGAGGCCGGAGCACGCTCGAACTTCATCGTCGGCTTCCCCGGTGAGACCGAGCACGACCTCGAGGTGCTCTGCGACTTCCTCTCCGAGGCGCGTCTCGACGCGATCGGGATCTTCGGCTACTCCGACGAGGACGGCACCGAGGCCGAGCGGTTCGAGGACAAGCTCGACGAGGACGAGATCCGCGAGCGCGTCGAGCACGTCACCTCGCTGGCCGAGCAGCTCACTTCCCAACGGGCCGAGGAACGCATCGGCGAGCTGGTGCGGGTGCTCGTGGAGACCATCGAGGTCGACCCCGACCTCAGCCCGGCTCCCGGCCAGGAGGGACGGGTCGCCGAGGGCCGCGCTGCCCACCAGGGTCCGGAGGTGGACGGCTCCACGACCCTGCGGGCCGTGTCGAGCCGCATGCAGGTCGGTGACATGATCACAGCGCGAGTGGTCGCCTCCGACGGTGTCGACCTGGTGGCAGTCGAGGTGGACGGGTCGGAGGAGGCGCGGTGAGCGAGTCGGTGCCCGGGCCCGACGCGGGCGCTGCCCCGGTGAGCAACTGGAACGTCCCGAACGGGTTGACCACCCTGCGCATCGTGATGGTGCCCTTCTTCGGCTGGGCACTGCTCCACGTCGGCGGGGAGAGCACGACCTGGCGGTGGGTGGCGTTCGTCTTGTTCTGCGTCGCGATGATCACCGACAAGATCGACGGCGACATCGCGCGCAAGCACAACCTCGTCACGAACTTCGGCAAGATCGCGGACCCGATCGCGGACAAGGCCATGACCGGCATGGCGTTCGTGGGCCTGGCGATCATCCACGACTTCCTGCCTGCGTGGGTGTGGTGGACGATCACCATCGTGGTGCTGACCCGCGAGTGGGCGGTCACCTTCGCGCGCCTCTCGATCGCGAAGGACGTCGTGATGCCGGCCAAGCAGAGCGGCAAGGTCAAGACGATGTTGCAGGCGATCGCCCTGGGCGGCTTCGTCGCGCCGTTCGGCATGTTCACCGGGATCCTCGAGGTCCCGGGTCAGGCCGTCTGGTGGATCTCCGCGGCCTTGATGGCGGGCGCGGTCGTGCTCACCGTCACCTCCGGCGTCGAGTTCGCGCGCGACGTGGTGCTGCACCGGCGCGGTGCGACGGCTCCCGCCGGCGCAGACCGTCACCCACGCTGACGGTCCCGGTAGGCGCGGACGTTCTCGCGGTTGCCGCAGCCGGACTCGCAGAAGCGTCGCGAGCGGTTGCGGGAGAGGTCGACGACCACGCCTGCGCAGTCCTCGGCGGCGCAGGACTTGAGCCGGTCGAGCTCGCCGCTGCGCACCACGTCGACGAAGGCCATCGCGGCCTCGACGGCCATCCGGGTGGCGAGGGGAGCGTCGGCGGGGACCGCGTGGATGTGCCAACCGAGGTCGTCGTGGTCCACGAGCTGGGGGAGCGCCTCGGCCTCGGCCAGGATCTCGTTGAGCACCGGCACCAGCGCCTTCTCCGGCAGCTCCCAGAGCTCGCGGAGAGTCGGGCGCAGGGCCCTGACGGCCTCGAGCTCGGCCTCGTCGCCGGCGCGGAAGCCGAACCAGCCCTCGTCGTCGAGGAAGTGCACCAGGTCCTCGCGGGTGCGCAGCGAGTCCTCACCCGAGCCGTCGGCCGGGTGGGTGTTGACCAACGCGGCAGCCGCGGACAGTGCGATCTCGGTGTCATGGGCAAAAGTCACTTTGACTCCTGACGTCTCATCCTTCTACAGTAACCGGTGTCCACATCTTTTGCTCATGACAGGCGGGAACACGATGTCCCCACGTTCCACCGGCGCCGGCATCGTGGTCGCCCTGATCTCTGCCGCTACCTTCGCCACGGCGGGGCCCTTCGCCAAGTCGTTGCTCGATGTCGGCTGGACTCCGGGCTCGGTGGTCCTCCTCCGGGTCGTCGGGGCAGCACTTCTCCTGACGGTGCCTGCACTGCGCGCGCTGGATGGTCGGTGGCAGCTGGTGCGGGAGGGCTGGCGACAGCTGGTGGCCTACGGTTTCGCCGCGATCGCCGTACCGCAGCTGGCGTTCTTCTACGCCGTCAACCACCTCTCGGTCGGGGTGGCGCTGCTGCTGGAGTACCTCGCGCTGGTGCTGGTGGTCGCCTGGCAGGCGCTGGTCGCCCGCCGGCTGCCGCGACCCCCGACGCTGGCGGGAATCGTGCTGGCCCTGGTCGGGCTCGCGCTGGTGCTGGACGTCTTCGGCGGCGTGCGGATCGACGGGATCGGGGTGCTGTGGGGTCTGGTGGCGGCCCTGGGGCTCGCGTCCTACTTCCTGCTGTCCGGCCACGCGGCGGAGCAGCCGTTGCCGCCGCTCGTGCTGGCGTGGGGCGGTCTGGTGTTCGGAGGAGCGGGCTTCGGCGTCCTGGGCGCCGTCGGCGTCCTGCCGATGACCTTCGCCACGGGCGCCGTGCGCCTCGCCGGCGCCTCGGTGCCCTGGTGGGTCGCGGTCGTGGAGCTGGCTGCGATCGCGGCCGCCACCGCCTACGTCACGGGGATCGTCGCTGCCCGTGCGCTCGGAGCGAAGCTGGCGTCCTTCGTCGGTCTCTCCGAGGTCCTGTTCGCGGTGCTGCTGGCCTGGGTGCTGCTCGGCCAGCTCCCGCGCCCGGTGCAGCTGCTGGGTGGACTGTTCATCCTCGCCGGGGTGGTGATCGTGCGGAGCGAGCGACTCGAGGTCCCGTCAGCGGTTGAACCGGGCGTCGCGCTCGGCGCCACGCCGGTCCGCGATGGCCCGGTAGTGCCGGACGATCGGGTCGAGCTCGCTCGGTGAGACGTCCTGCCGACGGAGCACGACGGTGCTGGCGTCGGCGTGGTGGAGCAGCAAGGCCCAGTTCGGGGTGCGCGGGTCGCCGACCAGGTCGACCGGCTGAAGGGCGTCCGCGAGGTCGAAGGTCTCGGATCCGGCCAGGTTGTGCACCGTGAGCATCGAGCCGCTCAGGCTCACCCGTTGCGGTGTGCTGGCGATCAGCACGGCCCACAGGACGACCACGACGGAGACCCCGACCATCAGGTCGACGAAGTCGTTCTCGTCGAGGCCGTCGGCGTAGCGGACTGCCAGGCCCGCCGTGCCGAGCACCGCCAGGAAGAGGATGACCCCGGCGACCATGCGGGGGACGTGGCTCGCCCTCCAGTGGACGGTGTCGGGAATGCTCGGGGGCTCGGCGACCGGCCTCGGCGTCGGCGCGACGACCACCGCCGGAGCTGCCTCCATCAACGACTCGTGCGTGGGCGGGGCCTGCTCGGGCACGAGCGAGGTGGGAGACGCGCGGTGCCTGCCCTGGCCGATCAGGCGCATGGCGACGAGGTCGCTGCGGGTCAGCACGGTGCCGCTCCGGCCCGGTTCCGTGGCGGACCGATCCTCGTTGCTCACTCCGCGATGGCGCATGTCGGTTCCCCCCGGTTGTTTCAGGTGCTGCATCGGCCCAGGTTCGGCCCGCGGGACAAGTGTGCTGCGAACCGGGGGAGTTGAGTACTTTCGACCCATAACTCGGCTCTGTCGGACTAGACCAGATATCGCCTGATAATCATCGGGTGCTAGCCCGGCGCAGGTTCATCGCCGCGGTCACCAGCGCGAGGTGGGAGAACGCTTGGGGGAAGTTGCCGACCATCCGCTTCCCGGCCACGTCGTACTCCTCGCTGAGCAGACCGACGTCGTTGCCCAGCGCGACCAACCGGTCCATCAGCGCGCTGGCGTCGTCGAGGCGCCCGGCCAGGGCGTACGCCGAGACCAGCCAGAAGGAGCACGCCAGAAAGGGGTGCTCCTCGCCACTCAGGCCGTCGACTCCCGACTGGGTCCGGTAGCGCAGCAGCAGCCCGTCCTTCATCAGGTCCTGCTCCACGGCCGCGATCGTCCCGAGCATCTTGGGGTCGTCGCCCTTGATGAACCGGGCCATCGGCAGTACCAGCAGCGAGGCGTCCACCTCCTCGGTGTCGTAGTGCTGGGTGAAGGTGTTCCGGCGGGCATCGAAACCGCGCTCCATGATCTCCTCGCGCACCTGATCGCGCGTGGCCCGCCACTCGTCGACCGGGCCGTGCAGACCGTGCCTCTCGACCCCCTCGATGACGCGGTCGAAGGCAGCCCAGACCATCACCCGGCTGTGGGTGAAGTGGCGCAAGGGCCCCCGGATCTCCCACATGCCGTTGTCCGGCGCACGCCAGTCCTCGGCGAGCTGGTTGACGAGCGTGCGCTGCATGCTCCAGCTGTCCCGAGTCTCCTTGACCCCGTGGTTGCGAGCCATCGACAGGGCCGAGAGCACCTCGCCGAGGACGTCGTTCTGGCGTTGCGACACCGCGCCGTTGCCGACGCGGACCGGGCGGGAGTCGGCGTAGCCGGGCAGGTGGTCGAGCTCGCGCTCCGGCAGGTAGCGACCCCCTTCGACGGTGTACATCACCTGCATGTCCTGGGGATCACCGGCGATGGCGCGCAACAGCCAGTTGCGCCAGTGGTGCGCGGCGTCGGACCGGCCCGCGGCGAGCAGCGACTCCAGCGTGAGGGCCGCGTCGCGCAGCCAGCAGTAGCGGTAGTCCCAGTTGCGCTCGCCACCGAACTCCTCGGGCAGCGAGGTGGTCGGCGCAGCGACGATGCCGCCGGTGTCCACATGGGTCAGGCCGCGCAGCGTCACCAGGCTGCGAACGACCTGGCGCCGCCAGGGCCCGTCGTAGCTGCAGGCGTTCGCCCAGGACTGCTGTTCCTCGAGGGTGTGGGCGAGGCTGGCGTCGATGTCGAGCGGCTCGGGGAGGTCGCGGTGGGACGGGATCCAGGTGAGGGTGAAGTCGAGTCGCTCACCGGCCGAGACGTCGAAGGTCTCCTCGTGGTGGCCGTCCACGGCGGGAGGCAGTCTCGGGCCGGTGAGGATCAGCTTGTCGGGACCGGCCGTCGCGATGATGGCCGGCCTGCCGCCGACCCTGTCGCGGTGCACCCACGGGCGGATCTCGCCGTAGCCGAACCGCACCACCCAGCTGTGCCGGATCGAGACCGTCCCCCGCACCCCCTCGACCCGACGGACGATGTCGGCGCGGTGCGCACCGGTCGGCATCACGTCGGTGACCCGGACCTCGCCCGAGTCGGTGCAGTACGTCGTCTCGAGCACCGCCGTGTCACCCACGTAGCGGCGCACGGCATGGTGCTCGCCCGCTGGACCGAGCAGCCAGTGACCGTGCTCGTCGGTCCCGAGCAGTCCTGCGAAGCAGGCGGGAGAGTCGAACTGCGGCAGGCACAGCCAGTCCATCGAGCCGTCACGGCCGATGAGGGCGGCGGTGTACCCGTCGCCGATGGCGGCATAGTCCTCGATCGGCAGCGGCATGAGGGCAGGCTACCGACCCCGGCGTGACCCCGGCGTGTCCCCGCCGCGACCCCGGCGCGACCCCGGGGGCGCTAGCGTCGGGACATGGGCGCGCGCGAGGACCAGGACCGGTCGGCGTCGCGCGCCGGGCCCGCGCGACGCCGGGATCGATCCCCCCGCGGAGGTGTCGGATGGACGAGCTGAGCGCCATCGCCGACCGTCTCTACGCCGGGCCGGCGGACACCTTCACCGACGCTCGCAACGAGGCCGCCCGCCGGGCCGGTGACAAGGCTCTGGCAGCCCGCATCAAGAAGCTCAAGAAGCCCTCGGTGGCTGCCTGGGCGGTGAACCTGCTGGTGCGCCGCGAGAGCGAGCAGATCGACTCCGTGCTCGTGCTCGCGGAGTCGCTGCGCGCGGCGGCCGATGCCCTCGACGGCGACGAGCTGCGGGCCCTGACCCGGCAACGACGCCAGCTGACCACTGCCCTGGCGTCCTCGGCCAGGTCGCTGGCCCGGGAGCTCGGTGTCCGCCTGACCGGTCCGGTGGTCGACCAGGTGGAGGGGATGCTCAACGCGGCGATGCTGGACCGGGTGGCCGCCCAGGTGGTGCGCACCGGACGGGTGGTCACCGCGTTCACCTCGACCGGGGTCTCGGAGCTCGACGTGGAGGCCGTGGTGGCGCTTCCCGAGGCTCTCGACGTGCGGGCCGAGCCGGTGGATGCTCCCGACGAGGACGACAGCGCGGCCACGGAGCGCGTCGGGCTGCACGTCGTACCCGACGACGGGGCGAAGCTGGCAGCCGCCGAGGAGGCGCTCGAGGAGGCCGGCGGCCACGTCGCGGAGGCTGCGGGGGAGCTGGCCGAGGTCGAGGGCTCGTTGGAGGCCCTCAACGCGCGACGCCTCCAGCTGCAGGGGGAGGCCGACGAGCTGCGTCGACGGTTGGCCGAGATCGAGGACCGGGTCGACCAGGTCGACGACGAGCTGGAGGAGGTCCAGGAGGCCGCGGACGACGCCCGGGCCGTCCTGGCCGAGTCCCAGCGCACGCAGGAGCTGGCCGAGCGGGCGCTTGCGCGGCTCCGGGAGCGGTGAGGCCTCGCCCCGCGCTCGGTCGACGGGTCAGTCGGTCCAGCCCTTGGCGCGCTCGACGCCCTTGCGCCACAGCGCGTACGACGACTCGACCCGCTCCTTGACCTGCTCGGACCCGCTGGGCGCGAAGTCCCGGTCGAGCTTCCAGGTCTCGCGCAGGGCGTCGGTGGACTCCCAGACGCCCGTGCCGAGGCCGGCCATGAACGCTGCACCCAGGGCCGTGGTCTCGACGATCTCCGGTCGCTGGACCGGTACGCCGAGCAGGTCGGCCTGGAGCTGGCAGAGGAAGTCGTTGGCGGCCGCGCCGCCGTCGACCATCAGCGAGGTCAGCTCGGTCGGCATGGTGTCGGTGACGTCGCGGACCTCGTAGGTGATCGCCTCGAGGGTGGCGCGCACCAGGTGGGCGCGCGTCGTGCCCCGGGTGATCCCGAGGATCGTCCCGCGGGCGTGCGGGTCCCAGTGAGGGGCGCCGAGCCCGGTCAGCGCGGGCACGAACACCACGCCGTCCGTGGTCTCGACGGTGCTGGCGATCGCTGCGGTCTCCGCCGCTGAGCCGACGATCTGCAGACCGTCGCGCAACCACTGCACCGCGGCGCCGGTCACGAAGATCGCGCCCTCGAGCGCATAGGTGGTCTCACCCGCGGGGGAGCGCCAGGCCGCGGTGGAGAGCAGGCCCGCGTCGGAGCGCACCACCTCGGTGCCGGTGTTGGTCAAGATGAAGGAGCCGGTGCCGTAGGTGCACTTGGAGTCACCGACGTCGAAGCACGTCTGGCCGAACAGGGCCGCCTGCTGGTCACCGGCGATGCCCGCGATCGGGAGGTCGAGGTCGAGGAAGCTCCGCGGGTCGGTGCGGGCGAGCTCACCCCAGTTGGGCACCACCTCGGGCAGGGCGTCCCTCGGGACGCCGAACAGGTCGCAGAGCTCCTGGGACCACTCGCCGGCCTCGAGGTCGAAGAGCAGGGTCCGGCAGGCGTTGGACACGTCGGTGACGTGCCAGGTGCCCCGCGACATCCGTGCGACGAGGTAGGAGTCCACGGTGCCGATCGCGTACCTGCCCTCCTCGACCAGGGCCCAGGTGCGGGGCTCGTGCTCGGCGAGCCAGACCAGCTTGGTGCCGGAGAAGTAGGGGTCCAGGCGCAGGCCCGTCAGCTCGGAGACCCGCTCCTCGTGGCCCTCCTCGCGCAGTCGCCTGCAGATGTCGGCGGTACGCCGGTCCTGCCAGACGATCGCCCGCCGTGGAGACCCGAGAGTCTCCCGGTCCCACAGCAGCACCGTCTCGCGCTGGTTGGTGATGCCGATGCCGGACAGGTCGCCGGCCCTCCCGTCCCAGGCGTTCAGGCAGTCGCGCGTGGCCTCGAGCGTCGCCTGCCAGATCTCCTCCGGTGCGTGCTCGACCCAGCCGGGCTTCGGGAAGTGCTGACGGAACTCCTGGTAGCCCCGGGCCGCGATCAGGCCGTCCGGCGTCACGACGAGCGCGGTGACGCCCGTCGTACCTGCGTCGATGGCGAGGATGCTCATGCGGCCTGAGCCTAGGGGGCGCGCCCGGGCTGGACGAGCACCCCGGGTTCGGGGTTGGATCGTAACGATCCAATCCACGGCTGAGGGAGAGACCATGCGCGTCGGAGTGCTCACCGGGGGCGGCGACTGCCCGGGCCTGAACGCGGTCATCCGTGCGCTCGTCCGCAAGGGCGTGAAGGAGTACGGCTTCGACTTCGTGGGTTTCCGCGACGGCTGGCGAGGTCCGCTCGAGAACGTGACCACGCCGCTCGGGATCGACCAGGTGCGCGGGATCCTCCCGCGCGGCGGCACGATCCTGAAGTCGTCGAGGACGAACCCGTTCAAGATCGACGGCGGCGTGGAGAAGATCAAGCACAACCTCGCCGCCAACGGCGTGGACGCCCTGATCGCCATCGGTGGCGAGGACACGCTCGGCGTCGCGACCCAGCTCGCCGACCTGGGCGTGAACGTGGTCGGCGTGCCCAAGACCATCGACAACGACCTGTCCGGCACGGACTTCACGTTCGGGTTCGACACTGCGGTGAACATCGCCATGGAGGCGATCGACCGGCTGCACACCACCGCTGAGTCGCACCACCGCGTGCTCGTCGTGGAGGTGATGGGCCGGCACGCCGGCTGGATCGCGCTGCACGCCGGCATCGCCGGTGGAGCCAACGTGGTGCTCATCCCCGAGCAGCCCTTCGACATCGAGGAGGTCTGCGGTCACGTCGAGAAGCGGTTCGAGTCGCACTACTCGCCGATCATCGTGGTCTCCGAGGGCGCGATGCCCGTGGAGGGCGGCGACATGACCCTGGTCAGCGGTGAGAAGGACGCCTTCGGGCACGTCCGGCTCGGCGGCATCGGCGACCGGCTCGCCAAGGAGATCGAGGACCGCACCGGCAAGGAGGCCCGAGCCGTCGTGCTCGGCCACGTGCAGCGCGGCGGCACCCCGACCGCCTTCGACCGCTGGCTCGCGACCAGGTTCGGCCTGCAGGCCATCACCGCCGTCGCCGAGCAGGACTACGGGAAGATGGTCGCGCTGCGCGGCACCGACATCGTGCGGGTCCCGTTGGCCGAGGGGACCAGCGAGCTCAAGCTGGTCAAGCCCGAGGAGTACGCCGAGGCCGAGGTGTTCTTCGGCTGAGCACACCGGGGGTCGATGAGATCGGGCTGCGACGCAGATCGGTCCGCCCCTTACCCTTGAGTCGTGTCCTTGTCGATTCCCGAGCTCGCCCACCTGCACGCCATGGGGTCGGCCCAGCAGCCGACGTACGACGACGAGGCGGCCGTCGCCGCTGCCGTCACGCGCCTGCGCAGCATGCCGCCCCTCGTCTTCGCCGGTGAGTGCGACGCACTCAAGACCAAGCTCGCCGCCGTCGCCCGCGGTGAGGCATTCCTCCTGCAGGGCGGCGACTGCGCCGAGACCTTCGCCGGGGTGACGGCCGACAACACCCGCAACAAGCTGCGGGTGCTCCTGCAGATGGCGGTCGTGCTGACCTACGCCGCGTCCGTGCCGGTCGTGAAGCTGGGCCGGCTGGCCGGGCAGTACGCCAAGCCCCGCTCCTCCGACCTCGAGACGCGTGGCGGCGTCACGCTTCCTGCCTACCGCGGTGACGCGGTCAACGGCTTCGCGTTCGACGCCGAGTCGCGCCGGCACGACCCGCAGCGACTCGTGGAGGTCTACCACGCGTCGGCCGCCACGCTGAACCTCGTGCGCGCCTTCGTCACCGGCGGGTACGCCGACCTGCGCCAGGTGCACACCTGGAACACCGACTTCGTCCTGGGCTCGGAGGTCGGCCGCAAGTACGAGCAGGTGGCGGCCGAGATCGACCGGGCGCTGAGCTTCATGAAGGCCATCGGGGCCGATCCCGACGAGTTCCACCGCGTGGACTTCCACTCCAGCCACGAGGCGCTCGTCCTCGAGTACGAGCACGCGATGACACGCATCGACAGCCGCACCCAGCTGCCCTACGACGTCTCCGCGCACTTCGTCTGGATAGGGGAGCGCACCCGCCAGCTCGACGGGGCGCACGTGGAGCTGTTGAGCCGCATCCAGAACCCGATCGGGGTCAAGCTCGGCCCGACGACCAGCGCGGACGACGCCATCGCGCTGGCCGGCAAGCTCAACCCGGCCAACGAGGCCGGCCGGCTGACGTTCATCACCCGCATGGGCGCGGGCAAGATCCGTGAGCACCTCCCGCCTCTTCTGGAGAAGGTGCACGCCGCCGGGATCGAGGCGGCGTGGGTCTGCGACCCCATGCACGGGAACACCTTCGAGGCCTCCTCGGGATACAAGACGCGTCGCTTCGACGACGTCATCGAGGAGGTGCAGGGCTTCTTCGACGTGCACCGTGCCGTCGGGACCTGGCCCGGCGGCCTGCACGTCGAGCTCACCGGCGACGACGTCACCGAGTGCGTCGGCGGTGGTGAGGAGCTGCTCGAGGTCGACCTCGGCAACCGCTACGAGTCCGTGTGCGACCCACGGCTCAACCGGGTGCAGTCGCTCGAGCTGTCCTTCCTCGTCGCCGAGATGCTGCGCAAGGCCTGACCCCGCCGTGCCACGCGTCTACGAGCTCACGGGCGAGCACCTCGAGTTCTGGCGCGAGCGCCACCTGTGCACCGTGACCACCCTGCGGCGCGACGGGTCCCCCCACGTCGTACCGATGGGCATCGTGGTCGATGCCGCTGCCGGGCTCGCGTGGGGGATCACCTCGCGCACCTCCCAGAAGGTCGCCAACCTGCGTGCCGGTGCGGACGCGCGGGTGGCCGTGTGCCAGGTCGACGGCGGACGGTGGTCGACGATCGAGGGCACCGCGGAGGTCCGCGACGACGCGGGCTCGGTCGAGGAGGCCGTACGCCGCTACGCCGAGCGCTACCGACAGCCGCGCGCGAACCCCGAGCGGGTCGCGGTCAGGATCACGATCAGCGGTGCCATCGGCAACGTCTGACCACGACTGGCCGTCGCGGGCCCACCCGCCTCCTGACACGGTGTCGACGACCTTCCTTCGGGCAACCTGCATTCGACGACGAGGAGCGCGAGCTGTGAGCACCGAGGCCGTCGGACCTGAACCTCAGAGCCTCGACCCCGAGACCACGACGGTGTGCCACCAGAGCCACCGCCAGGTCGCGTGGTCGGGGAGGTGCCTCCAGCCGACGCTGAGGTCGATCCCCGTCGGCGAGGTTCTCGTCCGCGAGGCGCACCCGGAGACCGACCAGCGATGAGCACGCGTGCCGCCCTCGGCATCGACCTGGGCACCAGCGGGGTCAAGGTCGTCCTGCTCGACGACACGGGCTCGGTCCTCGGGTCGGCGCAGCGCGGCTATCCGGTCGACTCACCGCGCCCGGGTCGGGCGGAGGCCGATCCGTCGGCGTGGGAACGCGCCTCGCAGGAGGCGACGGCCGAGCTGCTGGCCACCACCCCCGCGGTGGAGGTGGTCGCCGTGGGCGTCGACGGCCAGATGCACGGCACCGTGCTCGTGGACGGCGACGGGGCCCCCGTGCGCCCGGCCGTGCTGTGGCCCGACGCCCGGGCTGCCGACCAGATGCCTCGGTGGGAGGGCCTGCCCGACGGTCCCCGGCGGGGGCTCGCGAACCCGCTGACGCCCGGCATGCCCGGGCCGGTGCTCGGCTGGCTGGCCGAGCACGAGCCCGACTCGGTCGCGGCGGCGGAGAGCTTCGTGCTGCCCAAGGACTGGCTGCGCTCGCGGATGGTCGGGGGTGCGGCCTGCACCGATCACTCGGACGCCTCGGCCACCCTGCTCTGGGACGTGTCGGCCGACGACTGGTCGACCGAGGTGGCAGAGCTGACCGGGGTGCCCAGCCGGTTGCTTCCCGCGGTGCGCCGGTCCAGCGACGTGGCCGGACGGTTGGCCGAGGACGTGGCCAGGAGCTGGGGGCTCCCGGCGTACGTCCCCGTGAGCGTCGGGTGCAGCGACGTCGCCGGCACGTTGCTCGGCCTCGACGCCGAGCCGGGACGGACCGTGCTCACGGTCGGCACCGGCGCGCAGCTGGTGCTGCCCGGGATCGTGCCCGCGTGCCCCGACCGGGTGCGGCACCACCTCTACCGCGACGCCCTCGACGGCTGGTTCGCCATGGGGGCCGTGATGAACGCGGGGCTAGCCCTCGGACGAGTCGTCGAGCTGCTCGGCGTCGACTGGGAGGACCTCTACCGCCCCCATGACCGCGCTGCGGGGCTGCCTGGCTTCGTGCCGTTCTTCGCCGGTGAAAGGCTCCCCGTCGCCCGTCCCGCCGGTGGAGCCGGCTGGTTCGACGTCGACCTGGGCACGACACGCGCCGACCTGCTGGCAGCGGCGCTCGAGGGAGTCGCGTTCTCCATCCGCCTGGCGTTCGAGGCGATGCCTGCCTCTGCCGAGGTCGTCGACCTCGTCGGAGGGGGCTCCCGGTCCCCGGTGTTCAACCAGCTGCTCGCCGACGTGCTGCAACGTCCCTTGCGGCGGCGTACGGTCCGGGACGCCACGGTGCTCGGTGCCGCCCGCCTGGGCTGGCTCGCCGCCGGCGAGGAGGTCGCGACGGTCAGCGCCGACAGTGACCCGCTGGTCGAGCCCGGACCTGCTGGCCCGCTGGAGGAGCGGTTTGCGCGGTTCCGCCTGCGTGTCGGATGAGTGCTCGCGTCTGATAGGCAGGGGGTGTGACTGACTCTCGGACCCGCAGCCCCTTCCACGACCTCGACACCTACATCGACCTGCCGCGCGGCTCCACCCTGCGGCTCTCGCCGGACGGGACCCGACTGGTCACCGCCGTCGCGACGCTGAACAAGAAGCGCACCAAGTTCGTGACGTCGTTGTGGGAGGTCGACCCGGTCGGGGAGCGCCCGGCGCGTCGTCTGACCCGAGGTGCCCAGGGGGAGAGTGGCTGCGCGTTCCTGCCCGACGGCTCGCTGCTGTTCACCTCGACGAGGCCCGATCCCGACGCCGAGGACGACGACGAGAAGGTCTCGCTGCTGTGGCTGCTGCCGGCGGGCGCCGGCGAGGCCCACGTGGTCGCCTCCCGTCCCGGCGGTGTCGACGACGTCCGGGTCGCAGCCGACACAGGCACGGTGGTGCTGTCCTCGGCCACGTTCCCGAGCTCGCAGACCCACGACGCGGAGCAGGCCAAGCGCAAGGAGCGCAAGGACAAGAAGATCTCGGCGATCCTGCACGAGAGCGTGCCGGTGCGCCACTGGGACAAGGACCTCGGCCCGGACGCGCCCCGGCTGTTCTCCGGGACGCTGGCCGGCGTCTCCGGCGAGGCCGACCAGCAGATCGAGCTCACCGACCTGACTCCCGACGCCGGTCGTGCGCTGGACCGCTCGATGTACGACGTGAGCCCGGACGGCTCGAGCGTGGCGACCACCTGGCAGGTCCCCGAGCGTGGCGGGGTTCGTGCGGCCATCGCGGTCATCGACATCCCCGGCGGCGAGCGTCGGGTGCTGCTCGACAGCGCCGACTTCGAGCACCACAGCCCGCGGTTCAGCCCGGACGGACGATGGCTCGCGGTCGTGCGCGAGCAGCGGTCGACCCCGCACGACCCCGGCGACGTGCGGATCGCCGTGGTCTCCCTCGCTGACGGGTCCGTGCGCGACCTGACCGGCGACTGGGACCACTGGCCGGCAGGCCCGATCGCATGGACACCGGACGGAAGCGCGCTGGTCGTCGTCGCCGACGAGAACGGCCGGGCGCCGGTCTTCCGGATGGAGGTCGGGTCGGGAGAGGTCACCCGGCTCACCGCTGACGACTATGCCTACTCCGACGTGCAGGTGGCTCCCGACGGGCAGAGCATCTATGCGATGCGCACGTCGTACGCCGAGCCCGCGCGCCCGGTGCGCCTCGACGCCAGCACGCCCGACCAGGCGTCGGTCGCCCTGCGGGGGCCGAGCGAGACTCCGGTGCTGCCGGGCACCCTCACCGAGGTCGAGGCCACCGGCGAGGACGGCACCCGGGTGCGCTCGTGGCTGGCGATGCCGGAGGGTGCTTCGGCCGACGACCCCGCTCCGCTGCTGCTCTGGATCCACGGCGGTCCGCTGAACTCGTGGAACGCCTGGTCGTGGCGCTGGAACCCGTGGATCGCCGTGGCGCGGGGATATGCCGTGCTGCTGCCCGACCCGGCGCTGTCCACCGGCTACGGGCTGCACCACATCGCTCGCGGATGGGGCGCGTGGGGGCAGGCGCCGTACACCGACCTGATGGCGGCGACCGACGCAGCGGTCGCGCGGCCGGACATCGACGAGACCCGCACGGCCGCGATGGGTGGCTCCTTCGGCGGCTACATGGCCAACTGGGTCGCGGGCCACACCGACCGGTTCCAGGCGATCGTCACCCATGCGAGCCTGTGGGCGCTGGACCAGTTCGGCCCCACCACCGACGCACCGTGGTACTGGGCGCGGGAGATGACCCCGGAGATGGAGGCGGCCAACTCTCCGCACCGCTTCGTCGACGACATCGTCACGCCGATGCTGGTCATCCACGGCGACTTGGACTACCGGGTGCCGATCGGGGAGGGGCTGCGGCTGTGGGCCGAGCTCGCGGCCCGCGCCGAGGCCGAGGACGGGTCCATGCCGCACAAGTTCCTGTACTTCCCCGACGAGAACCACTGGGTGCTCGGCCCGCAGCACAGCGTGGTCTGGAACGAGACCGTGCTCGCCTTCCTCGACCACCACCTCCTCGGCAAGGAGTGGCGGACGCCCGACCTGCTGCAGTGAGGCTCACGGCACCTAGGCTCATCCCATGATCGACCTCCGCTCCGACACCGTCACCCGTCCCACCGAGGGCATGCGCAGCGCCATGGCCGAGGCGGAGGTGGGCGACGACGTCTACGGCGAGGACCCAACGGTCGACCGGCTGCAGGAGCACGTGGCGGGGTTGTTCGGTCACGAGGCGGCGCTGTTCACCCCGACCGGCTCCATGGCCAACGTGCTCTCCGTCGCCGCGCTCGTCGGGCCGGGGCAGGAGGTGCTGTGCGAGTCGCGTGCCCACATCGTGCGGGCCGAGCTCGGCGCGCACGGAGCGTTCACCGGCCTGACGAGCCGCACCTGGGTGCACCCTGACGGCCAGGTGGACCTCGCAGCGATCGAGTCGATGCACGCCCCCGACATGGGTCCGTTCTTCGTGCGCACCACGGCCATCTCGGTGGAGAACACCCACAACTTCGCCGGGGGCACCGTGCTGCCGCTCGAGGACCTCCAGGCCCTGCGGGCCTACGCCGACCGGGTGGGCTGCGCGGTGCACGTCGACGGTGCTCGGATCTGGAACGCCCACGTCGCCACGGGCACGCCGCTGGACGCCTTCGGTGCCGTCGCCGACACCATGTCGGTGTGCCTGTCCAAGGGACTGGGTGCTCCCATCGGCTCGTTGATGCTCGGCACCGCCGAGCAGGTCGAGCAGGCCCGGGTGCTGCGCAAGCGACTCGGTGGTGGGATGCGCCAGGTCGGGGTGCTGGCCGCAGCCGGCCTCTACGCGCTCGAGCACCACCTCGATCGCCTGGCCGAGGACCACGAGCACGCGCGGCTGCTGACCGAGGCCTGCGGCAACGACCCGGCGACGACGCAGACCAACATCGTGGTCGTCGAGGTCCCGGACGCCCGGGCGGTGGTGGATGCCTGCCGTGAGCAGGGTGTGCTGGTGGGTGCGGTCGGCCCGACCAGGGTCCGCATGCTCACCCACCTCGACGTGAGCCGTGCCGATGTCGAGAGGGCGGCCAAGGTGCTGTCGGGGTTGCTGGCGCCCTAGCTGTGATGGGCGGGGCGGCGTACGACTTGGCGCGGGATGTGGACGTTTCGGGGCCGGCAGAAGCCTTGATGAGCGTCCATAACCCCGATTTACATGGGGGTCAGGTGCGGCCGACCACCGGGGGCAGCTGGCGGACGGCCTGGGCGAGGGCGCGGAGGTCGGCGCCGAAGAGGGCCTGGGGGCCGTCGCAGAGGGCGTGCTCGGGGTCGCCGTGCACGTCGACGATGACCCCGTCCGCGCCGACGGCGATCGCGGCACGCGACAACGGCACCACCAGGTCGCGGCGTCCACCGGCGTGGGAGGGGTCGACGATGATCGGCAGGTGGCTGATCGCCTGGACGACCGGCACGGCCGAGATGTCGAGGGTGTTGCGGGTGCTGGGCTCGAAGGTCCGGATGCCGCGCTCGCACAGCACCACGTCGAGGTTGCCGCGCTGGGCGACGTACTCGGCCGCCATCAGCCACTCCTCGATGGTCGCGGTCATGCCGCGCTTGAGCAGCACCGGCTTGCCGCACTCACCGACCGCCTGGAGCAGGCCGAAGTTGCCGGCGTTGCGGGTGCCGATCTGGAGCATGTCGGCGTGCTCGGCGACCACGCTCACGTCGCGCGCGTCCACGACCTCGGTCACCACGGGTAGCCCGGTGACCTCGCGGACGTCGGAGAGGATCTCGAGGCCCTTCACACCCAGTCCCTGGAAGGCGTACGGCGAGGTGCGCGGCTTGAACGCACCACCACGGAGCAGCCTCGCCCCGGCGGCCTTGGCCATCTCGGCAGCCTCGAGGGTCTGCTGCGGTGACTCGACGGCGCAGGGACCTGCGATGAACGTGAACGTCTCGGGACCGATGGGGACCTGGTGGCCCGGAGCCCCGACGTGGACGGTGGACCGCTCGGGATGGTGCTGCAGGCTGACCAGCTTGAACGGGTCGGAGATCCGGTAGACGTCCTGCACCCCGGCCATGCTGCGCAGGTTCAGGCCGTGGAAGGACTCGATGTCGCCGACCAGCCCGATGATCGTGCGCACCACGCCGCGGCTGACGAACGCCTGCCCGCCGGTCTCCTCGACCCGCTGGGTGACGTGCGCGATCTGCTCCTCCGTGGCACCCGGAGCCATCACAACGACCATGGGTCGAGGTTAGGCCGACGGGTCCGGATGACGGACGAAGGGTCCAGCATCCGGTCGCTGCGCCGAGTGGTCAGACGGCGATGTGGGTGACCTCGGCCTCGATCCTCCGGCGCGGGGAGAGCTCCACGAGCAGCATCGCGCTGATCACCAACGCCCCGCCGGACAGCATCCGCACGGTGAGGGCCTCGCCGCCGAGCAGCACCGCGAAGAACGACGCGAACACCGGCTCCATGCTCATGATGATCGCTGTCCGCGTGGGTGGCAGGTGTGCCTGGGCCCAGGTCTGGCCGAGCATGGCGGCGGCGCCGGCGAAGACGGCCATGTAGCCCACGGAGAGCCAGTCGGTGGTCGTCTGGGGCAGCACGATGCCGCCCGGGGCGGCGGCGACCGAGCACACCACGGCGATCACGATGATCTGGATGATCGACATGCCGAGGGCGTCCTGAGCGGTCGACCAGGCGCCGAGTCCGACGATGTGCAGCGCGTAGATCACCGCGGAGACCAGGGTCAGCGCCTCGCCGTACCCCAGGCCCACGCCGGAGACGCTGCCGAGGGTGAGCACCCCGAGGCCGATGACCGCGAGCAGCACCGCGCCCCAGGTCAGCCTGCCGATCCGGGTGCGCAGCAGGACGGCGGCGAGCAGGGGAGTGAGCACGACGTACATCCCGGTGATGAATCCGGAGACGCTGGCGGCGGTGGTGGCCAGGCCGGTGGTCTGCAGGATCTGGGCGACGCCGTACAGCGCACCGAGGACCAGGGCATGTCGCACCCGGTCCCGGGAGAGCCGGGCGATCGCCCGCGGGGCGACCAGCAGCATCGCCACCGAGGCGATCGCGAACCGGACCGCCAGGAAGTCCAGCACCGGCACCCGGTCGAGCAGGTCGTGGATCAGGTAGAAGGTCGATCCCCAGCTGGCGGTCATCGCCAGCAGGGCGAGGGTGGCGAGCAGCGTGACCCGCGACGGGGAAGGAGCCGTACGCATCCAGGCAGCCTAGTCAGCCGGGGCGTCGCTCCCTCGCGCGGGCGCGGCCCATGGATCAGACCCGTGGATCAGACCGGTGGATCAGATCGGGCTGCCCGTCCGGATCAGTCGGCGCTCGTGGGCGCGCACCGACGCGACGTACTGCTTGGTGTCGGTGAACAGGCCGTGCTGGCGCACCGCGCCGAGCCCCTGGTAGTAGGCGGCGATCGCCCGGTTGTCCTTGTGCGTCCACGAGCGGAGCACGCGGATCGTCATGATGCCGGCGAGCACGTTGTCGTGGGTGTCGCGCAGACGCAGTGGGCGACCGACGTACCAGCGCATCCACCGGCCGGTGTCGGGCATCACCTGCATCACGCCGAGCGCACCGGCGGAGGAGACCCGCCGCTGCTGCCAGCCGGACTCCTGCCAGGCGATCGCGAGGGCGAGCCGTGGGGGTACGCCGTAGCGCCGGGCGGTCGTGCGGACCAGGCGGCGCACCTGGTCCCGGCTCAGGTCGGCGTGCAGCCAGCCTCGCCCCGGCGGAGTCGCGCGGTGCAGCGCCAGGCCGGGAGCGGGACCGGTCCGGTGCTTCTCGTGGTGCTTGCGCTGCTGTGGCGCCGGCTTCGGTCGTGGTGCCTGCCCGCGTGCGCGGCGTACGGCCGAGACCACGACCGGGATCCGCAGGACCTGACCCTGGTAGAGGCGGCCCTTGGCCCCGAGCCGGTTCAGTGCGATCAGCTCGTCGGTCCACGCGTGGTAGCGCACGGCGAGCGCGGTCGCGGTCTCGCCAGGACCGACCACGTGCCGCACGACGGAGCGGTCCGGGTGGCCCGGCCACGGCGCTGCCTGGGCAGCCGTCGGCAGCACCACCGCAGGCACGAGCGTCAGGGTGACGAGGGCGCCGGCGAGGCCGGTGAGTCGGCCGGTGAGTCGGCCGGTGAGTCGGCCGGTGAGTCGGCCGGTGAGTCGGCCGGTGGTACGACGGGTGCGGCGGCCGGGAACGGTGGGGGCGCCGGGAGCGTGGCGTGGGGAACGTGGCACGGGATCCTCCGTCTTGCGGACGGGTGGGCAGCCACCGACGTTACCAGTGTGACTGGAGTGACGGAAGTGAACGCAAGGGGAGCGCGTTCCCGAGGGTCAGACGATGCTGACGACGACGGTGCTGCCCTTGGGGGCCTTGCTGCCGCCCCCAGGGTCGGTCGCGACGACGTACTGGACGCCGATGTAGAGGCTGGCACGCTCGACGGTGACCCGGAAGCCGGCCGCCTCGAGCTCCTTGGTGGCCGCCTCGAGGCCCATCCGCACCACCTCGGGGACCGTGACCATCTCCGGGCCCTTGGACACCACGAGCGAGATGACGTCGCCCTTCTGGCCGGTTCCGGTGCTCGGGCTCTGGGTGACCACCCGGCCGCTGGGCACGGTGTCGCTGTTCACCTCGGTCGTGTCCACCTTGAAACCGAGCTTGCCGAGGGCCTGGCTCGCCTTCGCCGCCGACTTGCCGGTGTAGTCGGGGATCTTGATCGGCTTGGGTCCCTTGCTCACCACGACGTCCACGGCCGTGCCGCGCCGCAGGGAGGTGCCGGACGTGGGATCGGTGCCGACCACCCGACCCTTGGGGACTCGCTCGTCGTAGCGGTCGATCTGCTCGCCGTACTCGAGCTTGGCGCCGTCGAGCGACTGCTGGGCCTCGTCGAGGGTCTGGCCGCGGACGTCGGGCACCTTGTGCCGCTCGGGTCCCAGCGAGACCACAGCCGCGACGCTGCCGTTCTTGAGCACCCGGTCACCGGGTCGGGGGTCGGTGGAGATCACGAACCCCTTGCCCACCGTCTCGGAGTAGGCCTCCTTGGAGACCTTCATCGAGAGGCCCGCCTTGTCGAGCTTGACCCGGGCGGCGGCCTCGCTGAGGTTGAGCACGCCGGGGGTCGAGGTGTAGCGGGCGACCCCGAGGTACCAGCCCCCCAGCGCGGCCAGCAGGGCCAGGGCCACGATCACGGACAGCAGCACCGGGCCGCGGCGCGAGCGCCGCGCGGGCACCGCCCGACCCGGAGTGGGCGCGATGCCCCCGCCCGGTCGGGAGGGCGGGCCACCGGGTGTACCGGAGGCTCGACCGGAGGCTGGACCGGGAAGCACGGGCGACGTGACGGTGCGGTCGTCGCGCTCCTGGTCGTAGACGCCGCCCTCGGTGAGGGAGGACAGGTCGTGCGGCTCGATGATCTGGGCCGGCAGCTCGCCGGTCGGCGTGTTGCCCCCACCCACCGGCGTGGTCGGGGTCAGGTCCTCCAGCAGGTCGGGGTCGCTGACCACCCCGTGGTCGAGTGCGTTGCGGACCCGACGGACCTGGTGCAGCAGCACGCGGGCGTCGGCGGGCCGCATCGCGGTGTCCCTGGCCGTGGCCCGGGCGACCAGGGCGTCGACGTACGGCGGGATGCCGCGGGTCGAGGCCGACGGTGCCGGGATGTCCTCGTGGACGTGCTTGTAGGCCACCTGGATCGGGCTGTCGGCCTGGTGCGGCTTGCGACCGGTGAGCATCTCGTAGATGAGCACTCCGGCGGCGTACACGTCGGCCCGGGCGTCGGCCTTGCCGTTGACCACGAGCTCGGGGGAGAGGTAGGAGACGGTGCCGATGAGGACGCCGCCCGTCGCCGTGTGCTGGGTCTCGGAGTTGATGGCGCGCGCCAGCCCGAAGTCGGCGACCTTGACCCGTCCGTCGTCGGCCAGGAGCACGTTCTCGGGCTTGACGTCGCGGTGCAGGATCCCTGCCTCGTGCGCGGCTGCCAGGGCGCTCAGGACGGGCTCGATCACCGCCAGCGCCTTGGCCGGCGACATCGGGGCTTCCTTGCGGATCAGGTCGCGCATCGTCAGGCCGGGGACGTACTCCATCACCAGGAACAGCGTGCCGTGGTCGTCGCCGGTGTCGAAGACCGCGACCACGTTGTGGTGGGCGAGCCGGGCGGCCGAGCGGGCCTCGCGCTGGAAGCGGCGGACGAACTCGTCGTCGTCGGCCAGCCCCTCGTGCATCACCTTGACCGCCACCGTGCGCTCCAGGCGCAGGTCGGTGGCCTCGTAGACGGTCGCCATTCCACCGCGTGCGATGCGTGGGCCCACGCGGTACCTGCCGTCGAGGACACGCCCGATGAGCGTGTCGGCAGTGCGATCCACGGTCTCCTCCAGCGTCGGGCGGGGAAGGATCCCGACTGACCAGCCACTTTAGAGGCTCGACCACTCCAGATCCGGCAGGTGGAGCGCGCGATTGAGCGTGGTGGGAGCATGTGCGCGTGAGCGAGAACACTCCTGATGCGGACCTGAACGCCCTGATCCCCGACTGGCTGGACTGGAAGGCAGCCGCCGCCGAGCTCGGTGTGAGCGTGACGCGGATCCGCACCCTGATCCGGGAGCACCACCTCGCGGCGGCGGTTCCGGCAGCCGGCGCGGGCCAGAAGATCCCGGCCGAGCTGTTCATGGAGGGCGAGATCGTCAAGGGCGTTCCCGGCCTGCTCACGCTGTTCTCCGACGGAGGCTGGGACGACCGCGAGAAGCTGACCTGGCTGTTCACCCCCGACGACACCCTCCCGGGTCGCCCGATCGACGCGCTGCGCGAGAACCGTGGCTCCGAGGTCAAGCGGCGGGCGCAGGCCCTGGCGCTGTAGGCGCGCGCCCCGCCCGGGCCGCCCTCAGACGGTCCGTTGGGTCACCTGGGCCGCGAGGCCGGCGAGCACGCCTCGGGCGCGGTCGGTGACCTCGGCGCCGGCCAGCGCCGCCAGCGAGCGCTCGGTGAGCTGGCTGATCACGGCCTCGACCTGCATCCGGGCGCCGGAGCCGTCGATGAGCCGGCACAGCTGCTCGACCTCCTCGGGGGTCAGCGCCGTGCCCAGCGCGGCGTCGAGGACCTTGGCCTCCTCCGGGGCCAGCGCATCGAGCGCGAGCGAGACCAGCACCGTCCGCTTGCCCTCGATGAGGTCGTCGCCGGCCGGCTTGCCGGTGACCACGGGGTCGCCGAAGACGCCCAGCAGGTCGTCGCGCAGCTGGAAGGCCTCACCGAGCGGCAGCCCGAACCGGCTGAGCTGGGTGATCATCTCGGGGCTCGCCCCGGCCAGAGCCGCGCCGATGTGCAACGGCCGCTCGATGGAGTACTTCGCCGACTTGTAGCGCAGCACGGTCATCGCGGTGTCCACGTCCGCCGACCCGCGCGCCTGGGCGGAGACGTCGAGGAACTGGCCGGTGACGACCTCGCTGCGGGTCAGGTCGAAGTAGCCGAGGGCGTCCAGGACCCGGTCGGCGGGCAGGCCGCAGGTGCGCAGCAGCTCGTCGGACCAGCTCAGCAGCAGGTCGCCGAGCAGGATCGCCGCGGACGCGCCGTACTGCTCGGGACTGGCTGCCCAGCCGTTCTCACGGTGCAGCTGCTCGAACGCGCGGTGGGTCGCCGGGTGCCCACGGCGTACGTCGGAGGCGTCCATGTAGTCGTCGTGCACCAGGGCGCTGGCGTGCAGCAGCTCCAGCGCCGCGCAGGCCCGCGTCAGGGCGGTCGGGTCGCTGGGCGGGGCGACGGCGTGGTGACCCCACCAGCAGAAGGAGGCCCGGAAGCGCTTCCCGCCGGAGACGCTGACGCGCGCGTGCTCGACGAGTCGCTGGGCGTCGGGACCCAGCCGGTCCAGCCACCGGGCCTGTCCGCGGACGAACTCCTGCAGCGCGGACTCGATGTCGGCGCGGAAGCGGGCGGCGTCCCACCCTTCGTGCTGCTGGGTCATCCGGCGAGCGTAGACCCGTATTCTCGGCACCATGTCTCAGGGCTCTGCACGCAGCACGGGGCGCATCGGGGACCTGCTGCGGCAGGGCGACCGGTCGTTCTCGTTCGAGTTCTTCCCGCCCAAGGACGCGGCCGGGGAGGAGGTCCTGTGGCGCTCGATCAGCGAGCTCGAGCCGTTGCGCCCGACGTTCGTCTCGGTCACCTACGGCGCGGGCGGCACGACGCGGGACCGCACGCTGGCGATCACGGCCCGCATCGCCCGCGAGACCTCGATGCTGCCGATGGCCCACCTGACCTGCGGCGGCCACACCTACGCCGAGCTGCGCAGGATCCTGGAGTCGCTTGTCGACGCCGGCGTGCGCAACGTCCTCGCCCTGCGCGGTGACCCCCCGGAGGGCCCGGGCACCGAGTGGGTCCCGACGACCGGTGGCATCGACTACGCCTCCGAGCTGGTCGCGTTCGTCCGCGAGGTCAGCGACCTCTCGGTGGGCGTCGCGGCCTTCCCGCAGGGTCACCGTGACGCTCCGTCCCTGGACGCCGACGTGGCGGTGCTCAAGGCCAAGCACGACGCCGGCGCGGAGTTCGCCGTGACCGAGATGGTGCTGCGCGCCGAGCACTACTTCGGGCTGGTCGAGCGCGCGCGGGCCGTCGGCGTCGACTTCCCGATCGTGCCGGGCATCATGCCGATCCTGAACTTCACCTCGATGGCCAGGATGGTCGAGCTCTCCGGCCGCGAGATCCCCGAGGAGGTGCTGGCCCGGCTGGAGCCGTTGAAGGACGACCCTGCCGCCGTACGCGCGGAGGGGATCGCGATCGCGACCGAGCTGTGCGACACCCTGCTCGACGCGGGCGCACCCGGGCTGCACTTCTACACGCTGAACCGGTCCAAGGCGACCCGGGAGATCTACGCGGCGCTCGCTGCGCACGCCTGACGCAGCGCCCGCGCTGCTGGGGGACGCGCTTCTGGGGGCCCGCACTGCTGGGGGCTCGCGCTTCTGGGGCTCGCGCTTCTGGGGCCTGGCCCCCTCGGGACCTGCCCTCAGGCGGGGCCGATCGACTGGGCCACCAGCGCGGCGGACAGCCCGACCGACGGCAGCCCGGCGCCGGGAGTCGCGTGCGCCCCCGCCAGATAGACCCCGGGCACCGGGGTGCCCGGCCCGAGGCGGCGGGTCACGGTGCTGCGGCCCTGCCACAGGACCCCGTACGGCGACCCGCCCCACTCCTCGACGAGCTGTCGCGGCGACCGGTCGACACGGACCTCGACCTGGTCGCGGACCCGGATCCCCGCACGCTGCAGGGCGGTGACGACGTCCTCGGCGATCCGGCCGCGTCCGAGGACGGTCCAGGCGTGCGCCCCCGGCGGGGCCATCCCGCCGGTGCGCACCACCAGCAGCGGGTCGCCGTGCAGCACCACCTCGGACGGCAGGTCGGGCACGTCGCCGACCACGCCGATGTGACAGGTCACCGGCGGGATCGCCGGCATGGTCCGCGCGACCAGCGGCGCCAGGGCGGGCAGCCGTCGCGGGTCGACGGCGCACACCACGTGGTCGGCGTCGACCACGCCCTGCGGGGTGCGCACGCCGACGGCTCGGCCGTGCGCCACCTCGAGGTCGAGGGCCGGGGTGGAGAGCAGCACGGTGACGCCACGCGTCCGCAGCCGTGCGGCGAGGGCGTCGGCCAACGAGCCCATGCCTC
>CAWFII010000008.1:0-146876 GCA_963815825.1 uncultured Actinomycetota bacterium | reverse complement strand
CCGGGACGGTCCAGAGGCCGAAGTTCTGCTCGACGTAGGTCCACATCCCCATCCACGCGGGCACGTTGCGCAGGTCGTGACCCTCCAGAGCCATCGGGTAGCCGGCGACCTGCTGCAGCCGCTCGTCCTTGAACCTCTTGCGGATCAGGGTGTGCAGGGTCATCCGGGTGGAGAGCAGCGCCTTGGCCTGCTTGCTCGCGTGCTCGGCCGAGTAGGGGCGTTCGAGCCAGTCCCGCCGCAGTGCCTCCCAGTCGTCGGCGAACAGGTCGACGTACGCCGCCCACCGAGCCCCCAGACCCTCCCCGAGGCACCGGTCGACGGCCTCGATCTGGGCTGCCCGGCTGCCACCGGGCAGGTCGAGCCAGCTCTCGTCCTCGAACACGTGCCGGGCCACCGGCTCGACCGGGACGAGGTCGATCTCCTTCTCCAGCGCGCGTCCCGACTTGCGGAACAGGTCGCGGAGCACGGCCGGGAGGAGGGTGTGCGTGGGGCCGGCATCCCACCGGAACCCGTCCTGCTCGACGTAGCCCACCGCGCCCCCGAGGCGCGGTCCGGCCTCGAGCACGGTCACCTCGTGGCCGATCTTGGCCAGCCGTGCCGCGCTGGCGAGGCCGCCGTACCCCCCGCCCACGACCACCACGCGTGCCATGCGCGTCACCCTACGGGGGCCGCTGGTTTCCCCGGTCAGCCGGGGAAACCGGTGCTGGTACGGCGAAGCATCGCCCCACAACGTCAGGGTTCGGTCGACCACCCGGTCCGCTTTGTCGTTACTCCATCTCGAGCTCGGCGGCGCCGGTGAGCTGCTGCAGCTCCTCGAAGGTGCTGCTGAAGACCGCGGCGGGGTGACCCGCGGCGGCCCAGATCTCGTCGTACCGCCGAAGCCACGGGTCCAGGTAGGTCCGTACGGGGGTCGGGTGGTCGAAGGGTGAGACGCCGCCGATCACCTGGCCGGTGTGCCGTCGGACGAAGTCGGGCTTGGCACGCCTGATCTCCGCGATCCCGAGCTCGGCAGCCACCTTGGCGGTGTCCACGCGGTGGGCGCCGCTGGTGAGGAGCAGGAGCGGGTCACCGTCGCCGTCCGCGGTCGGGACGGTGAACAGCAGGCTGTTGGCGATCGCGCCGACCTCGCACCCGAGCGCCTCGGCAGCGAGCTGGGCGGTGTGCACGGAGTCGGGGAGCACCACGATCCGGCCGGTGCCGCCACGACGTTCGAGCTCGGCGCGGAAGCGGGTGATGGCGGCGTGCTCACCACCACGGTCGGCTGCAGGTTCGGCTGCTCGTTCACGAGGGCGCTCGGTCATGGCTCGCAGGCTATCGCCGGGCCACGGCCCCGACGTCGGGCCTCCCCAGCTCCCCGCCGGCCCTTGACGAGCTGTCGGAGGAGGGGTGTACCTTGAAGGTGTTCGAACACCTGTTCGAACAAGTCCTGGTGGAGGGTGACCTCGACCCCCATCCTCCACCAGGGCACTGACAGCGGGTCGAGACGGCTGCGAACAAAGGTGAGGAGCAAGGCGGTGCGGCGGTACGACGACCCGGTGGAGGTGCGCAAGGGCGCAGACGAGGATCCCGACCAGTTCCTGTGGCGAGGACGGTTGTGGCAGGTGCGCGAGGTGGTCGCGCACTGGGTGGAGACCGGGGCCTGGTGGGCCCGGCGGACCGCGGACCAACCGGCTGGGCCCGGCGACGGGTTCAACGGGGGAGTCGGCACCGACCTCCTGCGGGAGCGCGAGGTGTGGCGGGTGGCAGCGGCTCGGGGAAGGGTCGCTGCCCTCCAGTCACCTGAGCACGACCCCGGCTTCGGGGTCTTCGACCTGGTCTTCAGCTGGTCCGAAGGCAGCTGGCAGCTCGTGCGGGCGATGGACTGAGGAGGACGAGATGACCCAGCAGCTGAGCACACCCTCACGCCCGCACCCGGGCCGGCACGCCGGCCCGGCCACCGGTGCTCCCCATTTCCTCTCCGCCTCGGCCCACTCCTACCTCGAGCGGGCGGCGGAGTCGCTGCGGGAGGCGATCACCAGCAGCAGTGCCCCGGAGCGTTATGCCCACGCCCACGTCTCTGCGCTGCGGGCGACCGCTGCCCTGCTGGCCGCGCGAGCCCAGCCGGTGCTCCCGAGCCGACGCCGACCCCAGAAGAACGCCTGGGTACTGCTCGCCGAGGTGGCCCCCGAGCTCAGCGAGTGGGCGAGCTTCTTCGCCTCGGGGGCCGCCAAGCGAGCTGCGGCCGAGGCGGGCTCGCGTCGCGCGGTCACCGTCCGTGAGGCCGACGACCTCGTGCGTGAGGCCGACCGGTTCCTGGCCCTGGTGGAGACCTCGCTGGGGTTGACCGAGCACGTCCCGATCCGCGTTGCCTGACCGTGGCTGACCCGTTCGTTCATCTGCACGTGGCGTCCGGCTACTCCTTGCAGTACGGCGCCTCGCACCCCCACGTCCTGGTCGAACGAGCCGTCGAGCAGGAGATGGACACGCTCGCGCTGACCGACCGTGACGGCACCTACGGAGCGGTCCGGTTCGTCAAGGCAGCCATGGCCGCAGGGATCCGGCCGGTCCTGGGAGTCGACCTGGCCTTCGCAGGGACCGGGCCCCCGGGCGGACCCCAGGGCGGACCCCTGGGCGGACCCCCGGGCGGGCCGATTTCGAAGCTCCGCACGCCCACCCGTGGTGGCGCCTTCCGTGACGCCCGGCTGCCGCGGGTCGTCTTCCTGGCCAGCGGCAAGGCCGGGTGGGCAGCGGTGTGCCGGCTGGTCTCGGCGACCCACTACGCGGGTGAGCGCGGGACGCCGGTGTGCACTCCCGAGCTGGTGGCCGAGCACGTCGCCGGGCACGAGGTCCGGGTGCTGCTCGGGCCTGACTCGGAGCTGGGCCGTGCGGCCACGCTGCGGCGTGACGACCTCGGCCACGCGGTGCTGCGTCGGTGGCTCGACCTGGTCGGCCCCGAGCAGCTGGTGGTCGAGGTGGTCTCCCACCGGCTGCAGGGGTCGGGTCCCGGGTCCTCCCCGCACGCCGCCCGGATGGCCGGCCTGGCCCGATCCGGGGGCCGGTCGGGCGGATCTGCCCGGGTCACCACGGTGCTCTCCAACGCGGTCCGCTTCGCCGACCGGCTGGACGCACCGACGGTCGACGTGCTCGACGCCACCCGGCGGCTGGTGCCGCTTCCTCACGAGCTGCGCCAGGTCGGCCCGTCCTTCCGGGGCAACGCCGAGGGGTTCTTGAAGTCCGGCAAGCAGATGCACGACGTTGCCGAGGAGATCTGCCGCTTCGCCGGACTGGGGGAGCACGGCTCCCGGGGAGCCACCGAGCTGCTCGCCACCACCCGAGCGGTCGCCGACCAGTGCGTCGTCGACCCGAGGACGGACCTCGGGATCGGCGAGGTGCACTTTCCGGAGTTCGAGGTCTCCACCGCGGGTGCCGCCGACCTCGAGCTCCGCGCCCGGTGCGAAGGTGCGATCGGCTGGCGCTACGGCGACCGCCCCCGGCAACGGATCTGGAAGCGGCTCGACGACGAGCTCTCCACGATCGGCCAGCTCGGCTTCGCGTCGTACTTCCTCACCGTCGGCGACGTCACCACCATGATCCGCGACCTGGGCATCCGCAGCGCCGCCCGTGGGTCGGGTGCGGGCAGCCTGGTCAACTACCTGCTCGCCATCTCCGGGGTCGACCCGATCCGGCACGGCCTGTTGATGGAGCGGTTCCTCTCCCCGCTGCGCCAGTCCCTGCCCGACATCGACATCGACGTGGAGTCGGCACGCCGGCTCGAGGTCTACGACGCGATCCTCGACCGCTACGGCACCGACCGGTGCGCCATGGTCTCGATGATGGACACCTACAAGGTGCGCCACGCGATCCGGGACGTCGGGGCGGCACTCGGCATGCCGATGGGGGAGATCGACGCCATCGCCAAGGCGTTCCCGCACATCCGTGCCCGTGACGCCCGGATGGCGCTGCGCGACCTCCCCGAGCTGCGCGCGACCGGGATGGCACGGGAGGCGGCCGCCGGGGAGTGGGGCAGCTTCGACCTGTTCTTCCGGCTGGTGGAGAGCCTCGACGGGTTGCCCCGCCACATCGCGATGCACCCCTGCGGGGTGCTGCTCTCCGACCGCACGCTGCGCGACCGCACGCCGGTGGAGCAGAGCTTCCTCGGCTACCCGATGAGCCAGTTCGACAAGGAGGACGTCGAGGACCTCGGCCTGCTCAAGCTCGACGTGCTCGGCATCCGGATGCAGTCGGCGATGGCGCACGCGCTCACCGAGATCGAACGTACGACGGGTGCGGTCATCGATCTCGACGACGAGGTGCAGGTGCCCTTCGACGACCCCACCACCTACTCGATGATCTCCTCGGCCAAGACCCTGGGGATCTTCCAGATCGAGTCACCCGGACAGCGTGAGCTGGTCGGCAAGTCCGGGATCGAGGACTTCTCCGACATCATCACCGACATCTCGCTGTTCCGGCCCGGTCCGGTGAAGAGCGACATGATCACCCCCTACCTCGAGGTCAAGCAGGGCTGGAAGCAGGCGCGCTACCTCCACGAGGACCTGAAGCCGATCCTCGCCAGCACCCGGGGCGTGGTGGTCTTCCACGAGCAGGTGATCGAGATGGTCGCCCAGTTCAGCGGGTGCAGCTACGCCGAGGCCGACGAGGCTCGTCGTGCGCTCGGCGACCGGGACGGCATGGCCGAGACGAAGACGTGGTTCTACCCGCGGGCGCTCGGCCGGGGCTATCCGCTGCCGGTGGTGGAGCAGGTCTGGAAGGTGATCGAGGCCTTTGCCTCGTTCGGCTTCTGCAAGGCCCACGCCGCCGCGTTCGCGCTGCCGACCTACCAGTCGGCGTGGCTCAAGGCGCACTTCCCGGCGCACTTCATCTCCGGTCTCCTCACCCACGACCCCGGCATGTACCCCAAGCGGCTGATCCTCGATGACGCCCGCCAGCTCGGCATCGCGGTGCTCGGGCTCGACGTGAACGCCAGCGCGGCGACCTACGTCGTGGAGGAGCTGCCCGGGCCGGACCACGACGGGCCGGACCACGACGGGCCGGACCACGACACCAGCTACGGCATCCGGATCTCCCTCGGCGAGGTGCGCGGCATCAACGCCGGTGAGGTGAGCCGGATCGTGGCCGCCCGCGAAGGTGCGCCGTACGCCTCGCTGACCGATTTCTGGCAGCGCGCCCAGGTCTCCCGCCCGGTGGTGGAGCGCCTGGTGCAGACGGGCGCCTTCGACAGCGTCTACGGGATCGGTGTGAGCGGGTCCGGTCGACGCAACCGGGTGACCCGCCGCGACCTGCTGCTCGAGACCGGCGATCTCGACCGCCTGCGCCGCGCCTCCGAGCGGACGAGCGCGAAGAGGGCACGCGGGCTCTCCCGCTCCGGGACGGGGAGCGGGTCGGAGCCCCGTCGGGTCGGCACCACGTCGTTCCAGCTCACCCTCGACCTCGGTGAGGACACGGCGGGAGGAAGCGGCAAGCCCAGCGGTCTGCCGGAGATGACCGACGCCGATCGGGTGCGGGCCGAGCTGGACATCCTCGGCCTGGACGCCAGCACGCACGTGATCGACTTCCACGCCGAGTTCCTCGACCGTCTCGGGACCACCCGGTCCTCCGACCTGCTGTCGGTGCGTAGCCGCAGCGAGCTGCTGGTGGCCGGGGTGAAGGTGGCCACCCAGACCCCGCCGATCAGGTCGGGACGCCGAGTCGTCTTCCTGACCCTCGACGACGGCACCGGCCCGGTCGACGCGACCTTCTTCGAGGACGTGCAGGGCCCTTGTGCCGCCACGGTCTTCGGTTCGTGGCTGCTCGTCGTCCGCGGTGTGCTGCGTCGTACCGGCCGACGGGGGGTCTCGCTGCGAGCGACCGGCGCCTGGGACCTCGGGACGCTGAGCGACCTGTGGCGCGCGGAGGGGATGGAGGCCGTGCACGCCGAGATCGCCAGGGCGCCGGGGGGCTTCACCTCGACGGGGCCCGGCACCGAGGGGACCTCCTCGGGGCCGAGCCGGGTGATGGTGCACACCAGCGGGTTCCGGATGTCGCCGTACGCCGACATCAAGCCGGCCGGCCCGGACATCAAGAGCAGAGCTCCCGGCACCGTCACCGGGGACGTGGCCCGCACGCTGTGGCACCGCAGCCCGGGGAGCGCCGGATGACCCGCCGACACCGAGGCGGTCGACCACTAGGGTTGCGCCCATGGAACGTCCCCTCGAACGACGCACCGCTGCCCGCACCGCAGTGGTCTGGGACGCCGTCCGCGTCCTGCTCGAGGACACCCGGGAGCAGCAGGTCCTCGACATCGGCGGCGGCACCGGCGGCTTCGCGGTCCGGGTGGCGGCCCTCGGCAACCGGATCACCGTCGTCGATCCCAGCCCGGACGCGCTCGCCGCGCTCGCTCGCCGGGCCGACGAGGAGGGGGTGGCCGACCGGGTCACCGGTCTCCAGGGCGACCTGGGCACGCTGCGCGAGCTGGTGCCCGACGGTGGTGCCGACCTGGTCCTGTGCCACGGCGTGCTCGGCCTGGTCGACGACCCGGCCGGCGCGCTCCGCACGATCGCCTCGGTGCTGCGAGAGGGTGGGGCACTTTCGCTGGTGGCCAGCCAGAGGCACGCCGCCGTGCTCGCCCGGGCGATGGCCGGACACTTCACCCAGGCGCTGCGCCTGCTCGAGGAGACGGAGAACCAGGCGAGCGAGCAGCGTTCCGGTGAACGCCGGTTCACCGCCGCAGAGCTCACCGATCTCCTCGAGGAGGCCGGGTTCACCACCAGCAGCATCCACGGCATCCGGGTCTTCACCGACCTGGTGCCGTCCTCGCTGCTCGACCTCGAGCCGGGTGCGGCTGCAGCGATACTGGAGCTGGAGCGGGCCGTGGCCGCGCGCCCGGAGTACCTCACCCTCGCCAGCCAGGTGCACCTCGTCGCCACCCGCTAGGACTTTCCGGGCAGCTCCGGGAGGATCCCGTGGCTGACCTCTCGCACGACTGCCCGATCCTGCACGTCGACATGGATGCGTTCTTCGCCTCGGTGGCGATCAGGGACCGCCCCGAGCTTGCCGAGGTGCCGGTGATCGTGGGAGGAGGCCACCGCGGGGTGGTGCTGGCCGCGAACTACCCGGCGAGGAAGTACGGCGTCCACTCGGCGCTCCCGATGACCCGGGCCCGGCGGATGTGTCCCGACGCGGTGGTGCTCTCACCCGACTACGCCGACTTCGAGGTGGTCTCCTCCTCGGTGATGGAGATCTTCCGCCAGATCACCCCGGTGGTCGAGGCGGTCTCCCTGGACGAGGCGTTCCTCGACGTCTCCGGCGCCATCCGTCGTCTCGGCAGCCCGCTGCAGATCGCCGAGCACGTCCGTGCCCGGGTCGCCGACGAGCAGCGGATCACCTGCTCGGTCGGGGTGGCCGGGTCGGTCTCGGTGGCCAAGCTGGCCAGCAGGCGGGCCAAGCCCGACGGAGTGCTCGTCGTCCCCCCGCGGCAGGTGACCCGCTTCCTGCATCCGCTCGACGTGGGCGAGCTCTACGGCGTGGGGGAGAAGACCCGTGACCAGCTGCACCGGCTCGGACTGCGCACGGTGGGCGACGTCGCGCACACCCCGATGGGCACCCTGCAGCGCGGCATCGGGGTGGCGGCAGGCACCCAGATCCACCATCTCGCCTGGGGCACCGACCGACGCACCCTCACCCCACGTCGTCCCGCCCAGGACCCCGACAAGAGCATGGGAGCCGATGAGACCTTCGGGCGCGACACCGACGACCGGGCGGTGGTCCTGCGCGAGCTCCTGCGGCTCTCGACGAAGGTCGCGGTGAGGATGCGGACCGCCGGTGTGGCCGGGCGGACGGTCACGCTGAAGGTGCGCTTTGCCGACTTCACCACCATCACCCGGTCCCGGACGCTGTCGGATGCCACCGACGGCACCGGCGAGATCCACGCGACCGCGTCGGCGCTGTTCGACGCGCTCGGGCTGCAACGTGCCCGGATCCGGCTGGTCGGGGTGCGGGTGGAGGGCCTGATGCCGCGTGAACAGGTGCACCGTCAGCTCGTCCTCGGCGCTCGTGAGCGTGGGTGGGAAGAGGTCGACCGAGCCGCCGACGCGGCAGCGCTGCGGTTCGGCGGAGGCGCCGTACGCCGTGCCACGCTGCTCCTCGGCGATCGTCCGTGACAGGATCCGTCGCGTTGACGCGCCTCCCGGGACAAATATCGATCACGATTTGCCGATCCCGGCTACCGACTTGTGGGGAGCCTGCCTAGACTCATGAGGAAGGGACCAGCCATAGCGGGAGGAAGCCGTGCCGCTCTCCGAAGAGGAGCTCCGTCTGCTTGAGCAGATGGAGCAGGCGCTTGCCCAAGAGGACCCCAAGTTCGTCTCCACCCTGAGAGGCAGCACTCTCGAGCGGGTCACCCGCATGCGCACCGTCGCCGCGGCGGGCGTCTTCGCGCTCGGTGTCGTGATGCTCATGGGGGGTGCCGTCAGCCAGCTGATCTGGCTCGGGGTCGTCGGTTTCATCGTCATGCTCGGCTCGGCCACCCTCGGACTGGCCGCCTGGCGCGGCCGACACGCCCCGGCCCCCCAGCAGCAGCGCAGCGAGGACCAGCTCTTCGACTTCGACGACCAACCCCGCCGATTTGACGTGATCGAGGGCGGACGTGGCGCCAAGCGTGCGTCCCGGTCCCGACGGGTGCGGCGTCCCGGCAAGGCGCCCCGCGGGCCCGCAGCCAGGTCTCCCAAGCAGGGCACCTTCATGCAGCGCATGGAAGAGCGTTGGGAGCGCAGGCGTCACCAGGGCTACTGAGCCCGCACCACGCCGACCGAAGTCCGGCGCTCAGCAGCCGGTCCGACCAAGCGCCAGTCCGACCAAGCACCGGTCCGACCACGCGCCAGTCCGTCAGCGGCGACGGCTCCGCACGACCGACGCGGGCCAGAGGCGTCCGCGCCACCCTCGCTCCCGGTCCACGCTGCCCAGCATGGCTCGGCGCCACGCGGTCACCGTCGCCACGGTGCGCACGCGCGCATCGGCGTCGACCGGCTCCACCGCATCGGTCGGGCCGTAGCGACCGCGTTCCACCTTGACCAGCAGGCTCTCCAGGGAGTCGAGGGCTTCGCTGTCGGCCGGCACCTGCCCGGCGACCGTGCGGGCCTGCTCGCGCGGTGACCTGAGGTCGGGCCAGTCCAGGTCCAGGTCGATCGCGGTGGCTCGCAGCTCGGCCCAGGCGCCCTCCACGAGGCGTGCCGGGCTGCCCCCTGCGAGGCGGCGTCGGCGTTGCCCGGTGCGCACGACGCCCGGCACGATCGCCAGGACCAGCACGACCAGGAGGGCTCCCAGCCCCGTCCACGGGACCGAGGTGCCCCCCTGCCCGTCGGCGCCGCCCTCGGCGGGCGTCGCGGACGGGCGCGGGGCGACCGGCTCGCTGCTGGCGGCGCTCGGTGCCCCCGAGGGTGCCGCCGAGCTGGTGTCCTGCCGGGTCCAGGCAGGGCTGGAGGCTGCCCGCTGGCCGGGGGTCGGCTCGAAGCGGACCCAGCCGACCCCGGCGAAGTACATCTCGGGCCAGGCGTGCAGCTCGTCACTCGTGTAGAGCACGCGACCGTCCTTCAGAGTGGTGCCGTCGAGGAAGCCGACGACCACCCGTGAGGCGATCCCCAGGGTGCGGCCCATCGTCGCCATCGCCGCCGCGAACTGCTCGCAGTAGCCGACCCGGTCGTCGGTCACGAAGTGGGCGAGGAGGTCCATGCCCGACCCACCACGCTGCTCCAGGGAGTAGCGGAAGCCCCCCTTGTCGCGGAACCAGTCCTGCAGCGCGACGGCCTTGGCGAAGTCGCTGGTGGCACCTCGGGTCACCTCCCTGGCCCGGACCCCGATCACGCTCGGGAGGTTGTCGGGAACCCTGGTCATCGGCTTGAGCACGCTGAGAGGCGTCGGCACCGCGGCGGTGAGCAGGGGGGCGGTGATGCTGGGCGTGAACGCGGTGGCGCGGTAGCGCAGCTCGGGCGGGTTGTCGCCGCTGACGAAGGCGACGTCGAGCGTGCGCGCGTCGTAGCGCCAGCTGCCGGGCACGCTGAGCTCGCGGATCGGGTAGGGCAGCGGCAGCCACGTCGTGGAGAACTGCGGCGCCAGCTGCAGCGACCACTCCGCCTCGGTCCCACCTACGCCTGGGGAGAGACCGGGGGGCTGGGGGAAGGTCCCGTCCGCGATGTTGGCCTCGGGCAGGATGCGCGGCGACGGACGCCACTCGTCCCCGGTGAACTCGTCGAGCACGGTGCTGCGGAGGTACGACGTCGATCGTGCCGTGGTCTGGGCGTACACGAGCGGGGTGTGCGTCTGCTCGACCAGGTCGCGTCGCATCCGGATGAACGGGTTGACGCCCGTGAGCTGGAACCCGGCTCCGTTGCCGGCGCCGTTGCCCCCTGCGCCCCGGTCGCGTTGGAGCAGGTCGGTGACCGGGACGAGCGGTGCCGCCACGAGGGTCAGGAGCACGGCCGCCACCGCCACCTGCCACAGCACGGACAGCGCCGGGCCGGACGACTGCGCGGCGCTCGCGCGCCCCGAGGTGCTCCGGGCCCGCCTGTCCCACCGGGCGAACCGATCGAGGTGCTCGGTCGCCAGCAGACGCAGGAACAGCAGGGCGGTGATCACGAAGACCGCGAGCGAGAGCGAGCCGCGCAGGATGCTGACGGGGATGCTGAGCGTGACGAGCAGGGGGAGTGCCGCCAGTGGGGGTCGCTGCAGCCCGAGCGCCAGCACGTCGATCGACACGATCACGGCCAGGCCGCAGGCCATCAGCAGGGCCCGGGTGTGCGTCGGGTTCACCTCCACCGGGGCGGTGTAGGCGTTCAGGGTGAGCGCGCCGTTGTGGACTGCGTGGACGGCGCGGCGCACCGAGTCCGACGTCGGGATCACGCCGAGCAGCGACTCCCGAGCCGCCAGGACCACGTTGAGCGAGAGCAGGCTGATCACCACTTGCGCCGACGCCACGGCGTACGACGCCACCCCCAGCACGCGCAGCCCGCTTCCGGCGAGGACGACCACGAGGCCGACCAGCAACGTCGGACCGAGGAATCTTCCGGGCTGGACGACCATGCCGCTCCAGGCGAAGAGTGCGACCCATCCGGCGCCCAGCCCCAGCAGCGCGGGGCCGGGGCGCCACGGGCGGCGGGTCATCGGGCGAGCTCCTGCCACGAGGCCGCCAGCGACCCGTCCCGCGACAGCGTGCTCGCCTTCCAGCCGCTGGCGCGGAGCGAGCCCGTCGCGGGCGGGTCGGCACGCGTCGACCGGTCCCACCCCGCCACGTCCAGCACCACGCCGTACGCCGAGTCGCCGGCCCTCGAGAGGTTCCCGAGGAACCTCCGATCGGCCTCCCCCAGGTGTCCCAGGACCGCGAGCAGCATCCCGCCGTGCTGGGTGTCGTCGATCCAGTCGGTGGCGAGCTGCTCCTTGCGGGTCATTCCCATCAGAGCCAGCCGCTCGAGCTGCTCGGAGATCGTCGCGGCGCGCGCCCCCTGGTGCCACCCGTGCGCCGACGACTCGCCGGTGGCGGTGACCAGCCTGACCTCGAAGTCCTGCGCGACGAGGTTGCGCAGGATCGAGGCCGCCGCACGCACGGCCACCTCCATGGACGAGTCGGCGCCGTAGCCGCGGTGGGCGATGTGCCGGTTGTCGATCAGCAAGGTGCAGCGGGACTGCCACTGCTGCTCCTCGCGACGCACCATCAGCTCGTCGACCCGGGCGCTCGTGGGCCAGTGGATGCGCCGCAGGTCGTCGCCGAGCCGGTACTCCCTGATGGTCACGTCCGGGCTGCCCCCACCCAACAGGTCGCGGGTGCGGTTGTCGCCCGCACCGGCCCAACGCCCGGTCAGCGAGATCCGGGGCAGCGGTTCGGTGCGTGGGGTCACCAGGATCGTCGCGGTGGAGGGGAGGACCTGGTCGAGGTCCACCATCCCCAACGGGTCGGGCACACGCACCCTCAACGGTCCCAGCGGGTAGCGGCCCCGGTTCTCGGTGCGCACCAGGTAGCGCAGCGTCGTCTGCTCACCGGGCGCCAGCGGCTCGAGGGTGAAGCGCTGGCGCTCTCCCAGAGCGGGAGACAGCTCCTCCTCCAGCAGCAGCAACCCGGTACGTCGCCCGGCGCTGCCGACCTGCACCTCGACCTGGGCGGTCTCGCCCGCCTCGACCTGGAGGGCGTTGACGCTGCGACGCACCCACACGGCGCGTTCGGTCCGGCGCAGCAGCAGCCAGTCGAGCAGGGGAACGAGCACGGCGAGCAGGCCGATCCGGACGAAGTCGCGCTCGCCGATCTGGACGCCGCAGATGATCGCGGCGACCCCGGCCGCCGCGAAGGATCGACCCCGGATGCTCAGGTTCCGCACGCGACCCGCCTCCGACCGACCGGTCAGGCCCGGCCGGGACCGGACGGTGGGACCGGCACCTGGGCCAGCACGGTCTGCACGACCTCAGCCGTGCGGCGACCGCTCATCGTGGCTTCCATCGTCGGCAGGAGCCGGTGGGGGAGCACCTCGGGGGCCAGGTCCCGCACGTCGTCGGGCAGCACGAACTCGCGGCCCTGGATGGCCGCCCAGGCCTTGGCCGCACGGACCAGCTGGAGGGTGGCCCGGGGAGAGGCTCCGAGCCTGAGGTCCGGCGACCGGCGGGTGGCGGTCGCGAGCGCCACGGCGTACTGCTGGACCACCGGGGAGACGTGGACGTGTCCGGTCACCTCGATGAGCTTGCGCACCTCGGCGGCATCGGTCACGGGCTCGAGGTCCTCGAGGGGGCTGACCCCGTCCCGTGCGGAGAGCATCGCGATCTCGGCCTGCTCGACCGGGTAGCCCATCGAGAGCCGCACCATGAACCGGTCGCGCTGCGCCTCCGGCAGGGCGTAGGTCCCCTCCATCTCGATCGGGTTCTGGGTGGCGATGACCATGAACGGCGACTCGAGGAGGTAGGTCGTCCCGTCGACGGTGACCTGGGCCTCCTCCATGCACTCGAGCATCGCCGACTGGGTCTTGGGGCTCGCCCGGTTGATCTCGTCGCCGACCACGACGTTGGCGAAGATGCCGCCGGGCCGGAACTCGAACTGTCGGGTGTCCTGGTTGAACACCGAGACTCCGGTGACGTCGGAGGGCAGCAGGTCGGGGGTGAACTGGATCCGTCGGACGGTGCAGTCGATCGACCGCGCCAGGGCCTTGCTCAGCATCGTCTTGCCCACGCCGGGGACGTCCTCGATGAGCAGGTGGCCCCCCGCGAGCAGGACGACGAGAGCCGATCGGGCGATCTCCGGCTTGCCCTCGATCACCCGCGCGATGTTGGCCTGGATCCGTTCGGCGACGACGCGTACCTCGTCGACGTCGACCGCCGTCGAGCCACGTCCCCTTGATGCACCCACCGCTGGCTCCACCTCTTCCCCCACTTTGCACCACTCGGGTCGCTGCGAGCCGGTCCCGCCGGTGCCTCCGGGTCAAGTCAAGCCCATCGGACCACACAGCACCACGGCAACGCCCCGAACAGGGCTAGTTCGCGTGCAGGCCGGGATGGGAGGAAAACCCACCGAAAAGGGGAGCGAAGATGTGGGAAAGTGGTTGACCGTGGAGTGATGTGGAGTAAAGTGGTGCGAAGTGGAGGGACCAGGCGGTTCCGGGGTGAGGGGAGCAGTGCATGTTCTCCGGCACATACACCCCGAAGCTCGACGACAAGGGCCGGCTCTTCCTCCCGGCGAAGTTCCGTGACGAGATGAAGGAGGGCCTGGTGATCACCAGAGGCCAAGAACGTGCCCTCGACATCCGCACCCAGGCCGACTTCCACGACTTCAGCGAGAAGTTCCGCAACGCCTCCCAGACCGACGCCAGGCTCCGGGGCTACGGACGGATGCTGTTCGCCCTCGCTTCCGAGCAGGTGCCCGACAAGCAGGGCCGCGTCACGATCACCCCCGAGCTGAGGGAGTACGCCGGGCTCGACCGGGACGCCGTCGTGATCGGGGTCTACGACCGGATCGAGGTCTGGGAGCCGCGCTCGTGGGCCGCCTACACCACCGACCAGGAACAGGCCTTCGCCAACATCGCGGAGGAGATCTTCCCCGGCTTCTAGCACCACCGCTCCTGCAACCCGGCTCGCTGCACCTGATCGAGCACAACAACTCCACAACGGTGATCGCAGGGCGAGGCTCGCGTCCGCTCCTCCCAGACGACTCTGACGCACCTTCCCCGGTGTCAGATGTGTCGCTTCCTCCACTCGGGAGCCGAGCGGACGGAGAACCTGGCCCTGCGATCCCCGACGAACATCCAGGCAACGCGAGGGGTCGACATCCGATGAGCGGCAGCACCGTCACACCCGCCCGACGGGTACGGCACGAGTTCCGGGACTCGCTGGCCGTGATGGTCTTCTCCGCCTTGGCCTCGTGCACCCTGGCGGTCCTCCTCATGCTCGTGGTCCGGCTGGGGAACTAGGGCCTCTCGACCATGACCACTCCCACCCACGTCCCGGTGCTGCTGGACCGGGTCGTCGCCCTGGTGGAGCCTGCCCTCGCCCGTCCCGGTGCCGTCTTCGTCGATGCCACCCTCGGTCTCGGCGGGCACTCGGCCGCGGTGCTCGAGCGGTGTCCCCAGGCCAGGTTGGTCGGCGTGGACCGGGACCAGCACGCGCTGGAGCGGGCCGGGGAGCGGCTGGCGTCCTACACCGACCGGGCCACCCTGGTGCACGCCGTGTACGACGAGATCCCCGAGGTGCTCCTGGAGCTGGGGATCGAGTCCGCCCACTGCGTGCTCTTCGACCTCGGCGTCTCCTCGATGCAGCTCGACGTCCGCCAACGTGGCTTCGCCTACGCGGAGGACGCGCCGCTCGACATGCGGATGGACGACTCGGAGGGTCCCACCGCGGCCGACGTGCTGAACACCTACCCGGCCGCTGAGCTGGCCAGGGTGCTGCGCACCTACGGCGAGGAGAAGTTCTCCCGCCAGATCGCCCGCGCCGTCGTCAAGGCCCGCGAGACCGAGCCGTTCACCGGTTCCGCGCGACTCGTCGAGCTGCTGCGCGAGACGATCCCCGCGCCGGCCCGGCGCACCGGTGGCCACCCGGCCAAGCGCACCTTCCAGGCGCTGCGCATCGAGGTCAACGACGAGCTCGGCGTTCTCCGGCGAGCCATTCCCGCGGCCATCGCCTCGATCGGCGTCGGTGGTCGCGTCGTGGTGATGAGCTACCACTCGCTCGAGGACCGGTTGGTCAAGCAGGCCTTCGCCGCGGGCACCACCTCCCGTGTCCCGCACGACCTGCCCGTCGTCCCCGACGGCTTCGAGCCGCCCCTGCGCAGCCTGACCAGGGGAGCCGAGAAGGCCTCGGCTGCCGAGATCGAGCAGAACCCGCGTGCTGCGTCGGTCCGGCTGCGTGCCGTCGAGCGCGTGAACACCAACGAGTCCAGCACCGGGCCCACCACCGGGCCCACGAAGAACAGGTCTGCGAAAGCCAAGCCCGTGAACAAGTCCGGAAGAAACAGGGGAGACACCGCCGCATGAGCACCTTGATCACCTCCGCCAGGGCGGGAGCACGCAACCGGGTCCCCCGGTTCGCCGAAGCCGCCGTCGAGCGTGCGCGCCTCACCGTGGTCCAGCCCCGACCCTCGCTCGGCCGCACGCAGGCAGCACGCACCCCGTTCGCCGTGCTCGTCCTCGCGATGCTGGCGGCAGGCGTGGTCGGCTTGCTCATGTTCAACACCAACATGCAGCAGGCCTCGTTCAAGGCGACGGCGCTGCAGGACCGGGTCAACGAGCTCACCGCGAGGCAGCAGTCGCTGAGCCTCGAGCTCGACCAGCTGCGCGACCCCCAGCAGCTCGCCGTCTCGGCGAAGAAGCTGGGCATGGTCGCCCCCGCGAAGCCCGCGTTCGTCCGGCTCAGCGACGGTCGCATCCTCGGGACGCCGACACCGGCGACCCCCGACGACGCCGTGCGGATCAACTCGCTGCCCGCGCCGCTGCCGCCTTCGATCAAGCAGAAGACCGTGATCGTGAGGGTGAAGCCGACGCCCGGAACCACTTCGGGAACCGACACTCCCCGCGCCTCCACGACCGGCACCCGGTCAGACGGTAGGAAGAAGGCCAACACCTCGTCGTCGGCCGATTCCGGAGCAACCCCTTGACCCGTGCGCAGTCCAGGAGGTCAGGCCGCAGGCCCTCCGCGAAGCGAGGCAGTCGGCGCGGGTCGAGCGATGTGCGGCTCCGGGTCGCGCTCGTGGTCATCGCCATGCTGCTCTCCCTCTTCGGGGCACGGCTCTTCCAGCTGCAGGGCGTCGACTCGCAGGCCTACGCCTCCCGCGCCCAGCAGGCCGGGTCGGTCTCCATCCAGCTGCCGGCCGAGCGGGGCCGCATCCTCGACCGCAACGGCGTACCTCTCGCTGAGTCGATCGCCGGTCTGATGATCGTGGCCGACCCCACCCGCACCACGCCGAACGCCGAGGCGATCGCGAAGATCCTGGCCGAGCGGCTGCACCTGGACTACTTCGACCTGCTCTCCCGGTTGACCAAGAAGGGGACGCACTTCGTCTACGTCGCCCGCCGGATCCCCTCCACCCTGGCGTCGAGCGTGATGGCCGAGCTCAAGCAGCACTCGTACGTCGGGGTGGACACCCGGTCCGACCCGCTGCGCACCTACCCGGCGGGAGACGTCGCGGCCAACCTGGTCGGCTACCTCGGCGACGACCCCACCAAGGTCTCCGGCGGTCTCGAGCGCAGCTTCAACACCTTGCTGGCAGGCAAGGACGGCACCGAGTCCTACGAGGTCGGCGGCGGCAACCGCATCCCTCTGGGCCAGAACACCGAGGTCAAGCCCGTCGACGGCAAGGACCTCAAGCTGACCATCGACCGCGACGTGACCTGGTACACCCAGCGGGTGCTGCGCACGGCCGTCGAGCAGGCCAAGGCCAAGTCGGGTGCAGCCGTCGTGCTGGACTCCCGCACGGGTGAGATCATCGCGCTGGCCGACTACCCGACCTTCGACGCCAACCAGCCCGGCAAGGCCGCCAAGGAGGACCGCGGCAGCAGGGCCCTGAGCGACGTCTACGAGCCCGGTTCGGTGGAGAAGGTGCTCACCGCGTCCTCCCTCATCCATGCCGGCAAGGTCACCCCCCGGACGCGCTTCACGGTGCCGTCGGAGCTGCAGGTGCTCGACCGCAAGATCGGTGACTGGTTCAACCACGGCACGATCCACCTGACCATGGCGGGCGTGATCGCCCGCTCGTCCAACATCGGCACCGCCCTCGCCGCGACCCAGTTCACCCCCGACGAGCTGCGCGTCTACCTCGACAAGTTCGGCCTCGGGCACAAGACCGACGTCGGCATGCCGGGCGAGACGCGGGGAATGCTGCCGCCGGAGGGTCAGTGGTCGACCCTGACGCGCGCGCAGGTGGCGTTCGGGCAGGGCCTGGCGGTCAACGCGCTCCAGATGGCCGCGGCCGTCAACGTGATTGCCAACGGCGGCGAGCTGGTCAGCCCGAGCCTGGTCGAGGGTCGCGCCAAGACAGCTGCGGGCGACGAGGTCGGCACCGCGACCACCACCCGTCGGCAGGTCGTCTCGGCGTCGGCCGCGCGACAGACCGCCGAGATGATGGAGCTGGTCACCACCCAGGACGTCGGCACGGCGCCTGGGGCAGGGGTCGCGGGCTACCGCGTGGCAGGCAAGACCGGCACCGCGCAGGAGGTCGGCGGGAAGTGCAACTGCTACGCCGACGGTGGCCTGGCGGTCTCGTTCGCCGGCTTCGCCCCGGCAGACGATCCCCGGTTCACCGTCTACGTCGTGATCAAGAACCCCGGTGACGGAGCGAGCGGCGGAGGCACGGCCGGGCCGGTCTTCCGCAAGATCCTCAGCTACGTGCTCCAGAAGTACGCCGTGCCGCCGACCGAGACCACACCGGCGAGCATTCCCACCCGCTGGCGACCCAGCCAGCACCGATAGCCTCGGGTGGTGCCGGAGCTGAACCTCACCCGACCCTCGGCTCCTCCGCGGACGTCCTTGGCGCAGGTGGCCGCGTGGTCCGGAGCGGACCTCAGGGCGGCGTCGGGCGACGCCGCCGACCGCGCGGTGGTGACGGGTCTGTGCCTGGGCTCGCAGCGGGTGCGACCGGGCGACGTGTATGCCGCCCTCCCGGGGAGCCGCGCCCACGGGGCGACGTACGCCGTGGATGCCGTGGTGCGAGGCGCCGTGGCCGTGCTCACAGACGAGGAGGGGGCGGCCCTCCTCGGTGAGGCCGGTGTCCGTGTCCCCGTCCTGGTCCTGGCGAACCCGCGTGCGGCGCTCGGCGACCTGGCCGCCAGGCTCTACGGCGAGCCGGCCCGGGCGATCACGCTGATGGCGGTCACCGGGACCCAGGGCAAGACCACGACCACCCGCCTCCTCGAGGGCGGGCTCACCGCGACCGGCGTGCAGGCGGCCGTCATCGGCACGGTGGGCACCCGCATCGGAGGGCGCGAGGTCAAGACCGTGCTCACCACGCCCGAGGCGCCGGACCTGCAGGCGCTGTTCGCGGTGATGGTCGAGCAGGCCGTCACCGCGTGCGCCATGGAGGTCTCCAGCCACGCCCTGGTGATGGGACGGGTCGAAGGAGTCGTCTTCGACGCGGCCGCGTTCCTCAACCTCGGCCGCGACCACCTCGACTTCCACACCGACGTCGAGGACTACTTCACGGCCAAAGCCTCGCTGTTCACCCCTGAGCGGACCCGTCGCGGCCTGACGAACCTCGACGACCCCTTCGGCCGACGGCTGCTCGCCGAGGCGGGCGTGCCGATGGCGACCTTCTCGCCCTCGGGGCGCGAGGCGGACTGGCGGGCCGTCGACGTCTCACCCGAGCCTGCAGGCTCCGGGTTCACCGTGGTCACGCCGCAGGGCGAGCGGCTGCGCACCTGGGTGCCCCTGACCGGGAGCTTCAACGTCGCCAACGCCCTCTGCGCGATCGCCCTGGCCGGCGAGGCCGGTCTCGACGCAGGGCAGGTGGCCGAGGGGATCGCCCGTAGCGGGGGCGTGCCGGGCCGCCTCGAGCAGGTCGACGCGGGACAGGACTTCCTCGCGATCGTCGACTACGCGCACAAGCCCGACGCGGTCGAGGCTGCGCTGTCCGCGCTGCGCCCGTTGACGACGGGCAGGCTGGTCCTGGTCATCGGAGCGGGCGGGGATCGCGACTCCGGCAAGCGTCCGCTGATGGGCGAGATCGGCGCACGGCTCGCCGACGTGCTCGTGGTCACCGACGACAACCCGCGGTCGGAGGACCCCGCGGCGATCCGCGCCGCGGTGCTCGCCGGCGTCGCCGAGGACGGTCCCGCCGAGGTGCTCGAGATCAGCGACCGTCGTACGGCGATCCGGCAGGCCGTGGCCATGGCGCGCTCCGGGGACACGGTCGTGGTCGCGGGCAAGGGCCACGAGACCGGCCAGGAGATCGCCGGCGTCCTCCACCCCTTCGACGACCGCGACGAGCTCCGCGCGGCCCTGGTCGAGCGCGGGGGAGCGACGTGATCTCGATGACGCTGGCCGACGTCGCCCAGGTCACCGGCGGGCGCGTCGTCGGCGGCGACCCTGCGACGACCGTCGACGGCCCGGCCTTCCTGGACAGCCGCAACCCCGAGCCGGGCGGGCTCTTCGTCGCGTTCGAGGGCGAGCACGTCGACGGCCACCAGTTCGCAACGGCGGCGGTGGCGGGCGGAGCAGCCGCCGTGCTGGGCAGCCGGCCCACCGGTGCACCGAGCGTGCTCGTCGAGGACGCCCGCAGCGCGCTGCAGGAGCTCGCCCGCTGGTCGCTGGAGCGGGTCCGCCGAGGGCGGACGATCCGCGTGGTGGCGATCACCGGCTCCCAGGGCAAGACGACCGTCAAGGACATGCTGGCCGGCGTCCTGGCCGAGGCGGCTCCCACCGTGGCGACCGCGGGATCGTTCAACAACGAGCTGGGGCTTCCCCTCACCGTCCTGCGCGCCACGGACGAGACCCGGTTCCTCGTGCTGGAGATGGGCGCGCGCGGGGTTGGCCACCTGACCGAGCTGTGCGAGATCGCACCGCCGGACGTCTCGGTGGTGCTCAACGTCGGCAAGGCACACATCGGCGAGTTCGGGTCGCAGGCGATGATCGCGGTGGCGAAGGGTGAGCTGGTCGAGGCCCTCGGCCCCGACGGCCATGCGGTGCTCAACCTCGACGACGCTCTGGTGGCAGCGATGGCCGACCGGACCGCGGCCCAGGTGCGGACCTTCGGCCGTTCAGCCGGGGCCGGGGTGAGGCTGGGCCTGGTCACCGTGGACGACCTCGGACGACCGTCGTTCGACCTGACCCACAGCGGCAGGACCGAGCACGTCGCGCTGCACCTCCTGGGCGAGCACCAGGCGGTCAATGCCGCTGCCGTGACCGCGACCGCGCTGGCCCTGGGCCTGCCCTTCGACGAGGTCACCGCCAGCCTGCGGGGCCTCACCCACCTCTCGAAGTGGCGGATGCAGCTGGTGGAGCGGCCCGACGGGCTGGTGGTGGTCAACGACGCCTACAACGCCAATCCCGACTCGATGCGCGCAGCCCTGGAGACCCTCGCCCGCATGGGCAGGTCGGGCCGACGCACCGTCGCGGTGCTCGGCGAGATGCGCGAGCTCGGCGACTCCTCCGTCGAGGAGCACCGGCTGGTCGGGCAGCTCGCGCACCGTCTCGGCATCGACGTCGTCGTCGTGGTCGGCGCGGGGGCCGAGGGCACCTACGAGGCGCTCCTCGAGCTCCGGGGTGCGGACGCGACGACACGCCACGTCGGGTCCACCACCGAGGCGGCCGACTGGTTGCGCGAGAATGTGCACGCCCCCGACGTCGTGCTCGTCAAGGCGTCGCGCGGCGGACGGCTCGAACGGGTCGCCGACCTGCTCATCGGTGGGACACAGGGAGAGGAGTCGGTGAGTTGAGAGCGATCCTGCTTGCCGGCGGCCTGTCCCTGATCTTCACCCTGGTCGGGACCCGCTACGCGATCCGGGTGCTCGCCCAGCACGGCTACGGGCAGCTGATCCGTGACGACGGCCCGACCACGCACCACACCAAGCGCGGCACGCCCACCATGGGTGGGCTGGTGATCGTCCTCGCGACGGTGACCAGCTACCTGCTCGCCACCTTCATCACCGGGCACACCCCCAGCGCCTCGGCGCTGCTGCTGCTGTTCCTGTTCGTCGGTCTGGGCACGGTCGGGTTCCTGGACGACTACATCAAGGTCTCCCGCCAGCGCAGCCTCGGCCTGCGCAGCCGGGCCAAGTTCATCGGCCAGACGCTCGTCGCGCTCATCTTCGGCTGGCTCGCCCTGTCGCCGTGGATGGAGGACAGCCGCTTCCGGACACCGGCCGGGCACGCGATCTCGTTCATCCGCGAGCCGCGCGACCTGGTGCTGCCCACGTTCGTGCTGATGCTGTTCATGTGGCTGCTCATCGCCGGAGCCAGCAACGCCGTCAACCTCACCGACGGGCTCGACGGCCTGGCAGCCGGGGCCTCGGTGATGACCTTCGGCGCCTACACGATCGTCAACATCTGGCAGAACAACCAGTGGTGCGGCCGCGCTGCGGGACCCAAGTGCTACGACGTGCGTGACCCGCTCGACCTCGCCGTCGTGGCTGCGGCCATCAGCGGTGCCTGCATCGGCTTCCTGTGGTGGAACGCCTCGCCGGCGAAGATCTTCATGGGCGACACCGGCTCGCTCGCGCTCGGTGGTGCGCTCGCCGGATTCGCGATCCTCACCCGCACCGAGTTCCTGCTCGCACTCCTCGGTGGCCTCTTCGTCATGCAGACCCTCTCGGTCATCCTCCAAGTCGGGTTCTTCAAGGCCACCAAGGGCAAGCGCCTGTTCCGGATGGCGCCGTTGCACCACCACTTCGAGATGCTCGGCTGGGAGGAGATCACCGTCGTCATCCGGTTCTGGCTGATCGCGGGCTTCTTCGTCGCTGCGGGTCTGGGAGTGTTCTACGCCGAGTGGGTGGCCGGCAGTTGACCCCCCAGGACCTCGACGTCCTCGGCCGTGGGAGCGACTGGAGCGGCGTGCGCGTGGTGGTCGCCGGCTTCGGCGTCTCCGGGTACGCCGCGGCCGACAACCTGACGTTCCTCGGTGCGCAGGTGACCGCGCTCGACGACTCCGAGGCGGGTGCGCGCCGCGAACGAGCCGACGTGCTCACCGAGCTGGGAGCGACCGTGCGGCTGGGGCCCGGTTCGACCGAGACGCTTCCCGACGACGTCGACCTCGTGGTCACCTCGCCCGGCTGGTCACCCTCGGCCCCGTTGCTGGCGCAGGCGGCCCGGCGAAGCATCCCGATCTGGGGCGAGGTCGAGCTGGCCTGGCGACTGCGGGACCCCGACAACGCGGCGCCGTGGCTGGCGGTCACCGGCACCAACGGCAAGACCACGACCGTGCAGATGCTCGAGGCGATGCTCAGGGCCGGAGGGCTGCGGACGGTGGCCTGCGGCAACGTCGGGCTCCCGATCGTCGAGGCCGTGATGGACCCCACGCCGTACGACGTGCTGGCCGTGGAGCTCTCCAGCTTCCAGCTGCACTGGACCTCCTCGATGAGGGCCGAGTCGGCCGCGGTGCTCAACGTCGCCGAGGACCACCTGGACTGGTATCCCGGCGAGGCCGGAGGCATGACCGCCTACGCCGCGGACAAGGGGCGGATCTACGCGGGCGTCGAGCGGGCGTGCGTCTACAACGTCGCCGACCCCGTCACCGAGCGGCTGGTCCGTGACGCGGACGTGCAGGAGGGGGCTCGCGCCATCGGGTTCACCCTCGGGACCCCCGCGGTCGGCATGCTCGGAGTGGTCGACGACGTGCTCGCGGACCGCGCCTTCGTAGCGGACCGCCAGAGCTCGGCCGCCGAGCTGTGCACGCTCGCGGACCTCGCCACCAGCGCCCCGCACTACGTCTCCAACGCCCTCGCCGCCGCTGCCCTGGCGCGGTCTCACGGGGTGTCCACCGGTGCGGTGCGCGCGGCCCTGCGGGCGTTCCGCCCGGACGGCCATCGGATCGCGGAGGTGGCCGTCGTCGACGAGGTCACCTGGGTCGACGACTCCAAGGCGACGAACCCGCACGCAGCCCTCGCCTCCCTGCGCGCCTACGACCCCGTCGTGTGGGTGGCAGGCGGCCTGGCCAAGGGGGCGCGCTTCGACGACCTCGTCACGACCGTGCGGGACCGGCTGCGCGGCGTCGTGCTCCTCGGGCGGGACGCTCCGGTGATCCGGGAGGCGCTTTCGCGACACGCGCCCGATGTGCCCGTGATCGAAGTGGCCGCCGGAGAGACTGCAGGGGAAGGACCCATGGACCGCGTCGTCGCAGGAGCGGCGTCGCTGGCTCGCCCCGGGGACACGGTTCTCCTGGCCCCGGGATGTGCCTCCATGGACATGTTCGCCGACTACGGCGCACGCGGTGATGCCTTCGCCGCGGCGGTGCACCGCAGGCGGTCGGACAGCCCAGAGGAGTGAAGGACGGTCGACCCCGGTCCCAGCCAGGGGAGGGGTCGGCGGGCGACGAGGAGGACCTGTGAGCGTCACCAGCGAGGCGCACCAGCCACCCGGGGTCGTCGGCTGGTTCGCGACGGTGCGGCGCTCGATGGAACGTCCGCTGACGTCCTACTACCTGCTCCTCGGCGGCTCCACGCTGCTGCTCGCGATCGGGCTGATGATGGTGCTCAGCGCCTCGAGCGTGTACTCCTACCGGGTCCACGACAGCAGCTACTTCATCTTCCTCAAGCAGCTGCTCTGGGTCGCGATCGGTCTTCCGGCCGCGTGGCTGGCCAGTCGGATGAACCGCCGGTTCCTGCGCTTCCTGGCCTGGCCCTCGGTGCTGGTCGCCGTCGCCCTGCTCTCCCTGACCCAGACCAGCCTCGGCTTCGCCGTCAACGGCAACCGCAACTGGCTCGCGCTCGGCCCGCTGACGGTCCAGCCCTCAGAGATCGCCAAGCTCGCGATCATCTTGTGGTCCGCGGACGTCTACGCGAAGAAGGAGAAGCTGCTCGGCAACCCCTGGCACGCGCTGATCCCGGTAGCACCGGTGGTCGGGATGATCTCGCTGCTGGTCGTGATCGAGCGCGACCTCGGCACCGCCCTGGTGCTGTTCGCGATCCTGCTGGGGATGTTGTGGGTGGTGGGCCTCCCAGCCCGCCTGTTCGGCGTCGCGCTCTCCCTGGTGGCGGTGGTGGCGTTCTACCTCGCGGCGTCCAACGCCGAGCGCCTCAACCGGCTGACCAGCTTCATCGACCCGTTCAAGGACTTCCAGGGAGCCGGATGGCAGGCCGGGCACGGCCTGCTCGGCATGTCCAGCGGCGGCATCCTGGGCAAGGGCCTCTCCGCCAGCCAGCAGAAGTGGGGCAACCTGCCCGAGGCGCACACGGACTTCATCTTCGCGGTGCTCGGAGAGGAGCTCGGACTCGTCGGGACGCTGTTGGTGCTCGCACTCTTCGCGGCGATCGCGTACGCCGCGATCCGGCTGGCGCTGAACACCAGTGACCCGTTCGTGCGCTACGTGACGGCAGGTGTCACCATCTGGTTGATGGCCCAGATGATCATCAACATCGGCATGGTGCTGGCCCTGCTCCCCGTGATCGGGATCCCGTTGCCGCTCGTCTCCTACGGCGGGTCGGCACTCGTCCCGTCGCTGGTGGCGCTCGGCCTGCTCGTGGGCTTCGCGCGCGCCGAGCCGGAGGCGGCCGAGGCGCTGCGCCACCGTCGCGGGCAGCGTCGAGGTGAGCGCCGTCGCGGTGGCGGTGTCGGCAGGGACGCCGGCCGCAACGCCTCGCCCGGGGCGACCTCCGCGGGGAGCGCACGCTCCAGGCGACCTTGATGGTCGCTCCCACGGCCCCACGACGGGTCCTGCTGGCCGGTGGTGGGACCGCCGGGCACACCTCTCCGCTGCTGGCCACCGCGGACGCGTTGCGTCGGCGCCATCCCGACCTCGAGGTCACCGCCCTCGGCACGGCACGCGGGCTGGAGACCCGGGTCGTCCCCGAGGCCGGCTACCCGCTGGAGCTGATCCCGCCGGTGCCGCTGCCGCGACGGCCCGGCGCCGAGCTGCTGCGCACGCCGGGAAGACTGCTCGGGGCGGTCAGGGCAGCGCTGGAGGTGGTCGACCGCATCCAGCCCGACGTGGTGGTCGGGTTCGGCGGCTACGTCTCGGTCCCCGCCTACCTCGCAGCCCGCAGGCGGGGACTGCCCCTCGTGGTCCACGAGGGCAACGCGCTGCCCGGCATCGCCAACCGGCTCGGCGCCCGCTTGACCACGCACGTGGCGACCAGCTTCCCCGGCACCGACCTGCCGCACGCCTCCTACGTCGGCCTGCCCGTCCGCAGGATGATCAGCACCCTCGACCGGCCGGCGCTGCGGTCCGAGGCGTGCGCGTTCTTCGGCCTCGATCCCGACCGACCAGTCCTGCTCGTGACCGGCGGATCGCAAGGTGCGCGTCGGCTGAACCAGTCCGTCGCCGCGGCCGCGCCGGCCTTCGCTGCCGCCGGGGTGCAGGTGCTGCACATCCTCGGCCCCACGGGCGAGGCCGATCCCGACGTGACGCCGGGCGGACCGGCGTACGTCACGGTGCCGTTCGTCAGCCGGATGGACCTCGCGTACGCCGCCGCCACGGCAGTCCTGTGCCGTGCCGGGAGCAACACCGTCACCGAGGTCTCCGGTGTCGGACTGCCGGCGGTCTACGTCCCGCTGCCGCACGGCAACGGTGAGCAGGCGCTCAACGCCCGCCCGGTCGTGGACGCAGGGGGCGGGCTCCTCGTCTCCGACGCCGCACTGACCCCCGAGTGGGTCCGGGCCACTCTTCCCGCGCTGCTCACCGACCCCGACCGGCTCGCGGCGATGTCCGCGGCGGCCTCGGACGTGATCCCTCTCGACGCCGACGACAGGCTCGCCGACATGATCCTGGCCGCTCGGTCCGGGGCAGGACGCCGCCCGAAGGCACGGAAGGATCCGCTGTCATGAGGGTTCCCGTCCCCGAGGTGCTGCTGCCCGCCGATCAGCTCGGCACCGTGCACTTCGTCGGCATCGGCGGCGCCGGGCTCTCCGGCATCGCCCGGATCATGCTCGCCCGCGGCATCCCCGTCACCGGCAGCGATGCCAAGGAGTCGCGCACCCTGGAGGCTCTGCGCGCGCTCGGAGCGACCTGCCACGTGGGTCACGCAGCGCAGAACCTGGGCCGGGCCGAGACCGTCGTGATCTCCACCGCGGTGCGCGAGACCAACCCGGAGGTGGTCGAGGCGACCGAGCGCGGGCTGCGTCTGCTGCCGCGGTCAGCAGCCCTGGAGTCGGTGATGAGCGGGCGCGTCGTGGTCGCCGTGGCGGGGACCCACGGCAAGACCACCACCACCTCGCTGCTCACCGTGGCGCTGCAGCACTGCGGGGCCGACCCCTCCTTCGCGATCGGCGGTGAGCTCAACGAGACCGGTTCCAACGCCCACGACGGCAGTGGCGAGCTGTTCGTGGCCGAGGCCGACGAGAGCGACGGCGCGTTCCTCGTCTACTCGCCGCACGCGGCGCTCGTCACGAACGTCGAGGCCGACCACCTCGACAACTACGGCACCGAGGAGGCCTACCGGGCAGCCTTCGACGTCTTCATCGAGCACATCGCGACCGACGGCTTCATGGTCGTGTGCGCGGACGATCCCGGCGCCGAGACCCTGGGTCGCACGGCAGCGGAGCGCGGCCTGACCGTCGTACGGGTGGGGGAGAGGGCCGATGCCGAGGTGCGTGCCGAGGCCGTCCGCTTCGTCGGTTCGACGTCCACGTTCACCGTGGTCGACCGGGGCAGGCGGCTGGGCGAGATCACGCTGCAGATCCCCGGGCGTCACTACGTCCTCGACGCGCTGGCAGCGCTGGCCTGCGGGCTCCGGCTCGGCTTCGGGTTCCGCGACCTGGCCCGCGGACTGGCCGCGTTCAGCGGCACCCGGCGACGCATGGAGCTCAAGGGCGAACGCGGCGGTGTCCGCGTCTACGACAGCTACGCGCACCACCCCAACGAGATCAGGGGCGACCTCCAGGCCGCCCGGTCGCTGGCGGGGGAGGGCCGCGTCGTGGTCGCGTTCCAGCCGCACATGGTCTCCCGCACGCGCATCTTCGGTCGTGAGATGGGCGTTGCCCTGGGGGCGGCCGACGAGGTCGTCGTGATGGACATCTACGTCGCCCGGGAGGACGCCGAGCCCGGCGTGAGCGCGGCACTGGTCGCGGACGCCGTACCCCTGGAGCCGGAGCACGTCGTCTACGAACCCTCGTGGTCGGCGACGGCGGCCCATCTCGTGGCACGGGCCCGCCCCGGTGACGTGGTGCTGACCCTGGGGGCCGGGGACGTCACCCTGCTGGGTCCCGAGGTGCTCGAGCTGCTCGAGGAGCGCGATGTCCGAGACGACGATGCGTGAGCGAGGCGCCCGCGTGGGCGCGCAGGACACCCATCCTCCCAGGCGGTCAAGGTCTCGCCGGTTCGGATGGCTCGGCCGCAAGCAGGGCCCGGACGAGACCGTCGCGACGTCGGCCGGCCCCGACGAGGAGACCGTGCGGATCGCGCGAGCAGACTTCCGCAAGCGCCGGGTCGCCGGACGCTGGCGCAGGTTCCGCCAGCTGCTCGTCGCGCTGCTGCTCGTCGCGCTGGTGGCCGGATCGGTGTGGCTGGTGTTCTTCTCGACCTACGTCACGGCCCGGTCAGTGGCCGTCACCGGCACCCAGACCCTCGGTGACGCGCAGGTCAAGCGGGTTGCTCGGGTTCCGACAGGCACGCCACTGGCCAGGGTGAACCTCGACGCGATCCGCGCCCGGGTGGAGTCGCTGGCCTCGGTGCGACGCGCCGAGGTGTCACGGACCTGGCCGCACACCGTGCGCATCGCGGTGACCGAGCGCACCCCGATCGCGGTGATCAACATGGGCAACGGGCTCCAGGCCCTGGATGCCGATGGCGTGCTGTTCGGCCGCTACGACGCCCGCCCCCGTGGGCTGCCCCTCGTGCAGACCGCGCCGTCGACCTCGACCGAGGCGCTGGTCGAGAGCGCCCGGGTGGTCCAGGCGCTCCCGCCGCAGATCCAGAGCAAGGTCGAGACGGTCGCGGTGGCCAGCGTCGACGAGATCTCCTTGGTCCTGGGCAACGGCCGACGCGTCGTGTGGGGTAGTGCCGAGCAGTCGAACCAGAAGGCCCAGGTGCTCGCCGTACTCCTGAAGCGGCCGAGCTCCCAGATCGACGTCTCCGTGCCTGGCCGCCCCACCACCAAGTGACCGGCCAGCCCCCGACCCCCACCCCCCACCCCCACCCGCGAGACGTCTCATCTGAAAGCCCAAACCCCGCCGAGACGTCTCATCTGAAAGCCCAAACCCCGCCGAGACGTCTCATCTGAAAGCCCGGCTCTTTCAGTTGCGACGTCTCGGCGCTGCTGACTCTTTCAGTTGCGACGTCTCAGGGGCCGTGGGGCTTTCAGATGAGACGTCTCGGCGGAAAATTGGTTTTCGCTCGTGTCGTCAGCGTGTTGCGCCGGTACGCCGGGCCAGTCCGCCTACCTTGATCTCACGACCTCAGGTTGACATAACGTTAACCCTCTACTTCAGGGTTAGGGTTTTTTTCAGCTCGAGGACTTCCCCAGGAACATCCGAGAGTCGCTCTGCAGCCGGGCAGGGTGGCGACGCACATGAGAGGCACCGCCGTGGCAGCACCCCAGAATTACCTGGCCGTCATCAAGGTCGTGGGTATTGGTGGAGGTGGAGTCAACGCCGTCAACCGGATGATCGAGGTCGGGCTGAAGGGCGTCGAGTTCATCGCCATCAACACTGATGCGCAAGCCCTGTTGATGAGCGACGCCGATGTCAAGCTCGACATCGGCCGAGAGCTCACCCGTGGCCTTGGTGCCGGAGCGAACCCCGACGTGGGAGCGCAGGCAGCCGAGGACCACGCTGAGGAGATCGAAGAGGTGCTCAAGGGCGCCGACATGGTCTTCGTGACCGCAGGTGAGGGCGGTGGCACCGGCACCGGAGGCGCTCCGGTCGTGGCCAAGATCGCCCGCTCGTTGGGAGCCCTGACGATCGGTGTGGTCACCCGACCGTTCGCCTTCGAGGGCCGGCGTCGCGCCACCTCCGCGGAGGAGGGCATCGCCTCGCTCCGCGAGGAGGTCGACACGCTGATCGTGATCCCCAACGACAAGCTGTTGATGATCTCCGACCGCAACGTGAGCATGCTCGACGCCTTCAAGCAGGCCGACCAGGTCCTGCTGCAGGGTGTCTCGGGCATCACCGACCTGATCACCACACCAGGCCTGATCAACCTCGACTTCGCCGACGTCAAGTCGGTCATGTCCAACGCAGGCTCGGCGCTGATGGGCATCGGCTCGGCCCGCGGTGAGAACCGTGCCGTCGAGGCGGCCGAGCTCGCCGTGTCCAGTCCGCTGCTCGAGGAGTCCATCGACGGTGCCCAGGGCGTGCTGCTCTCGATCGCCGGTGGCTCCGACCTCGGCCTGTTCGAGATCAACGAGGCTGCCGCGATGGTGGCCGAGGCGGTGCACGCCGACGCGAACATCATCTTCGGTGCGACCATCGACGACGCCCTCGGCGACGAGGTCCGGGTGACGGTGATCGCCGCCGGGTTCGAGGGTGGCCGGCCGAAGCGTCGCGAGGAGAGCCACGGACTGCGTCCGCGGCCCGCCCAGGCGCAGAAGCCGCAGACCCAGGAGGAGACCAGGGCCGCGGCCCGTGCACTCGCCGAGCAGCGCAGGGCCTCGGAGCCCGCGGCGCAGCCGCGACGCGAGCCGGTCACCGTCGGCGCCCAGCGTTCGGCAGGCGAGGGGTCGATGGGCGGGTCAGCTCCGCAGCGACCTGCGCAGGCTCCGGTCCGTCCCACGTTCGACGACGACGAGCTCGACGTCCCGGACTTCCTGAAGTAGCTCGTCCAGCGAAGGTGTACTCCTACCGCAGCAGCACCGGCCCCGTCGACCTGGCCTTCACCGACAGGTACGACGGGGTCAGTGCTGTCCCCTTCGACAGTCTCAACCTCGCCCTGGTCGGTGACGACGACCCCGAGGCCCGGCGCCGCAACGTGGCGCTGCTCCTCGAGGACTTCGCACCGGGGGCCGATCTCGCTGACATGGAGCAGGTGCATGGCAGCGCGGTGGTCCGCGCCGGTGGTCCGCGAGCGCAGTGCGACGCCCTCGTGACCGACCGCGCCGACACGGTGCTGATGGTGCGGGTGGCCGACTGCGTGCCGGTGCTCCTCGCGGACGTCGGGGCGGGCGTGATCGGCGCCGCCCACGCCGGTCGCCAAGGGGTGGTGAGCGGAGTCGTGCCGGCGTGCGTGGAGCAGATGCGGCTCCTCGGTGCTCGCGAGATCACCGCGTGGGTGGGCCCCCACATCTGCGGCAGCTGCTACGAGGTCCCGGCCTCCCTGCAGGCGGAGGTGGTCGCGTCCGAACCCGCCACCCTGTCGAGCACCTCGTGGGGCACGCCGGGACTCGACCTCGGTGCCGGTGTCACCGCCCAGCTCGAGCGTCTGGGAGTGGAGGTGCACCACGAGGCGACCTGCACCCTGGAGTCGCCCGCGCACTACTCCTACCGTCGCGACGGCGCCCGGTCGGGTCGTTTCGCCGGACTGATCAGGAGACGGGCATGAGCGCCCCGGGGGAGGACGAGCGCGGCGAGGACATCGCCGCCCGGCTGGCAGCGGTGCGGCAGCGGGTCGAGCGGGCCTGCGTCGAGTCGGGACGCCCCAGCACGGAGATCACCACGATCGTGGTCACCAAGTTCTTCCCCGCCTCCGACGTGCGCCGCCTGGCCGGCCTCGGGATCACGCAGGTGGGTGAGAATCGTCACCAGGAGGCGGTCGAGAAGGCCGCGGAGTGCGCGGACCTGGCGCTGGACTGGCACTTCATCGGTGCGCTGCAGAGCAACAAGGCGGCCGCGGTGGCGTCCTACTCCGCCGTCGTGCAGTCGGTCGACAGGGCCAAGCTCGTCGCAGGACTGGAGCGGGGAGCTCAGGAGCACGACAAGGTCCTCGACTGCCTGGTGCAGGTCAGCCTCGACCCCCCGGGGGCCGAGGGCAGGTCCGGAGCGGTGATCGCCGAGGTCCCCGCGCTGGCCGAGCGCGTCGCGGCCTCCGCGAGCCTGCGGCTGCGCGGGGTGATGGGGGTCGCCCCACTGGGCGGGGACCCGCGCGCGGCCTTCGCCAGGCTGCGGGAGGTCGCCTCCGACGTACGCCGGATCGAGCCGACGGCGACCTGGATCTCGGCGGGCATGAGCGGCGACCTGGAGGAGGCGATCCACGAGGGTGCGACACACCTGCGGATCGGCTCGGCGGTGCTCGGTCCGAGGCCCGTGGTCAAGTAGTGTCCGAAGTGCCGTGGAGAACGGCACACAGCGCCACAAGAGCAGAGGAATTCAACTGATGAGCGCGATGCGGAAGATGGGTGTCTACCTCGGCCTCCTCGAGGACGCTGACGGTGACTACGTCGACACCGAGAACGACTACGACGAGCCCGTACGTCGCTCAGAGCCCCGGGCCGAGCAGGAGCCCGCCCGTCCGGTGGCGAACCTCTCGGAGCGGCGACGCCCGGTGGCCACGCGCGAGGCGCCGCGGCCGACCGCGACGGTGGCTCCGATGTCCCGGATCACCACCCTGCACCCGCGCACCTACAACGAGGCCCGCGTGATCGGTGAGAACTTCCGCGACGGGGTCCCGGTCATCATGAACCTCTCGGAGATGGACGACACCGACGCCAAGCGTCTGGTCGACTTCGCGGCCGGTCTCGTCTTCTCGGTGCGGGGCACGATCGAGCGCGTGACCAACAAGGTCTTCCTGCTCTCGCCGCCCAACGTCTCGGTGACCGCCGAGGACAAGCAGCGCATCGCCGAGGGCGGCTTCTTCAACCAGAGCTGACCCGGTGACCACGACCAGGGGGTCGTGCGATCTGTGTGGCTGCGTCCTCTAGGCTCACGACGTGCTCATCATCGGCCAGCTCATCGAACTGGTCCTCGGCACTTTCATCGTGCTTCTCTTCGTGCGACTGATCGTCGACTGGATCCAGATGTTCGCCCGCTCGTGGACTCCGCGCGGGCCGGTACTGGTCATCCTCGAGGCCATCTACACCGTCAGCGATCCCCCCGTGAAGGCGTTGCGCAAGGTGTTGCCACCATTGCGCCTCGGTGGCGTGGCGATCGACCTCAGCTTCGTGGCCCTGCTGCTGATCTGCTACATCCTGCTCTCGCTCAACCGCTCGTTGCTGCTCTGAGCAACGCACCCGTTAGGGTGCGGATCGAACATTTTTTTCCCTCGACGTCGCCAGGATCGGTGTCGTCGACCACGAGGATCAGGAGAGGTCATGCCGTTGACGCCCGAGGACGTGAGCAACAAGCGCTTCACACCGGTGCGCCTACGCGAGGGCTACGACATGGGCGAGGTCGACCAGTTCCTCGACGAGGTCGAGGCCGAGCTGGAGCGGCTGCTCAAGGAGAGCGACGACCTCCGCTCCAAGCTCGCGGCCGCCCAGGGTGACGCACCCGCTGCGCCGGCAGCGGTCGTCGAGCTCGGCCAGGGCGGCGAGCAGGGTGAGACCGGAGCGACGGCGGAGTCGTCCACCGGCTCGGCCGCAGCCGCGGCTCCGCGCGAGACCATCAAGGTGGTCACCGCAGCCGAGGCGTCCTCGGCAGCACTGCGGCTGCTGGAGCTGGCCACCAAGAACGCCGACCAGGTCGTCGCTGAGGCGAAGGAGGAGGCCGAGCAGATCGTCGGCTCGGCCCGCACCGAGGCTGAGCGCCTGCAGGCGGAGACCAAGGCGAGCACGGAGGCCCTCGAGGAGGAGGCGCGCGCGCGTGCCGGGAACCTCGACGCCGAGACCGAGGCGAAGCGCCACGAGCTGCTCGGAGACATGGAGCGCGAGAAGGCCCGCCTCAACGGGGAGGTCGACACGCTCCGAGCGTTCGAGCGTGAGTACCGCAGTCGGCTCCGTGGCTACTTCACCGAGCAGCTGGAGGCGCTGGACGGCATGGGTGAGGGCGGCGAGCAGCCGTTGAGCGGTGACGGTGCCGAGCCGCGCAGGCTGCAGTCGATCCTCGGTGGTGGAGACCAGGCGTCGGACCAGGCGTCCGACCAGGAGTCGGACCGGGCGTCCGACCAGGCGTCGGACCGGGAGTCGGACCAGAGGTCGGACGAGGACTCGGACGGGGACCACGGGGAGCGCCCGCAGGGCTGAGCCGTCCGGTCGTGAGCAGGAGCCAGGGGCGCCGTGCCGAGGCAGGGCGCCCCTGACTGCGTCCGACTCCGCTCAGACCCGCTGAACGGTGAAGGCGATCCCCAGCTCAGGGTCGTCCTGCGCCAGACCGTCCGGGGTGGTGGCCTCTTCGGCGGTCGTCGCGAGCACCTCGGAGGCGATCAGCTCACGGTGCTCCCGGACCGCCTCGCCCACCTCGCCGGCCGCGTGCCAGGAGAGGCTGATCCGGTCGGAGACGTCGAAGCCGGCCGCCTTGCGCGCCTCCTGGACCTTGCGGATCACCTCGCGGGCGAGTCCGGCGCGGCGCAGCTCCGGGGTGATCTCCAGGTCGAGTGCCACGGTCTCGCCCTGCTCGTTGACCACGGACCAGCCCTCGCGTGGGCGCTCGGAGATGATCACCTCGTCGGCCAGCACCTCGACGGGCTGACCGTCCAGGTGCACCTGTGCTCGGCCGTCGGCAGCCAGGGCGGTCGCGAGCGCCTCGGCGTCGGCTGCCGCGATCGCCGCAGCCACCCGGGGCGTCTCCTTCGCGAACCGCTTGCCCAGGGCGCGGAAGTTGCCCTTGGCGGTGTGGTCCACGAGATCGGAGCCCGCGCGCGACAGCGGCTCGAGGTCGCCGATGTTGAGCTCCTCGGCGACCTCGCGGCGCAGCCCGACGGAGAGCCGGTCGTACGCCGTGGTCGCGACCAGCGCGCGACGCAGCGGTTGCCGCGTCTTCACCTTGGCCTCGGCCCGCGCCGCGCGACCGAGCTCGACCAACCGGCGCGCGAGCCCCATCTGCTCGCCCAGGTCAGCATCGACGAGCGCCTCGTCCGGGCTCGGCCAGGACGAGAGGTGCACCGAGATGGGCAGGTCTGCGTCGGTGGCGCTGAACATGTCCCGCCACACCCGTTCGGTGATGAAGGGCGCGAGCGGGGCCATCAGCTGGGTGACGATGCCGAGGCACTCGTGCAGGGTCTCGAACCCGTCCGCGTCGCCGTCCCAGAATCGGCGGCGGGAGCGGCGCACATACCAGTTCGACAGGTCGTCGACGTACGACGAGAGCAGTGAGCCGGCTCGCTGGGTGTCGAAGGCCTCCATCGCAGCGGTCACCTCCGCGACCAGCCGGTGGGCCTCGGAGAGGGCCCAGCGGTCCATCACGGGGCGCTCGGTCACGGAGGCTGCGGCGCCACCCGGCGACCACTGCGCCAGGTTGGCGTAGAGCACGTGGAAGGCCACCGTGTTCCAGTAGGTCAGCAGGACCTTGCGCACGGTCTCCTGGATCGTCGAGTGCCCGACCCGGCGTGCCGCCCACGGGGAGCCGCCCGCTGCCATGAACCAACGGACGGCATCGGCGCCGTGCTCCTCCATCAACGGGATCGGCTCGAGGATGTTGCCGAGGTGCTTGGACATCTTGCGCCCGTCCTCGGCCAGGATGTGTCCCAGGCACAGCACGTTCTGGTAGGAGGACTGCTCGAAGACGAGCGTCCCGATCGCCATCAGCGTGTAGAACCAGCCGCGCGTCTGATCGATGGCCTCGCAGATGAAGTCGGCCGGGTAGGCCTGCTCCAGTCTCGCCGCCGACCCCTCGACGTGCGGGTAGCCCCACTGCGCGAACGGCATCGAGCCGGAGTCGAACCAGGCGTCGATGACCTCGGGCACACGCCGCGCCCGCTGCCCGCAGGCCGCTGACCCGGGTCCGTCCTTGGGCTGCGGACAGTCGAGGACCACGTCGTCGACGTAGGGCCGGTGCGGGTCCAGGGCCGACTGGTCGCTACCGGTCAGCTCGGAGAGCTCGGAGAGCGAGCCGACGCAGGTCGTGTGCCCCTGCTCGCAGCGCCAGATCGGCAGCGGGGTGCCCCAGAACCTGCTGCGCGAGAGCGCCCAGTCGATGTTGTTCTCCAGCCAGTCGCCGTAGCGGCCGTGCTTGATCGTCGCGGGGAACCAGTTGGTCTGTTCGTTCTGCTCGAGCAGGTCGTCCTTGATCTGGGTGGTCCGGACGTACCAGGACGGCTGGGCGTAGTAGAGCAGCGCCGTGTGGCAGCGCCAGCAGTGTGGATAGCTGTGCTCGTAGGGCAGGTGCCGGAAGAGCAGCCCGCGCTCGGTGAGGTCCTTGACCAGGTCGGTGTTGGCGTGCCGGAAGAACTGGCCACCCACCAGCGCGAGGTCGGCCATGAAGTTGCCCTCGGTGTCGACCGGGTTCACCATCGCGACCCCGTTGCGCCGGCAGGAGGCGAAGTCGTCCTCACCGAAGGCCGGGGACTGGTGCACCAGGCCTGAGCCGTCCTCGGCGGTCACGTAGTCCTCGGTGACCACGAAGTGCGCGACCGGGGCGCCCTCGGGGCGCTCGCCAGCCGGCCACTCGACCAGCTCGAAGGGTCGCTGGTAGGTCCAGCCGACCATGTCCGATCCCTTGAACCGGTCCACGACCGTCCAGCTGCCGTGATCGTCCACCGGGCCCAGCGCCTTCTCGACGAGCACCTCGGCGACGATGAGGGTCTCCTCGCCGTTGGTGGCCGTCACGTAGGTCAGATCGGGGTGTGCGGCGACGAGAGCGTTGGAGACCAGCGTCCAGGGGGTCGTCGTCCAGGCCAGCAGGCTGGCTCCCTGCCCGTCCTCGGTGCGGGCGTAGGGCCCGGAGGTCAGCGGGAATCGCACGTAGACCGAGGGATCGGTGACGGTCTCGTAGCCCTGCGCCAGCTCGTGGTCGGAGAGACCGGTCCCGCAGCGTGGGCAGTACGGCGCCACCCGGTAGTCCTCGACCAGCAGTCCCCGGTCGTAGATCCGTTGCAGCGCCCACCAGACCGACTGCACGTACTCGGGATCCATCGTGCGGTAGGGCTGGCGCATGTCGAGCCAGCAGCCCATCCGATCGGTCATCTGCTCCCACAGGTCGACGTGGCGCTGCACCGACTCGCGACAGCGGGCGTTGAACTCCGCGATGCCGAAGGCCTCGATGTCCGGCTTGCCGGAGAAGCCGAGCTCCTTCTCCACCGCGAGCTCGACCGGGAGACCGTGGCAGTCCCAGCCCCCCTTGCGGTTGACCTGGTAGCCCTGCATGGTCTTGAAGCGCGGAAAGACGTCCTTGAACGTGCGCGACTCGATGTGGTGGGTGCCCGGACGGCCGTTGGCGGTCGGGGGACCTTCGTAGAACGTCCAGGAGGCCGCTCCCTGGTTGCGGGCCACCGACTTCTCGAAGATCTGCTGCTCGTGCCAGAAGTCCAGCACCTCGGACTCGAGCGCTGGCAGGTCGATCTGGGGCGGCACGGGACGGTAGGACGGGCCTGGAGCGGTCACGACGATCCTTCGGGTCGGCTCGGTGGCTCAGCTCGTGCTGAACCGGTCGAAACTACCGAAGGGACGAGGAGCGACGTACGCCGTCCCCGCGGTACCACCCTCCTTGACCGGCGACAGCCTCGTCGTCGGCCCACTCTCGTTCCACCGCTGCCGGTTCTACTCCGCGGCGGACCAGGGGGGGACCGCCGCGTTTCCTCCGGCGGCTCCGGGATGATCTTCCCCTGCTGCCGTGCCACCGGGCTCTCACCGTCCCCAGCTCGCTCATGGCCGTGCAGTCGGGTACTCGTTCCCCTCGACGCCTCGCGGTGGCCCCAGTGTGCCAGAACTGTGGCGGAGGGCTGCGCTCGTGTGGCAGCGTGCCTGCGGCACGGCGAGTTGAAGGCGGTCCGCGCGCAACATATCCTCTCGCCACCACGTATGGCGCATCCCACACCAACACCCGATTGGGGTCCCCACAGCCATGGCATCAGCCACCCGCAAGTCCTTGGCGAGCCGGGCGGGAGCAGCGGCCCGCAAGGTCGTCTCGCGCGGCTCTGCCGCGGCCGTGAAGTCCGGCAAGGCCGCCGCGAAGAAGGCTCCGGCCGAGAGGTCCACCGCGAAGAAGGCGGCCGCCAAGGCGACGGCCCCGAAGAAGGCGGCCGCCAAGGCGACGGCCCCGAAGACCGGTGCGAAGAAGGCAGCCCCGAAGAAGGCAGCCCCGAAGAAGGCAGTCGCGAAGAAGGCAGCCGCCACGAGGGCTGCCCCGAAGAAGACGGCTATCAAGAAGACGGCCACCACGAAGACGGCCACCACGAAGACGGCATCCGCCACCACGACCCCCGTGAACAAGAGACCAGCGAAGAAGGCCCCGGTGAAGAAGGCGGTTGCGAAGAGCACGGCCACCAGTCAGGCGAGTGCCCCTCGCGCCGCGACCGCAGCCAAGCTGGTGGTCCTCGAGGCGGAGGACCCGTGGACCAAGGCCGAGCTCAAGGAGGTCAAGGCGCACCTCGCTGACGACGTCAAGCGCCTGACCGGTGAGCTGGCCGAGGTCGAGGAGGACCTGGCCGGCATGATCGAGAACTCCGGGGAAGGCGCCGGGAACGACCAGGCGGACGTGGGGTCGGCCTCGTTCGAGCGAGACCAGGAGATGGTCATCGTCAACAACGCCCGCGACATGCTGGAGCAGTCGCAGCACGCGCTGGAGCGCATCTCCGACAGCACCTACGGGAAGTGTGAGATCTGCGGCAACGCGATCGGCAAGAACAGGTTGATGGCCTTCCCCCGCGCCACCTTGTGCCTGACCTGCAAGCAGCGCGAGGAGCGTCGCTGAGCACCAGGCAGGACACCGGCTCCTCGGCCTCGCGACTGGCCTTCGCCGTGGCCTCAGCGGCCCTGCTCGCGGATGTCGTGAGCAAGCACCTGGCCGTGCGCGAGCTCAGCGGACGGGCGCCCGTGCCCGTCGTCGGAGATCTGCTGCAGCTCCAGCTGGTGCGCAACCCCGGGGCTGCCTTCAGTGCCGGCGCGACGCTCACCCCGCTGATCTCGGTCGTGGCGATGGTCGCCACCGCGGTCGTGGTGTTCTACGTCCTGCGGGTGCGGCACCGCGGTTGGGCGGTCGCTCTCGGGCTCCTCCTCGCCGGGGTGGCCGGCAACCTCGTCGACCGCATCTTCCGCGCGCCGGGGCCGTTCCGGGGCGAGGTCGTCGACTTCTTCGCCCTCCCGAACTGGCCGGTGTTCAACGTCGCCGACATCTGCATCGACGTAGCAGCGGGCCTGTTCCTCGTGCTCCTCCTGCGCGGGAGCCGACTCGACGGCCTCAGCCACGACCAGGGTGCGGACCACGAGCACCACGACGTCCGCGACGAGGACCGATGACGGCCGAGGGCGGTGACCAGCGCGCCCTCCAGGTGCCCGAGGGGCTCGCTGGTGAGCGCGTGGACGTCGCCCTCGCGCGCATGTTCGGCATCTCCCGCAGCAAGGCCGCGGAGCTGGTCGCCCGCCAGCTCGTGCACGTCGACGGGCACCCTGCGAGCAAGTCCGACCGGCTGGTGCCGGGCTCGCTCCTGGACGTCACGTTCCCGCACGAACCGGACCCGCTCGAGGTGGCGGACGAGATCGTCGAGGGGATCGGGATCATCCATGACGACGACGAGATCGTGGTCATCGACAAGCCTGTCGGCGTGGCGGTGCACCCCTCGATGGGCTGGACGGGTCCGACGGTGGTGGGGCACCTGCGGGGAGCGGGCTTCCGCATAGCCACCAGCGGCGCTCCCGAGCGTCGCGGGATCGTGCAGCGTCTCGACGTCGGCACGTCGGGGGTGATGGTGATCGCCAAGAGCGAGCGGGCGTACTCGGTGCTGAAGAACGCGTTCCGCCATCGCGAGGTCGCCAAGACCTACCACGCGCTGGTCCAGGGTCATCCGGACCCGCTCGAGGGCACCATCGACGCTCCCATCGGTCGCCACACGAAGTCCGACTGGAAGTTCGGGGTCCGTGAGGACGGCAAGCACAGCGTCACCCACTACTCCACGCTCGAGGCCCACCGCTTCGCCAGCCTGCTCGAGGTGCACCTCGAGACGGGTCGCACCCACCAGATCCGGGTGCACATGTCGGCCCTGAAGCACCCCTGCGTGGCTGATCTCATGTACGGCGCCGACCCCACGCTCGCGGAGCGGGTGGGCCTGGAGCGGCAGTGGCTGCACGCCGTACGGCTGGGTTTCGAGCACCCGGGCACGGGGGAGCAGGTGGAGTACTCCTCGCCCTACCCCGACGACCTGGCCCGTGCCCTGGAGATCATCCGAGATGCCGACTGACGACTTCTGGTTGCGCCCAGGCTTCCGGGACGACCTGTACGACCTCCAGGAGGTGTTCCTGGCGGCCACCGCCGGTCCCGAGCACCCTGCCGAGACCCGGTCACCCGCGGAGGTGCGCAGCTGGTGCCTCGCGATGCTCGACCCACCGGGACGAGAGCTCTGGCTGGCGCTGCGCGACGAGGTGCAGCTCGGGTTCGTGCTTCTCGAGGGAGCCTGGATCAACCTGATCTTCGTCCACCCCGGCCGACCCGCCCAGGGAGTGGGAGCCGCCCTGATGGACCTGGTCAAGAGCCTTCGACCCGAGGGTTTCGGTCTCCGGGTCTACCAGGGCAACACCCGAGCACGGGCCTTCTACCGCAAGCACGGCCTCGTCGAGCTCGAGCGCACGGACGGAAGTGCCTACCGCGACGCCGAGCCCGACCTCCAGATGGCCTGGCTGGGCAAGGAGCCACTGGCCTACCTGCGACGGCGGATCGACGACGTGGACGACGAGCTGGCGGTGCTGCTGGCGCGTCGTACGGCGCTCACGGCGGCCGTCCAGGACCACAAGGCGGCCTCGGGGGACGATGCAGGGGAACGCGGTCGCGATCCCGCACGCGAGGCCGAGATCGTGGCGCGGATGGCCGATCTCGTGCCTGGGCTCGGGCCGGAGCGCATCGCGCGGGTGATGCAGGCGGTGATCGCGGAGAGCGTCGCGGCCTGGGAGTCGGGGCCCGCGGACTGAGACCGCGCTGGGGCCCCGCGCTGGCTCCCTGGGCCTCGCGCTGGCGGGCGGAGGGCCCGTGTCCTTGTCCGAGGGGCCTGGAATGCTGACGTACGCTGACCTTCTTCCCCGCACGACCAGGCCCACCGACACCTCTCCGGGCCTGCTGAAGACGGGTCAACCACGAAGCTCCGGGAAGGGCTGATCGCGCTCCATGTCGGGCAACTCCTCTGAGCGGGACGGATTCGTCCACCTGCACGTCCACACCGAGTACTCCATGCTCGACGGAGCCGCCCGCCTCGGGGACATGTTCGAGCGGACCGCCGAGCTGGGCATGGACGCGATCGCCATGACCGACCACGGCAACGTGTTCGGTGCCTACGACTTCTGGGCCAAGGGCAAGGCTGCGGGCGTCAAGCCGATCATCGGCATGGAGGCCTACTTCACGCCCAACACCTCGCGCTTCGACAAGAAGCGGGTGCGGTGGAACGACGGCGGGGACGACGACGTCTCCGGCTCCGGTGCCTACACCCACATGACCCTGCTCGCCGAGAGCACCAAGGGCATGCACAACCTGTTCCGGCTCTCCTCGAGGGCGTCGATGGAGGGGTTCTTCTACCAGCCGCGTGCCGACCGCGAGCTGCTCACCGAGTACGCCGAGGGCCTGATCGCGACGACCGGGTGCCCGTCGGGGGAGGTGCAGACCTGGTTGCGCATCGGGGACTACGACAAGGCCCGGCAGGCGGCGGCCGACTTCCAGGACATCCTGGGCAAGGACAACTACTTCCTGGAGCTGATGGACCACGGTCTCGACATCGAGACCAGGGTGCGCTCCGGCCTGCTGCGCCTGAGCAAGGACCTGGGGATCCCCCCGGTCGCCACCAACGACTCGCACTACGTCCACCAGAAGGACGCGCCCTCGCACGAGCACCTGCTGTGCGTGTCGTCGGGCAGCGTGATGTCGGACCCGAAGCGGTTCCGGTTCAACGGCGACGGCTACTACATCAAGTCCCCGGCCGAGATGCGCGAGCTCTGGGGGGTGCGCAACGGACTGCCCGAGGCGTGCGACAACACCCTGCTGATCGCCGAGCGCTGCGACGTCGAGTTCACCGAGGGCAACGGCACCTACATGCCGCGGTTCCCGTGCCCCGAGGGGGAGGACGAGAACTCCTGGTTCGTCAAGGAGGTCGACAAGGGGCTGCGCTACCGCTACCCGCAGGGCATCCCCGACGACGTGCGCAAGCAGGCCGACTTCGAGGTCGACGTCATCACCCGGATGGGCTTTCCGGGCTACTTCCTCGTCGTCGCCGACTTCATCAACTGGGCCAAGGACAACGGCATTCGGGTGGGGCCGGGCCGTGGTTCGGGTGCCGGGTCCATGTGTGCCTACGCCATGCGGATCACCGATCTCGACCCGCTCAAGCACGGGCTCATCTTCGAGCGGTTCCTCAACCCCGACCGCGTCTCGATGCCCGACTTCGACATCGACTTCGACGAGCGCCGGCGCGGTGAGGTGATCCGCTACGTCTCCGACAAGTACGGCGACGACCGGGTCTCCATGATCGTGACCTACGGCACCATCAAGGCCAAGCAGTCGGTCAAGGACTCCTCGCGCATCCTCGGCTACCCCTTCGCCATGGGGGACCGGATCACCAAGGCGATGCCGGCCTCGGTGATGGGCAAGGACGTCCCGCTCAAGGAGATCTTCGACCCCGCGCACAAGCGTTTCGGTGAGGGCGGCGAGTTCCGCGCGCTCTACGACGGGGACCCGGACGTCAAGACGGTCGTGGACACCGCCATCGGGCTCGAGGGCCTCAAGCGCCAGTGGGGCGTGCACGCCGCCGGCGTGATCATGTCCAGCGAGCCGCTCCTCGACGTGATCCCGGTGATGCGCCGTCCCGCCGACGGCGCCAAGATCACGCAGTTCGACTACCCGACCTGCGAGAAGCTCGGCCTGATCAAGATGGACTTCCTCGGGCTGCGCAACCTGACAGTGCTCGACGACGCGCTGATCAACATCGAGTCCAACCGGGGCGAGAAGATCGTCCTGGAGGAGCTCGAGCTGACCGACGAGGCGACCTATGCGCTGCTGCAGAAGGGCGACACCCTGGGTGTCTTCCAGCTCGACGGTGGGCCCATGCGCGCGCTGCTGCGCAGCATGCAGCCGGACACCTTCGAGGACATCTCCGCGGTCGGCGCGCTCTACCGGCCCGGTCCCATGGGTGCGGACTCGCACAACAAGTACGCGCGTCGCAAGACCGGGCGCGAACCCGTCGAGCCGCTCCACCCCGAGCTGGCCGAGGCGCTCGAGGAGGTCCTGGGCGAGACCTACGGCCTGATCGTCTACCAGGAGCAGGTGATGGCGATCGCCCAGCAGCTGGCGGGCTACACGCTCGGCCAGGCCGACCTGCTGCGCCGGGCGATGGGCAAGAAGAAGAAGGAGGAGCTGGACAAGCAGTTCGAGACGTTCTCCGGCGGCATGACCGAGCGCGGATTCTCCTTCGGTGCGATCAAGGCGCTGTGGGACACCTTGCTGCCGTTCTCCGACTACGCGTTCAACAAGGCGCACTCCGCCGCCTACGGACTGGTCTCCTACTGGACCGCCTTCCTCAAGGCCAACTACCCGGCCGAGTACATGGCTGCTCTCCTCACCTCGGTGAAGGACGACAAGGACAAGATGGCCATCTACCTCAACGAGTGCCGCCGGATGAAGATCCAGGTGCTTCCACCCGACGTCAACGAGTCCGCAGCGAACTTCACCCCGGTCGGGACCGACATCCGGTTCGGCCTGACCGCGATCCGCAACGTCGGCTGGAACGTCGTGGAGCAGATCATCTCCACCCGACGTGAGAAGGGTCGCTTCACCGACTTCGCCGACTTCATGGACAAGGTCCCAGCCCAGGTCTGCAACAAGCGCCTGATCGAGTCGCTGGTCAAGGCGGGCGCCTACGACGAGATGTCGCACGGCCGGCGCGCCCTGCTCGCCGTCCACGAGCAGGCGGTCGACCAGTACGTCGACATCAAGCGCAACGAGGCCATCGGCCAGGACTCGCTCTTCGGCGGGATGGACCCCGACGACGGGGGCTTCGGAGTGAGCGTCGCCGTGCCGGACATCGCGGAGTGGGACAAGCAGACCCTGCTCGGCCACGAGCGCGAGATGCTCGGCCTCTACGTCAGCGACCACCCGCTGACCGGGCTCGAGCACGTCCTGGCGAACGCCGCTGACTGCACCATCGGCCAGCTGCTCACCGACGAGGACAGGCCGGACGGCTCGTTCGCCACGATCTGCGGGCTGATCACCTCGGTGACCCGCAAGATCACCAAGACCGGCAACGCGTGGGCGATCGTCACGGTCGAGGACCTCGAGGGCGCGATCGACGTCCTGCTCTTCCCCAGCGACTACCAGCTCGCCGCCAACCTGCTCGTCGAGGACACCGTCATCGCCGTCCAGGGCCGGCTCGACAAGGGCAAGGACCAGCCCGAGCTCCGCGGCAAGACGATCACGACGCCGGTGATGGAGGACCGTGGAAGTGGTCCGGTGCTGCTCACCCTGCCCTCGACCCGGTGCACCCCACCGGTCGTGGAGCAGCTCAAGGAGGTGCTGCGCACCCACCCGGGGACCACCGAGGTCCGGCTACGCCTGGTCTCCCGCAGCGCGACCCGGGTGCTGCGGCTCGACGACCGGCTGCGGGTAGCGGCGTCTCCGGCCCTCTACGGCGACCTCAAGCACCTGCTCGGCCCAGGATGCCTGGGATGAGCGTTCCTGACGTGGCGGCGCCCCACCGCGTCGACCGTCGCCCGCGCGGGCAGGTTCTCGCCGGCGCGGTGGACGCCCTGGTCGTGGCGGCGTGGTTCGCGGTCGCCGGGGTCGTCGGGGCGTTCGTCTGGTCCCGGGTCACCACCCTGCCCAAGCTGACGAAGACCGGCACGTCGGCGACCTTGGCCCCCGACGAGCTGGTCAAGCAGGTCGGCATCGATGGCTGGTTCTTCGTCATCGCCCTGGTCGGTGGGCTGCTCGGGGGCATCGTGCTGTTGGCGTGGCGGCGACGCGACCCGTTGCTGATGGTGGTCCTGGTCGTGCTGGGTGGAGGGTTGGCCTCCTGGCTGATGGTCCGGGTGGGGCTGGCCCTGGGACCGGAGAAGGAGCTCACCGCCCTCCGCGGCATGCCCGAAGGCGCGCAGGTGTCGATGCGTCTGAAGCTGGTCGCCTCTGGCATGGACTGGGTGTGGTCGATCGCCGCAGCCTTCGGCGCAGTCGTCTACCTGTGGATTGTGCGAAAGCCGGACGAACCCGCCGCTGAGGGCTAGGGTTTCGCCCAGCCTGGGGATCCCTGGGCTGCACGGGCGAGATCGATCGCGCTGGCCCGTATCGATCTCATCTCGCGGGAGAAACGCCATGTACGACACCACCCTTGAGCCGACGCAGCCCGAGCCGGCCGCGCGCAAGCCCCGGGGGGTCCTGGCCGTGGTGGGCTCCGTGGTCGCGGTCGTGCTGGTCAGCGGCGCCGGGTACGCCGCGTGGCAGTTCTTCGGCACGGGCGGCTCCCGGCCCGCCGAGGTGCTGCCGGACTCGACGGTCGCGCTGCTCAGCGTCGACCTCGACCCCTCCGGGGGGCAGAAGATCGAGGCGATCAAGACCCTGCGCAAGCTCCCCAGCTGGAACAAGCGTGTCGGGGCGACGGCCGACACCGACCTGGTGAAGGCGATCTTCGACGAGGCGGTCAAGGACAGCCCCTGCAAGGCACTGGACTACGAGCGCGACGTCAAGCCGTGGATCGGGCAGCGGGCCGCCGTGGGCGGCGTACTCCTCGGTGACGGGACGACCGTGCCCGTGCTGGCGCTGCAGGTCACGGACTCCGAGAAGGCCAGGAGCGGGTTTGCCGAGGTGGCCTCCTGCTCGCAGTCCAAGGACGACTTCGGCTGGGCCCTCGCCGACGGCTACATCGTCGGCAGCGACAGCACCCAGCACGCCGAGGTGGTCGTGGCTGCTGGGAGGAAGACACCGCTCAGCGCGAGTGCCGACTACCAGAAGTGGACCGAGGAGTCCGGTGGTGCGGGGATCGTGAACGCCTATGCCGGGCCCAAGGCGGGCGTGGCGTTCGCGGACCTGCTGGGCTCGCAGGGCAACCTCGGGGCCGGTGGCGAGGACCCCTCCAAGGAGCTCGCCAAGACGCTGAAGGACTTCAAGGGCGCGGCAGCCACGGTGCGATTCGCCGACGGTGGGCTGGAGCTGTCCTACGCGGCCGGCGGGCGTCCGGGTCTCGAGGCGGGGCCCGTGGGCGAGCACGTGGCGGCGCTGCCGAAGGACACCGCGGCGGCGCTGGCCGTCTCGGTGCCCGCGAAGGCGTGGGACCAGCAGCTCGGGTCCGACGCCGCGTTCGGCGGGCTCCTGGAGGGGTTCACGTCCAGCACCGGGCTGAAGGTGCCCGAGGACCTGGTCACGCTGTTCGGAGACTCGCTGAGCATCTCGCTCGGCGGGGACGCACCGGCCGACCTGGACGCGATCCGAGGCCCGCAGGACGTGCCTTTCGGGCTGCTCACCCGTGGGGACGAGGCCAAGATCCGAGCCGTGATCACCAAGGTGGAGCGGCGCACCGGCCTCCGGCTCTCGGAGCTCCCGGCCACCGTCGCCTCCGGCGAGCACAAGGTCGCGATCGCCAGCAGCGCCGACTACGCGCAGCAGCTGCTCGCCGACGGTTCGCTGGCCGACTCCGAGACGTTCCAGGGCGTCGTGCCGGAGCTCGCGAGGGCTCAGGCCGTGGCGTACGTCTCCTTCGACAACGGCTGGGTGAGCGCCTTGCGCAAGAGCGCTGCTGTCGACAAGGACCCCGACACCATCGAGGTGATGGACGACGTGGCCGCACTGCGTGCGCTCGGGATCAGCTCCTGGGCCGACGGCGACGTGAGCCGTGGCCTGGTGCGGATCTCGCTGCGTTAGCCGGCCCGGTCAGCCGCGAGCGATGTCGGCGACGGTGGCGCTCAGCACGGTGACGAGGTCGGCAGGGGCCACTCCCAGGTCGAGCCCCCGCTTGCCGCCGCTGACGTAGACCTTCTCGAGGTCCAGAGCGGAGGCGTCGAGCACGCTCCGGTGGCGCCGCCTCTGCCCGATCGGAGAGATCCCGCCGACGACGTACCCGGTGGCGCGCTCGGCGACCGCAGGGTCGGCCATGGTCGCCCTCTTGCCCCCGAGGGCCGCAGCGAGGGCCTTGAGGTCCAGCTGCCCGGAGACGGGCACGATGCCGACGACCAGGCGACCGTCGACCTCGGCCAGCAGCGTCTTGAAGACCGCCCGGGGGTCCAGGCCGAGCGCGGATGCGGCCTCGAGCCCGTAGGAGCCGGCGCCGGGGGCGTGCTCGTAGGCGTGCACCGTGAAGTCCACGCCGGCTCGCTCGAGCGCGGTCGTGGCGGGCGTGCCACCCGGAGTCCGACCCGGAGTCCGACCCGGAGTACGGCCAGAAGTCCCGCCGGTGGCCGAGGAGCGCGCCATCAGTTGGGCGACCATCGGGTGCGAGCCACCTCCGTGGCCGGCAGGGACGGCAGTGCGCGCATGGCTCGCATCTCCTCGTGCAACGTGCGGCGCAGCATCCCCAGCCGCACCTGCGCGCTGTCGGCCTCCAGCAGCGCCTGGCGCTGGGGGAGGGTGAGCAGACAGGTGCTGGCCAGTGCATAGGAGAGGTACGCCGGGTCGGTGGGCATCTCGCCGGTCAGGACGGGTCCGCCACGGAGGTCGGAGAGCTGGTCGCGGTACTTCTCGAAGACCGAGAGCGCAGCAGTCGCCTCGGCGGCGGCCTCCGGCTCGTCGGTGTCGACGAGCAGCTCCACCTCGCCGCGCAGGAACGTCCCGGAAGCATCGGACTCGACCACCTGCAGCCGTTGCCGACCGATCACCTCGATGTCGAACCGACCGTCCTCGTAGGCGTCGACATCGGTGAGCTGGACCAGCGTCCCGATCCGGTGGGCGGACTGCATGCCGTGGTCGCCGACCTCGTAGCCCTCGCGGATCGCGAGGATGCCGAAGACCCGGTCGAAGGCACTCTCGATCTGCATCAGCTCGCGCACCAGGGCTCGGTAGCGCTCCTCGAAGACGTGTAGCGGTGTGACGACGCCTGGGAAGACGACCGCGTTCAGCGGGAACAGCGGCACCTGGGTCACGACCCCAATCTAGGCGGCGGTCCCCGAACGGTCGGGGATGTCGAGCCCGGCATTGTCCGCGCTGGTCCGGCACCAGGCCGGACGCCCGTCGGGCAGCGGGTTCGCCCCACCTAGACTGGACCCATGATTCGCCGGATCGACCTGCGTGACGCCGACGCCCGCCAGCGGGACGGCGTCACGGCCGACTACCGCACGCTGGTGCCTCGCGCCGACTTCGACGTCGAAGCCGCCCTCGAGGTCGTCCGGCCCATCTGCGACGCCGTGCACGAGCGTGGGGTCGAGGCGATCCTGGAGTACTCCGAGCGGTTCGACGGTGTCACCAGGCCCGAGATCACGGTCCCGCGTGCGGCCCTCCGCGAGGCGCTCACGACCCTCGACCCGCAGGTGCGCCTCGGTCTCGAGGAGTCGATCCGTCGGCTGCGCCAGACCTGCGAGGCCGAGCTCGGGCAGGACACCGTGACCGACCTCGCCCCCGGGGCGCGGGTCACCCAGCGACTGGTCCCGGTCGACCGCGTGGGCCTCTACGTGCCGGGCGGGGTCGCCCCCCTGGTCTCCAGCGTGGTGATGAACGTCGTTCCCGCGCAGGTCGCCGGAGTCGGGTCGATCGCCCTGACCAGCTCGCCGCAGCAGGCGGCCTTCGCCTCGTTCGGTCCCGGGCTCCCGCATCCCACGATCATGGCCGCCTGCGAGCTCCTGGGCGTCGACGAGGTCTACGCGGTCGGTGGGGCCCAGGCAGTCGCCATGTTCGCCTACGGCGCCGGCCCGTGCCGCCGGGTCGACCTGGTCACCGGGCCCGGCAACATCTACACGGTCTCGGCCAAGCGGCTGCTCAAGGGAGTCGTCGGGATCGACTCCGAGGCCGGACCGACCGAGATCGCCGTCCTGGCCGACGACACGGCTGACGCGGCGTACGTCGCGGCGGACCTGGTCAGCCAGGCCGAGCACGACCCGATGGCCGCCTCGGTGCTGGTCACCGACTCGACCCGGCTCGCCGACGAGGTCGAGGCCGAGCTGGACAAGCAGGTCGCCGCGACCCGCCACGTCGAGCGGGTCCGCACCGCTCTGGGGGGGCGCCAGTCAGGCATCGTGCTCGTCGCGGACCTCACTCAGGGCCTCGAGGTGATCAACGCCTACGCAGCCGAGCACACCGCGATCCAGACCGCGGACGCCGCGGGCGACGCGGCACAGGTCCGCAACGCCGGGGCCGTCTTCGTGGGGCCGTGGGCACCGGTGTCGTTGGGCGACTACTGCGCGGGGTCCAACCACGTGCTGCCGACGGCGGGCTGTGCCTGCCACTCCTCCGGGCTGTCGGTGCGCTCGTTCCTGCGCACGGTCCAGGTGATCGAGTACACCCGTGACGCCCTCGCCGAGGTCTCCCAGCACGTGGTCACGCTGGCCGACGCCGAGGACCTGCCCGGTCACGGAGCGGCGGTCAACGTGCGCTTCGGCCGCCCGTGAGCCCCCAGGACGGCCCAGCAGCGGAGCCGGACGTGCAGACCGGGACGGGCTGGCCGCCGTTGCGCGACGAGCTCCGTGGCGTCGCGCCGTACGGCGCACCGCAGCTCGACGTGCCGGTGCAGCTCAACGTCAACGAGAACCCCTATCCGCCGTCGCGTGAGGTCGTGGACGACATCGCTGCCGCGGTCGCCGCGGCCGCCACGACGCTGAACCGCTACCCCGACCGTGAGTTCACCGCGCTGCGCCGCGACCTGGCTGCCTACGCGAGCGCGGACGCCGGGTTCGTGGTGACGCCGGAGCAGGTCTGGGCGGCGAACGGCTCCAACGAGATCATGCTGCAGATCCTGCAGGCGTTCGGCGGCCCGGGACGCACCGCGGTCTCGTTCGCCCCGACCTACTCGATGTATCCCGAGTACGCCCGCAACGCGATGACCCGCTGGGTCGCGGGGCGCCGGCACGACGACTTCAGCTTCGACCTCGACGAGGCCCAGCGCCTTCTCGAGGAGCACCAGCCCTCGGTGGTCCTGCTGCCGTCGCCGAACAACCCGACCGGCACCGCCTTGCCGCACGAGGTGATCGGCGAGCTGTGCGCCCTGCTCGACCGGCCCGGCGCACCCGGCGTCGTGGTCATCGACGAGGCGTACGCCGAGTTCCGGCGGGCCGGGACGCCTTCGGCCCTGGAGCTGGTGCCGCAGCACCGCAACCTGGTCGTCACCCGGACGATGAGCAAGGCGTTCGCCCTCGCCGGTGCCCGGCTGGGCTACCTCGTCGCCGCGCCGGAGCTGTGCGACGCACTCCGCGTGGTGCGGCTGCCCTACCACCTCTCGTCGACCACCCAGGCCGCTGCGAGCGCGGCCCTGCGACACTCCGAGCAGCTCCTCGGCAAGGTCGCCGAGCTGCGAGCCGAGAGGGACCGCACCGTGGACTGGCTGCGCGCGCGCGGGCTCGAGGTCGCGCCGAGCGACGCGAACTTCGTATTGTTCGGTCGGTTCGAGGATCGTGAGGCACTCTGGCAGCAGCTGGTGGACCGAGGTGTTCTGATCCGGGTGACCGGGCCCGAGGGCTGGCTGAGGGTCTCGATCGGCACCGCAGCGGAGATGACGGCGTTCAGGAACGCCATGATGGAGGTAATCACGTGAGCCCGGACACAGGTCGGACCGCGCGCATCGAGCGCCAGACCAAGGAGTCGAAGGTCGTCGTCGAGCTCGACCTCGACGGATCAGGTCGCACCGACGTCTCGACGGGGGTGGGGTTCTACGACCACATGCTCGCCTCCTTCGGCCGGCACGCCCTGTTCGACCTGACCGTGCAGACCGACGGCGACACCCACATCGACGCCCACCACACCGTCGAGGACACCGCCATCGCTCTGGGGGACGCGTTGCTGCTGGCCCTCGGCGACAAGTCCGGGATCCGCCGCTTCGGCGACTCGTTGGTCCCGCTGGACGAGGCCCTCGTGCAGTGCGCCGTGGACGTCTCCGGGCGCCCCTACTGCGTGCACGTCGGGGAGCCCGAGGGACAGCAGTTCGTCAGCATCGGTGACGCCTACCTCGGCTCGCTGACCCGGCACGTCTTCGAGACCCTGGCCCACCACGCGCAGATCGCCCTGCACGTGCGGGTGCTCTCGGGACGCGACCCGCACCACCTCGTCGAGTCGCAGTTCAAGGCGGTCGCCCGTGCCCTGCGCGACGCCGTGGCGTTCGACCCGCGCGAGACCGGTGTGCCGTCGACGAAGGGCTCGCTCTGAGCACGTCCGAGGCTCCCGAGGTCACCGTCCTCGACTACGGGTCCGGCAACGTCCGGTCGGTCGTGCGCGCCCTCGAGCGGGCCGGTGCGCAGGTGAGGCTCTCCTCCGACCGTGCGGCGGCCATGGATGCCGACGGGCTCGTGGTCCCGGGGGTCGGCGCGTTCGAGGCCTGCATGGAGGGGCTGCGCTCGGTGCACGGCGACGAGATCATCGGGCGCAGGCTGGCCGGGGGACGTGCCGTGCTCGGCATCTGCGTCGGCATGCAGATCCTCTTCGCGCGCGGGGTGGAGCACGGCGTGGAGACCGCGGGCTGCGACGAGTGGCCGGGCGTGGTCGAGCGGCTGCAGGCGCCCGTCGTACCCCACATGGGGTGGAACACCGTCGAGGCAGCCCCTGGCACGACGCTCTTCGAGGGGATCGAGGACGAGCGGTTCTACTTCGTGCACTCCTACGGAGTGCGCGACTGGACCTTGGTGACCAACAACCGGACCCGGCCGCCGAAGGTGACCTGGGCCGAGCACGGCGGCGACCGCTTCGTCGCTGCGGTCGAGAACGGCCCTCTCAGCGCGACCCAGTTCCACCCGGAGAAGTCCGGCGACGCAGGTGCCAGGCTCCTGGCCAACTGGGTGCAGGGGCTGACGCGTCGATGAGCAAGGAGCGTGCCCGCCGGCGTGAGGCACGTCAGCGCGAGGCGGGGATCGTGGCGGCGGCGCGGGCCTCGGACGCCGAGCGTCGCGAGCGCCGTGCGTCCCGGATCAGGGCCGCTCGCCGGCGGCTGCCGACCCGGCGCTCGCGGCAGACTGGCGGCCTGGCCCGGCGCCGACGCCGTCAGGTCGGCACCACCGTCGCTGCACTGCTGGCCCTGAACGTGCTGGTCTGGGTCGTCTTCCCGGACTGGCCGATGCGCACGATGGTGCTGATCCTCAGCCTGCTCGCGGCGCCCGTCCTGCACACCATGCTGTTTCGTCGTCGAACCCGGAGGCTCCGATCATGAGTGACCACCTCGAGCTGCTGCCCGCCGTCGACATCGCCGACGGGCAGGCCGTGCAGCTCGTCCAGGGAGTCGCCGGCTCCGAGAAGCGCTTCGGCGACCCGGTCGAGGCCGCGCTGCGCTGGCAGCGGGCCGGGGCGGAGTGGATCCACCTCGTGGACCTCGATGCCGCGTTCGGTCGAGGTCACAACCGTGAGCTGACCGCCGAGATCGTCGGCACCCTCGACATCGACGTCGAGATGAGCGGCGGGATCCGGGACGACGACTCGCTGGAGGCAGCGATGGCCGCCGGGTGCCGCCGGGTCAACATCGGCACCGCCGCCCTGGAACACCCCGACTGGTGTGCGCGGGCGATCGGCTCGCACGGCGACCGCATCGCGATCGGCCTCGACGTGCGCGGTACCACGCTCGCGGCTCGCGGGTGGACGCGCGAGGGCGGTGACCTCTACGAGGTGCTGCAGCGCCTGGACTCCGAGGGGTGCGAGCGCTACGTCGTCACGGACGTGAACAAGGACGGCATGCTGCAGGGGCCGAACCTGGAGCTCCTGCGGGACGTCTGCGCACGGACCGAGCGGCCCGTGGTCGCGTCCGGTGGCATCACCGAGCTCGCCGACCTCGAGGCGCTGATGGGTCTGGTCGAGGAGGGCGTCGAGGGGGCCATCGTCGGCACCGCGCTCTACGAGGGCAGGTTCACGCTGGGCGACGCGCTCGCGCTGACCCTGGGCCGGACCCGGCCGGAGCGAGCATGAGCCTCGCCGTGCGCGTGATCCCCTGCCTGGACGTCGATGCCGGGCGCGTCGTCAAGGGCGTGAACTTCCAGCAGCTCCGGGACGCCGGGGACCCCGTCGAGCTCGCCAAGCTCTACGACGAGGAGGGGGCCGACGAGCTGACCTTCCTGGACATCTCCGCCTCCCACCAGGGGCGCGCCACCACGATGGAGATCGTCTCGCGCACGGCCGAGCAGGTCTTCATCCCGCTGACCGTCGGAGGCGGCGTACGCAGCGTCGAGGACGTCGACCGGCTGCTGCGCGCAGGAGCGGACAAGATCGCGGTCAACACCGCCGCGGTCAGCCGCCCCGAGCTGGTCGCGGAGATCGCCGACCGGTTCGGCAACCAGGTCCTCGTGCTGTCACTGGACGCCCGCCGCGCCCCGGGCACCGACTCGGGCTTCGAGGTGACCACGCACGGCGGACGCACCTCCGCGGGCCTGGATGCTCTTGCCTGGGCGGTGCGAGCAGCAGAGCTCGGGGCGGGCGAGATCCTGCTCAACGCGATGGACGCGGACGGCACCAAGGACGGCTTCGACCTCGAGCTGATCCGGCTGGTGCGCAACGAGGTCACCATCCCGGTGATCGCGAGTGGCGGGGCGGGTGCGGTCGAGCACTTCGCGCCTGCGGTCGACGCCGGGGCGGATGCCGTTCTCGCGGCCTCCGTCTTCCACTTCGGCACGCTCCGGATCCCCGAGGTGAAGCAGGCGCTGGCCTCCGCCGGGCATCCGGTGCGCTGAGACCGGCCCGAGGCGTCCGGCCGAGAGGCGCTCAGCCCTGGGGCACCCAGCAGTACCCGTAGCGCTGGCCCGCCTGCCACTGCGCGCGGGTCGGCCACTCGAAGCTCCAGGTGTACTTCAGCGCACCGTTCGCACGCGTGGCTGCGACGTCCTTGCAGCGGGCGTCCCCCGTAGCGGCCACGTCCTTGGCCAGGTAGCGCGCCTTCGCGGGCAGGTCGACCACGTCGACGGCACGCCAGGCGTGCTTCTCCGAGCAGATGACGCGAGCGAAGGTCCGGGCGTCGGGTGCGGCGGTCCCGCAGGTGCCGAACCGGTCGAGTCCGTCCGGGCGGTCGAGCACGCCCTTGACCTTGGCGGGGAGTGGTTGCAGGCGACCCTCCGAGCGCAGGGCGACCAGGTCGCAGCGGTAGCCGTTGGCTCCCGCGTCCGCCTGCTCGAGCGAGGGGCTGAACGGGACCACCTCGAACCTGCTCAGCCGCTGGGCGGTCTGGTCCCCGCCGACGTAGCTTCCCGGGGCGGCCGGGCAGGCCTTGGCGATCTGCGCACGCACGGTGCGCGAGTCGACGGCGAGGAGGTGCCCGTCGACCACCGGGGCGAGCTGGCCGACCTTGATCGTCACCGAGGTGTGAGGACTCCGGCACGGCACCGGGTTGCCGGTGTCGACGGGATCGGTGGCCTCGGCCAGCGAGAGCTCGTGGCAGTCGCCGACCCGAGCGGCGGCGGGCGGCGGTGGCATCGAGGTGACCGCGACGCTGGGGGTGTTGGTGCCCGCGTCGCGCGGCTCACCGCCGCTCGAACAGGCACTGATCGCGAGCACCGGGACCAGCGCGAGCAGACATGAACGTTGCATGACACTCACTGCTCCGTCCTCGCCCAGCAGATGGACCGCCGGTTTCCGGCCTTCCACTCGGCCTCGTGGAACCAGGTGTAGCCGAACGCGTAGTCCACGGGGTAGTTCATCCAGGCGCCGACGGAGTCGGAGCAGAAGTCCCGGGAGCGCACCTCCGCCAGGCGGTCGCCTGGATAGGGGTCCTGTGGCTGACCGAGCTTGATCGTCGTGACGGCGCGCCAGTTGTGCGGCTCGGTGCAGGCGACCTTCTTCGAGTCCAGCACGCTCTCGCCCAGTGCGCAGGAGAGCCACTGGTCCGGCGGCTTGGCCTGGAACAGCCCCTTGGCTGTCTCGGGCAGGGCTGTGTACCGGTCCGCGTCGGAAGGCCCACCCACCAGGTCACACCGGTACCAGCGGGCGCCGTCGTCCCATCCCCGCTGTGACGGCCGGAACCAGGCCCAGCTCAGCCGGACCCGCATCGCGAGGCTCTCGTCGGCTCCGAGGAAGCGCTGGAACGCGCGCTGGCACCTCGGATAGATCCACTTGCCGTGCGCTCCTGAGCTGTAGTCCGTGCCGGTCGAGGCGGGCAACGTCCCGACGGCGAAGGTCTGGGCCGTGTGCGAGGTGGCGCAGGAGACCGGCTCGGAGGCGTTGCTGGAGCGGGTGGTGTCCGTCGGGGTCAGCCGGTAGCAGGCACCGAGCTCAGGAGCCGTGGCCCTGTCGGCGATGGTCTCGGGTTTCAGCGGTGCCGAGCACGCGACCAGCACGAGCGATCCCACCACGACGGCCGTCACGGCTGCGGTGCCCACACGACTACGACGAGGCACGTTCTGGCTCCTCCGTCGGTCCGCACGAGACGTGGCCGGCTCACCTGTGTGGGTCCCCCCGGCGAGCCGTGTCGCGATGGTACCGCCGGCCGTGCCCCGCTCACGAAGAGATCAGGGCCGCGATCGTGCCGCCGAGCTCGTACGCCGCCTCGGTGTCCGCATCGGTCAGGTCACCCATCGCCTCCAGCACGGCGTACCCCTGCGACCACCCGAGCGCACCGGTGAGGGACAGCACCGACCTGACCGCTCCGGTCGTGTCGTAGCGGCCGTGCACGTAGAGCCCGAACGGACGCCGCGCCGTGGCACCGGCCGACTCCTTGCCGGTGCCGTCGTCGGACAGGGCCCCGCCGACGTGCAGGAACGTCGAGTCGAAGACGTGCTTCAGGGCGCCGGACATGTAACCGAAGTTGGCGGTCGTTCCGAGCACGTAGCCGTCCGCGTGGAGCAGGTCCTGCGCTCCGGCCTCGCCGCGGGCGAACGCCAGGGCTGGGAGCACCACGACCTCGACACCCTCGATGGCGTCGTCGTGGGCCCCTGCCACGACCGCCTCGGTCAGCGACGTGAGGGACGGGGTGGGGGAGTGGTGCACGACCAGGAGGCGTCCCATGGCTCCAGCGTCTCAGGATTTCGGGTCCACGGACTGCCCAGATGAGTGCCCTGTTGCCCACTTCTTTGGATTAGCATCGGTGAAGCGGGGGAGACAACGAGGCCGGGAGAGCGCGTGAGAGGAACGTTCGTGATCCTCTTCGACTTCCATGGGCGCCGGCACGTGGTGCGCCGGGGCGACGGTCCAGCAGCGGGCGCGTTCTCTGCCGCACCCGGGACCACCTGAGCGCGGGAGGTCTGGATGTCCTCGACCGCGGAGTCGGCCGACACGATCGCCGAGGTGCGCCGGCTGCGCCGTCAGCTGGCACGGGAGCGAGCGCGCCGCCAGGCCGCGGAGACGCTCGGCGAACGCGTGACCGCCGACCTCTCCGAGTCGGTGCGGGACCTACGCACGGCCCAGGTCGAGCTGCTCGAGCGTGCTGAGCAGACCAGGGTCGTGAACGAGCTCGCCCGGACGCTGCGCCAGGACCTCGACTCCGCGCAGCTGGTCAACCGGGCCGCCGAGTCCGTGGGCAGGGCCACGTCCGTCGACCGGTGCGACGTGCTCCTGGTCGACGCCACCTGCTACTCCGCGGCCCAGGGCACGTGGAGCAGCTCGTCGGAGAACGCAGACCTGCCCCACCCCCGTTCCTTCGTGGACCTGCCCGAGCCGCTGACCTCGCTGCTGCTCGCCACGGCGGAGGACCTGGGAACCCTCCAGATCGAGCACGTCGAGAAGGATGCCCGGCTCGGTCCCGACGGTGCCGCCGAGATCGTGGAAGCTCTCGGGGTGCGGGCGCTCGCCGCGGTCCCGGTCGCCTTCGGTGACGAGGTGGTCGGCTGGCTGCTGCTGCAGTCGGTGCTGCCGCGTGCCTGGCAGGCACGTGAGCTCGCCATCAGCGCGGGCCTCTCGCACGACCTCGTGACCTCGTTGATCCAGGTGCAGGCCTACGAGCAGCAGCTCGAGTCCGTACGGCGGCTCGAGGAGCTCGACCGGGCGAAGGCCACCTTCATCTCCACGGTCTCCCACGAGCTGCGCACCCCGCTCACGAGCATCGTCGGCTACCTCGAGATGCTCTCCGAGGGCGGGATGGGTCCCCTGGATGAGGGAGTCTCCCAGGGCATGGCGATCATCGAGCGCAACGTCGGGCGGCTGCGTGAGCTCGTGGAGGACCTGCTCACCCTGTCGGCGTACGACGCGGCACAGATCCGGCTCGAGCGTCGCCCGACCGATCTCGCCAGCGTGGTCTCCGAGTGCTACCAGGCGCTCGTGCCCGCCGTGCACGCCAGGCAGCTCGAGGTGGCTGTGGTCACCGAGCCGGGGCTGCCGAGGCCGTCGGTGGACCGGAGCCAGATCGAGAGAGTCGTGCTCAACCTGCTCGGCAACGCGATCAAGTTCAGCCGCGACGGCGACCGGGTGACGATCCGGCTGCGCCGGGAGGACTCCCACGTGGTGCTTCGTGTCGTCGACACCGGGATGGGCATAGCCGCCGCGGAGCAGCACCGGCTCTTCTCCCGGTTCTTCCGCTCCTCCCAGGCGGTCGCCGGCGAGATCCCCGGCACGGGCCTGGGGCTGCCCCTGGTGCAGAGCATCGTGGAGCGGCACGGCGGCACCGTCGAGGTCGCCTCGGTCGAGGGCGAGGGCACCACCGTGACCGTCCGGCTGCCGATCTCCGCCTGAGTGCGGGGCTCGGGCCGCTGCTAGGGTGGCAGAGTCATGACGCGCCAGCCCCTTGCCCCGAACCCGCTTCTTCCCGGGCTTCTTCGCTGCCGCAGCGGGGTCTGACCAGCCGGACCTCCTCGCTGCGGAGAGTTCGAGCGCGCCCGGCGACGAGCCCAGCCGAAGAAGGACCACCATGACCCTGCAACACTCCGGATTCCACAACACCCAGCGCAGCAGCGGCATGCCGGTGCACCGCTACCGGCCGTTCCCGCCGATAGACCTGCCCGACCGGACCTGGCCGTCCACCGTGATCACCCAGGCCCCGCGCTGGCTCTCCACCGACCTGCGTGACGGCAACCAGGCACTGATCGACCCGATGTCTCCGGAGCGGAAGCACCGGATGTTCGACCTGCTCGTGGCCATGGGCTACAAGGAGATCGAGGTCGGCTTCCCCTCCGCAAGCGAGACCGACTTCGCCTTCGTACGCCAGCTGATCGAACGCGACAAGGTGCCTGACGACGTGACGATCTCGGTGCTGACCCAGGCGCGGGAGGACCTGATCGAGCGGACCACGCAGTCGCTGATCGGCGTGCACCACGCGAACATCCACCTCTACAACGCGCTCGCCCCGCTGTTTCGACGGGTCGTCTTCCGGGCCACCAACGACGAGATCAAAGACATCGCGGTGCGTGGCACCGAGCTGTTCATGAAGTACGCCGAGCAGAACCTCGGCCAGACCGTGATCGGCTACGAGTACTCCCCGGAGATCTTCACCAGCACTGAGCTGCCCTTCTCCCTCGAGGTGTGCGAGGCGGTCTCCGACGTGTGGCAGCCCGAGGACGGCCGCGAGATCATCCTGAACCTGCCGGCCACCATCGAGGTGGCCACCCCCAACGTCTACGCCGACCAGATCGAGTGGTTCGGGCGTCAGCTGACCAGGCGCGAGCACACCACGATCAGCCTGCACCCGCACAACGACCGGGGCACCGCTGTGGCCGCGACCGAGCTGGCGGTGATGGCCGGTGCCGATCGCGTCGAGGGCTGCCTGTTCGGCCACGGCGAGCGCACCGGCAACGTGTGCCTGGTGACCCTGGGGATGAACCTGTTCAGCCAGGGGGTGGACCCGCAGATCGACTTCTCCGACATCGACGAGATCCGTCGCACCGTGGAGTACTGCACCCAGCTGCCGGTGCATCCGCGACACCCCTACGCCGGCGACCTGGTCTACACAGCGTTCTCCGGATCCCACCAGGACGCCATCAAGAAGGGCCTGGAGTCACTCGAGGAGGAGGCGGCGCGGGCAGGTCACGACGTGCGCGAGCACCCGTGGGAGGCGCCGTACCTGCCGATCGACCCGAAGGACGTGGGGCGCACCTACGAGGCCGTGATCCGGGTGAACAGCCAGTCCGGGAAGGGCGGCGTGGCCTACGTGATGAAGGCCGAGCACAAGCTCGACCTCCCGCGCCGGCTGCAGATCGAGTTCAGCCGGGCCGTGCAGGAGATGACCGACGGCGAGGGGGGCGAGATGAGCTCGGCCGCGATCTGGGAGGCGTTCCAGGGCGAGTACCTCGCTCGCGAGACCCCGCTGAGGCTGAACTCGGTGCACACCTCCTCGGCTGCCGGGGAGAAGGACCAGCTCACCGTGAACGTCTACGTCGACGGCGAGCTGCGCGCCCTGACCGGCCAGGGCAACGGCCCGATCAACGCCTTCACCAACGCGCTCAACGAGCTCGTCGAGAGCGAGCAGGCTGCCCGCAACCCGGCGTACGCCGCCCGCGGCGACGTGCGAGTCCTCGACTACGCGGAGCACGCACTCTCGGCCGGAGGCGATGCCATCGCGGCGGCCTACGTCGAGTGTGCGGTCGGGGACCAGGTCCTGTGGGGGGTCGGCCTCGACGCCAACATCGTGACGGCCTCGCTGAAGGCGGTCATCTCGGCGGTCAACCGAGCTTGAGCGGCCGGAGGTCGGGGACCGCACCCGCCAGCGCCAGCGGCAGCGTCATGGTGAAGGTGGTTCCCGACCCCGGTTCGGAGCGAACCTCGATCCGGCCGTCGTGGCTCTCCACGATGGTCTTCACGATCGCGAGCCCGAGGCCCGACCCCTGGATCGCCTTCTGCTGCACGACCGAGGAGCGGTAGAAGCGTCCGAAGACGTGGTCGAGGTCCGCCGCCGGGATCCCGAGGCCGGTGTCGGTGACGCTGAGCAGCGCCGTGCCCGCCTGCGCCTCGACCACGACGTGGATGCGCCCCCCGTCCGGCGTGAACTTCACCGCGTTGGTGAGCAGGTTGGTCGTGGCCCGCTCGAGGTGGCTGGGATCGCCACTGACCAGGACCGGCTCGTCGGGCAGGCTGCAGCCCAGGTCGAGATCGCGACCGGCGAGCATCGCGGCCACCGCGCTGGCGCTCTCCTCGACCACGTCCCGCAGGTCGACGAACGTGTCGGGCTCGGTCTCGGCGCCATGGTCGAAGGTGGCGAGCAGCAGCAGGTCGTCAGCGAGCCCAAGAAGCCGGTCGCCGTTGCGGGAGATGACCTCGACCATCCGCCGCTGCTCGGGGGCGAGGTCACCGACCATGCCGTCGACGAGCATCTCGGCGCTGCCGATGATGCTGCTCATCGGCGTACGCAGCTCGTGGCTCACCGTGGTGACGAAGTCGTCCTTGACGTTGTCGAGCTCCTTGAGGCGGGAGACGACCTCACGCTCACGCTGCAGCGCCCGCACCAGGATCTCCTGGCTGCGGTGGATGTCGGTCATGTCGCTGGCCACGAACAGGTAGCCGAAGAGGTCCCCGAAGGTGTCGATGACCGGGTTGGTGGTCATCGAGACCTTCAGCGGCGGACGCCCGGCGGGTAGCCATGTGCAGTCCCGTGTCTCCGGCGCGAGGTCGCCGGCCGAGTGGTCGACGATCGCGTCGAACGTGGTGCGGGCGGAGGGGAGGCCGTCGTCGGGGTCGGCGTAGCGGGCCAGGTCGTCGGCGGCGATGAACTCGACGAGCTGACGTCCGGTGGCGGCCTCGGCGTCGACGCCGAGCATGTGCTCGGCACCGGTGTTGAACAGCGTGATCCGGCCGTCGAGGTCGGTCCCGACGAAGGCGATCGTGCGGGCCGAGCGCAGGAGGTGGTCGACCATGCCGGCGTTCTGCCTGGCCGCCGTCACGTCGGTGGCGGAGAGCACCACGGTGACCGGAGCGTCGGCGCTCGCCTGGTGGACGTCGCTGGAGAAGAGGATCGCGAGCTGCTGGCCGTCCTTGGTCCGGAGCTGGGCCTCACCGGTGCGTGGGAGCTCCCCGCTCGAGAACAGCGTTGCTGCGCCGGTGCTCTGGGTGCCCGTCATCAGGTGCCGCCACAGCGGCCGCCCGATCAGCTCGCTCTCGCTGAACCCGGTCAGCGACGTGACCGCGGGATTGGCCGCGATCACGGTCCCGTCGAGCCGGGTGAGCACGATCATGCTGCTCGCCGTGTCGATCACGGCACGGGTGTAGTTGCGCTCGGCCTGAAGTCGATCCTGCATCTCCTGCGGCTTGGTGACGTCGACGAGGTGGAGCGAGAAGGTGGCGCTGCCCTCGCCCTCCTCGATCAGCGACAGGGTGCCGTCGAGGCGCGTCCGCGGCCGCGACCGCAGCCTGATCGGTCCGGTCCATCCGGTCGACTCGCCGGAGACGATCCGTCGGGCCGCGTCCTCGAGGTCGGGTGAGCTCAACAGCTCGGTGACCGGCGTCCGGGCGAGCGCGTCCGAGGACTGCTCCAGCAGCGTGACCGCCGCCTCGTTGCACTCGGTGAAGAACAAGGTGTCGTCCTCCCGGCTCACGATCGCGACCGGGACCCGCGACTCGGTGAAGTTGCGCCGGAAGGTCCGCTCGCTGTCCTGGACCTTCGACAGCGCCAGGTCGTGCTGCTGCATGGCCTTGGCGAGCGGCAGACCGATCAGCACCAGACAGATCAGGTAGAGCTGGGCGTGCTGGGTGCTGTCGCCGGCCCCCGTGCCGGCGACCGGCGAGAACGGTCCGGAGCCGAACGCGGTGTACAAGGTCACCGCGATCGCGAAGACGACCTGCTCCAGCACGACGATCCACTCGGTGAACCGAACCGCTGCCCAGACGATCACCGGCAACGGCGCGAAGCCGAGGGTCAGCTCGGCGGCGGCGAAGGTGATCAGTGTCGCGGTGGCCAGCAGGGCCACCTGGGCGACCAGCTCGATCGAGGCCCACTGTCGCCGCGAGCGCGGTGTCCTGGAGCTGACCATCACGAGCGGCACCAGCAAGATGATCGACGCGGCGTGCGAGGGCAGGACCAGGCCTACTGCCGACCAGAACGCGAACCCCAGGAACTCGGCGTACACCAGCGCGACGCCGGTGGCGCCGACGAGTGCCCCGGCGGCAGCGATGGCGAAGAGCCGCCACACGTCCTGCACGTCGTCGAGTCGTCGCCCGATGAACCGGGAGATCAGGGTGGTGACGATGACGGTCTCGGCGAGGTCGCTGAGGCTGAGGAGGGTGGAGACAGCCAGGTCACGTCCGGCCGTGAGGTTCGCCAGGGCGAGCGCCACGCCCAGCGCCGCGTAGACGTAGGGCCGCTGGGTCCGGGAGGCGAGCAGGGCGGCCACGACCCCGATGCCTGCCGCCGGCCACCAGGCTGCGGTGCTGCCGGTGGCCCCGCCGACCTGCAGGGCGCCGATGCCCGCGAGGTAGGCGCCGACCACGAGTGCCGGGACCAGCAGGCTGCTCTGGTCGAGCCTCGGTCTCCGCACCTGCCGATTGTCCACCAGAGGTCGTGGTTGTGCTGTGTTTTCAGCCCGACCATGACGCATGCCACACGCTGGGACCGCGTCGCTCGTGCCAAGGTGGGTCCATGACCCTGGTTTCGGAGAGGATCGGTCAGTTCTTCCACGACGGCCACAGGTTGGAGTACACGGAGTACGGCAGCGGGGACCACTGGGTGGTCCTCGTCCACGGACAGCTGATGCCCCGTCGGATGCACCAACCCCTCGCTCGTCACCTGGCGGCCTCGGGCGCCCACGTGCTCACCGTGGACATGCTGGGTCACGGGCGCTCGGACCGGCCGGAGGACCCCCTCGAGTACTCGATGACCGCCTTCGGCGAGCAGATCATCGCCCTCCTCGACGACCGAGGCATCGACTCGGCGGTCGTGGGCGGCACCTCGTTGGGTGCCAACGCCTCCCTCGAGGTCGCGGTGCTGGCCCCCGAGCGGGTGCGGGGGGTGATCGCTGAGATGCCGGTGCTCGACAACGCCCTGGAGGCGGGGATCCTGGCGTTCGCGCCGCTGCTGTTCTGCGCCCGGTTCCTCCCGGCCTCGATCAGCGGTCTCCGGATGGTGACCAGGGCCGTGCCCCGAGGCGTCGTACCGTTCTGGGCCGGCATCGTGCTGGACACCCTGGACCAGCGACCAGCCCCCATGGCGGCGGTCATCCACGGCATCTTCTTCGGTCGGATCGCCCCCTCCTCGCGGCTGCGCAGGCGCATCGAGGCGCCGGCACTCGTCGTGGGCCACCCCCGCGACCCGATCCACCCGGCGGCCGATGCCGCGATGCTCGCTGAGGAGCTCCCGAACTGCACGTTCGTCGAGGCGCACGGCATCCTCGAGTGGCGGACCCGGCCCCAGCGGCTCGACGCGATCGCCGCGGAATTCGTCGCGCGCTGCTTCGAGGGCAGCTCGAGCGGTCGCCGGCTCCACGGCTGAGTCCGGCGCTGCGCGGGTCCGGGGGTCGGCTGCGGGTCAGGCTGTGCGGCGGGTCGTAGCGAGTTGTCGCCGTCACGGGCGACAATGGACAGATGCCCCTGTACAGCGACGAAGCCATCGTGCTGCGCACGCACAAGCTGGCAGAGGCGGACCGCATCATCACGCTGCTCACCCGCGAGCACGGCGTCGTCCGTGCCGTGGCCAGGGGAGTTCGGCGCACCTCATCGCGCTTCGGCTCCCGGCTCGAGCCCTTCACCCACGTCGACCTGCAGCTGGCCGTCGGACGCAACCTCGACACCATCACGCAGGCCGAGACGCGGACGCCGTACGGCAACACGATCTCCGCGGACTACGACCGCTACACGGCGGCGAGCGTGATGCTCGAGACCGCCGAGCGCCTGGTCTCCGAGGAGCGGCAGCCCTCGGTCCAGCAGTACCTCCTGCTCGTGGGTGCGCTGCGGGCCATGACCGCGGGCGTGCACCGCAGCGGTGACGTGCTCGACTCGTTCCTGCTGCGCTCGTTGTCGGTGGCCGGCTACGCGCCGTCGTTCGCTGCCTGCGCGAACTGTGGCCTCGAGGGGCCGCACCGTGCGTTCAGCCCGGCCGCCGGGGGGACGCTGTGCCCGAGCTGCCGGGTGCCGGGATCGGCGAGCCCCGCTCCGGAGACCCTGCTGCTGCTGGGTGCGCTGCTCGCGGGCGACTGGCCGGTGGTGGACGGTGCCGCGCAGCGCAACCGCCGGGAGGCCCGGGGACTCGTCTCCGCGTTCGTGGCCTGGCACCTCGAGCGCGGCCTGCGGTCGCTGCCCTACGTCAGCGACGGGAGCTGAGGTGCGCCGGTCCACGAGGGCTGTCCGCCCACCGAGTCCGCACGTCTCCGGGGCCACGCCACCGGAGGTCCCTCTCGACCAGGTCCCCGCCCACGTGGCGATCATCATGGACGGCAACGGGCGTTGGGCCAAGGAGCGCGGACTGCCGCGGACGGCGGGCCACGAGCAGGGCGAGTCGTCGTTGTTCGACGTCGTGGAGGGGGCGATCGAGGTCGGGGTGCGGGCGATCTCCGCCTACGCGTTCTCCACCGAGAACTGGTCGCGCTCGGCCGACGAGGTGAAGTTCCTGATGGGCTTCAACCGCGACGTGATCCGCCGCCGACGTGACGAGATGCACGAGCTCGGCGTACGTGTGCGGTGGGCCGGCCGCAAGCCCCGGCTGTGGCGCTCGGTGGTCAAGGAGCTCCAGGTCGCCGAGGAGCTGACCCGCGACAACGACGTCCTCACGCTGACGATGTGCGTCAACTACGGCGGCCGGGCCGAGCTCGCGGACGCCGCGAAGGCGATGGGCAGGGACGTGGCTGCGGGGCGGCTCGACGCCGACCGGATCGACGAACGCACCTTCGCGAAGTACCTCTACGTCCCCGACCTGCCGGACGCCGACCTGGTCTGGCGCACCTCGGGCGAGCAGCGCCTGAGCAACTTCATGCTCTGGCAGGCGGCGTACTCCGAGATGGTGTTCAGCGACGTGCTCTGGCCCGACGTCGACCGCCGCCACCTCTGGGCCGCCATCGAGACCTACGCCAGCCGCACCCGCCGCTACGGCTCGGCCTGAAGCCCCTGGGCCGCCGACACGTCGCATCTGAAAGCCCCCGGGCCGCCGACACGTCGCATCTGAAAGCCCCCGGGCCGCCGACACGTCGCAACTGAAAGCCTCCGGGCCCCCGACACGTCGCAACTGAAAGGCGATCCGGTCGGCCCTGTGGATTGCCGCGACGAGCTGCGGAGGGATCATCGATGCTGCGGGCATGTTCCGAGCCTTCCTCGATCCCGGTCAACCCGTGCTGGACGGTCGCTTCCCGCTCCCGCTGGAGCAGCCGTTCACGAGCGTCGACGCCCGCAAGGTGGGCCTCCACTCCGCGGAGCTGAGCCGGTTGTGCTTCGAGGGCTATCTGCGCCGACTGCTCAAGGGGGTGTACGTCGCAGCCCAGGCCCGCGACTCGCTCACGCTGCGGGCGACAGCGCTCCGGCTCGTCGTACCCCCAGATGCGGTCGTGACCGACCGGACGGCCGGTTGGCTGCTCGGGGCGCCGATGGTGCTCGCGCCGAACGATCACGTGAGCGTGCCGTCCGTGTCGGTGTTCGTGGACCGGGAGGGTGCACGGCTGCGCAACGCCCTGACCCGGAGCGGCCAGCGAACGCTGTCGGCACGCGACGTGATGGAGGTGGGCGGACTGCGGGTGACGACGCCGATCCGCACAGCGTGCGACCTCGGCCGACTGCTGACTCGCGACCGTGCGTTCGCGGCCCTGGACTCGATGCTCGCCCTCGGACTGTTCGGCAACGCGGAGCTCTGGGAGGAGACCATGCGATTTCGGGGGATGCGCGGAGTGCGCCAGCTGCGGGGGTTCGTTCCGCTGGCCGACGCGAGGTCCCAGTCACCCGGCGAGTCGATCCTGCGACTTCGCTGGCTCGATCTGCTCACGTTGCCCAGGCCCGAACCGCAGATCGAGGTCGAGCGACCGGGGAGGTGGTCCTACTGGCTCGATCTCGGCATCGAGGACCTCCGCTTCGCCGTGGAGTACGACGGGGAGGAGTGGCACCGTCGTACTCCCGAGCAGCGCGAGCGCGACCGGAGGCGGCGTACGTGGCTGCGCGAGGAGCGGGGGTGGACCATCGAGCCGGTGACCAGGGAGAACGTCTTCGGGCACGAGCGCGACATCGAGGGCATCCTGCTCAACGGAGTGCGTGCCGCTCGTCGGCGGCTGTGACCCGACTCAGATGAACATGCCGGTGGTCCGCAGTATCCACTCGGTCTCGAGGTCGTGCTCCCCCTTGACTGTCGGTTGGGGCCGCACGTCCTGCGAGGTGCGCATGTCCTCCGGCCGGATCTGCGCCGGAAGCTTCGCGTACTTGTTGGCCTGAGCGACCCGGTCCTCGTTCAGCTTCGACATGACAACCTCCCCGCGCGCTGGTGGTCTGTCCAGACTACGTCGCGCGGCTTTCAGTTGCGACGTCTCGGCGAACCAAGGGCTTTCAGTTGCGACGTCTCGGCGGGCTGGAGGGTTTCAGTTGCGACGTCTCGGCGGGGTAGGGGCTTTCAGATGAGACGTCTCGGCGGCAGGGGCCGCAGGTGCCGAAGATCTCCAGGGTGTGGCTGACGTCGGCATATCCGTGGGCAGACGCCACCGACCGGGTCCACTTCTCGACCGCGGGGCCCTCGACCTCGACGGTCGCACCACACGCCCGGCAGACCAGGTGGTGGTGGTGGGAGGTGCTGCAGCGGCGGTAGATGCTCTCGCCGGACTCGGTGCGCAGCGCGTCGATCGAGCCTGCGTCAGCAAGGGTCTGCAGTCCGCGGTAGACGGTGGACAGCCCCACGTGCTCCCCGGACCGGGCGAGCAGCGCATGGATCTCCTGGGCGCTCCGGAAGTCGTCGAAGGTCTCCATCACCGCGGCGATGGCCCGACGCTGCCGCGTCGGCCGGCCACCCGCGGGAGCGGGCTCAGTGCTCGTCATAGTGCTCTCCGTGCGAGGCGTGCCGGTGTCCGTCGTGGATGTAGTCGACGTGGTCGCCGTGCTCGACCGCAGGGTGACCGCACCCCGGGCCGTGCTGGTGATGGTGCGGCTCGCCCTCGGTGTGGTCCTCGTCCGTGGAAGAGCCCTGCACCGGGAAGGGCACCAGCGCACGGCGCCGCCGCTGGACGAACAGCCCGAGTGGCGCGGTGAGGGCGAAGCCCGCCAGGGAGACCAGCACGATCGTCGCGCCGGGAGGGACGTCGGCGAACGCCGAGACGCTCACCCCGCCGACGGCCGCGACCGTGCCGGCCACCATCGCGCCGAGCATCGTGGTGCGGAAGCCGCGCGAGAACTGTTGCGCCGTGGCGACCGGGATGATCATCAGCGCACTGACCAGCAACAGCCCTACGGTGCGCATCGCCACGCTCACCGTCACTGCGGCGAGGACCGAGATCAAGACGTTGTAGAAGCGCACCGAGAGGCCCGTCGTACGCGCGTAGTCCTCGTCGTTGGCGACCGAGAACAGCTGCGGCAGCAACGCGAAGGAGAGCACCAGCACGACGACGGCGAGTGCGACGCTGACCAGCACCGCGGAGGGCGAGATCGTGGTGATCGAGCCGAAGAGGTACTGCTGCAGCGCGAAGATGCCGTTGCCCGCGAGCGAGACGAGCAGCAGGCCGCCGGCGATGCCGCCGTAGAACAGCAGCGCGAGGGCGACGTCGCCGGTGGCCTTCCCGGTGGAGCGGATCAGCTCGATCAGCAGGGCGCCGACGACGGCGACGATCACGGCGGTGAGCGTGGGGGAGGTCCCGGTGAGCAGACCCAGGGCGACTCCGGTGACGGCGACGTGGCCGATGCCGTCACCCATCAGCGAGAGCCGGCGCTGGACGAGGTAGGTGCCGACCGCCGGGGCGGCCAGGCCGGTCACGGCCGCGGCGACGAGCGCACGGAGCATGAACGGCGCGAGGAACAGGTCCATCACTGCCTCTCCTCCCAGGGGGACTGCACCGAGGGACGGAGCACCGGCGGTGTCGAGGGTCCGTGGTGATGGTGCTCGTTGTCGGGCGCGTCGCGCTCGGTCGGCGAGTCGTGCGGGGATCCGTCGTAGACGACGCGACCCTCACGGAGTACGACGGAACGCTGGATCACCCCCGCGAGGTGGCCGAGCTCGTGGAGCACCACGATGATCGTCGCGCCGTTGCCGGCCAGCATGGCCAACGTCCCGGCGATCGCCTCCTGGCTGGCCAGGTCGACCCCGGCGTTGGGCTCGTCCAGCACGAGCAGCTCCGGCTCTCCGGCGAGCGTGCGTGCGATGAGCACGCGCTGCTGCTGGCCGCCCGACAGGGTCGAGACGGGGTGCTTGGCGCGGTCGGTCAGGCCGACGGCCTCGAGCGCGCGGGCGACCGCCACCCGGTCGGCCCGCCGTGAGGGCATGAGGGGTCGGCGTCGAGAGAGGCGCCCGGCAGCAACGACCTCGGCAACGGTGCTCGGCACTCCCTGCGCGATCGGAGAGCGTTGGGGGACGTAGCCCAGGCGGTGCCACTGGCGGAAGCCGTCCAGCGGCTGGTCGAAGAGCCGGATCTCGCCCGTGCTCAACGGGTGCAGGCCCACCATGGCCTTGACCAGGGTGGACTTGCCCGAGCCGTTCGCGCCGAGCAGCGCGACCACCTCGCCCGCGTGGACGGAGAGGTCGACGTCGCGCACGATCGGGCGCCCCCCGAGGGCTACCCCGGCGCCGCGGACGGCGACCACGTCCGCCTCTCCCGTCGAGTCGGTCAGCTGACTGGCGCCGCTCATGAGCATCCTCCGGCCTTCTCGAGCGCGGCGAGGTTGTCGCGCATCAGGCTCAGGTAGTCGTCGGTCGGGTCGGAGGAGGTGAGCCCCTCGACCGGGTCCAGCACCGCCGTGCTGACGCCGAGGTCGGCTGCCAGGGTGTCGGCGAGCTTCGAGCTGCCCAGTCGCTCGCTGAACACGGTGGTGATCTTGTCACGGCGGATCAGGTCGGCGAGCTCCTGGAGCCGTCGCGGCGAGGGCTCCGCACCGGGGGAGACCCCGGCGATGGGCTCGATGGAGAGGTCGTAGCGACGACCGAGATAGCCGAACGCGTCGTGGCTGACCACCACGGTGCGCGAGCGGCACCGGGCCAGGCCGGTGCGGAACTCCTGGTCGAGCGCGAGCAGGTCGGAGCGGAGGCTGTCGTTGGCCGCGCGGTAGTCGTCGGCGTGGGCGGGGTCGGCGGTGGAGATCGCCTCGGTGAAGCTCTGCCCGACCTCGGCCAGCAGCGTCGGGTCCAGCCAGAAGTGCGGGTCCTGCCCCGGGCCGTCGCTGGCGGGAGCCAGGTGGACGACCTTGGCCGCGTCCACGACGTGTGCCGGTGTCTCGTTGCGCACCGCCTCGTCCACCGCAGGCTGCAGCCCCTGCTCGTGCAGGACGACGTCGGCCCCGGCGAGGGTGGCCGTCTGACGGGGGGAGAGCTCGAGGTCGTGCGGCTCGACGCCCGGCTTGGTCAGGTTCGTGACGTCGGCGTGTGCCCCCGCGATCCGCTCCGCGACGTACTGCAGGGGGTAGAAGGACGCCACCACCTGCGGCTTGCCGCTGCCCCCCGTCGAGGTGCATCCGGCCAGCACCCCCAGGGTGACGGCAGGCACGGCCGCGAGGGCGACCAGGCGACGGAAGAAGGACGGCGACCACATGACAATGATTGTCAGTGCTAATGAGAACCATTGTCAAGTTGAGGGCGGGCCGTGGTCGACGCCCCCGACTCCTCCGCTGTTCGCGGTCGCACCCCGGTGGCCTAGGGTCGTCGGCGTGCTGGTCGTGAACAGGTTCGAGGTGCCGGTCGAGACGGCGACGGACTTCCGGGTCGACCTGGAGGCGGCGCTGGTGGTGCTCGCGCAGCAGAAGGGGTACGTCGACGGGCAGGTCGGTCGCAACGTCGACGACCCCACGCTGTGGACGATGGTCACCCGCTGGCGCGACGTCGGCAGCTACCGACGGGCCCTGTCCACCTACGCCGTCAAGATGGGCGCCGTTCGGCTGCTGGGCAGGGCGATCGACGAGCCCTCTGCCTACGAACAGCTCGACGGAGAGCTCAACGAGTCGTTGCCCAGGGAACTCGGGTGAGCACGGCCAGCCGTCCTCGATAGGGTGTCCCCTTGCCCGCCCGCAGCCAGCGGGTGGACCTCTGAGTCAAGAGAAGCGAGCTGCACCGTGGCCAAGCCGCCCCCCTCCGCCGTCGACCAGGTCGTCTCCCTCGCCAAGCGGCGAGGCTTCGTCTACCCGTGCGGCGAGATCTACGGCGGCACCAAGTCGGCCTGGGACTACGGCCCGCTCGGTGTCGAGCTCAAGGAGAACATCAAGCGCCAGTGGTGGCGCTCGATGGTGCAGTCGCGTGAGGACGTGGTGGGCCTCGACTCCAGCGTCATCCTGCCGCGCAAGACCTGGGAGGCCTCCGGCCACGTCGCGACGTTCACCGACCCGCTCACCGAGTGCCAGTCGTGCCACAAGCGGTTCCGGGCCGACCACCTCCAGGAGGAGTACGCCGAGAAGCGGGCCAAGAAGAGTGGGCAGAGCGAGGATCCCGACGAGGTCGACTTCGCCACCCTGGCCTGCCCCAACTGCGGCACCCGGGGCGCCTGGACCGAGCCGCGCCAGTTCTCCGGCCTGCTGCGGACCTACCTCGGCGTCCACGAGGACGAGAGCGGCCTGCACTACCTGCGTCCCGAGACCGCGCAAGGCATCTTCTTGAACTTCGCCAACGTGGTGACCAGTGCCCGCAAGAAGCCGCCGTTCGGCATCGCCCAGATCGGCAAGAGCTTCCGCAACGAGATCACTCCGGGCAACTTCATCTTCAGGACCCGCGAGTTCGAGCAGATGGAGATGGAGTTCTTCGTCAAGCCGGGTGAGGACGAGGACTGGCACCAGTACTGGATCGACGAGCGCACCCGCTGGTACACCGACCTCGGGATCGACCCCGACAACCTGCGTCACTACGAGCACGCGCAGGAGAAGCTGAGCCACTACTCCAAGCGCACGGTGGACATCGAGTACCGCTTCGGCTTCGCGGGCTCGGAGTGGGGTGAGCTCGAGGGGATCGCCAACCGCACCGACTTCGACCTCAAGACGCACTCGGAGCACTCCGGGCAGGACCTGTCCTACTTCGACCAGGCGAGCGCCGAGCGCTACTTCCCCTACGTCATCGAGCCGGCAGCCGGGTTGAGCCGCAGCCTGATGACGTTCCTGGTGGACGCCTACACCGAGGACGAGGCACCCAACACCAAGGGCGGCGTGGACAAGCGCACCGTGCTCAAGCTCGACCCCCGGCTCTCGCCGGTGAAGGTCGCGGTCCTTCCGCTGAGCCGCAACGAGGCGCTGACCCCCAAGGCCAAGGCGCTCGCAGCCGAGCTGCGCGGCTACTGGTCGGTCGAGTTCGACGACTCCGGTGCCATCGGGCGCCGGTACCGCCGGCAGGACGAGATCGGGACGCCGTACTGCGTCACCGTCGACTTCGACACCCTGGAGGACGGCGCGGTCACCGTGCGGGAGCGCGACACGATGGCCCAGGAGCGGATTCCGCTCGAGGGCATGCGCACGTGGTTCGCGGAACGGCTCGTCGGCTGCTGAGACGCCCGTCCCGATCGCCGAATGTCCACGAACGTGCACTCAGCGGGGCACAATGTGCCCGTGAATCCACTCCGTCGTGCCAGCACGGTCCTGACCGTTGCCCTGATCGCGCCCGCTCTGCTGCTCTCGGGGTGCGGCAGCACGGACACCAAGGCGAAGCCGGCCGCGAAGCCCTCGGTCGACCTGCCCACCGGAGACGTCGAGATCCCCGACGGCATCACCCTGACGAAGGCCGGAACGGAGCTCGCCTTCACCCAGCCGGCCCTCGTCGCCTACGAGCCCAACACGCAGCGCAGCTCGGTGCTCTCCCTCTCGGTCGACTCCGTCCAGGTCGGGAAGCTCAGCGACTTCGCGGCCTACCAGCTCGACGACCGGACCAAGAAGTCGAAGCCCTACTACGTGAAGGTGAGCGTCAAGAACGTCGGCAGCGGTGACCTCAGCCGGGCGGCCGTCCCGCTGTACGCCGTGGACAACCGCAACGCCTTGATCCAGCAGTCCACCTTCAACAACAACTTCGCCAAGTGCCCCTCCCCGTCCCTGCCCGCGGGATTCGTCCAGGGCCAGAGCTTCCAGGGCTGCCTCGTCTACCTGGTTCCCGACGCAGGCACGCTGGTGGAGATGAGCTTCCGGCCGCTTCAGGCCTTCGAGCCGATCACGTGGAAGGGCGACATCACACCCGCGACGACCAAGAAGGCCGCGACCAAGAAGGCGCCCGCGAAGAAGTCGAAGAAGAAGGGCACGCAACCCTGAGCACGCTCACGTCCCTTCCCACGACGCTCCGCCTCGGGTCGCTCGAGGTCGCCACACCGGTGATCCTCGCGCCGATGGCCGGCATCACCAACGCGGCCTACCGACGCTTGTGCAGCGAGCAGGGCGCCGGACTCTACGTGTGCGAGATGATCACCAGCCGCGGGCTGGTCGAGGGCGATGCCACCACCAAGAAGATGCTGGTCTTCGACGAGCACGAGTCGGTGCGCTCGGTGCAGCTCTACGGCACCGACCCCGTCTACGTCGGCAGGGCCACCGAGATCCTCTGCGCGGAGTACGGCGTGGCCCACGTCGACCTGAACTTCGGCTGCCCCGTGCCCAAGGTCACCCGCAAGGGTGGAGGAGCGGCGCTGCCGTGGAAGCGCACCCTGCTCGGCGAGATCCTCCAGGAGGCCGTGCGCGCCGGCGCCAAGTACGACGTGCCGGTGACCATGAAGACCCGCAAGGGCATCGACGAGGACCACCTGACCTACCTCGATGCGGGGCGCATCGCCCAGGAGGCAGGCGTGGCCGCCATCGCACTGCACGGGCGCACGGCGGTCCAGAGCTACTCCGGCACGGCCGACTGGGACGCGATCTCCCGGCTGGTCGAACACGTCGACATCCCGGTCCTCGGCAACGGTGACATCTGGGAGGCCGCGGACGCCGTGCGGATGCTCGAGCAGACCGGTGCCGACGGGGTCGTCGTCGGTCGCGGCTGTCTAGGACGCCCGTGGCTCTTCCGCGACCTCGCCGCCGTGTTCGCCTCACCCACTGCCGACGCTGCCGACCGGGCGCGCGCGTTCCCGCTGCTCGGCGAGGTCGCCGCGATGATGCGTCGCCATGCCGAGCTGCTCGTCCTGCACATGGGCGAGGAGCGCGGCTGCAAGGAGTTCCGCAAGCACGTGTCGTGGTACCTCAAGGGCTTCCCCGTCGGTGGCGACGCGCGCCGCAGCCTGGCGCTGGTGACCACCCTGGAGGAGCTCGACGAGCTGCTCGGAGAGCTGGATCCCGCAGCCGCGTTCCCGGTCGCCGAGCTCGGCACGCCTCGCGGCCGCCAGGGCAGTCCTCGCAAGCGGGTCGCACTCCCCGAAGGGTGGCTCGAGGACACCGACGGCACCGGCTGCGTCGTGCGTGAGGACGCCACGGAGACCACCGGGGGCTGACCTCGATGCCGGGGTGACCCCCAGGTTGTGAGCGGGGGGTGGCCCCTCGGGTCACTCGCGTACGGCCCGGCTGCGAGCGGGTGTGATCTGGCGCACGTGGCGAGTCTCACCCCGGCGAAGGGGGCATCCCGATTGGGAAAGCGCTGCTCGTCGTGGTTGCATCGGATGATCTCGAGCTTCCTACGATTGGATCCACCGTGCCGCAAGGCCGACCCCGACGCAGACCTCTGATCACCATCCGCGCCCGACCCGCTGGTCGGCACAGCAACAACCACGACCATGCCGCGGCCCCCGCCCGCTCCCGTCTGGCAGCCCTCGTGGCCGCCCCGTTGGTGACCCTCCTGGCGGTGGGTTCGGGTGTCGTGCTCAGTGGCTCCACTCCGGTCGAGGCCACCTCGGCCGACATGGGGACAGCAGCCGGCGCCACGCTCTCCTCGACCCTCTCCTCGACCCCTCCGACGACCTCCGCGGTCGAGAAGCGCACGCTGGGGACCTCGCGGTCCAGCCAGCGGGTGGCTCTGGTCGACAACCGGGTCCCCAAGGCCAAGGGCAAGCTGTGGAGCACGGCGCCGCTCAACATCCGCGTCGAGCCGCGTGAGAAGTCCAAGGTCGCTGGGCTCGTCTCGCCGGGCAAGCACCTCCCCGTCACCGGTCGCGAGAAGGGTGGCTACGCCGAGGTGATCGTCAACCGGGTCGCCCGCTGGGTCACCGCCGACTACCTCAGCAAGGACAAGGAGGTGCAGCCGGGCTCCAAGGGCCTGGTCGACCGTTCCTGTCCCGGGACCGAAGGCACCGAGAGCGGGCTGACCTCCTCGGCAGTCCGGGTCTACCGCGCCGTGTGCAACAACTTTCCGCAGATCACCACCTACGGCGGGTACGACGGCCACGGCGAGCACGCCTCCGGCCGAGCGATCGACATCATGACCTCGGACTCAGGTCTCGGCACCCAGATCGCGGAGTTCCTCCGGGCCAACGCCGGCGCCCTCAACCTCTACGACGTGATCTGGCAGCAGCGCATCTGGACGCCGGTCCGCTCCGGCGAGGGGTGGCGCTCGATGCCCAGCCGTGGTTCGGCCACCGCCAACCACTTCGACCACGTGCACGTGTCGGTGAACTGAGACCAGCAATCGCTGCGTCCCAAGATCAGCACCGGTCTCGGAGAGGCCGTTGGCGGATGCGGGGACGTGTCAGGCCAGGGCGGGGAGCTTCGCGCTCAGAGCATGCAGTCCATCGGGAACGGGCATCCGCCCAGTGCCGATCAGCGTGGCCTCCACGTCTGTCCACGACGGTGGCAGCGGCTCCCCGACGATCGCCTCGATGGTCCCGCGAGCCAGCGTGAGGGCGCTGGCAGGAGCTGCTTGGTCCGAGATCAGGTCCAGATGATGCACGACACCCTCGACCGCCCACACGGCCAGGAAGTCTCCCGGCGCGAAGACGTGCCCCTGCCACAGGCACGGCCTGTCATCGAACGAGTCGAGACCACGCAGCACCGCCGCCGCGACCTCACGCAGCTGTGCAGTCGCCGAGGCTGGGCGCGCATGAGCCGCCGTCCGCCGTCGCTGCGACATGAGTGCGGGCACCGGGTCGTCGGTCGCATTCTCGCTCGCGAACGCCGACCAGTACGTCGCGGCGTCCACGGAAGGCTCGGAGTCGACCGGTGAGACCAGGCCGCCCAGCATCTCCTGCCAACCGGTCACCATGTGGTCCACTACGTCCAGACGGGCCCACCCGTGGCATCGAGACCCGGCGAGAAGCTGGTACTCACTCAGGTCGTCGACCGCCCGCAGAAAGGCGTCGATCGAGTCCGCGCACGCGGCGCGGCCCGCTTCCAGAGCGACGGTGAGTCCCACGCACGGCAGGGTAGAGGCATCGCGTCGGCCGCGCACTCACGCAGGTCGGATGCTCCTCGCCACCGGCGCAGCTCCGCGAACTTCCTACGCCGCGGCCACCGGTTGCCGGAGGATCGTCCGCAGCTTCGCAGTCTCGACCCTCCGGGGGTCGCTGAGGTAGACCTCGTGGTGCTTGCCGGTCATCCGCAGACCCGAGTTCGGGATGAAGTCGTGGTGCAGCTCGGAGAGCGCGGTGGGTCGGTTCTTCGCGGCCGCTCTGTGGACGGCATCGTCGAACAGGTCGGAGGAGATCCAGTCCGGGACCATGATCATGGCCGTCCACTCCCACTGGGACTTGTCCCTGGCGGTGGTGAACAGGTCCATGTCGGACTCCCACCAGAGCGCTCCAGCGGCGGGACCACGTAGTCGCGCCCCAGCTCGTTCTTGCTGGCGAACTTGATGGCGTAGGAGATCGGGTACAGCGCCCGGATCGCGTCCGCGAACTCCGGAGCCGTGTTCGGGTCTCCGTGGCCGCCGACCATCAGGTAATGGTGTGACGGCACGTCCAGGAGCCGGAACTCGAGGTGCGAGGCCCGGTAGGAGTCCAGTGACTTCTTGAAGTCCACCTTCATCGTCATCCTCGTTCCTGCGCGCCTCGCCTCCACCGCGCAACCACCTACGGGACGCCACCGCCGGCACCGGGCGGTCTCCCTACCCTCTCAGGACACGTCGAACGCGTCGAGGTCGTGGCTGTCCGCGGTGAGCCCCTTCGCGGTGCCGTCGAACCAGACCGACCAGGTCCCGGCGCTGTCCAGGACGACGTCCTCGTCCTGGACGTTGCCGAGGCTCGGAACGACCGTGTTCGCGGCGGCGAAGCTGAGGTAGTGGTGCGTGGCATCGACCCAGACCAGCCCGTCCACGTTGGCAGCAGAGGCCAGACCCTTGGTCGAGGCGTCCCACACCCGCGTGAAGGACGAACCCCCGTCGTAGCGGTAGAGGTCGGCGTCGTCGGCGGTTCCTCCGGCGCCGGGAGGGTTGGTGTTGCCCAGGGTGGAGAAGTACAGCGTGCCGCCGCTGTCGATGCTGAACGCGTCGAGGTCCAGGTTGTCGACGGTGAGCCCCTTCGCGGTGCCGTCGAACCAGACCGACCAGGTGCCGTCGTCGTAGTAGACGATGTCCTCGTCCTGGACGTTCCCCAGACCTGGCACCGTCGTGTTGGGAGCGCTGAACGAGGCGTAGAAGTGGCTGGCGTCGATCCGGTCGAAGCCGTCCATGTTCGCGTTGGCCGGCAGTCCGAGGCTGCCGGTGCCACTGGCATCCAGCGTCCGGACGAACGCAGTTCCGTCCCACGTGTAGACGTCCGCGTCGTCCGCGGTCCCGCCGACTCCCGGCGGGTTGGTGTTCCCGAGCGTGGAGAAGTACAGCTTCGGCAGCGGTGGGTGGCGGCGGTGGCGGCGGGGGAGGCGGGGCAGTGACGTCGAGGGTCGCGCCAGCCGCGTGGGTGGTCGCCCCGCTGGTTGCGGTCACGGTCAGCGGGTAGCTGCCGGTGGCGGTGCCGCTGGTGGTCTGGACGGTGAGGGTCGAGCTGCCGCTGCCGCCGGTCACGACCTGGGGGGAGAAGTCCCACGTCGTGGGTGCGGTGGCCCCGGAGAGTGCCAGGGAGACCTCATCAGTGAAGCCGTCGACCGGTGTGATGGAGACGCTGAACGTGGTCGATCCTCCCGTCTGGGTCGTTGCCTGGGCCGGCGACAGCGCGACCTGGAAGTCCGCCGGGGGTGGTGGGGGAGGAGGCGGTGGGGGGCCGAGCGACTGGGCGGCCGCGAGCACGTCGAGCAGACCGTTGCCGTACACCTGGTCAGGACCGACCGCACCGAGGTCACGGCCGGTCGCGGTCAGCGCCTGTTGCTGCTGGTCGGAGGTCAGCGCGGGTGTCCCGGCGAGCAGGATGGCCAATGCACCAGCAGCATGCGGTGCGGCCACGGAGGTGCCGGTGAGGGACTGGTAGAACCCGCCCCGGTCGGCGGTGTACACGCTGACGCCGGGAGCGACGATGTCGGGGTAGACCCTGGTCCTTCCGCCGCACGTCGACGCACCGCGGCTGCTCTTGGAGTAGATCGCCCCCGTGTTGCTGACCGCACCGACCGACAGCGACTCGGGATAGTTCGCGGGGCTCACGCTGGTGCCGGTGGCCGGACCGAAGTTCCCGGCTGCGAACACCGGGAGAACTCCCGCTGCCCGCAACGCCTGTACGTCGGGCTGCAGGGACAGGTTGCAGCTGGGTCCGGCACCGATGGACCACGAGGCGTTGACCGCCTGGGGGGCGTCGTCGGTGGACGGGTCGTTGTCCGGGTCGAGCACCCACTGGAACGCCTGGTGGATCGCGGAGATCGTGGAGGCGCCGGCGTCGTTGAAGACGCGGGCCGCGATCCAGCGAGCGCCCGGGGCGGTGCCGATCGAGGAGCCGCTCGCGTCGCCTCCGACCATGAGACCGGTCACGCCGGTGCCGTGCCCGGTCTTGTCGTACGGCGTGGCGTGCTGGCCGTAGGGGTCGAACCAGCTGTTGGTGCCTCCGCGAAAGCGTCCGACCAGGTCCGGGTGCGAGGCGTCGACGCCCGTGTCGAGCGTGGCCACCACGGTGCCCTGACCGGTGAGGCCAGTGTCCCAGGCCTCTGCGGCCCGGATCGCCTGCTGGTTGGCGGTCGCCATGGCTGTCGCCGGGGTCAGGCTGATCGCGTCAGGGACGACTGACTGCACGTCGGGTCGGGCTGCCAGCTGCGCGATCACGTCCGGCGTGGCGGTCACCACGACCGAGTTCGAGACCCACAGCGGCGTGTAGCTGCTCACCAAGCCTTGAACCACCCACGACTGCAGCCGGACCCGCAGGGCGCGCTGGGAGGTCTCGGCCTTCGACTGCAGAGCCGCCAACACCTTGCTGACCCGGTCCCGTCGGGTCTTGGCCCGCACCGAGCCGAGGTCGGCCTTGTCCTTGAGGGTGACGACGACCGTGGTCATCGGACCACTCGGTGCGGGTGCCGCTGAAGCGCCGGGTCCGGCCAGGAGGCCGAGCACCAGACTCAGCAGACCGATCAGAAGAGCACCGCTCGCCACGTGTCGCCTCATCGCAGACTCATCTCGGGTTCGACCATCGGGACCGGCACGTCAGCCACGCCGTCAGCGCGGCGCCGGCGAAGCAGGACGAGCGTCACCAGCAGCCCCAGGAGGAGGGTCAGGGACAACGAGGTGGCCACCGTCTCGAGCCGGGTCATGTGGACCCCCGTGGCTGGTGTCACGGTCCAGGTGGTCCTCATGACGGTGTCGGGGAGACCCGTCCGGCGCACGCGGAGGGTCGCGGACCACGTCCCCACGGTCGCGGTGGTCGTCCGGGCCTCGAACCTGCCTTCCTCCACCCTGGTCATGGCGATCGGGGACGTCGGTCCCTCGGGGCCGGCGAGCAGCACCTCGACGCCGTCGACCGGCGCCGGTGGGGGGAGGACCGTCGAGCGCAGCCGAGCGATCAGCTGGGCGTGACCAGGTCCGTCTGGGAGGTCCTCGAAGGTGATGAACAGCCCGTCGACGGTGCCGGCAGCAGGCGCGGTCACCCGGTTGGCGTCGCCCACCTCGCGGCCGGTGGCCGTGGTGGTCAGCAGGGCTGCCAGCGCCACGGCGACCAGGAGCACGGCCGCCTCGGCGGAGACGACTTTCGTGAACCGGGCCTGCGCGGCGGGACCCTCGATCCTCGGCCGGAGGAACCGGGGGACCCGGCTCACCAGCGTGGGCTTGACCAGCACCAGGTTCAGCCCCGCCAGTGCCAGCGCCCCGAGCAGGAGCAGGGTCTTGGTCGCCACCGCCTCGCCGTACACGCTGGCGGCGAGCGAGCCCAGGTCCGGCAGGTGTCTTCCGGCCTCGTAGAGCCCGGTGGCCAGCAGGACGAGCGAGGCCACGGCGGCCATCGGGCTGAACGTGCGCCACACCGAGGACAGCACCACCCCGCGCAGGTCCGGGCTGCGGCGCATCAACGGCACCAGGCACAGCGTCAGCACGCCTACTCCTCCCGCCCAGATGCCCGCTGCGACGATGTGCGTGGCCGACACGACGGCGGCGACAACACTCAGGCGTGGCAGGGACGAGGCGTGGCCGGTGAGAGCTTCCAGCAGAGCGGCGGTGGCGAGGAGGACGAGACCCACGCGCGCCAGCAGGACGCGGCGGGGACCTCCTCGCGCCCAGGACCAGACCGCGGCGGCCGCGAGCGTCATCGTCAGGACCCGGACCAGCCAGAGCTGACCCCAGGTCGTGTCGATCAGGGTGGCCCAGGTGTCCCCGAGCCAGGCCCCGACGGGCGCACCTCGCACATAGCTCCGGACGAACGGCGTGATCAGCGCCGCGTACGCCGCTACGACGGCGGCCAGGACGCCGATGCTCCGCGCTCGTGCCTGCGACCTCCGGCCGGCCTCGCCGAGCCCACCGAGGACGCGACCACTCACGGCGAGTGCGCCGATCGCGAGCAGGACGGCCGTCAGGTCGATCCAGCGCAGCAGCATCGTCTCGATCGGAGGGAGGTCAGCGCCGGCGTCAGGGACAGCGGGTGGCCGTAGGCCGGCACCGAAGGCGAGGGCACCCGTCGAGGGGTGTCCGTCGCTGAGGGAGGCGATCCGCCAGTCGAGCTCGTAGGCACCCACCGGCAGCGGATCGCTGTGCAGCAGCACGCCACGACCGCCGCGCACCAGGGTCGCTCGCAGCGGCACCGTGTGGCCGCCCCGTCCCGACAGCACGAACGTGCTGCTCCGGGCGATGACGGGCTCCGCGAACCAGAGGTGCAGCGACGTCCTTCCCGGCGCGACCATGCCGCCGTTGGGCGGGTCGGAGCGGTCGAGCTCGCTGTGCGAGGAGGCCGGTGGCGCGGCCAGCGCCAGCAGCACCACCGTCAGTGCGGTGGTGATGGCTCCGCGGAGCCGGGCGCGCCCCCGTGTGGTCCTCATCCCTGTGCCGCGATGTGCTCCAGCCGTGCGTCGCCGATCACCACGGTCACGTGACGACCCGGCCGCAGGGCGCTGTGGGCATTGGCCATCAGGAAGAAGTAGCTCCCGCCGAGCCTGAGGTTCGCTCCGTGCTGGTGGGCCGGCGCGGCCATCACCAGCGTCTCGCCGGTCTCCTCGACGACCAGGGCCGGCGACAGCGTGCGGTCGTGGAGCAGCCGGCTGGCCTTGTCGGGGTCCACGACCTGGTAGCGGAACTCGATCAGGCCGCCCGCGGCGGTGACCGCGAGCAGGGTGACCGAGATGCCGTGGCGCGCCGCCATGCCCTGTGCGTCCACCAGCGTCGTGCCCGACCTGATGTCGTCCGGACGGGTCCAGCTGCGCAGCGCGAGGCCGCCTGCCACCAGCACCAGGAGCACCAGGAAGGCAGTGCCACGGCGTCGCCGCCTCGTCGACGTGGGCGGGGCGACCGGCGTGGCCGCCCGGTCGACCTGTGCGGTCGCCGGGTCGGCCAGCCCGGTCCCCGGGGGGTGGGACACGTCTGGGGCGGTTGCGATCCGTTCGCCTGCGTCGTCAGGGCACATCGAAGGCATCCACGTCTTGGTTGTTGCTCGTCAGGTTCTTCGGGGAGGCGGATCCGTCGAAGTACAAGGACCAGCTGCCCGCGTTGTTGAACACGACGTCCTCGTCCGGCACGTTCCCCAGACCAGGAACCGCTGTGGTGGTGGGGCTGAACGAGAGGTAGAAGTGCGTGGCGTCCTCTCGTGCGTACCCGTCGACGTTGGCGGCAGCGGCCAGGCCGTTGGAGGTCGCGTCCCACGCCTTCGCGTAGACGAACGTGTTCAGGTTGACGCTGTAGATGTCCGCGTCGTCGGCTGGGTTGCCTCCGGTGGGGACGCCTGGGACCGAGCTGTTGCCCAGGGTGGAGAAGTACAGCGTCGTCCCGTCGACGCTGATCGCGTCGAGGTCGCGACCGTCGGCCGCGGCACCCGCGCCACCCAAGCCGTGAAGCGACCCGTCGAAGAACAGCGACCAGATGCCGGCGTTGTAGTAGACGACGTCCTCGTCGGCCACCGTGCCGAGGCCCGGCACGGGTGTGTCCACGCTGAACGAGAGGTAGAAGTGGGTGTCGTCCACCCGGTCGAAGCCGTCGACGTTGGCGTTCGCGGCCAGGCCGAGGCTGCCGGTGCCGCTGGCGTCGATCAGCCGGCTGAAGGGCGGTGCTGGAAGGGGTGGCGGGTTGCCGTTCCAGTAGTAGATGTCGGCGTCGTCGCCGTTGGGAAGACCTCCTGGCGCCGGGGTGTCGCCCAGCGTCGAGAAGTACAACCGCGAGCTGACGACCAGAGTGGTGCTGAACAGGCCACTCCAGTTCCCGGCGGCGTCCTTGACCCGGACCCGGACGAGGTAGCTGGCATCGTTCATCACCTTCGTGTTGATCGTCGACGAAAGCGAGGCGGTCGTCGCGCCGGTGCTGGTCACCGTCATCGCGGTGGCGTTGCCGACTCCCGGGTCGGTGCCGATGAACCACTCACCCCGGGTGATGCCGCTCAGGTTGTCCGTCGCGTTGACCGACAGCGTCGTCGACGCGGCACCGGCTGTGGGATTGGGTGACGCGGCCACCGAGACTGTTGCGGGGCCGGTCTTGTCGACCACCAGGGTCGCTGCGGTGGTGTTGAACGGCCCCCAGTTGCCGGCGGCGTCCTTGGCGTGCACCAGGACGGGGTGGTTGCCCTCGGTCATCGCTCGCACCGTGGTCAGCGGGATGTCGGCGTACCCGCCTTCCTGGGCGTCGTTGAAGAACCCGTCGCTGGCTGTGAGCGGGATGCCTGCCCCGTTGGCGCCGGCGGTGTCGAAGAAGAGCTCGGCACCCTTGATGGTGCTGTTCACCTGGCCCGTCACCGGGTCGGACAGGGACTGGGCCATCACCCGGATCGACGGCGTGCCGCTGGTGAACGGGATCAGCCCGTTGGTCGGGTTGGGATCGATGGTGATGCCGGACGAGTCTGGTCCGGTGGTGTCGACCACCAGCTCGATGCTGACCAGCTCGCCCCACGTGCTGGGGTCCTTGCTGCGGATCCAGATCACGTGGGTGCCCTCGGAGAGTCCGGGGACGGGAGGACTGGTCGTCCCGTTGATGGTCTCGGCGGAGATCGTCGCGTCGACGCTCGCTATCGGTGCGGCCTTGTTGACCGTCATCGGCGTGCCCGTGCCCCCGGCGGGCGGTGTGGTGGTGCTGGGGTCGATGAAGTACTCGGCCGCGGTGATGTTGGAGTTGCCGGTCGCGGTGTCGTCCGCGGTGGCGTGCACGGCCACGCCCGTGCTGCTGTGGTTGGTCAGCTTCGGGGTGAGCGTGGGGGACTTCGTGGAGGGTCCCCCGGGGTCGCCGCCGTTGACCAGCACGGAGCTGAGCGGTCCCCAGTTGGTGGGGACCCGGGTGTCGCGACCGCGGACGTAGAGGATGTGCTCACCGGAGCCGACCGAGACCGGGACGGAGACGTTGACGGAGGGGGTGCCGTAGGTGCCGGTCATCGCGGTGCCGGAACCCGGATCCCCGACGGTGTCGAGGAAGTACTCGGCGGCGGCGACGTTGCCGCCGCCGGTCTCGGTGTCGTCGACGGTGGCGCTCAGCGACCCGGCCGCGAAGGCCACACTGCGGGTGCCCGGGCCGGCGGTGTCGACGGAGGAGCCACCGGCGGCCACGTCGATCGTGGTGAGCATGCCGCCGATGCCCGCGGCGTTGGTGTTGTGCAGCGCCAGGCTGTTGTCCAGGATCGTCAGCTTGGTGGCGCTGGGCGCCGTGGGCGCGGTCACCAGGGCGTCGGCGGTCTGACCGGGACCGAAGGTCTCCGCGACGTAGCGACGCGCGTACTTCAGCGGGTTGCCGTCGAGGCCGACCACGGTCTGGTGGGCACCGAGCACACCCATGGAGCGCTGGTTCAGGCCGGCGTTGACGTAGCGCAGCAGCACCCGCTTCCCGGCTGCCACTGGCTGACCGTCAGCACCGGTGATAGCGGTGGTCTCCGGGTAGGCCTTGCCGTTGATCAGGAAGTAGCGAGGGTTGAACTTGCGCATGTCGAAGGCCTGCTTGGCAGCGAGTGAGCTCGTCGCGCTGCTCAGGGCAGGGTCGATCTCGCCGAGCAGCAGCACGGCCTGCTCGTCGAACGAGGTGTCGCGATCAGTGTCGCCGGCGGGGTAGGCGCGTCCCGCACCGGGCGGGGTGACCACCAGCGCTCCGTAGAGGCCCAGGGCGACCTGGTGCTGGGCGTTGGGGGTCAGGCCGGCCTCGTAGAGGTAGGTGCCGGCCTTGGCGGGGGCATTGAACGTGTAGACCTTGTCGCCGGTGGGACCGCTGGGGACACCGGTCTGGTCGGTGGGGATCGACTGGCCCTCGAACAGAAGGCCACTCGTCTCACCGGTCCGGTTGTGCAGGGTGACCTGGAAGGTCTGGCCCTGAGCGACCGTCAGCGTCGGGCCACCAGGCTTGGTGATCGGCGAGTCCGTGGGCGAGTAGCCCCAGACCATGACGTTCTGGCCACCGGGCATCGCCATGGTCGCCGACTTCGTCCACAGGTCGAAGCTCACGTCGGCCGCCTGGGCCGGAGCGACCGGTCCCAGCACCACCGCTGCAGCTGCCAGAGCAGCGCACATCAGGAACGAGGCGGTTGCCCTCGTCTTCGTGCTCGCGTACGACATCGTCTTCACCGCCTCTTCCTCATCCACAGTTCGCGGGCTTGTTCGGCGGGTCGATCCGCATGTAGGTGATGGGGCCGGTCATGTTCACGCCCCACGAGGTGATCTGGAACAGCGCGTGGTTGTGGGAGATGATGTAGAACTCCCCACACTGGTTGCGGGTCTGGGTCCCCGGGGGCAGGCCGTTCTTCGTGCCGAGGTAGGGGCTGCCGCTGTAGAACGCGCCGATGACGGTGGTCTGCAGGTCTGGCTCCGGGACGGGCACCTTGTTGTTCGTGGAGTTGTAGTGCTCCGCGTCGTACCACTTGAACAGGACGTCCCAGGTCTGCCCGGGTCCGATGTTGATGGAGAACTTCTCGAAGGACTGGTCCTCGGAGCCGGCCCCCTCGAGCGCACGGCCGTCGCGGCCGATCACCAGGCCGTTGTTTCCGTGGGGGTGGAACGGGAAGTCCTCGGTCCCGACGCTGAGGTAGCGAGCGAGCCCTGGGTAGGGGTGGCCGGAGCCACCGAACTCGGTCACCTGGGCGAGCGCTCCGTAGGGCTGGCTCGGCAGCCAGGACGCATGGTTGTCCGCGATGGTGTCGGGGAACCCGCGGCCGTTGACCAGCCAGTAGCGAGGCTTGTAGTTGTTCAGGTTGAAGTTCTTCTTCTGCTCGACCGCCTGGTGCTGGTAGGGGTCGATCTCGGAGAGCAGCACCATGAACTCCTCGCTCGGGGTGAACCGGCTGTCGGTGCGGCCGTTGGCGTGGCTCGGACCCACCCCGGATCCGGTGGGGCGCACGATCAAGGCGCCGAACAGACCCATCCGGACCTGCTTCTCCGGGTCGGTCCCCGACTCGTAGAGGTAGGTTCCGGGGTCCCCGGCCTTGAAGGAGTACGTGACCGCTCCACCGGCCGGCGACGCCGACTTCGTGAGCGAGGTGATCCGTCCGCCGGCGTTCTCGCTCCGGGAGGGAGCACCGTCCGCCAGGACGCCCTGCTGGCCCGGGAAGACGATCGAGACGGGGTCGGCCACGAGGGGGGTGTCGTTGTGCAGGATCACCGTGACCTGGTCGCCCTGGTTGACGCACAGGACGGGACCAGGGTGCTGGAACTTGTCGAAGCCGCTGGAGAACCCCCACATGAAGGCGGTGTTGCCGTCGGGCAGGTTGATGTAGCCGGTCTTGGTGCTCAGGTTGAAGATGGGGCTGGTGGCAGTGCCCACGCCGGTCGTGCACTCGATGCCGACCTTGCTCGCCGGCGCCGCCGCGGCCACGTCCTGCGGGCTGAGGGTGGCCGCTGCCAACGACGCGGCCGAGAGCCCGGCGACCGCGAGCCTGCGGAGCCGTCGAACGGAGGATCGAGCCGTGATGTCACTGCCCACTGTGGTCATGGCGTTTGCCCCCAGTCGTTCGGGTACTTCTGCGGCGGGACGCCGCTCGGGTAGACGCGGATCTCGGTGGCCTGGCCGCCGAAGCCGCCGGTGGCGAGGTTGTTGGACCGGGTGTACGCGCGGTTGTAGAGCATGTAGGTGTCGTAGCCCTGTCCATTGCCCCCGCGGTAGAGCGGTGCCGTGAAGATGACGTCGTAGCTCTCGCCGGGGCCGATGTTGAGCGTCTCGGTCTCGTAGGAGGTGTCGGCGCCGTCCCGCCCACGCATCGGCGTGGCGTCGCGGCCGTGGACCCGCATCGGGATGCCGGCCAGGGTCATCGCCTGCTCACGGAACCCCAGGTTGGCGAAGCGCAGCGCCACCTTCTCCTCGGGCAGGCACCGCACGAGCGAGGAATGAGGTTGGTTCTGCAGCTCGGAGTGGATGATCTCATCGGTGGTCGCGGTTGCTGGGGTCACAGGGGGCTCGAGGTCGCCGTCGTCGTTGGTCACCACGTCGAGCGCGTGCACCGAGGTGGCAGCGTTGATCGGTGCGTTGGGTAGGATCGTGTCCGGGTAGACGCGACCGTTGAGCAGGCTGAAGTCGGCCTTGTAGTCGCTCCACTCGGGCAGCTGGATGTGCGCGTCGGCCCAGTGCGACTCCGCCCAGACCTCGGAGAGGAACATCGCGAACTCGCGGTCGAAGGCGGTCTCCGGACCGCTGTAGAGCTGCTTGGGCTGTCCTTTGGGCCGCACGAAGACCAGGCCGGTCATCCCCATGTGCACGTGCTCCACGTCCTCGACGTGGCAGTGGTACATGTACGTCCCCGGGTCCCGGGGCCGGTAGGCGTAGGTGAAGCTGCTCCCGCTGGGCACGGCGACGGATCCGGTCGGCTCGCCGTCGAAGAACGGGATCACGTTGCGGAACCCGTGCCAGTGCAGGGTGTGCGCGTCGAAGAGGTCTGGACGCACGGCCAGCCCCAGGTTCGTCAGCTCGATCCGGAACTCCTTCGGGTCGGCCGGGTCGTACTCGTCGAGCCACAGCAGCGGCGCGGAGTGCTGCGCGTGGTTCTTCTGCTTGTGGCGTTGCAGCTCGGTCATCCCGGTGACGTTGCGGAACCCGAAGATGTAGGTGGTGAACGGGGCGGGTGCCAGGACATCGGGGTGGAACGGAGGGAGCTTCGGCAACGGCGGGAGGTACATCCACCCGTCGGTGCCGCCGAGGAACAGGTCCGGAGGGACGTCGACGGCGCTGGCCACCTCGGGTCGCAGCACCTTCCCGGTCCACGGCACACCCGTGGCGACGACCGCGCCCCCTGCCAGGCGCAGGAAGCCGCGTCGTCCGAGGTGCAGCCTGCGCTGCGGGGGGGTGCTCGCGGCGCCGGGCTGGCCGGCCACGATCTCTGAGTGGCTCATGGGGTCACCTGGTCCCTTCATCCTGGGGTCGCGTTCACGGGACATCGAAGGCATCCACGTCTTGCTCGGGGGCGGTCAGCCCCATGGCGGTTCCGTCGAAGTAGACGGTCCGACTGCCTGTCCCGGTCCCGTTGATGCGGATGACGTCCTCGTCCTGGACGGCACCGAGACCGGTCACGGTGACGTCGGTGTCGTTCGAGAACGACAGGTAGAGGTGCGTGGCGTCGGTCCAGACCAGGCCGTCCACGTTGGCCGCGGCGGGGACACCGTTGGCGGTGGCGGTCCAGACCCGCGTGTAGCTGCTGCCCGAGCCGAGCAGGCTGACCCGGTAGACGTCGGCGTCGTTGCCACCGGTCACCCCCGGTGGGCTGAAGTCGCCCGCGGTCGAGAAGTACAGGTTCGTGCCGACCACGCTGATCGCGTCGATGTCCGAGGCCGCCGAGGTCCCGAGCCCGCGGGTGCTCCCGCGGAACACACGTGACCAGGAGCCGTTGTTGTAGAACAGCACGTCCGAGCCGAGCACGGCTCCGACTCCGGGAACAGTGGTCGGACCCGTGAACGAGACGAAGAAGTGCGTGTTGTCGACCCGGTCGAACCCGTCCACGTTGGCGGCGCTGATCTGGTTGAGGATCCGGCTGTAGCCGCTGCCCTCGCCGTAGTACACCGCGCCCCCGCCGAACGGAGCAGCCAGACCCGGCACGGCTCCGTCTCCGAAGGTGGAGAAGAACAGCGGCCGCGGGGGAGTCTGCGCCGGGGGCGGCGTCGCGACCGCGTCGAACGAGATCGCGTCGAGGTCGTTGCCCGCGCTGTTGGTGGGGATGCCGTGGGTGGAACCGTCGAAGTACATCTCCCAGCGCGTACCGTTCCAGTGGATGACGTCCTCGTCGCCGGCCGAGCCGAGGACCGGCACCGTGGTCACCGGGTTGCTGAAGGACACGTAGAAGTCGGTGGCGCTCTTCCAGATCAGCCCGTCCATGTTGGGGTTGGTCGTGCCGTTCGCCGAGCCTGAGTTGGGCAGGCCGTACGGCGCCGCAGAGGCGTCGACCACCCGGGTGTAGGAGCTGCCGCCGTTCCACCGGTACACGTCGGCGTTGTCACCGGAGCTGGCGGCCCCGGCACCCGGGGGAACGACGGCGTTGTTGGTGGAGAAGTACAGCGTGCTGCCGGCCAGGCTGATCGCTCCCAGGTCGATCCCGCCGACCAAGCCGTGCGAGCTGCCGTCGAACCACAGCGACCAGCTGCCGTTGTCGTAGTAGACGACGTCCTCGTCGGCCACGGTACCGATCCCGGGGAGGGTGGTGCTGCTGCTGAAGGAGAGGTAGAAGTGGGTCGCGTCCACCCGTGAGTAGCCGTCCACGTTCGCCGAGGCTGGGACCCCGTTCGTGGTGGCGCGCCACTGCCCGGCGAAGGCAGTCCCGTCCCACCGGTAGACGTCCGAGTTGTCACCGAAGCCGCTCACGCCCGGCACTGTGACGTTCCCGGCCGTGGAGAAGTAGAAGTCGGAGGCTGCGGGCGGAGGCGGAGGCGGAGGCGAGGCCGTCGTCGAGTACTCGTCGGCGCCGGCGTCGAAGCCACCCAGCGCCGGACGCGCCTGGTCGTCGATGTCCGTGGCGGGTGCGCTGATCGTCCCGGTGCCGATCGGAGCGGGTGCGGTGGCCGCACCCCGGTTGCACGCGGAGGCTCCGGCTGGGCAGCCGCTGAGGTGGTAGTCGCCCATCTGGTCCGGGGGTGCCTCGACGGCGACCAGGGTGGAGTCGACGAACGCCGGGTTCTGCCGCCAGGTCTTGAACGAGACGGAGAGGTCGTAGGTGCTCACCACGGCCGGCTCCACGTCGCTGTTGGTGGTGCTGGTCGTGTAGGGGTGGGCCGCGGTGTTCTGCTGCTGGATCACCGAGTTCGTAGGCGCGAGCAGACCGCTGCCGTCGAAGGCCCCGAGGTCCCAGTTGTTGATGGGCAGGGTGTCGCCGGCCAGTCCGATACCGGTGACGGTGGTGCCGGCGCGGGTTCCGGCGCGGTTGTCCCAGAAGATGTTGTTGAACACCGTCGGCTTGCTGAAGGTCGGTTTGCCTGGCATCGAGTCCCGCAGCTGGACGCTGTTGGCCGACGCAGAGAGTCCTGCCGGGGCCGGCTGGCCGTTCGAGGTGACGGCCGTGGCCGTGGTGAGGTTCTTCATCACGGTGTTGTTGTAGAACCGGACGTCGGGCGCGTCGTTGAGGCTCGCGCCACCGCCCTCGTGGGTGGAGACGTTGTTGACGATCATGTTGTTGTAGACGTTCATCGGGAAGTTCCCGGCCATCAGGAACCGGATGCCGCCGCCGTCGTCGTTGGACAGGTTGCCCTGGATCTGGTTGTTGTAGATGTCCACGGCTCCGCTGCCGGTGGACAGGTCGCCCGGGACCGCGGGGAGCGCGCCGGCGATCATGATGCCGCCGCCCTCGTCGTTCGACTCGTTGAGGTAGATCCGGTTGTGGTGGATCTTGCCGTTCGGGCTGAGGCCGTAGACGCCCACACCGCCGCCGTACTCGAGCGAGTAGTTGCCGCAGATGTCGTTGCCGGTCACCTCGTAGCGGTCGGATCCGGCGAACAGACCGATCCCGCCGGCGAGGTTGGTGCCCGCGTTGGAGAGGATCCGGTTGTTCGCGATCCGGACGTCCTCGTTGTGCTGGTTGGTGTCTGCGCCGGTGAGGTCGGGGGTGCCGATCCGGATGGTGCCGTAGCCGCCGCCGTTGTTCTGCACCACGTTGTTGGTGATCTGCAGGAACCGGACGTAGGCGTTGGCGAAGATCGCGCCACCCTGGGACTCGATGGTCGGCGGCAGCCCGGTGCTGCCACCGGTCAGGTCGTTGACGTTGCCCGGGAAGCCGTTCTGCTGTCCGCCGCGGAGGTCGAAGCCGTCGATGCTCGCCTTGTAGGCGGCGGTGAACGCACGCGCACTGCCGGCTGTGCTCGAGTTCGCCGCGGAGGCGAGGACATAGATGCCTTCGGCGTCGGCGATGGCCTGGTTGCCGCTCCAGCTGTAGCCCGCGATCTTGTTGAACCAGGCGGCCGCTGCGTCGGTGTCACTGCCGAAGGCGCTGGCGTCGATGATCGAGCCGGGGACGTAGGTGCTGCCCTGGAACCCGCCCGGTCCGACACCCTGGAGCTTGACCGGTGAGGTCATGATCAGGTTCTCGTAGTAGGCACCTCGTGGGTTCTGCCGCGGGTTGCTCGGGGTCGGCGTGCCCGGGTAGACGATCACCAGGTCGTCGTTGTTGACCCGGCGCGCTTCGTCGAGCGCCGCCTGGATCGTGGTGAAGTTTCTGCCCGAGGGACCGACGGTGATCAGGTTGGGGTTGTAGCCGGTGCCGAGGACGTGCAGCGTCAGCCCGTTGACGCTGCTCTTTCCGTTGCTCGCTGTCACCTTGAGCTGCTTGGCCCCTGTCGTCACGCCGGTGGTCGGCACGGTCACCGCGATGCTCGTGCTGGTCCAGGTGAGGTTGGCGGCGGGCAGGGCTGTCCCGTCGAGCGTCACCGAACCCTTGGTGGCCCCGAAGCCGGTGCCGTCGATGGTGAACGTGCGCCGTCCGGCGTTCACGTAGGGGTCGGAGACCCGGAGCAGGTTCGGGGTCGTGTCAGCGACCGGGCAGGTCACCGCCTGGGACTGACCGGTCCGGGGTGACTCGATGTTGAGCCCCACCTGGGTCGGCGCGAGGTCGGCGAAGGTGGTCATGCCCGGCATCGCCTCGGCGCCGGCCGCATGCGTCCGGAAGCGCGGGTTGTAGTTCAGGTTCAGGTTCGGTGAGACGCCGGGATCGTTGGCGACCATCCGGTACATGCCGGCACAGACCCCCGACGGCGTCGGGCAGCTGATGTGGTTGGTGGAGGGCATCAGCACGTCGTAGATGCCGTTGTAGTCGGTCTCGGTGGTGTAGACGAGCCGGTTCATGAAGTCGTAGATGCCGACCGGTGCGAACGCCAGGCCCGCCTTCTCGCCGTACATGATCGACTTGGGGTCGGCGGAGAAGTTCAGGTCGTCGATGATGACGGTCCGCAGCCGCGCCGGGATCGGCACGTCGGTGAACAGGTTGAACATCGGCACGATGGACTTGCCTTGGCTCACCTTCACCAGCTTGGTGTCGCATCCGGGCTTGGGCGTCCCCTCGTACGGCGAGCCGCCGATGTCGAGGAAGGTCTGGTTGTCCACCGGGGTGGAGGCGGGCACCTCGACGCCCTCGGGCACGGTGGTGCCGTCGCCGATGATCTTCGGGTAGTTGTCCGTGGCAGTGTGGCCGTCGAGCACGTCGACCGTGTGCAGCTTGCCGGCGCAGGAGGGCGGCGGGACCTGCGGCACGATCTGGTCACCGTTGCCGATGTTGATGTCCTCCTCGGCAGTCGCCTTGTACAGCGGCTTGCCGAAGTCGTCCTTGGGGATGGCGACCGCGACCAGGTAGTCCTGGGCCTTCAGCGGCTCGAAGCCGTTGGGCCCGTCGCACGTGGGGTCGCCGTTCGCGTCCTTGCCCAGGGTGCCCTCGAAGCAGCCGTCGGCGAAGCCGTAGTTGCCGTTCACCGCGGCACCGAAGTTGGCGTCCGGGCCGCCCTGGGCGGTGGCGTACGGCGCGTACTGGATCTCCTGCATGAAGCTGGAGAGGCACTCGCCGTCGGTCTCCTGGGTCGGCACCAGCACGTCCTCGTCGAAGCTGGTCGCGTTGTCCGCCTTGTGCACCAGCTTGTTGCCGTCGACGTCACGAGCCGTGCAGCCCGTTGGGCGCTGCCACGACTCGCTGACGTAGGTGTTCAGCAGCCTGCCGTGCGTCAACGACCCGTTGGCGTCGAGCTGGTAGCGATCGCCCTCGTCGCAGGGCTTCGACCCGTCAGCCGGGCAGTCGACCGGCTCGTAGAGGTTGACCGGCACGTCGGAGATGCCGACCTGCCAGTCCTCGGAGGCGGCGTACTGCGGGTCGAGCTCGTTGCGGGTGGTGTCGTAGGAGACCGTCCCGACGATGCCGCCGTTCTGGGGGTCGACGCCGCCGCTGGTGCCGGCCGGGTCGTAGGCGTGCACGCCCCAGTCCATGGTGCCGCCGAGGCCGATGATCGGCAGGGTGCTCACGTCCACCCCGGCCCCCTTGACCGTGGTGGGGGCCTTCTGGTTGTCGGCCTGGTAGGTGACGCCGGTGGTGTAGTAGCGGTCGTCGTAGGCCTCCATCACGTACCACTCACCGACGGGGTAGCCCGACTCGAAGTAGTAGTGCCCGTTCGCGTCCGTGGTGACCGTGTTCTGGCCGCGGTCCATCAGGTTGTTCTCGCGCCGGCGCAAGGTCAGGGTGAAGTCCGGGATCCCCTTCTCCCCTGGGTCCTTCACGCCGTTGCGGTTCTGGTCGTCGAAGACGTAGCCGTCGTACTCGGTCCACCAGCCGTTGAGCGGCAGGCTGCCGAGGTTCAGCGTCTGCCCGTCCTTGACGGTGATGTTGTTGAAGTTCAGGTTGTAGTCCTGCGGCTCGTCGTACCAGGCCAGCTGGTAGTTGCCGTCGGGGACGCCGGAGATGTCGAAGGTGCCGTCGGCGTTGCCGTGTCCGACCCAGACCGCGACGTCACCGGCGTCGAGGTCGGTCAGGGAGAGCCACGGCTTGTCGATGGGGTGCTTGAGCTTGGTGCCGGTGTTTCCGCCCCAGAAGTCGAACGAGCCGCCCTTCGGCGGGGTGTACGTGCTGATCCCCACCACGGTTCCCTTGAGGTGTGCGGTCGCCGCCGGCGCCGTGCTCAGCGGAGCGCCGTCCTTGAGCGGGTTGACGAAGCCGAAGATGGGCAGCGGCGCGATCTCGCCGCCCACGGTGAAGGTGTTGTCGAAACCGGTGTCGCCGGGCAGCTGCCAGGAGTCGTAGTCGTGGTTGCCCTCGAGGGTGGTGGTCTGGACCCACTTCCGGCCGGACAGCGGACCGGTCGGTGGAGGGGTCACCGAGAGCGTGTAGCGGTTCGGCCCCAGGTGCGGCATGGTCACGATGCCGTCGGCGTCGCTGAGGCACTTGCCTCCGGTCTTGACGAGGATGGGCACCCCGTCGCCGTCGAGGCCGGATGCCGGGATCTCGTGGGTGGTCAGGTTCTCGTCCTTGTACTCCGAGCACAGCGGGTTGCCGTACACGTCGGTCTGGACCTCACCCAGGGTGTCGAGGGCGTGTCCGAGGAAGCCCTCGAGTCGCTGCTCACCGGTGTCCGGGCCCATGTTGGTGGGGGCGTTGTCCATGAAGACCTGCCCCTTCATGGTGGTGTCCGGCAGCGGGTCGGGCTGGAGGCCGACGTTGACCACGCCAGGCGTCTGGAGGGGCATCGTGAAGTGCGCGCCGTCGATGGCGTAGCCGTCGGCGAGCACGGAGATCAGGTAGCGCCCGTCAGGCAGGACGAGCCCAGCTGCGAGGTCGGCCTGGGTGCCCTGGGTGACGATCGGGGCCCAGCCGGAGGGCTCCTCGATCGAGGGCCAGTGGCAGCTCGTCGGGTAGCTGGCGTCGGTGGCAGCACACCCGGAGCCCGGGTTCGGGTTCCGCTGGGTGGTGGTGCCGGTGGCGTCCTCGTTGATCAGGAACTTGTACTCGGCGACGGCTGCGCCCTTGGTTACGCCCGTTCCCCCGAACGCACGCGGTTCGGTCCGCGCGCTCGACACGTTGAGGTGCAGCGTGCTCGTCGTCGCTGCGGTGGCCGGTGACATGGGCACGACGGAGAGCAGCGCGGTGGTGACGACGGCTGCTGCCAGCGTCGCGACGGAGGCGAGATGCCTGCGCAGACGGGGGCGGGTGCTCCATGCCCGGGACCGGGCTCCGTTCCGACCTGTCCTCGATCGTCCACGCATGTGACGTCACCCCTCAACGTGTTTCGTTGGGTGACAACGTGGCCCCGGACCGGGAACCAAAAGGGATCCATGACGGACCTGTCACGGAGGCGTCAGCGTCGGATCACTGCCCCGTCGCGTTCCTGTTCCTCGGGCCTCTAGAGGTCGAGGCGCCCCGCGCGGAGTGCGTTGACCGCCTCGGCGGGGCCGTCGTGCTCGAGGCCCCGGTGCTCGGCGCGGCCGAACAGGAACATCGCGAGCTCGGCCGGTGCGCCGGTGACCACCGCCGGGTCAGTGCCCTTGCGCAGCACCGCGGAACGGACGCGCCGGCCGTCGTCCCACCGGATCTCCACGGGTACGCCGGCCGGGCGCACCAGCCCCTTGCCGGCAGTCCCGATCGCCTTCCAGAGGATCCTCTGCTCCCGTTCGGTGAGCTCGCGCGACTGCCACGTGGGGGTCGCCCGGCGGATGTCCTCGTGGTGCACGAAGAACTCAAGGGTGTTCATCGCCCGGTCGAGCGGTGGGAGTGAGAGGGGGGACCACCGCGGCGGTCCCGTCCGCACCCGCTCGACCAGCGAGCTGAAGTCCTGGTTCGCGAGGCGACGGGCCGAGCGGTCGGTGAGGCCCTCGAGCCGGGGCAGCACGATGCCGGGCGCCCCCAGGGGGTCGCGCTCGCGGACCAGCAGGTGGATGACCAGGTCCTTGACCGTCCACCGGCCGCAGAGGGTCGGGGCCAGCTCCCCGGCCTCGAGGGCGGTGTTGCACAGGGCGGCGCGCTCCGTGCGCGACATCGGCTCCATGGCGCGATCCTAGGGCGCCCGTGGATGGGTGTCCGAATCCCGGGTGCGGAATGTCGCACGCGTCGCCTAGCGTTGCACCCGTTGTGTCGACCTCGCCCCTGCGGCTCCGCCCGTGAGCCCTGCCAAGCACGCGTCCACCCTGATGGACGGCTTCCGGGTCCTCGGGGTCGCCATCCGTCGCGAACCGTGGGTGTTCACGCTGTCCACGCTGGGCAGCGTGCTCTTCGGTGCCCTCACGGTGGCCGACGCCTGGGTGCTCGGCTGGTCGGTGGACCACGTGCTGCTCCCTGCGTTCGAGAGCGGCGTGACCACCTCCGGTGGGCTGATCGCGATCCTGGCGCTCTTCCTGGGGGTCGCGATCCTGCGGGCCGTCGGCATCGTCGCCCGACGCCTGGGCGCCGGCATCATGCAGTACCGGATGCAGGCGACCTACCGCCGCGAGGTCACCCGCCAGTACCTCACCCTGCCGATGTCGTGGCACCAGCGCCACCCCACCGGCGAGCTGCTCTCCAACGCCAACTCGGACGTCGAGGCGGCTTTCGCCCCCATCGCACCGCTGCCGATGGCGGTGGGCACGCTCGCGATGATGGTGATCGCAGTCGCACAGATGCTCTTCACCGACCTCGTCATGGCCGTCGTCGGGCTGCTCGTGTTTCCGCTGGTGATGGCCGTCAACGTCGCCTTCCAGCGGTTGTCCTCACCGATCTTCACCCGCATCCAGGCCCTGCGTGCCGAGCTCAGCGAGATCGCCCACGAGTCCTTCGACGGCGCGATGGTCGTGAAGACCCTGGGGCGGGAGGGGGAGGAGACCGAGCGGTTCGCCGCGAAGGCGCGGGTCCTGCGCGACGAGGGCATCCGCGCGGGGAGGATCCGCGCAGCGTTCGACCCGTTCCTCGAGAGCCTGCCCAACCTCGGGGTGCTCGCGGTCCTCGGTGTCGGCGTGCTGCGCGTCCGGTCGGGTCAGGCCGATCCCGGCGACGTCGTCACCATCGCCTACCTGCTGACGATCGTCGCGTTCCCGATCCGGTCGATCGGCTGGCTGCTCGGCGAGTTCCCGCGTTCGGTGGTCGGCTTCCAGCGGGTGCGCCGGGTGCTCGACGCGCTGAACGAGACGACGTACGGCGAGGGCCGGCTGGCGGCTCCGAGGCAGGGTGTGGCCCTGGACGTGCACGACCTGAGCTACACCTACGAGGCCGGGCAGCGCCTGCTCGACGGCGTCGACTTCTCGGTGGATCCCGGTCGGACCGTGGCGGTGGTCGGAGCCACGGCCTCGGGCAAGAGCACGCTGACCTCGCTCGTCACGCGGCTCGTCGACCCCCAGGCGGGGTCCATCCGCGTCGACGGCCGGGACCTGCGCGACCTCGCGCCCGGGGAGCTCGCCGCGAGCGTGTCGCTCGTGCCGCAGAGTGCGTTCCTCTTCGACGACACGGTGCGCGGCAACGTGACCCTGGACGCCGAGCTCTCGGACGAGGCCGTCTGGGAGGCGCTGCGCGTCGCGCAGGCGGACGGGTTCGTCGCGGCGCTGCCGCACGGCCTCGACAGCCGGCTCGGTGAGCGTGGGACCACCCTCTCCGGAGGCCAGCGCCAGCGACTCTCGCTCGCGCGGGCGCTGGTCCGTCGTCCGAGGCTGCTCGTCCTCGACGACGCCACCTCGGCCGTGGATCCCGAGGTCGAGGCGAGGATCCTCGCGGCGATGCGGGACCAGGGGGGCGAGTCCACGCTGCTGGTCATCGCCTACCGCAAGGCCACCATCAGCCTCGCCGACGAGGTGCTCTTCCTCGACCACGGGCGGATAGACGACCGCGGCACCCATCAGGAGCTGCTCGGGCGAAACCCTGCCTACGCCACCCTGGTCAACGCCTACGAGACCGAGACGGTGAACCCGTGAGCGCCGTGGCAGGTGTCGACCTCGACGAGCTCACGGCCGAGGGCACGAGCGTCGCCAGTGGTGAGGAGATCTCCGCCCGGGAGACGATCCGGCGAGGGCTCGCGTTCTCACCCGAGCTCGGCGAAGGCTTCGGATGGACCCTGGTGCTGGCCGTGGTCGGCACCGCCGGACGGCTCGTCGTGCCCGTCTCGGTCCAGCAGACACTCGACAAGGGACTCAACGGCCCCCAGGGCGTCGACGTCCCCTTCGTGACGGAGATGGCGGTCCTGGCGGCGCTCGCGATCCTCGCGACCGGGGTGTCCTCGTTCTTCATGACGGCCCGGCTGTTCACCGCCTCCGAGCGGGGCCTGGCCACCCTGCGGATCAAGGCGTTCCGGCACGTCCACGACCTGCCTCTGCTCACCCAGAACACCGAGCGGCGCGGCGCTCTGGTCTCCCGGGTCACCAGCGACGTCGACCAGGTCTCGCAGTTCCTCGTCTTCGGCGGGGTCTTCGGCATCATCAGCGTCGGGCAGGTCCTGCTCGCCACGGTGGTGATGCTGTTCTACTCGTGGCAGCTGACCATCCTGGTGTGGGTCTGCTTCCTGCCGCTGTTCCTCTCGCTGCGCTACTTCCAGCGGCGCCTGTCGACGGCGTACGGCGTAGTACGCCGCTCGGTCGGCGCCATGCTCTCGGCGATCTCCGAGCCGGTCGTCGGTGCGGTGACGGTGCGCACCTACGCGATCGAGGGACGCACCCAGGAGCGCATCGACGAGGCGATCCTGGTCAACCAGGTGGCAGCGACCAAGGCACAGGGACTCACCGCGGTCTCCTTCAGCCTCGGCGGCGTCTCCGCGGGTCTGGCCAACGCCGGGGTGCTGATCGTCGGCATCTGGCTCGGCCTCGCAGGCGACATCACCTCCGGCAAGGTCATCGCCTTCGCCTTCCTGGTGACGCTGTTCGTCGGCCCGGTGCAGATGGGCACCCAGGTGCTGACCGACGCCCAGAACGCCATCGCCGGCTGGCGTCGCGTGATCGGGATCCTGGAGACCCCGGCCGACCTGGACGACCCGGGTCCCTCCGGCCAGTCGTTGCCGCGCGGTGCGATGGACGTGGCGTTCGAGGACGTCTCGTTCGGCTACCCCGGCGGCCCGCTGGTGCTGCGCGAGGTCACCGAGCACCTCGAGTCCGGCAGCAGGGTGGCCGTGGTGGGCGAGACCGGGTCCGGCAAGACCACCTTCGCCAAGCTGCTGACCCGACTGATGGACCCCACCTCCGGAGCCGTGCTCCTCGACGGGCTCGACGTCCGGGACGTGGAGTTCGCCTCGCTGCGACGCAGGGTCGTGCTCGTCCCGCAGGAGGGGTTCCTCTTCGACTCCACCCTGCTGGACAACGTCCGCTACGGCGACCTCGAGGCCTCCCGCGAGCGGGTGGTGGCAGCGGCAGCCGAGCTGGGCCTCGGTGACTGGCTCGACGGGCTTCCCCGCGGACTCGACACCCGAGTCGGCCAGCGGGGGGAGTCGCTCTCCGCCGGGGAGCGTCAGCTGGTCGCGCTGCTCCGCGCCCATCTCGCGGATCCCGACCTGCTCGTGCTCGACGAGGCGACCAGTGCTGTCGATCCTGCCCTCGAGATGCGCATCGGCCGCGCCCTGGAGCGGCTGATGAGCGGGCGGACCTCGGTCACCATCGCCCACCGGCTCTCCACGGCCGAGAACGCAGATGAGGTCATCGTCTTCGACAAGGGACGCGTCGTCCAGCGCGGCAGCCATGCCGAGCTGGTCAGCCAGCTCGACCCCGACGGGGACACCGGGGTGTACGGCCGCCTGCACTCGTCCTGGGTCGCGCAGCAGGCACGGTGACCGCGCCTCGGGGTCTCGACACCCCGACGGGGATACTGGAGCGGTGAGTGACTCCGTCAGTGCCACCGGTCTGGATCCCGCCGTCGCCGAACGGCTCAAGCGCAACGCCGACGGCCTGGTGGCCGCCGTGGCCCAGCAGCACGACTCCGGTGAGGTGCTGATGCTCGGCTGGATGGACGACGAGGCCCTGCACCGCACGCTGACCACCAGACGCGGCACCTACTGGAGCCGCTCACGCCAGGAGTACTGGGTCAAGGGCGAGACCTCCGGGCACACCCAGCGGGTGCTCGAGGTGCGTCTGGACTGCGACGGCGACACCGTGCTGCTCACGGTCGAGCAGGCCGGTCCGGCCTGCCACACCGGTGCGGCGACGTGCTTCGAGGCAGACGTCCTTCTCGAGCGGCCGACCGATGCCTGAGCCGCACCCGGGTCGTCGTTCGTTCGGTCCGGTCGTGCTCCTCGGCCTGACCACCGCGGCCCTGGCAGCGGTCGCGAGCGCGAAGCCGTGGGTGGGGTCACCCACCACGACCGGGGCGGGTGCGAGTGACGCGTCCATGAGCGCGATCGACTCGGGCACCCGCTATCCGCTGGCCTCGGCGGTCAGCCTGGTCCTGCTGGCGGCCTGGGGTGTGCTGCTGGTGACGAGGGGACGGGTGCGCCGGGTCTTCGCCGTCCTCGCGGCGGTGGCTGCCGTGGCGTTGGTGGTCGCCGTGGTGGCGGGACACTCCACGTTGCCCGACTCCTCGCGGGGCTCCATCGACCAGCTGATGGGTCGGGGTTCCGGCGGCACGGGCTTCACCGGCTGGTTCTGGACCAGCGCCGTGTGCGCCGTGCTGGCGCTCGTGCCGGCCGGGCTCGCCGTACGCCTCGTGGGGCAGTGGCCCGAGATGGGGTCCCGGTACGACGCCCCCGGTGCCCCCGAGGTCTCCCGTGAGCAGGTCCCCCAGGACCCGGACCGCGAGCTCTGGCGCGCTCTGGACGAGGGCCGCGACCCGACCGCGAGCACCGACTCCTAGACCGCCGGCCACCGGTGGCCCTGGGGTCCCTCAGCCTCGCTCGGGTGCCCACTAGACTGGCGCCCACCAGTCCGAGCACCCGCCCGAACCATCCGAGGAGTTCCATGTCCGACAACCACGGCAACACCCCTGCGGCCTGGACAGCGGTCGTCGTGGCCCTCGCCGGGTTCGTGGTGGGCGGCATCGGCCTGATGGTCGGCAGCATGTCCGCGTTCTGGGTCGGCGTGGCGCTGGCACCGGTCGCGCTGATCGTCCTCGGGGCGATGAACAAGATGGGCTACGGCAGCGGCACCAGGCACTAGCGGCGATGACAGGCTCCGGCACCCACCCGCCCCCGGTCGCGTCGACGACCGGGGCACCGCCGGTCGCCCCCGCAGGGTCTGGTCCCGCCGGTGCCGCCCCGGCGCAGCGCTCCCGGCTGGACCGGATGCGCGGCCCGTTGGTGACCGCTGGGGTCGTCGGGGTGCTCACCGTCGCACTGCACTTCCGGGACCCCCACGATGCGGGGAGCTGGGGCGGGTGCCCCTGGCTCGCGCTCACCGGCCAGTACTGTCCCGGCTGCGGCGGCCTCCGGGCCGTCAACGACCTCGGCAACGGCGACCTGCTCGGCGCTGCCAGCAGCAACCTGGTGTTCGTCGCGATGGTGCCGGTGCTGGTGCTCTGGTGGATGCTCTGGGCCGGACGCGCGTGGACGGGCACGCAGAGCAGCCCGCGCCGGACCTCGCATCCCGGCCTGTGGATCGCTGCGTTCTCCCTCGCCATGCTCGTGTTCACGGTCGTGCGCAACCTCCCCGCCGGAAGCTGGCTGGCTCCCTGACCCCGAGGGGGAGCGCTCAGCCCACGTTGAACTCCCAGTCAGTGTTGATCGTCCCGGTGAGCACGAGCACGTAGTAGGCCACCGCCAGCACGATCGCGATCGCGCCCAGCACCATCCCTGCCATCGCCATCCCGGCGCCCTTGTACCGGCCCTGGGACTCCGCGATCTGGCGGCGCGCGACGAACCCGGTGACCACGGCCCCGACGCCGAGCACGAAGAAGGTGCAGCAGGGGAGGGCCAGAATCCCCAGCACGAGCGAGACGATCGCCAGGGGAGAGCTCTGCTGCGGCAGGCCGTAGCCGCCCGCGCCGCCGTAGCCGCCCGGTGCTCCCGGCGGCGGGGGAGGGTACGACGGTGGCTGGTACGACGGTGGCTGGCCGGGCTGTTCCGACCCTGGATCCGTCGGGGGGTACTGGTTGCTCATCGTGTGCCCTTCTCGGGTTGCGGCCGTGCCGTGGTCATCCGATGGCCAGAACCTATCGATTCCCGGCCGTGTGAGAGCCTTGCGGAGGCGCACGACGTCCCGTGTCGCTCCCATCGCGCACCATCCTGGAGGGTCCCCGCATGTCCGTGCTCGACGACATCGTCGCCGGTGTGCGCGAGGATCTCGCCGTACGTCGGAGCCTGCTCAGCGAGGCAGACCTCGACCGCGAGGCATCGTCACTTCCCGCTCCCCAGGACCCCATGGCCGCGTTCCGCGCACCGGGGCTCTCGGTGATCGCCGAGGTCAAGCGGAGGTCGCCGAGCAAGGGCGCCCTCGCGGACATCCCCGACCCGGCCGCGCTGGCGACGTCGTACGCCGCCGGTGGGGCCGACGCGATCTCGGTGCTGACCGAGCAGCGGCGGTTCGGTGGCAGCCTCGACGACCTCCGGGCGGTCCGAGCAGCCGTGGCGACCCCGTTGCTGCGCAAGGACTTCGTGGTCACCGGCTACCAGCTCCTCGAGGCGCGTGCAGCCGGGGCCGACCTCGTGCTGCTGATCGTCGCAGCGCTCGACGGGGGGCTGCTCGCCGAGCTGCACGACCAGGCCCGCTCTCTCGGCCTGACCGTGCTCACCGAGGTCCATGACGAGGACGAGGTCGCTCGCGCACTCGAGGTCGGCGCCGAGCTGGTCGGGGTCAACGCCCGCAACCTCAAGACGCTCGAGGTGGACCGGGAGACGTTCGGTCGTCTGGTCGGGCTGCTGCCCGACGACGTGGTCCGCGTCGCCGAGTCCGGGGTCTCCGGGCCCGAGGACGCCGAGCGCTACGCCGCGCAGGGCGCCGACGTGGTGCTGGTCGGCGAGGCGCTGGTCAAGGACGGTGACCCCCGGGCCGCCGTGTCCGCCATGAGGGCTGCCGGGGCCACGCATCCGGCCTCGAGAAGGGGAGTGGCTCGATGACCAGCGACGGCCCCGACGAGCACGGCCGCTTCGGCGACTTCGGCGGACGCTTCATGCCGGAGGCACTGATGGCCGCGCTGGACGAGCTGACGGCGGCCTGGCAGGAGGCGATGGCCGACGACGCCTTCACCGCGGAGTTCCAGCGCCTGCTCCGTGAGTACGCCGGAGTGCCCAGCCTGCTCTACGACGCCACCGAGCTGAGCCAGGTCGCCGGTGCCCGCATCCTGCTCAAGCGCGAGGACCTCAACCACACCGGTGCGCACAAGATCCGCAACGTCCTGGGCCAGGCGCTGCTGACCAGACGCATGGGCAAGAAGCGGATGATCGCGGAGACCGGGGCAGGCCAGCACGGCGTCGCGACCGCGACGGCTGCGGCGTACCTCGGCCTGGACTGCACGGTCTACATGGGCGAGCTGGACACCGAGCGGCAGGCGCTCAACGTCGCCCGGATGCAGCTCCTCGGGGCCGAGGTGATCCCGGTCGCCTCGGGATCGAGGACCCTCAAGGACGCCATCAACGAGGCGATCCGTGACTGGGTGTCCACCGTCGACAGCACCGCCTACTGCTTCGGCACCGCAGCCGGACCGCATCCGTTCCCCGCGATGGTGCGTGACTTCTGCCGGGGCATCGGTGACGAGGCCCGGGCCCAGTGCCTCGACCTCACCGGGGCGCTGCCGGACTCGGTCGTCGCCTGCGTGGGCGGCGGCTCCAACGCGATCGGCCTGTTCACGGCCTTCCTCGGCGACGAGTCGGTGGAGGTCTACGGCTTCGAGGCGGGTGGCGACGGGGTCGACACAGCCCGGCACGCGGCCACGATCTGGGCGGGGGAGGTCGGCGTGCTCCACGGGGCCCGCACCTACGTCCTGCAGGACGAGGACGGGCAGACGATCGAGTCGCACTCGATCTCCGCCGGGTTGGACTACCCGGGGGTCGGTCCCCAGCACGCCCACCTCGCCGACATCGGACGTGCGAGCTATCGCCCGGTCACCGACACGGAGGCCATGGAGGCGATGTCGCTGCTGGCGCGCACCGAGGGCATCATCCCCGCCATCGAGTCCGCCCACGCGGTCGCCGGTGCGCTGCAGGTCGCCGAGGAGCGCCCCGGATCGACCATCCTGGTCAACCTCTCCGGGCGCGGCGACAAGGACATGGGCACGGCCATCGAGTGGTTCGGCCTGGGTCAGGCGGCTCGCGACGGGACGCCCGAGCCCGCGACCGAGGAACAGATCGCCGAGGGCGCCAAGTGATCCCGGTGACGCCGCGATGAGCACCTCGATGGCGTTCGACCGGGCGAAGGCGGAGCAGCGTGCCGTGCTCGTGGGCTACCTGCCCGCGGGCTTTCCGGACGTCCCCGGCGCCGTCGACGCCATCACGGTGATGGTGGAGTCCGGGTGCGACGTCATCGAGGTGGGACTGCCCTACAGCGACCCCGTGATGGACGGCCCCACGATCCAGGCCGCCGCCCAGCGTGCGCTCGAGCGCGGCGTGCGCACCAGCGACGTGCTGCGCACCGTCGAGGCGGTCGCCGCGACCGGAACGCCCACCGTCGTGATGACCTACTGGAACCCGGTCGAGCGCTACGGCGTCGAGCGCTTCGCCGCCGACCTCTCCGCCGCCGGTGGCGCGGGCCTGATCACCCCCGATCTCACCCCCGACTCGGCCGAGGAGTGGGTGACGGCCGCGGACGCCCACGACCTCGACAAGATCTTCCTCGTGGCACCGTCCTCGACCGACGAGCGCCTGCGCCTGACGGCTGCTGCGTGCCGAGGCTTCGTCTACGCGACGGCCGTCATGGGCGTCACGGGGGCCCGCACCTCGACCTCCGAGCTGGCCGGACCGCTGGTGCGACGCACGCGTGCCGTCACCGACCTGCCCGTCGGGGTGGGGCTGGGCGTCTCCACCGGCGACCAGGCCGCAGAGGTCGCCTCCTACGCCGACGCCGTGATCGTGGGCTCCGCGTTCGTCCGGGTCCTGCTGGACGCCGCCGACCCCGCTGCGGGGCGCAAGGCCCTGGCAGCTCTCACGGAGGATCTCGCCGCCGGGGTACGCCGTGGTTAGGGCGCTGCTCGCGGTCATCGTGCTGGTGGTGCTCTCCGGCTGCGGTGCCGCCTCGTCCGACAGCGGCGCGCCCGTCGCGGGCGTCACTCGGTCCGACGACGACGGCTACAACGGCATCCTGATGGACGCTCCGTTCGGCAAGCCCTACGTGGTCCCCTCGGTGCCCCTGGTCGACACCGACGGCGAGCCGTTCGACCTCGCTTCGCAGCCGCGACGCACGCTCACCTTCTTCGGCTACACCAACTGCCCCGACATCTGCACGATCGTGATGAGCACGATCGCCTCGGCCGTGGCCAAGCTCGCGCCGGCACAGCGCGACGAGCTCCAGGTCGCCTTCGTCACCACCGACCCCGCCCGCGACACCAAGGAGGTGCTGCGCACCTACCTTGACCGCTTCAACCCTGACTTCGTGGGCGTCACCGGCCCGCTGTCGCGCATCGTCGCGCTCGGCAAGCCGATGGGCATCGACATCCTCGCGGGCCAGAAGCTGCCGAGCGGTGGCTACGAGGTCGAGCACACCACCAACGTCATCGCGGTGCGCGCAGGCAAGGGGGACCTCGTGTGGACCGCCAGCACCTCGCCGACCGACATGGCAGACGACCTCAAGAAGCTCCTGGAAGAAGACGGATGAACCTCGCCTGGACCCTCCTCTCGATCCCCAGCCCCGCCCAGGGTGTCTGGCACCTCGGGCCGATCCCGCTGCGCGCCTACGCGCTCGCCATCATCACGGGCGTGCTCGTCGCGGTGTGGATCGGCGAGCGGCGCTGGACGGCCCGGGGCGGCACCCCGGGACAGGTCGGCGACATCGCGCTGTGGGCGGTTCCGGCGGGCCTGGTCGGCGCGAGGCTCTACCACGTCGCCACCGACCACGACCTCTACTTCGGCCCCGGCCGGGACGTCGTCGACGCGCTGAAGATCTGGCACGGCGGCCTCGGCATCTGGGGAGCGATCGCGGGTGGGTTGCTCGGTGCGTGGCTCTACTGCCTGCGCCACGGCATCCGGGTGCGCCCGCTCGCCGATGCGCTGGCGCCGGGCCTGCTGGTCGCCCAGGCCCTGGGCAGGTTCGGCAACTACTTCAACCAGGAGCTCTACGGTCGCCCGACGAAGCTCCCGTGGGGCCTGGAGATCGACCCGGACCACTGGCCGACCGGGATGTCCTTCCCGGGCGGCACCACGTTCCACCCCACGTTCCTCTACGAGGCGCTGTGGAACCTGGCCGGCTTCGCCCTGCTGGTCTACCTGGATCGCCGCTTCAAGCTCGGTTTCGGGCGGGTGTTCGCGCTCTACGTGATGATCTACACCTCTGGTCGCGGCTGGATCGAGACGCTCCGGATCGACACCATCGAGCTGGACAACGTCCTGGGTCTGCGCTGGGGCGTGTGGATGTCGATCGGGCTGTTCGTGCTCGCCGCCGGGTACTTCGTGGTGGCCGGACGGCGGCACCGGCCCCCGGAGAGCCGCGAGGCCTCGGCGTACCGTGTCTCCCGCGTCGAGGAGGCGTGACGACGCCGGGGGAGTCGTACGATGCCCGCGTGAGCGTGGCATCCGAGGGTGACGGCCCTCCTGGGTACACCATGCTCTGGGCCGTCCGCTCCGTCCCGGTGCTGATGATCTTCGGGGCGCTCGAGCTCCTGCAGCAGGACCCTCCGCTCTCGTTCCTCGTGCTCACCCTGCTCAAGCTGGCCCTGGGTGTACCTGCGCTGGTGGCCATCCACCGGCGACGCCGGGACCGGCTGGCCCTGGCGTACGTCGTGGTGGTCTTCCTCCTCTCCCTGCCGCACCCGGTCCGCGGGGGGCAGCTGCTGATCCTGGCCGCCTTGGCGCTGGTCGTGACCGGCGTCGACCTGCTCGTGCAGCGCCACCGCCGGGTGCGCACGGGTGCCGGGGAGGAGCCTCGACCGGAATCCGGTGTCGAGTGAGAATTTCGTCTCCTGAAACGGGCTGCTGAGCGGCCCGCCGGCTCCTGTAGGCTGAGTTTTCCGCATGGGCCAAAGTCGTCCCAGCACCAGCATGCTCACCACCGCCGCACTCGCCAGGGGTCACCCTCCCGGGAAACGCCTCGCGATGCGCTGACCGACGACGGGAGAATGCACATGCAGGCATTCCCGCCGCCCGCACCCGGGGCACGGACCGGATCCACGGGGACACCACGACCCCAGGGTCTCTACGACGGCGCGCACGAGCACGATGCGTGCGGGGTCGCCTTCGTGGCCACGATGACGGGCGTTCCGAGCCACGACATCGTCGCCAAGGCGCTCACCGCGCTGCGCAACCTCGAGCACCGCGGAGCTGCCGGCGCCGAGCCGAACTCCGGTGACGGTGCAGGCATCCTGATGCAGGTGCCCGACCGCTTCTTCCGCGAGGTGGTCGACTTCGACCTTCCCTCGAAGCACTCCTACGCGACCGGGACGGCGTTCATCCCCGGTGACGGCGAGCAGGTGGCCAAGACCCGCAAGCGCATCGAGGAGATCGCCTCCGAGGAGGGCCTGAGCGTCCTCGGCTGGCGCGAGGTGCCGACCGACCCCTCCTCCCTCGGTCGGACCGCAGTGGACTGCATGCCCGCCTTCGTGCAGGTCTTCGTGGCCGCGAAGGGCAGCCGGATCCTCGGCATGGGCCTGGAGCGTCTGGCCTACTGCCTGCGCAAGCGCGCTGAGCGGGAGACCGACGTCTACTTCCCCTCGCTGTCGAGCCGCACGATCATCTACAAGGGCATGCTCACGACCGACCAGCTCGACCACGTCTTTCCCGACCTCGTGGACGAGCGCGTGGAGAGCTCGGTGGCGGTGGTCCACTCCCGGTTCTCCACCAACACCTTCCCGAGCTGGCCCCTGTCCCACCCGTTCCGGTTCATCGCCCACAACGGCGAGATCAACACGGTCATGGGCAACCGCAACTGGATGCGCGCACGGGAGGCGCTGCTGTCCTCCGACCTGATCCCCGGTGACCTCGAGCGACTCTTCCCGATCGTCACCCCGGGTGCGTCCGACTCGGCCTCGTTCGACGAGGTGCTCGAGCTGCTCCACCTCGGTGGGCGCAGCCTGCCGCACGCGGTGCTGATGATGATCCCCGAGGCGTGGGAGAACCACACCGAGATGGATGCGAGGCGGCGCGCCTTCTACGAGTTCCACTCCGCGATGATGGAGCCCTGGGACGGCCCCGCGTGCGTGGTCTTCACCGACGGCACCCAGGTCGGCGCCGTCCTGGACCGCAACGGCCTGCGCCCCTCGCGCTACTGGGTCACCGACGACGGACTGGTCGTCCTGGCCAGCGAGGTCGGCGTGCTCGACATCGACCCCGCGACGATCGTCCGCAAGGGGCGGCTGCAGCCCGGCCGGATGTTCCTCGTCGACACCGACGAGCACAGGATCATCGAGGACGAGGAGATCAAGACCGAGCTCGCCCAGGAGCACCCCTACGGCGAGTGGCTGCACGCCGGCCTGATCAGGCTCGCCGACCTGGCCGACCGCGAGCACGTCATCCACTCGCACGCCTCGGTCACCCGTCGCCAGCAGATCTTCGGCTACACCGAGGAGGAGCTGCGCGTGCTGCTCACCCCGATGGCGAACACCTCGGCCGAACCGATCGGGTCGATGGGCACCGACACTCCCATCGCCGTGCTCAGCGACCGGCCGCGGCTGGTGTTCGACTACTTCGCGCAGCTGTTCGCGCAAGTCACCAACCCACCCCTGGACGCGATCCGGGAGGAGCTGGTCACCAGCCTGAACGGCACCATCGGTCCCGAGGCCAACCTCCTCGAGCCCACGCCTGCCTCCTGCCGGCAGGTGGTGCTGCCCTTCCCGGTGATCACCAACGACGAGCTGGTCAAGATCCGGCACATCAACCGTGACGGCGACATGCCCGGCTTCATCACCCACGTCTCGCGCGGCCTCTACGAGGTCGGCGCCGGGGGCGACGGCCTGGCTCGGCGACTCGACGAGATCTGCGCGGAGGTCAGCGAGGCGATCGGCGGAGGGGCGCGCGTGATCGTGCTCTCCGACCGGCACAGCGACGCCACGCACGCACCGATCCCCTCGCTGCTGATGACGGCGGCCGTGCACCACCACCTGGTGCGTGAGAAGACCCGCACGCAGGTCGGCTTGATCATCGAGGCCGGTGACGTGCGCGAGGTCCACCACGTCGCGACGCTGATCGGGTACGGCGCCGCGGCGGTCAATCCCTACCTGGCCATGGAGTCGGTCGAGGACCTGGCCCGCGACGGCTACTACGTCAAGGTCGACCCCGAGAAGGCCGTCGCCAACCTCGTGAAGTCGCTGGGCAAGGGCGTGCTCAAGGTGATGTCGAAGATGGGAGTCTCGACCGTCGCCTCCTACACCGGCGCCCAGATCTTCGAGGCGCTCGGCTTGTCCACCGAGCTCGTCGACAAGTACTTCACGGGCACCACCACCAAGCTCGGCGGGATCGGGCTGGACGTGATCGCGGCCGAGGTTGCGCTGCGGCACCGCACGGCGTACCCGATCGGCGGCATCGCTCCGCCCCACCGCGAGCTCGAGGTGGGGGGCGAGTACCAGTGGCGCCGCGAGGGCGAGCTGCACCTCTTCGACCCCGAGACCGTCTTCCGGCTCCAGCACTCGACCCGGGCAGGGAAGTACGACGTCTTCAAGCAGTACACCGGCCGGATCAACGACCAGTCGGCCCGCCTGATGACCCTGCGTGGACTGTTCCGGTTCAAGGACTCCGACGCGACCGGGCGCGAGCCGATCGACATCGACGAGGTCGAGCCGGTCTCGGCGATCGTCAAGCGGTTCTCGACCGGGGCGATGTCCTACGGGTCGATCTCCGAGGAGGCGCACACCACGCTGGCGATCGCGATGAACCGGCTGGGTGGGAAGTCCAACACCGGTGAGGGCGGCGAGGACGCCGACCGTCTCTACGACCCGGAGCGCCGGTCGTCGATCAAGCAGGTCGCCTCGGGCCGCTTCGGGGTCACCTCGGACTACCTCACCAACTCCGACGACATCCAGATCAAGATGGCTCAGGGGGCCAAGCCGGGCGAGGGCGGTCAGCTTCCCGGGAACAAGGTCTATCCCTGGATCGCGAGCACGAGGCACAGCACGCCGGGTGTGGGCCTGATCTCGCCCCCGCCGCACCACGACATCTACTCGATCGAGGACCTCGCCCAGCTGATCCACGACCTGAAGAACTCCAACCCGGACGCGCGGGTGCACGTCAAGCTCGTGGCCGAGGTGGGAGTCGGCACGGTCGCGGCCGGGGTCTCCAAGGCGCACGCCGACGTGGTGCTCATCTCCGGGCACGACGGCGGCACCGGTGCCGCCCCCCTGACCTCGCTCAAGCACGCCGGGGGACCGTGGGAGCTCGGCCTGGCAGAGACCCAGCAGACGCTGCTCCTCAACGGGCTGCGCGACCGGATCGTCGTGCAGACCGACGGCCAGCTCAAGACCGGCCGGGACGTCGTCATCGCCGCCCTGCTGGGAGCAGAGGAGTACGGCTTCGCGACCGCCCCGCTCGTCGTCTCGGGCTGCATCATGATGCGCGTGTGTCACCTCGACACCTGTCCCGTCGGCGTCGCGACGCAGAACCCGGTGCTTCGCGAGCGCTACGCCGGCAAGGCCGACTACGTCGTGACCTTCTTCGAGTACATCGCCGAGGAGGTGCGCGAGCTGCTCGCCGAGCTGGGGTTCCGCACCCTCGACGAGGCGATCGGACATGCCGACGTGCTCGACTCCACCGAGGCGGTCAACCACTGGAAGGCCGCCGGCCTCGACATCTCGCCGGTCTTCCACGTCCCTGAGCTGCACGAGGACAGTGCGCGCCGCAACACCCGGCAGCAGGACCACGGTCTCGACAAGGCTCTGGACCAGCAGCTGCTCGAGCTGTGCGCCGCCGCGCTCGACGACGGGGAGCCGGTGCGGGCCCAGGTGAGGATCCGCAACGTCAACCGCACGGTCGGCACGATCCTGGGTCACGAGGTGACCAAGCGCTACCGGGGCGAGGGTCTGCCGGACGGGACGATCGACGTGACGCTCACCGGTTCCGCCGGGCAGTCGTTCGGGGCCTTCGTGCCCCGCGGCGTCACCTTGCGACTCGAGGGGGACGCCAACGACTACGTCGGCAAGGGTCTCTCCGGGGGCCGTCTGATCGTCCGGCCCGACCGTTCTGCGACGTTCGACGCCTCCGAGCAGATCATCGCGGGGAACACCATCGCCTACGGCGCGACGTCCGGGCAGATCTTCCTGCGTGGACAGGCCGGCGAGCGCTTCTGCGTCCGCAACTCCGGCGCCACAGCGGTCGTCGAGGGCGTGGGGGACCACGGTTGTGAGTACATGACCGGGGGCGTGGTCGTCGTCCTCGGCCCGACCGGCCGCAACTTCGCCGCCGGGATGAGCGGCGGCGTCGCCTACGTGCTCGACCTCGACGAGGGCCGGGTGAACAAGGAGCTCGTCGAGCTCGGCGCGGTCGAGGGCGAGCAGCGGGACACGTTGCGAGACCTCGTTCAGCAGCACGCCGACGAGACCGGTTCGACGCTGGCCGAGGCTCTGCTGGCCGACTGGGAGTCCTCGCTGAACCGGTTCACCGAGGTGATCCCGCGCGACTTCCGGATCGTCATGGAGGCCAAGGCCAAGGCCGAGGCAGACGGACTGGACGACACCGAGATCGCAACGGCGATGATGGCGGCACTCCATGGGTGACCGGATCTCGCCGACCCCGGCAGGCGCGCCCGCCACCGCGCGCCCGACGAAGGAGGGCTGTGCCCATGGCTGACCCGAAGGGCTTCCTGAAGAACGGTCGCGAGCTCGCTCCCAAGCGAGCGGTCGAGGAGCGCACCGAGGACTGGAACGAGGTCTATCCCGGTGGTCCCGGCCGGGCGCTGCTGCCGATCATCAAGACGCAGGCGGGCCGCTGCATGGACTGCGGCATCCCGTTCTGCCACCAGGGCTGTCCGCTCGGCAACATCATCCCGGAGTGGAACGACCTGGTCTGGCGCGACGACTGGGACACCGCGATCGAGCGGCTGCACGCGACCAACAACTTTCCGGAGTTCACCGGGCGGCTGTGCCCGGCGCCGTGCGAGACGTCGTGCGTGCTCGGCATCAACCAGGATCCCGTGACCATCAAGAACGTCGAGGTCTCCATCATCGACCGGGCGTGGGAGTCGGGTGCGGTGCGTCCGCAGCCGCCCGAGTGGCTCTCCGGAAAGACCGTCGCCGTGATCGGCTCCGGTCCTGCCGGTCTCGCGGCCGCCCAGCAGCTGACCAGGGCCGGTCACACGGTGGCCGTCTACGAACGGGCCGACAAGATCGGAGGGCTGCTGCGCTACGGCATTCCCGAGTTCAAGATGGAGAAGAAGGTCCTCGACCGGAGGCTGGACCAGATGCGCCGCGAGGGCACCGTCTTCCGCGCGGGGGTCGCGGTCGGCAAGACCCTCACCGGCGCCCAGCTGCGCGACCGCTACGACGCCGTCGTCCTGGCCACGGGTGCGACCGCGGCGCGAGACCTTCCGGTGCCGGGGCGCGAGCTCGCCGGGATCCACCAGGCGATGGAGTACCTCCCGCAGTCCAACCGGGTCTCGCTCGGCGAGGAGGTCGAGGGACAGATCCGGGCCGACGGCAAGGACGTGGTGATCATCGGCGGAGGTGACACCGGCGCCGACTGCCTGGGCACGGCCATCCGCCAGCACGCGAAGACGATCACCCAGCTCGAGATCATGGAGCAGCCCCCCCAGGACCGACCGGACAATCAGCCGTGGCCGACGTACCCGATGACCTTCCGCGTCTCCTCGGCCCACGAGGAGGGTGGTGACCGTGTCTACGCCGTCTCCACCCAGGAGTTCCTCGGCGACGAGGCCGGCAACGTCCGCGCCCTGCGCCTGGTCGAGGTGAGGTTCGAGGACGGACGGCTCCAGGAGGTCGAGGGCACCGAGCGGGAGATCCCCGCCGAGCTGGTGCTGCTCGCGATGGGCTTCACCGGACCCGAGCGCGAGGGTCTGGTCGAGCAGCTCGAGGTCGAGCTCGACGAGCGCGGCAACGTCGCCCGCGACGCCGGCTACGCCTCCTCGGTGGACGGTGTCTTCGTCGCCGGCGACGCGGGCCGCGGTCAGTCCCTGATCGTGTGGGCGATCGCGGAGGGCCGCGCCGCGGGTGCCGCCGTGGACACCTGGCTCACCGGGAGCACGACCCTGCCCGCCCCGATCCCGCCGACGGAGCGACCCCTCACAGCGTGAGGATGAATCACCGCTCCCGCTATTGGAACGTTCAAGTCGCTGCGGTTAGGCTCTCCCGGTGCGGAGAGCAAAGATCGTGTGCACCCTGGGTCCGGCCACCTCGTCGCTGGAGCGCATCCGTGAGCTGGTGGATGCCGGGATGGACGTCGCTCGGCTGAACCTGAGCCACGGCAGCTACGAGGAGCACGAGGAGGTCTACCGCCGCGTTCGGCGGGCCTCCGACGAGAGCGGACACGGCGTCGGCGTCTTCGTGGACCTGCAGGGCCCGAAGATCCGGTTGGGCCGGTTCAAGGAGGGCTCCTCGAAGATCACCACCGGTCAGGCCTTCACGATCACCACCCGCGAGCTCGACGGCGACAACGAGATCGCCTCCACGACCTACCAGGGCCTGCCAGGTGACGTGGGCGCCGGGGACCAGATCCTCATCGACGACGGCAAGGTGCGCCTCCGGGTGACCGCGGTGGACGGCACCGACGTGCACACCCAGGTCGTCACCGGTGGCCGGATCAGCAACCACAAGGGCATCAACCTCCCGGGTGTGCCCGTGAGTGTGCCTGCGATGTCGCAGAAGGACATCGAGGACCTGCGCTGGGGCCTGCACCTGACCGTCGACTTCATCGCGCTCTCGTTCGTGCGCTCCGCCGCCGATGTGGAGGACGTCCGCAAGATCATGCGGGAGGAGGGGGTGATGCTGCCGGTGATCGCGAAGATCGAGAAGCCGCAGGCCATCGAGAACCTCGACGAGATCGTCCATGCCTTCGACGGGTTCATGGTCGCCCGAGGCGATCTCGGCGTCGAGTGTCCCCTCGAGGACGTGCCCTTCCTGCAGAAGCGGGTGGTGGAGAAGGCCCGGCGCAACGCCAAGCCGGTCATCGTGGCCACCCAGATGCTCGAGTCGATGATCAGCAACCCCGCGCCGACCCGCGCCGAGGCCTCGGACGTCGCCAACGCGGTGCTCGACGGTGCCGACGCGGTGATGCTCTCCGGCGAGACCAGCGTGGGGGAGTACCCCATCGAGACGGTGCGGACGATGGCGCGGATCATCAGCTCCACCGAGGACCACGAGCTGCACAGCATGGCGGCGATCGACTGGCAGCCGCGCACGCGCGGTGGCGTGATCGCCAAAGCGGCGGCCGAGGTCGCTGACCGAGTGGGCGCGAAGTTCCTCGTCGCCTTCACCCAGAGTGGTGACTCGGCGCGCCGCCTGGCCCGCTATCGCGGTCCGATCCCCGTCCTCGCGTTCACGCCCGAACCCGTCGTGCGCTCGCAGCTCTCGTTGTCCTGGGGCATCGAGACGTTCCTGACCACCCCGGTCGAGCACACGGACCAGATGGTGCGCCAGGTCGACGACCAGCTGCTCAAGATCGGGCGGGTGGAGGAGGGTGACCTCGTGGTGATCATCGCGGGCAGCCCTCCCGGCATCCCGGGATCGACGAACGCGCTGCGGATCCACCGCATGGGAGACGCCATCAACGAGGTCGCCCCGGCCTACCGCAGCCGCAGCTGACCAGCCCCCAGCTCGCGACACAGGCGACGAAACCGGCGCATACAGGTTCCGGTCAGGCTGGAACACCTATCCTCGGTCACTGCCGGATCCGTCCGTAGTGAGAGGTCGTGCCGTGAGTTGGCGAAAGCTGCTGCTGCCCGTGGCGCTGGCGGTCGGGTCCCTGCTGCTGGCCGGTTGCGGGGACGTCGCGAACGCGCGCGCCGACACGAGCTCTCCGGCACCCGCCGCGACGGGCTCGCCGGCTCCGCGGAGCACGACCACCACCTCGGACGCGGCGACCGCCTGGCCGTTCCGGAACCCGCTGCCCGGCATGCCCCCGGTGATCGGGAACAACGTCTACTCCCAGACCGGGCGCGGCATGCTCAGCCGGGCGGTCGCCGGAGCGCGGCCGCTGCTCTACGTGCCGGACTCCAGGGGCAGCAAGGTGACGGTGATCGACCAGCGCACCCGCCGGATCGTGAAGGTCATCCCGGTCGGCTACCTCGCCCAGCACGTCGTGCCCTCCTACGACCTCACCCGGCTGATCGTGAACTCCAGTGCGGCCAATGAGCTGGTCGAGCTGGACCCTCGGAAGGTCCGCCGGACGAGGACCGACGCGGTGCCGCGCCCCTACAACCTGTACTTCACCCCGGACGGGAAGTCGGCGGTGGTGATGGTCGAGCAGCACGACCTGATCCGGTTCTCCGACCCGCGCACGTTCAGGTCCGTCGACGAGGTGGCGCCGCGCGGTTGTCGTGGTCCCAACCACGCGGAGTTCTCGGCCAACGGACGGTTCTTCGTGGTCACGTGCGAGTTCTCGGGCGAGCTGGTCAGGATCGACACCCTCCGGCACACGGTGCTCGGCACGCTGCGGCTCGACCCGCAGCCATCCACTCCGGCCGGAGCCTCCACGGCGACGATGGGGATGAGCATGCCGCAGGACGTCCGGCTCTCCCCGGACGGGCGGCTGTTCTACGTGGCCGACATGGGCACCGACGAGCTGCGGCTGATCTCGGCCCGCACCTTCCGGCAGGTCGGAGCGATCGCGATGCCCTCGCACCCGCACGGCATCTACCCCAGCCGTGACGGTTCCCGGTTCTACATCTCCGACCGCGGCGCCGGAGCGGTCAGCGTGCTCGACCCCGCACGCAACAAGATCGTCGACACCTGGAGGATCCCTGGCGGCGGCAGCCCCGACATGGGCGGCGTCTCCGCGGACGGCAGGACCCTCTGGCTCTCGGGTCGCTATGACGCGGAGGTGTACGGCTTCGACACGCGTCGCGGCAGGCTCGTCGCCAGGATCCCGGTCAGCGGCAGCCCGCACGGACTGGCCGTCTGGCCGCAGCCCGGACGCTACTCACTGGGGCACACCGGGAACATGCGGTGACGTTACGGCCGGCACTGCTCACGAGCCTGCTCGTCGGGACACTCTCGCTCACGGCCTGCAGCCCCTCGCCGCAGGCGCACCGAGACCGGGCCGACGCGAGCGGGTCACCCGTACCGGGCGCGAGTGGCGCCACGCCGCCGGCGCCGGCCCTTCGTGCGACCCGGGCCTCGGCCTCGTACGCCGGCTGGCGGCTGCCCTTCCCGGTGGCCCGGAGCGCGGTCACCTCCGTGGCCGGGGACCCGCGCCGGACCTTGCTCGCCGGCGGCATGCTGCCCGGCGACGCGTCCACGGCTCGGGTCACCGAGCTCGACCCGACGACAGGTCGTCGTGCGCCGGCGCCGAGCCTGGGGATCGCCGTGCACGATGCCGCCGCGGGCAGCCTCGCGGGGCGTCCGGCCGTCTACGGGGGCGGTAACGCCACCGAGCAGTCAGCGGTGCAGGTGCTGCGAGCGGGCCGGTGGACGACCGGGACGCCGCTGCCGACGACGCGCTCGGACCTCTCGGTGGCGGCTGTGGGCGGTCGCTCGCTGGTCGTCGGCGGCTACGACGGCACCCACGTGCCGCGATCCGTGCTCGCGTCGCGCGGAGGCCGGTGGGTGCAGCTCGGCGCGCTGCGCGAAGGAGTCCGGTACGCCGCTACCGCGACCGTCGGGCGCGAGGTCTTCGTCTTCGGTGGCGAGGTCGACCACCGCGAGCTCGCCTCCGTGCAACGCATCGACGCAGACACCGGTCGCACCACGCTCGTCGCCCGGTTGCCCGTGCCCCTCGGACATGCGATGGCCGCCCAGGTCGGGGGGCGGGTGCTGCTGATGGGAGGTCGCACCGGGCCGGACGCGCAGACGGACGCGATGTGGTGGTTCGACCCCGGCAGCGGCGTGTTCAGCCGTGCCGGGAGGCTGCCCGGCCCGCTCAGTGACGCCTCGACGGTGAGCCGTGGACGACGCGTCTGGCTGCTCGGCGGGGAGAGCCCACAGGTCACCGACACAGTCGTCGAGGTCACGGTCTCCTGAGCGGTCCCGCGGCCGCGGCGCGACCCGGCAGCGGGTCAGGCGTGGATCTCCTCGCCGAGGTAGGCGGCCCGGATGCGGTCGTCGGCGAGGAGCTCCTTGCCGGTGCCCGAGAGGACCAGCTCACCGGTCTCGAGGACGTAGCCCCGGTCGGCCAGGGCGAGCGCCTGCGCGGCGTTCTGCTCCACGATCAGGACGGTCACGCCGGTGCTGTTGATCTCGCGCACGATGTCGAAGATCTGCCGCACGATGAGCGGTGCGAGACCCATGGAGGGCTCGTCGAGGAGAAGCAGCCTCGGCTTGCCCATCAGGGCTCGCGCGATGGCCAGCATCTGCTGCTCGCCGCCGGACAAGGTCCCGGCGAACTGGGTGTGGCGTTCCTTGAGCCGGGGGAACATCTCGAAGCAGCGGTCGAGAACCTCGAGGTCGGGCTTCTTGAAGCGGAAGGCACCCATCTCGAGGTTCTCGGTGACCGTCATCAGCGGGAACACCCGGCGACCCTCGGGGACGTGGCAGATGCCGAGGTGGATCAGGTCGTGAGCGGGCAGGCCGTCGATGCGTTCGCCGTCGAACCTGATCTCACCGAGGGAAGGACGCATCATCCCGGAGATCGTCTTCTGGGTGGTGGTCTTGCCGGCGCCGTTGGCACCCAGCAGCGCGACCACCTCGTTCTCGTCGACGTGGAAGCTCACCCCCTTGATCGCCCGGATGGCTCCGTAGCGGACCTCGATGTCGTCGACCTCGAGCAGGCTCATGGCGTGGCTCCTTCATCGGTGGTGCCGGTCTTGCCTTCGAGCAGGTCGAGCGAGGTGCCCTCGACGCTGATGGTGTGCACCTCGAGCCCCTCGGTCATGGCCTGTGCCTCGTCCTCGGAGGTGCCGAGGTAGGCCGCGATCACGGCCGGGTCGCGCTGGATCTCCGCCGGAGTGCCCTCGGCGATCTTCTGCCCGAAGTTGAGCACCACCAGGCGGTGCGCCACCGACATCACCAGCTTCATGTCGTGCTCGATGAGCAGCACGGAGACACCGTCGTCGACGTTGATCCGCTGGATCAGCGCGGCGAGCTCCTGCTTCTCCACCGGGTTCGTGCCCGCCGCGGGCTCGTCGAGGAGGATGACTCCCGGGTTGGTCCCGAGGGCCCGGGCGATCTCGAGACGACGTTGCTCGCCGTAGGCGAGCGAGCCGGCCAGGTCGTTGGCCCGCCGGGTCAGCCCGACGAAGCTGAGCAGCTCGTAGGCCCGCTGGGTGGACTCCCGCTCCTCGCGCCGCTGCCAGGGCATTCCGAGCATCGCAGCGATCGGTCCGGCCTTCTGCCGGGTCTCCACCCCCACCTTCACGTTCTCCAGCGCGGTCAGCGCCGGGAACAGCCGGATGTTCTGGAACGTGCGAGCCACGCCCATGTGGTTGATCACGTGCGTCTGCTTGCCCAGGACGGACTCGGGCGAGTCCCCCGTGCGGGCGGCCAGCATGATCGTGCCCTCCTGGGGCGTGTAGACCCCGGTGAGCGAGTTGAACAGCGACGTCTTCCCTGCCCCGTTGGGCCCGATGACTGCGAGGATCTCGCCGCGGCGCATCTGCAGGCTGATGTTGTTCAGCGAGGTGACGCCGCCGAAACGCAGCGTCACGTCCTTGATGTCGTAGACCACCTCGCTGGTCGACGTCTGCTCGGGTGCGGTGGCACTCATGCGGTCACATCCCCTCTCCGGCAGGTACGGCCTTGGACTCGGCACTCGACGGCTTGTCGAGGCCGGCGAGCTCGGCCTTGCGCCGCCGGGCCGGGATCAGTCCGGCGGGACGGAAGATCATCATCAGCAGGATCAGCGCACCGATCCACATCTGCCGGTCCTCCGCGGGCACCTGCTCCTTGAGGAACTCCGGCAGCCAGGTCAGCACCGCCGCGCCCGCGGCAGCTCCGGCGAGCGAGCCCATGCCACCGAAGACGACGTAGGCGACGACGAGGATCGAGTTGTTCAGCACGAAGTTCTCAGGCGTGAACGACCCGATCTGGCTGGCGAAGAACACGCCGGCCACGCCGGAGGTCGATGCCCCGATCGCGAACGCGAGCAGCTTGACGCGGGTGGTGTTGATGCCGGTTGCCTGAGCGGCCACCTCGTCCTCGCGCACCGCGGCCCAGGCTCGCCCGAGACGTGAGTGCTCGAGCCTGTTGAACAGCACCACGATGATGATGACGAGCACCAGCAGGAGGTACCAGAAGCCCAACGCGCTCGCGCCCCACGTGAAGTCGATCGGTCCCACGTGGATCGAGGGAGGCGGGATGTTGAACGCACCTCGCGGACCGTTGGTGAACCCGTTGGCGTTGTTGGCGACGACCCGGATGATCTCACCGAAGCCGAGGGTGACGATCGCCAGGTAGTCACCGCGCAGCCGCAGCGTCGGGAACCCGAGGGCGACACCGGCGATGAGACAGACCAGCACCGCGAACGGGATCGCAGCCAGAGGGGTGAGCACCAGCCACTCGGGCGGCCGCACCGGGAGTCGACCTGTGAAGTAGGCCGTGGTGTAGGAGCCGATCGCGTAGAAGGCGATGAAGCCGAGGTCCAGCAGGCCGGCCCAGCCGACCACGACGTTGAGACCGATCGCCAGCAGGACGTAGATGCCGATCTCCGAGACCAGCACGGTCTGCCAGAACTGCGTGGCCGTCGGGGGGTAGAACAGGGCGGCCGTGATCACCACGAGCATCGTGGCGAGGCCGAGCTGTCCCCGCGACGGTGCGCGCAGGTGTCCGAGCTGGTCGGAGTCGACCGGAGCGTCGATGGGGTCGGCGCCGAGCGCCTTGACGACGAGGAGGCCCGCGCCGGCGAGGAGGGTGAGGCCCCCGCTGGTCATCCACGCGCCGCTGCCCAGGTTGTCCCAGGCCCCCCGCGCGCCGTCGAACCCCTGCTTGGCGGCCAGCCCCGAGAAGTCGTGGACCACCAGCAGCGTGAGCAGGGTGGAGACCACGCCGAGCAGGATGCTGAGGTAACCGAGCAGTCTGCTGCGCAGGTACGCCGCGGCACCGGCGACGGCGAGCGTGCCGAGGAACAGCACGTATCCCAACCAGCCGAGGTAGGCAGCGGCGAAGGCGTCGAGGCCGGTGCCCTGGAACATCCCGGAGGTGGTCGACAGGCCGGCGTCGCGGTTGCCGGGGGAGAACCAGGTCGCGTAGAAGATGCCCACCAGGCCCACGAGACCGCCGAGGGCCACTAGGGGCATCCCGGGACGCCAGGCCATCACCTTGTCGATGAACCCGTCGGTGTCGGCCACGTCCGACTGGCTCCGCGCCGAGACGAGCGCGGCGACGGCGATCGTGAAGAACCCGAGCATCGCGACGGCGCCGCCGGTCGCGTGGCTGGGGTAGTTGAGGTAGCTGCTGATCGAGGCCTCGGTGTACTCCGCCCACACCCCGAAGAGCAGGGCCAGGCCGCCGGCGGTGTAGCCGAGGGCCGGGCTGCGCCGGATCATGCCGGTGGCCGCGAGGACGCTGACGAGGATCAGGAGCACCCAGTGGGTGGCCGGGAGCACCGAGCCGAAGAACACGCGGGCGAGCACGTCGACCCCGCCGGTCTGGGCTGCGGCATCGGCGAGGTTGCCGAACTTCCCGCCGTCGATCTGACCGCTGTCGGTCCAGCGCAGCAGCGTGTAGGACACCACCACGGTGATCGCGCCTGCGGCCAGCGGTCGCAGGCCCGGTCGGGTCAGGTAGGGAGTGGCTCGGGGGCCGAAGGTGATAGCGAGGTACAGCAGGACTCCGATCCCCAGGAAGATCAGGATGCGGGGTCCGAAGACGGCCTCGCGGAAGGCGTACCCGAAGTCCTGCTGGGTGCCCTCCTGGGTACCCACCATGAGTGCCAGCACGAATCCACCGGCCAGGCACGCGCCCAGGCGCTGGAGGTGCATGATCCGGGCCTCGGCCTGGTCCGAGCGCCGGGCCCTCATGCCGCACGTCCCAGGCGCTCGCCGAGGATTCCGGTGGGCCGGACGACCAGCACCAGCACGAGGACGAGGAACGCGACCACGTCGGTCCATTGGATCCCGATCCACCCCGCTCTCGACCAGGGCGCTGTCGGCAGCGTGGCCTCGACCACGCCCAGGAGGAGGCCGCCGAGCATGGCGCCGCGGATGTTGCCGATGCCGCCGAGCACGGCGGCGGCGAACGCCTTGACGCCGGGGATGAAGCCCATGGTGTTGGAGAAGATGAGCGCGCTGCCGTAGAGGAAGCCGGCCGCGCCACCCAGGGCGCCGCCGATCAGGAAGGTGCGCGAGATCGTCTTGTCGATGTTGACCCCCATCAGGGCTGCGGTGGGGGCGTCCTCGGCCACGGCCCGGATGCTGCGGCCGAGCTTGGTGCGCGAGACGAGGGCGTCCAGACCGAGCATCATCACCAGGGCGGAGACCATGATGATCATCTGCATCAAGGTGATGTAGACGCCGCCGATGTCGATCACGTGCAGGTTGTTGCTGAAGTAGTCCGGGAAGTTGTTGTTGTTGAGCCGGTTGAACATCTTGCCGGCGAGCTGGGAGAGGAAGAACGACGCGCCGATCGCGCTGATCAGGAAGGCCAGCTTCGGTGCGCCACGTTTTCGCAGCGGCCGGTAGGCGACCCGTTCGAGGACCCAGGCGACCGAGGCGCCGACGAGCGCGCCCGAGGTGAGCCCGAGCACCAGCACACCGACGATGGCGTACCACGGGGGATGGCCCGCTGAGTGGCCGACCACGGCGTTGACGACGAGGTAGCTGCCGAACGCGCCGGACATGAACACCTCGCTGTGGGCGAAGTTGATGAGCTGCAGGACACCGTAGACCAGGGTGTAGCCGAGAGCGATCAGTGCGTAGAGCGAACCGCGAGTGAGCCCGAGCACCAGGTAGTTCAAGAAGTCTTGCACGAGGTGAATCCTCTCCGAGGACCTGAGAAGAGCGAGCCAGTCGACGGCATCGAGCGGCGGGGAGCAAGAGGCAGGGCGCCGTTGCCACCGCAGTTGGTGGCAACGGCGCCCATGCTAGTGGTCACGCGTTCACAAGGAACTAGTTCGATCAGTTCAAGGTGCTGATGTCTCCGAGGCTGACGATCTCACCGTTCTTGACCTGGAACAGGTTGACCGTGCCCTCACCCTCGGGAAGGTCACCGTTGGCAGCGAACTTGATGTCTGCCGTGATGCCCTTGTAGTCCATCTTGTTGATGGCGTCGTTGACGGCCTGGCGGGTGACCTGACCGGCTTCCTTGGCCGTCTTGATGCCCTGGATGATGATGTTCGTGGCGTCGTAGGCCTCAGGCGAGTAGGTCGACGGAGCCGTGTTGAACATCGCGGTGTAGGCCGCGGTGAAGGCCTTCGCCGCCGGTGCGACGGTGGCGTCCTGGCAACCGCAGGACATGTACCAGCCCTCGCCGTCCTTCTTCGCGCCGTCGGTGAAGACCGAGGACTTCACACCGTTGCCGGCCATGGCGATGCCCTTGTAGCCGACGGCCACGAGGGCCTTGGCGAACTGGGCGCCCTGGGCGTCGTAGCCGGCGTAGAACATCGCCTGCGCACCGGACTGCTTGACCGTCTGGGCGATCGGGGCGTAGTCCTTGGTCGAGGTCTGGTCCGCAGCCTGGGTGACGACGGTCACGCCCTTGGCCTTGAGCTCCTTGGCAACCGCGTTCGCGACGCCGTCGCCGTAGGCGCTCTTGTCGCTGACCACGATGACCTTCTTGGCCTTCTTGGCCAGCCAGTCAGCCGCTGCGGGGCCCTCGGCGAAGTCGTTGGGCATGATCCGGTGCCAGGTCTTGAAGCCCTGGTCCTGGAGCTCGCCGTTGGAGGCCGACGGGTTCACGATCGCGAGCCCGGCGTCGCCGTACTGCTTGCCGACCGCCTGCGAGGCGCCGGAGAACGACGGTCCGACGACACCCATCACGGTGTTGTCCTGGAGGACCTGTGCCGCCGCCGCGGGGGCCTTCTCCGGCGTCACCGCCGTCGTCAGCCTTGAGCAGCTTGACCTTGAAGCCGAGGCTGGAGTCCTTGTTGGCCTCCGCGACCGCCAGCTCGGCGCCGTTGGCCTCGTTGATCCCGAGCTGCTGGTTGTCGCCGGACAGGGGGCCCTGGAAGGCGACCGTGTACGTCTGGCTGCTCTTGCTGCCGCTGTCGCCGCCGCTGAGTCCGCCACTGCTCTTGTTGTCCGAGCTGCCACAACCGGTCAGCGCAAGTGCGCCAACGAGACCGATCGCTGCCAGCTTCGCCATGGGGCGAGTGCGCATGCAATTCCTCCGTCACCGGGGCCCATGGGGCCACGCGTATCAGCGGTCTCGGGCGAGACCGCTGCCGGAAGGTTTGCGCTACGGAGGGGGAGTGTCAAGCATCCTGGCCGTTCGTGGCCCAGTCGAAACCTCGAAGCCACCACTGGTCTGGACAAGTGCGGACGAACGCCGTCTCTCGTGTCTATCATCGCTCGCTTCGCATCTAGGACGAACGGGACTGACCCGGCGATGGGAGCACGGTGCCCCGGGTGGGACTCGAACCCACACTGGACGGTGTTTGAGACCGCTTCCTCTGCCGATTGGGATACCGGGGCCGCGAGCGCACACGCTACCGGAGCAGATCACCGATAGCCTTCCGGGTTGTGAGCGCCACCTTCGACCCGCAGGACGGCAGGTCCACCTCCCGTCCCCGAGTCGTGATCGCGGAGGACGAGGCGCTGATCCGGCTCGACCTCGCCGAGATGCTCGGGGAGGAGGGGTACGACGTCGTCGGGCAGGCCGAGGACGGAGAGCTGGCCATCGAGCTCGCCGTGACGCTGCGCCCGGACCTGGTGATCCTCGACGTGAAGATGCCACGCCTGGACGGCATCGCGGCCGCCGAGCAGATCGCCGGGCAGCGCATCGCACCGGTGGTGATCCTGACGGCGTTCAGCCAGCGCGACCTGGTGGAGCGGGCCCGAGACGCGGGGGCGATGGCCTACCTGGTCAAGCCGTTCGACCAGACCGACCTCGTGCCCGCCATCGAGATGGCGATGAGCCGGTTCGCCGAGCTGCGCCAGCTGGAGTCGGAGGTGGAGGACCTCAATGACCGGCTCGAGACGCGCAAGGCCGTGGACCGGGCCAAGGGCGTCCTCCAGCAGAGCCTCGGGCTGAGTGAGCCCGAGTCGTTCCGCTGGATCCAGAAGACCGCCATGGATCTGCGGCTGTCGATGCGCCAGGTCGCGGACGGGGTGGTCACCCACGGACCAGGGATGGCCGACCCGGTCGACTAGTCGGGTTCACCCAAGTGCTTTAGCGTTTGACCACATCGGCGGTTAGTCTCTCCTCGCCGATCCACGGCCAGGCCCACGGGCAGCGAAAGGGGTTCTCCGATGCCGCGACAGGCACCCCAGATCCGCCAGGCCGAGCCCCGCGACGCCGCCGAGCTCCTCGAGCTCTGGGAGGCCGTCACCCGCCCGGCCGGGAAGTCGGCGGACATGTTGGTGGACGCCGAGCGCGCGGTGGCGAACCTCGCAGCCGACCCGGACCAGCGCCTGCTGGTCGCCGAGGTCGAGGGGAAGGTCGTCGGCGCGATGCTGCTGACCCGGGCGCCGATCTCCCCGCTGGCCCTCGAGAGTGTCCTGCACACCTCGTTCCTCGACGTGCTGCCGCAGTTCAGGCGGCACGGCTACGGACACGCGCTGATCGAGGCTGCGCTGGTCTGGGCCGAGGAGAAGGACATCAAGGACGTCACCGCGATCACCGACGGCAACCGGGACACCAACCGCTTCTTCGCCCGGCTCGGCCTGTCCACCCTCGGCACGATGCGCCACTCCAGCGTGGCCGGGCTGCGCAAGAAGCTGAACACCGAGCGGGGCCACGTCGGAGGCAACCGGCACCTCGTCCAGGTCCTCGCCCAACGTCGCTCCATGCGACGCCGCCAGGCTCCGTCCTGAGGCTCGCCCTCTGCGCCGGCTTCGCGGCGACGACACCCCGACCGGGTGTCGGTCGAACCAGTTAGGGTCGAATCCGTGCCGTCGCCGTCAGCTGCCCCTTCTTCCAAGACCGTCTCCGAGCCTGCCTCGGCGCCTGCTTCGCCGACCGGCTCCCTCTCGGGTTCGGACCGGCCCAGGCTGCTGCTCCTCGACGGCCACTCGCTGGCCTACCGTGCGTTCTACGCGCTGCCGGTGGAGAACTTCTCGACGACGACCGGTCAGCACACCAACGCCGTCTACGGCTTCACCGCGATGCTCATCAACGTGCTCCGCGACGAGCAGCCCACCCACCTCGCCGTGGCCTTCGACGTCTCGCGGGCCACCTTCCGCAGCGAGGCCTACAGCGACTACAAGGCCAACCGTGCCAAGTCCCCCGACGAGTTCCAGGGACAGGTCTCACTGATCAAGGAGGTCCTCAACGCTCTGCGCGTGCCGTTCGTCGAGAAGCCCGGCTTCGAGGCGGACGACATCATCGGCACCCTGGCGACGCAGGCGATGGCCGCGGACTTCGAGGTCCTGATCTGTTCGGGGGACCGCGACTCCTTCCAGCTCGTCAACGACCGCACCACGGTCATCTACCCGATGCGCGGCGTCTCGGAGATGAAGCGCATGACGCCTGCCGCCGTCGAGGAGAAGTACGGCGTCCCGCCGGACCGTTACCCGGAGGTGGCGGCGCTCGTCGGCGAGAGCTCCGACAACCTTCCCGGGGTCCCGGGGGTCGGGCCCAAGACAGCCGCCAAGTGGATCGCGACCTACGACGGGCTCGACAACGTCGTCAACCGGGCCGAGGAGATCAAGGGCAAGGCCGGCGAGAGCCTGCGCGAGCACCTCGACTCGGTGATCCGCAACCGTCAGCTCAACGCCCTGGTCTGCGACCTCGACCTCCCCCTCGCGCCGACCGACCTCACCATCGCGCCCTGGGACCGCCAGGAGGTGCACACGCTGTTCGACGGGCTCGAGTTCCGCGTCCTGCGTGACCGCCTGTTCGAGACGTTGCAGTCCGAGGAGGAGATCGACGAGTCCGGGTTCGCCCTCGAGATGACCCGCCTCCAGCCGGGCGAGGTCGGGGACTGGCTGACCAGCCACGCGAGCAGGGGCGAGCGGGTCGGCGTACACCTCGAGGGGTCGTGGGGGGCGGGCACCGGCGACGTGCGCGGCCTCGCGTTCGCCACCACCGAGGGGACAGCCGCGCATCTCTCGATGGACGCCATCACGCCCGGCGACGATGCCGCCCTGGTCTCGTGGCTCGGTGACCCGCACCAGCCCAAGGTGCTGCACGACGCCAAGGGGCCGATGCTGGCCCTCGCGGCGCGGGGCTGGCCACTGATCGGGCTGGAGCGCGACACCGCGCTGTCGGCGTACCTGGCTCGACCCGACCAACGTTCCTACGATCTGGCCGACCTGACCGTGCGCTATCTCAAGCGTGAGCTGAAGCAGGGGACGAGTGACGACGGCCAGCTCAGCCTGGAAGGGCTCGACGAGGACACGAGCAGCGACACCGCGATGCTGCACGCCAGCGCGGTGCTCGATCTCGCGACCGCTCTCGACGAGGAGCTCGAGGGCCGCGGTGGCACCCGCCTGCTCACCGACGTCGAGCTGCCGCTGATCGATGTCCTGTCCCGGATGGAGCAGGTCGGCATCGCCGTCGACCACGACCTGCTCGACGAGCTCGAGGAAGGCTTCGGGACCAGGGTCCGAGACGCAGCCGAGCAGGCCTACGCCGTCGTCGGCAAGGAGGTCAACCTCGGCTCGCCCAAGCAGCTCCAGGTCGTCTTGTTCGACGAGCTGGAGATGCCGAAGACCAAGCGGACCAAGACGGGCTACACCACCGACGCCGACGCGCTGCAGAGCCTCTACGAGAAGACCGGGCACGCCTTCCTCGAGCACCTCCTCGAGCACCGCGACGCGATCCGGCTGCGACAGACCGTGCAGGGACTGCTCAAGACCGTGGCCGAGGACGGTCGGATCCACACGACCTTCAACCAGCTGATCGCGGCCACCGGCCGGCTCTCCAGCACCGAGCCGAACCTGCAGAACATCCCGGTCCGGACCGAGGCCGGCCGCCGGATCCGCGAGGGGTTCGTGGTGGGTCCGGGGTTCTCCGAGCTGCTCACCGCCGACTACTCACAGATCGAGATGCGGATCATGGCGCACCTGTCCGAGGACGCAGCCCTGATCGAGGCGTTCCGGTCGGGCTACGACTTCCACTCGGTGACGGCCGGCCGGGTCTTCGACGTCGATCCCACCGACGTGACCAGCGAGATGCGGGCCAAGATCAAGGCGATGAACTACGGCCTGGCCTACGGTCTCTCCGCGTTCGGTCTCTCCCAGCAGCTGCGCATCGACACCACCGAGGCGCGCGGACTGATGGACGAGTACTTCGAGACCTTCGGGGGAGTCCGCGACTACCTCGGCGGTGTCGTCGACGAGGCCAGGCGCACCGGTTTCACCGAGACCATCCTCGGTCGCCGCCGCTACCTGCCGGATCTCACCAACGACAACCGGCAGCGTCGCGAGATGGCCGAGCGGATGGCGCTGAACGCACCCATCCAGGGTTCAGCGGCCGACATCATCAAGGTCGCCATGCTCAACGTCGACCGGGCCCTGCGCGAGCAGCAGCTCGGGTCGAGGATGCTGCTGCAGGTCCATGACGAGCTCGTCTTCGAGGTGGCCGACGCGGAGCGTGACGCGCTGGAGGTGCTGGTGCGCGAGCAGATGGCCTCAGCGGCCGAGCTCACCGTCCCGCTCGACGTCTCCGTCGGCACCGGGAGCAGCTGGCACGCCGCCGCCCACTGATCCCTGGGCGACCGCGGGCCGGGTGCGAACGAGGGCGACCACGAGCAGCGCCAGCAGCAGCACGACGTCGACGCTGAGCACGACGGACAGCAACCCGGTCACCGTGTCGGTCGACCGGCCGATGACCACGACGGCAGCCAGGGCTGCCCAGACCAGCAGGACAGCGCGGCGGGACTGCCGGGCAAGGACGCTGTAGATCAGCAGCTGGAGCATGGCCAGCACGGTGCCGAGCAGGGCGAAGATCCAGAGCTCGTGCTGGATCGACCCGTACTGGTCACCGCCCACGAAGATGACCGCGAGCCCGGACAGCAGCGCGGCGCCAGCCGACGTGGCGGCACCCAGCAGCACGACGGCCAGGAGGCTCTTGAACAGCGCAGCGCGAGCAGCCGAAGCCTTCGACATGGAGGGGAAGGCCAGGACGACGACGAACTGCGGGAGGAACAGCACGGCCTTGACCAGGATGAGCCCACCGGCGTACAGCCCGGCCTGGCGCCCCTCGAGGACGTTGCGCGCGACCAGGATGTCTGCGTTGGAGAGCGCGAAGAAGGCGAGCAGCGTGTTGGAGCTGTGCAGCGTCTCGCGCCACAGGGCCCGCGCGCTGTGCTCGGGCGAGTGCTCTCCGGGTTCGCGGGGATGGCGCAGGGCCAGCCACCCGACCAGGACCGGGAACCAGGCGCCGAGTGCGACGCCGAGCAGCGCTGCGAACTCGGTGGGTCGCCACAGGATCAGGCCCGTGCCGATCGCGAGCCTGGGCACACCTGCGGCGAGGTAGATCAGCGCGAGCGGGGTCCACCGGCGCTCCCCCTGGAGGATTCCCGCCTGCGCGCCCATCATCGTCAGGGGCGCCGCCGCGAGGGCGACCAGTGCCGCCGTCCCCAGGCTGTCCAGCCGCACCACCCGGTCGATGACCGGTGCGAGCACGAGGCACAGCGCGCCGACCCCGACCGCAGCCTGGGCGCCGACCCGGAGGATGACCCCCTCGATCTGGTGGACGTGGTCCGGTGTGGCCGCGATCCGTCGCGCCGCTGTCGCCTGCAGCGCCAGGGAGACGACCATGATGACGAGCACGACGCCCATGAGCGCCGCGAAAGCGCCGTAGTCACGGGGACCGAGCAGTCGGGCGGCGACGATCGTGAAGCCGTACGTCGTGAGGTTCATGACGCCCATGGCCACGGCGATCGACATGCCCTTGGGCAAGCCCATCGCCCGCCGCCTCACCTGCTCCGCCTGCACACGCGCCAGCCTAGGCGGACCACCCTGCCCGCCGTGGCCCCACCACCAAGATGCGAAGGAACCTCAGTAGGGATCGAACACGTCGTGGTGCCCGACTGCGCGCGCCACCGCGTTCAGCCGCAGTCGCAGCAGGACCTTGATCCCGACGTTGCGCGCCCACCAGGGCAGCTGGGCCAGCATCCGGAGCCGGTCGACAGGTCGAGCGGGGCCTCGCTCGAAGCTCGCCAGGCTCCCGGTCCGACCCAGGTAGCGCAGCCGTCGCCCGGGGAGCACGCCGAGCAGCAGGGCCAGGGTCACGCCGATGGACGAGAACGAGTCGTGCACGAGCACGAGTCCCCCGGCGGCAGGAACGACGCCCACCGCAGGTCCTGGCTGGTGCTGCGGGCGTCGTGCTTGCCGTCGACGTAGACCAGTGCCACCGGCTCCTCCCAGGAGCTGCGCACCAGATCGCTGCGCTGCGCGATCAGTCGCACGCGGTCGGCCACGCCGTGCTCGACCAGGTGCTGCTCGAAGAGCCTTCGGGTGCGCTCACCGCCGAACTTGCCGCCCACGAACGGGTCGATGGCGACGACCTCGACGTCTTCGCGGGCTGAGGCCAGCACCACGGTCGACAGGCCCTGGTGCGACCCGATCTCGATGATCCGCCCACCAGGCGGTAGGTCCAGGGCCGCGTCGAACAAGGTGCGCGCCTGGTCGCGGGTGAGCCAGCCGGGAACGGTGTCGGCGCGGGCGAAGACCTCCTCGAACCGGTCGCGGCGCGGCGCCGCTCCGTCGCCCGGGTCCGGGCTCGGTGTCCTGCTCATGGGGGCGTCGGCTCCGCTCTAGGGTGTCGGCGTCAGCATATGTAGCCGAGGGGTGACGCATGGGCGGAGTCCGCCGTACGCCTGCGTCGATCCTGATCGACGCATGGGTGCTGGTGCTGGCGACGATGCTGTGCCTTCCTGCCCTCACCTCCTCGGGGCTCGGCCTCTCCGGCGACCTGGTGTTCTCGCCGCGGCAGCCCCTGACCCTGGAGACGGTGGGCCTCGGTGAGAGGTTGCCGCGGGCGGTCCCGCTCGACGCGGTGGTGGGGTTGCTCGGTGAGGTCGTGCCGGGAGCCGCGCTGTTCCGGATGGGTGTGCTGGGGGGACTCCTGCTCGCCGGGTGGGGAGCCCACCGACTGGCCTCCGGGCTCAGCCTCCCCTCTCGCGTCGCGGCGGCGTCCTTCGCCGTGTGGAATCCCTACGTCGTCGAGCGTCTGGCCCTGGGTCAGTGGGCACTGCTGCTGGCCTACGGAGCGCTGTTCTTCGTGGCGCTCGGTGCGCTCGGGTGGCGAGGCCGGAACGGCGAGAGAGACCGCCCGCTGGCGCCCTGGTCGACGTGGGCCTGGGTCGGGTTGGCCTCGCTGACCCCGACCGGCGGGCTGTGGCCACCGCGGTCGCCGTCGCCTTGTCCACTCGCCGTCGGGCGCGTGTCGCTGTGGGATGCCTTCTGCTGCAGCTTCCCTGGGTGCCGCCGTCGGCCCTCAGCCGTGGTGCCGGGGTCAGTGACGCCGGGGGAGTCGAGGCCTTCCGTGCTCAGCCCGACGCTCCGGGAGGAGTACTGGTCAGCGTGCTGGGCCTCGGCGGCATCTGGGACCTCGACAGCGTGCCGACCTCGCGCACCTCGGTGCTCGGCGTGGCTGCGGCGGTCGTGGTGGTGGTCTCGGTTCTCGGAGCGTGGCGGCGTCTGCCGGTCGGTGTCGGGCCGCTGGTCCCGCTGGCCCTCGGCGGCCTGTCCTTGCTGTCGGCGCATGGTCCCCGGCCTGGACGACCTGCTGCGCTGGGTGGTGACCCGGGTGCCAGGAGGAGGGTTGCTTCGCGACTCCCAGAAGTGGCTCGCGCCGCTCGCGGTGCTCGCGTCGCTCTCCCTGGGGGTGAGCCTGGACCGGCTTCGCGACTGGCTGCTCGTCCGTGGTTGGGCGATGACCGCTGTGGTCGCCGTGGTCGGGGTCAGCACGCCGTTCCTGCTTCTGCCCGATGCCGCCTCCAGGACCTGGGACGCCGTCCGCCCGGTCACCTATCCCACGGACTTCTCCTCGGTCCGTGACCGGCTCGCGCGTCGCCCGACCACGGGCGGATGGTGCTGCTGCCGTGGCGTGCCTACCGCCGGTTCGACTGGGGGAACGGGCGCAGCGCGCACGACCCCGCCTACGCATGTTCGACGTCCGATGGTCGGTTCGACGAGCTCGTCGTGGGACGCCGCACGTGGGCGACGACGACCCCGCGACCGAGGAAGTACGCCGACTGCGCCGGCGGGCGCGATGCCGCAGCGCGACTGGCTGCACTGGGAGTCGGCTGGGCCCTGCTCTACACCGACGACCCGCAGACGCCGAACGTCCGGCTGCCCGGGTTGGAGCGGGTGGCCGGTGGAACCCCAGGTGCAGCTCTACCGGGTGCCCGGACCGGTCAAGACACCCGAACGGTGTCGGTCTCGGCCCGGGTCGGGCTCATCGGGCTCGACCTGCTCGCGCTTGCTTTCTGGATGGGCGCCTGCGTCCTCGCGCTCCGACGCCGGTTCGCTGGTACTGTTCGACGCGTCGTCAGACGAAGGTCCAGGAGCGTGGTCAACTTGTGGGTTTCCGCACGCGTGGTGAAGACGGAGCCAGCCTCCTGACCGGTCTGGTGGCCCCGGCCGCGGCTGGTGGGCTACTCGCCCTCGTCGCCACCTACGGTCTGGTGTTCTCGCAGACCTCGGCACCTTCGTCGAACCCGGCCGAGAAGCCGATCATCACCTACGGCACCAACTGACCCAGCGGTCCTCGCGACCTCGACGATCACGCTCTCGAGCTCCCGAGCGGAGGTCTCCCAGGAGAATCCCGAGGCATGCTCGCGCGCCGCGGCGGCCAGCTCCTCGATCTGCTCGGGTCGCCCGAGCAGCTCCCTCGTCGTCTGCACGAGGTCGTCGAGATCAGCCACCAGGAGTCCGGTGCGGCCGTCGAGGATGGACTCGTTGACACCCCCCGCGTCGCGGTAGGCGATCGTCGGCGTGCCCTGTGCGGCAGCCTCCACCACGCTGAGCCCCCACCCCTCGTTGGTCGACGGAAGCAGCGCGATCCATGCGCCGGCCAGCAGTGCGTCGCGCCGGGCATCGCTCACGTGACCGTGCCACACGACGAGGTCGCTGACGCCGAGATCGGCAGCGCGGTTCTCGAGCTGGGCGTGCCACCAGCCCGAGCCGACGACGTCGAGCCGCAGCCCAGGAAACTCGGTGCGCAGGGCCGCCAGCACCTCGAAGGCATGCTCGATCCGTTTGTGGGGCACCAGCCGGAGAACACCACCAGGAGCGGGTGAGCCGATCGCGCCTCGTCCCCGCGGGCCACGTCGAGGCCGTTGTGCACCACCCGGATCGACTCCCCGGGAACACCGATCCCGATCATGGCGCGCCGGTGGCCTCCGAGACGGTCACGTGCTGGACGTCGCGATAGACACGAGGAGTCAGGCGCGACTCGACGAACCAGCCGACCCTGCCGGGGAGCCCGGGGTAGATCATCCGCCACTGGTGCTCGTGCCGTGGTGGGTGAGGGCGACATGTCCCTGCCGGCGTACCGGCAAGACGGAGGGCAAGCCGTTGTCACCTTCACCACGACGTCCTGCCGCCGGTCGGTGCGAGGAGGTGGAGCAGGCCGTGCAGGTAGACGGTCAGCCGGCCCCCGCGCCGCAGCATGCGCACGCCGTGCTCTGCAGACCTGCGCTGCGAGCCCGGGTAGCGGGAGCACAGGATCGTGACGTCGTGCCCCCTGCTCGCGAGCCGTCGAGCGATCTCCTCGACGTAGAGCTCCGAACCGCCGCCGTCAGCGTGACCGGTGTCGCGCCAGGTGAGGAGCTGATCCGCAAGGCGCCCGTGAATCCGCTGCCGAGCTCTTGCGTTCGACCGGGCGCTGCCTGACACAGCTCGAGCGGCAGGGTGGGAGCCGGCGTGATCAGCACTCCCTTGCCGCTCAGGTCCGGCTGTGCGGAGACCCGGAAGTGGCTCGGCACGGCTGTCCAGTCCTTGCTCCAGTCCGACACCGCGAGATATCCCACGAAGCCGCCGGGGTTGGCGGTGATCTCGGCGTAGCCGAGCTCGGAGAGGTTGCGTGCTCCGATCCTGATGTCAGCATCGGGGGGGAGGTCGAACGGGATCCCGCGGTACTCGCCTCCCTCGTTGCGCAGGAGGACACGGGCCTGGTGGCTCGGCAGCACCTCGAGCCACACCGAGCGTGGCTGGGGGGACGTGCTGCGCATCAGCTCGTAGGTGCCTAGGGAGGGTTGGGGGCCGGTCTGGATGCGGACCGCCGTGTCGCGCTCCTGGACGAGCACCCAGCGCTCGGCCACCTCGCCCGTGTTGAGGTAGAGGGCGTCGCAGTCTCCGCGGATCCAGAGGTCGTCGGCGGCTCCGCCCTGAGGATCACCGTCGGAGCTGTGCACAAGCCGCGCGAAAGCGGCGCTCGAACCGCTGAGGTCTGTCTGGATGCCGAGGTAGCGCTCGAGGGGCGCACCCTTGAAGTTGGTCGCGGCCGTGTAGAACCCGACCGCGGTGTTGGCAGCCAGACCGAAGCCGGTGAGCAGCACGAACCCGCCGACGACCAGCCGGGCGAGCAGCTGTCGCCGGGTTCCGAGCCAACCGGCCAGGACCTGCGTTGCGACGGCCCCGCCCACGAGCAGGACCGGGACGAACTCGCTGGTGTAGCGGTAGGCGACATATCCGTAGGCCATCACCCCGCCCGTCACCAGCAGGGCGCCGACCCAGACCAGCCGAACGGCGCGGAAGTCCTGCGAGGGAAGGCGACGGAACAGGACCGGGACGCTGACCAGCGTGAGCAGGAGCAGCAGGGGCATGAAGGCGGTGACGCTTCCGGTCCGGTGCTCTGGTCCAGGACCGCGCCGAACCCGCGAGCAGGCTCCGCGGGAAGTGTGATCCACGGGAAGTAGCCGACCAGGCGCAGCCCGTCCGGTCGCAGGTAGTTCACGATCGAGGTCGGCAGGAACTGCAACCCCACGAGCGATCCGCCGTTGGCGTCGAGCGCCTCTCGACGGTGCGCGTTCAGCTGCGTCCACACCTGGTCCTGGAGGGGGAACAGGAAGGGGTGCCGGAACTTGAGGTAGTTCACGACGATCGCTGCGACCCACGGCAGTACGGCGGCGCCGATCACCGCGGCGGCCATGCGGCGTCGGTCCGGGTGCAGGCGACCACTCGCCAGCCACACTCCGGCGGCCAGGGTCGCGAGACACATGGCCCAGCCGCCCGTCGTCCGGGTCAGTGAGGCGATCAGGACGAAGACGAACAGCCAGGAGGTCGCGGTGAGTGTCGGTCGTCTGATCACGCGCAACAGCCAGTACAGGCTGCCGACCACCGAGGCCATCGCCCACAGGTAGACCTCGTGGTAGACCCAGGGCAACGAGGCGTCGAAGGTGACCACGCTGCCGCCGAACAAGGCCGCGAGGAAGAGCCCGGAGAGCAACGCCTCGGTCCTGCCGAGCTGGCGAGGACGAGCCATGCACTCACGGATCAGCCAGAACAGGCGGCTGCCCATGGTCACGAGGATCACCCACGCGATGGCCATCGAGACCAGGCTCAGCTGGCCCGCATAGTCCTCGGTGACCAGCTGCAGCGGGATCCTGAGCAGGGCAGGGAAGATGCCGAAGTAGACGTAGGACCTGCCGTCCACCGCGAAGCCCTCGATGCCCAGGGCGTCCTTCGGGGACCCAGAGGTGACCGTGCCTGATGGCGTCGGCCTGCAGGTCGAAGAAGTTGGAGGCAAAGCCGAGGCCGGTTGCCTGGCGCTGGAGGTCGGTGCCGAAGTCGAGGAGGACCAGGAAGAAGAAGAGCGCCGCGACGCCGATTCCGGCTCCCGTGGCCAGCCACGCCCGGCGCCGACTCACCCGGTCCGCCCATGCGCTCTCCGCTGCCGGCAGGGAGCGGGACATCGTGGTGCCGGTCGTCGTCAGGGAAGCCAAGGATTTCTTCTCGGAGCGGGCACTGCCGCCATCGGCGGGCGCATCGGGGGGGCTCGCGCCATGATACGCACCACCCGTGCGGTCCGGGCTCGACGCCGTACGACGCGGCTCGGCTGCCAAGCTGTTGGTGTAGGGTCCCAAAACAAGTCGTTCGGCTTCTACTGGGAGGGGACCGGGTGCGAAAGTCGCTGCCTGCACTGCTCATCACGCTGGGGGCTTTCTTCTTGGTGCTTGCCCTGCTGACGCGGTTCTACGCCGGGAGCAGCCTGCAGCGGACCCCCCTCGACACGGACTCCACGACCCGGTTGACCGGGACGGCGTCCCTCAGCGGTGAGCCGGAGTTCCCGGTGAAGGCAACGAGCATCACGCGTGCTGACTCCAAGAAGTCCGACGGTGACGTCATCGTCTTCGAGAACTCGTCCTGCTTGGTCAAGGACGAGGGCGACCCGCCGAACTGTGTCGCCGCGGACGACCCGCAGGAGCGGCTGATCACCGCCTCGACCGCAAGTTCGCCACCGACCGGCACACGGCCATGGCGGTCGAGGACCGCAAGTCTCTCGGCAGGCGCCGGTCCTCACAAGGGCTGATCAACAAGTTCCCGTTCGGCACCAAGAAGAGACATACCCGTACTGGAGCAGCACCCAGAAGGTCCTGAACGCCGTCTACAAGGCCACCGCAAGGTCGACGGCCTGGAGACCTACCGCTTCTCCATCCTGGCTGCCGACGAGCCGATCCAGGTCACCGAGGGCGTCGACGGCACCTACAGCGGAGAGACGACCCTCTACGTGGAACCGGTCACGGGCACGATCGTGAAGCAGGTCAGTGAGCAGACCAGGCTGATCGACACGGGCGAGCCGTTCCTGGCCCTGAAGCTGGCCTACACGGACGCGCAGGTCAAGCAGGACGTCCAGAAGGCCAGCGACAACGTCGACAACCTCAACCTGGTCCGCGTCACCGTCCCGATCATCTCGCTGATCCTCGGGCTGCTCCTCCTGATCCCTGGCCTGCTGCTCTGGCGCCGGGACAACGAGACGACCCAGCGTGGTTCGCTGATCAAGGGCTGAACCAGCCCGCAGTCGTAGGTGCTGGCTCGCCTGCCGACGGTCGCCTTACTGCAGGGCAGCGACGCTGCGGCACACGTCGGGTGCCGGGGACCACGAGATGGTCGCGGTGTAGCCGAGGTCGGCGGCCGTCCTGATCAGTCCGGTCATGGGCGACAAGCCGACCGGGGAGTAGTCGAAGTCGGCGTCGTGCTCCGTGGCCGGAATGCCGCCGACCTGACCCCCGGGCGCGGTGGAGACCCGGTAGAACTCCAGCTCGGTGTCGTTCTCGACGCGGACCTCCAAGCCCCCGGCGAGATCTCCCCAGTCGCCTCGCACGGTGTCGAGCTCCGGGCTGTCCGGCGGCGGCTCGAGCACGACCCGGCCCCGGCCGTCGGTTCGGGTCTCGAGCGTGCCGATCGCCCCGGACGAAGTCTTGAACACTTCGAGGTTGCCTGGGGCTGTTGGGGCGTCCGTGCCGGTGAACGAGACAACGAGGTCGCGAGCAGCGACGGCGACCCAGGGACGGTAGGCGTCGCCGGTGTTCAGGTACAGGGCCTTGCAGTCGTCGACGACCACGAGCTCGTCGGTCATCCCGCCTCGCTCGTCGCTGGGGATACGGTCGGAGACGGTGACGCGACCCGACAAGGTGTCGCCGGAGAGAGTCACCTGGTGCTGCACGTAGGCGCGGAGCCGTGACCCTCCTGTCGAGACAGCAGCGGTCGAGTACCCGACCGCCATGTGAGCAAGCGTGGAGAAGACCGTGGCGGCGACGAGGACCCCGAGCGCGCTGATGCCGAGGCGGTGACGGGAGTCCACTGCCCTCGGAGCAGCGCCACGCCCACACACCCCCCGAAGACCAGGGCCGGCACGAAGTCCGAGACGTAGCGCATGGAGTAGTAGCCGTAGCCCATCACGCCGCCCGTGACCAGCACCCCCGCGACCAGAGGCGGGAGCAGGATTCGCTCGGCGCGCCTGCGCGGACGCAGCAGGAGAACCGCCGCAAAACCCGTCAGCACCAACAGCATCGGCATGAAGGAAGTCACGCTCCCGGTCCGGTACGTCTGGTCGATGATCGCGTGGCCGTAAGCCTGTGCTGGGTCTGCGGGCAGGGTGATCCACGGGAAGTAGTCGACGAACCGGATCCCGTCGGGCCGGAAGTACGCGACGAGGCCGGTGAGGAAGAACTGCGGACCGGTCAGGCTGCGGCCCTTCGCCTCCACGGCCGCGCGTCGGTGTGCGTCCAGCGACGTCCAGACCTGCTCCCCGAGCGGGTGCAGGTAGACCGTGCCGAACTTGACCTCGCTGATGACGATGCCCACTGCCAGGGGCAGCAGACCCGCCAGCAGCACCCGCCACCACAGCCGACGGTCCACGTTCGGCACTCTGCCGGACCCCACCCATGCCGCGACGGCCAGCGTCACCAGACCGACCGCCCACCCCTCCGTGGGCCGCGTGAGCACGGCGAGCAGGACGAACGCACCGAGCCAACGCACGGACATCGTCTCGCCGTCGGTGAGGGTGCGGACCATCCAGTACATAGCGCCCAGCGCCGCCGCTACGCCCCATACGTACGCCTCGTTGTAGACCCACGGCTCGCCGCGTCGATCGTCAGCGTGTGCCACCCGTGGCCGCCGCGATGACGGCGGCCGCGAAGGCGGCTGCAGCCTGCTCGGAACTTCTCTGCCGATCACGACGCTGCCCACCAACCAGAACAACCGGGTCGTCATCGTGGCGAACACGATCCACGCGAGCGCCATCGACAACAACGTCAGCCTGCCGTCGAACTCGCGGGTGGTGAGAAGCACCGGCAGCCGCAGCAGCGCGGGGAACAGGGGGAAGTACATGTGCGTCTGGCCGTCGTGCACGATGCCCTCGATGCCGAGACTGCCCGTGGGGACGCTCAGGTGGCCGTCGAGAAGCGCACGGGCCTGGATGTCATAGAGGTTGGACCAGTAGCCAGGCACGTTCGCGCGGCGGGTCGGGTCAACGCGCAGTTGATCAGCGTTGCGAAGAAAGCGAGTCCGCCCACGGCCAGTCCGAGACCCGAACCCACCTTGACGGTGGCCGGCAGGGATCTGCCTGGGGTCACGCGCGTTCCAGGCGGTACAGGTACTGGTAGGTGAACAGCTGGCTCCGGGCGCGCATCAGTCCGTGGTGGGCCCGCGTGGCCACGTTCGCCAGACGGGGGCGGTCCTCCCCGAGGTCGTGGTTCGGGGTGCCCACGGTCGACGCTCAAGGGCGCACGCCGCAGGACCGGCTGCCGTCTCGACGCTCCGCTCGGTGCTCACCTGCCGCGGTCGGGGGGTCCTCGCTGGTCGTAGTCGAACCGGCCGACCATGATCCGGCCGCGGGGGTACCAGTGGTTGAAGTTCGGCACCGACACCAGGACTTCGCCCCCTGGGGCCAGGTGGTCCCTCAGGTCGGCGAGCAGATCGTGCGGCTCGAGCACGTGCTCGAGGATGTCGCCGGCGACGACGTAGTCGAAGTCGCGCGGCAGGGAGTCCGGCAGCGGCTGGTTGAGGTCAGCCTCCACGAACTCCTGGACCCGTCCCGCGAGCCCGTCGTGCTTGACCTTGTCCACGCCCACCACGGAGTGGCCCATCGCCGCCACGTGCGCCGCGAAGCGACCGTCGAAGCAGCCGGCGTCGAGGACCTTGCCACGAGGCTGGGCATCCAGCCAGTTCAGCAGCACCCCGTGCGACCCGTGCACGGTCTTCAGGGCGTACTCCTCGGGCTCCGCTCCCGTGACGCCGCCGCCGAAGCCACGCTGGTGGGCCCAGTCGCGCACCACGTCCAGACTCACGTCGCGGGCGTACTGCACGCCGTTGACATAGCAGATCTCCTCGCCGTAGTAGGTCGGGATCGGGACCTCGAGGATGCGCTTTCCAGCGGCCGCGAGGCCGAGGATGATCTGGGTGTCGAAGTCGAAACCATCGGAGTAGCCCTCGAGATCGAGCTCGGCCAGCGCGTCCACGCGGTACGCACGGTAGCCACTGTGCCACTCGCTGAGGTCGAGACCGCTGAGCTTGTTCGAGAAGGTGGTCAGGATCCGGTTGCCGGTGAACTTGTACAGCGGCATGCCACCCTTGCGAGCCGCGCCCTTCACCATCATCCGTGACCCGAACGCGGCATCGGCCTCGCCCGAGGCCAGCGGGCCGACCAGGTCCTCGATGACCTCCGGGGCGTACTGGCCGTCACCGTGCAGGAGCACCACGATGTCGAGACCATGTTCCTGGGCCCAGGCGTAGCCGGCCTTCTGGTTGCCGCCGTAGCCGAGGTTGGTCCGGTGACGCACCACCGTCAGTGGCCACTGGGACCTGCTCTTGAAATCCACCGCGAGCTGGTAGGTGTCGTCTGCGCTTGCGTCGTCGCACACGAGGATGTGGTCGACCTTGTCCACGAAGGAGTCGGGGAGCCGGGCGAGGGTGGCTGCCACCGTGGAGGCCGCGTTGTAGGCCACGACCAGGACTCCGACCCGGAGGTGAGGCAGGCACTCGGCACCGGCCCCTGCTGCGATCATCGTCATGTTGTCGCTCTCCTCGATGCCCACATGGCCGTGGACGTGCTCTCCCAGGACCCCGCGAGTCTAGGGCCACGAGTTCCACCCTGCGCTCGTCCCTAGTATGAAGCCATGACCGTCCAGCCAGTCCTTGACCTGGCGTCCCTGCGCCACAGGCTCCCCGAGCACGCCCCGACCTATGCCGCCGCGCTTCCGTTCCCGCACATCGTCCTGGACGACGTCCTCACTCCTGAGACCTTCGCCCTGGCCGTCAAGGAGTTTCCTGGCATCGACGACGAGTTCTGGAGGGGCTACCTGCACGTCAACGAGGCGAAGTACTGCAACGTCCACGCGGACACGTGGAGCCCGGCTCTCCAGGACGTGGCCCGGGCCCTGACCTCGCCGGAGTTCGTGTCCTATCTCACCGATCTGACCGGCATCGAGGGTCTCCTCCCCGACTGGACGATGGACGGCGGCGGTCTTCACCAGACCCTGCGCGGTGGCCACCTGAACATCCATACTGACTTCAGCACCCACCACGTCCAGCAGAACTGGGCTCGGAGGGTCAACATCCTGCTCTACCTCAACGACGAGTGGGACCCGGCATGGGGAGGTGACCTGGAGCTCTGGGACGAGCAGATGACGGCCAGACAGGGCACGGTGACTCCCCGGGGCAACCGGATGCTCGTGTTCACCACGTCGGATCTCAGCTATCACGGGCACCCCGATGGGTTGGGCTGTCCTCCGGACGTGGCCCGACGAAGCATGGCGCTCTACTACTTCACCGAGGAGGAGCAGCCGACCAGGCGCTCCACCCACTACCGCGCGCGACCCGAGGACGGGTTGAAGAAGTTCGCGATCGTCGCCGACCGAGCAGCGGTCGACGTCTATGACAGGGTCAAGCGCGCCTTCGGGATCTCAGACAACGCCGCCCAGCAGCTGCTCGAGCGCTTCCACCGGCTCCGTCGAAGAAGCACTAGCCGACGCGGTCGCGGCGCACGATCCGAGCGACCGTCCGGTGCTGTGCGCCGGCGCGCCGAAGACGAGCGCGTGCTGCGTCAGCACCGAACTGCGGCAGGCCGATCTCGCGTGCGCGGGTCCAGGCCGGGTGCGCCAGGACCCGGGACCCTCGAGCCTCGATCAACAGCTCGCTTGCTCGTGCGAAGAGCGCAGTGAGCACGAGGCCGAGGAGCACCTGCCAACCCCAGTCCCACTCGACGTGGCGCTCGACGAAGAAGAACAGCGGGTAGTGCCAGATGTTGATCGCCAGCGACATCGCTCCCACCGTCGAGGACTCGGCTGAGCTCTACGCCTCCCCGATCCAGGCCGGTCTGGCCAAGCGGTGCCCGGCGAGACGACATGGCCCGGGGCCCCCGAGGATGGGCCATCGGTCTCACTGCCTACGAGCTACGTGATCCAAGGGGACGACGTCGCGGAACGAGCACGCGATAGCTGGCGTGCCCCCGGGGGAGCCAGGTCACGAGGGCGGCGGCCAAGGCGCCGAGAACGAACGCATCCATACGCGTCGTGGTCCGGTTCAACGAGACCCAGATGATCTCGGTCTCGAAGGAGTGGAACCGCCACCAGACCAGGAGGAGGTACCAACCGGCCAGGGTGGCGGCCAGTCCCACCGGACGCCGGCGCAAGGTGTAGGCCACTACGGCGAAGAGCAGGAACGCCTGCATGTCGACCGAGAGGTACCACAGGTGGCCGAGGTCGGAACGGGTGTGCAACAGGTCGTCCTGGACAAGCCAGTTGTAGGTGTAGGTGACCGCGTGCCACGCAGAACGGCCGTTGATCTCCTTGGTCGTCTTGTCTGTGGAGTCGAGCGCGGCCACCACGAGCAGGACGGCGAGCATCGCCCACAGCGTAGGAGCGACTCGGACGATCCGTCGGGCGACCGACACCCCGGGACGCATGCGCGAGAGGCCGTCGCCCGACGCGAGGACCCGGTAGGACAGGAATCCGGAGACGACCAGGAACACGGTGACCGCGGAGTTGCCGCTGCGGAAGAACGGGCGCAGCCATACGTGGGTGTCGATGAACTCCATCGGCCACATCACCCAGCCGTGCGACACCACCACGAGCAGGATGGCGATGCCGCGCAGTCCGTCCAGCGGCGCCAGGCGGCGCGGGGTGGACGGGGCCGATGGTGGCATGTGCAGAGTCTAGGGGCGCCGCAGTCTAGGGTGCCCATCAGACTGCTACGCCGAGGAGTGGACGAGATCTTGTCGAATCCAAGCCGAGCATCGGGCCGGCGAGGCGATGCGTTGCGGGACCTTCGTGCAGACGCACCCTGGCTGCCCCACGTTGTTCTGGGAGCCGCTCTGGTGGTGCAGTCGGTCATCGTGCTGCTGTTCAGCCGCGGGATGTTCTTCACGATGGACGCGCTGCACTACTTCACGCGGCGCGGGGTTATCCCGAGCGCCGACCAGGGCTTGGTCGAGCCCTGGGGTGGCCACTGGCAGACCATCCCCATCCTCGTGTACCGACTGCAGTTCGAGATGTTCGGTCTGCGGCACTACACGCCGTACGTGGCGGTCGCGCTGCTGTTGCACATCGTCATCTCAGTGCTCATGTACGCGCTGCTCAGACGAACGGGCCTGACCCCGTGGCTCTCGACGCTGACCGCCGGCCTCGTGGTGTTCTGCGGTGTCGGGGTGGAGGCGTACGCCACCGACCCCCCGATGGCACTCACGAGTGCGCTGGCCCTGGGGTTGGGGGCCGTCTACCTCGTCGTCCGCCGTGATTTCAGCGGGCGCAGCCTCGCTGCGGCCGCCCTCCTGCTGCTGCTGGCGATGATGTGCTCCGGAACCGCGATGGCCTCAGCAGCCCTGGTTGGCGTGTTCCTGACGGGGCGGCGCAGCCTCCGCGTCGGAGTCGCTGTGGTCGTTCCGTCGTTGGTGGTGTTCTGCATCTGGTTCGTCACCATCGGTCATGACGGAGGCAGGCTCCGGGTGACCGTGTGGACTCTGCTGCAGCTTCCTAGGTTCGTGTGGAGCGGCTTGACCAGCGCCCTGAGGGCGCTTCCGGGATCGGCGGATCCGGTGCTCCGCTGCTGTTGGCCCTGCTCGCCGCACCGTTCCTGGTTCGCGCCGTACCGGTTGAACTGCGAGGGCTCGCCTGGGCCGGGATCTTCGCCGCGGTCGTGCAGATGTCGCTGAGCGGGCTGGCGTCCTTCACCCTCAGCCCGGATGAGGCCCGGACCAGCCGCTATTCCTACATCGTCTTCGTCCTGCTGGCGCCCAGCATGGCGGTGGTGTTCATGTGGCTGGCCCGCACGGGTGCCAAGGCGCTGGCGGGGGACAGAAGGTCGGTACCTACGGCGTTGGTCGTCGTACTCCTACTGGCCTACGTCGCCAACGCGGTCGAGATCGAGCGCACGCAAACCCAGTTCCAGGTCTCGTTCATGGACAGCTACCGGAGCTGGGTGCTCGGGTCTGCCGCCGCGACGGCTGACGACGAGCGGATCCTCACCCCCCTGGGGGCTGGGTTCAACGACGCTTTCGACTCGCGATTGGTCACCGCCCCGCAGATCCGACGCGAGCTGCCGAAGGAGCCGGTGTCCTCGAAGGCCAGACTCGACGCCGAGAGCCAGTTCTTCGTGGGGGTCGGCACTGAGGAGTTCCACCTGTTCGCTCCCGCACGCATCGATTTCGAGGACGGGTTCACCAAGGAGTTCGTCCCCGGCAACCGCTGTGAGACGTACCGGGCCTTTGCCCCCGATCCGACGCTTGTCCTGCGGACGGGATCCGGAAACGAGATCGCCATCAAGAGCGACAGCACGAAGGTCACCACCCAGCTGCGTCGGGGCGGGCTCGAGTCGGCGAGTCGGGACTGGAGCGTGAAGCCGGGGCCCGTCTACATCGCAAGCGACAGCGAAGAACGCCGAGCTCGTTGGTCACCTTCGATAAGGGCGGCGACTTCCTCATCTGCACGAACTAGCCGACGTCGTCGCTCCGGCCGCCAGTCTCAGCCGGTTCAGCGAGCCTGGCCACAAAGATGGCCGAGCCCGGAGTGAGCATGCCCCGCACGCGGCTCCACCCGCCCCAGGTCCGGTCGTGGTCCGCCGGCCACTCCGGCTCGTGGAGGTCGGTGAGCACGAAACCGCTGCGCGAGAGCGCGCCCACCCAGTCGCCGATCGTGCGGTGGTGCTCGACGTACTTCGTCTCACCGGTCTCGTCGTCCACCTCGACGTAGGGCGTGCGGTCCCAGTAGGACTGCGAGGCGACCAGGCCCTCCTCGGTGGGGTCGTCCTGGAACATCCAGCGGGTGGGGTGGGTGACCGAGAAGGCGAAGACCCCGCCAGGACGGAGCACTCGCGCGACGTCGGCAACCAGGGCCGGTGCGTCCGCGACGAACTGCAGCGCACCGAAGGCGGAGAACACCACGTCGAAGGCGCCGTCCACGAAGGGCAGTCCCGCCGCCGACGCGCACAGCACCGGCACGCTCGAGGCCGTGCTCGTCGTCGATGCGCCGGCTGTGCTGGAGCTGTCGGTGGGACACGTCGATGCCCACAGGTCGACCCCCGTGGGCCAGCACCCAGCGGGAGCACTGCCCCGCGCCACAGCCGATCTCGAGCACCGACCTGCCCGCCACGTCGCCCAGCGCTCGGACGTGGTCCTCGCGCACCCCTTCGGGTCCCCACAGGAACCCGGCGTCGCCGAGGTACTCGCCGTGGGTCGACTGGTACTCGTCGGCGTAGGCGTCCCAGTCGGCTCGGTTGGCCCGCAGCGACTCGGCCTCGTCGACGGGGCGTCGTTCGGGGCGGACTCCAGACACGCTTCGAAGGCTAGACCTGCTGCCCAGCCGTGGCAGGGTCGGGGCATGGAGACCTTCCCCACCTCGTTGCGCCCGCTCGACGGCGGCTACAGCGGCGAGACGTTCCTCGCCGAGGCGGCGGGGGAGGAGGTCGTGGTCCGGGTCTACGGGTCCCGGTCCCTGCAACGGGGGCCGCTCGCACCGGAGATCGACGCGGCGGTGCTCGACCTGGTGCGCGGCCTGCTGCCGGTGCCCGAGGTCCTGGAAGTACGCCGCGGCGACCCGGTCGGCGACCTCCCCGGCCTGCTGGTCACCTCGCGTCTTCCCGGCGAGCGGCTCGACCTCCTGCTCCCGGACCTGGACCAGCGGGCGAAGCGGACTGTCGGCGCCCAGCTCGGCACCCTGCTCGGCCGCCTGGGTCACATGGCACAACCCCGGGCGGGGCTGTTCGTGGACCGGACCCTGGTCGCCCAGGAGCTGCCGGAGCACCTGCGCCACCTGCCCGCGTGGGTCGAGCACCACTCGGAGAAGCTGGACGACGAGCTCCTCCCCGGGCTGGGACGGATCGCGGAGGACGCCCAGAGCCTGCTCGACGAGGACCGTCGCGCGTGCGTGGTGCACGGGGACCTGAACGCGAAGAACCTGCTGGTGGATGCACACACGCTCGAGGTGACCGGCGTGCTCGACTGGGAGTTCGCGATGGCGGGCTCGCCGTACGCCGACCTGGGCAACCTGCTGCGGTCAGAGCCCGACGCCGTGCTCGTCGACTCGGTGCTGGAGGCCTACCGCCACTTCATGCCCACCGTGCCGGAGGACGTGGTCGACCGCGCCCGCGCAGCCGACCTGTTCGCCCTGGTCGAGCTGGCGACCCGCGAGGCGGAGAGCCCCGTGGTGCGGCACGCCCGCGCGGCTCTGGCGGCCGCGGTGCAGGGTGCGCCGGGTCGAGGAAGCCACTGAGCCCGGTCGGTGCCCACCCGGCTGGTCAATATCGTGATCGACCGGGGCATACGGCCCGGCGCTCGGAAGACTGGCACTGCGCCGCGCGGCCCAGTTGCTCGACGGCATCGACCAGCAGGGCTACTTTCACCTCAGTGACATCACGCGGCAACAGCCGTGTCCGGTGTCGCTTCCTGCCCATCGGAAGGTTCGTCTCATGAAGAGCTCACGGATTCTCGCGGCCACAGCGGCCGCTGCCCTGCTCCTAGGCCCACTGGCAGCCTGCTCCCCTCCGGCGAAGGACGACAAGTCAGCCACCACCAAGTCGGGGGTCAAGGCCGCCGAAGCGACCTCGGCAGCCGACTTCGGGGACATGGCGGGCCTCGTCGCGGCCGCGAAGAAGGAGGGGGAGCTCAACGTCATCGCGCTGCCCCCCAACTGGGCCAACTACGGCAACATGATCAAGGCCTTCGAGGACAAGTACTCCATCAAGATCAACTCTGCGCTCCCGGACGGGTCCAGCCAGGAGGAGATCAACGCGGCACAGCAGCAGAAGGGCAAGAGCACCGCGCCCGACGTGTTCGACCTCGGCCAGTCCGTCGCGCTCGCGAACACCACGATGTTCGCGCCGTACAAGGTCGCCACGTTCGACGAGATCCCCGAGCAGTTCAAGGACGCCGACGGCACCTGGGTCAACGACTACGGCGGCTACATGGCGATCGGCTACGACTCCAAGAAGGTCCCTGACATCACCTCGGTCGACGACCTGCTCAAGCCCGCCTTCAAGGGCAAGGTGGCCCTCAACGGCGACCCGACCCAGGCCGGCGCCGCGTTCGCGGGCGTCGTGATGGTGGCGCTCTCCCAGGGTGGCTCCGCCGACGACATCTCCAAGGGAGTGGACTTCTTCAAGAAGCTCAAGGCCGCCGGCAACTTCATCCCGGTCGACCCCTCGCCCGCCACGATCGAGTCGGGGCAGACCCCCGTGGTGATCGACTGGGACTACACGAACGCTGCGGAGACCGCGAAGCTGCCGAGCTGGAAGACCGTGGTGCCTCCCGGTGACCCCGTGGCGGGCTACTACTACCAGGCCATCAACAAGGATGCCGTGCATCCGGCTGCGGCCCGTCTCTGGGAGGAGTTCCTCTACAGCGACGAGGGTCAGAACCTCTGGCTCGCAGGCGGTGCCCGCCCGGTCCGGGCGGACGCGATGGAGCAGGCCGGCACCATCGACAAGGCGGCGTTCGACGCACTGCCGCCCGTGAAGGGAACGCCGATCGTGGTGAGCACCGACCAGACCACGAAGGCCACCGAGTACCTCTCGGCCAACTGGGCCAAGGCAATCGGCTGAGTCCGTCGATGGCCAGGAGCGGCACGATGGCTCGGGCGAAGTCCGCCCTGCCGCTGGGTCCGTTCCTGGCCCTGGTCGGGATCTTCCTGCTGATCCCCACCGTGACGGTGATCGTCAAGTCGGTCTACCTCGACGGTGAGCTGTCCTTCGCCAGGCTCCAGGCGCTGGGCTCGGCGACGGCTGTCTCGGCGCTCTGGCGCAGCGTGGTGCTCTCGGGCGTCACCGCGGTGATCGGATCCGTCCTCGGCGCGGTGCTGGCCTACCTGATCGTGAGCAGCCCCCCGGCCTCGCTGCTGCGACGCTCGGTGATCTCGGTGTGCAGCGTCCTCGCGCAGTTCGGCGGCGTGGCGCTCGCCTTCGCGTTCCTGGCCACGATCGGGTTCAACGGGGTGCTCACGCTGTGGGCGAAGGAGCACCTGGGCCTGGACCTCGCAGGATCCGGATGGCTGTACAGCCTGACCGGGCTGATCCTCGTCTACACCTACTTCCAGATCCCGCTGATGGTGATCGTCTTCCTCCCCGCGCTCGAGGGGCTCCGCGAGCAGTGGCGCGAGGCGGCGGTGAGCCTGGGGGCGTCGACCTGGGACTACTGGCGGGAGGTCGCCATCCCGCTGCTGCGCCCCGCCTTCCTGGGCTCGCTGCTGCTGCTGTTCGCCAACGCGTTCGCGGCCTATGCCACCGCGGCTGCCCTGGTCAGCCAGGGCAGCCCGATCGTGCCGCTGCTCATCCGTGCGGCTCTGACCAGTGAGGTGGTGCTCGGACAGTCCGGGTTCGCCTACGCCCTGGCGCTGGAGACGGTCGTGGTGGTCGCCGTGGTGATGGTGGCCTACGGCATGCTCGTACGCCGGACGGCCCGGTGGCTCCAGTGACCCGGTCTCCTGGGGTGCGCGTCGCCCGGGTGCTCACCTACCTGGCCTTCGCCCTGTTCTTCTTGTTCCCGCTCTACGCCATGGCCGACTTCAGCACCCGCGACGTGGTCAACGGCGGTCGGACCCTGGCCGCGTGGGAGAACCTGGTCAAGGACGACCAGCTGTTCGGAGCGATCCGGATCTCCTTGGGCCTGGCCGCGTTCACGGTGGCGGCCATGCTGCTGGTCCTGGTGCCGACGATGATCTGGGTCCGGCTGCGGGCCCCGTGGGCCAAGGGTCTGATCGAGTTCCTGTGCCTGCTGCCCTTGACGATCCCGGCCCTGGTCATCGTGGTCGGCCTGCGCGACGTCTACCTCTGGGTCACCTACTTCTTCGGCGAGTCCACGCTGACCCTGACCTTCGTCTACACGGTGCTGGTGCTGCCCTACGCCTACCGTGCGCTCGACTCGGCCCTCTCGGCGATCGCCCTGCAGACGCTGTCCGAGGCGGCACGGTCGCTGGGCGCCAGCTGGACCAAGACGATCCTCCAGGTGGTCGTGCCGAACATCTGGTCGGGCATCATCTCGGCCGCGTTCATCTCGATCGCCGTCGTCCTCGGGGAGTACACGATCGCCTCGCTGAGTGGCTACCAGAACCTCCAGGTGGTGATCGTCCTGATCGGCAAGGCCGACGGTCCCACCTCCGTGGCCGCCTCGCTCTCGGTGATCCTGCTGGGCATCGTGCTGCTGCTGACGCTGTCGTTGTTCACCCGCGACCGCTCGGCTGGTCTCGAGGAGGCCGAGGAGACCCCCATCGCGCCAGCGCCGATCGCTTCTGGCCCCATCGCCCCCCGAGGAGCAGACGCATGACCACGTCGACCCATCCCCCCAGCACGCAGGCCGGTCTGGCGGTCGAGCTGACCGGCCTGACCAGGGTGTACGGCACGGTGAGCGCCCTCGACGGGCTGACCCTGCACATCGAGCCCGGTGAGATGGTGGCGCTGCTCGGACCGTCCGGGTGCGGCAAGACGACCGCGCTGCGCATCCTGGCCGGGTTGGACGCACCGACCAGCGGCAGCGTCTCGGTCGGTGGCAAGGACCTGACGGGGGTGCCGGCGAGCAAGCGCGACATGGGGATGGTGTTCCAGGCCTACAGCCTCTTCCCACACATGACCGTCCTCGACAACGTGGCCTTCGGGCTCAAGCTCCGCGGCAGGGACAAGGGATCGAGAGAGACCCGGGCAGGGGAGATGCTCGACCTGGTGGGCCTGTCGGTGCATCGGAACAAGTACGCCAGCCAGCTCTCGGGGGGCCAGCAGCAACGCGTCGCCCTGGCGCGGGCGCTCGCGATCGAGCCCAGCGTGCTGCTGCTCGACGAGCCGTTGTCGGCGCTCGACGCCAAGGTGCGGGTGCAGCTGCGCGAGGAGATCAAGCGGGTCCAGATGGAGGTCGGCACCACCACCTTGTTCGTCACCCACGACCAGGAGGAGGCGCTGGCCGTCGCCGACCGGGTCGGGGTGATGAACCAGGGCAAGCTCGAGCAGCTCGCCGCTCCGGTCGATCTGTACATGCAACCGGCGACCCCGTTCGTGGCCGAGTTCGTGGGACTGAACAACAAGGTCACGGCCCGCGTCGACGGCGACCGTGCCGACGTACTCGGCTCCTCGGTGCCGTTGCTTGAGGGCTCGATCACCTCCGGGACGGGCGTCGCCATGGTGCGTCCCGAGTCCGTCACGGTGGAGACAGCCGCCGAGTCCAACGCGACGATCGTCCAGGTCTCGTTCCTCGGGCCGTTCTCGAGGGTCCACCTGACCGTGGACGGAGGCTCCGAGATCATCTCGCAGATGTCGAGCGTCGAAGCGCGCGAGTTCCGTCCGGGTCAGCGGGTCCGGGCCGGTGCGCAGCCCTCCGGCGTGCTCGTCGTCGCCGGCTGAGGTCCCGCCGGGATCCACCGCCGGCAGGCTCGGTTGGACGCTCGCGCGCGGGGACGGATAGACTGTGCGGTGCGCCAGAAGTCTGCCTGAGTCTCAGACGTAGCAGCCTCTCGCTCGCTGTCGGCCCAGCAATGGGCAACGAACAACAATCGTGATGGTGAAACGGGCTTCCGCGCGTGCCCGCACGACTCCTATCCACCCGAAGGTCCCACTTTCCTTATGACAATCACCCCTACTCTTTCCGACGCTCCGCAGGTCG
>CAWFII010000007.1:0-25516 GCA_963815825.1 uncultured Actinomycetota bacterium | reverse complement strand
CGACGCGGACGCGATCGACGCCTGAGGTCCATAAGCCGCATGTAAATCGGGGTTATGGACGCTCATCAAGGCCTGTTCCGGGTCTGGAACGTCCACCGCCCTGTCCAACATGCCATCAGCCGCTCTGGTCGGGTCCCGCACGCTCCGGCGTGATCTGGAAGATCACCCGACGCTCGCGTTCCATGCCAGCGCGGTACTCGTCCCAGTCGTCGGGCTCGCCGGAGATGCCCCGGTAGTAGTCCACCAGCGGATCCATCGCCTCCGGCAGCGAGACCACCTCGGCCGTGCCCTCGACGTAGACCCAGTCGCCGAAGAAGCCGTCGGGGATCACGCACAGCTGCACCCACGGGTCCGCCCGCAGGTGCCTGGTCTTGTACGCCGTCTCCCGGCTGCTCACGGTCAGCCGGCCCTGCTCGTCGACGCCCACCAGGACGGGGCTCTGGTGGACCCCGCTCGCGCTGCGCGTGGCCATCACCGCGCGGTGGTGGGAACGGACGAAGTCGCGTGCTCGGTCGAGGTCCATCGGACCAGTGTGGCCCCGGGTCAACGTGGGTGACGCAGCCGGGGACGGGCGGGCAGGCCGGCATTCGCGCGTGGCTGTGCTCCCCGGACCAGCCGGAGGGGCACCGAAGAACCGGACGCTCAGGCGAGCCTGCGGAGCAGCCCGGTGTCGACGTCGTAGAGGAACCCACCGACGGCCACGGTGTCGGGGATGAGCGGGTGCGAGCGCACCTTGCGCACGTCCTCGAGCAGTGCCGCCTCCTGGTCCTCGACCACCCCGAACTGCTGCCACGTGGCGTCCTGGCCCGCGGACTCGCCGATGCGGGCCCGCAGCTCCTCCTGGGTGGACTGGGTCATCGCGCACCGCGTGTGCGGCACCACGAGGATCCGGTGCACGTCGAGCAGGTGCGTGCCGAGGACCAGAGCCTCGAGTGCCTGGGGCGTCACCCGACCTCCGGGGTTGCGGAAGATCTTGGCGTCACCGGGCACCAGGCCGAGCATCCCGAGGGGGTCGATCCGCGAGTCCATGCAGGTCACGATGGCGATCCCTGCATGGGCGATGCCGTCGAAGCCGGCGAGGTCGAAGGTCTCTGCGAACCGCCGGTTGGCGGCGATCAGGTCATCGAAGTCAGCTGAGGTCACGGGGTCGAACCTAGTCGCTCGCAGCCTGGTTCGCTGCGTGAGATTGACCACCAGCACGGGCGCCGCGTCGCAGTGGGGGACCGTGGGTCAGGACACGTGCACGACCCGACCTACGCTGCTGCCTCGCGTGCGGGCGCCCCGGAAGGTGGCGAGGGCGGCCACGGCGGCGACCACGGCGCAGATACCGGCCCCGATGAAGATCGCCTGCAGCTGCTCGATGCCGGCAGCCTCGATCATCCGGGTGTACGCCGCGCACCGGGTCCTTCCGTCCGCGCAGACCGTGTTGGGCGAGGGGATGCCCACCTGGACGGCGTAGTAGCGGCGCAGCCCGATCGTGGTCAGTGCGGAGATACCTACCAGCATGCCGACCATGCGGGAGACCACGAGGAGAGCGCTGGTGACGCCGTGCACGGCGTCGTCGGTGCTCGCGAGCAGCGCGGCGTTGACCGGGGCGAGTGCGAGCCCGAAGCCCAGCCCGGTCGTCGCCAGGACGGCCGAGGAGGACAGGTGCTGCAGCGACTCGAAGCCCCAGCCGGCCATCAGCCAGAAGCCGAGGGCTGCGAGCACCATGCCACCCGCCGCGACCGCTCCGGCCGCCACACGCCGGGTGAGCACGCCGCCGAGGAGGGCGCCGATCGGGAGCGCGACGAGGAACTCGACCAGCACCAGGGCGGCCTTGATCTGAGAGCCCTCGGCGATCGTGATCCTGGCGAAGATCGGGATGTCGACGAGGGCCGCGATCAGGGCGGCGCCCACGAAGAAGCTCACGAGGATCGCGCCCCAGGCCGGGCGCTCGGCGAAGGCACCGTGCGGGACGAGCGGTGCCGACGAGCGCCGGTTGTGCCGTACGAAGACCACGCTGGCGACCGCGGCCACCCCGAGGTACCACGGCCCCGCGGGGGAGAGCACCTGCACCTCGGGATCCGCCGTCGCGAAGGCCAAGATGATGCCTCCCAGCGCGACCGAGAGCAGCCCGGCACCCACCAGGTCGGCCTCGCGGACCGAGCGCCACCAGTCCGGCAGGTCGACCAGCGGGTGCCTGGCCAGCAGCACGCGTGCCAGCAGGGCGCCGGCGAGCCCCACCGTGACCAGGCCGAGCGGGGACCACCAGATCGAGCCTCCGCCCCAGAACGGCACGAACGGGCCACCCAGGGAGACCGAGGTGACCAGCGGGCGTGGCTGCCGCATCACCAGCAGCATCGCCGCCAGGGTGAGGGCCAGCAGGGCCAGACCCAGCCAGTCGAACCGGCGCCAGGACGTGTGCCGCGGGGGCTCGTGGCCAGGGCGTACGACGGGTGCTACTCCCACCCTCCCGGACGGCAGCGAGGTCCGCGTCAGCATGGTGACCGCGGCGGCGAGCACCAGGCCGACCGCGAGGTTGATCCAGAAGATGTCCCGCCAGGTGCCGAAGGAGAGCACCACGGCGCCGTAGAGCGGACCGATCACGCTGCCGAGCTCCTGGACCGCTCCGACGACGCCGAGCGGGACGCCGCGGCGGTCGGCCGGGTAGAGGTCGGCGACGAGGGCGAGCGTGACCGGGACCAGTCCGCCGCCGCCCACACCCTGCAGGAAGCGGCCCGCGACCAGGCTGCCGAGGTCGTACGCCGCCGCGGTCACCAGCGACCCGAAGGCGAACACCAGGAGCGCGGCGACCAGCACCGGGGTCCGGCCCCGGAGATCGGCGATCCGGCCGATGAGGGGGAGCATCGCGACGTAGCCGAGTAGGAAGCCGCTCACGATCGGGGCGGCGCGCTGGAGCTCGTCGACGCTGAGCCCGACCGAGCCCATCATGTCGGGCAGCGACAGCACCACCACGTAGGTGTCCGCGGCAGCGAAGGCGACTGCCACCGCGGCGAGCCCGAGCAGCAGCCGCGCCGCTTGGTTGGGCCCCGGGCCCGCGGACCGAGCCGGCCCCGGACTCTCGCTGGTCACGGCGCCGAGCTGCTCACGCCGCGGGAGCGGTGATCTTGACGCCTTGGTCGTAGGCGGAGAGCCTCACGTCGTAGGTGACGTCGTCGCTGCCGGTGAAGAACACTCCCGTGACCTTGACGGTCTTGGCGTAGCCCTTGTCGTCGATCCCGACCTTGGTGGTGTAGGTCTTGGTGGCACTGGCGCTGGGGATGATCTTCTTGACCGCGTCGCCGGCCAGCGTGCCCGAGTAGGTCGTCAGGATCGTTTCACCGCTGCGGCTCTGGCCGGTCTTCTTCAGGCCCTCGAGCTTGGTCAGCAACCCGGAGAGCCCGTCTTGGGGGTCGGCGAAGTCCGCCGGGTCCGGTGCGCCGTACTCGGAGGGCTTGATCACGGCGTACTTGGTCTGCAGCGGAAGCTTCGCGTAGACCTTGCCGCCCACCGACGTGATCGGCACGGTCGCCGTCAGCCCGCTGAGGACGACCTTCACGTCGCCCTGGAAGGCCGGGTCGTGGGTCACGTCGCCGGTGGCGCCGAGCACGCCGTTGCCCTCGGCCGGCGTGGAGGCGGTCGAGAGGGCAATGTGCACGCTGCTGGCGTCGTCGAAGTGCTTCTTCGCGGTCTTCATGACCTCGGCGGGGGTCGGCCCGGCGGCCTTCTTCGCGTCGCCACCGCAGCCGGCCAGCAGGAGCATGGGGACGAGCACGAGGGCGAGCAGGGTCGGGACCCTGCGTGGGAGGGCGGAACGCATGCCCAGAGCCTGCCATGTCGCGGGTTGCCAGCGGATGCGCCGGGCCGTTCCCGGGCGCTGTCACCACGCGGGGGTGCGCAGCTCCCGGGTGTCGGCGTGTCGGAACAGCACCAGGGCCGCCAGCCCGGCGATCACGCAGCAGACGGCGGCGCCGAGGAAGATCGTCTGCAGCTGGACCAGGCCGGCCTCGCGGAGGATCACGGTGAACTCCGCACAGCGGGTCCGTCCCCCGGAGCAGACCTCTGCGGGGGCGGGCAGAGAGGCCTCGGCCACGTAGAACCGGCGCAGCCCGATGGTGGTCAGCACGCTGACTCCCACCAGCTTCCCGACCGTCCGGGCCACCACCAGCAGGGCACTGGCGACCCCGTGAACGGCAGCACGGGTCGCCGAGAGCAGGGAGGCGTTCGTGGGCGCCATCGCGAGCCCGACCCCGAGACCGCCCAGGAACAGCGGCACACTCGCCCAGGGGCTCTCCAGCGACTCCAGCCCCCACTGGGACATCCAGGCGAACCCCACCGTGCTGGCCGCCATCCCGGTGGCCGCAACGACGCCGGGCGGGGCCCGGTGGGTCGCCCAGCCGCCGAGGAACGCGCCCACCGGCAACCCCACGAGGAAGCGCACCAGAACCAGGGCGGCCGCGACCTGCGAGTCGCCGTGGACGGTGATCCGGGCGAAGATCGGGATGTCGACCAGAGCCGCGATCAGCGCGCTGCCCACGAAGAAGCTGACGACCATGGCCCCCCAGGCCGGGACCTGGCTCAGGGTGTGGCGCGGGACCAACGGATGCGGGACGGCGCGATTGCGGCGCCAGAATCCGATCGAGGCCAGCGCGCTGCCGAGCAGCAGCCAGGGACCGGCCGGCGAGAAGACCTGCACCTCGGGGTCCGCGGTGGCGAAGGCGAGGATCACACCGGCAAGCGCCGTGGCCAGCAGCAGGGCGCCGAGCAGATCGACGCGACCGAGCAGGCCCCACCACGAGCGCAGGTCGACCAGAGGCGACGCCGCGGTCAGGCAGCGCACCACGAAGGCCACGGCGAGGAGCGCCGTGGCCAGGGCCAAGGGAGAGAGCCACCGGGTCCCGCCCGTCAGCGGGACCAGCGCCAGTCCCGTGGTGACGTCCTCCGCCAGCAGGCGTGGCTGGCGCATCACCACGAGCAGGCCCGTCACGGCCGCGAGGGCGAGTCCCGCCGCCAGCCAGTCGACGCGACGGCGCGGTGCCCGCGCGGGCGCCTCCTGGGCACGCGCGGCCCGGCGGATCACCACCGCGAGCACGAGGCCGGCGGCGAGGTTGAGCAGGAAGATGTCGCGCCAGGTGCCGATGGCGAGGACGACCGCTCCGTACAGCGGGCCCACGACGTTGCCGAACTCCTGCACCGCGTTGACCACGCCGAGGGGGACCCCGCGTCGTCGGGGCGGGTAGAGGTCCGCCACCAGGGCCAGCGTCGCCGGCAGCAGCCCGCCGCCGCCGATGCCCTGGATCACCCGGCCGGTGACCACCGAGGGAAGGTCGTACGCCGCGGCGGTGACCAGCGAGCCGAGGGAGAACACCACCAGCGAGCCCACCAGCACCGGCACCCGGCCGCGCAGGTCCGCGATCCGGCCGACCAGGGGCAGCGCGCCGACGTAGCCCAGCATGAAGCCGGAGATGATGGGCGCTGCCCGCTGCAGGTCCTCGGCGGAGAGTCCGGACGCCGCCATCATCTCCGGCAGCGCCAGCACCACCACGTAGGTGTCGGCAGCGGCGAACGCCACCGCCAGCGCGGCGAGGCCCAGGAGCAGCCGGCTGACTGGGTCAGCGGTGCTCCTCGCCCCACCGGGCGGGCTCACGGCTGCTCGGAGCCCGGGTCCGTGGTCGCGGTGCCAGCCTCCGGTGGAGCACTCGGAAGCGTCGAGGTGACCGGTCCGGCGCAGGCGACGACCGGCTGGCTGCCGGGGACACCGGAACCGTCGCGTCGGTTGACCGGCTCGGGCAGGTCGACGAACGCGCCGCTGTCAGCGGCGGCGAGCGCGGGAGCAGCGCCCGCCCAGGCGAAGACCAGCTCGTCCTCACCCCGGAGGAACCGGTGACAACGCACGCCGCCGGTGGCACGGCCCTTGGCTGGATACTCCGAGAACGGCGTCACCTTGACCGAGCCGGCCTCGGTTCCGGGGAGGGCGGAGGCCGACCCCGACACCGTGACCACCACGGCTCCCTCGGGCTCCACGGCCGTGAACGAGACCACGCGGGCTCCTGCGGCGAGCTTCACACCGGCGATGCCCCCGCCCGACCTGCCCTGGGGACGCACGCCCGCGGCGTCGAAGTGGAGCAGCTGGGCGTCGCTGGTGAGGAAGCAGAGCGTCTCCGACCCCGTCCGGAGCTCCGTGGCTCCGACGACCTCGTCGCCGTCCTTGAGCGAGATCACGTCCCAGTCGTCCCGGGCGGAGAGGTACTCCGGGTTGACCCGCTTGACCACGCCCTGGCGGGTCCCCAGGGCCAGCCCTGCGGAGTCCGGCTCGAAGCTGGTCAGCGCCAGCACGCGCTCGCCCTCCAAGGTGACGAACTCACCGACGGGCGCCCCACCCTGGAGGTTGGGGTGGTTGGCGGTGCTGGGCAACGTCGGAAGGTCCAGCACGCCCAGCTTGACGACCCGGCCGGCGGAGGTGATCACGCCGACCTCTCCCCTCGCGGTCGAGGTGACCGCGGAGACGATGACGTCGTGCCGCGTGCGTCCGCCTCCGTCCCCCGGGGGGTCCAGCGTCGTGGTGCGGGCGAGGAGCCCCGAGGAGGACAGGAACACGTAGCAGGGGTCGTCGGCGACCTCGAGCGGCGTCGCCGATGCGGTCGCGGTCTGCCCCGACGACTCCAGCAGGACGGTACGACGGGGGGTCCCGAAGGTCTTCGCGACCTCGGCCAGCTCGTCGGAGACCACGTTGCGCAGCCGCTCCTCGTCGCCGAGGATCTCGTCGAGCGCGGCGATGGTGCGCTGCAGCTCGTCGTGCTCCTTGTCGAGCTCGATCTTGGAGAACCGGGTGAGCCGCCGCAGCGGCATGTCGAGGATGTAGTTGGTCTGGACCTCGGTCAGGTCGAAGACGTCCATCAACCGCACGCGCGCGATCTCGGCGTTGTCGCTGGACCGGATCAGCTGGATGACCTCGTCGATGTCGAGAATGGCGAGCAGCAGGCCGTCGACCAGGTGCAGCCGGTCGGCAGCCTTGCCCCGACGGTAGGTCGAGCGGCGCCGGACCACCTCGAAACGGTGCTCGAGGAAGACCTCCAGCATCTCCTTGAGCCCGAGCGTGCGCGGCTGGCCGTCGACCAGGGCGACCGCGTTGATGCCGAACGACTCCTCCATCGGCGTGCTCTTGAACAGCTGCTCGAGCAACGCCTCGGGGTGGAACCCGTTCTTCACCTCGATCACCAGCCGCAGGCCCTTGGCGCGGTCGGTGAGGTCCTTGACGTCGGAGATGCCCTGGAGCTTCTTGGTCTGCACCAGCTTCTTGATCGCAGCGATCACCCGCTCGGTGCCCACGCCGTAGGGGAGCTCGGTGACGACAATGCCCTTGCGGCGTGCGGTGACGGACTCGATCCGGGTGGTGGCTCGCATCCGGAAGCTGCCGCGGCCTGTCTCGTAGGCGTCCCTGATGCCGTCGAGGCCGATGATCTTGCCGCCGGTCGGCAGGTCCGGGCCCGGGATGAAGCGCATCAGCGCGTCGAGGTCCGCGTCGGGACGCTTGACGAGGTGGCGCAGCGCCTGGACGACCTCGATGAGGTTGTGTGGCGCGATGTTGGTGGCCATGCCGACCGCGATGCCGGTCGCCCCGTTGACCACGAGATGTGGGATGGCCGACGGGAGCACCGACGGCTCGATCTCGCGCCCGTCGTAGTTGGCCCTGAAGTCCACCGTCTCCTCGTCGATCGTCGCGGTCATGGCCACTGCGCCGGGCGCCATCCGGGCCTCGGTGTAGCGCATCGCGGCAGGTGGGTCGTCAGGTGAGCCGAAGTTGCCGTGCCCGTCGACGGTCGGCAGCCGCATCGACCACGGCTGGGCCATCCGGACCAGGGCGTCGTAGATGGCGCCGTCACCGTGGGGGTGGAACCGGCCCATGACCTCACCGACCACCCGGGAGGACTTCACGTGGCCCCGCTCCGGCCGGAGGCCCATGTCGTGCATGGCGTAGAGGATCCGTCGCTGCACCGGCTTGAGCCCGTCGCGCGCGTCGGGCAGCGCTCGGGAGTAGATGACCGAGTAGGCGTACTCCAGGAAGCTGGCCCGCATCTCGTCGCCGACGTCGATGTCGACGATGTGCTCCTCGAACTCCTCAGGGGGCGGGGGTGCGGTACGACGGGCCATGCCGTGATTGTCCCAACAGCCGAATCCGAACGCGTCGGGGGCACGCCGTCGACGCGCCCCCGACCGGTCTCATCCGCGGTGGCGGATCCCGCGAGCGAGGTCGACGACCTCGTCCCGGGTGAGGCTCGCAGGAGCCAGCACCGAGAACGCCTGTCCGTCGGTGGTCCGCCCCTCCAGCACCCAGCCGTCCCCGGAGCCCTGACGTCCGACCAGGCCGGGGTGGCCGGACACGTCGACGGTGCTGACGTCGGTGGCGGCGTACGCCTCGAGCCCGGGCGAGAGCCGCGTGAGCAGCGAGACGCTCAGATGCTCGCCGTCGCCGCTGAGCTCCGCACCGCGGTCGGAGCGGTACGACGAGACCTCCCACCCGCGAGGAGCCAGCGTGAGCTCCAGCGGGACACGCTGCGGACGCTCGACCAACGACCGCGCTACCGCCTCGACCTCGTCCGGGGCGGCGTACCTCCCGCGTCCGGTCACGCCGAGGACCTGCCCGTCGTCCTCCTCCCAGGCCACGGTGAACGCGTTCGGCTCAGCACGAAAGGCCAGGGCGTCGTGATCGTCGAGGAGCACGTGCTGGGCGTCGGTCGGCATCGTCCAGTGGGCCAACGAGTCGGGTGCGATCACGGTCAGCGTCGACTCGCCGGTCCCGTACCGGGCCAGCGAGAACCCGGGATCGACCTCGAAGACCGGGTCGCCGATCCCGGACGGCAGCGAGGTCGGCGTGACCGGGAACGTGAGCGGGTCCGTGCGAGCCAGCGCGACCTCACCCCGACCCAGCAGGCTCGGCGCAAGGAGGCCGAACGCAGCGACGGCGGCGGCCACCAGCCCACCGGCCAGCACCCGACGGCGCAGCCCGTGCCTGACGACGCACGGCCCGGCGGGCTCCTGCTCGCGGTCGATCCCCGCCAGCAGCGCGGTCCGGGCCCGAGCCAGCGTGGCGTCCTCCAACCGAGCAGGGGCGGGCCCCAGCGAGCGGAGCAGGTCGATCTCGTCGGTGTGGCTCATCGCAGGTCTCCAGAGAGGTGGTCGAGGTGGGGGGAGAGGTGGTCGAGATCCGCTCTGAGCCGTCGTCGCGCCCGGTGCAGCCGCGACCGCACGGTGCCGAGCGGAATGCCGAGCGCCACCGCGACCTCGCTGTAGGTCAGGTCCCCCCAGGCGACGAGGAGCAGGACCTCCCGGTCCCGGGCCTCGAGGGTTGCCAGGGTGGCCGCCAGGAGGGGACGCAGCTCGGTGGCGTCGAGGCGCTCGTGCACCCCGTCCCAGTCGGTGTCCGGCTCCGGGGGTGACCCTGCGCGGGCGAGGGCCCGGTAGCGGGTCACCTCGGCACGGGACTGCCGGCGGACCAGGTTGGCCGCGATGCCGAACAGCCACGGGCGGACGTCGGGCGTCTCGGGGCGGTACGACGCCCGCTTCGCGAACGCCGTCAGGAACACCTCGCTGAGAAGGTCCTCGGCCAGGTTGCCGACGCGTCGGCTGAGATAGGCGTGCACCACCCGCGAGTGGCGCTCGAACAGCTCGGCGAACGCCTCGGGGCGGGTGAGGGACTCCGCCACCACGTCGCGGTCAGGAACGGGTGGCACGAGTTCTCCCGAGAGGGGTGGGGGATGCGCACGGGTAGTCGTCATACCCCTACATCGCGCGAGCCCCCCGAACGGTTCACGACACCCGTAGGTCCCGGTGGAAGGTACATTTCAGTCGTGACAGCTCAGGGCATCGAGGACCTCCCGCCCCGGAACTACCCGGAGCACTGGGAAGCGGACGTCCTGCTGCGCGACGGGCGAACAGCACACCTGCGTCCGATCGTGCCCGAGGACGCCGAGGGACTCGTCGACTTCTACGCGAACGTCTCCAAGGAGTCCAAGTACTTCCGGTTCTTCGCGCCGATGCCGAACCTGTCCGAGCGCGACGTGGAGCGCTTCACCAACGTCGACTACCAGGACCGGGTCGCGTTCGTCATGACCGTCGCCCAGAGGATCATCGGGGTGGGGCGCTACGACGTCGTCGAGAACTCCCCGGACGGCTCGCGGGCCGAGGTCGCCTTCCTCGTCCAGGACGAGCACCAGGGCCGCGGCATCGCCCAGCTCCTCCTCGAGCACCTGGCTCAGGCAGGTCGCGAGCGCGGCGTCGACCGGTTCATGGCCGAGGTGCTTCCCGAGAACCGCCGCATGATCCAGGTCTTCCGCGAGCAGGGCTACCAGGTCGCCGGTGGCTGGGACGAGGGCGTGATGCACCTCGAGTTCGACATCGACCCGACCGACACCTCCATCGGCGTTCTCGCCGCTCGGGAGCACCGTTCGGAAGCGGCCTCCATCGCCGCCTTCGTGAACGCGCGCAGCGTCGCCGTGATCGGGGCGTCCCGCCGCAGCGACACGATCGGCGCCCTCCTGGTGCGCAACCTCGTGCTGGGCGACTACGCGGGCCGGGTCTACGTCGTGAACCCCGCTGCCGACGCGGTGGCCGGGATGCCGGCGTACCCCAGCGTGGGGGACATCCCGGGAGACGTCGACGTCGCCATCGTCGCCGTGCCGGCGGAGGCTGTGCAGGACGTCGTGCTCGACTGCGCCGCCAAGGGCGTCCACGGCCTGATCGTGATCTCCAGCGGCTTCGCCGAGACCGGGGAGGAGGGCCGCAAGCGTCAGCGCAAGCTGGTCGGGCTGGCCCGCTCCTACGGCCTGCGACTGATCGGACCGAACTGCCTCGGGGTGATCAACACGGCCTCGGAGGTGTCCCTGAACGCCTCGCTCGCCCCGCTCATGCCGCCGCGTGGGCGGGCCGGCTTCTTCTGCCAGTCAGGTGCACTCGGCTCGGCGATCCTGGAGAAGGTCCGTGGTCGCGGTCTGGGGCTGTCCACCTTCGTCAGCGCCGGGAACCGCGCCGACGTCTCGGGAAACGACCTGCTGCAGTACTGGGAGGAGGACGACGCCACCGAGGTGATCCTGCTCTACCTCGAGTCGATCGGTAACCCGCGCAAGTTCTCTCGGATCGCACGTCGCGTCTCCAGGGCCAAGCCGATCATCGCCGTGCGGTCGGGACGGTCGACGCAGGGTGTTCCGATGGGCCACGCAGTGCGTCAGATCGCGGCTCCGCAGGAGGCTGTGGACGCGATGTTCCGGCAGGCCGGGATCATTCAGGTCGACACCCTCGACGAGATGTTCGACGTCGCCCAGCTGCTCGCCCACCAACCGCTCCCGGCCGGTCCGCGGGTGGCGATCGTCGGCAACTCCGACGCCCTGGGCCTGCTCGCCGTCGATGCCGCCGCCGCGAGCGGTTTGACGGTGACCAGCGCCACCGCGCTCGGTGCCGACGCGACCGCCGACGACTTCGAGGACGCGCTCGACGCCGCCATCGACGACAAGCACGTCGACGCCGTGGTGGCGGTCTACATCCCGCCCCTGGACGCGGGCGGCGAGGAGGTCGCCAACGTGCTCGCCGCGGTGGGCGAGCAGTCCGACAAGCCGCTGGTCTCCTCGTTCCTCGGCCGCGAGGGCGTGCCCGAGCTCCTCCGGGTCCCCGACGTCTCGGGGCACACCGCCGGTCGCGGCTCGGTGCCGTCGTACCCCGCCGTCGAGTCCGCCGTGCGTGCGCTCTCCTGCGTCGTCGACTACGCCGCCTGGCTGCAGCGCCACGACGACTCGGGCGAGGCGCTGACCGAGATCGACCTCGACGCGGCCAAGCGCCAGGTCAACGAGCTGCTGATGGAGCACCCGGACGGCCACGACCTGACGAGCTCGGAGCTGACGACGCTGCTGGCCAGCTATGGCGTCGCACTCTGGGATCGCCACCGCGTCTCCACGGTGGAGGAGGCGGTCTCGGCCGGCGAGCGGCTCGGCTGGGACGTCGTGCTCAAGGGCACCGCGGAGCGGCTGCGCCAGCGTCCCGACCAGTCGCACGTGTGGCGCAACATCGACGACGAGGAGGAGATGCGGGCCGCCTGGGCTTCGTTGAGCGAGAGCGTTCCCGAGGCCACCGACGCGGAGTTCGTCGTCCAGCGCATGGCCCCGCCCGGAGTCCCCGTCGCGGTGCGCGGGTTGGAGGACCCGCTGTTCGGCCCGGCGGTGTCCTTCGGGATCTCCGGAGCCCTGACCGAGCTCGTCGGCGACCGGGTCTTCCGGATCCCGCCGATCAGCGCCCTGGATGCCGCGGAGATGGTGCGCGCCATCAAGGCCGCGCCGCTGCTCTTCGGCTACCGGGGCAGCGAGCAGGTCGACGTGCAGGCCGTGGAGGATCTCGTGCGCCGGGTGGCGCAGCTCAAGATCGACCTGCCGCAGGTGAGCCGTATCGACCTGGTGCTCGTGCACGCTGCGGCCGAGGGCGTGGCGGTGCTGCACGCCGCAGGTCGGATCGATGCGATGAGCGAGCCCAGGTCGGACCTGTTCGTACGCCGCCTGACCGACCCGCTCGACGACACCCTCGGCGCCTGACTCCACGGCGCACGGCCCCCTCCCGCCCCGGGGGTCCCAGCGAGGCCTCGACCTGCGCCGATGCGTGACAGACTGGCGCCATGGCCCATGTTGCTACCAGCGACCGCTTCGGCGATCTCGTCGTCGCCATCGAGAAGACCGGCTACTACCCGCAGGTGGTGTCCGCCGGTGTCAGGTCGGCGGTCGCGGGGGAGAACGTCTCGTCGTTCCTGGTGCACCACGAGCCGACCATCGACCGCGACGAGGTCCGTCGACACATCACCGTCGTGGTGCTTACCAGCACCCGGCTGATCCTCTGCCACACCGACGAGCACGCGCCCGACGACCTGCTGCCCGAGCCCTACACCTCGACCTCGACCGAGGCGATCATGCTCTCCTCGGTGCGCTCGATCGTGGTCAACCGGATGATCGCCAACCCGGCGACGTTCGAGGGCGGTGGCGAGCCCACACCCAGTGAAGCGGTGCTCACCGTGGGCTGGGGTGGCATCAACCGCATCGACCTCGAGCCGGCCGCCTGCTCCGACCCCGAGTGCGACGCCGACCACGGCTACACGGGCATGGTGGTCTCCGACGACTTCTCCCTCCGGGTCAGCTCGGCCGCCGACGGGCAGGGCGCCGTGGACGACCTCCTGGTCTTCGCCGAGAGCCTCTCGGCCCGCCAGCAGAGCTGACGTGCGTTGACGACCAGTCCGGTGCCCGGGTTCGTCGAGCCTGCGTACTCGGGCACGGCGCCGGGACGGTCCCTGGGGGACGTCCTGCCAGCGGTCGCGAGCGCCCTCGGTGTCTCGGTGGGGTTCCACGAGACCACCCTGACGCTCCCCGAGGCTCCGGCGTACGTCGTGATGCTGATCGACGGCCTCGGGCACGAGCTGCTGGCCGAGCACCGGGTGCAGGCGCCGTACCTGCACTCCTTGCTGGGCGAGGAACCCGCGACCTGCGGGGTCCCGTCGACGACCGCCACCTCCCTGACCTCGCTCGGCACCGCTCTGACTCCTGGCCAGCACGGCCTGGTCGGGTTCACCTCGCGGGTCCCGGAGAGCGGGGCCCTGCTGAACTCGCTGTTCTGGGACCAACCGGTCGACCCGTTGCAGTGGCAGCCCAACGCCACCGCGTTCAGCCGGCTCGAGGCTGCGGGGGTGCACACCAGTGTGGTGAGCAAGCGTGAGTTCGCCGGCTCGGGGCTGACCCGGTGCGGCCAGCGGGGGGCGTCGTACATCGGGGCGGACGGCATCGCCGAGCGCATCGACGGGGCCCTCGCCGGGTCCGCGCGCCGTCCGTCGGTGACCTACGTCTACGACGGCGACCTCGACTGGCACGGCCACCGCGCTGGAGTCGACTCCCAGCGTTGGCGGGGCCAGCTGCGCGACATCGACGAGGACGTCCAGGAGCTCAGGGAGACGTTGCCCGACGCGGTGCGGCTGCTGGTCGTGGCCGACCACGGGATGGTCGACTCCACCGACGCCAGCCGCATCGACATCGACGACTTCCCCCAGCTGCGCGACGGCGTCTCCCTGCTGGGGGGTGAGGCGCGGTTCCGGCACGTCTACTGCCGTGGCGGTGCCGTGGACCAGGTGGTGGCCAGCTGGCGCGAGACGCTGGGTGCGCGAGCGACCGTGCTCACCCGTGACGAGGCCATCGAGCGAGGCTGGTTCGGCGAGGTCGACCCGCGAGTGCGCCTCCGGCTCGGCGACGTGGTCGTCGCGGCCCACGAGAGCTGGGCGCTGATGAGCTCCCGGGACTTCGCCTACGAGATGACGCTGATCGGCCTGCACGGCTCACTCACGCCCCGCGAGATGCACATCCCGATCCTGGTGGGCTGACGCCTCAGGCGAACGGCAACGGCTCGGCGACCATCGAGATCGCCTGCGCCCGACCGGCCGTCATCCTGCGCCGGTGGTGGGCGCGGCAGAGGACCTCGTACCCGACCTCGGCAGGCTCGTGGCTGTCCACGTCGCCGACCACGATCACCTCGCCCTCGGTGACCATCTCGCCGTTCAGGGTGCGGGCGTTGTGGGTGGCTCGCTTGCCGCACCAGCACAGGGCCTCGACCTGGAGCACGTTCATCCGGTCGGCGAGCTCGACCAGCCGTCGCGAACCCTCGAAGAGCTCGGTCCGGAAGTCCGAGAGGATCCCGAAGGCGAACACGTCGATCTGGAGCTCGTCGACGATCTTGGCCAGCTGCTCGACCTGGGTGCCGGTGTAGAACTGCGCCTCGTCACAGATCAGGTAGTCGATCCGGGAGCCGTGGGTCAGCTGGTCCACGACGTAGCGCCAGAAGTCGAATTCCTCGTCCACCTCGATCGCGTCGTGGGTCAGACCGAGGCGCGAGGAGATGCGCGCCTCGCCGGCGCGGTCGTGGGTGGTGAAGATCCGCCCGACCCGACCGCGCGCGGCGTGGTTGTGGTTGGTCTGCAGCGCGAGCGTGCTCTTCCCGGAATCCATCGTGCCGGTGAAGAATTGGAGTTCAGGCATCGGGGAGGATCATGCCATGCAGACCTCCGGCCCCTCACCCCTGATCGACGCCGCCCACCTGATCGACCTGCTGGCCGCGGGTGGCGCCACGGTGCTCGACGTGCGGTACGCGATGGGCGGACCGCCGGGTCCCGAGGAGTACCTTCGCGGGCACATCCCCGGTGCGGCGTACGTCGACCTGGACACGGCTCTGGCCTCGCCGCCCGGACAGGGTGGTCGTCACCCACTGCCGGAACCGGAGGTCCTGGAGAGCGCCCTGCGCGCTGCCGGCGTCAGCGACGACCTTCCCGTGGTCGTGTACGACGACTGGGCCGGTCGCGCCGCCGCGCGGTGCTGGTGGCTGCTGCGCTGGGCCGGTCACCGGGACGTGCGGGTGCTCGACGGCGGCTGGCGGGCCTGGCTCGCCGCCGGGGGCAGCCAGAGCCAGACACCGGTCACTGCCGTGCGCGGCGACTTCACCGTCCGCCCGGGCCAGTTGGCGTTGGTCCGCGCCGACGAGGTGCTCGACCTGGCCGAGCAGGGAGTGCTGGTCGATGCCCGGGAGCCGCAGCGCTTCCGTGGCGACGTCGAGCCGGTCGACCCGGTGGCGGGTCACATCCCCGGTGCCGTGAACGTCCCGACCAGCGCCAACCTGGGCGAGGACGGCCGGTTTCGTCCCGTGGAGGAGCTGCGCGAGGTCTACGCGAACGTGGGGGAGGAGGCGGCCCGTGGAGCAGCGGTCGCGGCCTACTGCGGGTCCGGGGTGACCGCCACGCACGACATCCTGGCGATGGCGGTGGCCGGCATCGACGCGGCGCTCTACCCGGGTTCGTGGAGCGAGTGGGTGGGGGACCCGTCCCGGCCGGTCGCCACCGGCGACTGAGCCACCTCCACCGGCTCCACCGCGAGCACGGCGCTGGGCGCGAGCGGGCCGTAGATGTGCGGGAACCTCTCCGTGCCGACGTCGTCCTCGCGCCACGGCACCTGCAGGAGGTCGGTCTCGATGGTGAGCAGCACCAACGGCTGCCGCACGTCGCCGTAGTAGCGCTCGAGGACGCCGGCCACCTGGTCCTCGTGCGCCGCGTGCAGGAAGCCCTCGTCCTCGAGGGTGCGCCCGAGCGTGGAGGTGGAGTAGGCGCCGCGCGTGAGGGCCCGCTCCCAGTCCGCTGCGGTGGCGATGTGGAAGATCCGCATCAGGCCGGCAGCGAGCTCACCAGTGGATGCCCTTGAGCAGGCGCGAGAGCACCATCTGGGCGCTGACGCTCTCGGACGTGGTCCCGCTGCTGTCACCGCGTGCCGCCGAGGAGTCCGGGAACACCTGGTAGGCCATGTGCAGGATCCGGAACGCGGTCTTGGGCGCGAGCGTGTGCGCGAGCGCACCGAGGTTGCCCGTCTTGGTGTTGATCTCGTGCGGTCGCTCGACGAGGGCGGTGATCACCTTGCTCGCGGCCTGCCCGGGGCTGATCGTCGGGAACCGGTCGTACATCTTCGTGGGCGCGATCATCGGGGTGCGCACCAGCGGCATGTGGATGCTGGTGAAGGAGACGCCGTCACCGATCAGCTCGCTGGAGACCACGTTGCTCCAGGCGTCCAGCGCGGCCTTGGACGCGACGTACGCAGAGAACCGCGGTGGGCTGGTGAGCACACCGATCGAGGAGATGTTCACGATGTGGCCGGACTTCTGCTCGCGCATCTTCGGCATGATGCCCATGATCAGCCGGATGGCGCCGAAGTAGTTCAGCTGCATCGTGCGCTCGAAGTCGTGGAAGCGGTCCTCGCTGAGCTTGAGCGAGCGGCGGATCGACCGGCCTGCGTTGTTGACCACGAAGTCGATGCGCTCGAAGTCCTCGGAGAGCTGCTTGGTCAGGGCGTCGATGGCGTGCAGGTCGGAGAGGTCGCACTGGTAGGCGAACGCCGTCCCGCCCTGGCTCTCGATCAGGCGTCGCGTCGACTCGAGCTTCTCGAGCCCGCGGGCGATCAGTAGCGGGACGCCGCCCGCCTTGGCGATCTGCACGGCCGTGACCAGGCCGATGCCAGAGGAGGCGCCGGTGATGACCACGGTCTTGCCGGAGAGCGCGGCGACGGCTGCGGAGTCGTTCTTGATCGAGTCGTCCAGCATCTCTTCCCAGTAGGACCACAGGACCGAGGCGTAGGACTCCAGGTCAGGCACCGAGATGCCGGAGCCGGCGAGTGCCTTCTCGGTGGCCCGGGAGGCGTAGACCGAGGGGAACGACACGTGCTCGAGGACCTCCGGCGGGATGCCGAGACGACCGATCGTCTGGCTCAGCGCCAGGTGGACCGGCGCCGTGCGCAGCGCGGCGCCCAGGATGTTCGCGGGCCGCAGGGCCCGCGGGAGCAGGGTGGTGGGGAGCATCGCCGTGATGCTGCGGTCCACGGGGACGGCGAACTGGGGGGCCTTCGCGGCGGCGGCGAAGGTGTTGATCAGGTCGACGGTGTTGATCGGCTCCGGGTTGACGAGGTGGAACGCCTGGCCGTCGAGGCCGGCCTTGTGCGCGATGTGGTCCATCGCCTTGGCGACGTAGTCGACCGGGACCACGTTGGTGTCCCCGAGGTCCACCCCGACCAGCGGCATCCAGCCGGGCAGGGTGTCGCGCAGCTTCTTGAAGAGCGGGAAGAAGTAGTAGGGGCCGTCGATCTTGTCCATCGCCCCCGTCTCCGAGTGACCGACGACCACGGCGGGCCGGTAGACGCGCCACGGCACGGTGGCTTCCTCGCGGACGATCTTCTCGGACTCGAACTTCGTGCGGTGGTACGCCGAGGGCAGCCGCTGCCCCTCGTCGAACATGGACTCGTCGAAGACGCCGCGGAAGTCACCCGAGGCCGCCACCGACGAGACCTGGTGGAAGTGGCCCACGTCGAGCCGGTCGGCCAGGCCGAGCGCGTTGCGGGTGCCCCCGACGTTCATGGACTCGTTCATCTCGTCCGAGGCGGTCATGTCGTAGATGGCGGCGAGGTGGAAGAAGTGCTCGACCTCGCCCGAGTGCGCGGTGATCCACTGGTGGCTCAGCCCGAGGTCGGCTGCGCCCAGGTCACCGACGACCGGGGTCACCCGGTCGGTGTCCCACTCCTCGATCAGGGCTTCGAGCCGGTGGCGCGAACCCTCGCGGCAGAGCGCGAAGATCTCGCCGTCACGGTTGTCCACGAGCTCCTGCACGAGGTGACGACCGATGAAGCCGGTGGCGCCGGTGACGAAGTAGGCCATGGTGTGCTGCACCGCTCTCGCAGATGGTGGGTGATGACGTGCATTCAACTCGCTGCGAGAGCCCGGGTCACGCGAGGGACCCGATATTACTGGCTGGTAACCAGCCTGTCATCCCTGTGACGACGTGGGTCGGGTCACTCGCTCTTGCCGCCGAACATGATCTCGTCCCAGGAGGGCACCGAGGATCGACTCTTCTTCTTGGGACCCGGTGGCTCGGCGACGGGCCGGGAATCGGACCCGGCGTCGGACCCGGCGTCGGGCTCGACGTCAGGCTCGGCGTCAGCGGTGCCACCTACCTCGGTCCCGGGGCCGGCGTCGACCTCGTCGGGGGTGGCCGGACCGTCCTCGGGACCGGTCGCAGCGTCGCTCTCGGCGATCCAGTCGGCGTCGGCCGTCACGTCGCCGGGATCCGGGAGGAGAGGCGTCTGCCCGACCTCGGCCGGCTCGGGTGCCTCGGCGGTGTCGTCGGCGGTGATCGGCGTCGGCTCCGGCACGTCGGTGAGATCCACCGGCTCGTCCGCGGCGGGCTCGCGGACCAGCTCGATCGCGTCGTCACCCAGCGGGAGCTCGTCCTGGGAGGGGACCGAGCTCAACCGGCGCGACGGCGGCGTACGACCTCCCGCAGGCTGACGTGACTCGGGCTCGCGGATCTCCCCGGTCAGGATCCGGGCCTCGTCGTTCTCGGCGACCACGTAGCGCCCGGGCAGGTCGTGGGTGAACTCCGCGCGGCGGGGGGTGCCGCCGACGGCGTAGGCCGCGACCAGGGCCCAGCGTCCGTCGGCCTGACGCCAGGCGTCCCACTCGACGTCCTCGTCGTGCAGCGAGTGGTCGCCGAAGAAGAGCTCCGCCGCCTCGCCGAGGGTGCGGCCGGCCGAGGAGGACTCGCCCGAGCGTCGGCGGACGGAGGCGCGCTGGGCGGTCTGGGCGACGTGGGCGCGCTCGGCCAGCACCGGCGTCGCGAAGCCCATGATCGCGTCGACCGTGGTCTGCGCGGCCGTGGCGACCTCTTCGGGGGACTCGCCCGCGCGGATGCGCGATTGGATGTCTCGAGGCCGCAGTGCGCTTTCCATCTTCATCTCCAACTGGCCGAGTCGTGAGCTGTCGCCACGCAGTGCGGCGCGCAGCCGGGTGTCGACCACAACAGAGAATTCCTCGCCCGTCGAGCTGACCAGGACCAGCCGTGTGCCGTCCCTGCTCAGACCCACCGGGGTGAGGTCCTGCATCCGTTGCTGCTCCTTCGCGTCGCACCTGCGGCACGAGCCTACTTCAGCCTCACCTGCGCCTGAGCAGGGCGACGCGCCGCGGGCCCTACGCTTCGGCCATGGTCGAACACAGCTCGAGCGTGCTGCTGCTGGTGCTCGACCTCAGCGGCATCTTCGTGTTCGCGATCTCGGGGGCCCTGGTCGGCGTGCGCAAGCAGCTCGACGTCTTCGGCGTGCTGGTGCTGGCGGGCACGACAGGGCTCGGTGGCGGGTTCCTCCGCGACGTACTGATCGACGCCACGCCGCCCGCGGCGCTGGCCGACTGGCGCTACCTGCTCGTGCCGGTCGTCGCCGGCCTGGTCACCTTCGTGTTCCACCCGGCACTCGGCCGGCTCGAGCGCGTCTTCGTCGTCTTCGACGCGGCCGGCCTCGGGCTGTTCTGCGTCACCGGGGCGCTCAAGGCGCTCGACCACGGTCTCGGACCGGTGCCGGCGGCGCTGATGGGGATGGTCACCGGCATCGGGGGCGGCATGGCGCGCGACCTGCTGGCCGGCCGGGTGCCGGTGATCTTCTCCAGCGAGCTGTACGCGACCCCGGCCCTGGCCGGGGCGGCCTGGGCCGTGCTGGCGGCGGGCGCGGACCAGCCCGTCGCGGTGGTGGCGATCCCCGGCGTGGTGCTCTGCTTCGGCCTGCGGATCCTCGCCCTGTGGCGGGGGTGGAGGGCTCCGCTGCCCAGCGGACCGGCCAGCGTCTGAGGCTCGGCGCTGGGAGGCTCGGCCTGTTCGGGAGGCTGGGGCTGGTGGGGCATGCGAATGTGGCTGGTGTGGCGGGAGGGGTGGTCTCCTGTCTCAGGCGTGACATTCGCATGTTCGGCGGGGTGCCGGGTGCTGGTGGGGCATGCGAATGTGGCTGGTGTGGCGGGAGGGGTGGTCTTCTGTCTCAGGCGTGACATTCGCATGTTCGGCGGGGTGCCGGGTGCTGGTGGGGCATGCGAATGTGGCTGGTGTGGCGGGAGGGGTGGTCTCCTGTCCCAGGCGTGACATTCGCATGTTCGGAGAGCTCCACTCCACCTCAGCGCCCGAGCACCCCGTCGAGGTAGGCGTTCGTGAACAGCCGCTCGGGGTCGAGCCGTTCGCGCATGGCCAGGAATTCCTCCCAGCGGGGATAGTCCGCAGCCAGCTCCTGAGCAGTGCAGGTGTGCAGCTTGCCCCAGTGGGGTCGGCCGCCGTACCGGCGCATGACGCCCTCGACCTGGCCGAAGTAGTCGCGGTGGTCGGCGCGGGTGTTGGTGTGGAAGGCCAGGTAGACCGTCTCGCGTCGGTAGGCGGGGGAGAGGGGTACGTCGTCGGCGGGGCACACCCGGATCTCGACCGGGAAGCCGATGCGCCAGTCCCGGTGGTCGATCAGAGTGCGCACCTCGGCCAGGGCCTCGAGCGCCACGGCGCGAGGCAGGGCGTACTCCATCTCGTGGAAACGGACACCGCGGCGCGAGGTGAACACCGTGTGCGGTACGCCGCTGAACCGGCGCTCGCCGATGGCCCGGCCGGCCAGGGCGTTGATCCGGGGGACCAGGGCCGGTCGGGCGTTGCCGACCCGGTTCGCCCAGCCGAAGACACGGTTGGCCAGGAACTCGTCGTCGAGCCAGCCGGCGAACCGGGAGAGCGGCTCAGCCTCGTCGACGGTCCGGTTGTTGCGCTTGGTGAGCAGCCGGTCGGTGTGGGGGAACCAGTACATCTCGAAGTGGTGGTTCTCGTCGGCCATCGCGTCGAACTCGGCCATCGCCCGGTCCCACCGCATGGGCACCTCGTGGGCCTCGAGCACGAACATCGGCTCCACGCGCAGCGTGACCGTGGTGAGGATGCCCAGCGCTCCCAGTCCGGCTCGGGCGAGGTCCAGGACGTCTGCGTTCTGCTCGGCGTCGGCGTGGACGACGCTGCCGTCGCCGACCACCATCTCCAGGCCCGCGACCTGGGCGCTGAGCGAGGCCACGTGACCGCCGGTGCCGTGGGTCGCGGTCGAGATGGCACCCGCGACCGTCTGCTCGTCGACGTCGCCCATGTTGTGCAGGGAGAGGTCGAGCCGGTCGAGGGCGGCGTTCAGCTCGTGCAGCGGGGTGCCGGCCAGGGCAGTCACGGTCATGGCGTCGCGGTCGACGCCGACGATCCCGCGCATCGCACCCGGCCGCAGCAGCAGGCCGTCGGTCAGAGCGATCCCGGTGAACGAGTGCCCCGAGCCGGGCATCTTCACGGTCAGGTCACGGTCGCGGGCGGACCGCACGGCCTCGACGACCTCGTCGACGCCGTGCGGGCTCGACTCCTGGGTCGGGTGCGCGGTGACCGATCCGGCCCAGTTGGACCACGAGGGCAAGTCGGGCATGAGCGCACAGTAGCCGGACACGCCGGGAGATCGGGGCCGGCCGCCTGGGACCGCTAGCCTCGGGCCGTGCGAGTCTCCTGGCCAGCTGTCCTGGCACTGGGTGTTGCGCTCCTCGTGGGAGTGATCGCCGCGCTCTCGGACCGCTGGGGCAGCGGGTACCCACCACAGCAGGCCTGGCGAGCGGTCGGGCTCATCGCGAACGCGGGTGCGGTCTGGGCCGCCGTGGCGGTGTTGGCAGGCTTGCTCGTCGGACGTCGCCTCACCGCCCTGCTGGTGGGACCGGTCGCGTTGGTCGCGGCGGTGGGTGGCTACTACCTCGCCGGGCTCACTGTCGGAGACCGTGCCGACGTCGGTCTTTCCGGGCTCTCGGGGGTGGTGCGGCTCTGGCTGGTCGTCGCCGTCCTCGTGGGTTCGCTGCTTGGTCTGGCAGGGCACCTGGCTCGCCGCGGCGACGGGCTGGGGACGCTGGCGCGCCTGGTCGTCCCGGTGGCGGTCCTGGTGGAGGTGGCGATCCGTTTCCGGCCCTCCATCGGCGAGTTCTCCATCGACCCGGTCCGCGCCTGGACCCTGGTGGTGATGGTCATCCTCGCTCTGCTCGGCGCGGCCGGATCCGTGCTGGCCCTGCGGCCGCGCCGGACCCCGGCGACCTGACCGCGAGCCCGGCCAGGGCCGCCAGCACCGCGGAGATGCCGCCCACCCAGAACGCCGAGGATCCGTCGAACCTGTCCGCGGCGACACCCGTCAGCCAGGCGCCCGGAGCCAGGCCCGCGGCCACCCCGGTCTGCACGAAGCCCATCGCCTCGTTGAGCCGCGAGCGCGGCGAGGTCGCCTCGATGATCGAGAACAGCGCGATCAGCGTGGGCGCCACGGCCAGCCCGGCGAGGAAGAGCCCGAGCGTCACCAGCGCCAGTCCCGGCAACAGCGGCAGGGCCAGTGCTCCCACGGCCAGCAGGGTCATGCCGGCCCTCGCGCGCTGCAGGGGTGGGCGCGCCGATGTTCGAGCCCCTGAGATCACCGCCGAGATCAGGCTGCCCAGGGCGAAGACACCGAGCATCAGTCCCGCGAGCGACTTGCGGCCGGCCTCGTCGGCGAGCGCGACGGTCGCGACCTCCAGCGCACCGAAGAGGCTGCCCAGGGCGACGCCGACGAGGGTCAGCGGGACCAGCATGGCCCACGGCATCGGCGCACGTGCCGTGGTCGAGGTGGTCGGGTGGGCCGGCGGCTCCGTGCGCCGCTGCAGGGCCAGGGTGATCGCACCGCCGGCGCCCAGCCCGGCCGCGACCACCAGCCCGGTCGCGGGGGCGTGGAGCGTGGAGAGGAACGTGACCAGGGCCGGGCCTGTGACGAACACGGCCTCGTCGACGATGCCCTCGACGGCGAAGGCCGTGTGCCGGTCGCGCTCCAGGCTGACCAGGTGTGCCCAACGTCCACGGACCATCGTGCCGATCTGGGGCATCGCGGCCCCGTTGAGCAGCGCGAGCAGGTGCGGCAGCGGCAACGACCAGCCCTCGGTGATCGAGACGATCATCAGCCCGGCCGTCAGGGCGAACGCCACCGAGTCGACGTACAGCACCCGGCCCTGGCCGAACCGGTCGGCGAGCCGGCCGTGGGGGATCGCGAAGACCGCGTTGCCCACGACGTACGCCGCAGCCACCCCACCTGCGAGCGCGTAGGAGCCTGTCTGGCTGCTGACCAGCAGCACGATCCCCAGCGTCATCATCGAGATCGGCAGGCGTGCCACCAGACCGGTCAACGAGAAGGCGGCGGCGCCGGGGTGGGCGAAGACCCGGCGGTAGGAGGAGAGCACTGGCCAACGATAGGAGACCGGGACGCAGCACCTGAGCATGTGTGGGCTTCTCCTACTCTGGAGCCATGCCAGACCCCCGGCCCTACGACGCGCTCCTGCTGGTCTCCTTCGGCGGACCGGAGAAGCCCGACGACGTCCTGCCGTTCCTGCGCAACGTGACGGCCGGCAAGGACATCCCCGACGCTCGGCTCGAGCAGGTCGGTGAGCACTACTTCCACTTCGGCGGGCGCAGCCCGATCAACGACCAGAACCGAGGGCTGATCGACGCGATCGAGGCAGACCTGGACGCCAACGGGGTGGCCCTGCCGGTCTACTGGGGGAACCGCAACTGGGACCCGTTCCTGCGCGAGGCGCTCGAGCAGATGAAGGCCGACGGGATCACCCGTGCAGCCGCCATCGTGACCAGCGCCTACTCCTCCTACAGCGGCTGCCGGCAGTACCGCGAGGACCTCGCCGCCGCGGTCGCACAGGTGCCGGGCGCCCCGCGCATCGACCGGCTGCGGCACTACTTCAACCACCCGGGGTTCATCGAGTCCATGGTCGACGCCACGCTGGCGGCGCTCGCGGACCTGCCCGAGGACGCCCGGCGCGGTGGACACATCGCGTTCGTGACCCACTCGATCCCCGAAGCCATGAACGACTCGAGCGGTCCTCGCGGCAACGCCTACGTCGCTCAGCACCGGGTCGTGGCGTCCGAGATCATCGAGCGGGTGCGTGAGGAGACCGGGCACCGCTACGCCTCCGAGCTGGTCTTCTGCTCCCGTTCCGGCCCGCCCACGGTCCCGTGGCTGGAACCCGACGTGAACGACCACCTGCGGGCACTGCGCGAGCGCAACGTGCCCGGTGTCGTCGTCGTGCCGATCGGCTTCGTCTCCGACCACATGGAGGTCATCTACGACCTCGACACCGAGGCCAAGGACACCGCCGCTGAGATCGGGCTGCCCTTCGTCCGGGCGGCGACGGCAGGGCTCGACCCCCGGTTCGTCGCGATGGTCCGCGACCTCCTGCTCGAGCGGGCCGCTGCGGAGCGCGGTGAGGCGCCGACGCGGGCTGCGGCGGGCACCGACGCCGTCTGGGACGTCTGCCCGGCCGGCTGCTGCCCGAACCCCCGCGGACCGAAGCCGGCGCTGTGCGGACAGGACTGAGCGGGTGAGGGCCGGCACGCAGGACCTGCTCGGGCTGGCCGTCGCCACCGCCCGCGAGGCAGGGGAGCTCGTCGTCGCGATGCGCTCCCGTGGGGTCGACGTCGCCGACACCAAGTCCAGCGCGGTCGACGTCGTGACCGAGGCCGACCGCGCGTGTGAGGAGCTGATCCGCACCCGCCTGCTCGGCTCCCGTCCGGGCGATGCCTTCCTCGGCGAGGAGAGCGTGGGCGAGGACGAGGCTGACCTCGCCCCCGGGCCGGGGGTGACCTGGATCGTGGATCCGATCGACGGGACCGTCAACTACCTCTACGGGATCCCTCAGTACGCCGTATCGATCGCCGCTGCGCTCGACGGCGAGGTCGTCGCCGGTGTGGTGCTCTCGCCGGACGGCGACCTGGAGTACGCCGCCACGCTCGGCGGGGGAGCCACCCTGAACGGCGCCCCGGTCCGGGTCCGCGACACCGGGTCCCTCGCGCAGGCACTCGTGTACACGGGCTTCAGCTACGAGGCCGACATCCGTGCCCGGCAGGGACGTGCGGTGGCCCTGCTGCTGCCGCAGGTCCGGGACATCCGGCGGCACGGGTCGTGCGCCCTCGACCTGTGCGCGGTCGCGTCGGGTCGCAGCGACGCCTACGTCGAGGAGGGGGCGCACATCTGGGACTACGCCGCAGCAGGCCTGGTGGCGCGGGAGTCCGGTGCCACCTTCGAGGTCTGGCCCACTGCTGGAGGTCGAGACCTCACCGTGTGCGCACCGACAC
>CAWFII010000006.1:0-28970 GCA_963815825.1 uncultured Actinomycetota bacterium | reverse complement strand
CGAGGTGGCAGGCGCGGGCTTGGGCTGGGCAACGGTCACGGGCCTGCGTGGCCGGTGGCGCGGCCGGTGCTTGCGCTTGGCGCGCCGTCTGCGTCGTGCCGAGTCGAAGATCGCCAATGAGGAGTCCCTGCCGTGCCGTCCTGCGGAACCGGAGGGGCCATCCTGACGGACTACCGTGACAAAAGCAGCAAAACGCTTAAAACGGGTAAATCGACCCGAAGGCAGGAGTTCAGAAGGTGTGTTCGCGACCAGGGAACTCGCCGGAGCGAACCTCCGCGGCGAAGCTCCTGGCTCCTTCGAGGAGCACGCCGCGCACGTCGGCGTACTGCTTGACGAAGCGGGCCATCTTGCCGCTGCGCAACCCGAACGCGTCCTGCCAGACCAGCACCTGGCCGTCACAGCCGACTCCGGCCCCGATGCCGATGGTGGGGATGTCCAGATCCTCGGTGATCCGTGCGGCGACGTCGCCGGGGACCATCTCCATCACCACGGCGAACGCACCGGCGGCCTGGACGGCCCGGGCGTCCTCGAGGATCCGGTCACTGGTGTCACCGCGGCCCTGGACGCGGTAGCCACCGAGAGCGTGCTCGCTCTGGGGCGTGAAGCCGATGTGAGCCATCACCGGGACGCCGCCCCGGCTGAGGAGCTCGATCTGCGGCACCATCTCGCGACCGCCCTCGAGCTTGATGGCGTGCGCACCGCCCTCCTTCATGAAGCGGACCGCCGTGTCGTAGGCCTGCTCGGGGGAGCGCTGGTAGGAGCCGAAGGGCAGGTCGCCCACCACCAGCGAGCGCTCGACCGACCGGGACACGGCGCGGGTGAGGGGGATCAGCTCGTCCACGGTCACGGGCAGCGAGGTCTCGTTGCCGTAGACGTTGTTGGACGCGCTGTCGCCGACCAGGAGCACCTCGACGCCCGCCTCGTCGAAGACCTGCGCGGTGTACATGTCGTAGGCGGTGAGCATCGCGAACCGCTCCCCGCGCTGCTTGATCTCGCGAAGGTGCTGGGTGCGGATCCGCTTTCCGGGCGCGGAGGCGGCGGGCGTGCTCGCGCCGCCGCCGTAGGGCGCCGTCTCTTCACTCATGGGGCTCACGCTAGCCCGGTCGGGTCCACGTGCGCGCTGTCGGTCCGTAGGGCCCCGCGACCGGGCACTACGTGCACGCCCCAGCGCGTCGACCGGGCAATCGACGCACGTCGCGTGTGCACGAAGTGCCCGCTCGGCGACGTGTGGCGTGCCAGAACTGCCCGCTCGGCGTTCTGCGAGACTAGGAGGGTGGACTTCAACTCGGCCTATGACCAGGGATTCGCGCGGATCGCGGCCTGCACCGTTCCGGTCGCCGTCGCCGATCCGGCGAGCAACGCGGCCACGGTCCTGGTCGAGGCGCGTGGCTGTCACGACGAGGGAGTCGCCGTGGCGATCTTCCCCGAGCTCTGCCTGACCGGCTACTCGGTCGACGACCTGTTCCTCCAGGACGCGTTGCTCGAAGCGGTCGAGCGGGCGATCGGCACGGTCGTGGCGGCCAGCGCCGACCTCCGGCCGGTGCTCGTGGTCGGTGCGCCGCTGCGCAAGGGCAACCGGGTCTACAACTGCGCCGTCGTGATCCATCGCGGTGCCGTGCTCGGGGTGGCCCCGAAGTCGTTCCTGCCGACGTACCGCGAGTTCTACGAGGCCCGTTGGTTCGCCTCCGGGGAGGACCAGCGCGGCGAGACGATCGAGCTCGGCGGCGTCACGGTCCCCTTCGGCAGCGACCTGATCTTCCGGGCGAGCGACGTGCCGGGACTCGCCCTGTACGTCGAGATCTGCGAGGACATGTGGGTGCCGATCCCGCCCAGCGCGCACGCGTCCCTGGCCGGTGCGACGGTGCTCGCCAACCTCTCGGGCAGTCCGATCACCATTGCGCGGGCCGAGGACCGCCGGCAGCTGGTCCGGTCGGCGAGCTCGCGCTGCTCCGCGGCGTACGCCTATGCGGCTGCCGGTCAGGGAGAGTCGACCACCGACCTCTCGTGGGACGGACAGACGATGATCTACGAGTGCGGGGGACTGCTCGCCGAGTCGGAGCGGTTCCCCGACGGTCCCCGTCGCTCGGTCGCCGACGTGGACCTGACGCGGATCCGGCAGGAGCGGATGCGTCAGGGCACCTTCGACGACAACCGTCACCAGGCAGGTGTCCGCGGCGCCGACTACGTCGAGGTCGCGTTCGTCCTCGACCCCCCGCGAGGCGACATCGGACTCCGGCGCAAGGTCGACCGGTTCCCGTTCGTGCCCGACGACGTCGAACGCCTCGCCCTGGACTGCTACGAGGCCTACAACATCCAGGTCATGGGGCTGGTCACCCGACTCAGGTCGATCGGCCAGCCCAAGGTGGTGATCGGCGTCTCCGGTGGGCTGGACTCCACGCACGCGCTGATCGTGGCAGCCAAGGCCATGGACCGGCTCGACCGTCCGCGCAGCGACATCCTCGCCTTCACCCTCCCCGGCTTCGCGACCGGGGAGACCACGAAGTCCTACGCCACCCGCTTGTCCAAGGCCCTCGGCGTCACCTTCGAGGAGATCGACATCCGTCCCGCGGCCATGCAGATGTTCACCGACATGGGTCACCCGTTCGCTCGGGGGGAGGAGGTCTACGACGTCACCTTCGAGAACGTCCAGGCCGGGCTCCGCACCGACTACCTCTTCCGGATCGCCAACCAGCGTGGGGGCATCGTGCTCGGGACCGGGGACCTCTCCGAGCTCGCACTGGGGTGGTGCACCTACGGGGTCGGCGACCAGATGTCGCACTACACGGTGAACTCGGGGGTGCCGAAGACCCTGGTGCAGCACCTGATCCGGTGGGTGGTCGACAGCGAGCAGCTCGCGGAGCGGGGCGGGGAGGTCAACCAGCTGCTGACCGACATCGTCCAGCAGGAGATCACCCCGGAGCTCGTCCCCACGCGCGAGGGAGAGAAGCCGCAGGCCACGGAGGGGACCATCGGCCCCTACGCGCTGCACGACTTCACCCTGTTCCACGTGCTGCGCCACGGGTTCCGCCCGAGCCGGATCGCGTTCCTGGCCGAGCACGCCTGGGCCGACGCCGCCCGGGGGGAGTGGCCCCCGAACTACCCCGCGGAGAACCGTCCCGAGTACTCGCTGGAGGACATCCGCACCTGGCTCGAGGTGTTCGTCAAGCGGTTCTTCGCGAGCCAGTTCAAACGCTCGGCGCTGCCGAACGGACCCAAGGTCAGCCCGGGCGGGACCATGTCCCCCCGGGGGGACTGGCGGATGCCGAGCGACGCACGTGCCGCCGCCTGGCTCGAGGACCTCGAGAGCATCCCGCGCGCCTGACCTGCGCGCCTGACCTGCGCGCCTGACCTGCGCGCCTGACCTGCGCGCCTGACCTGCGCGCCTGACCTGCGCGCCTGACCTGCGCGCCTGACCTGCGCGCTAGGTTCCCTGGGCGCCTGACGGGTCCGGTGACAGGTGCTCGTGGACACAGGTCCACGTGTCCCCCGACCGGCGCAGCACGATGGTCTCCCGCTCGAGCACCTCGTCCTCCCGGCCACCGATCAGGCGCAGGGTGCGGACGTCGTGGGTGAAGACGGCGAGGTCGGCGTACTCCTGCACCCGCTGGTCGGTCGACGTGCACTCGAGGACCCGGAAGCCGTCCTCGTGCTCCCACTGCGCCCACATCGCCTCGTAGTCGGCTCGGGACTCGATCCGGCCGGGGCTGTCGTGGAAGAGGAACGTCGCGTCGGGATCGAAGTGGGCGAAGTAGCGGGTCGCGTCGCTCGCAGCGAACGCCGAGACGAGGGACTGCGCGAACGCCAACGGGGTCATGCCTGCCTCCCGGTCGAGGGTGCCATCGCGCTGAGCAGCTCGTAGGCGGTGTGCGAGGCCGCGATGCCGGTGATCTCGGCGTGGTCGTACGCCGGGGAGACCTCGACGATGTCGGCCCCGACGATGTCGAGGTCGGCGAGCTCGCGCAGGATCGCCAGCAGCTCCCGGCTCGTCATGCCGCCCGCCTCGGGGGTCCCGGTCCCCGGTGCGAACGCGGGGTCCAGGACGTCGATGTCGATGGAGATGTAGGCAGGTCGACCACCCACCCGCGCCCGGATGCGCTCGGCCACGCCGCGGGCGCCCAGCGCGTCGATCTCGGTCGCCGGCACCATCGCGAAGCCGAGCTCCCGGTCGTCGACGAGGTCGCGCGCCCCGTAGAGCGGTCCGCGGGTGCCGACGTGCACGCAGGCGGAGGTGTCCACCAGCCCCTCCTCCGAGGCGCGACGGAACGGCGTCCCGTGCGTGTACGCCGCACCGAAGTAGCTGTCCCAGGTGTCGAGGTGGGCGTCGAAGTGGACCACGGCCACCGGGCCGTCCGTGGCCAGCGCGCGCAGCAGCGGCAGTGCCACCGTGTGGTCGCCTCCGAGGACGAGGAGTCGCCCGGCGCGCTCGCGCAGGCTCCTGGCGGCACGCTCGATGCCGGTCACCGCCTCCTCGAGCGAGAACGGGTTCGCGACCACGTCGCCGGCGTCGACGACCTGCTGCACTGCGAAAGGGGAGATCCCCGTCGCGGGGTTGAACGGGCGGAGCAGCCGGGAGGAGGCCCTGATGTGGGCGGGGCCGAAACGGGCCCCGGGGCGGTAGGAGACACCGGCGTCGAACGGGATCCCGACGACCGCGATGTCCGCCGAGTCCACCTCGTCGATGCGCGGCAGCTGGGCGAAGGTCGGTGGTCCCGCGAAGCGGGGGACCCTGGTGTTGTCGACCTGGCCGAGGTGGCCGTCCTCGACGATGCGGGGCGGCGCGTCCGTGGCCGCGCTGTCCGACTCGTGCCGCTCAGCCACCGTGACGTCCCTCGCTGAGCTCCTCCACGGCCTCCGCGTCGGCCTTGCGGTTCCGGATGATCTGGCGGTGCGCCGACGCACGCGGGTCCTCCACGACCCCGGGGGCCTCGGCCTCCCGGGACGGCACCCAGCGCGGACCCTCGGGTCCGAACACGTAGCTCGGCTCCGGCGACAGAAAGAGCGTCCCGAGATAGATGACCGCGGCCAGTCCCAGGGCCACCGGGAGGCTGATGTCGACACCGCCCGCGGCGTTGCGGAACGGGCCCTCGATCAACGGCGGGAAGTTCGCGAACAGCAGCCCGGTGACCGCGGCCGGGACCCAGGCCGCCATGCCGCGCCAGTTCACGCCGTTGCTGAACCAGTAGGCGCCGCCGCGCATGCCGAGGTTGAAGACCTGCAGGTCGGTGGGGCTGTAGTGCCCTCGGCGTACGACGTAGCCGAGCGTCATGATCACCATCCACGGGGTCGTGCAGATGACGATCGCGCCGATGAAGGCGTTGACGCTGTCGATCAGGTCGAACGCGAGCCGGCCGACCAGGATGAACAGGAACGCGAAGGCGCCGATGAAGAGCGAGGCCTGCACCCGGCTGAACCGGGGGAACACCGAGGAGAAGTCGAGGCCGGTGCCGTACAGCGAGGTGATGCCGGTCGAGAGCCCGCCGAGGAACGCGACCACCATCAGCAGGACGGCGTACCACAGGGGCGAGGCGGTGATCAGGGCGACGACGTAGTCGCTCTCGCCGGCGACGAGCGTGGCCGTGACGACGCCGAACAGGAACGGCACCAAGGTGGCCGCCTGCGCGCCGAGGGTGGCCAGCAGCAGCGAACGCGGGGGAGTGCGCTCGGGGATGTAGCGCGACCAGTCACCCAGGAACGCGCCGAAGGAGACCGGGTTGCCCATCACGATCAGGGCGGAGAGCACGAACGTCGGCCAGAACCCGCCGAGGGCGTAGGCGTCCGGACCGGGGTTGAAGCCGAGGTCGACCTTGCCCGCGTAGGCGATGGCACCCAGGGCGATCAGCACCGTGTTTCCCACGACGACGATCTTGTTGACCAGCAGCATGAACGCGTAGCCGTAGACGACCACGACGATGACCATCGAGCCGAGCAGTGCGTAGATGACGCCGCGCAGGACGTCGGAGTCGGAGACGCCGAAGAGGCGGATCAGCCCGCCGACGAGGGCATCGCCGCTGACCCAGACGGAGATCGAGTAGAACGAGATGGCGGTGAGCAGGGACAGGAACGACCCGAGGACCCGGCCGCGTACGCCGAAGTGCGCACCGGACGCGACCGCGTTGTTCGTGCCGGTCAGCGGGCCGAACAGGCCCATCGGCATCAGGATCAGCGACCCGACCAGCACGCCCACGACGCTCGCGGCGACGGCCTGCCACAAGGAGAGCCCGAGGAGGATCGGGAACGTCCCGAGGATCACCGTGGCGAAGGTGTTGGCGCCGCCGAACTGGATCCGGAAGAGGTCGAACGGTCCCGAGTGGCGGTGCTCGGCGGGGATGGTGTCGATCCCGTGCTGCTCGACCTCGGTGGCTCGTGGCCGCCGGATCGCTACGTCAGGGGCTGGATCGCTCATCTCACTGCTCCTGGGTCTGGGCGGACGTCGTCCCGAGTGCTCCGGACGCTAGACCAAGGTTTACTCACATGCAATAGTTGTTGCCCATGGGAGTCCAACGCGTGATCGACCTCTCGGTCTCCGTCGATGCGGACACCGTGGTCTACCCGGGCGACCCGTCGCCGCGGTTCGAGGTGCACAGCACGATCGAGAGCGACGGGTTCAACCTGCTCTCGATCCACCTGGGCTCGCAGTCGGGCACGCACGTCGACGCGCCGTACCACTTCGAGGAGGACGGGCTGCGTCTCGACGAGATCCCGGTGGAGCGGTTCGTCGGGCCCGGAGTGGTCGTCGACGCGCGTGACCTCGGCGCCCGGGGGCAGATCGGCTGGGAGCACGTGCAGCCCGCCGCTGAACGGCTCGGACCCGGCGTCATCGTGCTGCTGCGCACCGGCTGGAGCCGGCACTACGGATCGCCGGCCTACTTCGACCACCCCTTCCTCGGGGCCGAGGCCTGCGAGCGGATGCTGGACCTCGGCGTACGCACCTTCTGCATCGACGCGATCAACATCGACGAGACGCCTGACGAAGCCCACCCGGGCGCGGGCTTTCCCAGTCACCACCTGATCTCGCGGCTCGGCGGAGTCATCGGCGAGAACTTCCGTCTCGACGACCTGCCCGACGACCTCTCCGACGGGAACTTCCTCGTGGCGTGCACCCCGATCCGGCTCAGCGGTGCCGATGGGGGGCCGGTGCGGGCGGTTGCGATAGAACTGGGTCCATGAGCACGAGGAGGACGCGCCTGTCGGTCGCGGACCCGGAGCGACCTGCGGTCCTCATCGGCAACCGGCTCCGCGCCGCACGCAAGCTGCGCGGTCTCACTCTCGACCAGGTCGCCCAGGCGGCGGGATTGACGAAGGGGTTCGTGAGCAGGCTGGAGCGCGACGACGTCTCCCCGTCCGTGGCTTCGCTGGTGATGGTCTGCGACGTGCTCGGTCTGCGCGTGGGAGAGCTCTTCGACCCACCGCAGACGTCGGTGCTGCGAGCCGGGGCCGGACGGCTGATCAACTTCGGCGGTCAGGGCGCTGTCGAGCGCCTGGTCACTCCTGGGACGCAGACCGCGCTCGAGGTGATCCATTCGGTGATCGATCCGGGCGGCACCGGTGGGGACGAGCTCTACGCCCTGGCCTGCGATGCCGAGTGCGCCTACGTGCTCTCGGGGATGGTGGAGATCGTGCTCGAGGACGGCTCGGAGACCTTGGCGCGTGGCGACGCGATGACCTTTCCCGGCAACGCGCCGCACACCTGGCGCAACCCGGGGACCGAGCCGTGCGAGGTGCTGTGGATCCTCGCGCCCGCACCATGACCGGCACCGTCAGCGGCCGGGAAGGGGCTCTCCGGGTGCTCGTGGTCCAGCACCAGGACGACGCCCCGCCCGCGCTGGTGGGCGACTGGCTCGTCGAGGCCGGCTGCGTCCTGGACGTACGCCGTCCCTACTCCGGCGACGACCTTCCCAGCGATCTCACCGGCCACGACGCGCTGCTCGTGCTCGGCGGCTCGATGGGAGCGAGCGACGACTCGCAGCATGCGTGGCTCGCGCCGACCAAGGAGCTCGTCCGTGAGGCCGCTCGCTCCGAGCTGCCGACGTTGGGGATCTGCCTCGGTCACCAGCTCGTCGCCGTGGCGCTGGGCGGCGAGGTCGGTCGCAACCCGAACGGTCAGCAGCTGGGGCTGGTGGCGATGGGATGGACCGCCGCGGCAACCGAGGACGCGCTGTTCGCCGGGCTGACCTCGACCGGGCACGGTGTGCACTGGAACGACGACATCGTGACCCGGGCACCGGAGGGCACGACCGTGCTCGCCGCGGCTCGCGGCGGCGAGCTCCAGGTGGCGCGGTTCGCCCCGACGGTGTGGGGCGTCCAGCTGCACCCGGAGGTCGACGCCGCGATCCTGGAGGCCTGGGCCGAGGAGGAGTCCGACCGCTACGCCGAGGGGGTCGTGGAGGCAGTGCTGGCCCGGATCGCACGAGCCCAGGACGCGCTCGAGGCCGGCTGGCACCCCCTCGCGGCCAGATGGGCGGACCAGGGCCGTCCGAACGACGAGAGCCACCGCTAGGCTCCGAGCATGGGTAAGCAGGAAGACTTCGTGCTCCGGGCGCTCGAGGAGCGCGACGTTCGGTTCGTGCGGCTGTGGTTCACCGACGTGCTCGGCTACCTCAAGTCGGTCTCCGTAGCGCCCGCGGAGCTGGAGAACGCGTTCTCCGAGGGCATCGGGTTCGACGGCTCCGCGATCGAGGGGTTCGCACGGGTCACCGAGGCCGACATGCTGGCGCATCCCGACCCGGCCACCTTCCAGCTGCTGCCGTGGCGGGGGGAAGGGCCTTCGACCGCGCGCATGTTCTGCGACATCTTCATGCCCGACGGCTCTCCGTCGTACGCCGATCCGCGGTTCGTCCTCAAGCGCACGCTGCAGAACGCCGCGGAGAAGGGCTTCACCTTCTACACCCACCCCGAGATCGAGTTCTACCTGTTCCAGGGGCGTCCCGGCATCGGTGAGGACCCCATCCCGGTCGACCGCAGCGGCTACTTCGACCACACGGCGCAGTCGCGCGGGTCCGACTTCCGGCGCGAGGCCATCAACATGCTCGAGTCGATGGGCATCTCGGTCGAGTTCAGCCACCACGAGGGTGGTCCCGGCCAGCAGGAGATCGACCTCCGCTACGCCGATGCCCTCTCGACCGCGGACAACATCATGACCTTCCGCACCGTGGTGCGCGAGGTGGCGCTGAGCCAGGGCATCTGGGCGAGCTTCATGCCCAAGCCGTTCACCACCCATCCCGGGTCGGGCATGCACACCCACGTCTCGCTGTTCGAGGGTGACACGAACGCGTTCTTCGAGGCGGGCGCCGAGTACCAGCTCTCGAAGACGGCCCGGCACTTCATCGCCGGGATCCTGCACCACGCCAGCGAGATCACCTGCGTGACCAACCAGTGGGTGAACTCCTACAAGCGGCTGATCGGGGGCGGTGAGGCGCCCTCCTACAAGTCCTGGGGTCACAACAACCGCTCCGCGATGGTGCGGGTGCCGATGTACAAGCCCAACAAGGGTCAGTCCACCCGCATCGAGCTGCGCACGATCGACGCGGCCTGCAACCCCTACCTCGCCTACGCGGTCGTGCTCGCAGCCGGCATGAAGGGACTCGAGGAGGAGTACGAGCTTCCCCGTGAGGCGGAGGACGACGTCTGGTCGCTCAACGAGCGCGAACGCAAGGCCCTCGGCCTCGAGCAGCTGCCCAGGACGCTGCACGACGCGATCAGGATCGCCGAGGACTCCGAGCTGCTCGCCGAGACCCTCGGTGAGCACGTCTACGAGTTCTTCCTGCGCAACAAGCGCGCCGAGTGGGAGGAGTACCGCGGCCAGGTCTCCGCGTTCGAGCGCGACCGGATGCTGCCCGTCATCTGAGCACGTCGGCCCCCTGGTCTGAGTACCTGCGCGGATGTGCGCCTCCGTGCGTTCGGCCAGCCTTGTGGCATGGAAACCACCAGCACCCCTGTCGTCTCGTCGTCCTTCCGGCTGAGCCGGTCCGCCGCCACCTGGATGGTGTCGGGCGCCGCGGGCATTCTCGGCCTGAGCGGCGCCGGCCTCGGCGTCCTCGGGCTCACCCTCGTGGCCGACGACTACTCCTCCCGCGGTGAGATGTTGGACGGGCTCGGCGCAGCGATCGGTATCGCTGCGGGCCTGATCGGTGCCGTGCTGCTGGCGGTGGCGGTGACCGTGGTCTGGCTCGCCGGTCGACACCCCCGCGCCGCCGGCCTGGGCACCGGCGCCTTCGGGACGCTGGTGGCCCTCACGTCCGGGACGCAGCTCGGCGGTCTGGGCCTCAGCGTGTCGTCGGTCGCGCTCCTCGCCGGGGTCGTCGTCGCCGGGCTCGGCTTCACGGCTGCGGCGGGCACGCGGACGGTGAGGATAGATTCGCCCGGTGGCGACCAACGGTGACACGGCCTGGGGCAGCCTTGCGCGCCTCGGATTCACCGACTCCGAGCACGCCCAGCTCCTCTTCGACGGGCTGGGTGAGATCTCCGCGCCGCTCCCGTCGCTGCTGGGCCGCAGCGCCGACCCCGACCTGGCGCTCACGGCCCTGGTCGCGCTGGCCGACGCCGTCGCCGACCGGGACGAGCTGCTGCGGGAGGTGGCCGAGGACGAGGGCACCTCGATGCGGCTGCTCTCGGTCCTCGGGGCCAGCCACGCGCTGGGGGAGCACCTGCGACGGCACCCGGAGCAGTGGCATGAGCTCCGCGACCCGACGATGGGCTCCACCCGGCCCCCGGCGTACGCCATCCGTGCCGGGCTGATGCAGGCGGTCGGGGCCGACGCCGCCGACGAGCATCCGGTCTCGACGCTTCCCTACGCCGAGGCGCTGGACGCCCTGCGCGTGGAGTACCGCCGCGTCCTGCTGCGCCTGGCCTCGCGCGACCTCGCCCACCACCTGAGTGTCGACGACGCGGCTGCCGAGCTCGCGGACCTCGCGGCCGGGACCCTCGACGCGGCGCTGACCGTCGCCCGGGCCAAGGTGGGCGACGCCGCGGCGAGCTGCCGGCTGGCCGTGATCGCGATGGGCAAGTGCGGGGGCCGCGAGCTGAACTACGTCAGCGACGTGGACGTCATCTTCGTGGCCGAGCCGGTGGAGGGGTACGACGAGGGCCCGGCGATGAGGGCGGCCACCCAGCTGGCGTCGACGCTGATGCAGGTCTGCTCGGACAACACCAGGGAGGGCACGATCTGGCCGGTGGACGCGAACCTCCGCCCGGAGGGGAAGTCCGGGCCGCTGGTGCGCACGATCGCCAGCCACCGTGGCTACTACGAGCGGTGGGCCAAGACCTGGGAGTTCCAGGCGCTGCTCAAGGCACGGGCCGTCGCGGGGGACATCGCCCTGGGTCGGGAGTACGCCGAGGTCATCGGGCCGCTCGTCTGGTCGGCGGCGCAGCGGGAGGGCTTCGTCGAGGAGGTCCAGTCGATGCGCCGCCGGGTGCTCGACCACATCCCCTCCGACCGGGCCGAGCGCCAGCTCAAGCTCGGTTCCGGTGGGCTCAGGGACGTGGAGTTCGCCGTGCAGCTGCTCCAGATGGTCCACGGGCGCACCGACGAGGAGGTGCGGATGCCGACCACGCTCAGTGCCCTGGCCAGGCTCACCGAGCTCGGCTACGTCGGCCGCGAGGACGGGCGCGCCCTGCACGACGCCTACGCGTTCCTCCGGACGCTCGAGCACCGGATCCAGCTCTACCAGCTCCGGCGCACCCACGTCATGCCCGAGGACGAGCCGGCCCTGCGACGGCTGGGGCGGTCCCTCGGCTACACCAAGGACCCGGTCGTGCAGCTCGACCAGGAGTGGCACTTCCACCGGCTCGAGGTTCGCCGACTCCACGAGAAGCTCTTCTACCGCCCGTTGCTCTCGGCCGTGGCCAAGATGGGCGACGCGGGTCGACTGACACCGGAGGCAGCCGAGGAGCGGCTCGCCGCGCTCGGGTACCTCGACCCCAAGGCCGCGCTGCGGCACCTCGAGGCACTCACCGCCGGCGTCAGCCGCACGGCACAGATCCAGCGGACCCTGGTGCCGGTCATGCTCGAGTGGTTCGCCGACGCGCCGGACCCCGACGCGGGCCTGTTCGGCTTCCGCAAGATCTCCGAGGCGCTGGGCTCCACCCCGTGGTACCTGCGACTGCTGCGTGACGAGGGGCAGGCAGCGCAGTGGATGGCCACGATCCTCGCCACCAGCCGCTATGCCACCGACCTGCTGCAACGCGAGCCGCAGGGCGTCGCGATCCTCGGTGAGCAGGAGCGGCTCGAGCCCCTCGGTCGCGAGGCCGTCCAGGCGGAGATGAGCTCCGCGGCCGAACGGCGCGACAACGCCAAGGACGCCGTGCTCGCGATCCGGGCGATCCGCCGTCGCGAGCTCCTGCGGATCAGCGCGGCGGACCTGTGCGTGCCTTTCGGGGTCGCTGAGGTGGGCTATGCGCTGAGCGACGTCACCAGCGCCACCCTGGAGGCGACCCTCGCGGCGACGATCCGCGGCGTCGAGCAGGCGCGCATGACCACGATGCCGACCCGCATGGCCATCGTGGCGATGGGCCGGTACGGCGGCTACGAGCTCGGCTACGGAAGCGACGCGGACGTGATGTTCGTGCACGACCCGCTGCCGGACGCAGACCCCCAGGTCGCCGCGTCGATGGCCCAGGCCGTCGCCAACGATGTGCGTCAGCTGCTCTCGGAGCACTCGCGCGACCCCGCCCTCGAGGTGGACACCGCGCTGCGACCCGAGGGGCGGCAGGGGCCCGTCGTACGCACCTTGGAGTCCTACGCCGCCTACTACGGCAAGTGGTCCGCCGTGTGGGAGGCCCAGGCCCTGCTGCGGGCCGCGCCGATCATCGGGGACGCCGATCTCTGCGCAGGCTTCAAGGAGCTGATCGACCCGCTGCGCTTCCACGAGTCCGGCCTCACCCAGGAGGACGTGGTGGAGGTACGCCGGATCAAGGCACGCGTGGATGCCGAACGCCTGCCCCGTGGTGCGGACCCGGCCACCAACTTCAAGCTGGGCAGAGGCGGCCTCTCCGACGTCGAGTGGACCGTGCAGCTGATGCAGATGCAGCACGCCGGCCGGATCCCGGAGCTGCGCACCACCAAGACTCTCGAGGCGCTCCAGGTCGCGGTGGAGCACGACCTGCTCTCGCTGTCGGACGCCCAGGGGCTCGCGGAGGCCTGGCGCTTCGCCAGTCGGGCGCGCAACGCGACGGTCCAGGTGCGTGGCAAGGCGGCCGACCAGCTGCCTCGGGACGCGCGTGAACGGGCCGCAGTGGCGGCCATCTTGCAGTACCAGCCCGGGCAGAGTGACGTGATGCTGAACGACTACCTCCGCACGGCTCGTCGCGCACGCACGATCGTGGACAAGGTGTTCTGGAGCTAAGAGCCAGACTTCAGTTGAGGAAAAATAAGGTATGATCTTCATGTGTCGATGATGAAGCGCATGGCTGGGGTCGCCACCCTGATCGGGGACGTCGTGCAGTCCCGGGCGGTGGGAGACCGCACTGCGCTCCACTCCGCACTGCTGGCGCTGCTCGAGCAGGCCAACGCCGAGCTGGCTCCTGTGGTGCCGCTGCGGATCACCGTCGGCGACGAGTTCCAGGGATGCTTCGAGCGAGTCGGCGATGCCCTGCACGCCACCCTCTGGCTCACCTTGAACCTCGCGCCGGTGGCAGGGCTGCGTCACGGAGTGGGCTGGGGCAGTGTCGCCGTGCTGGCGGAGGACCCGAGGGTGGAGGACGGACCCGGCTGGTGGGCCGCTCGTGATGCCATCGACGAGGTGAAGCTCGAGGCGGGGAAGGCGAGTGCGCGCCTCCTGCGGACCGCCTACCGGCGATCGGACGAGGAGTCTGCTCCGCAAGGACCCGAGCCTGACGCGATCAATGCTGCACTGATGTGTCGGGACCAGATGGTTGGCTCTGTGTCGGAGCGGTCCTTGCGGCTGCTGCGCGGCACCCTGGCCGGCAGGACCCAGGCCGAGCTCGCCGAGGAGGAGGGGATCTCTGCGTCGGCGGTCTCGCAACGGGTCCGCAACGACGGGCTGGCCGTGCTGGTCGCGACCGACGAGCTGTTGAGGAGGGTCTGATGAGCTGGATCGCCGTACTGCTGATCGGGGTGGCCGTGGCCGACCTGGCCCACTCGATCCGTCCGGTGCGCATCGTCAACGAGTGCACCGGCGCCGCGGTCGCGATCGTGGTCGGCCTGCTGGCCGGACTGACCGGGATCGAGGACGTCCTCGCCCTCGGCGTCATCGCGGGGGTCGTCGTCGCGTGGGGGCAGACGGTCACGCGAGCGTTCGCGGGCGCGAGACCCTGGCTGCCGTTGCTCGTGCTCGGTCTCGCGTTGGCGACCGGTGTGCTGACGTCCCCCTGGGCCGGCGTCACCGGGGGGTTGGCGGGAGAGTGGCTCGACTCGGTCCGGGTGCCGGTCCTGCAGGGCCTTTCCCCGGATCGGGTGCTGGTGCTGCTGGCCGTGTTCCTGCTGCAGCTGAGCTCGGGGAACGTGATCGTGCGGCTGGTGCTCGCCGCCACGGGGACGACCAACCCGGCACTGCACGACACCCCGGACGACCCCGAGCGGCAGCTCAAGGGCGGCCGGCTGCTGGGCCCGATGGAGCGCGTGTTCATCGTTGGCCTCGGTCTGGCCGGCCAGCTGACGGCCGCGGCGATCGTGGTGGCCGCCAAGGGGCTGTTGCGCTGGCCGGAGCTGCACTCCAAACCCGACCAGCGCTGGATCCACCGGCTCACCGAGTACTTCCTGGTGGGCAGCTTCGCGAGCTGGCTGATCGCGCTGTCCTCGTTGGTCCTGCTCGTGCCCTGACTTCCGGGCCACCCAGCGGCGCGTGAGCACGACGACCGCGCACGAGCGGTCGGTCTTCTTGCGGTACGCCGCGATCTGGCCGCGGTTGGCCTCGGCGCAGATCCCGAAAAGGTGCTCGTAGCCGGGATCCCGGGGCGCGGCGCTCGCGCGAGCAGGATCCGGTGGCCGATGAGCCCTCGGGTGCCACCGTAGAACCGGTCGTGCCTTCGGTTGGATCTATGCATTTGTGTGGTTGCGGCGGTCTCGGGTTGCGCTGGCGTCCCAGGCGTTTGGCTTTCCCGCACGTCTGCTTCGCTGCACCGTCGGGGTTGCGGTTCCTTCAGTGCGGTGGTCGGTTCCGTTGCGGACCGCGGTGGTCACCGAGATCATGACGGTGCTTGGAAAATGCTTCGAATTCCTTTCCACAGCAGGGGATTCTCGCTCCTCGGGTTGTCGGTGCTCGGTGCTTGAATTCACCTATGACCACCCAGCCGGAACCATCGATCCCAGGCCCGCACGGCGGTGGTGTCGCGGGTGAGCTGGCGCAGCTCCGATCGGTCGTGAAGGCGATGACGCAGACGCTGTGGGCCGCCCGTGGTCGTGATGAGCTGATGGACGCGGTCGCTGAGATCGAGGCACTGAAGTCGACCCTGGACGCGGTCGAGCTCGAGGTCGTCCGTGAGCTCGACGCCACCGACGCGGTCAAGCCCGCGGGCTGGGCCTCGACGCAGGACTTCGTGACCGCCGTGGCCGGTGGGCACAAGGGCACCGGACCCGCCACCGTCCGGCTCGCCGCTGCGGTCGAGGACCGGATCTTGGCGCCGGTCGCCGAAGCCATGGGTGACGGGTGGCTCTCGACCGCGAAGGCCCACGTCATCGAACGCGCCATCGACACGCTGCCCGGTGACCGCGACCTCCGGCAGCGCGGCGTGACCTTCCTCCTCGGTGAGGCCAAGGCACTGGATGCGACCGAGCTGAAGAAGCTCACCCGACACCTGATCAGCGTGGTCGACCCCGACGGGGAGGAACGCCGGGCCGAACGCGAGCTGGACCGCCTCGAACGAGCCGCCCACTGCGACCGCTACCTCACCATCACCGACGACCAGGCAGGCGGAGCCTGGATCAAAGGCAGGTGCAGCAGCGAGGACGCAGAGCTGGTCAAGGCGACCCTGATCCCCCTCGCCGCACCCCACCCCGCCACCGGACCGGTGTGTGACCCGCCCACCTGCGCGGTCACCGGGTGCAGCCACGACGGCCGCGACCCCCGCGACCACGGCGCCCGACTCCTCGACGCCCTCGTCGAAGCGTGCCGCAGGTTGCAGAGCGCCGAGCTGCTCCCGGAGTCCCACGGCGCCGTCCCCCGGCTGACCCTGACCATGGACTACGAGGCTCTCCGCGACAGCAGTGGTTTCGCGGTCACTGAGACCGGTGCGGAGCTATCCGCCTCCGCGGTCCGGAGGCTTTGCTGCGACGTTCACCTGATCCCCGCCGTCCTCGGCACCGCCTCGGAGGTCCTCGACGTCGGCCGCACCCAGCGCCTGGTGACCGCAGCGATCTGGAAGGCCCTCGTCGCCCGAGACGCGCACTGCCGGTTCCCGCACTGCCGACGACCACCGGTGACGTGCCACGCCCACCACATCGTCCACTGGGCAGACGGCGGGAGCACGTCGCTGGACAACCTGATCCTGCTCTGCGGACACCACCACCGCCTGATCCACAACGCACCCTGGACCATCGACCGGGCCGGACCTGCGTCGTTCGAGTTCCACCCACCACCCGACACCCGCCGCCGGAGGCGACCCGACCATGAGCCGCCCGCCCATGAGCCGCCCGACGGGTAGCCGTGACGGAGCACCCGGATCGACGGCGCCAGCGAGCCGTCCGCGTGACGTCCTGGGTTGTGGCGAGAATGGGGCCGTGCCCCGTCGATCCAGCCTGGCTTGGTTGCCGGTCGCCGTCCTGGTGCTGACGGTGGCGCAGCTCGCTGTCGCGGAGTGGTGGCCCGGGATCGAGCGCTTCGCCGACAAGGCCTTCGGTGCCCGGCTGCTGAGCTATCCGCTGCTGATGCTGCTCGCCCCTGTGCTGTGGTGGTGGGCGGTGCGGCGACGAGACACCGGAGCGCACCCGCCGTACGCCGCCTTCACGCTCGTGATGCTGCCGTTCCTCGTCGACGTGACCGGCAACAGCCTGGACCTCTACGACTCGGTGGCGTGGTGGGACGACTTCAACCACTACGTCAACTGGCTGCTGCTGCTGACCGGCATCGGCATCCTGGTCGCGGACAGCGTGCAGCCCGACTGGGCCCTGGTCCTGCTGGTCACCGGTCTGGGAGCAGTGCTGGCCATCGGTTGGGAGCTGGGGGAGTGGTACACGTTCATCCGGCACGGCACCGAGCTCGACACCGCCTACGAGGACACGCTCGGCGACCTGGCGCTGGGCACCCTGGGTTCGTGGTGCGCGGGATTCGTCGTGCTGGGACGCCGTCGGAGGAGACGTCGGGAACCGGTCGGTTCGGTGTGGGGCGGCGCGAGGCGCGACTAGGAGCCGCTGTCCGCCCAGACCGAACGGGCGCCAGCGTCGCCGGTGATGACGACGAGCACGAGCACGACCACGGCCAGCACGGGGAGCAACACGATGAGTGGACGCTCCAGCGCCACCACGCGGGAGAGCCTGTCCTTGCCGTTCTTGTGTGCGGTGACGTGCGGCACCACCCAGAACGCGACCACCATGACCGCGGCGAGGACCCAGGAGGCAGCCTGCAGCCGGCCGCCCCACATCTCGTGGGTCTCGATGAGCTTGGAGTTGCCGACCTTGTCCTTCAGGTCGTCGCCGGTCAGGGCTGCGAGCTGCACCAAGCCTGCCGCGAGGAGGCTGGTCACCAGTGCGGGCCATCGCAGCAACCAGCGCCACCGCGGGATGACGAAGCCGATGACGGCGAGAGCGGCGAGCGGGACGAGCACCACAGCCGCGTGCACGACGAGCGGATGCAGAGGCACACCGTTGATGTCCATGGAGGGAATCTAGTCGGCTGGACCTGACTCCTACCTGACCGACGTGGCAAGCCAGTCGGCGATCGCCGCGCCGATCTCGTGCGGGCTGTCCTCCTGGATGAAGTGGAGTCCGGCAACCGTCGTCTCGGTCTGGTTGCGCCACGTGCGGGCGAAGTCGCGCTGCGGTCCGGTCAGGATCGTGCCCGGGTCGGCGTTCACGAAGAGCTTCGGGACCTCAGCGGTCGACAACCAGTCGGCGTACGACGCCACGATCTCCACGACGTCGGCGGGCTCGCCCTCGAGCGGGATCTGGCGAGGCCACGTCAGCGTCGGCCTCCGGTCCTCGCCCGGGGAGGCGAACGGACGGCGGTACTCCTCCATCTCCTCGTCGCTGAGCGTGCGGAGGACCGAGGCCGGCAGGATCGCTTCCACGAACAGGTTCTTCTGCAGCACCATCTCCTCACCCGCATCCGACCGCATCGCCTCGAAGATGCCGCGAGCGGACTCCGGCCACTCGGCCCAGGTCACGGGGCGCACGATCGCCTCCATGTAGGCGATCCCCGCGACCCGGTCCCGGTGCCGGTTGGCCCAGTCGAACCCGAGGGCCGATCCCCAGTCGTGCACCACGAAGGTGATCTCGTCGCCCAGGTCGAGCTGGTCGAGCAGGCCGCCGAGGTAGTCGCGGTGCTCGGTGAACGTGTAGGAGTGGGCCCCGGGGTCATCGAGCTTGTCGGAGTCGCCGTGGCCGATCAGGTCGGGCACGACGCAGCGGGCCGTCCCGGACACGTGTGGCACGACGTCACGCCAGAGGTAGGACGACGTCGGGTTGCCGTGCAGGAAGACGACGGGGTCACCGGTTCCGACGTCGTGGTAGGCCATCTGCTTGCCGTTCACGCTCAGGTACTGCTTGCTCAGCGGTGCGCTCGTCATGGTCCCGACTCTCCTAGCGTCTGCTCCCGGGCGTCAAACCGGGGTGTCGGAACCCGTCACCCCTGGTGCCCGGTCAGGACGCGCAGCGCGAGGGCGGTGGTGGACGGCACCCCGAGGTGGCCGACGACGCGCGCAACCAGATCCGGGTCGAGGGGGAACAGTCCTCGCGAGCCGGCAGTCTCGGGCGTGAGACCGAGCTCGAGGTCGCTACGTCCTGACATGATCGAGACGTTGAACTCGAAGCGCTCACGGGCGGCAGGATCGGCCAACCGCTTCAGCAGCCCGGCGCCGATCCTGCGAACGCCCACCTCCTCGCAGTAGGAGTCGAGAGTCGCGACCACAGTGGCGCCCGCGCAGTGGTCGATGTCGGCCCAGACGGCCTGCATCGAGCCCATCTGAGCCAGCAGCACGGGGGCCGTCTTCGCGCCGATGCCGGGGACGCCGGGCAGGTTGTCGCTGACGTCGCCGCGCAGCGCGGCGTACTCGAGGTAGTGCTCTGCCGCGATGCCGTAGAGCGTGTGCAGCCGAGCAGGATTGAGCAACGGGGAGGCGTTGATGCCGCCGTTGATCAGGCGGAGCACCTGGGTCCGGTCGCCGATGTGGGCGAACGAGTCGCGGTCCGAGGTGACGATGACACAGCTCCAGCCGTTCCTCTCGGCCCAGGTGGCCGCGGACGCGCTGACGTCGTCGGCCTCCAGGCCGGGCGGGGTGACGGTCAACAGGCCGAGGGCGTCGAGCAGCGCGCCGGCGCGCTCGAGCTGGTCGACCAGCGAGGCGTCCTTCTCCGCGCGACCGGCCTTGTACTCCGGATAGGCCTCGGCACGCACCGACGCGGTGCGGTCGTCGAGGCCGAAGACGGCGGCCCGGGGGCCGAACTGGTCCATCACCTCCAGGATCTGGCGCAGCATCCCGTGCAGGGCCCACGCCGGTCGCCCACCCACGTCGCGCAGGCCAGTGGCCGCGCGGGCATGGTGGTTGCGGTGCAGCAGCGAGGGTGCGTCGACCGCGAGCAGCAGTGGGGGATCGGGGACTGGCATGGGCAGGCTCAGCCTACGCACCGGAAGGCGCGCGAACGACCGCCGGGACGGAGGAACGGCGGTGGAACCGGAAACCGCTGATGAACCCGCTGGATCGCCTTATAGTTGGACAAAAGGGATCAAGACTCGGGTTCCTCGAGTTCACCCACCCCCGGAGAAGACTGTGCTGATCAGGTCGGCGATGACGCGTGCGTCGTCGGAGACGATCACGGGCCCCGACGTCGAGCACGGCGCCAGGGCCAGCGGATCTCCTACGAGCAGCAGTCGGGCGTCGCGGCTGTATCTGCTCGGCGGAGCCGTCGTCATGGCCTGCTACCTCGTGGTCCCACCCTTCGTGGGCAACACGCGGATCTTCGAACTGGTCGGGCTCTCGACCGCGGTCGCGATCGCCGTCGGGGTCGTCTGGCACCGACCACGTCCCGTGCTGCCGTGGCTGCTGTTCCTTGCTGCTCAGGTGCTGTTCCTGGTCGGCGACTTCTCCTACTACACCTTCCACCTCGCATTCCCGTCGGTGGGCGACGGGTTCTACATCGCCTACTACCCGCTCCAGGCCGCTGGTCTCCTCCTGCTGATCCGGAGCCGGACTCCGGGCAAGGACTGGGCCAGCCTGCTCGACGCCACGATCATCTCGGTCGGCTTCGGCTTGCTCTCCTGGGTCTACCTGATCGAGCCCTACACGCTGCACACCGATGAGACCCAGCTCTCCCGGCTCGTCTCGATGGCCTACCCGACGATGGATGTGCTGCTCCTGGCGGTCGCCGCTCGGTTGATCATCGGCAACGGCGCGCGACCACGGGCGCTGTACCTTCTCGCGGCGAGCATCTCGTGCCTCATCCTGACCGATGTCGTCTACGGCGCCATCGAGCTCGAAGGCAGCTACGACCTCGGCGGTTGGCTCGACGGCGGCTGGATGCTCACCTATCTCCTGTGGGGCGCCGCGGCTCTCCACCCGTCCATGCGCGAGCTCTCGGCGCGGGCGCCGGCCCCCAGGGCCTCGCTGAGCGGGAAGCGGATACTGCTGCTGGCGGCAGCGACACTGGTCGCGCCTGCCACCCTCCTCGCCGACGGACTGTGGCCGGTCGACGGGTTCAGCGTCCCGGTGGCAGCCCTGGCGTCGGCGGTGCTCTTCGTGCTCGTGCTGATCCGCATGATGGGCCTGGTCTCCGGCCTGCGCGACGCGGTCGCCCGGCACGAACGCGCCGAACGACACGAGAAGATCCTGCGACACGCCGCCTCAGCTCTGACCGTCGCGACCGACCGTGAGTACATCCGACGAGCAGCCGCCGACGGGGCACGAGACCTGACCCTCGGGCTCGCCGACGTACGCATCCTCGTGGACCTAGGCGACGACCAGGTGCCGACAGTGGCGGCATCCACCGCGCCCACGGACACGGTCGTCGTGCCGTTGAGCACCAAGGCCGCTGCCTACGGACGGCTGGTCGTGAGGAGCGCGGTCCCGGTGCCCGGTGACGTGGTGGACGGTCTGCACACCCTCGGTGCCCAGGTCGCCTTGGCGTTGGAGAGCGCCGTGCTCACCCAGGACCTCAGCCGGCAGCGCAGCGAGTCCCGCGTCGGCGCGCTCGTCCAGAACTCCTCGGACGTGATCCTCGTGCTGGATGCCGAGCTGACCATCCGCTACGTGACGCCGTCGGTGCTGCGCGTGTTCGGGCATCGACCAGATGACCTCGTCGGCACCTCGATGACCTCCTTGGTGGACCCGTCCCTGAGCGGTGAGCTGACCAGCTTCTACTCGCAGCTGGCGCACCCGTCCTCGGACGGCGCCCGCGCCGAGTGGCGGCTGCGCTGTGGAGACGGGCACCTCACCGACGTGGAGACCGTGAGCACGGATCTGCTCGAGAACCCGAGCGTGGGCGGCATCGTGGTGACGGCCCGCGACATCACCGAGCGCAAGGCGCTCGAAGCAGGGCTCCAGCGTCATATCCACGAGCTCGAGGACCTCGACCGCATCCGGGCCGAGTTCGTGGCCACGGTCTCGCACGAGCTGCGGACGCCGCTGACGAGCATCATCGGACAGGTCGAGATGCTCGAAGACGGCGAGTACGGCGACCTGTCCGACCGCCAGACCCGTGGCTTGGAGGTGATCAACCGCAACAGCGAGCGGCTGCTGAACCTGATCCAGGACCTCCTGACCCTGAACCGCATCGAGTCCGACAGCCTGGGCCTCCAGCGCGAACCGACACCCGTCGCACTCCTCCTCGACGGCGTGCGCGGTCAGGTGGAGCGGATGGCCGCGGCGGCGTCGGTCGAGCTGACGCTCGACTGCTGTCCTGGGATCGACACCGTCACCGTGGACCGCCAGCAGCTCGACCGGGCGCTGCTCAACCTGCTGACGAACGCCGTCAAGTTCACTCCTGCGGGAGGAGCGGTGACCCTGCACGCGCGGCGGGAGGACGACAACCTCGTGGTGACGATCGCCGACACCGGGGTCGGCATTCCCGAGGACGAGCAGTACGGCCTCTTCACCCGCTTCTTCCGGTCCTCGCTCGCGACCCACCTCGCCATCCAGGGGACCGGGCTCGGGCTGGTCATCGTCAAGCGGATCGTCGAGGAGCACGGAGGCACGGTGGCGATCGTCTCCGCCCCGGGCGTGGGCACCACGGTCACGGTGACGATCCCGGCCGGTGAGGCTCCCGAGGGTCGGGCCGACGCAGCCTGAGAGCGCCAGGAGATCAGCTTCTCCCTGCCCCTTCCAAGGTATAGCGACCCGGGGGTCTTGCCGCAAGGCCCCGTCGGTGCCGCACACTCGCGGTTCGGGTCCGAGGACGGGACAGAGCGAACAGGGGTCGTGATGACGGACGTGATCATTGTCGGAGGCGGTCCGACGGGCATGATGCTGGCCGGTGAGCTGACCCTGGCCGGGGTCGAGGTGGTGATCCTCGAGCGTCGACCCACGCCGGAGCTGGTGGGATCTCGTGCGGGCGGGTTCCACTCGCGCACGATCGAGATGCTCGACCAGCGGGGGATCGCCGAGCGTTTCCTCGCGGAGGGCAAGACCTACCCGGTGCCCTACTCCGGCACCACGATGCTGGCCGTGAGCGACTTCCCGACCCGCCACCCCTACACCCTCGGGCTCTGGCAGAACCACATCGAGCGGATCCTCGCCGGCTGGATCGACGAGCTGGGCGTGCCGATCCGGCGGGGACTGGAGCTGACCGGTTTCGCTCAGGACGACACCGGCGTGGACGCCCACGTGAGCGACGGCGAGACGCTGCGGTCGGCGTACCTGGTCGGGGCCGACGGCGGGCGCAGCGTCGTCCGCAAGGCGGCCGGCATCGAGTTCCCCGGGTGGGAGGCGAGCACGAGCGCCCTGATCGCCGAGGTCGAGGTGACCCAAGCGCTGCCGTCGGGCATCACCTACGACGCCAACGGCATCCACGGACTCAGCTTCATGGAGGACGGGCGGACCGTGCGCGTCATCACCAGCGAGCCGCTCCGTGGGGAGAGCGCCGAGCCCACCCTCGCCGACCTCAGCGAGAACCTGATCGCGGTGTTCGGCACCGACTTCGGGGTGCACGACCCGGTCTGGATCTCGAGGTTCACCGATGCGACCCGGCAGGCCGCGGCGTACCGCAGTGGTCGCGTGCTGCTTGCCGGCGATGCCGCGCACATCCACTCGCCCGCGGGAGGTCAGGGCATCGGGCTCGGCATCCAGGACGCGGTGAACCTCGGCTGGAAGCTCGCCCAGGTGGTCCGCGGCAGCTCGCCCGACAGCCTGCTGGACACCTACCACGCCGAACGCCACCCGGCCGGCGCCCGAGCGTTGCAGTACACGATGGCGGCCAGTGCGCTCCAGCGCCACGATCCTCGGACCGCTGCCGTGCGCGAGCTGGTGGACGAGCTGGTGAGCATGGACGAGCCACGCAGACGCGTCGTCGGCATCATCTCCGGGCTGGACGTGCGCTACGACCTCGGCGAGGGACACCCACTGCTCGGCCGCCGGATGCCGGACCTCGATCTGGCCACAGCCGAGGGTCCGACCCGGGTCTATGCGCTGCTCCACGACGCCCGGGCGGTCCTGGTCGACCTCGGCGGGTCCGACAGCGTCGGCGACATCGGCCCCTGGGCCGATCGGGTGCGGGTGGTGGACGCGTCGTACGACGGGGTGTGGGAGCTGCCCGTGGTCGGCACGGTCGACGCTCCCTCGGCTGTGCTGGTCCGACCCGACGGCCACGTGGCCTGGGTGGGGGACGGAACGCGCTCCGGGCTCGAGGAGGCCCTGACCCGCTGGGTCGGACCGGCCACGGACTGAGCCCCCCCACACACACACCGCCGAGACGTCGCAACTGAAAGCCGATCCAGCGTCGAGACGTCGCAACTGAAAGCCGATCCTGCGCCCAGACGTCATTCACCGTCGGGCGCGCCCTGGGTCGGTGGGTTTCCAGGGGGCGGGCCGGCGGCCTCCCCCCTCGACCTCGCCGTTGAGGCAGCGGCCGACGAAGGGATACGTATCGGTGATCAGGTAGACATACTCGTCGTCGATCGTCGTCCCGTTGCACTCGTCGAGGTCGCCAGCGGTCTTGTCGAAGACGTAGTCGGAGCTGTAGGTGCCGTCCGGGGTCGTGCCCTCGAGGTCGTCGACCGATTTCCCGCCGAGCGCGCTCGACCCGACGCAGCCGGTGCCGGTGCGTGGTCGGGTGGACAGCACGTAGCTCGGCTCGTACGTGCCCGACTTGGAGTAGTACATCAGGTACCCGTCGGCCGCGAAGCCCACGTGGACGAGGTCCTCGCCATCGTCGAAGACATCGACCATGAGCTCCGAGACCCCGTGGTAGTGGTACTCGCCGTCGGGCTGCACGTGGGCGTTGTTGAAGTCCAGCCCGAGGTCGTAGACGTCCTGGACGGCCTCGACCCGGTAGGTCTCGCCGGAGTCGCACGTGACCGTCTCGGCCGTGCCGGGCTCGAACTTCACACCGTTGATAGCGACCCCGGTGGTCCGTGCCGGAGTGGCGTCGCCGACGAAGGTCGGCTCGGTGGTGAAGGTGTAGGTGTTGTCCTGGGCGGTGATGGTGTTCGGATTGCCCGCGTTGGGGAACGTGCCGGTCCTGGTGTCCGGAAGCGCGTTGGTCTTGATGGTGCGGGTGCTTCCCGTGACTGTGGTCGTCACCTGGGTGCCGAACTTCTCGTCGTCGAGCGTGTAGGAGCCCAGGTACTTCGATCCAGCACCGGCATTGGTGGCGGTGCCCGCGCTCGTGCCCGTGGCCGTCGAGCCGGCACTTGAGCCGGTCCCACAGGCCGCGACGAGCGCAGGTGCGGAGAGCGCGCCGAAGGAGAGCCAGATCGCGGACCGACGCGAGATGCGAGCGTTCGCGGGAGCGTTGTGGCAGTTGCTGCGACGGGTGGTCTTGTGGGCACGGGTGTTCTTGTCGGCGCCGTCCATGGCAGCAGCCTCCACGGCTCGCCTGTGACCGCCCTGTGCCGACGCCGGGGATCGCTTGTGGCCTCGACGGTCGTCCCGTCAGGTGCTCGGTAGAGCCGGTTCGGGTGCAAGGAGCCCCGCTCCCGCACTTGACGTCGCGGTCTGCAGGCGGACAGTGGAAACCATGAGCGAGCCCACGACGGGACAGGTGAACACCCAGGCGGCCGAGGTCTACGAGGCTTTCTTCGTGCCTGCACTTTTCGAGCAGTGGACGGACCGGGTGCTCGAGCTCGCAACAGTGACGCCCGGAGACGAGGTGCTCGACGTGGGGTGTGGCACCGGGGTGCTGGCGCGTGCGGCGCTGGCTCACGTCGGGACCTCGGGCAAGGTGTCGGGTGTGGATCCCAACGACGGGATGCGGGCGGTGGCACGCGAGCACAGTCCGGGTGTCGAGTTCCTCGCAGGAGCCGCGGAGGCGCTGCCCTGCGACGACGATGCCTTCGACCGGGTGCTGTGCCAGTTCGCCCTGATGTTCTTCACCGATCGGGAGGCGGCGGCGCGGGAGATGCGCCGGGTGCTGCGACCCGGTGGCACCCTGGTGGTGCTGACCTGGGCGTCGGTCGAATCGAGCCCGGGGTACGCCGCCATGGCAGCTCTGCTTCGTCGGTTGTTCGGAGATGCCCCCGCCGAGGCGCTGCTCGCCCCGTTCACCGTCGGCAGCCCAGCACTCCTCGGCGAGATCCTCGGCGCTCACTTCGCCGATGTCGAGGTGAAGCAGCTCGACGGCGAGGCGCGGTTCCCCTCGATCGAGGCGTGGGTGCGCACGGACATCAAGGGGTGGACGCTGCGCGACCTGATAGACGACGAGCAGTACGCACTCCTGCAGACCGAGGCCTCCGGAGAGCTCGCCGCGTTCGCGCGGCAGGACGGGCAGGTCCGGTTCTCGACCCCCGCCCTGGCTGCTCTCGCAGTCGGCTGACCGGACAGCGCCAGCGGTTCGCGTGAGACGTCGTGGCGTGCCCGCGCGGTGTCAGCTCCCAGCGATCGTCGACCACAGTTGGACGGCCTCGCCCGCTCTGCGCTTCGTGCGGGTCACACCGCCGAGACGTCGCAACTGAAAGCCGATCGACCGCCGAGACGTCCCAACTGAAAGCCAATCGATCGCCGAGACGTCGCAAAATGGTCTTGGACAAGCCACGGGTCGGTGAGCCCTCCCTTTCAGGTGCGACGGGTCGGTGTGTTGTTGCCTTTCAGATGCGACGGGTCGGCGCGTTGTCGGCTTTCAGATGCGACGGGTCGGCGTGTTGTCGGCTTTCAGATGAGACGTCTCGGCGAGGGGGCGACGGGCAGGGTCTCGGCGGCCGCCAACCAGGGGAGCAGGGCGACCAGGCTGACCAGGGCGGTGGCTCCGAGCGCCCACCCGAAACCGGCTCGGTCAGCGATCACGCCGATGAGGATCGGTCCGACGATGGCGCCGCCGTCCTGGGCCATCTGGAAGGCCGCCAGCACGCTGCCACCGCTGCGGTCCGTCCCGATCACGTCGGCGACGGTGGCCTGCTGGGCGGGGTTGACCAGGCCTGCTCCGAGGCCGGACACGGCGGAGAGGACGAGCAGCACCCACAGGCTCCCGCTGAGCCCGAGGAGACCGAACCCCAGTGCGGTCACGGCCAGACCGGTGATCACCAGCGGCCGACGACCGACCGAGTCCGCGAGCCGTCCGGCGACCTGGAGGGTGGCCGCGGTGCCGACGGCCGCGACGGCGAGCGCCAGCCCGGCGACCCAGGGACGGTCGTAGACGGTCAGCGCGAACTGGGGCAGGATCGCCACCCGGACCCCGAAGTTGCACCACCCGTTGGCGAAGGCCGAGGCCAGTGCCGCCCGGTAGGCGGAGCTCTCCAGCGCTTCGCGCACCAGCACGGGCGGCCCGTGCGGCCGGTCCGCCGAGGGGCGCAGGCTCGCTCCGCTCAGCCGGAGGCCGACCACGGCGGCAGCGACGACCAGCGCCCCGGCGTACACGATGAACGGGAGCCGGAGGCCGAAGGAGGCCAGTAACCCGCCGAGCACCGGACCGAGCATGCCGCCGACGAGGAACGCGCTGGCGTACGCCGAGGAGACCCGGCCACGGATCCTTGGCGGGGCCAGCCGGACCAGCAAGGCCATCGCCGAGACCGTGAACATCGTCGAGCCGAGCCCCCCGAGCCCGCGGAAGACCAGCAGCTGCCAGTAGGACTGGGCGAACGCCGTCGCCAGCGAGGACGCGGCCACCACGAGCAGCCCGGTCAGGTAGACGGGACGTTCGCCGAGCCGGGAGACCAGCGCGCCACCGGCGGGGGCGAACACCAGCCGGAAGAACGCGAAGACGGAGACGACCACCGACGCAGCTGCGACGCCGACGTCGAAGCTGCGTGCGTACGCCGGCAGCACCGGCGCGATCAGGCCGAATCCGATCGCGATCACGAACGCCGCCCCGATGAGCACCCAGATCTCGCTCGGGATGTGCGGGCGCTCGGCGCCTCGGCTCCGGGATCGCGCCGCCGCGGTCATGCGCCGCACACGTCTGGAGTCACGAGCAGACCCTACGCACCGGGCAGCGAGGTCGAAACACCGTTCCTGGTCTTCTCCCCGGTGAGCCGGGGTCGAGGAGGGTTGTCCTCGAGGTCATCGCCGGAGCTGCGGCTCGGGGCCGTGTGTACGTTGTCCGGATGACGACGACCCCGGGTGTGCAGCCCGAGCCATGGGACCTGGTCGTCGTAGGAGCCGGCCCAGCGGGGGCGACCGCTGCGCTGGCCGCGCTCGCCGACGACCCGGAGCTACGGGTGCTGCTGCTCGACCGGGCTGACTTCCCTCGCGACAAGTGCTGCGGCGACGGGATCGCGCCGCACGTTCTCGACGTGCTGCGCTCGCTGGGGGTCGACGACGTCACCGAGGGCTGGACGCCGTTGCAGCGGCTGGAGCTGTCCCGGTCCGCGCGCCGGGTGGACGGCCAAATGGCCCGCCCCGTGTGGGTGATCCCGCGGGAGATCTTCGACGCCCGACTGGTCGAGCGCGCCGTGGCGGCCGGCGCCGTGCTCCGGCGGCACCGGGTCTCGCAGCTGCGGCGGGTCGGGGACCGCGTGGTCCTCGACGACCGGTACGACGCCGGAGTGGTCGTGGGAGCCGACGGCGCGCACTCGGTCGTCCGCGCGTGGCTGGGACTGGCTCGAGGCGGTCGCCGGGCGCTCGCCATCCGGGGCTACGCGCCGACAGCGGACCTCCGGCGTGGACGCCAGATCATCCGCTACGGGGACCGGAGGCAGCCGTCGTACGCCTGGGCCTTCGACCGCGGTGATGGAGTGTCCAACGTGGGGTACGGCGAGTTCGTGGACGACCACCGCTCCCGCGACGGGCAGGGTCCGACTCGCGCGATCCTGCTGGACGAGCTCGAGCGGCTGCTCCCCGGCAGCGTCGACGACGGCGTCGCCTGGCGTGCTCACCACCTGCCGCTGTCCGGCTGGAGCTGGCAGCAACCGCGCGGGCCGGTGCTGCTGACGGGTGACGCGGCGGGCCTGATCAACCCGATGACGGGCGAGGGCATCTACTACGCCGTGGCGACGGGTGCTGTTGCCGGGCGCACCGCCGCCAGAGCTCTCCGCTGTCATGCTCCCGCCGAGGCGGGCGACGCGCACCGCCACGCCGTACGGCGGCTGCTCGGGCGCCACCTCAAGCACACCTGGGTGGCCTCGCGACTCACCGGCAGTGGTGCCGTGGTCGACTCGGGCATCACCGCGGCGGCCCGCAGCCAGCGCGTCTTCGACTCACTCGTCGAGCTCGGCCTCGGCGACGGCAGGATCACCCCGAGCCTCACCGCCGGACTGGCCCGGGGCCTGTTCGCGGGAGCCACG
>CAWFII010000005.1:0-31655 GCA_963815825.1 uncultured Actinomycetota bacterium | reverse complement strand
CTGAGTCCGTAGTGGCCCGGCGGAGAGCTCATCGTCTGCTCGGAGATGCCGATCCCGTCGTCGGCCACGACGACCTGCAGACCGCCGACGGCGCCGGTGACCGAGATGTCCACGTGAGTCGCCTGGGCGTGCTTGAACGCGTTGACCAGGGCTTCGCGGGCGATGCGGAACCCCACGGTCCGCAGGGCGTCCGGGACCGGGGGCTCCCGATTGCCCTCGACCCGGATCCGGGTCGCGCTCCCCGCGAAGATGTGCTCCGCCGCGCGCCCCAGGGCCGCTCCGAGACCCTCGTCGAGGTCGGGCTCCTCCAGGTCGAAGAGCAGGACCCGGAGTCGTTGGGTCGCGCCCGAGACCGCGTCCTGGACCGCCCGCAGCGGCTCCAGCAGGGTCGGTGCCTCGTGCCGCACCAGGCGCTCGAACAGCTCGAGCCGCAGGTCCACCGCGGCCATGGCCTGCACGGAGTCGTCGTGGACGTCGGCCGCGATCATCGCGCGTTCCCTGGCTTCTGCCTCGACGAGCCTCTCCAGCAGCGCCTCCCGCTGCCTGCCCAGGCGACGGACCGTCTGCTCGGCGGCCAGGCGTTGGGTGATGTCGCGCTGGACGGTCGCCAGCGCGAAGGGCGCGCCCGTTTCCGGGTCGTTCATCAAGAAGCTGGTGATCGCGACCTGGATGGCCCGACCGGAGCGGTGCCGCAGCGTGGACTGACCCTCCCAGCGACCGTGGGCGATCACGGCGGGCTGCTCGACCCGCAGCGATGCCTCGATCCCCTCCGGGGTGAGGTAGTCGGTGATGGTGGTCTGCGTGACGTCGATGTCGGGGTCGAGGTCCAGCAACGCCCGACCGGCCGGGTTCACGTAGCGCACCGCCCCGTCGAGGCCCGCGATCGCGATGAAGTCGGGGGAGTTGTCGACCAGGGCCCGGAACCGGACCAGCTCTGCGTTGGTCGCGCGCAGCGCGGACTCGGAGGAGCGCAGACCGGTGATGTCGCGGGCCATCCAGGCGGTGCCCAGCCGCGAGGAGGTCTGCGGGTGGTACAGCGGGAAGACCTCGCCCTGGACGACGTTGGTCCCGTGCTCGGACGGCAGCGAGACCTCGCCGGCCCACCGGGTCGCACCCTCGACCGCTGCACGCAGCGACTGCATGGTCTCCGCGCCCACGGCCGTCGACACGTTCGCCCACAGGTCCCCCCCGGGGGTCCAGAGCTGCAGGTCGTCGAGGCGCGGGTTGACGTAGACGACGTCCTCGTCGGTGTCGGTGATCTGGATGAGCTCGTGCGAGGCGTCGGCCAGGGCCTTGAACTTGACCAGGTCCTCCCGTGCCTCGCGCTGCTCGCGCCACAGCAGGGCATTGTCCAGCGCCAGCGCGCAGCGATCGACGATGTCGACGATGAACCGGATGTCGTCGTCCTCGAAGGGGCCCTGGTCCGCGCCTCGAGCGAGATCCATGAAGCCGACCACGCGTCCTCGGCTGCGCAGCGGCACCCGGATCGCGGCCTGAGGACCGAGACGCCTCGTGAGCTCGATGAGGCCCCCCGCGCCTGCGGTGCCCTCACCCTCCAGGTCCTCCAGCGACCAGCCGAACTGCTGCGGGCCCCGAAGATCCTCCACCGCGGCCAGGTCGTGCCGACCCGAGCGGCCGCGCAGCTCCTCCGTCGCCGTCCGGAGGAGGTCGCGGATCTCGCTGTCGCGGTGCCACACCACCCTCGGCTCGAGGAGATCCGCTGCGTCACGCAGCCAGAGTGCGCCGAAGTCGGCGGTGAGCTCGGTCGCCGACCGGACGGACACCGGCAGCATCGCCTCCAGGTCGTCGACGCTCATGGACAGCGCCGTCGAGAGGTCGGCCAGCGCGACCACCCGTCGCCGCGCCGTCTCCGCCGCCGTCTGTGCCTCCCGGTGCGCCGTCAGGTCGGTGGTGACGCCGATCGCGCCCTCGGTCGTCCCGTCGGCCGCGAGCAGCGGCTGCCAGAACGTCCAGAGGGCTCGTTCCTGGACCTGTCGCTCCACCGCGAACGTCTCGCCACCGAGCACCCGGCGGAAGGCGGCGTGAGCTGTCTCATTGGTGTAGACCGCGAACAGGTCCTGTCCGACCAGCTCGTTCTGCTCGAGGCCCAAGGCCTCGAGACCGGGACCGACAGAGAGCGTGCACCTGCCCGTGGAGTCCATGATGAAGATGACCTGGGGGCCGACGTTGCCCGAGGTGCCACCCTCCAAGGGGTCCATGCGCTCACCTCCGGTCCGAGTTCACGGCGCGAGGGCTTGCTCGGTGTCCCTCGTCCCCCACGCTAGCCCGTCCCGGTCCCATGACCTCGGGGTCGGCGGTGTGGCCCTGCGGTAACGAGGGGTCTGCCGAGGTCAGTGCCAGTGAGCGCGGGCGTACTGGTCGGGCCAGGCGACATCGTCCGGCGCCACGCCCAGCTCGTGTGCGGCCCGCAGCGGCCAGGCCGACTCACGCAGCGCCGCTCGGGCGAGGAGCACGACGTCCGCCTCGCCGTTGGCCACGATCTTCTCCGCCTGGGCCGGTTCGGTGATCAGACCGACGGCCCCGGTGGGGACGCCGCCGTCGCGCACACCGGCAGCCAGGGGGACCTGGTAGCCCGGCTCGACCGGGATCGACGCCGGGGCGTTGCCACCGGAGGAGACGTCGACGAGGTCGACGCCGTGCTCGCGCAGCAGTACGCCGAGGCGGGTGCTCTGCTCGAGGTCCCAACCACCGTCGATCCAGTCGGTGGCGGAGATCCGCACCAGGAGCGGAGCGGAGTCGGGAAGCGCGGCGCGGACCGCGTCGACGGTCTCGAGCAGCAGCCGGACGCGGTTCTCGAACGACCCGCCGTACTGGTCGTCACGGTGGTTCGACAGCGGGGAGAGGAACTCGTGCAGCAGGTAGCCGTGGGCGGCGTGCACCTCGACAGTGTCGAAACCTGCTGCGAGGGCCCTGGCCGTGGCGGCGGCGAAGGCGTGCACCACACCATCGATCTCCTCGAGGGAGAGCTCTCGTGGATCTGCGTACCCGGGGAACGGGATCGCCGAGGGTGCCGACGTGGCCCACCCGCCGTCCTCCTCCGGGACGGTCCCGGACGACTCCGCCCAGGGACGGTAGGTCGAGGCCTTGCGTCCGGCGTGTGCCAGCTGCATCCCGATCACGGCACCTTGGTCGTGCACGAAGTCGACGATCCGGCGCCACGCCTCCATCTGCTCGTCGTTCCAGATCCCTGCGTCCTGGGGCGAGATCCTTCCCTCCGGGACCACGGCCGAGGCCTCGGTGAGCAGCAGCCCGAAGCCGCCGGTCGCACGCGCCCCGAGATGGACGAGGTGCCAGTCGTCAGGCACGCCGTCGGTGGCGGAGTACTGACACATCGGCGCCAGCCAGACTCGGTTGCGCACGGTCAGGGAGCGCAGGGTGATGGGCTCGAACAGCTTCGACAACGGATCTCCTCGGCAAGGGACAGGTGCCGTGGTCAACCATCGCGGGCGTGGCGATGTTCCCGCCGGCGGTCGCTGGGAGGTCGCCGGGGTCGAGGGGGGTCAGCGCGACTCGAGCAGCGACGCGAGCGCTGCGAGGTCCTTGGTGTTCGCCCTGCGCATCGCCAGCGACATCACCGGGGCGGCCACGCTCCCGAACCCGGACGGCTCCCCGCGGTTGCGCAGCGTCATCCGGGTGGCGTCGTCGCCCTCGGCGGCCCAGGTGTAGGTGGTCTCCATGGGGAAGGGACCTTGCGCCGTGCGCATCACCAGGCGCGCACGAGGCTCCAGCTCGACGATCTCGTAGGTGTAGGCGAGGCGGCGGCCCAGGAAACGGGCGACGAACGCCAGGCGCGAGCCGACCGCCAGCGGCGGCGGGGTCTCCCACTCCACGGCCACGATGTTGACGTACCACTGCGGCGCGTTGCCCGGGTCCGAGGCGTAGTCGGCCACCTCGGCGAGCGGGCGTCGGATGAGCGTCTCGGTCAGCACGTCTACAGGCATCGGGGCTCCTTCGCCGTCCACCGTAGCCCCAGGTGGATAGCGTGCCAGCATGCGCGCCCACCGGTTCGGAGACTCCTCGCGCGGGCCGGCCCAGGTCCTCACCATCGGGTCCGAGCCCGGACCCGTGCTCGAGGTGCTGGACCTCGGCGCGACCGTGCACCGGCTCTGGGTGAGCGGTGGTGACGGCGTACGACGCAACGTGGTGCTGGGCCACGCCACCGCGGAGGAGTACCTCGAGTCGGCCGACTACGTGGGCGGCACCATCGGCAGGTTCGCCAACCGGATCGCCGGTGGCCGGTTCCCCCTCGACGGGGAGACCGTCACGGTCGAGACCAACGAGGGGGCCAACACCCTGCACGGTGGGCCGGACGGGTTCCACCGGCGCACCTGGCAGGTGGTCGACCACGCCGAGGAGACTCTGACCCTCAGGCTGCACAGTCCCGACGGCGACCAGGGATTTCCGGGTGCGGTGGTCGCGTCGGCTCGCTTCGAGACCACCCCGGACGCCGTGCTGGTCACCCTCGAGGCGACCACCGACGCCCCGACGGTGGTGAGCCTGACCAGCCACGCCTACTTCAACCTCGACGGTGACGCCACCAGCCCGACCGTCGACGACCAGGTCCTCACGGTCGCCGCCGGGGAGTACCTGCCGGTCGACGGGCAGGGGATCCCGGCGGACCCCCGCCGCGTGACCGGCTCGCCGTACGACCTCAGGACGGCCGTCCGGCTCGGCGACGTCCTCGCCCTGACGGGAGGGGTCGACCACAGCTACGTCCTCGACGGCGGGGGTCTGCGCGCGGTGGCGACGCTGGACTCACCGGTGACCCACACCCGCCTCGCGCTGCACAGCGACCAGCCGGGCCTGCAGGTATACACCGGCGGTGGGTTCGACGGGACGCGCCGCTCGAGCACCGGGCAGCGCTACGGACCGGCTGCCGGGATCGCCCTGGAGCCGCAGCTGTTCCCGGACACGCCCAACCGCCCCGACTTCGGATCGGCGGTCCTGCGACCCGCGGAGAGCTACCGGTCGCGCATCGAGTGGCACTTCGGCCCGCTCGACGCAGGGAGCAGAGGATGAGCGAGCGCCGGCCCTGGCTGACCCGCAACCTCAAGATCGTCTCGGCGGTCTCGCTGCTGCAGGACGCCGCCTCGGAGCTGCTCTACCCGATCCTGCCGATCCTGCTGACGACCGTGCTCGGTGCGCCCGCGGTGGTCGTGGGCGCGGTGGAGGGAATCGCCGAGGGGGTCGCGGCAGTCACCAAGGTCATCTCCGGCCGGCTCTCGGACCGGTGGCGCAAGGTGCCGCTCGTAGGAGTGGGCTACGGGCTCGCGGCGGTCGGGAAGGTGTTCGTCGCCGCCGCCACGGTGTGGCCGGTCGTGCTCCTCGGCCGGAGCGTCGACCGGCTGGGCAAGGGCATCCGTGGAGCCCCCCGCGACTCCCTGCTCGTGGTCGGCATCGCGCCCGACCAGCGCGGCCGGGCGTTCGGGTTCCACCGCGCCGCGGACACCGCCGGGGCGGTGATCGGACCGCTGATCGCCCTCGTCGGCTACGAGCTGCTCGACCACCGGCTGCGTCCGCTGCTGTGGATCGCCGTGGTGCCGGCCGTGCTGAGCGCCGGGTTGGTGTTCCTGCTCCGCGAGCCGTCCAGGACCCCGCGTGCCGACCCGCGAGTCCCGTCCGGCCCGCCGGTCGGGCCCGGAGCGGTGACGCCCGGCCCTGAACCGGGCGTCCTCGGTCGCGACTTCTGGCGGGTGGTCGGGGTGCTGGGAGTCTTCAGCCTCGTCAACTTCCCTGACGTCCTGCTGCTGCTCCGGCTGCACGACATCGGGTTCTCCGTCGTCCAGGTGATCCTCGCCTACGTGGGCTACAACCTCGTCTACACGCTGCTCAGCTATCCCGCCGGCGCAGTCGCGGACCGGCTCAGCGCGCAGCACGTCTTCGCGGTCGGCCTGCTCGTCTTCGCCGTCGTCTACACCGGGCTGGGACTGACCACCAGCCATCTCGCGGCCTGGTTGCTGATGGCGGGGTACGGCGCCTACACCGGGCTCACCGACGGCGTCGGGAAGGCGTGGATCTCCTCCCTGCTGCGGCCGGAGTCCCAGGGCACCGGCCAGGGGATCTTCCAGGGTGTCCTCGGCGGGGGCATCCTCGTCGCCGGGGTGTGGGCGGGCCTCGCCTGGGGCAGCGACGGACACCTCCCCCTGGTGATCGCGGGCTCAGCGGCCGGGCTGGTGGGCACGGGGCTGCTCGTCGTCCGACTGCCTGCGGCACAATCACCGAGGTGACCTGGTTCGAGTCCCCGGCGGATGCCGACAAGCAGCTGGCGGCGGTGGGATACCTCTCTGACACGGCCACGTCCACCACGACCTTCCTCGCGGGAGCCCTGGAGAAGCCTCTGCTCGTCGAGGGGCCGGCCGGCGTCGGCAAGACCGAGCTGGCCAAGGCGATCTCCCGCGCTACGGGGGCCGAGCTGATCAGGCTCCAGTGCTACGAAGGGCTCGACGAGGCTCGGGCGCTGTACGAGTGGAACTACAAGAAGCAGCTGCTGCGCATCCAGTTCCAGGCCGTGGCCGGTGACCAGGCGGCGAGCGACTGGGACGAGACGCACGACGACATCTTCACCGACGAGTTCCTGCTGACACGTCCGCTGCTGACCGCGATCCGGCGTGAGGAGCCCACCGTCCTGCTGATCGACGAGGTCGACAAGACCGACGTCGAGGTGGAGGGGCTGCTGCTCGAGGTGCTCAGCGACTTCCAGGTCACCATCCCCGAGATGGGCACGGTCGCCGCGGTACGCCGCCCGCTGGTCGTGCTCACCTCGAACGCGACCCGCGAGCTGTCCGAGGCGATCAAGCGACGCTGCCTGTTCCTGCACATCGACTACCCCGACTCCGAGCGCGAGCGCGACATCGTCGTCTCCCAGGTGCCCGAGGTCGAGGAGAGGCTGGCCGCCCAGATCGTCGAGGTCGTCGCCAGGTTGCGGGGGCTGGAGCTGCGCAAAGCGCCTTCCATCGCCGAGACGATCGACTGGGCGCGGACGTTGGTCGCGCTGGGCACCGGCACCTTGGACGCCGCAGCGATCGACCGGACGCTCGGGGTGGTCCTCAAGCACGCGAGCGACCACGAGCGGGCGATCCGGGAGCTGCGGCTGCGGACGACATGACCCTGCTGGACCGGCACATCGAGTTCGTCGAGGCACTGCGCGCCGCGGGGCTGCCGGTCTCCCTCTCCGAAGGTCTCGACGCCGTCCACGCGATCGGTGCCCTCGGCATCGAGGAGCGCGGGACCCTGCGCGCGGCCTATGCCGCGACCCTGGTCAAGCGCCAGACCCACCGACCCGGTTTCGACCAGGTCTTCGACCTCTACTTCCCGCGGCTCATCGGTGACGGGGCCTCGGCGGGGCCGGACGTGCGGGAGGACGGCGCCGCCGGAGCCACGGCGGAGACTGCTGCCGGGCCAGGGGAGGACGGTCCCCAGGCGCTCGCCGACTTCCGGGAGGCGCTCGCGACCGCGATGGCGCTGGGCGACCCGGACGCCCTCGACCTGCTGGCGCGCGAGGCAGTGCAACGCTTCGGGCTGATCAGGGGTCGAGGTCCGGGAGAGCAGCGGTGGTCGTCGTACAACGTGGTCAACCGGGTCTCGCCCGATGAGCTGATCGCCAGGGCGATGGCGGCGCTGCTGGGCCCCACGACGGCTGATGACGATCCCTCGCTGCGCCGCCTGGTCGAGGCGCAGGCGAGGGTCTTCGAGGAGCTCGTGGACGCGGAGGTACGCCGCCGCGCCGCGGAGGTCAGAGGTCCTCAGCACGTGGCCCGGCACACCGTCCGGCCGGCCATCGAGCAGGTCGACTTCACCTCGGCCCGGAGGAACGACCTCGAGCTGATGCGTCGCGAGATCGCGCCGCTGGCCCGGCGGCTCGCGACGCGACTGAGCCGCGAGCAGCATGCCCGTTCGCGCGGGCCGCTGGACTTCCGCAGGACCATCCGCGCCTCGATGTCCACCGGGGGCGTCCCGCTGGAGACCCGCCACAGGCCCAAGCGTCCCGGCCGCACCGACCTGGTCGTGCTCTGCGACGTCAGCGGGTCGGTGGCCAACTTCGCGAGCTTCACGCTGATGCTGGTCTTCGCGCTGCGCGAGCAGTTCGACCGGGTGCGAGCGTTCACCTTCGTCGACGAGATCCACGAGGTGACCGACCGGTTCGGCACCGGTGCGGATCCGGCGCAGACGATGAGCGAGCTGGCAGCGAGTGCGCGGTACGCGACGCTGTGGGGTCGCACCAACTACGGCCGCGCGTTCACCCGGTTCGCCGAGCAGCACGCGGACGCCCTGACCCCCAGGACCAACCTGCTGGTGCTGGGCGACGCCCGTTCCAACCACACCGACCTGGCCCTGCCCGTGGTCGAGGACCTCGTGCACGCCGCGCGCAGGAGCTGGTGGCTCAACCCCGAGCACCACCGCAGCTGGAACACGGGCGACTCGGCCGCGCGGGACTACGGCCGCCTGGTCCCGATGGTCGAGTGCCGCAACCTCACCCAGCTGGGCGAGTTCGTGCACGATCTCGCCTGAGCTCGCCTCCACCCGCGAGCGGCGCCACTCAGCCCGTGATCGTCTGACCGGACCGGCAACTGTGCAAGGCTGCACCAATGTGCTCCGCGTCAGCCGTCGGTTCCGTCGAGGACAGGCCAACGGTCGGACGCCCGCTCCTGAGAGGGCGCTTCGGGACGATGGCGAGCAGGTTCGACCCGAAGTCGAACATCGTCGGTGCGCAGCGCCTCGCCTTCGCGCTGCTGGTCATCGTGAGCCACAGCTTTCCGCTGGGCTACGGCTCACCCAACCCGCTCTCGGGGTGGTCCCGGGGCCAGGCAGACCTGGGGACCCTCGGGGTCTTCGGATTCTTCGTGCTCTCGGGCTTCCTGATCGTCAGCTCGTCGAGGCGCACCTCGGTGCCACGGTTCGTGTGGCACCGGCTCCTGCGCATCTTTCCCGCGTTCTGGGTGTGCCTGGCGGCGACCGCGTTCGTGCTCGCCCCGGCCCTCTATCTCGTGCGGGAGAAGACACTCGCAGGGTATTCGGCCCTCCAGCCGTCGGCGATCGACTACGTGACCAAGAACTCCTGGACCACCATGCAGCAGTACGGCATCGGCGATCTCCTCCAGAACACGCCGTACGGGAGGCTCACCGGGCTGAGCGTCTTCGACGGCTCGCTCTGGTCGCTGCGGTACGAGCTGATCTGCTACGTGCTGGTGCTGGTGCTCATGGTCCTGGGAGCCACCCGCCGACGCAGTGGACTGCTGCTGCTCGGCTTCGGACTGCTGGTCGGCGCGATGGGCTGGGAATGGCTCGGGCAGGACCGCTTCGGTCAGGGCCCCGTCGGCCTCGGGTTGTCCGGTTGGCCGGTCTTCGGCGTGCTCAACCTGGCTCTGCTGGTCCCTCTGACCGCCGTGTTCGTGCTCGGCGGGATCGCCGGCAGCCGACCTGAGCGCTTTCTCGTCGACGGACGGCTGGCAGCGCTGGCGGCGGCCGTGATGGTCCTGACCATGCGCTTCGGCGGCTTCGACGTGATCGGGCTTCTCGCGTTCGCCTACGTCGTGCTGTGGGCCGCCACCCTGCGGACCCCCAGGCTGCGACAGATCGGGGTGCGCCAGGACTGGTCGTACGGCGTCTACATCTACGCGTTCCCGATCCAGCAGTGCCTCGCCCTTGTCGGGGTCAACCGGGTCGGACACCTCTGGTACGTGGTGTCGGCCATGGTGCTGTCGCTTCTCGCGGGGTTCACCTCGTGGCACCTCGTGGAGAAACGCGCCCTGGCCCTGAAGGACCTGACGGTGTGGAACCCCCGGCGCTCAACCCGACCGGCGCCGTGAGAGTCTCCGATCTCGCCTGATTTGTCCGCAGTACCGGCGTACTGTCGGCGCATGACGTCCCTGCACCCTTCCCGGTGGGTGCTTCTGCTCGCCACGCTCGCCCTGGTCGCCGGCTGTGCCGCGGACCGCCCGGCGTCGAGCCCGAAGCCGACCGGCGACACCGCGGTACGGGTGAGCACCGCGGCGACGCTGCGGGTGGTGGCCGTCGGTGACATCGCCTGCGAGCCCGGCGAGGTGGCGACCGCGAACACGTGCCGGCAGGCTGACACCGCGGCCCTGGCGCGCAGCCTGCGTCCCGACCTGGTGCTGACCCTGGGCGACCACCAGTACAACGCCAACACCCTCGACGGCTACAAGGGGTCCTACGACAAGTCGTGGGGGAGCCTGCGCTCGCTCACGCGGCCCACGATCGGCAACCACGAGTACGTGACCCCGGGCGCCGCGGGCTACTTCTCCTACTTCAAGGACCGGCAGCCCGGACCCCCCGGCTACTACCGCATCGCCGCGAACGGCTGGAACATCTACTCGCTGAACAGCAACTGCGACCGCGTCAGCTGCGCGACCGAGGCGGCGTGGCTCAACCGCCAGATGGCGGCGTACCCCTCGAGGTGCTCGATCATCACCATGCACCACCCGAGGTACTCCTCGGGTCTCGAGCACGGCGACAACACCGCCGTGAAGCCCTTGTGGGCCGCGGCGTACCGCCACCGCAACGACGTCGTGCTCTCAGGCCACGACCACGACTACGAACGGTTCCTCCCCATGGACGGGCGTGGTCACGTGAAGCGCCGCCGTGGCATGGTCGAGTTCGTCGTCGGCACCGGCGGCAAGAACCTCTACCACCTCGGCACGCGCAAGCGCGGCTCGGCGTACTACCAGGCCACGACGCCCGGGGTGCTGGTCCTCGGTCTCGGCGCCAAGGCCTACAGCTGGTCCTATCGCAGCATCTCCGGCGCCACCCTCGACTCGGGGACGCGCCGCTGCCGGTAGTCGCGCCGCGCCGGGCCCCAGCTCGGCACCCATCTCGGCGGTCGCGCGTACAAGCCACGCACCTGGGCGGTAAAGTGATCGATTCCCCGAGAACGACTGCTCCGACGAAGGACATCGACGTTGAACAGTGATGTTGCCGCGCGCGAGGTGGCGTGCGAGCAGGCCTACGTCGACACCGTCTACAGCCAGCTCGACAAGGCTGCCCTGTCGGCGCAGGAGCTGGCCAAGGAGGGTCTCGCCCGCGGACGTATCGGCAACGAGGGCGGCCTCGTCGAGCGCGACGCCATGGTCTTCCAGGCGGCCCGCCGGATGGCGACCCTGGACGCCGCGCACGAGGGCCTGGTCTTCGGTCGGCTCGACATGGGTGCCCAGGTCAGCGACGTGCCCCGCTACATCGGTCGGATCGGCCTGCGCGACGACAACTACGACGTGCTGCTGATCGACTGGCGCGCTCCCGCGGCGGCGGTGTTCTACCAGGCGACGCTGGCCGATCCGCAGGGCGTGGTCCGTCGCCGGATCCTGCGCAGCAAGGGCGTGCACGTCCTCGGGGTCGAGGACGACCTCCTCGACGCGGACGATCCCGCGGCCGAGACGCTGCCGATCGTGGGGGAGGGTGCCCTGCTTGCGCAGCTCTCCAAGGCCCGCGACCGCTCGATGCACTCGATCGTCGCGACCATCCAGGCCGAGCAGGACCGTGCGATCCGGGCGCCCAACAAGGGCGTGGTGTCGATCAGCGGCGGTCCGGGCACCGGCAAGACGGTGGTGGCGCTGCACCGTGCGGCGTACCTCCTCTACGCCGACCGGCGTCGCTACGAACGCGGCGGTGTGCTCGTGGTCGGGCCCTCCGGGGTGTTCATGCGCTACATCGAGCGGGTGCTGCCCTCGCTCGGGGAGACCGCTGTCGCCCTGCGCTCACTGGGCGAGGTGGTCGACGGCGTCCGCGCCAGCCGACGTGACGAGCCCGCGGTCGCCGAGCTCAAGGGCTCGGCCGCGATGGCCGAGGTGCTGCGTCGTACGGCGAGGCAGGCCGTGCCCGACGCTCCCAGCGAGTTCCGGGTGTTCTACCGCGACGACGTGATCTCGCTGGGTCCGCGCGAGCTCGGCGCCCTGCGCCGTCAGCTGCTCGCCCAGGGACTGCGCAACCGGGCCTCCACCCGGGTGGCCTCCACCCTGGTCGACGCCATGTGGCGCCAGGTGCGCAGCGAGCGCGGTCGTGAGCGGACCAAGGAGGAGTTCTCCGAGGAGATCCGCACCAACCACGACTTCCTCGGCTTCGCCGCCGCGTGGTGGCCGGTCCTCGACGCGGCGACCGTCCTGGGCTGGCTCCGTGACGTCGACTTCCTCTCCCGGGTGAGCGAGGGCATCTTCGACGAGGAGTCCGTGCGGCTGCTGGCGAAGTCGTGGGGCGACTCGCTGTCGGTGGACGACGTGGCCATGCTCGACGAGCTGCGCTACCTGCTCGGTGACCCCCCGATCGTGAACACCGGCTCGGTCGACGACGAGTACCTCGCCGCCGAGGACGCGTCGCTGCACGAGGTGTTCACTGCCTCCGACCGGGAGTACGCCGGGCCTCAGGGCTGGACGCCGCCGACCAACCGGGTCGAGGACGACGCGTTCGCCCACGTGCTGGTGGACGAGGCGCAGGACCTCACCCCGATGCAGTGGCGGATGGTCGGACGTCGTGGACGTGGCGCCACCTGGACGATCGTCGGTGACCTGGCGCAGTCGTCATGGCCGGTGCCGGCGGAGTCGGCCGCGGCCCGGGCCGAGGCCCTGGGCGACAAGCCGCGCCACGAGTTCCACCTCTCGACCAACTACCGCAACTCCGCGGAGATCTACGACTTCGCGGCGGAGTACGCCGGGCGGGTCGGCCTCGACGCCGACCTGCCCGACGCCGTCCGCTCGACCGGTGTCGCGCCCAGCGTGCTGCGCGTCGACGACCTCGAGGCGGCCCTGCGCGAGCACCTCGCCGAGCTCGCCGGCTCGTTGGCAGGCACGGTCGGGGTGGTGGTGCCGACCCGGCGCCTGGGTGAGGTGACCCGCTGGGTGACGTCGTGGCCCGAGTTCGCCGAGGAGGTCGGTGGGCCGGACTCGCGGATCGTCGTGCTCACCGGGCTGGACACCAAGGGTCTCGAGTTCGACGGCATCGTCGTCGTGGCCCCGCAGGAGATCGAGGACGAGGCGCCCACGGGCCGGGCGACGCTCTACGTCGTCTACACGCGAGCGACCCAGCGGATGGTCACGCTCACCCAGTGACGGGCGCTGAACCGGCCGGCTGGAACGGCGGCGGTCCGACCACGCGCATGGTCCCGGTGGCCTTGGCCGCCTGCGCGATCCGCGCGAAGTCGACGGCGGGTGCAGGCTCGCCGGCGCGGACCGGCTCGCTCGCGGTGAGGTAGAAGTCCTCGCCACCACCCGGCGTGTGCAGGCACAGCATCCGGGCACCCTCCGAGCCGGCCAGGAAGGCGTGCGGCACGCTGCGCGGCACGACCGCGACCCCGCCGGCCCGCACCTCGGTCTCGGTGCCGTCCACGTGCAGGAGCATCGACCCGGCCAGCAGGTAGAAGGTCTCCTCGGCATCAGGGTGGGTGTGCAGCGGAGTGGACTTGCCCGGCTCGACGTCGTCCTCGAAGAGCAGGAAGGCCCCGTCCACCTCGTGTCGGCGCACCAGCCAGGTGTGCAGCCCGCCCCCGTAGAACCACCGGCGTTCGGCGTCGTCGGCGTTGCGGATCAGTGGCGTGGTCATGGTCATCGTGGGTTCCTCCCGATCTTCGTGGGACTAGAGTCCCATAACGAAACTACGGTACCGTGAAGACCATGTCAACGGCGTACGAGAAGACCGGGCGGGCCCGGCAGAAGCAGCGCACGAGGGCGGCCCTCGTCGCCTCGGCGCGGGACCTGGTCGCTCAGGGCGGACGTCCACCGACGGTCGCCGAAGCCGCGGAGGCGGCCTCGGTCTCCCGGACGACGGCCTACCGCTACTTCCCGACGCAGACGTCCCTGCTGCTGGCGGCACACCCCGAGATCAGTGCGACCTCGATGCTCCCCGCCGACATCGGCGACGATCCCGAGGAGCGGTTGGAGGCCGCGCTGCGCGGGTTCCTGGCCATGGTCGTGGACACCGAGTCGCAGCAACGCACGATGCTGCGGCTCTCGTTGGAGCCGGTGGCCGGCGCACCGGAGCTGCCGCTTCGTCAGGGACGGGCGATCGGGTGGTTCACCGAGGCGCTGAGCCCGCTCGCCCCCCGTCTCGGCGCGGACGGGGTGCACCGACTCGCGGTCGCGGTGCGCGCGGTGGCCGGCATCGATGCCCTGGTGTGGCTCGTCGACGTCGCCGGGTTCTCCCGGGACGAGGCCGTCGAGCAGATGGTGTGGTCGGCCGTCGCGCTCGTGCGCCGCACCCTCACCGGTCGCTGACCGCGTTCTAGTAGCGTTCCGGACATGCCCCACGACCCCAGCGCCGGCGCCGCGCTCGAGGAGCTGATGGGGCACGAGGCGTGGGCCGTCATCCGGCTTCGCGAGAGCCCCACGGTCACGCTCGTGGGCGGTGACCTGAGCCGGCTGGAGAAGCTCCGGGACATCCCGCTCGAGGAGGGTCCTCCCGAGGAGGGGCGACGTTTCGACCGGTTGGTCGCCGTGCCGTTCCGGCAGGTGACCGAGCGCGGGTTCGTGGCCCACGACGACGCGACCCCGCTGGCGGTGGTGACCATCGCCACCGAGCGCGAGGTGGCTCTCGACGAGCTCATCGCGGCGCTGCCCGACGAGGACGTCGCCTTCGAGGACACCGGCGGTTTCGACACCTCCGACGAGGACTACGCCAGCGTGGTCGCACGCATCATCCGTGAGGAGATCGGCAACGGTGAAGGCGCCAACCTCGTGGTGGGACGGCACTACCGTGCCCAGCTCCGCGAGTGGGGCCCAGCCAAGGCCCTGACCGTGCTGCGCCGGTTGCTGACCAGCGAGCGGGGGGCCTACTGGACCTACTGCTTCTGGACCGGCGACCGGTTCCTGATCGGCGCCTCCCCGGAGCGGCACGTGAGTGTCCACGGCGGCGACGTGCGGATGAACCCGATCTCCGGGACGTTCCGGCTGCGCGGTCTCGAGCCGGCTGAGCGGAAGGCGAAGCTGCTGGAGTTCCTCGCCGACGAGAAGGAGATCTTCGAGCTCTTCATGGTCGTCGACGAAGAGCTGAAGATGATGTGCGACATCTGCCACGAGGGCGGCCAGGTGCTCGGACCGTTCCTCAAGCCGATGACGCACCTGGTGCACACGGAGTACCTGCTCGCAGGACGCACCCGCTCCGACGTCCGCGACGTGCTGCGCGACACGATGTTCGCGGCGACCGTCACCGGTGCGCCCGTCGAGAACGCCTGCCGGCTGATCCACGAGTACGAGTCGGAAGGCCGGGGCTACTACGCCGGGGCCCTCGCCCTGATCGGTCGAGACGGGACCGGTGCTCCCACCGCGGACTCGCCCATCGTGATCCGGACGGCCGACGTCACCCCCGACGGGGCGATGCGGGTCACCGCAGGGGCGACGCTCGTGCGCGACTCGGTGCCGGCGTACGAGGTGGCCGAGACGCTGGCGAAGGCCGGAGGCATCCTGTCGGCCTTCGGCCTGGTCGCTGGCGCGACGGGCTCGTCGTCGGACATGGCCGACCTGACCCAGGACGAGGACGTGCTGATCGCCCTGAACTCGCGCAACCGCCGGCTCGCGAAGTTCTGGCTCACCGACCAGGAGGGGGCGCCGCCGGCGCCGTCGCTCGCCGGGCGGACGATCGCGATCGTGCACGGCGAGGACGACTTCGTGAACATGCTCGCGCACGTGTTCTCCGTGCTGGGCATGGGCTCCCGCGTGGTCCGGCACGAGACGCTGCTGACCGACGACGCCCTGTTCGACGAGGCCGCGTTCGACGACGTCGACCTCGTCGTCGTCGGTCCCGGCCCCGGCGACCCGCGAGACCACGAGCATCCCAAGATCGTCGCCTACCGCACGGCGATCGACGGGCTGCTGGCCTCGGGCAAGCCGTTCCTGGCGGTGTGCCTGGGCCACCAGGTGCTCTGCGACCGGCTGGGCATCGCGCTCGACTACAAGGACATCGTCTTCCAGGGGACCCAGTCCACCGTCTCGGTCGACGGCCGCGAGGAACGCGTCGGCTTCTACAACACCTTCGTCGGGCGACTCGGGGAGGACGATCTCCCCGACGGCGTCCGGGTCGAGTCCGATCCCGCGACGGGCGACATCCACGTCGTCGCAGGGCCGACCTTCCGCGGCATCCAGTTCCATGCCGAGTCGATCCTCACCGAGAACGGGTTCGCCCTGCTGCGACAGCTGTTGCTGGAGCTGCTGGGGTGAGCCCCCGAGTGCTCGTGGTCGATCACTACGACTCCTACACGTGGAACCTCGTGCACCTCGTCGCCGCAGTGACAGGTGAGCTTCCCGAGGTCGTCGAGCACGACGTGCCCGGTGTGCTCGCGCGGGCCCGCGACTTCACCCACGTCGTCCTCTCTCCCGGACCGGGACACCCCGCGGCGCCGGCCGACTTCGCGCTCGGACACGAGATCTTCGAGCTCGGCCTCCCGGTCCTCGGCGTGTGCCTGGGCATGCAGGCGCTCGTGGTGGCGTACGGCGGGACGGTCGACCGTGTCGCGCCGGCGCACGGTGAGATCGCCCGAGTGACCCACGACCAGGACGGTCTCTTCACCGGCGTACCCGATCGGTTCGAGGCGGTCCGCTACCACTCCCTGGCCGCCGTCGTGCTGCCGGAGGCTCTGCGTCAGACGGCCGTGGACGAGCTCAGCGGCGTGACGATGGCGGTCGCCCATCGCGAGCTGCCGCTGCAAGGAGTGCAGTTCCACCCTGAGTCGGTCCTCTCGGAGCACGGTGCGACGCTGGTCCGGAACTTCCTGTCATGACCGAGCCCCTTGTCGAGCCAGTCGTCGGGGCCGTGCGCTCTGGTTTCGCTCGCAGCGACAGGCTCTTCTGGCTCGACGGAGGCGGTGCCTGGGAGTGGTCGGGTCGTCGCTCGCTGGTCGGTGTCCTCGACCGGGACGACGTCTCCCTCTCCTACGACGCAACCCGCCAGCTCGTCACCAGGCACCGCGGTGGCAAGGACGAGCACGTCGGCAGCGACGTCTTCGCGGTGCTCGAGGACGAGATCGCTCGTGACGACGGTGACCCGGACGTGCACTGGGTGGGCTGCTTCGGCTACGCCTCGCGACCCGACCTTCCCGCGCGGCCCTGGGGCAGCGGGCCTGACGCGATCTGGATGCGCTCCCGGGAGGTGCAGTTCTTCGACCACGACGCGCCTGCCGTGGCCCGGAGCGAGACCGACGCCGCACAACGACGAACGGCGACGCCGTCCTGGTATGCCGACGCGTTCGCGGAGGTCCAGGAGCAGCTGCACGCGGGCAACTCCTACGAGGTCAACCTGACCTACCGTGAACGCCTGGAAGCGGGTGACCCGCTGGCGACGTACCTCCGCCTGCGCGCCAGCAACCCGGCGCCGTACGCCGGCCTGCTGCGTCATCGAGGCACGCACCTGCTGAGCAGCTCACCCGAGCGCTTCGCCACGATCGACCGCGAGCGTTGGCTCGAGACGAAGCCGATCAAGGGCACGACCCCGCGTGGGGCCGGCGAGGAGGAGGACGAGCGGCTGCGTCGGTCGCTGGCCACCGACACCAAGTTCCGTGCGGAGAACCTGATGATCGTGGACCTGCTGAGGAACGACCTGTCGATGGTGTGCGAGGTCGGCACGGTGGAGGTGCCCAGCCTGATGGCGGTGGAGTCCTACTCGAGCGTGCACCAGCTGGTGTCGACCGTGCGCGGTCGGCTGCGGGAGGACGTCTCCACGCTCGGTGCCCTGCGGGCGTTGTTCCCGGCGGGATCGATGACGGGCGCGCCGAAGCGGCGCACGATGGCGATCATCGATGAGGTGGAGGAGACGGCGCGCGGCCTCTACGCCGGGGCCTTCGGCTGGATCTGCGCCGACGGTCGCGCCGACCTCGGCGTCGTCATCCGCAGCCTGCTCGGTGCCCCCGACGGGTCCTGGGAGCTGGGCACGGGCGGCGGCATCACCGTCGGCTCCGACGTGGACGAGGAGTGGGCGGAGACGCTGTGGAAGGCCGAACGGATGCGCGCGGCGACCACCTCGACCTGACCTCAGCAGCCCGCCGGTCGCCCGCCCTTCGCCCAGGCCCGTCGCCCCGGCCCTCTCAGGCTCCGGAGCTCGAGAACCACGGGTGGTGCAGGTCGAGGTACTTCACGTCCTGCATCTCGGCCATCTCCTCCTGGTACTGCCCCTGCATCTCCGTGGGCATCTCCTGCTGCTCGCCCGCGCGAGCCTCCTCCTCGCTGCGGAAGCACACGGTCTGGGTGAACCAGCCGTCCGGTTCCATCGCGATGGTGCCTCCGATGATCTCGGGGCGCGCCTCCTGCAGCCCGTCCATCGGCTGCTCCATGAAACGGCGGAACTTCTCGGTGTCGGTGACCCGGCCCTGGATGATCTGCACGAAGCCGGCGTCGTCCGAGCCGCCGCCGAGGAACATCATGGCGTTGTCGCAGTCGTGGAAGGTGGCCTCGCCGTCGAAGCAGGTCTCCATCTTCGCCCACCACTCACCCTGCTCGGGCTTGTCCGAGTTGGCCGCGGCAGCCTCACGCGAGTCGAACCGCACGACGGCCACGAACTCGCCCGCGTCGGTGACGCCGTAGGTCCCACCGAGCCATCCTGGTGCGGTGCTGCCGATGGTGTCGCGCCACTCGTCGATCAGCCGGTGGATGCGGTCGGCGTCGTTGCACCGGCCCTGAATGATCTGGATGAACATCGCGGAACTCCCTCTCCCGAGAGGCCGCTCCGCTCTGAAGCGGTCATCGATCGACGTTACGCCTGCGCGTGCGACCTGTCATGGGTGCGGGCCGCTGCCCCGGATGACCGCGATGCTCAGGACCCAACCAGGCAAGGCCGAACGGCATCGACGCCAGGGGGCGTGAGAATGGACTCGACGCGCGGGGCGGATCTTGGCCAGCTCAAGTGGCTCCCCCGAACGGCTGAAGTATGCCGCACCGCGCGTCGTGTCCGTGCCTCACCTTGGCCTGTCGTCCTCGGGAGTGGCAAGGGTCGGTGACGAAGCCCTCGGATGGGACTAGACCGCCGCTGCTCCGCCTGCTCGCCGGCAGCAGTGGCGGTCACCACCGGATCAGGAGGCCGAGGTGTTCGCGTCGGATCCCAGGTCGGCCGTGGCGGTGCTCGTCTTGCTGCCCCTCACATAGGTGATCGTGACCTTGTCACCGGGACGGTGCCCACGAATCGTCGCGACGAGCGACTCCGATCCGTCGACCGGCTGGTCGTCGACCTTCGTGATCACGTCACCCTTCTTCAGCCCGGCCTTGTCCGCCGCGCCGCCCGACTCGACCTTCTGCAGGAGGGCGCCCTGGGTGAGGGTGTTGTCCCCCACGTTGGAGACCGAGACGCCGAGCCGCGCGTGCGTCGGGGACTCGCCGGCCTTGATCTGGTTGACGATCGGGAGCACCTCGTCGATCGGGATGGCGAATCCGAGCCCGATGGAACCGCCGGCGCTGGACTGTCCGGTGTCGCTCGAGGCCGTGCGGATCGAGGAGTTGATGCCGACCACGCGGCCCGACAGGTCCACGAGCGGGCCACCGGAGTTGCCGGGGTTGATCGCTGCGTCGGTCTGGATCGCGGGATAGGTCGTGCTCAGGTTCTGGGGCTGCTGCGGCTGGAGCCCGCCGAACGGGTCCTGCTGCTGCGGCGCAGCCTCCGCGGAGACGGACACCGGACGGTTCAGGGCGCTCACGATCCCGGAGGTGACCGTGGCATTCAGGCCGTACGGCGAACCGACGGCGACCACGGTCTGGCCGACCCGCAGGCTGCCGGACCTGCCCAGAGCTGCGGGCACCAGGTCAGTGGCGCCCTTCACCTGGATCACGGCGACGTCGGTCAGCGGGTCGGTGCCGACCACGGTCGCCTTCGCGGTGGTGCCGTCGTTGAAGCTCACCGAGATGGAGCCGCTGTTGCCGACTCCCGCCACGACGTGGTTGTTGGTGAGGATCCGGCCGTCCTTGTCCAGGACGATGCCCGAGCCCGACCCCGCGCCCGTCGGCCCGGAGACGTTGACCTTGACCACCGAGGGCAGCGCCGCGTTGGCGACCTTCTCGACGGTCCCGTCCGGGGCGACGGCGGTCTTCGTGGCCTGGAAGTTGTCGGTGGAGCCGGTCTGCGAGTTGGACGTGTCGCCTCCGTGCATCGCGTCGTACGCAGCGGACCCACCGAATCCGGCGGCCCCGCCGAGCACCAGGGCACCGACGAGCACGGCGGCACCCAGGCTGCGGCCGCGCTGCGCGGGCTGCTGTGACACCGGGGCACCCGCGGGGGCACTTCCGTAGCCACTGCCGTAGGCCTGGCCGCCGGAAGACGGCGGCTCTGTGGAATACGGCGGGAGCGGGCGGGTGTACTCGTTGCCGCGCTCGTCCGCGGCCCCCCGTGTGCTCGGGGTCTCGTCGGAGGGATCGCGGGGGCTTCGGTATTGCTCGTCCATGTGCCCCATTCTCCCGAAGGAACCTGAGAGCCCCCTTTGTGTTGGCTACGACCCCGCCAAAACCTCCGGTGGCGCCATCGTCCCGGGCACGTGGAACCAGAACGCGGCGCCGCCCCCCGCCGCGCGCCCGGCTGCCGCCCTGCCGCCGTGACGGTCGGCGACAGCCTTGACGATGGAGAGACCCAGGCCGGAGCCGGGCATGCCCCGGGACTCCGTCGACCGGTAGAAGCGGTCGAAGACGTGCGGCAGGTCCTGCTCCGAGATGCCCGGGCCCTCGTCGACGACCTCCACCGTCCCCTGCTTCAGCTCGACCCTCACCTGGCCGCCCTCGGGACTCCACTTGGCCGCGTTGTCCAGCAGGTTGGTGATCGCACGCTCGAGGGCTGCGGAGTCGCCGGTGACCCACCAGGGCTCGGTGCGGACGGCGAAGTCCACCGTCGGGGCACGTCTGCGCACACGGGCGACTGCCTGTCCCACGACAGCGGCGAGCTCGACGGGCTCGACGCCGGGCGCGGACGTCGGGTCGTCGCGGGCCAGCTCGACGAGGTCACCGATCAGGGTGGTCATCTCGGAGATCTGGCCGCGCACGTCGGTGAGCAGCTCGGTGCGCATCTCGGCGGACAGCTCGGTCGAGGTGTCGGCCTGTGCCAGCAGGTCGAGGTTGGTGCGCAAGGAGGTCAGTGGCGTGCGCAGCTCGTGACCCGCGTCGGCCACCAGCTGCCGTTGACGAGCCTGGGAAGCAGACAGCGAGGTGAGCATGGCGTTGAAGGCGGTCGAGAGGCGAGCGACCTCGTCGCGCCCCTCCACGGGGATGGGGTCGAGTCGCTCGGTACGGGCGATCTCCTCGACAGCCGTGGTGAGTCGACGTACCGGTCTCAGGCCGTTGCGGGCCACGCCCCATCCCGCGAGGCCGGCACTGATCATCCCCGCCAGGCCGAAGAGCAGCATCACCAGACCCAGCCGGTCGAGCATCCGGTCGCTGGAGTCCAGGGACTGCGCGAGGATCAGCGCCTCCCCCTGCTGGGCGCGCACGGCCACCATGCGGTAGCGGTCGCCACCGAGGGAGATCGTGCGGGCCGACCAGGCTCGCTGCCCGAGCGCGACCTGGATCTCCGGTGCACCGATCTTCGCGATCGCCACCTCGTTGCTCGGCCGGAACGTCTGGTTGACCGCGTCGACGAACATGATCTTGACGTCCGCGGCGCCCAGCGCCCACGGCGGGATCTCCTGGCGCGAGAGCACGTCGAGCGTGTCGGCGTGGGCTGCCTGGGAGGCGCGGGAGTGCAGCGACTGGTCGAGGCTCTCCAGGCTCTGCATCCGCACGGTCGCGTACGCCGCGAAGGCGACCCCGGTGACGGCGATGCCGACGGCCATGGTGGTGAGCAGGGTGACGCGACTGGCCAGCGACCGCCGGTAGTGCAGGGACTTCCAGAGGTTCCTCCCGCCCACTACGGGGCCTCGCGGAGCACGTAGCCGACCCCGCGAACCGTGTGGATCAGCCGGGGCTCCTCGGCGGCCTCGGTCTTGCGGCGCAGGTAGCCGACGTACACCTCGAGGCTGTTGGCGGTCGTGGGGAAGTCGAAGCCCCACACCTCCTCGAGGATGAACGAGCGTTCGAGCACCCGTCGGGGGCGCCGGAGGAAGAGCTCGAGCAGGTTGAACTCGGTGCGGGTCAGCTCGATCAGCCGGTCGCCGCGGCGTACCTCACGCGAGGCGAGGTCCATCGTCATGTCGGCGAACGCGAGGTGCTCGTCCGGGTCGTCCGGCCCCGGCGCGACGCGCCGCAGCAGCGCGCGCAACCGCGCGAGGAGCTCCTCGAGCGCGAACGGCTTGGTGAGGTAGTCGTCGGCGCCGGCATCGAGCCCCTCGACGCGGTCGCCGACAGCATCGCGTGCGGTGAGCACGAGGATCGGGATGGTGTTGCCGACCTTGCGCAGCGCGCGGGTGGTCTCGAGGCCGTCGAGCCGCGGCATCATCACGTCCATCACCACGGCGTCAGGATTGATGCCGCTGATCCCGGCGAGAGCCTCGGCACCGTCGGAGGCGGTCGAGACCCGGTAACCGTTGAACTCCAGCGACCTGCGCAGGGACTCCCGCACCGCGCGGTCGTCCTCGACGACCAGCACGTGCTGACGAGGCGCGGCGGCAGCAGCCGCAGCGGCCGCGGTGGCGGCAGCGGTAGGGGTGGACGGGGTGGCGGCGGTGGCGGCAGGGGTGGACGGGGTGGCGGCGGTGGCGGCAGGGGTGGACGGGTCAGCAGCGGTCACGGAGACAAGGGTGCCATCCAGCCCTGAGCAATGCCTGAGATCCGCACCCACCACCCCCTCGCCGACCCGTCGCATCTGAAACCCGAAAACCCGCCGACCCGTCGCATCTGAAACCCGGAAACCCGCCGACCCGTCGCATCTGAAACCCGGAAACCCGCCGACCCGTCGCATCTGAAAGTTTCAGATGCGACGTCTCGGCGAAAGGGGGGGTCAGAGTCGGCGGGCCGCCTCGCCGGCGCGCTGGCCGTAGTGGCCCCCGAACAACGCGGCGTGCACGAGCAGCGGAAAGAGCTGGTGCAGCGGCTGGCGCGCTTCCCATCCGTCGGAAAGGGGTGACTCCTCCTGGTAGGCGTCGACGAGTCGCTGCAGGTGTGGCAGGCCGAACAGTGCCAGCATCGCGAGGTCGGTCTCCCGGTGGCCGCCGTGAGCGGCCGGGTCGATCAGGGTGCCGCGCTCGCCCGACCACACCACGTTGCCCGACCACAGGTCGCCGTGGATGCGCGAGGGTGGCTCCTCGTCGCCGCCGAGCTCGGTCATCCGCCCGATCAGACCTTCGACATCGAGTACGTCGGACCGCTCGATGTGCCCCCGGTCGGAGGCGAGCTTGAGGTACGGCAGCACCCGTCGGGTGGCGAAGAACTCTGCCCAGGTGGGCGCGGGCCGGTTGGGCAGCGGCAGGGCGGCGATGAAGCCGTCCAGCGGCGCACCGAACTGGTCGGCCCCGCTCGCGTGCAGCCGGGCCAGCGAGCGGCCGAGCCGGGCCGAGCTCTCCGGTGACGCGCGTGCGGGCTCGATCCACCGGAGTACCAGGCAGTCGTGCTCGACCGCGAGGACCTCGGCCACGTCGACGGTGCCCGGTTCCGCGAGCCAGGCCAGGCCGCGCGCCTCGGTCTCGAAGAACCCGTCGGGCGCGCCGGAACGCGTCTTCACCAGCGCCGAGGTGCCGTCGCTGAGCCTGACCCGGGTCGAGGTGCACACGTCGCCCCCGGCGACCGGGGTGGTGGCGACGACAGCCTGGGACAGCAGCTGCTCCACCCGCTCCGCGATCCCACGCATCCGCGCCATCGCTCCACTTTGCCCGCTCCGGCAGCCGCCCGCCAGTTTCGTGCTCAGCGCGCAGTGCGACCGAGGTGTGCCAGGAGACGGTCGCCTGCGGGCGCGGACGTGGCCACCGGGAGCGCCGGTGCGAACCGGTGCGCACGTTCCTCGGCGGTGACCACGGCCAGCGCGACGTCCAGGAGCTCGACCGCAAGGGTCTCCGGGAGCGCCTGGTTGCGCCCGGTCGCGGAGGCGACGTCCCAGCCGTGGACCGCGATCTCCAAGGCGCTGACCAGGGCGACGGTGTCCCTGCCGAGGCCCAGGCCCCCGATGGCCAGCGGCGCCGAGGTCACTCGCTCCTGCCACGCGGCGCGGGTCCGGCAGGCCCGCTCGACGATCCGGTCGACCAGCTGCCCCGGGCCGGGTCGGGCCGGAGGCTCCTTCATCTCCACGAGACCCAGCTCGGCCGCCTCGCCGATGGCGGTCAGCGACTCGTCCAGGTGCACCAGCAGCTGGCCGAGGTCCCATCCGAGGCAGGGCGTGGGGTTGGCCAGCGAGCAGGACCGGGCGGGCTGCAGGCAGCCGTGCGTCCAGCTGATGGCGTCGTCGAGCACCGCCAGCGGTCGTGGCAGCAGAGTGGCAGCCACCTGCAGCTCCTGGCCGGGACCCGCTCAGGCCACCGAGTACGACGAGGGCAACGTCGCCGGGAGCCCGAACTTCTCGAACAGCTCCTTGCCGAAGAACGCGGTCACGCGCTGCACCCGCCCCTCGACGACCTGCACCACCTGGAGCTGGAACGGCTCGAAGTGGCCCTGCGGCTGCCGCATGTAGAGGCCGAAGGCGGGTTGTCCGTTGGCCGAGGTGCGCAGCATCGGCATGTCGTGGGTGCCGCCCGGGCACTGGGTGTCGATCAGCGCTGCGATGTTGGCGGCCCCGGCGTACCAGCCGGTGAACGGTGGCATCTCCCACACGGCGTCATGGGCCAGCATCGTGACCAGCGCGTTCATGTCCTTGTCCCAGAACGCCTGCACGTAGCGGTCGAGCATCGCCTCGAGCTCGGGCGTGAGGTCGTCCTCGACGGTGCCTTCGGTCAGCTGCTTCTGCGCCAGCAGCGCGTGCGCGCGTTGCAGGGCGCTGTTCACCGCCGCGGGTGTGGTCTCGAGCGCCGTGGCGGTCTCCTTGGCAGACCAACGGAGCACGTCGCGCAGGATGAGCACGGCGCGCTGGCGGGCCGGCAGGTGCTGCAAGGCGGCCACGAACGCGAGCCGGATCGAGTCTCGGTTGCCGATCACGCGCGCAGGGTCGACGTTGGCGACGTCCACCATCACGTCGGGGACCGGCTCCAGCCAGGGCACCTCGGCGGCCTCGACGAGCTCGTCGCCGGCCTGGGCGCCGGGCATGCCGAGCCCGGTCGGCAGCGGGCGTCGAGCCTTGCGCTCGAGGTTGGTGAGGCACACGTTGGTCGCGATCCGGTAGAGCCAGGTGCGCACCGACGAACGGCCCTCGAAGTCGTCGTAGGCCCGCCAGGCGCGGAGATAGGTCTCCTGGACCATGTCCTCGGCGTCGTAGACCGAGCCGGTCATCCGGTAGCAGTGCGCGGTCAGCTCACGACGGTACTGGTCGGCCACCTGAGGGAATGCCGGCGCCTCCTGGGTGGGTGCGTCAGTGTCGAGCTGGGTCATCGGAGCTCCTTCGCGGTGGTCGAAAGCCTAGGCGGGAGGACTGACTTCCGGGAAGCGCAGGAATCATCGGTGGTCGGCCCCGCCGCCACGACTGCTCGGCGTGAGCGGCCTCAGAGCAGCAGCGTCTCGAGCTCGGTGACGATCTGCCGGGACGTGCGCTCGACGATGTCGAGCACCACGGCGAAGCTCTCGTCCCCGGCGTACCAAGGATCTGGGACGTCGAGGTCGTCCGGGTCGGCGAGCGGGTCGAACGAGCGGAACATCCGGACGCGCTCGTCCGCACCGCGTCCCGCGGTGATGTCGTCGAGGTTCTTGGCGTCCATGGCCAGGACCAGATCGCGGTCGAGCCAACCGGGGTCGAACTGCTTGGCGACGTGGGCGGAGGGGTCGTAGCCGGCCTCAGCGAGGTGCGCGGCCGCCCGGTGGTCCATCGGTTCGCCGAGGTGCCAGTCGCCGGTGCCGCAGCTTGTCACCTCCACGTGATCGGCCAGCGGCGTGCCCGCGAGCAGCCCGGACAGCACCACGTCCGCGGTGGGGGAGCGGCAGATGTTGCCAAGGCAGACGAACGCGATCCGGTACGGCGTACCGGCTGGTGCCGGGAGGCTCATCGGCTCATCACGCGGCGTTGTCGGTTGGGAAAGATCGCCTCGAGGATCATCGCGGCGATCGAGATGACGATCGAACCGAACAGGGCCACCCAGAACCCGTCCACGTGGAAGCCGAGGTGGACGGCGTTGCTGATCTTGCTGGTGAGCAGGAGCATCAGCGCGTTGATGACCAGGAGCATCAGCCCGAGCGACAAGATGATCAGTGGGAGTGAGAGGAACCTCAGCACCGGCCGGACGAGCGAGGTGACCAGACCGAAGATCGCGCCCACGAGCAGCAGCTTCACGAACCGGTCGGTGTCGCTGCTGGCTCTCAGCGTGATGCCGTCGAAGAGCCACACGGCTGCGCCCAGCGCCAGGGCGTTCACCGCGATCCAGGTCAGGAATCTCATTCGGCCAGCCTAGAGGGCGGTCAACTAGGAGAGGGTTGTGGACGTTTTCGGCCCGTCACGAGCCTTGATGAGCGTCCATAACCCCGATTTACATGGGAGGGGTTGGGGCGTCCTAGGGTGCAGGGGTGAGCAACCAGACTCCTCCACGTCCCCGGGCCACGGTGGCCGCGATCCCGACGTACGTCGCGGGCAAGCCGCCGGCGCCGCGTCCGGGCCAGCAGGTCTTCAAGCTGTCCTCGAACGAGAACCCCTACCCGCCCCTGGCCGGGGTCGTCGAGGCGGCGCAGACGGCCGTCGCACAGATGAACCGCTACCCCGACATGGGAAACACCGCGCTGTACGACGCCCTGGCCGCCCGGTTCGACGTACCTCGGGAAAGGCTGGCAGCAGGCACCGGCTCGGTCGCCGTGCTCTACCACCTGCTGCAGGCCTTCTGCGAGCCCGGGGACGAGGTCGTCTATGCCTGGCGCTCGTTCGAGGCCTACCCCATCGCGGTCTCGGCCACGGGCGCGGTCTCGGTGCAGGTGCCCGTCACGGCGGAGGGTCGCCACGACCTCGAGGCCATGGCCGCTGCCGTCACCGAGCGCACCAAGGTCGTCGTCGTCTGCACGCCCAACAACCCGACCGGCCCGTCGGTGACCGACGCCGAGCTGCGTGAGTTCGTCGCGAAGGTGCCCACGGACGTGCTCGTCGTGGTCGACGAGGCCTACCGCGAGTTCGTCCGGTGCGCGGACCCGATCGACGCGCTGGGCCTGCAGGCGGTGCACCCCAACGTGGCGGTGATGAGGACCTTCGCCAAGGCCTACGGGCTGGCCGGCTTCCGGGTGGGGTACCTCGTCGCGCACGAGGAGGTGGCTGGGCCCGTTCGTGCCTGCGCGCTGCCCTTCGGCGTCTCCAGCGTGGCCCAGGCGGCCGCGGTCGCCAGTCTGGCGGCCGAGGACGAGCTGTTCGAGCGCGTGGACGCCATCGTGGCCGAGCGCGACCGAGTGGTGGCCGGGCTCGTGGACCAGGGGTGGACCCTTCCGGATCCCCAGGGCAACTTCGTCTGGCTGGCGCTCGGCGAGCGCACCGGTGAGTTCGTGCGGGCAGCCGAGCAGGCGGGGATCACCGTGCGCCCGTTCGCGGGCGAGGGGGTGCGGGTGAGCATCGGCGAGCCGGCTGCCAACGACGTGTTCCTCGCTGTGACGGGTGCGTGGGTCCGCGGCTAGGCCGGACCAGCGCGGGGATCAGGGTCGAGCGGGCTCGCGCGACGCTTCACTCGGCAGGCCCACCGCGTACGACGAAGTCCTGCTGCCGGATCAGGAACAGGCACAGCACACCTGCCGCGAAGGCGAGCACCGCCGCGATCATCGTGATGTGGTTCAAGGCGTCCACCACCGCTGAGGTCCCGACCCGGGTGACCAGGTCGAACGCCTGCTGGCCCGTGCCCTGACCGCCGGCCGAGCTCGCCGCCGTCTGGGCGCCCTCGGCCGCGGCACGCACCTGTCCGCCGGACAGGGCGCCGGTCAGGCCGTCGAGCGCAGGCGCGGGCACCTTGCCGGACAACGCGGGTCGCACCGCGTCCGCAACCTGCCGGCTGAAGATCGACCCGAGAGCGGCGATGCCCGTGGCGATCCCGACCTGGCGGAACGTCGAGTTCACGCCGCTCGCCATGCCCGAGCGTTCGACCGGGACCACGCCGACCGCGGTCGAGGCGAGCGGTGGATTGATCATCCCGATCCCCACGCCCGCGACGGTGAGCCCCGGGATCAGGTGAGTCCACGACGAGTCGTCCTGGATCCCCGTGATGAGGAGCAGTCCTACACCCAGGATCAGGAACCCCGGTCCGATCAGCCACTTGACCGGCACCTGCTCGGTGAGGCGACCCGCGATCGCGGCGGCGACGAACGAGGCTGCCGAGAGGAACAGCAACCTCACCCCTGTCTGGACCGCGGAGTAGTCGAGCACGTTCTGCAGGTAGATCACCAGGAACGCGAGCAACGAGAACACCGAAGCGGAGACCCCGAAGGCAGCGATCAGGCCGCCGGTGAAGGTGGGCTTGCGCAGCAGCCCGAGGTCGAACATCGGGTGCTCCTGGACCAGCTGGCTCACCACGAAGACCACCATCAGCACCGCAGCAGCGATCAAGGAGAACACGACCAGCCGGTCACCCCAGCTCTTCTGGCCGGCCTCGATCAGGCCGTAGACGAGGGCGCCGAGCGCCAGGGAGAAGGAGAGGAAGCCGAACCAGTCCGGACGCCCGGCGCGCAGGTCTCGCGACTCCTGCACCTTCGTCAGCGAGACGCCGAGGGCGACGAAGCAGATCGGGATGTTCACGAAGAAGATCCACCGCCAGGACAGGCCGCTGGTGAGGACCCCGCCGAGCACCGGCCCGATCGCCACGGCCACGCCCGTGGTGGCGCCGAAGATGCCGAAAGCGGTGCCTCGGTCCTTCCCGTGGAAGGCGCTCGCGAGCAGTGCCAGGGCCGTGGCGAACATCGCTGCGCCGCCGATGCCCTGGAACGCACGGGAGATCGTGAGGACGAGGATGTCCTGGGCCGATCCGCAGGCGATCGATCCGACCGTGAACAGCACGGTCCCGATCGCGAACACCCGACGACGCCCGTACAGGTCGGCCAGCGATCCCGCAGTGAGCAGCAGGGCCGCCAGGCTGAGCGCGTAGGCGTCGATGACCCACTGCAGGTCGGAGAGCGAGGCGTCGAGCTCTGCCTGGATGTCGGGGAGGGCGACGTTCACGATCGTGATGTCGAGCAGCAGCATGAACACACCGGTGCAGACCGCGACGAGGGTCCACCACTTCGGGTCGCGCGCGTCCGTCTCGGCGGAGCTGGCGGGTGCAGCTGAGGGGATGTGGGTGTCGGCCATGGAGAAGTGCCTGTCTGCTCAGCCAAGAAGGTCGGGTCGGCGATGTCATCGGAACCGTCAACTGGTTAACGATTATGCTGTGTACGATACTAGGGCAGCACATTTCGTCAAGCGGCTAACGATTCGCAGGGGGACGACCAGTGGGTGAGGCCAGCGGCAGCCGCGAGCTGCTGCCCGAGCTCGCTGCGTTGCCGGGCCACCTGTTCTGGCGGGCGCACGCGCGTGTGTCGAGCGCCCTGGCCGAGGTGCTCCCCGCTGGCGTGGACATCCATGCGTACGCCGCGCTGCTGGCGTTGTCCGGTGGAGTCGCCCGGTCCCAGCAGTCGCTCGCGCAGACGGTCAGCGTCAGCGGGACGACCATGGTGCGAGTTGCCGCTGACCTCGCCGAGCAGGGTCTGGTGAAGAGGATTCGCAACCCGGACGACCGACGGTCCTATGCCCTGACCCGTTCGCCTCAGGGCGCCGCCGCTGCGCGGCGGTGGCGCCGGCACGCTGAGGATCTCGAGGACTCGATCACTGCCGGCTTCACCCTGGAGGAGCGGGAGGAGCTGCGGGGTCTGCTGCTCCGGGTGGCGGAGGTCGACCTGCCGCCGGACACCCCCGAGCCGCTGCGCGAGAGCATCGGCTTCCTGATCACGCGCATCCACACCCGGATGCACCGCGAGCTCATGGCGGCCCTGGAGCCACTGGGCATCGAACCGCGCGACTTCGGAGCGCTCACAGCGCTGTCGACCACGGGTCCGGTCTCGCAGGCCGAGCTCGCCCGTCAGCTGGGGGTCAGTGGCGCCAGCATGGTGCAGATCGTCGACGAGCTCGAGCGGCGCGGCCTGCTCGAGCGACGCAGGCTGGCAGCGGACCGGCGCACGCAGGTGCTGCACGTGCAGCCGGAGGTGACCCCCGTGCTGGTGGAGGCGAGCCGCTTGGCGAGCGAGATGCACGACTCGATCCTCGGCACCCTGTCCACGGCCCGGCTGAAGCGACTGCTCACCTTGTTGCGGCGGCTGGTCACGGCCGCATCCTGAGGTGCACGATCAGTCGTCTGGCAGTGACCGGTCCACGGGCCCGCTCCGCGGGTGCGGGTGCCAGGTGCCGGGTGGGAGTCATTGTCGTGGGCGTGGCCCGGGCGCTGATTCGGGCGATGTCCGGGGCTGTGCCGGTGAGTCTCGGCTGGGAGGCATCCGGTCGTGGTCGACGACCGCCCGAACGACGATCAGTTCGAGGCGTGCACACGGCCGTTCCGCGTGCGCGTCACCCCCGCGGTTCGAACTGGTCGTCCTTGTGGCGTGGCTGCATCTCCATCACCAGGACCCTTCGACCGCGGCGTGGGAGGCACGAGCACACGCGCCCTCTCGTGCCACGGTCGCGAGATCATCGTGGTCTCGGCGAGGTGCGCGCGGGCAGGCCCAGCCGGCTACGCGGCGTCGGACTCCGCGGCCTGCTTGAGCTTCACGAGCGTCCCGGCGATGCCGGCCCGGTTGCGGGCGGGGAAGCCGGCGATCTCGATGACCAGACGCGCGGGAAGGCCGTAGCGGCTGTAGTCGAACGACTCGGTGACCCGGGTCCCGGTGGTGGTCGGCTCGAGGACGTAGCGCCAGCGATGCCCACCCATGTGGCGCCACGCGATCCGACGGTTCTCCTCGAACTCCACCACCGTGTTGCGGATCTTGTAGGGGAGGCCGAACAGCTTCATGTCCATGCCGAACGTCGCACCCTTGTCCAGCCTGTCGGGCCCCTTGACGAGCTCGCGAACCGAACCTGAGCCGTCGATGCGGCTGTGCTGGCGCGCGTCGGCGAGGATCGCGAAGACGGTCTCGGGGGGCGCCTCGATCTCGACGGACTCGGAGACGATGCGGGGGTGGGACTCGGTGGCTGTGGACTCGCTCATGTCCTCGAGTCAAGCAGACGATCGGCCGTCGACTAGCGTCGTGTGAGGCAGGTCTCGGGCGGCCGTGCTGGTTCTGCGCCCTCCCGAGCGCACATCAACCACGGAGCAGCACGGAGGGACGGGCATGAGCGTCACGCCGCGGGCTCCGTCGGCCGGTCGCCACCTGCCCCTGGTGCCAGCGGCCGGGTTCGTGCTCGTGTGGTCGTCGGGCTACATCGCGGGGCCGTACGGCGTACGAGCCGTGTCTCCGCTGACGCTCGTGGCCGGCAGGTTCCTGCTCGCGGCCCTGCTGGTGGGTCTCCTCGCACGGGTGCTGCGCGGACCGCTGCGCGTCTCGGGCGCCGATGCGGTTCGGATCGCGCTGGCCGGACTCGTGCTGAACGCGGTGCAGTTCGCTGCGATGTACCTGGCTTTCGACGCCGGTCTCGGGGCGACGCTCGCCTCGCTGATGCACTCGCTGAGCCCCGTGCTCACCGCGGTCCTGGCGGCGGTGTTCCTGCGCGAGCGGCTCTCGCGGGTCCAGCTCGTCGGGTTCGTCGTCGGGGTGGCC
>CAWFII010000004.1:0-70579 GCA_963815825.1 uncultured Actinomycetota bacterium | reverse complement strand
TCGAGGTTGTCCGGGAGCTCGACGCCACCGGTGCGGTGAAACCGGCGGGGTGGGCCTCGACGCAGGACTTCGTGACCGCGGTGGCCGGTGGGCACAAGGGCACCGGTCCCGCGACCGTCCGCCTTGCGGCTGCGGTCGAGGAGCCGCTGCTCGCCCCCGTCGCGGCAGCCATGGGTGACGGGTGGCTCTCGGTCGCGAAGGCCCACGTCATCGAACGCGCCGTCGACACCCTCCCCGGTGAGCGCGACGTCCGCGAGCGGGGGGTGACCTTCCTGCTCGGTGAGGCCAAGGCACTCGATGCGACCGAGCTGAAGAAGCTCACCCGGCACCTGATCAGCGTGGTCGACCCGGACGGGGAGGAACGCCGTGCTGAGCGTGAGCTGGACCGTCTCGAACGAGCCGCCCACCTCGACCGCTACCTGAGCATCACCGACGACCAGGCAGGCGGTGCCTGGATCAAGGGCCGCTGCTCGTCTGAGGACGCCGAGCTGGTCAAGGCGACCCTGATCCCCCTCGCCGCACCCCACCCCGCCACCGGACCGGTCTGCGACCCACCCACCTGTGCGGTCCCGGGCTGTGGCCATGACGGACGCGACCCCCGCGACCACGGCGCCCGCCTCCTCGACGCCCTCGTCGAGGGATGCCGCAGGTTGCAGAGCGCGCAGCTGCTGCCCGAGACGCACGGCGCCGTCCCGAGGCTGACCCTGACCATGAGCTACGACGACCTCCGCACCATGGCTGGGTTCGGCACCACCGAGACCGGCGCCGAGCTCTCCGCCTCCGCGATCCGCAGGCTCTGCTGCGACGCCCACCTGACCCCCGCCGTCCTCGGCACGGCCTCGGAGGTCCTCGACGTCGGCCGCACCCAACGCCTGGTCACCGCAGCCATCTGGAAGGCCCTCGTCGCCCGCGACGCGCACTGCCGGTTCCCGCACTGCCGACGCCCACCGGTGACGTGCCACGCCCACCACCTCCGGCACTGGGCCGACGGCGGGAGCACGTCCCTGGACAACCTGATCCTGCTCTGCGGCCACCACCACCGCCTGATCCACAACGCACCCTGGACCATCGACCGTGCCGGACCTGCGTCGTTCGAGCTCCACCCACCACCCGGCACCCGCCGCCGGCACCACCCCGGGCGCCCGCCGCCGGACAGCTGAGGTGCGCGTCGCGCAAGCTGACCGCGACCGCTGCCGACGCATACTGGACGCCATGCCCCTGAACCAGCGACGCCGAGCTCCGTTGCTGGCCCTGGTGACAGCGGGCGTCGTGCTGGCGGGGACGGGCTGCTCCGCGCACCTCTCGTCGTCCCCCACGCCGACGAGACCGTCCAGCACGGGCACCCCGACGGCCGCTCCGCCGAGCTCGACGGCCGCTCCGCCGAGCTCGGCGGCCACGCCGTCGGCGGGCGCCACGACGCCCGCCCGCTGGAAGGTGGTGGCGCTGGGGGACTCGGTCACCAGCGGTGGGCCGTGCGGGTGCACGCCCTTCCCCGAGCTGTACGCCGGAGCGCTCAGCGATGCCCGTGGCGTCGTCACCACGGTGGAGAACCTCGGACAGGACGGCCAGGACAGCGCGGGGCTCCTGGCCGAGCTCCGGGACAGCTCCTCGAAGGAGGCGATGTCGGTGCGCGGCGCCGACATCGACCTGGTCACGATCGGCGCCAACGACTTCGAGGCGAAGCGCGACGAGGTCACGGCCGGTCAGTGCTCGGGAGGGCTGGGGACCGACTGCGTGGCCGACGAGGTGGGGCTCGTGGGCAAGAACGCCGCCGGCATCGTCGCGGCCATCCGCACGCTGCGCGGCGGCAGACCGACGGCCATCCTGGTGACCGGCTACTGGAACGTCTTCGAGGACGGAGCCGTGAGCGCTGCTGCCTTTCCGAAGGCCGGTGTGACCGCCAGCCAGGTCCTCACTCGTGAGACCAACGCGGCGATCCAGCGAGCCGTGAGGAGTGCGGGCGCGACGTACGTCGACCTCTACGCGCCGTTCCACGGGCCGGTCTCCGGCGGGGTCACCACCAACCTGCTGGGAGCAGACGGCGACCACCCCAACGCCAAGGGGCAGCAGCTGATCGCGCAACGGCTGGTGGCCGCCGGGCTGCCCGGGCTGGTGGCCGGTTGAACCTCGCTCAGGCCGGCAGCGGCTGGGCGGGACTGGTGCGGTGAGCCGGCGCCGACGCGAGCACGGCACAGCCCACGAGCACGAGCAGCGCCGCCACGACCACCGACCATCCGTGGCCGTCCCGGACCTGGTCCCCGAAGACGACCAGGCCGGCGAGACCGCCCAGGACCGTCTCCACCGACCACAGGACAGCGGTCGCAGGGCCGACGGCGCCACGCTCGAGCGCGCGCGCGTAGGCGAAGGTGCCGACCACCGCGAAGCCAACGAGCGCCCACGTGTCCGGCTGCAGGACGAGCGACAGCACCGAGTCCGCCTGGATCGAGCGGACGCTGACCGAGACGCCGGTGAACGCCGCCCCGGCGAGCAGGGCGAGGGGGATCGAGGAGGCGCGTCGGTACCCCGCGGCCAGCAGCGCCGCGACCACGACGAGTGACAGCAGGGTCCATCCCGTCGTCCCGGTGGGCGGCGGCGCCTGACCGATGCTGTCGAAGCCGGCTGCCAGGCCCGTGAGCGCTCCGGTCAGCAGCACGATGGCTGCGACGTCGCGCGAGCGCAGCGGGGTGTGCAGGACGAACCTGGCGAGGACCACGGTCACCGCCACCGACCCGGCGAGCAGCGCCTGCACCACGAGCAGGGGGAGCAGCCGGAAGGCGAGGATCGACGCGCCCCAGGCCAGCCCGTCGCACGCCAGCCCGGCGACGTACGCCGGGTGCCGCACGACCGCGGGGCCGGCTGCGCGGGTGGCGGCCCACCCTTGCAGCACCGATCCGGCCCCGTAGGCGATCATCCCCACGAACGCGGAAAGCCAGCCGACCAGCATCAGGCCGGATCCGGCAGCGGCAGGTGTCGCGAGAGCCAGCTGACGGCCCGGGGGAGCTCCGGCCCCCACGTCTGGAAGTTGTGTCCCCCGTGCGCCTCGATGATCGAGCTGACCTGCATCGGTGCGTGCGCGAGCTTGAGGAACCGGCGAGTGTCGGAGATCCCCTCCGGGCCGCGCTCGTCCCGCGAGCTGGTGGCGAGGATGGAGACAGGGGGTGCCGGCATGTGCCCCAGTCTCCACTCGAGGTCGTTGAGGTGCCGAACCACGGGCGAGCCGCCCCACAGGTCTCCGGTCGTGGAGTCCCCGAGCGCGTTGTAGTAGCCGGACAGCGATGCGGCCGCGTGGAAGATCGACGGGTACAACATGGTGACCTTCGCCGCGCAGTAGCCGCCGGTCGAGTCGCCGATCGTGCCCCACCCCGTGGGCTGCACGCGATAGGTGCGGCCGGTGAGCAGCGGCACGTCCTGGGCGAAGAAGGTCAGTGCCTGTGGCCCGGCGGGCACGTCGGTGCACTCGGTGTCCCGTGGAAAGGTCACCGCGGGCCGCAGCATCACCAGCACCATCGGATGGGCGCGGTGGTGCTGGATGTCGTGCAGCAGCACGTCCTGGTACTTCAGTCGCGAGATCAGCGTGCGACCGGTCCCGGGGTAGCCGCTGAACACCTCAGCAGCAGGGAACCTGACGTGCGCGTACTTCGCCTGGAAGTACTGCGGCGGCAGGTAGACGTACGCCGACGACGTGAGGTTCGAGATCGCACCGCTGAACCGGACCGTCTCCAGCCGACCGCGCACCGGCCACTGTGCGGGGGTCGAGAACGTGGAGCCGGCCCCGATGGTGAGGTCGCCCGCCTGACCCCCGGCGAAGGTCGGGTTGCCACCCGGTCCGGCCGTGGTGACGGCGATCTTGGCGCCGGGCGCACCGGTGACCAGCGTGGTGACACCTCGTCCGAGGTCGGTCCAGGAGCCGTAGAAGTAGCCGTAGTCGTTCACCGCGGCGGCGACCACGGCCACGGCAGCGACCTGGCAGGACACGACCATGGCCAGCCGGACGATCATCCGGACCGGTCGCGGTCCTCGGATCCGGGACCACATGACCACCGCTGCCACCGGGGCCAGGACGGCCAGACCCAGCAGCACCACCACCAGCGTTCCGCTCGTGAGCCCCATGGACTCTCCTCACCACTCGCACCATGGTCGGCCCCCCTCCCACCTCACACCCTCGGTACCCGCCGATCACGCGATTGAGTTGAGAAGGAGCCAAGAAGTTGGTGAGTCCGTCCGCCCTCGAGGCGTGGTCGGGGGATCTCCGTGCCGCAGCGGGTCCTGCGACAATGCGCACCATGCAGACCTTGAGGACGCCGGACGACCGCTTCGCCGATGTCGCGGGGTTCGACCACGAGCCGAGGTACGCCGAGGTCCCGACCGGGGACGGCGGTTCGCTGCGGATGTCGTACGTCGACGCCGGACCTCCTGACGGGCCGGTCGTGCTGCTACTGCACGGTGAGCCGACCTGGTCCTATCTCTACCGCCACGTGATCGATGCGCTGACCGAGGCGGGTCTGCGTTCCGTCGCTGTGGACCTCGTCGGGTTCGGCCGCTCCGACAAGCCGACCCTGGCGGCAGACCATTCCTTCGCCGCCCACGTCGAGTGGGTCCGGGCCCTGGTCCTCGATGTGCTCGACCTCCACGACGTCACCCTGGTGGGCCAGGACTGGGGTGGCCTGATCGGGCTCCGGCTGGTGGCGGAGAACCCGGACCGCTTCGCCCGCGTGGTCGCAGCCAACACGGGGCTGCCGACCGGTGACTTCGACATGCCGGAGATCTGGTGGGACTTCCGTAGGGCGGTGGAGGGCGCGAAGGTCCTCGACGTCGGGCGGCTCGTGGCGGCTGGCTGTCTGCGGGGTCTCTCCGACGAGGACCGGGCGGCCTACGACGCGCCGTTCCCCGACGAGCAGCACAAGGCAGGGCCCCGCGCGATGCCGACACTGGTCCCCACCCGGCCGGACGACCCCGCGGCGGAGGCGAACCGCGCGGCGTGGGAAGGGCTGAGACACTGGGACAAGCCGTTCCTGGCGCCGTTCAGCGACGGCGACCCCATCACCGGGGCGATGGCGCCGATCCTGAAGAAGCTGATCCCGGGCGCCAGGTCCCGGCAGCACCCGGTGGTCGAGAACGCCGGACACTTCCTGCAGGAGGACGCCGGCGCGGAGCTCGGCGGGATCATCTCCGACTTCGTGCTGGGCACCTGAGGAGCACAATGGCCGCGTGGGAACGAACTGGGAGCCACCGCCCGTCGGAGAGACGGCTGAGCTGACCCGCACCATCACCGACCGGGACATCGAGCTGTTCACCGAGATCAGCGGGGACCGCAACCCGCTGCACTACGACGAGGCCGCGGCGAGGGCCTCGCGGTTCGGCGAGATCGTGGTCCAGGGAGGGGTCACCAGCGCGATCCTGAACGCGGTCGTGGCCGAGAAGCTGCCCGGTCCCGGAACGGTCTTCCTCCAGGTGAGCTGGAGCTTCGTGGCGCCGGCCAGACCGGGCGACGAGATCACCGGACGGGTCGAGGTGACGGCCGCCCGATCGGACAAGCCGATCACCGAGCTGAGGACCACGGTCACGCGCAGCGACGGCACGCTGCTACTCGAGGGAACGGCCGTCTGCTACACCACTGAGCTGGGCTGAGACCGTCCCACGCGCTGGTGCCGCACGACGGGTCGATACTCGGACCTCCGGCACCATCCGTACGACGGAGGCCCCATGACCATCGACCCACTTCGGCACCACCGTGCCCATCGCAGCAGGAACGCCTTCGGTGACGGCTTCGTCCCGCGCCTGGCGGAGAAGATCGCCGACGCCATGGGCACGGTGCAGTTCGTCGTCCTCTCGACCGTGGTGATCCTCGCCTGGGTGCTCGTCAACGACGTGGTGGGCTTCCTGCAGACCTCCTGGACCGGGCTGCTGAACGGCCGGGGGTTCGATCCGGCGCCGTTCATCCTGCTGAACCTGGTCTTCTCGGCCGTCGCCTACTACTCCGCCTCGATGGTGATGATCGCGCAGAAGACGCAGGCGCGCCGCGATGCGGCCCGGGAGCAGGCCGACGCGCTCCATCGTGAGGAGCTCGCCGGCCTGCAGGCCGACCTGATCCGCGCCAACACCGCGCTGACGGAGGAGGTCCACCGGTTGACGAAGGAGATCCACGACCGCGAGGTGGGACCTCCGGCCTGACCGCGTTCAGGCAGGCGCGTAGGTCGAGTAGCTCGCGAGCCGCCTGATCATGGCCCAGTCGCGGTCGCGGAGCGCGTCGGCGGGGGTCAGCCAGGTGCCGCCGACGCAGCCGACGTTCGGCAGCGCGAGGTAGGACGGAGCGCTGACCTCGGTGATGCCCCCGGTCGGGCAGAAGCGCGCCTGCGGAACCGGCGCACCGATCGCCTTGAGGAAGGCGACGCCACCGGACAGCTCGGCCGGGAAGAGCTTCATATCCGTGTAGCCGAGCTCCAGCAGGCGCAGCACCTCGCTGACCGTGGACGCGCCGGGAAGGTGGGGAAGCCCAGAGGCCTGCATCGCGACGGCGAGCTTCTCGGTGGTTCCCGGCGAGACGAGGAACTGAGCGCCGGCGGAGCGTGCATCCTGGGCCTGCTCGGGCGCCACGATGGTGCCGGCGCCCACCAGGATCTCCGGCACCCGGCTGGCGATCTTCTCGATGCAGCGCAGTGCCTCCGGCGTACGCAAGGTCAGCTCGATGACGGGGACGCCTCCGTCGACGAGCGCCTCGGCCACCGGAATGGCGTGCGTCACGTCGTTCAGCACGACGACGGGGATGACGGGAACGCGGTCGATCAAGGACATGGAGTCAGTCATGGGGGTTCTCCGTGAGGTGATGGGGTGATGGGAAGATGCTGGCGCCCTCGTCGGCCGGGCCGACGTTGCTGCGGAACGCGTGGAAGAGCTCGCGCCCGGTCCCGAAGACCCTGGAGTCGTCGGCGTGCCTCCGGTCACGGGAGTCGAGGTCGTGGGGGGACACGTGCAGGTCGAGCAGGCCCGCCTCGGCGTCGAGGGTGATCAGGTCGCCGTCCTGCACGCGGGAGAGCGGCCCGCCGACCGAGGCCTCGGGGGTGAGGTGGATCGCCGCCGGCACCTTGCCGGAGGCGCCGGACATGCGGCCGTCGGTGACGAGAGCGACGCTCTGGCCACGGTCCTGGAGCACGCCGAGCGCGGGTGTCAGCTTGTGCAGCTCGGGCATCCCGTTGGCAGCGGGACCCTGGAAGCGCACCACGGCGACGAAGTCGCCCTCGAGCTCACCGGCGTCGAACGCGGTGAGGAAGTCGGCCTGGTCGTCGAAGACACGAGCGGGGGCCTTGACCTGACGGTGCTGCGGCTTCAGAGCGGAGGTCTTGATCACGGCGCGTCCGAGCTGGCCGTCCAGCATGTGCAGCCCGCCGTCGGCCGAGAAGGGATCGTCCGCGCCGCGCAGCACCTCGGTGTCGAGGCTCTTCTTCGGACCTTCCTCCCAGCTGAGCTCGGAGCCGTGCAGCCGTGCCTCGGAGGTGTAGCGCCACAGCCCGTGTCCGGCGACGGTGTCCACGTCGTCGTGCAGCAGTCCCGCCTTGAGCAGCGAGTGCACGGTGAACGCGAGTCCGCCGGCGGCGTGGAAGTGGTTCACGTCGGCCTTGCCGTTGGGGTAGACGCGCGCCATCGACGGCACCACCGCCGAGAGGTCGGACAGGTCGTCCCAGGTGAGCGTGATCCCCGCGGCTCTGGCGATCGCCACGAGGTGCAGCGTGTGGTTGGTCGAGCCTCCCGTCGCGAGCAGGGCGACGCACCCGTTGACGATCGCCTTCTCGTCGACGATGTGGCCCACGGGGGTGTAGCTCTCGCCCCAGGTGGTCAGGGCGGTCGCGCGCGCCGCAGCCGCGTCGGTGAGCGCGGCGCGCAACGGAGTGCCCGGGTTGACGAAGCTGGCGCCGGGCAGGTGCAGCCCCATCACCTCCATCAGCATCTGATTGGAGTTGGCGGTGCCGTAGAAGGTGCACGTCCCGGCGGAGTGGTAGGACGCCGACTCCGCCTCGAGGAGCTCCTCGCGGCCGATCTCGCCCGCGGCGTACCGCTCCCGGATCGCTGCCTTCTCGCCGTTCGGCAGCCCCGAGGTCATCGGGCCGGCCGGGACGAAGACCGTGGGCAGGTGACCGAAGGAGAGGGCGCCGATGAGCATGCCGGGCACGATCTTGTCGCACACTCCGAGCATCAAGGTGGCGTCGAACATGTCGTGCGAGAGGGCGATCGCGGTGGACATCGCGATCACGTCACGGCTGAACAGGGACAGCTGCATGCCGTCGCGGCCCTGGGTGATGCCGTCGCACATGGCGGGCACGCCGCCGGCGAACTGGGCGATGCCACCGGAGCGGATCACTGCCTTCTTCAGCTGAGCAGGGAAGGACTCGAAGGGCTGGTGCGCGGAGAGCATGTCGTTGTAGGCCGAGACGATGGCGACGTTGGGCTTCACCGAGCCGCGAAGGGCCGACTTGTCGATCGGGCCCGACGCGGCGAAGCCGTGGGCGAGGTTGGCGCACGCGAGCCGGCCGCGGGCCGGGCCTCGCTCGGCGGCGGCGTCGAGGCGTCTCAGGTAGTCCGTGCGGTCGGGACGGCTGCGCTCGGTGATCCGTGCCGTCACCTCGGCGACGACGGAGTTCATGCGTGTCGTTCTGGTGGTCATGGGGTCCTCATTCGGTCCAGGAGCGGTGGTCCCGCTCGAGCAGGGTGATGGCGGCGCTGGGGCCGGCGGTGCCCGCCGGGTACGGACGGGGTCGGTGGCCGGGGCGCGACCAGCGGTCGAGGATGGGCCCGACCCAGCGCCAGGCCGCCTCGACCTCGTCACGGCGCATGAACAGCGTCGTGTTGCCGCGGACGACGTCCATCAGCAGGCGCTCGTAGGCGTCGGGGGAGTGCCGGTTGAACGTCTGCGCGTAGCTCAGGTCGAGCGAGACCGGGCGCAGCCGGATGCCTCCGGGGCCGGGCTCCTTGGCGGTCATGTGGAGCTGCATCCCCTCGTCGGGCTGCAGCTGGATCACGAGCCGGTTGGGCTCGCTGGTGCCCTCGCTGCCGGGGAACATCGGGTGCGGGACCGCCTTGAACTGGATCACGATCTCCGAGAAGCGTCGATCCATCCGCTTGCCCGTGCGCAGGTAGAACGGCACCCCGGCCCACCGCCAGTTCTGCACCTCGGCCTTGATGGCGACGAAGGTCTCGGTCGTGGAGAGGGGGACGTCGATGTCCTTCTGGTACGACGCCACGGGCTCGCCGTCGACCAGGCCCGGGAGGTACTGGCCGGCGACGACGCACCGGTCGACGTCGTCGTCGGTGATCGGCTTGAGAGCCTGCAGCACCTTGAGCTTCTCGTCGCGGACGTTCTCGCGTCCGACGTAGGTCGGTGGCTCCATCGCCACCAGGCAGAACAGCTGGAGCAGGTGGTTCTGGATCATGTCGCGCAGTGCGCCGGACTTGTCGTAGTAGCCACCGCGGCTGCCGACGCCGATGGACTCTGCGGCAGTGATCTGGACGTGGTCGATGCAGTTGGCGTTCCAGAGCGGCTCGAGGAAGGTGTTCGCGAACCGCGTCACGAGCAGGTTCTGCACGCTCTCCTTGCCGAGGTAGTGGTCGATCCGGAAGATCTGGTGCTCCTCGAAGACCGCCCCGACGGCGTCGTTGATCGCCAGCGCGGAGGTGAGGTCGTGCCCGATCGGCTTCTCGAGCACGAGTCGCGAGCTGGGCGTGACCAGCCCGTGCTGGGCAAGCCGGTGGCTGACCGGTCCGAAGAGCTCGGGCCCGATGGCGAGGTAGAAGACCCGCACGCGTTCGGGGGCGTCGAGCTTCTGGACCAGCGTCGACCATCCCTGCTCGTGCTCGATGTCGATGCTGACGTGGGAGAGCCGGCCGACGAAGCGGTCCACGACCGTCTCGTCGAGCTCGCCGGTCCGCACGAAACGGGACAGCTCGCCTCGGATCTTGTCGCGGTAGCCGTCGTCGTCGAGGCCGGCTCGGGACAGCGCGATGATGCGCGTCGTGGCGGGCAGCTGACCGTCGCGGTCGCGCAGGTAGAGGGCCGGCAGCAGCTTGCGGGCGGCCAGGTCGCCGGTGCCGCCGAAGACGACGAAGTCGGCGGGTGGGACGGGGGTGGGCTGAAGGGACATGTTCGCTCTCTCGCTAGGAAAAGGTGAGCGCCTTCCCAAGGTAGGCGTCTTTATGCACGCTGGCAAGACAACGTTACGTCTTTAGAGATACAAAAGTGGGGCAGTTCAGGTTTCCGGAAGGCGTCTAGTGGTTGAATGGCTGTCATGTCAGTCGGTCAAGGTCCGGCCACGACCGGAGAGGTCTTCTCGCTGATCCGCGACGGCGTCGCGGACACACGCAGCGAGGTGGGCCGGGTGACCGGTCTCTCCCGGACGGCTGTCGCGGCCCGGATCGGATCGTTGCTGGAGTCCGGTCTGGTCGTGGAGGGGTCGGACGAGCCGGGGACGTCCTCGGGCGGCAGACCGCCCGTGCGGCTCAGGTTCAACCGTGACGCCGGCGTCGTCCTGGCCGGCGCGATCGGGCGCAGCCGCACCCAGCTCGGCGTGTGCGACCTCGACGGGTCGGTGCTGGAGACGCTGGACCTCGACCAGGCGGTCGGTCCCGCTCCGCAGGAGCTGATGCCCAAGGTCGCGGCCGGGTTCACCTCTCTGCTTGCGCGCATCGACCGCACCGCCGATGAGGTCCGCGCAGTGGGGCTCAGCATTCCGGGCACGGTGGACTCGGCGCGCGGCGCCAGCCTCGACTCACCGATCATGTCCGGCTGGGACGGCGTCGAGCTCGGTCCGTTCCTCCACGACCTGACGACGGCGCCGGTGTTCGCGGACAACGACGTCAACGCCATGGCGCTCTCCGAACGGCGCGGGCACCTCGAGCGCTACCGGGACCTGCTGGTCGTGAAGGCCTCGACCGGCATCGGCGTGGGTGTGGTCCACGACGCCAAGCTGCTCCGGGGGGCCCTCGGCGCGGCGGGCGAGGTGGGGCACACCAAGCTCCCGGCAGCTCACGGGCTCCCTTGCCGGTGCGGTGACACCGGCTGCCTGGAGGCCGTGGCGGCGGGCTGGGCCCTGGTGCAGGCGGCCCGCACCGCGGGTCACGAGATCACCCACGTGCGGGACCTGGTGGCCCTGGCGCAGCAGGGCGATCCGGACGCGCGTCAGCTGGTCCGGGTCGCCGGGCGTCGGATCGGCGAGGTGGTCGCGTCGGCGGTGAACCTGCTCAACCCCGAGGCCGTCGTGCTGGGAGGCGACCTGGCGCAGGTCTACGACATCTTCGTGGCGGGGCTGCGTGAGTCGCTGTACTCGCAGGCCTCGGCGCTGTCCACGCGCGAGCTCGCGATCGTGCCCGTCACCCATGGTGAACGGGCCGGCGTGGTCGGGTGCGCCGCGCTGGCGATCCGCGAGGTGCTCGACTCCCACGCGGTCGATGTGGCGCTCGCCTCGGTCTGACCCGCGCCGACCGCCAGTCTCCTGACCGCCTGGTCAGCTCACCGGACCGGACTCACAGGAGGCGGTCGTCCTCGAACGCCCCGCGCATCCGCAGGTCACGAGAGGCGTCAGCCGGAGTGCAGCAGGACCGGACCCGCACCCTGCCGGTGACCCCGCCGACGAGCAGGGCGACCAGGAACAGCGTGACGATGCCGGCCAGGAGCGCGACGACCATGGCTCCACCTCCTTGCTCCCGACCCTACGACGCGGGCCCAGCCCCGTGCGGCGATGTTCCCAGACGTGCCCGGAGGCAGCAGCGGAAGTCCACCATTTGCCTTCAATACGCCCCCGTCGGTGTGATCTGCAGGACACTGGCTCCATGGGAACGGCCGAGGACGATGCCGCTCAGGCAGCCGGCTGCCTGAACGACTGGATCGTCCGCGCGTGCCCTGACGGCCTCTGGGTGCTGGACGCTAGGGGTCGCACCACGTTCGGCAACGCGCGGATGGCGCAGATGCTGGGCGTGGAGCACGACGAGATCGTCGGGTTCTCGGCCTACGACGCGCTCGACGAGCGCGACGGTGCCACCCTGCGGAGGCACCTCGCGACCATCGGTGGGACATCCACGGGGAATGCGGACCTGGAGCTGTGCCTGCGCTCCGCAGCCGGGCGCGAGGTCTGGGCACGGATCCGCCACGCGGTGCTGACCGACGGGTCGGGAGCGTTCCGGGGCTCGCTGCACCGAGTCACCGAGAGCACGCAACGCCAGCAGATCGAGGAGCTCGTACGCCGCGAGGGGCAGTTCGTCGAGGCGCAGCGGCTCACGAAGGTGGGGAGCTGGGACATCGACGTGGTCCACGGCGCCCGTGCCTGGTCCCCGGAGCTGTTCCGCGTCTACGGTCTGGACACGACGTTCGAGCCCTCCTACGAGGCCTTCCTCGACCGGGTCCATCCCGACGACCGGGGAGTGGTGGCCGCCAACATGCGTGAGGCCCTCGCGGGTGACGCGCCGTTCGAGGTGGAGTTCCGGCTCATCCCCGCGGTCGGCGAGCTCAAGTGGATCCGCGGCCGTGGGCGGGCGACCCGAGACGCCGCGGGCAACGTGGTGCGCATGCAGGGCACCTCCCAGGACATCACCGAGAGCAAGGAGCACGAGAACGCTCTCGCCTTCCTCAGCGCCATGGCCAGGGCGGCCAACGGGGCGCGCACCCTGCGGGAGGTCGTGGCTTCAGCCGACGCCCTGGCGAGGACCTCCGCGCAGTGGCCGGCGCTGGTGATCAGCGTTCCCGAGTCTGCGGGGAGCCGCGACCTGGTCCACCTCGACATCGACGGGAAGGCTGCCACCGAGGAGCTGCGGCAGGCTGCACGTGAGGTCGCGGTCAAGGCGGCTGCGGAACGTCGCATCGTCCAGCTGGTCGGCCCGGCGGGCACGATCCTGATCGGTGGGGCGGTCGTCTCCGAGGGGCGGGTTGCCTGCGTGCTCGTCTCCGACACCCAGCGACGCAGCAGCGCGACGCCCGCCGATCTCGACGTCCTCGGCCAGGTGCTCACCATGCTGGGCAACGTGGCCGAGCGCGAGTGGACGGCGGCCGAGCTCGCAGCTGCACGCGACCAGGCACTGAGCGCCTCCACCGCGAAGTCCGAGTTCCTGGCCACGATGAGCCATGAGATCCGCACGCCTCTCAACGGGGTCATCGGTCTGACCGAGCTGCTCAGCAGCACCGAGCTCACGCCCCACCAACGGCGTCTCGCCGCCGGCGTCGACCAGGCCGGCAGGACCCTGCTCGCCCTGGTCAACGACATCCTCGACCTCTCCAAGATCGAGGCGGGGCGGCTCGAGCTCGAGGCGGTCGACTTCGACCTGCGCGCCGTCCTCGAGCAGAGCGCCAGCCTGGTCTCCGACATCGCACGCGAGAAGCACCTCGAGCTCGTCGTCTCCAGTGCCGTGGACGTGCCTGACCGCGTGCGGGGGGACCCGGTCCGTCTGGGGCAGGTGATCACCAACCTGGCTGCCAACGCGGTCAAGTTCACCTCGGCGGGGGAGGTCGCCATCCGGGCGACGGTCGCGCCGGGCAGCGACGGACCCACCGAGCTCAGGGTGGAGGTGACCGACACCGGGATCGGCGTGGCTCCCGAGGTCGAGAGCCGCTTGTTCGAGGCCTTCACGCAGGCCGACACCTCGACCACGCGGCAGTACGGCGGTACCGGGCTGGGGCTGGCGATCAGCAGGCGCATCGTGTCCGCCATGGGCGGGGAGATCGGCGTGCGCAGCCAGCTGGGGGCGGGGAGCACGTTCTGGTTCAACGTCCGGCTCGAGGCTGCGGTCAACGACGGACCGAGCCGCGACGCCGCGCGGGAGAAAGCGGTGGCGGGTCTGCGCGTGCTGATCGTGGACGACAACGAGACCAACCGGTTCATCCTGTCCGAGAAGCTGGCTGCCTGGAACGTGGTGGCGACCGCGGTCGAGTCTGCGTACGAGGCACTCGTCGAGCTGGAGACGGGCAACCGGCAGAACGCGCCGTACGACATCGTGCTGCTGGACTACATGATGCCCGGTGCCGACGGTGAGCAGCTGGCCCGCAGCATCCGGGCGGAGCCACGCCACGCGCGCACCAGGTTGGCGCTGCTCTCCTCGGCCATGGAACCCACCGCCGAGTTCCTCACCGCGGCCGGGATCGACACGTTCCTGAGCAAGCCGGTCCTCGCATCGCCACTGCTGGACACCCTGGTCGCGCTCGGCGGCGGGCTCGACCTGGTCGCGGCCCGGCCGGTCAGCGTGCCGGACGAGCGGCCGGTCGGGGTCTCCGGCCGGGTCCTCGTCGTCGAGGACAACCCGGTGAACCAGCTGGTCGCCGAGGGCATGCTGGAGCGACTCGGGTACTCCGTGGTGATGGCCGACGACGGAGCCGCCGGGGTGGCAGCGTTCAGCAACGACGTCGCCGGGTTCGACCTGATCCTGATGGACTGCCAGATGCCGGTGATGGACGGGTACGCCGCCACCCGGGCGATCCGCGACATGAGGACGGGAGCAGCACGCATCCCCGTCATCGCCATGACCGCCGCCGCCGTGGCCGACGAGCGCGAACGGTGTCTGGCAGCGGGCATGGACGACTTCCTGCTCAAGCCTGTGGACGGGGCGATCCTGCACGAGACCCTGCAGCGGTGGATACGACAGCGTCAGGTGTGGGTCAGCGAAGGCTCGGCGGACGAGCCGATGCACGCAGCGGGGGAGCCCACTCCTCCGGAGGTCTTCTCCGAGGTCGTCGCGGGGTTGCCGGAGCTCCAAGGGCTCGCCGTCCTGGACAGGGACAGGATCGGTGAGCTGCTCTCCACGGGGGCCGCCGACCTGCCCCTGGTGGTGCGGATCGTGGAGCGCTTCGGCACGCGGGCGGCCGAGGACACGGTGTCGCTGGCCGCAGCGGTGCAGGTCGCGGACCAGGACGAGGTCGTCCGGATCGCCCACGGGCTGCGCGGGAGCGCGGCCAACGTCGGCCTGGTCCGTCTGGCCAGGTTGTGCGAGGTCGTCGAGCTCGAGGCGTCGGGCGGGGTGCTGCCTGGCCCGGCAACGGTGTTCGGGATGGAGGACGAGGTCGCAGCAGCGGTCACCGAGCTCGAGCGCTACGCCCGGGACGTCGTCGCGGACACCGCGTCCGGCACCGCGCAAGCCGGTCCGGGGGACGGTCCCGACCGGCAGGGCAGCCGCTCAGCCTGACAGGAGTCGGCCGGTGCACGCCCCCTGCTCGACGGACGCGTCGTAGAGTCTGCTGCGGAGTCGGGTCCCGGGGCGGAGTTGAGCTGATGCGAGTAGCACTGCAGATCACCTGCATCAACGATGCGCTGTTCCCCGACACGGGCAGGGCGATGGTCACGCTGCTCCGACGCCTGGGCGTGGACGTGGAGTTCCCGGCCGCCCAGACGTGCTGCGGACAGCCGATGGTGAACACCGGCTATCTCGACGAGGCGGTGCCCGCGCTGCGGTCCTTCGTGTCGGCCTTCCAGGGGTACGACGCCATCGTCACCCCCTCGGGCTCGTGCGCCGGATCGGCTCGCCACCAGCACCAGGCGGTGGCTCGACGCTCCGGTGACCCGTCCCTGGTGGCAGCGGTCGAGAAGACGTCCCCGCGTGTCTTCGAGCTGAGCGAGTTCCTCGTCGACGTGCTCGGGGTGACCGACGTGGGGGCCGCCTTCCCGCACACCGTGACCTACCACCCGACCTGCCACTCGCTGCGGATGCTGGGGGTCGGCGACCGACCCCGGCTGCTGCTCGAGCAGGTCCGTGGGCTGCGGTTGGTGGACCTGCCGGCCGCTGAGGAGTGCTGTGGCTTCGGCGGCACGTTCGCGATGAAGAACGCCGACACGTCGGTGGCCATGGGGTCGGACAAGGCGCGGCACGTGCGCGAGAGCGGCGCCGAGATCCTGGTGGCGGGCGACAACTCCTGCCTGATGCACGTCGGCGGGCTGCTGTCGCGGCAGCGCTCCGGGGTGCGCACGATGCATCTGGCCGAGGTCCTGGCCGCGACCGGGGGCCGCTCGGCGAGCAGTGGGGGGCCGACGACGTGACGGCCACCTTCGTCGGGATGCCCGCGTTCCCCGAGGCCGCCCGCTCGGCGCTGGCGGACACGCAGCTGCGGCACAACCTCGCCCATGCGACCAGCACGATCCGTGACAAGCGCGCCCGCGTCGTCGCCGAGGTGCCCGACTGGGAGGACCTGCGCACCGCCGGTGCCGGGATCAAGGACGCGGCCCTGGCGAACCTCGAGCACCACCTGCTCGAGCTCGAGAGCGCACTGACCCGCGCGGGTGCCACGGTGCACTGGGCCCGGGACGCGGCCGAGGCCAACCGGATCGTCGCCGAGGTCGCCACGTCCCACGGGGTCGACGAGGTGGTCAAGGTCAAGTCGATGGTGACCCAGGAGATCGGGCTCAACGAGGCGCTCGCCGCCGAGGGGATCGCAGCGTGGGAGACCGACCTGGCCGAGCTGATCGTGCAGCTCGGTGACGACCTGCCGTCCCACATCCTGGTGCCGGCGATCCACCGCAACCGGGCCGAGATCCGGCAGATCTTCCTGGACCGGATGGCCTCCGCCGGTCGTCCCGCGCCCGCCGACCTGACCGACGACCCCGCGGAGCTCGCCGCGGCCGCCCGCCTGCACCTGAGAGAGAAGTTCCTGCGGGCGAAGGTCGCGGTCTCCGGCGCCAACTTCGCCGTGGCCGAGACCGGCACGCTCGTCGTGGTCGAGTCCGAGGGCAACGGCCGGATGTGCCTGACCCTGCCCGAGGTGCTGATCTCCGTCGTCGGCATCGAGAAGGTCGTGCCGACGTGGGCGGACCTCGACGTCTTCCTGCGGCTGCTGCCGCGATCCTCGACCGGGGAGCGGATGAACCCGTACACCTCGACGTGGACCGGGGTCACTCCCGGTGACGGGCCCCAGGAGGTCCATGTCGTCCTGCTCGACAACGGGCGCTCCCGGGCCCTGGCCGACGAGGTCGGACGCCAGGCCCTGCGCTGCATCCGGTGCTCGGCGTGCCTGAACGTGTGCCCCGTCTACGAGCGCGTCGGGGGGCACGCCTACGGGTCGGTCTACCCGGGTCCGATCGGAGCGATCCTCAACCCGCTCATGCACGGCGTCGGTCACGACGCCCAGACGGACTCGCTGCCCTACGCCTCGTCGCTGTGCGGCGCCTGCTACGAGGTGTGCCCGGTCAAGATCGACATCCCGAGCGTGCTCGTCGACCTCCGTGCCCAGGTCGTCGACGCGCGTCGAAGTCACCGGCTGCGGGGGAGGCACCTGCCCGAGGCTGTCGCGATGAAGGGCGTGTCCGCGGCCTTCGCCTCGGGGGGCCGGCTGGGCTTCGCCGAGCGCTTCGCCCGGCTCGGCACCGGCCTGGCCCGCCGGCTCCCGCTGGCCTCCGGCTGGACCGGCGCCAGGGACCTGCCCACCGGACCTGCGGAGTCCTTCCGGGCATGGTGGAAGCGCACGGACGGAGGTGCGGACGATGAGCGATGAGCCCGTGCGTGCCTCGGCGGCCACGGCTCGCGAGGAGGTCCTGGCCCGGGTGCGCGCGGCCTCGGCCGGAGCGCCGGGCGGGGGCTACGCCGCACCGCCTCGCGCCTCGCGCGCCGCGTCGGTGGACCTGTTCGTGGAGCGGGTCGAGGACTACCGGGCGGTGGTCGAACGGTGCGCTGCCGACGAGCTCGGGAGCCGTGTCGCCGCGGCGGTCGAGGGCTGCTCGGTCGTCGTGCCCGACGGACTGGGGTTCGCCGTGCCGGGGGCCGTGCTCGACACCGGCCTCGGTGCCGCCGAGCTGGACGCGCTCGACGCAGTGGTCACCGAGGCGCGCGTCGGCATCGCCGAGACGGGGACCATCGTGCTGGACCACGGAGCCGGTCAGGGTCGCCGGGCGATCACCCTGGTGCCGGACCGGCACGTGTGCGTCGTGCATGCCGCCCAGGTCGTCGCCGACGTCCCGGACGCCGTGGCGATGCTCGACCCGCGTCGTCCGCTGACCTGGATCAGCGGACCGTCGGCCACGAGCGACATCGAGCTCGACAGGGTCGAGGGCGTCCACGGTCCGCGGCAGCTGCACGTGATCGTGGTCGAGGGCTGAGGGCCACGCCTCAGCGGTCACCACGAGCTGATCACCGTGCCGATCTGGTCCACCGCGAGCGCACCGAACGCGAGGGCGCACAGCACGAGAGCGATGTTGCTGGGCAGCTTGTTGCGCCACTCGGGTGGGACCCGGTCGGTGTTCAGGATCCACAGCAACGTCACCGCCAGGAACGGCATGAAGAAGGCGCCCAGCACGCCGTAGGCCAGGATCAGGTAGATCGGCTGGCCGAGGAAGATCAGCGCGATCGGCGGCAGGGTGAGCCAGAGCACGTAGGCCTTGTAGTACTTCCCGCCGGCCCTGCTGTCGGGGTGGTCCGCGCCCAGTCCGCGCACGTGACCCACGAAGTCGGCGAACATCAGGCTCACGCCGTTCCACACCCCGACCAGCGAGCTCATCGCCGCGGACCAGAACCCGACCAGGAAGACAGTGCCGGCGGCTGCGCCGTACCGGTCCTCCAGCACGTGGGAGAGGTCGAGCATCCCCTCGTCCCCGGTGGCGACGGCGATCTTCGCGGAGTAGAGCAGCTCGGCGCCGACGATCAGCGTGGCCACCACGAAGAGCCCGGTGACGAGGTAGGCCACCGAGTTGTCGATCCGCATCACCCGCATGTGTCGTGGGTGGTCCAGCCCTTCTCCCGCAGCCAGTAGCCGTACGCCGCCAGGGTGATCGTGCCGCCCACACCCCCTGCCACGCTGAGCACGTTGAGGATCGCTCCGTCGGGGATGGTCGGGACCAGGCCGGTGACCAGCTCGGGAAGGTTGGGCAGCGTGACCACGGCGGCGCCCACCATCGAGACGAACATGAGCAGCACCATGGCGCTGATCACCTTCTCGAAGACGCCGTAACGTCCCGACCACACCAGCACGAGACCGAGCACGCCGGAGACGATGCCCCAGGCCTTCACCCCGAGCACCGGGAACAGTGCGGTGAGTGCGAGACCGGTCCCGGCCATCGCTGCGGCGCCGTACACGAAGCCCCAGACGACGATGTAGGGCCCGAAGTAGAAGTGCGTCCAGCGACCGAGGCTGGTCCATCCCTCGTAGATCGTCCTCCCGGTGGCCAGGCTGAAGCGACCGGCACCCTCCACCAGGACGACCTTCATCAGGCAGCCCAGACAGCTGCCCACAGCAGCGCGTAGCCGTACTTGCTGCCGGCGACCAGCGTGGCGACCAGGTCGGCGGCCCCGACTCCGGTCGCGGCGACCACGAGTCCGGGCCCGATCAACCGCCATCGTGGTGCCTGGTCGTGGTGGCCTGCTGCTGCGTGTGACTGGACATGAGGTGTCCTCCGAGCGTCCCGAGATCGTCCGTGCGTCCGGCACGTTACCGAACCGTCCTCCCGGTGGCGAGCGCCTAGTGGGCGCCCGTCTCGATGAGCAGCACGCCGCCGACGATCGCGACCATGCCGAGCAGCATCACCGGCGTCAGGGCGTCCCGGAAGAGCACCCGCCCGGCCAGGGCGGTGAGTGCCACGCCTGTCGCGGCCCACACCCCGTAGGCGACACCGACCGGCATCCCCGCGTCGAGGGTGAGCCACAGGAACGCGAACGAGACCACGTAGGCGGCGACGGCCGGGACGGCCCAGACGAGCCTGCGCATCCCCGAGGACTGACGCAGTGCGAGGGTGCCTCCCAGCTCGCACAGGATCGCCGAACCCAGGAACAGCCAGGTCATGCGCTTGCCCCTGCGGTGGACCGCGGGTGCGAGCCCAGCTCCACCAGGAGCACGCCACCGATGACGAGGACGATGCCGAGCCCCATGCGCGGGGTGAGTGGGTCGTGGAAGACGAGAGCGGCGAGCACCGCCGTGAGGGCCACTCCGGCGGCGGCCCAGACGCCGTAGGCGACGCCTACCGGCATCCCGGCGGCCAGTACGGCGCTGAGCACCAGGAAGGCTGCGACGTAGCCGACTCCCACCACCACGAACCACGCAGGGTGGTCGAGCGCGGCGCGCAGGGCGAGCGTGGCCACGACCTCGGAGACGATCGCGACGGCCAGCAGTCCGTAGCGGCTCATCGCGTGCCGTCCCCCTCGGTCAGTGCCAGCACCTGCGCGACGAGAGCGTCGTGGTCCCGACCGGTCGGCGCCGGTGCGTCGGTGGCCTTGGCGACCCAGAGGCCGTCCGCGGCGAACCGGGCGCAGGTCAGGCGCGCCCGCTCGTCAGCCGGACACCCCTCGAGGTCGAACCATGGTGTGAACACCTCGTTCCACGGGCCGAGGTGCTCCGGGCGGCACAGCGCGTCGGCGTAGACGGCGAAGTCTCCCAGGGAGACGTCGTCGCCCGCGGCGACCTCCACGTAGGCCCGGATCCGCTGGGCGGGTGTCGACTCGGCGAAGGGACGCCCCAGGGCCGCCAGCATCGCCTCCTGCCAGGTTCGTGCGACGTACTGCACGACAGCGAGCACCAGGTCCTGGCGGGAGGGGAAGTGGTAGAGCACCCCGGCCTTGGTCAGGCCGGCCTCGGTGGCCGTCGCCTCGAAGGAGAAGTCGGCGCCCCCCATCCGGGTGGCCACGCGGTGCGCAGCCTCGATCACGGCACTGCGGTTGCTCGGACGCATGGTCGTAACTTTACCTGACGGACAGTAGAGTTCGGCACCGCCGCGTGACGCCCGGCCGACCTCGCTGGAAGACTGCGGTCCATGGATGAGAGCGCCCCCCCCAGGTCATGATCCCCGGTTCCGCCGCCGAGATCGCCGGTGAGTTCGTGAAGTATCTCGGCCTGGAGTTCGAGGAGCTCACCGGCGACCGGGTGGTGGGGACCTGGGTCGCCGGTCCCGCCCTGCACCAGCCGCACGGCATCGTCCACGGCGGCGCCCACTGTGGCGTCGTGGAGACTCTCGCCAGCATGGGAGCAGCGGTGTGGCTCGGCGAGCAGGGGCGGGTCGTCGGGGTGAACAACAACACCGACTTCTACCGCGCCGTCACCGAGGGTCGGCTCGTCTCCACGGCCACTCCGTTGCACCGCGGCCGGTCCCAGCAGGTGTGGGTGGTCGAGACCCTCGTCGAGGAGTCCGGGAAGCTCGCCTCGCGGGGTCAGGTCCGGTTGCAGAACCTGTACCCGGGCGTCTAGTCGGTCGGCCGAGATCGACTGTCGAACCTGTCCGCAATGACTGATATTTGCGGTCTGTCGTATTCTTGGCGTGACTTGACCTATTCTTGGTGTAACGAGCCGTATGTCATGGCATTCTCGGACCATTGATGTGACCGGCTGCGGTGCACGAGGAGGCGAAGGATGGACCGGAGGAAACACTTGAAGTCCCCGTCCGACAACTACGTCTTCGTCGCGCCCGATGCGGGTCGGCTGATGGTGCGCGTGGCCATGGTGCTCTCGCTGGTCGCCCTGTGCGTCGGCGGCACGCTGACGATCACGCAGCGCGAGTTCTGGGCCATGGTCGTCACCGGCGTCTCCGGGGTGCTGCTCGTCCTCACCTGGGCCACGCTGCAGGCGAAGATCCCCCAGCGCATCACGGTCCGGGGCTCGATGATCCAGATCCGGCGCGACGGTCGCGTCGACGAGTTCGACCTCGAGGACCCCGCCGTGGACATCAGGGTGAGCGACGGTGAGATCGCCTTCGCGCACTACATGGATCGGTGGGTCGTCGTACGTGCGCGCGACGTCGACTGGAAGGTCTTCAGCGACGTGGTGATGCACTACCAGAACAAGGCGGACGAGTACGCCGCCCAACGGGACAAGCGCTTCAACAGCTGAGCCCTCGCTCAGAGGTATGAACGCCCTGGTTCTGGGCACGGGACAGCGATGACTTCCCTGTGGCTCGCGCACGCCCGCATCCCTGCCAGTGACCCGCTTCCCGACCACGATCTCGACGACGTCGTCGTGGGCGCCGGCATCACCGGTCTCACCACGGCTCTGCTGCTGGCCCGGGCCGGCCGCAAGGTCGCCGTGGTGGAGGCGCGGGAGGTGGGTGCCGCGGCCACGGGCAACACCACCGCGAAGATCTCGCTGCTGCAGGGGACGAAGTACTCCAAGCTGCTCCGCTACCAGTCCACCGCGGTGGCCGGTGCCTACGTGGAGGCGAACCGCGAGGGCATGGAGTGGCTGCTGCGCTTCTGCGAGGACCACCAGGTGCCCGTCCAGCGCAGGGTCGCGGTCACCTACGCCGCCAGCCCGGACGAGGTCTCGACCGTCCGCAAGGAGTACGACGCTGCCCGCTCGCTGGGTCTGGGAGTCACCTGGCGTGACTCCCTCGACGCGCCCTTCCCGAACCACGGCGCCACGCTGCTGGAGGACCAGGCGCAGTTCGATCCGATGGATCTCCTCGCCGCTGTGGCCGCGGAGCTGCGGGTCCACGGCGGCACCCTGCACCAGGGGCGTCGGGTCACCGGGGTGTCCCTGACCGGAGCGCCCGAGGTCCGCCTCGAGGACGGGCGCGAGGACGGGCGCGAGGACGGGGCGACGTTGCGTGCCGAGAACGTCGTGCTCGCCACCGGGGCCCCCATCCTCGACCGGGGGCTCTACTTCGCGAAGGTGGAGGCGCAGCGCTCCTACGCGCTCGCCTTCGAGGGCGCCCAAGCCGTCGACGCGATGTACCTCTCGGCCGGATCCGACTCGCGGTCGATCCGGGACACCCCCACCGACGACGGCACGCGGTTGCTGGTCGGGGGTAGCGGCCACTCGGTGGGGCGCACCGGCTCCGAGCTCGAGCACGTCGAGAGGCTGCGTTCGTGGACGGCCGAGCACTTCCCCGGTGCGGTGGAGACCCACGCCTGGTCGGCGCAGGACTACTCGCCGCACGACGGCCTCCCGTTCGTGGGACCGGTGCCGCGAGGAGGGGGGCGCATCCATGCGGCGACGGGGTTCGACAAGTGGGGGATGACCAACGGGGTCGCGGCGGCGCGCGCGATCTCGGGCGCGATCCTGGGAGCACCACCCGCGTGGGCCGGGCCCCTGCGCCGGCGGCTCCCCGGCCCGTCCGCCGTGGCTCAGCTGGCGGCGATCAACACCAAGGTCGGTCTGGCGGCGGCCGGCTCCGCCGTCGAGGCCCTCAGACGCGAACGACCCTGCGAGGTGATCGGTGTGTGCACCCACCTGGGGGGGCTGCTGCACTGGAACGACGCAGAGCGGTCGTGGGACTGCCCGCTGCACGGATCGCGGTTCAGCGCCGAGGGCGAGGTCCTCGAGGGGCCGGCGACGAAGCGCCTGAGACGACGCTCCGCGGGCGAGGAGTGAGGCGGAGGATCTGTCGGCCGATGGTCGTAGGTTGCGAGTGATGGCCCCAGACCCGCTTCCCGCTCTGTCGGTCGCCGACGCGGACTTCGTGACCCCCCAGCTGCTCGTCGGGGGTGATCTCGACACCCGCGACGAGGCCCTGGCGACACGTCAGCTCGAGGAGCTGGTGGACGCCGGGGTCACGCACGTGGTCGATGCCCGCATCGAGTGGAGCGACGAGCAGTGGGTCGCCGCTCTGGTGCCGTCGATCGGTTACCTGCACCACGGCATGGACGACGCGGGTCAGCAGGTGCCGCTGGCCTGGTTCGACGTGGGCGTCTCCTGGGCGGGAACGGCCATCGCCCGGGGCGGCGTGGTGCTGACGCACTGTCACATGGGGGTCAACCGGGGGCCCTCGCTCGGCTTCGCGGTGCTGCTGGCCCACGGTCTGGATCCCGTCGAGGCGCTCGACGTGATCCGCTCGGCCCGACCGGTCGCCTGGGTGGGCTACGCGGAGGACGCCCTGCGCTGGCACCACCACCGGCGCGGCTCGTCGCAGAGCGTGCTGGAGGGTGACCTGCGGAGGCTGGCTCGCTGGCGCGAGGACAACGCGCTCGACCTCGGAGAGGTGATCCGGCTCAAGCGCAGCCAGGGCTGGTGACCAGGCGCACCACCCCGGCAGGGGGCGGCCGGCCCGCAGCCCTCAGTGCTCGAGCAGGGCCAGCAGCCAGGTCGGGCTCATGGTGCGGCAACCGAGCGCCTCGACGCGCTGCGCGAGGCCCCGGTCGGCAGTGATCACCACGACGTCGTGCCCGAGGTCGCGGGCGGCGCGACTCTCCTTGACGATGCTGGCGTCGCCGTCCTTGCTGGCGTGCACGGTGCGCAGGTGAGCATCGCGACCGCGCGGGACGCCCGCCTTCGCCTGGCCCTCGAGGACCAGCACGATCTCGTCGTACGACGTGTCGGCGACCGCGAGGCGACCGTGCAGCCGGGCCGCGGCTCCGGCGCGGTCACGCCACCATCCGTCCGGGCGGGAACCCACGACGTTGGCGCCGTCGACGACGAGCACGCTCGTCCTCGCCGGTCCTCTCTCAGCCAAGGAGATCCAGACGCTCGAACATCGCGGCCGTGTCCCGCCCCGACGGTGTCCCGGCGTCGAGGTCGGCGCCGGCCGCGACGAGCACACGGACGACCGCGTCCTCTCCCTTGAACAGCGCACCCGCCACGGGGGACTGGTCGCGCCGGTTGCGCAGGTCGACGTCGGCCCCGTGCTCCAGCAGCCTCCGCACGGTGGCGTCGTGTCCGTGGTAGGCCGCGAGCATCAGTGGCGTGTTGCCTGCGTGGTCCTGCACGTCGACCGGGAGCCCGTGCTCCACGAAGCCGACGAGCTCCTCGGTCATGCCCTCGCGTGCGAAGTGCATCGCGAGGTCGATCACCCGGGCGGTCTCCTCGGGGCTGAGGGGGGTCACGACGCCTCCACCAGCCAGAGTCGGTGCTCACCCGGGATGCCCTTGAGCTCCACGGTGGCCGCCTCGACGCAGCTCACGTCCCCGGAGTCCGACAGCGTCTCCGCGACCGCCTCGGAGACCAGGATCTCGCCACCGTCGGCCATGGCTGCGACCCGGGCGGCCATCGCGACGTTGCGGCCGAAGTAGTCCCCGTCGCGCTCGATCGCGGTGCCGGTGTGCAGACCGATCCGGACCCGGATCGGCGTGCGGCGGAGGCGGCGGTTGCGCTGCCGCTTGGCGCTGAGCGCGCGCTGGATGTCCAAGGAGGCGCCGAGGGCGAGCTCGGCGTTGGGGAAGACCACCATGTAGCCGTCACCCTGGCTCTTCACCACGTGCCCGCGATGACGGTCCACGGAGATCTGCAGGAGCCGGTCGTGAGCGGTCAGGAGCTTGACCCACCGCTCGTCGCCGATCTCGTTGTTGACCGCGGTGGAGTTCTCGATGTCGGAGAAGAAGATCGTCACCGTGCCGTCCGGCCCGGCGATCCGGTCGATCTCGTTGCGGTCCTCGATCGCCCACGCGGCGAGGTCGTCGATCGAGCTCAGCAGCATGCGTCGTACGCCGTGCTCGCGCACCCGGGTGGCGGTCTCCACCACGGTGCGCATCGCCATCCCGGCCGTCTGGGCCGCCTGCAGCGCCCGCGGACTGCGCGGGCTCTCCTGCTCGGACTCCAACGCGCTGCGCAGCACCCGTGCCTCCTCGCGCAGCGCGTCGACCCGGCGGACCAGCACGCTGATCGCCGTCCCGGCGACGCCCAGCAGCGCCGCGAGGATGATCGCGATCACGGTGCCGACGTCCACGCAGGCAAGAGTGGCACATCGGCGTCCCGGTCAGGCGCCGCGTGACACCATCCGGTCCGGTCGTTGTCACGGCATGCGACGAACGGCTTGGCTGACCCTCCTGACGCTCCCGGCGGCCCTGCTCGCTGGCGCCGGCGCCGGGGACGTGCCCGTGGCGCAGGCAGCGCCGAAGCCCGCTGCTGGTGCGAGCGTCCTGCGCGACGTCATGTGGGTCGGCAACAACTGGGCCGGGACAGCCACCCTCGTGGACGCCCGCAAGCTAGACGGTGCTCAAGCGCGGGATCGACCTCGTCCCTGACAAGGACCAGGAGCTCCTCGACATCCACAGTGACCCCGAGAAGCTGGCGTTCTACCTCGCGATCCAGCAGGGGCCGGGTGAGGGACACGACCAGTACGTCGACGACATGTTCAGCACCACGGACGGGCGCTACCTGGCTGTCTCACGGCCGAGCTTCGCGGACGTCGTGTGGATCGATGTCGCCAGGGCTGTCGCGGGCCGCCCGGACAGCATCGTCCGCGAACAACCCGTTGGACGGTCATCGCACCGACCACATGGGCCTGTCCCCGGACGGCCGCCGGCTGCTCGTCAGTGACTCCACCGAGCGCCAGGTGATCGAGTTCTCGATGGTCGACGAGGCCGTCCCCGGCGCGTCCATCCGGATGGGCGACCGGCTGCGCACCTTCGAGTCCGGCGAGACGCCCCACGAGAGCAACTACACCGCGGACGGTTCCCGGATCTTCCACGCCACGCATCGGCAAGGTCTACACACCAGGCGACGAGAACGGCGCCGGTCCGGTGAAGATCGGTCCCGCGCACGACGCGCTCAAGGGCGACCGCTGGTTCGAGATCGTGCGGAACTCCGACTTCGCGGTCACCCAGCGCTGGGACATGGGCAAGGAGCTGGCCGAGGCCGGCTACCCGGACATGAGCGCGGCCGTCCGCCCGATGGCGCTGGCCCCCGACGAGCGGTTCGTGTACTTCCAGGTCTCCTACTTCCACGGCCTCGTGGAGTTCGACACACAGGCCAAGGACATCGACGGCGCGGTCGAGCTACACCTCAGGAGGGGTCCCCGAGCCCCGCACCGGAGCCGTCACGACGAGTGGTGAACCTGCCGAACCGGGTGCCGACCATGCCGCAAGACGCAGTACGTCAACGACTCCGCCCACCACGGCCTGTCGATGGACGCAGAACGGCCCGACGCTCTGCGTCGCCGGGCACGATGGACGACTACGCCGCGCTGGTCGACCGTCGCACGATGCGGCCGAAGATCTTCGACACCGCCGTCCACCGGGCACTCCTACGGCAAGCCCTACTGGACCACCGAGGGGCTGGGCAACACGTGCTGGGTCTCGCTCAGCGAGGCCGACTCCGTCGCGGTGCTCGGCTTCGGGACCTTGCAGGAGCTGGCCTATCTCCCGTCGGTGACCAACCCCAGCGGATCAGGCACGGCTACGTCGACGAGTCGGTCCTGGCCGCGACGGGCTCCTGAGCCTCGGACGGCGGATCAGGAGTCGAGCGCCATCAGCAGCAGGTCCGGCCGGTCGATGGGCAGCCACGCCGGGCGCGCGCTGCCGATCTCGCGCCAACCGCGACGTCGGTAGAACGCGACCGCCCGCTCATGGGTCGAGACCACGTCGAGGACGGGCACCCGGTCGGTGTCCCGGATCCAGGCGACCGCGACGTCGTGCAGCCGGGCGCCCGCGCCGGACCCGAGGAACTCCAGGGCGACGAAGAGCACCGTGAGCAGGGCGAGGCGATCACTGCCGAGGGCGTGGCCGAAGACCGGACGGAGCTCGTCGTCGGGCGCGGACACGGAGACGTGGCCGACGACCCGGTCCTCGACCACCGCGACCCAGGCCGTCTCCTCGCCGGGACGCACGATGAACTGCTCGGCGGGGAAGGGCAACGGCCAGCGCAGGGGGTACTGCGAGCTGGGCTGCTGCGCGGTGAGCACCTCGACCAGGGTGGGCACGTCGTGCACGGCTCGGGGTCGCACGACCACCTCCCTCACAGCGCCTCCACGTAGAACCAGCGGGCGGCGCGACGCTCGAACCGGCTGCGCTCCTCGAGCAGCCCGGGCCCGTCGGGTCCCTCGAAATGGGCGCGGAACGCGACTTCGTCCCCCGTCGCGTCGATGATCTCGAGCCGCGTCCACGTGGTCGTCGGGTCGGGCGTCACCTGGGGTGGCCGGGTCCGCGGGTGCCACGTGCGCCAGACGTAGTCGGAGGCGCCGACGGCGTACGCCGAGAACCGGGTAGCGCATCAGTCTCGCGCACCCTCCCTCGGGAGACTCCGCTTGCGCCTCGGCCCGGTGCAGCCCGGGCCCGCAGCAGGACGATGTCAGACCGTCCCCCTGCGACCCGGCGTTGGCGTCGCCCCACGGACCACCGGGCGCGTCCACACGCCCCGATGGTGGTGATGATCCTCCTCGCGGGACTGGTCAACGGATGCTCGGTCGCGTCGAGCAGCACGAGCACCCGGGCGGGAGAGAGCCAAGGACCGGCTTCTTCAACCCCGTCGCGGAGCGCGAAAACACCCGGCTCCAGCGCACCGACGCGCACGCCTGCGGCACGCCCGCTTCGAGAAACCGTGACCACGGCCACCTCCCGCCAGCTCGTCGGCCTGGTCAGGATCGTCGCGAGCATCGGCACAGACGGTCGCGGTGAGACCAGCACCGGGATGGTGCTCGGTAGCGACGGCACGGTGGTCACCAGCAACCATGCCGTGGCACATGCAACCGCGGTGCGCGCCACGGTGATGAGCACCGGCCGGACCTACACCGCTCGAGTCGCGGGAGCCGACCAGAGGCGCGACGTCGCCCTGCTCCGGCTCGAGGGAGCATCCGGACTTCGGAGCGTGGTCCTTGCCCCGCGCGACGCGACCGTGAGTGATCGGGTCACGGTGGTCGGCGACGCGAACGGTCTCCCGTCCCGCTTCACCGCCGCGACCGGCACCGTCGTCGCCCTCGACCAGACCCTGGTCACGCCAGCCACGGGCGGCACGCCGGGGGTGCGCCTCACCGGGCTGATGCTGAGCACCTGCGACGTGGTCTGGGGCGAGTCCGGCGGCCCGACGTACGACGCTTCGGATCGGGTCGTCGGCCTGACGACCGCTTCCGTCCGCACGAGCCGGGGCCTTGACGGCCTGGCGATCCCGGTCGCAACCCTGCGCAGGGTCGTTGGTCGGTTGGAGCGCCGCGGTCGGTGAGCTGGGTGGGTTTGTCGGGATTCCGCTGCGCCGCGCGCGTCTGGACCGCCACCCTGTAGCCATGACCCTTCCCCGCGTGCTGCTCGGCGTGCTGCTTCGCTCGTCGCGCTGGTGCTGGTGATGGCGGGCTACGGGTCCATGATCGCTCGCAGCACGACGACCGACGCGCTCGGCGCCGGGCTGCTGGCGTTCCTGATCCTCGTCGTGGTCGTCTTCGTCTGGGCCGTCGTACGACGCGGCTCCGCAGGGGCTTGCGCACAGCTCGGCTGCTGCAGGTGCCGGGGCCATGGGCGTCAGGCTGGCGCACACCCCACCGCCCGACGAAGCATCAACCACGAGATCCGCGACGGTGCCGTCTTCTTCGGCATCCTGCTGCTGCTGCCGCTCCTCGGACCGGCGCTCGAAGAGATGGGGCACCGTCTGCGGGACCGTGTGGAGCCACGCGGAGACCCCACACACCGCAAGGACACCCGCTTCCCTCGTGCGAGGTGTCCGGGCCGGGCGCACGAGAAGGTGGTGACGTGGAGGCCCGCTCGTTGCATCCGCTGAGTAGCGTGGTTCGAGTGACGACGACCTCACCCGCCATCCACACCCTCGGCGCGCTCCGCGAGAGCGGCCACCAGCAGAAGACCTTGCGCGAAGAGCTGCGCGCCAACCTGCTCGACGCGCTGCGGGAGGGTCGCGACCCGTGGCCGGGTCTGCACGGCTTCGAGACGACCGTGATCCCCCAGCTCGAGCGAGCTCTTCTCGCCGGGCACGACGTCGTCCTCCTGGGGGAGCGCGGCCAGGGCAAGACCCGGCTGCTGCGCACCCTGGTCGGCTTGCTGGACGAGTGGACACCGGTCATCGCCGGGTCCGAGCTCGGCGAGCACCCCTACGAGCCGATCATCCACGCGTCCCAGCGTCGCGCCCGCGAGCTGGGTGACGACCTCGAGGTCGCCTGGCGCCACCGCGACGAGCGCTACGCCGAGAAGCTGGCCACGCCCGACACCAGCGTCGCCGACCTGATCGGTGACGTCGACCCGATGAAGGTCGCCGAGGGGCGCAGTCTCGGGGACCCCGAGACGATCCACTTCGGGCTGATCCCGCGCTCGCACCGCGGGATCGTGGCCATCAACGAGCTGCCAGACCTCGCCGAGCGCATCCAGGTCGCGATGCTCAACGTGATGGAGGAGCGCGACATCCAGATCCGCGGCTACGTGCTGCGGCTTCCCCTGGACACCCTCGTGGTCGCCAGCGCGAACCCGGAGGACTACACCAACCGGGGGAGGATCATCACCCCGCTCAAGGACCGCTTCGGCGCCGAGATCCGCACGCACTACCCGATCGCGCTCGAGGACGAGGTCGCGGTGATCCTCCAGGAGGCCCACCTGGTCGCCGACGTGCCCGGGCACCTGATCGAGATCCTGGCGCGGTTCACCCGCGCCCTGCGCGACTCGAGCTCGGTCGACCAGCGGTCCGGTGTCTCCGCGCGCTTCTCCATCGCCGGTGCCGAGACCATTGCGGCCGCGGCGCTGCACCGAGCGACGTCGCAGGGGGAGACCGAGGCGGTGGCCCGCGTCGTCGATCTCGAGACCGCGGTCGAGGTCCTGGGCGGCAAGGTGGAGTTCGAGACCGGCGAGGAGGGACGCGAGTCCCAGATCCTCGAGCACCTCCTGCGCAAGGCCACCGCCGAGACGGTCCGCTCCCGACTCGCCGGACTCGACCTCGGACTGCTCGTGCGGGCCATGGAGCTGGGCGCGAGCGTCACCACGGGCGAGCAGGTGAGCGCGATCGACTTCCTCAGCGGTCTGCCCGTCCTGGGCGAGTCCGAGCTGTACGACGAGATCTGCGACCGGCTCGAGGCGACCAACGACGGTGAGCGGGCCAGCGCCATCGAGCTCGCCCTCGAAGGTCTCTACCTCGCCCAGAAGGTCGGCAAGGAGTCCGGCGACGGAGAGGTCGTCTATGGCTGAGTCACGCCGGTCCCGTTCCCGGACCGGTCGTTCCCGCTACCGCCGCTACGACGGTGGCCCGGACCCGCTCGCCGCGCCGGTCGACCTCGCCGAGGCCCTCGACTCGATCGGCGAGGACGTGATGGCCGGGTACTCGCCGGAGCGGGCCATGCGCGAGTTCCTGCGGCGTGGAGGCCGCGACCAGCGCGGCCTGGACGACCTCGCCCGACAGGTGGCGGTGAAGCGTCGCGAGCTCCTGAGCAAGCACGACCTGGACGGCACGATGCAGGAGATCCGTGAGCTCCTCGACAAGGCCCTGCTGGAGGAGCGCAAGCAGCTGGCGCGAGACGTCGAGATGGACGACGCCGAGCGGGCGCTGTCCGAGATGCAGCTGGAGAACCTGCCGCCGAGCACCGCGGCCGCGGTCAAGGAGCTCGGCAGCTATGACTGGCGCAGCTCCGAGGCCCGCGCCGACTACGAGAAGATCAAGGACCTGCTCGGCAGGGAGATGCTCGACCAGCGGTTCAAGGGCATGAAGCAGGCGCTCGAGAACGCCACCGACGAGGACCGGGCCGCGGTCAACGAGATGCTGTCCGACCTCAACGACCTGCTCGAGAAGCATCGGCTCGGCGAGGACACCGAGCAGGACTTCGCCGAGTTCATGGACAAGCACGGCGACCTCTTCCCGGAGAACCCCAGCGACATCGACGAGCTGATGGATGCCCTGGCCCAGCGTGCCGCGGCTGCCCAGCGGATGCGCAACTCGATGACCCAGCAGCAACGGGACGAGCTCGACGCCCTCGCCACGGAGGCCTTCGGCAGCCCCGAGCTGATGCAGTCGCTCTCCCAGCTCGACGACCACCTCCGTGCCCTCCGCCCCGGCGAGGACTGGGGCGGCTCGGAGGAGTTCGCCGGCGAGGAGGGGATCGGGCTCGGCGACGGGACCGGCGTGCTCCAGGACCTCGCCGATCTCGACGACCTCGCCGAGCAGCTCTCCCAGTCCTACGGGGGCGCCCGGATGGACGACGTCGACCTGGACAAGCTGGCTCGTCAGCTCGGCGAGGCCGCCGCCGTCGACGCCCGCACCCTGGCCGACCTCGAACGAGCGCTCAGCGACACCGGCTACCTCAGGCGTGGCTCCGACGGTCAGCTCAAGCTCTCCCCCAAGGCCATGCGCCAGCTCGGCAAGGCCCTGCTCAAGGACGTCGCCAACCGGATGACCGGCCGCCAGGGCCAGCGCGACATGCGACACGCCGGCGCGGCCGGCGAGCTCAGCGGGGCCAGTCGCGAGTGGGCCTTCGGCGACACCGAGCCCTGGAACGTCACCAGGACGATCACCAACGCCGTGGTCAGGACCGCCGGAGAGGGTGGCAGTCCCGGTCGAGGAGTGCGTTTCGACGTACGCGACATCGAGGTCAACGAGACCGAGGCCCGCACCCAGGCGGCGGTCGCCCTGCTGGTCGACACGTCGTTCTCGATGGCCATGGCCAACCGCTGGGTGCCGATGAAGCGCACCGCCCTGGCCCTGCACCAGCTGATCACCAGCAGGTTTCGCGGCGACCACCTGCAGCTGATCGGTTTCGGACGCGCCGCTCGGGTGATGGACATCGACGAGCTCACCGGGCTCGACGCCATGTGGGACAAGGGCACCAACCTGCACCACGCCCTGCTGCTCGCCAACCGGCACTTCCGCAAGCACCCCAACGCCCAGCCGGTGCTCCTGATCGTCACCGACGGTGAGCCGACCAGTCACCTCGAGCCGGACGGCGAGGTCTGGTTCTCCTACCCGCCGCACCCGCTGACGGTGGCCTGGTCGGTGCGTGAGCTCGACAACGCCGCACGCCTCGGCGCCCAGACGACGTTCTTCCGCCTCGGTGAGGACCCGGGCCTCGCCCGGTTCATCGACCGGCTCGCCGACCGCGTCGGCGGGCGCGTCGTCTCCCCCGAGCTCGACGACCTGGGAGCAGCCGTGGTGGGCAGCTACCTCGGTGGTCGGGGCGGCTCCGGTGCGGGCCAGTTCAGTGACTGGTACGGCGGTCGAGGGGGCTGGTTCAGCGGCTGAGGCCCTCAGAGCTGGTCGAGAATCGCGTCCGCGAGCTTCCGCGTCTGGGCCAACGTGTGCTTCTCGGGGTCGATCGAGCCCGAGGAGAGGATGTACCAGTTGCCCCGCCGCAGGATGTTGAGCTGGCCGAAGCCGGGGTTCCAGAAGGCCTTGTCCCCGTAGCCGGTGATGACAGTGGCGCCAGCGGGCAGGGCGTCGGCGGCGAAGACCATCTCGTTGCTCGTGGCTCCGACCTTCGTCTGCGCGGCCCGGAGCAGCAGCGACACCGAGACCGACCGCTTGAGGTCGGCGGCCGCATTGGCCCGTGCGCAGGTGCTGACGGTGAGGTCGGCGGATCGGGTGACGGCGGGTGCCCTCGATGCGTCCGCGACGCTGCCGAGAAGCGACTTGGCGACCTCTTGGGTCAAGATGTCGCACGCGTTCTTGGTCTGCGTCGGGTAGCCGGGGGCCGGCTTCGTGGAGGCGCTGCCATGGGTCGCCGCCGGCTTCTCGGTGGTGCTCGCGGTGTTGCCGCACCCGCTCAGCACCAGCGCGGTGAGAACCAGGGCCGTGGCAGGGCTGATCGATCCCATGGTGAGCGTCCTCTTCTCGCCCTCCGGTAGTGATCTGGGCGTGAGGGCGTCCCGATTGTTCCTGAATCGGGGGAGATCGCGCTGGGCAGGACTAGTCAGGTGCTAGGGCAGCGGCTCCACCACGCCGTACGAGGTCAGTCGCCGCGACAGGTTGCGTACCTGCTGGCGGCCGTCCCCGAGCAGGTGGTCGATGGCGGTGAGTCGTGCGGTGAAGTGACCGACGGAGTACTCCGCCGTCATGCCGATGCCTCCGTGCAGCTGGATGGCCTCCTGGCCGATGTGCCGGCCGGCGTGGCTGACCTGCAGCTTCGCCCGAGCCGCGGCCTCGCGCTTCTTCTCCGCTGACGCCGACTCGTCGGCCAGCACCATCGTCGCCCAGATGACGATGCTGCGGGTCAGCTCGAGCGAGGTGTACATGTCCGCGGCCCGGAAGGTCAGCGCCTGGAACCGGTTCAGGGTCGTGCCGAACTGCTTGCGGGTGGTCAGGAACTCGGTGGTCAGCCGGAGGGCCGTGTCCATCGCCCCGAGCGCCTCGTGGCAGTAGGCGACGGTCGCTGCGGCGATCACGTCCTTGGTCGTCTCCGTCGCGTCGGTGCCCGCACCCAGCGGCGTGGCGGGCGTCCTGTCGAAGACGACGCGAGCGGCGCGACCACCGTCGAAGGTCGGGTACGTCGTGCGCGAGAGGGCGTCGAGGTCGTCGCCCTCGACCAGGAACAGCCTGCCCTGCGCGAAGACCACCAGGAGGTCGGCCCGACCACCGTTGAAGACCGGTTCCTTGACCCCGGTGAGCGTCTCGCCGTCGACGCTGACTCCGCCCTCGCCGCCCGTCGGGTCCGACCAGGCGAACGCGGGGACGAGCTCGCCCGCGGAGATCCCGGCGAGGATCCGGCTGCGCTGCTCGGCGCTGCCGTGGGCGGCCACGAGCCCCCCGGCGAGGACGACCGCCTCGACGTACGGCTCGGGAGCGATCACCCTCCCCAGCTCCTCGGCCACGACCGACACCTCGACCGGGCCCGCACCCATGCCGCCGTCGTCCTCGGCGAAGGGCAGCCCGAGCGCGCCCATCTCGGCCAGCCTGGTCCACATCTTCTCGTCGAACCCGGGGTCAGCCCCGACCACCTCGCGGCGGCGCTCGGTGTCGTAGGTCTTGAGCAGTCCGCGGACCGCGTCGCGCAGTGCGGTCTGCTCGCTGTCGAGGGTGAAGTCCATGTCGGTGCCTCTCTGCCGGCCTCTAGAGGCCCAGGATCGTGCCGGCGATGATCTGACGCTGGATCTCGTTGGACCCGCCGTAGATCGACGCCTTGCGGAGGTTGAGGTACGTCGGCACGGCCACCCGCGCCCAGACCGGGACGTCGGAGCCGTCCGCCGCGCCGGAGGCGAGGGCCAGGGTCCCGCCGAGGTCCATCATCAGCTCGGAGACGGCCTGCTGCAGCTCGGTGCCCTTGAGCTTGAGGACCGAGGACGCGGGGTGCGGCTTGCCGTCCACCGAGCTGGCCACGACCCGCAGGGCGGTCAGCTCGAGCGCCAGCAGCTCGTTCTCGAGCTCGATGATCTGGGCCGCGACGAGCGGGTCCTCGATCTGGCCGGTGTCCACCGCCGTCTGCTTCGCCGTCGCCAGGACCCGCTTCGTGGCGCCCACGGGGGCGACCCCGACGCGTTCGTTGCCCAGGAGGAACTTCGCATAGCTCCAGCCGGCGTTCTCCTCGCCCACGAGGTTCTCGGCGGGCACGCGCACGTCCTCAAAGAAGACCTCGTTGACCTCGAACCCTCCGTCTATCAGCTCGATGGGCCGCAGGGTCACGCCCTCGGCGTCCATCGGGCAGAGCAGGAAGGAGATGCCCTTCTGCTTGCGCTCGGCCTCGGGATCGGTGCGGGCCAGCAGGAAGATCCAGTCGGCGTGCTGGCCCAGGGTGGTCCAGGTCTTCTGGCCGTTGATGACCCAGTCGTCACCGTCACGCACGGCCTTGGTGTTCAGCGAGGCGAGGTCCGAGCCGGCGTCGGGCTCGGAGAAGCCCTGGCACCACCAGATGTCGAGGTTGGCCGTCGCCGGCAGGAACTTCGTCTTCTGCTCCTCCGAGCCGAAGTTGGCGATCACCGGGCCCACCATGTTGGCGTTGAAGGCCAGCGGCGGCGGAACGCAGGCCAGCTGCATCTCCTCGTGCCAGATGTGCCGCTGCAGGGGCGTCCAGTCCTGCCCACCCCACTCGGTGGGCCAGTTGGGCACCGCGAGCCCGGCGCCGTTGAGGATGCGCTGGGTCGCGACGATCGCGTCCTTGCTGGGGTGGCCCCCCGCGGCGACCGTGTCGCGGATCTCCTGCGGGATCTCGGTGGTGAAGAAGGTGCGCATCTCCTCGCGGAACGCAGCCTCCTCCTCGGTCAGGGCAAGCTGCATCTCTGCTCCTGTCGGGCCGTGGCGGGCGTGGTCGTCACGTTACCGCGCAGTACAACCGGCCAGGGGGGTGGTGGCCGGAGGTCAGGCAGCCAGCGCCTTCTCGATGTCGGAGACGATCTTCTCGGGCTGGGTGGTCGAGCCGTAGCGCTTGAGCACGGTGCCGTCGCGGGCGATCAGGAACTTCGTGAAGTTCCACTTGATCTTCTCGCCGAGCAGACCGCTCTTCTCCGAGCGGAGCCACTGGTAGAGCGGGTGGGCGTCCTCGCCGTTCACGTCGACCTTCTCGAACATGGGGAAGGTCACGCCGTAGTTCTGCTGGCAGAAGGCGCCGATCTCGGCGTTGTCGCCCGGGTCCTGCTCGCCGAACTGGTTGCACGGGAATCCGAGCACGGCCAGGCCCTGGTCGGCGTACCTCGCGTGCAGGTCCTCCAGCCCCGCGAACTGTGGGGTGAAGCCGCACGCCGAGGCGGTGTTGACCACCAGCGCGACCTGACCCGCGTAGGCATCGAGAGGCTGCGCTGCACCGGTGATGGTCGTGGCCGTGAAGTCGCTCAAGGTGGGCATGGGTCTCCTGGGTCGATCGGATGGCGTGCACGTCATTCGTCACCCCAACCAGCTCGGATGGGCCTTTCTTCCCCGCGCGGGTGCCGCCGACCGGCGATGGCCGTGCCCCGGCCGCGTCCGTGCCGTCGCCTTGGATAGGTTTCCCCGACCATGACAATTTCGTCGACGACCTCCGAGACGGGGGCGGACGCCGTCCGGCGTACCCGCCTGCGACGGATGCAGGCAGTCGCCGGGGGCCTGCTGGTCTTCGCCGCCGTGGTCTACCTGATCACCCGCGACCGGACCGGCTTCCTGGGCTTCGTCAACGCGGGCGCCGAGGCGAGCATGGTCGGTGCGATCGCGGACTGGTTCGCGGTCACCGCCCTGTTCCGGCACCCGCTCGGGCTGCCGATCCCGCACACGGCACTGGTGCCGCGCAAGAAGGACGAGTTCGGCAAGAGCCTCGAGGAGTTCTTCGCGGAGAACTTCCTCAACGAGGACGTGATCCGGGAGCGGCTCGCGGTCGCCGACGTCTCCAGGCGCGTCGGATCGTGGCTTCAGGAGCCGGCGAACGCCCGCAGGGTGGTCGCGGAGTCCACGACCGTGCTGGCGCTCGGGCTGCGCAGGATGCGCGACCAGGACGTCGCCTCGGTCGTGGAGGAGGTGCTCATCCCGCGGTTCATGGACGAGCCGATCTCGCCGGTCGCCGGTGGCCTGCTGCAGGAGATCCTCGCCGACAACGCCCACCACGGCCTGGTCGACCTCGTCCTGGAGGAGGGCCACCGGTGGCTGGTGCACAACCAAGACACGTTCTCCGACGTGATCGGGGAGCGGGCCCCGTGGTGGGCGCCGGACCGGCTCAACGAGGTCGTCACCACGCGGCTGCACCTCGAGGCGATCCGCTGGGTGGCCGACATCCGGCGGGACCCCGATCACCACGCGCGACTCGCCCTGGACAGCATGCTCAACCAGCTCGCCCACGACCTGCTCAACGACCCCGCCACCCAGGAGCGCGCCGAGAGGCTCAAGGTGCGCGTGCTGGAGCAGCCGCAGATGGTCGTGACCGGCATGTCGCTGTGGAGCGCGTTCCGCAAGGCCCTCGTCGAGGCCCTCGAGGACGAGCAGGGGCCCTTGCGTGAGCGTGCCGCGCGTGAGCTCGCGAGCTTCGGCGAACGTGTGGGCCGCGACGACGAGCTCCGCGCCAAACTCGACTCCTGGGCCTCCGACTTCGTGGTCTGGGCGATCGGCAGGTACGGCGACGAGCTCACCGCCGTGATCACCCAGACCATCGAGCGATGGGACGGCAAGGAGGCCGCCCGCAAGATCGAGCTGCACGTGGGCCGGGACCTGCAGTTCATCCGGATCAACGGCACCGTCGTGGGCGGTCTCGTGGGCGTGGTCATCCACGCGGTCTCGATCGTGCTCTGAATGGCACACGTCGAGGACGTGCCGATCCGGGACGAGTCCATCCGGCTGGGTCAGTTCCTGAAGCTGGCCAACCTGATCGAGACCGGCTCGGACGCCAAGGAGCTGATGATCCAGGGTGCCGTCACCGTCAACGGGGAGGTCGAGACCCGGCGCGGCCGCCAGCTGGTCGTCGGTGACGTGGTCGAGCTCGGTGGCGTGGTCTCGCGGGTCAGCTCCGGCTGACCGGTTTCGCCTGCTGGTGCCTCCGGTGCAGGGCCCGGGCGCCCCGTGGCCGGGCTCATCGGACGAATCGGGCGGGGTGGTCGGCCTGCTCCGGTGGTGGGCTGGTGATGCTTCGCCCGACAAGGACCGGTTTCCCCGGCTGACCGGGTAAACCCGCAGCCGCCTACCGGACGCCGACCAGATCCACCACGAGGATCAGCATCTAGCCCGGCTCGATGACGCCCCCGGCGTACGCCATCGGACGAATCGGGCAGGGTGGTCGGCCTCTTCCGGTGGTGGGCGGGTGATGCTTCGCCCGACAAGGACCGGTTTTCCCGGTCGACCGGGGAAACCCGCAGCCGACTACCGGACGCCGACCAGGTCCACCACGAGGATCAGCATCTAGCCCGGCTCGATGACGCCCCCGGCGGACGCCATCGGACGAATCGGGCAGGGTGGTCGGCCTCATCCGGTGGTGGGCGGGTGATGCTTCCCCCGACAAGCACCGGTTTCCCCGGCTGACCGGGGAAACCCGCAGCCGACTACCGGACGCCGACCAGGTCCACCACGAAGATCAACGTCTCGCCTGGCTTGATGACGCCCCCGGCGCCCCGGTCGCCGTACCCGAGGTGGGGCGGGATGACGAGGCGGCGGCGGCCGCCGACCTTCATGCCCTGGACACCCTGGTCCCACCCGGAGATGACCTGACCCACGCCGAGCCGGAAGTCCAGGGGGGCACCGCGGTTGTAGGAGGCGTCGAACTCCTCGCCCGTCGAGTGGGCGACGCCGACGTAGTGCACCGACACGGTGGCGCCTGACGTGGCTTCGGCCCCGTCGCCCTCGGTCAGCTCGGTGACCTCGAGGTCGGAGGGGGGCGGGCCGTCGGGCGGGTCGATCTCAGGCTTCTCAGAACTCATGGGTCCACCCTGCCATGTCCGTCCGACCGCTCCCGAGGGTGGTTGACTCTCGGCCATGGATCACGGGATCAGGGTCTCCACGGTCAACATCAGCTCCTCCGACCCCGGAGCCCTGGGCCGGTTCTACGCCGCGCTGCTGGGGATGGAGGTCACGGTCGAGGAAGCGGATTGGGTGGTCATCAAGGGCCAGGGAGACGTCGCGATCGCCTTCGAGCTCGATGAGCACTTCACCCCTCCCGTCTGGCCCAGCCGGCCCGGCGAACCGCCGACCCAGATGCACCTCGAGGTGCAGGTCGACGACCTGCCCGGGGCCGTAGAGCACGCCCTCGAGTGCGGAGCCCGGCTCGCGGCGCACCAGCCGCAGGACTACGTCAGGGTGTGCCTCGACCCGGCCGGCCACCCGTTCTGCCCGTGGATCGACGAGTCCGCGAGGAGCGCCCCGGCCTACGGGTAGCTGAGTGACCGCTCAGGTCTGGTGCACGTAGCTGTCGAGCTGGTCGCGCTCGAAGGTGAGCTGGGTGATCCGGCTCTTCACGACGTCCCCGATGCTGACGACGGCCACGAGCTCGCCGTCGTCGATCACCGGGACGTGCCGGATGCGGTGCTCGGTCATCTGCGCCATCAGCTCGTCGACGTCGAGGCCAGGTGCACAGGTCTGCACGACCTCGGTCATGATCTGGCTCACCGGGGCGTCGAGGACCGAGTCGTCGCCGTTGAGCTTGCGGACGACGTCTCGTTCACTGACGATCCCGTCCACCTGCGCGCCGTCCTGGCTGACGATGACCGCGCCGATGTTGTGCTCGGCCAGCAGCGCGAGCAGGTCGCGCACCGAGGCGTCCTGGGTGATGGTGATGACGGCGCGGCTGGATTTTCCGCGGATCACGTCGTTGATCTTCATGGTCGGCCCCTTCGGTGACGCCTGTCGAGGTCTGGTCCTTGAATCTAGTGTGCCTCGGCCGCTGTGGACAGGGGTACGCGTTCAGGACTCGCGATCCCCGGCCGGCTCGCCGCGGCGTGAGCTCAGGTCGTGCAGCGTGCCGCCGGGCAACGGGTCGCCCTGCTCGGAGTGCGATCCCAGGAAGGCGAGTGCCTGGTCGTGCAGCTTGCCGTTGGTGGCCAGCGCGCTCCCGCCGGTGGGGCCCGGCTCGCCGTCGAGCGAGGTGAAGCAGCCGCCCGCCTCACGGACGATGATGTCGAGGGCGGCCATGTCGTAGAGCTCGAGCTGGGGCTCGGCGGCGAGGTCGACCGCGCCCTCGGCGACGAGCATGTAGGACCAGAAGTCGCCGTACGCCCGGGTGCGCCAGCAGCGTCGCGACAGGGACAGGAAGTCGTCGAGCCTTCCTCGCTCGTCCCATCCGGACAGCGACGAGTAGGACAACGACGCGTCCTCGATCCTCGACACGTCGGAGACCTGGCAGGGGCTGGCGCGGAGCAGGGACTTGCCGGTCCAGGCGCCCCCGCCCTTCATCGCCCACCAGCGACGGTTCAGCATCGGCGCCGAGACCACCCCGACGACGACCTCGTCGTCGACCATGAGGGCGATCAGGGTCGCCCAGACGGGTACGCCGCGCACGAAGTTCTTGGTGCCGTCGATGGGGTCGACCACCCAGCGCCGCTGGCTGTGACCGGTGGACCCGGTCTCCTCGCCGACGACGGCGTCCCGGGAACGCGCCCGGGACAGGGTCCGGCGGATGCCCTCCTCGACCGATCGGTCCGCATCGGTGACCGGTGTCAGGTCGGGCTTGGTCATCACGTGCAGGTCGATCGACTTGAACCTGGCCTCGGAAAGGGCATCGGCGTCGTCGGCGAGCACGTGGGCGAGCCGGAGATCGTCGGTGAAGTCGGACGGCATGGGCACAGGGTATTCCCCGGCGACCCCTGAGCTGCGCCGCGCTCGGCCAGATCCCTTCAGTAGTGCTCGCCCGCTTCGCGGCTGGCCAGCAGCCGCCGGAAGGACTGCACCCGCTCGGCCTGCTGCCCCGTGGCCTCGGTGAGCCCGCACTCGGGCTCGGTCTCACCGTGGCTGCAGCCCCTCGGGCAGTCCACGGTGAGCTCGTGCAGGTCGGGGAAGGCCTCGATCAGCTGGTCGGGATCGACGTGGGCGAGTCCGAACGAGCGGATCCCCGGCGTGTCCACGATCCAGCCCCCTCCCGGCAGCGCCAGCATCAGCGCCGTGACCGAGGTGTGCCGACCACGGCCGGTCACGGCGTTGACCACGCCGACCTCGCGGAAGGCATCGGGCACGAGGACGTTGACGAGCGTCGACTTGCCGACGCCGCTGTGACCGAGGAGCACGCTGGTCCGCCCGGCCAGCCGCTCCACGAGCTCGCTCAGGTCGGCGCCCCGCTGAGTCACCACGTGACGCACCCCCAGGGGGCGGTAGCCGGAGAGCACCGGCTCGGGGTCCGCGAGGTCAGCCTTGGTCAGGCAGAGCAGCGGATCCATCCCCGCGTCGTACGCCGCCACGAGAGCGCGGTCGATCAGTCCTTGTCGAGGCTCCGGATCGGCGAGTGCGGCCACGATGACGAGCTGGTCGGCGTTGGCGACGATCACCCGCTCGACGGGGTCGTCGTCGTCCGCCGTGCGCCGGAGGACGGTCGTGCGCTCGTCGACGGTCACGATGCGGGCCAGTGAGCCGGACACTCCCGAGGTGTCGCCGACGAGACGCACCCGGTCGCCGGTGACCACGCCCTTGCGACCGATGGCGCGCGACTTCATCGCAGTGACGATCGGCTCGGTCTCACCGAGCCGGCAGGTGTAGCGACCCCGGTCGACCGTGACCACGACCGCCGGGACGGCGTCGTCGAAGGAGGGCCGGTCCTTGGTCCGGGGTCGGGTGCGGCGGCGTGGGCGCTCGTAGCTCTCGGGGTCGTGCTCGCCGTACCGGCCCGTGGTCACTCGACCAGCCCTGCCCAGACCTCGGCGAACCCTGGGAACGTCTTGGCCGTGGTGGCCACGTCCTCGACCAGCACTCCTTCGACTGCCGAGCCGATCACCACGCCCGCGTGGGCCATCCGATGGTCGGCGTAGGTGCCGAAGGTGCCACCGTGGAGCTCGGCGGGCTCGAAGGAGAGACCGTCGTCGTGCTCGGTGACGTCGGCTCCCAGGCCCCGGAGCTCGGCGGACAGCGCCGCCAACCGGTCGGTCTCGTGACCACGGATGTGCCCGATCCCGCGCAGCCGGGAGGGTGTCGAGGCCAGGGCACACAGAGCAGCCAGCACCGGCGCGAGCTCGCCGACGTCGTGCAGGTCGGCGTCGAGACCGAGGATCTTCTCGCCTCCGGTCACGGTGAGGCCGTCGTCGTCGAGCACCACCGTGGCTCCCATGCGCTCCAGCAGGCCCCTGAGCGCGTCGCCGGCCTGCGTGGTCGCCACGGGCCAGGACGGGACACGCACCCGCCCCCCGCCGGTCAGGGCCAGGCTCAGGAAGGGTGCCGCGTTGGACAGGTCGGGCTCGATCGTCACGTCGGTGGCGCGGATCCGGGTGTGGGGCACGGTCCACGTGTCGCCGTCGACCCCGACCTCGACGCCGTGCTGTCGCAGGCAGGCCAGGGTCATCTCGATGTGCGGCATCGACGGGACGGGTGGACCCTCGTGCCGCACGACCACTCCGTCGCCGTAGGAGGCGCCGGCGAGCAGCAGCGCCGACACGAACTGGCTGGACGCCGAGGCGTCGATGGTCACTGCTCCGCCCCGCACCCTGCCTCGACCGGCGACGGTGAACGGGAGTGTTCCGCGGCCGCCGTCCTCGACCGTCACACCGAGTGAGCGCAGAGCCTCGAGCACTCCGGTCATCGGCCTGGTCCGGGCGTGCGGGTCACCGTCGAAGTGCACCTGTCCCTTGGCCAGAGCAGCCAACGGCGGCAGGAACCGCATCACCGTGCCCGCCAGCCCGCAGTCGATGGTGCCGCCGCGGAGCGGCCCCGGGAACACCAGCCAGTCGTCGTCGGCGGTGATGACCGTCGAGCCGAGCGTGGACAGCGCGGTCGCCATCAGCTCGGTGTCCCGCGAGCGCAGGGCGCGTCGTACGACCGACGGGGAGTCCGACAAGGCCGCCAGCACGAGGGCACGGTTGGTCAGTGACTTCGAGCCGGGCAGCTCCACGGTGACGTCCACCGGCCTGCGCACGACAGGGGCGGCCCAGCTGGCTGGACTGGTGCTGGGACGCGTCTCCACATCCTGAGGCTATGACCCGATGGACTTGGCTGCGAGCCTGGCCTGCAGCTTGGCCTCGCGGCCGAGGTGCTTGGACTCACGGCGTACGCCGGACGCGGCGTGCCTGGTCCGCCAGGCGACGCCAGGACGCCCCTCGGTGTCGACCGCCGCGAGCACCAGCCCGCCGAGCAGCGAGAGGTTCTTGAAGAAGTGGATGCGCTGGTCGGCCTTGGCGGCCGGGTCCGACTCGTTCCAGAACTGGTGTCCGGCCACGGTGGTCGGCACCAGGGAGAGCGCGAGCACGGTGCTGGAGAGCCGGGGAGCGCGCCCGCGAGCCAGCGCGACGCCGGCGACGACCTGCGCGGCGGCGTTGATGCGCACCAGCGTCACGGTGTCCTGGGGGATCTTCACCTGGGGGACGGCCTTCTCCAGCGTGGGGCGCAGCCGGTCGGTCACCGGCTTGGCCTTCGATGCCAGTGCGGGCGCGTTCTTGAGCGCGTTCACCCCACCGATCAGGAACGTCGAGGCGAGCAGGGGCCGAGCGATCAGGCGTGTGGCTGTCATGGGTACATCAATACCCGATCGAGTTGGGCTGAACCACCGTGGGGCTGCGGCCGCCGCGAGAGCGCTCAGTCGTGGTGGTCCTTCGTGCCGATGTCGTGGAAGGTCGGCTCGGTGGCCGCAGGGACGGTGATGCGGACGATGTTGTTCCCCGGGGACGGGTCGGAGTAGCCGCTCGGCGGCGCGACGGTGAAGGTCAGCAGGCATCCCGAGTGGGCGTGCACCCCGAACAGCGACGTCCCCAGCGTTGCCGGGACGGCGCAGGCGTAGCCGGTCCCCGATCGCCGGCAATGACCCCACATCGCGCGGAGCTCGCCCGCGCTGGTGGTGGCGGTGAGCGCGGCCACCCCGCCGCGTGGGACGCCGCTGACCCGCACCCGGACGACCGCGTCACCGCGGCGGTCGGAGGTGCTCCACGCGCTGACTCGCACGTCGGCCTGAGGGCGGGGCTGGGGCGGGGGCGTGGGCTGGGGCGGGGGGTCGGTCGGGGGCTTGGGTGGCGGGTCGGGTTTCGGCTGGGGCTGGGGCTGGGGCTGGGGCTTGGGCTTGGGCGTGGTCGGCGTCGACCCCGGAGCGACGCCACCGGGCTTGCGAGGCCCGGGGGGCTGGGTTCTCGGGGGCTGGGTTCTCGGGGGCTGGGTTCTCGGGGGCTGGGTTGTCGGGGGCTGGGTCCTCAGGGGGTGTGGCTCGGCAGGCCGTGGAGCGGCGTCGGTCCCGGTGCCCGCGGTGGACTGCACGGGGTCGCCGACACCGGCGGAGACGTTCTCCTGGGATCGCTGGCCGATCGGGGCCGGGGTGCCTGCGGTCCCCACCGTGGTCGCCGACGTCCGGGGTGAAGGGGCGGGACGACGCTCGCCCGTCTGGTCGTCCCGGCTCGACGTGGTCGGGTCGGATGTGGTGGGCGCGAGGAACACCGGGAACCTCGACGAGACGGAGGGCGGCGCTGTCGTCGGCTGTCGTGGGGGCGAGCGATGGATGAGCGTGACTGCCGTGACTGCCGTGACGCCGGCGACACCGACGACTCCTGCGGTGAGGGCCGCGGCCGACAGATGGGTGCTCAGGACCTCCTTGCCCCGGCCGGCGACGAGCATGACGCTCGCTCCCACTCCCGTGGCGGCACCCCCGCCGAGGTACGCCGCCGCCGCGGACCCGAGCAGCGCCGGGCCGAGCAGCGCAGCCAGCGAGGAGTTGACCTCGCTCAGCTCGAGATAGACGGCCGCACAACGACGGCAGTGCTCGAGGTGCGTCTCCACCCTCGTCGACTCTCGGCGTGAGAGTCCCCCACGCACGTAGGCGCCCAGGGAGGCGTTGGTCTCGCGGCAGGCCTCGTTGACCAGGTCGCCGCTGTGCATCGTGAGGAACGCCTGCCTGAGTCCCTCCCGGGCCCGGTAGGCCAGCGCCGAGACCGAGTTGGGGGTCATCCCCAGGAGAGGGGCGATGTCGGACGGCTTCTGGTTCTCCACCTCCAGGTGCCACAGCACCATCTGCCACCGCTCGGGCAGCGACGCGAACGCCTTGGCGGCGGCCCCGCCCTCGAAGCCCGCCACTGCGGTGTCGGTGAAGGGCACACCCGGGTCGAAGGGCGCGAGGTCGTCCGTCGTGGTGCGCTGGTTGCTGCGGATCTTGTCGATGTGCAGGCGGCGTACGGCGGTGAGCAGATAGGCGCGGAACGCCACGTCGGGCCCGCCGCCGCTGAGCAGCACGCTGAGCACCTTCACGAACGCTTCCGAGACCAGGTCGTCGGCGTCGGAGCCACCGACGAGCAGGCGCGCGAGCCGGGTCGCCGCCTCGACGTGACGCCGGAACAGGGTGCCGTAGACCGTGACGTCGCCCGCGCGCACCAGCGAGATCAGCTCAGGGTCCGTCAGGTCGAGCGTCTCGAGGTCGGTGGAGCTCATGTGATCGATGCGGCTCTCGGGGTCGGGTGTGCGGATCCTGAGTTTATTTCCGATTTTCCCGTCATGGAACCTTTGTGGGCCCGTTACTTATGTGAGACCACCGGTGGAGGGGTGGGCTCGGCAGGAAGACAGGGCACCGCGTGGAGGGGTGTCCTACCGAGGAGATGGAGGACGGTATGGGCATCTTTGCGACGAGAGCTCGCAAGGGAGCACCAGCCGAGGTGGCCCCGGACGCCACGGCGACCCCTGGCGTGCAGGCACTGCCTGCGCGCTTCGAGGCCGTGGGTGAACGTCTGGCCGCTGGACACGACGCAAGCGCCGCGTGCGCGACGGTGGGCCTGGAGATGGCCCGTGACGGTGCCGACCTGGGGGAGGCACTGGACGGGCTGAGGGACACCTTCGCCCGCGTTCTCGGGGGGGAGCCCGATTTCCGGGCTGTGCGCGCGTTGGGAACGGCGTGGAGCGAGGAGACGCTCGGCTACCTCCATCAACTCTCCTGCGAGAGCCCTCTGACGGGTCTGGCCAGTCTCGCGCACCTGCGGGCCAGGCTCTCAGAGGTCTATCGCGAGGCCGAGCAGGGGGCAACGGCGACGACTGCCAGTCACGCACTGGTGGTCATCGACGTCCCCCTGCTCGTGCGGCCCTCGGTTCGCGCGGACGCTTTCGAGACCGCCCTGCGGATCGTGCGGCTCGGCGAGGTCGTGCGGCTGGTCTTCCCTGGCGGGGAGACGATCTGCCAGGTGGGCCAGAGCCGGGTGGTCGTGCTGGTGCCGCGAGCCGGCAGGCTCGCCCAGCGCGTCGTCGTGCTGCGCGACCTGGTCGGGGACATCGTCGGGCGCCCGGCCGAGAACGGGGCCGCGGGCTCGGGACGGCCGCGCATCTGGATCGAGGGACTGCCGTCGCGCGACGAGGGCGCCGGGCGGCTCCTCGACGAGCTCGCCCGCGGCTGAACCGCCCCGAGATGCCGGGGGGCTCCAGGTGGGGCACTAGCCTGGCCGCATGTGTGGTCGCTACGCCTCGAGCCGGCAGCCAGAGGACCTCGTCGAGGAGTTCGAGATCCGCAACGCCGATCTCCCGCACCTCGAGCCCGACTGGAACGTGGCCCCGACCAAGGAGGTCTACGCCGTCGTCGAGCGGCCACCGCGAGGTGACGACGACAGCTCGGGCGGGTCGGTCCCCGAGCGCCAGCTGAGGGTGCTCACGTGGGGGCTGGTGCCGTTCTGGGCCAAGGACCCGGCGGTCGGCAACCGGATGATCAACGCCAGGGTGGAGACCGTCGCCGAGAAGCCGGCCTACCGCCGCGCCTTCGAGCGCCGCCGCGCCATCCTCCCGGCCGACGGCTACTTCGAGTGGTACCCCACCGAGGACCTGACCGCGGCCGGCAAGCCGCGCAAGCAGCCCTACTTCATCCGTCCTGCCGACGGTGGCCTGCTGGCGATGGCCGGGCTGTACGAGATCTGGCGCGACCCCGACAAGGCCGAGGACGACCCGTCCCGGTTCCGGTGGACGTGCACCGTGCTGACCACCTCGGCCGAGGACTCGCTGGGCCACATCCACGACCGGATGCCGCTGATGCTCGCGCCCGACCGCTACGCGGCATGGCTGGCCCCACGCACCAACGACAAGGACGACCTGCTCTCGCTCCTCGAGCCCGCGGCACCCGGCCGCCTCGAGGCGTTCCCGGTCTCGACCCTGGTCTCCAACGTGCGCAACAACGGTCCCGAGCTGGTCGAGCCCCTGCCGTTGGAGTCCGACCAGCCGGTCTCCGGGTCTCGCCAGGGTCTCGGCTGATGCCGACCGAGCGGATGGTCGCCACCCCGCGGGGCGAGGCACGACTGGTCGTACGCCGGGCCAAGAGGCCGATCGCCACCCTGGTGCTGACCCACGGTGCCGGCGGGGGCATCGATGCTCCCGATCTGGTCCGGCTGGCACGCACCCTGCCGCAGCAGGACATCTCGGTCACCCTCGTCGAGATGCCCTGGCGGGTGGCGGGCAAGAAGCTCGCCCCGGCCCCGACGGTGATCGACGAGTGCTTCACCGCGGTGCTCGACAACTTGCGCACCCGCAGCCCGCTGGTGCTCGGTGGCCGCAGCGCAGGGGCCCGGTCGGCGTGCAGGGTCGCCCGCGACGCGGGGGCGCGCGGGGTCCTGGCGCTGTCGTTCCCGTTGCACCCTCCTGGCCGGCCCGAGAAGTCCCGGGCGGGCGAGCTCGAGCGAGTCCGGCTGCCCACGTTGGTGATCCAGGGGGAGCGCGACCCCTTCGGCACCCCGGAGGAGTTCCCCTCCGACGTCGATCTCGCCGTCGTCCCGGCGGCCGACCATTCGATGAAGGTCCCCGCGTCGGCGCCGCTGAGCCAGGCCGATGCCTTGGCCGTGGTTCTGGAGGCCACCTTGGAGTGGGTGGTGCGCGAGGTCGCGGGGAATCGAAACGGCTGAGCACGTGTTGGCAGAGGTGACCGCCGCCCGAGGAGGTCCGAGGAAGGATTGCCCGTGCTCGCCGTACTCGACAAGCCCACGGATGGGGACGCTTCGGTAGTCTGGAACGCGATGACTGACTCCGACACCGATGCCCTCGGCCTGGTCGACCTCGACCCCGTCGAGATCGATCCCGCCACCGAGAGCGACAGCGACCGCCAGGCACGCTTCGAGCGCGACGCGCTGCCGTTCCTCGACCAGCTCTACTCCGCCGGGATGCGGATGACCCGCAACCCGGCTGACGCCGAGGACCTGGTGCAGGAGACCTTCGCCAAGGCCTACGGCTCGTTCCACCAGTTCCGGCCGGGCACCAACCTCAAGGCGTGGCTCTACCGGATCCTCACCAACACCTTCATCAACACCTATCGCAAGAAGCAGCGGCAGCCTCAGCAGTCGATGGCCGAGGACGTCGAGGACTGGCAGCTCGCTCGCGCCGAGTCGCACTCGTCCTCGGGCCTGAAGTCCGCGGAGATGGAAGCGCTGGAGCACCTGCCCGACTCTGACGTGAAGGACGCCCTGCAGCGCCTTCCGGAGGACTTCCGGTTGGCGGTCTATCTCGCCGACGTCGAGGGATTCCCCTACAAGGAGATCGCAGAGATCATGGAAACTCCGATCGGCACGGTGATGTCCCGGTTGCACCGCGGACGCCGCCAGCTGCGCGAGATGCTGACCGGATACGTCCGTGAGAACGACCTGCTTCGCAGCGGAGCAGGTTCCACCGGCCCGAAGGGGGATGCGTGATGACTCACGACCCGACAGGTGGCCCCGACACGACCGACGCCGACTGCTCCGAGGTGCTCGGCCGGGTGTTCTTCTTCCTCGACAACGAGCTCGACCAGGCCGACTGTGCCCAGATCCAGCATCACCTCGACGAGTGCGGTCCGTGCCTGGCCCGATACGACCTGGAGCGCACGGTGAAGACGCTCGTCGCCCGTTCCTGCGCGGAGGTGGCCCCCGAGGGACTGCGCCAGCGGGTCCAGCTGTCCATCAAGCAGGTGCAGGTGCGGATCGCGCGAGGCGAGTGAGCGACGCGCCCCTCGCGCCCAGATCCTCCGATTTCGCATTGCAGCGGCATCCCTGAGAGGATGCAGGTCGGCTTCGAGGGAAACTCCGCGGAGCAACGACGTAGGAGGACCCCCATGGGCAAGACAGGTCGCAAGCGCCGCGCGCGCAAGAAGAAGGCCGCGAACCACGGCAAGCGCCCCAACGCCTGAGCTTGCTCAGGCCAGCAGGCTGACACCAGAGCCCCGGACCACTGGTCCGGGGCTCTGCCGCGTGCGTGGGAGGCTGTGCGGATGGAAGCCGGAGAACTCGACACGCTGCTGCTGCAGGGCCGTGAGCTGATCGACCAGACCTCCCGGGCGCACGCGGAGCGCTGGGGACTCGGCGCCTCGCTTCGCTGGGTCCTGGACCAGGACGAGGGACGCATCCTGTGGTCCTTCGAGGACCGGGTGGTCTCGGCGCCGGTCCAGGTGCTGGGCTCGTGGAACGCCGAGGTGGGCAGCTTCGTCTGGTCCTGGGACAACGAGACCGTGAAGACGCCCCTCTGCGTCACCGCCGAGCAGGTGCGGGCGTACGGGACCGACCACGACGTCCCGGCGCTCTGCGGATCGCCGCTGAGGCTGGGCGAGGAGCAGGTGCGCGACCTGGTCGCCCTGGCCTTCCGCATCGGGGGCTGCACCGGGCTGTTCCATCCCTTCGACGGGCGACTGGCGACCTACCTCACCTTCGGTGCCGTGACGATCGAGGAGTCCGGCGGGCGGGTCTCGACCTACGAGGTCGGGTCCCAGTGACCGCGGCGCTGGCAGCCGGGCTGGCCGCGACGCTGGAGCGCACCGTCGGTGAGGACGACACCGCCGCCTCGGTGGGCTCGGGCAGCCTGCCGGTGCTCGGCACTCCTCGGCTCCTGGCCTGGTGCGAGGCGGCGACGTGCGCGGCGATCGCGCCTGCGCTCGAGGAGGGTCAGACGAGCGTGGGCACCCGCATCCAGCTCGAGCACACCGCACCCTCGGCCGTCGGCTCGCACCTGGAGATCGTGGCCAGCGCCGTCCACGTGGACGGCAAGCTGGTCCGCTTCACCGTGGCGGCACGGCAACGGGGCAAGCTGGTCGGCTCGGGTGAGGTGACCCGCGTCCTCGTCGACGCAGGACGCTTCATGTCCCGGGTGCAGCCGACACCCTGAGCCACAGCCGCTGTCTCAGCCCGCGAACGACAGCGTGTACGCGAGCAGCGTCACGCCCGGCACGGGGGACCAGTCCTCCTCGGGCACCCGGAGAAACCCGAGGCGCTCGTAGACGCGGTGCGCCGAAGCCATCCGGTCCATGCTCGACATCCGGACCCCGGCGTACCCCAGCTCGCGCGAGCGGGCGACGCAGAGCTCCACCAGCGCCCTGCCGACGCCGCGCCCTCGTGCCACGGCACTGACGGCCAGCATCCGGAACTCGCCCTCGTGGTCGCGGGCGATCTCGCGGTAGGGGGAGCCCAGGGGACAGAACGTGACCGAGCCGAGCACCAGGGAGCCCGCCGTCGGGCCTTCCGGGCCGTCCGACGCGAGCGCCTCGACCGCGACCCAGACCTCCGCCTCCCGCGCCCGACGCGCGGCGTCCACGAGCTCGGCCACGTAGCGGTCGCCCGGGTCGATGAAGCCGTCGGAGATGTAGGCCTCGGAGGTGAGCCGTCCGACCTCCGGGAGCTCCTCGGGCCGGACCAGACGGACCGCGACCGAGCCTGCTCGACGCTCAGATTCCAAAGGTGTTGCGCGGGTACGCCGCGTCGACGTCGGTGATCACGTTGACGAGGTAGGGGACGCCCGAGGCGAAGGCGCGATCGATCGCCGGTCCGATCTCCCGTGGGTCGGTGACGGTCTCGCCGCCTCCGCCCAACGCCTTCACGACGTCGTCGTAGCGGGTCTGGGGAGCGAGGTCTGCGGCGACGTCGTAGCCGTAGAGCATCTGCATCGGGCCCTTCTCCAACCCCCAGGCGGAGTTGTTGCCGCAGATCATCACGACCGGCAGGTCGTGGCGGACCAGGGTGTCCACATCCATCAGGGACATGCCCGCCGCGCCGTCGCCGTAGAGCAGCACCACCTGAGCGGAGGGGCGCGAGATCCGCGCGGCGATCGCGGAGCCCAGGCCGGCACCGAGGCAGCCGTAGGGGCCGGGGTCGAGCCAGCCACCCGGACGTTTGGGCTCGACGAACTTGCCCGCGAAGGAGACGAAGTCGCCGCCGTCCCCGATCACGATCGCATCGTCCTCGAGGCGAGGAACCAGCTCGCCGTAGATGCGCGCGGGATGGATCGGGTCGGCCTCGGCGCCGAGCAGCTCTGCGTCGCGGGCGACGGCCGACTTGACCGAGTCCTGCAGCTTCTCCACCCAGGAGGACCAGTCGGGGCGTCGTACGAGATGGGCGACCGCCTCGCGCAGCCCGTCGAGCACCAGGGTGAGGTCGCCCGACGCCTCGCCGGCGAGGTCGGCGTGCCCGGACACCTGGGCCGCGGAGTCGGCGAGGTGCACCACCCGCGCGGGGGTCGCTCCGTCCTTGCCCCCGAAGACGCCGTAGCCCAGCCGGAAGTCCAGTGGCGTGCCGGCCACGACGACCAGGTCAGCGCCGCCGAGAGCAGCGCTGCGTGCCTTGGTGACCAGGAGCCGGTGACCGCCGGGGATGATGCCGCGCCCCATGCCGTTGGTGATCACCGGGACGCCGGTCTCCTCGACCAGCCGCAGCGCGGCCTCGTCCGCCCCGTCCGCCCAGACATCGGTGCCGAAGATGACCACCGGCCGCTGCGCCTGCCCCAGCAGCTCGGCGATGTCGGCGATCGCGTCAGCGTCCGGCTCGGTGCGACGACGCTCGCCCACCACCGGACGGGTGCTGGAGGAGGAGTTGAAGAACTCGTCCATCGGCACGTCGACGAAGACCGGTCCGCGGTGGGAGGATCCGGCCAGGGTGAACGCCTCGTCCATGCCCTGCGCCACCTCGGCGGCGGTGTGGATCGTCCGGGCCAGCTTGGAGACCGGCGCGAGGATCGGCGGCTGGTCGAGCTCCTGGAGCGATCCCATGCCCCAGCGGTTGGCCGGTGCCCGGCCCCCCACCACCACGAGCGGCGACCCGTTGAACTGGGCCTGCGCGACGGCGCTGACCCCGTTGGTCACGCCCGGCCCCGCGGTGAGCACGGCCAGTCCCGGGACACGGGTGAGCTTGCCCATCGCCTCGGCAGCGAAGGCGGCGGTCTGCTCGTGGCGCACGTCGATGATCCGCATCGGCGGGTCGGCGGTCACGGCACCGTCGTACATCGGGAAGACGTGGGCACCGGAGAGCGTGAACATCGCCTGGACGCCGTGGGCGCGGGCCACCGCCACCGCGTGCTGGCCGGAGTGCGCCTCGACGGCCCCGGCGTCACCGCCGCCACCGGTGTGGGCGTCGGGCTCTCCGCCCGGTCGTCCCGCCTGAGGTTCGGTCTGCTGCTCGTCGGGCTGCTCAGGTGCCTGCGTCATGTCGCGAGGTTAGCCCCCGGACGACGCACCGCGGCAGCCCGATGGGCAGGGCCATCTCCTAGTCTGGCGGGGTGCCCTCCTTGCAGGCTCTGGCCCGGGCCCACACCGACCTCACCGGCGAGGACCTGGAGTGGCTCTCGCTGTTGCTCGCGGACTGGCAGATCATCGCCGACCTGAGCTTCGCGGACCTGGTGCTGTGGCTGCCCGCCTGTGACGGCTCGGGCTACTGGGCGGGGGCGCAGATGCGTCCCACGACCGGACCGACGGCGTTCGTCGACGACATCATCGGCTCGTTCCTCGAGGCCGGGAAGCGTCCGCTCCTGGACACCGCGATGGCGCAGGGCCGGATCGCGCGCGAAGGCGACCCCGAGTGGCGCGACGACGTCCCCGTCCGCGTCGAGGCCATCCCGGTGCGCCGCGGGGACCGGTTCATCGCCGTCGTCGCGCGCAACACCAACCTCCAGGGGGTGCGTACGCCGAGCCGGCTGGAGCTGTCCTACCTGCAGACCGCGAGCGAGCTCTCCCAGATGATCACCTACGGCAGCTTTCCGTTTTCCCACCAGCGCTCCGACCACGCGGACACCCCGAGGGTCGGTGACGGATTCATCCGCATCGACGCCACCGGTCACGTGACCTATGCCAGTCCGAACGCCCTGTCGGTGTATCGGAAGCTGGGACTGACCGGTGACCTCAGCGGCAAGTCGCTGGCCGCGGTCACCCGCGAGCTGGTGCCGGCGGGGATGCGACCCGACGAGGAGAGACTCAGTGCCGTGCTCGCGGCACGGATGCCGCGCGACACCGAGCTGGGCAACTCCGTTGCCACCGTGATCCTGCGCTCGATCCCGCTGCGGCCCACGGGGGAGCACACGGGCGGGCTGGTTCTGCTGCGTGACGTGACCGACCTGCGGCGGCGAGACCGCGAGCTGGTCACCAAGGACGCGACCATCCGCGAGATCCACCACCGCGTGAAGAACAACCTCCAGACGGTCGCGGCCCTGCTGCGTCTGCAGGCCCGCCGGCTCGAGATCCCGGAGGGGCGGGTCGCGCTCGAGGAAGCCGTCCGCCGCGTCGGCGCGATCGCGGTCGTGCACGAGACGCTGAGCCAGGCCTTCGACGAGACCGTCGACTTCGACGACGTGACCGATCGCCTGACGCGGCTGGTCACCGACGTGGGAGCCCGGGGGGCGCCGGTCCGGACCCACCGCACCGGCACGTTCGGAACGATGAGCTCTGATGCCGCGACGCCGCTCGCCATGGTGTTCACCGAGCTCGTCCAGAACGCTGTCGAGCACGCGTTCGACGAGGACCGCGGGGGCCTGATCCAGATCAGCTGCGTGCGCGACGGGAGGGGGCTCCAGCTGACCATCGAGGACGACGGGGTGGGTCTACCGCCCGGCTTCAGGCTGGAGGACGCCGCCAGCCTCGGGCTCTCGATCGTGACCACCCTGGTGGGCGAGCTCCGCGGAGCGATCACCCTGGGTCGACGTGCTGAAGGCCCCGGCACTCGTGTCGTGGTTCAGGTTCCAGACGTCACGGGACTGCCGCGATGAGCGCGGGCCGTGCGAGGTTCAGGCGGTGCGAACCCTCGCCCTGGCGTTGCGCCGCTTGAGGGCCCGCCGCTCGTCCTCGCTCAGGCCGCCCCAGACACCGTGGTCCTGTCCGGCCTCGAGGGCCCATGCGAGGCACTGTTCGCGCACGTCGCAGCGACGGCACACCTGCTTGGCCTCCTCGATCTGCAAGATCGCGGGGCCGGTGTTGCCGATCGGGAAGAACAGTTCCGGGTCCTCTTCGAGGCATGCGGAACGGTGACGCCAATCCATGGCTGGGGTAACCCTCCGTGTACTAGTGAACGTATTCACGATGTGGCCCGGCATCCGAGTGGAGAAGGGATGACCGGGGTTGTCTGTGGTGCGCGTCACCACGTCCTGCGGGCAGCGCGACCATTTGATCGTTGCAAGTCCGCGCCGCGATGACAACCCCCCGAGGTGGTCGCCTTGGTCACAACAGGACACGGAATAGGCTCCACCCCGTGAGCGACGCCCATCTCGACCCCACCAGCGGCGGGCCAGAGCCCGATCCGACCGTGAGATCGCCGTACTCGAGCCATGGTACGCCAGCCCCCCTCGCCACGGCTGCAGGTCTGACGATGATCGAGGGCCTTCTCGTCGTGGGGTTCGGCGTCACCGAGGTGTTCCGGCTCCACAGCGACCGCCTGGTGATGGGAGTGACGACCGGGGCCTTCTTCCTGGCGTCCGGCGCCGGTCTGCTGGCGTGTGCCTGGGGGATGAATGCGCTGCGGCCCTGGTCCCGTGGCCCGGTTCTCCTCGCGCAGCTCATCTGGCTGGGGCTCGCGTGGAACTTCAGGACCGGCGGCACGCTGCCGGTCGCCATCGCCCTGGCAGCCGTGGCCGTGCTGGTGCTGGCCGGGCTGCTGCACCCACGCTCGATCGACGCGCTCGAGCGGGCCGCGGACCGGCGGTAGGCACGTCCGGGTCAGCTGACCTCGCTCAGCGAGGTCCGGAGCTCGGCGAGAGTGCGGTTGAGCAACCGGGAGACGTGCATCTGCGAGACCCCGATCTCCTCCGCGATCTGCGACTGGGTCATGCCGCGGAAGAACCGCAGCATCAAGATGCGCTTCTCGCGCGGGGGAAGTCGCTCGATCAGGGGCTTGAGGGACTCCCGGATCTCCACGTGGGCCAGGGCCTCGTCGTCCATGCCGAGGCTGTCCAGCATGCTGTTGCGCTGACCGTCCTCACCGCTGTCACCGGCGTCGAGGGACAACGTGGAGTAGGCGTTGGAGGACTCGATCCCCTCCATCACGTCCTCGACCATGACGCCGAGCTTCGCGGCGATCTCGCGCGGGGTGGGGGACCGACCCAGCTCCTGGGACATCTCACCGGTCACGGCGCTGATCGACATCCGAAGCTCCTGCAGCCGGCGCGGCACCCGGATCGCCCAGCCCTTGTCGCGGAAGTAGCGCTTGATCTCGCCGAGGATGGTCGGGGTGGCGTACGTGGAGAACTCCACGCCGCGGCCGTCGTCGAAGCGGTCGACCGACTTGATCAAGCCGATCGTGCCGACCTGGACGAGGTCGTCGAGCGGCTCCCCGCGGTTCATGAACCGGCGAGCGCAATGGTCCACCAGCGGCATGTGCAGGCGCACCAGCTCCTCGCGGCACTCGTCGTGCCGGGCCGCGGAGGTGGCCGGGTCCGTGAGCTCGGCGAAGAGCGCGTGGCTGGCCTCCCTGGTCGAGAGCTGCCGGGGGCTGAGCGGCGTACGGCGTGGGAGCCGCTGGTCCCGGGTCCCCGGCTGGCCATCGGCCTCGGTGCCGGAGATGGTGCCGGACACGGGGTCAGGCCGCGATGCTGGATCGCACGGTGAAGGACACCCAGTTCAGGGTCCCCTCCCGACTGGTGAGCACGTCGCTGGTCAGAGCCGTGAGCACCTGCCAGCCGAAGCTGGCCTCGTCGGGGTCGTCGGCGCTGCTGGAGTCCGCAGACACCGCCACCCGGATCGAGCCGTCGCTGAGGTCGAACGTGGCGTGGAGGTCACCACCTTGATCGGCGTGCTCCAGCACCAGCGCGCACGCCTCTCCGACGGCCATGCGGAGGTCCTCGATGTCGTCGAGGGTGAAGTCCAGCCGGGCAGCCAGTCCGGCCGTGGTCATGCGCAGGACCGCGACGTAGGCGCTCTCAGCTGGGAGGCGCAGCTCGACGTCAGGACTCTGGTTCACAGTGGCGTCCTACGAGGTTGGTGGTGTCTGTGGGAGAAGAGTAGTGCGGAACGACGAGCCGCGTGGGCGGTCTGCGAATGCTTTCGACGCGTCGTCAGGCAGGCTCCGGGTGCGCGAACCCCCGTGCCCATGAGCACGGGGGTCCACGGTGCCTCGAGTGCTGAGCAGGCTCAGCCCTTCTTGGTCTCCCAGAAGATCTCGGCGATCTCGTCGATCTTGGCGAGCAGCTCGTCGACCTTCGCCTCGTCGAGCTCGCCCTTGGTGCCGCTGGCGCCGGCCAGCTTGGTCGCCTCGTTGAACAGCTGGTGGAGCTGCGGGTACTTCTCGAAGTGAGGCGGCTTGAAGTAGTCGGTCCACAGCACCCAGAGGTGGTGCTTGACGAGCTCGGAGCGCTGCTCCTTGATCACGATGGCACGCGTGCGGAAGTCCGCGTCGTCGTTGTCCTTGACCTTGCCGATGATCCCCTTGATCGACTCGGCCTCGATGCGTGCCTGGGCCGGGTCGTAGACGCCGCAGGGCAGGTCACAGTGTGCCGAGACCTCGATGGTGGGGGCGAACAGCATGTTCTTCAGCATCCGGTGGTTCCTCTCGAGAGTGCCGGGGGTGGTAGGCGCCGCATGGCTCCAGCGCCTGGCTGCTGCGACACTACTCCCGACCGCGACCCGGACTTCAAGAGGTTCTCGAGGAGGCCAGCGTGCAGCCGTGGCGTCGACGCCTGACCACTGCGTCCCTGGGCATGGCGGTGGTGCGCGGCCGGTCGATGGCGCCGACCTTGGCCGACGGCGACCGGTTGCTCGTCCACTACGGCGGTCGGCCACGGGCGGGGCGGATCGCGGTGGTGCGGTTCGCCGACGGAGTGGTGGCGGTCAAGCGCCTCGACCACCTGGCTGTCGACGGATGGTGGGTGGTCCGCGACAGCGCGACCGAGGGACGGGACTCCTTCTCCGGCGGGGCGATCGCCGAGGGCGACGTACTGGCCGTGGCGGTGCTGCGCATCTGGCCGGGTCCCGGCCGTCTGCCGGGTCCCCCGCAGCCTGTGGGACGATGAGGGTCGGGTCACCACCCAGGTACTGCGTCGGGCTTCCGCGGCCGCACCATCGGCTACGCGTCGAACAGCCCCTCCCCATCACCCTCGCCTGCGGAAGGGACGACTTTCATGGTTGCATCGGAACACATGCCTGATCTGGAGAACCCTCACGCTGACGATCCCGTCTTCGCCCTGCACGCCGGCGGCAAGATGGAGATCGCCTCGCGCGTCGCCCTGAACGGGCCCGACGAGCTCTCGATGGCCTACACGCCGGGCGTGGCCCGGGTGTGCGAGGCGATCGCTGCCGACCCCGCCCTCGCGGACGACTACACCTGGGTCTCCAACACCGTCGCGGTGGTGACCGACGGCACGGCCGTGCTCGGGCTCGGCGACATCGGGCCGAAGGCCGCCATGCCCGTGATGGAGGGCAAGGCGGTGCTGTTCAAGCAGTTCGGTGGGGTTGATGCGGTGCCGATCTGCCTGGACACGGTCGACGTCGACGAGATCGTCGAGACGGTGGTCCGGCTCGCTCCGAGCTTCGGAGGCATCAACCTCGAGGACATCTCCGCGCCGCGATGCTTCGAGATCGAGGAGCGGCTCAAGCGGCGCCTCGACATCCCGGTCTTCCACGACGACCAGCACGGTACGGCGGTCGTGGTGCTCGCCGCACTGGTGAACGCCCTACGCCTGACCGGGCGGCTGATGGAGACCACGCGCGTGGTCGTCTCGGGTGCGGGCGCCGCCGGCGTGGCCGTCACCCGGATCCTGCTGGCCGCAGGCATCCGCGACGTGGCCGTGGTCGATCGCACCGGGGTGCTGAGCTCTGCGCGTGGACCGCTGAACGACTCCAAGCGGGCGCTCGCCGAGATCACCGCCGACCTCACCGGACGCCGCGGCCACCTCGTCGACGTGATGGTGGGCGCGGACGTGTTCATCGGAGTCTCCGGTGGCACGGTCCCTGAGGGCGTGGTCGAGACGATGGCTCCTGACTCGATCATCTTCGGACTCGCGAACCCGATGCCCGAGGTGCACCCGGAGGTGGCGCACCGTCACGCCCGCGTCGTCGCGACCGGACGGTCGGACTTCCCCAACCAGATCAACAACGTGCTGGCGTTCCCGGGGATCTTCCGGGGTGCGTTCGACGCCCGCGCGACCGCCATCACCGAGGGCATGAAGCTGGCAGCGGCCGACGCGCTCGCATCGCTCGTCGCCGAGGAGGTGCGCGAGGACCTGGTCATCCCGTCCCCGTTCGACCCCCGGGTCGGTCCCGCCGTGGCGACAGCCGTGGCTGCGGCGGCCCGGCGCGACGGAGTGGCTCGGCGCTGACCGACCGTCGGGCCCGAGGCCGGTGGGGATCGTGCAGATCGGGTCGCTAGGGTCGAAACATGTTCTCCGTGTACGCCGAGTCCTTCTCCTCCGACGATCCGCTGAGCGGCCTCGTGCTCGGCGAGCGACCTGATCCCGAGGTGCCCGACGGCTGGACCACCGTGAGCGTGAAGGCGGCCTCGCTGAACCACCACGACCTGTGGTCACTGCGCGGGGTGGGCCTCAAGCAGGAGTCGCTCCCGATGATCCTGGGCTGTGACGCCGCCGGCCTCGACGAGGACGGCAACGAGGTCGTCGTCCATGCGGTGGTCAGCGACCCGTCGTGGACCGGCGACGAGACCTTCGACCCGAAGCGGTCACTGCTCAGCGAGCGGCACCAGGGGACGTTCGCGGAGCGAGTCGCCGTTCCGAGGCGCAACGTGGTCCCCAAGCCGGCGTCACTGTCCTTCGAGGAGGCCGCCTGCCTGCCGACCGCATGGCTGACGGCCTACCGGATGCTCTTCACCCAGGGAGGCCTGAAGGCCGGCGACACCGTGCTGGTCCAGGGCGCTGGAGGCGGCGTCGCGACCGCACTCATCGCGCTCGCTCGTGCCGGTGGCCTCAAGGTGCTCGCCACCAGCCGCGACGAGGGCAAGCGCGCCAAGGCCCTCGAGCTGGGCGCCCACGAGGTCTTCGAGTCAGGAGCCCGGCTGCCGACGAAGGTGGACGCCGTCATGGAGACGGTCGGCAAGGCCACCTGGTCGCACTCGATCCGAGCCCTGCGACCCGGGGGCGCCATCGTCATCTCGGGCACCACCTCGGGTCCGCAGCTGGACGATGCCGAGCTCACCCGGATCTTCTTCCTGCAGCTCCGGGTGATCGGGTCGACCATGGGCACTCGCACCGAGCTCGCCTCGCTGACGAACCTGCTCGACGCCAGCGGCGTGCGGCCGCTGATCGACCGCACCCTGCCGATGGACCAGGCGAAGGACGGCTTCGCGGCGATGGCCGAGGGCGACGTCTTCGGCAAGGTCGTGTTCACCCTGTGACCGGGCCACGCGGATGACCACGCACCTGCTGACCGGCGCCGGGTCGGGAATCGGCTCCGCGCTCGCCGACGTGCTGCACGGCCGTGGGGACGCCCTCGTCCTGGTGGCACGCTCGTCGGAGCGGGCCGACGAGCTCGCCTCCCGCTGGCCGGGCGCGCAGACGGTCGTGGCGGACCTGGCGGAGCCGCTGGACGACCTCGAGCTGCCGCCGGCCCTGGACAGCGTGGTCCACGCGGCAGGTGCGGTCGATCTCGGCACGGTCGCGGATCTCACCTCGCGTCAGTGGCGCGAGCAGCTCGAGGTGAACCTGCTGGCACCGGCCGCGTTGACCCGAATGGCACTGCCCGCCCTGCGCCGTGCGCGGGGCACGGTCATCTTCGTCAACTCCGGTGCCGGCCTGCACGCCAATGCGCAGTGGGCTGCCTACGCCGCGTCGAAGCACGGTCTCCGGGCGCTCGCGGACTCCCTGCGCAACGAGGAGCAGGAGCACGGCGTGCGGGTCACGAGCGTCTACCCGGGCCGGACCGCGACACCGATGCAGCAGCGGGTGCACCAGCAGGAGGACAGGGCCTACGACGCCGGCGAGTGGATCCGCCCGGAGACGGTCGCCGACGCGATCCGGCACGTCCTGGACCTGCCGCGCGACGCGACCGTGCCCGACGTCACGGTCAGCCCGACCCCCTGACCGGCTGTCATCGGCGGCACTGATCGGGCGGCACTGCCCGGCGGCGGCGGCAGCACGCGACCGATGAGTTCGGGGCCACGTCGTGGTCAAAACCAGTTGCCGGCGCCTCGCGGCGAGCGGCACGCTGATGTCTGTCCCCGAGAACGAGGTCCCTGATGCAGTCCGCCCACCGTCCGCTGAGCCCAGCAGCGGAGTCCACCGAGGTTCCTGACTACGCCGTGCTCCGATGGTTGGTGGCGGCCACCTTCGTGGTGATCCTCAACGAGACCATCATGATCAACGCCATCCCGCGGTTGATGCTCGACTTCGCGGTCGACGCCAACGTGGCGCAGTGGCTCTCGACGGCGTTCATGCTCACCATGGCGGTGGTCATCCCGACGACCGGCTGGTTCCTCCAGCGCGTGACCACCCGGGTCGCCTTCGGCCTCGCCATGGGTGTGTTCTGCGCCGGCACCCTGCTGGCCGCCGCAGCCTGGACCTTCCCGGTGCTGCTGCTCGCGCGCATCGTCCAGGCGAGCGGCACGGCGGTGATGCTGCCGCTGCTGATGACCACGCTGATGTCCGTCGTACCTCCTCATGACCGTGGGCGGGTGATGGGAAACGTCACCCTCGCGATGTCGGTCGCTCCGGCTCTCGGGCCGACCGTGTCCGGTGTGATCCTGCACTCGCTGGCCTGGCGCTGGATCTTCCTCGCCGTGCTGCCGATCGCGGCCGGCATCGCCGTGCTCGGCCTGGTCCGGCTGGTCAACGTGGGGGAGCCGACGGCAGGCAGCATCGACTGGGTCAGCGTGCTGATCGCAGCGGTGGGCTTCGGCGCCCTGGTCTACGGGTTGAGCGAGGTCGGGGTCCCGGGCGACCACTCGGTCGCCTACGCCGCCCTGCTCGTCGGCGTCGCCGGGGTCGGAGCCTTCGTCCGCCGCCAGGTCGTGCTGCAGCGGTCGGACCGACCCCTTCTCGATCTCCGCACCCTGCGCATCCGGGTGTTCTCGCTCTCGCTGGGCGTGATGGCTGTCGCGTTCATGGCCATGCTCGGTTCGATGATCCTGCTCCAGCTCTACCTGCAGGGCGTCCGCGGGATGAGCCCGTTGACCACCGGCCTGCTCGTGATGCCGGGCGGTCTCGCGATGGGTCTCCTCGGGCCCCGCGTCGGCCGGATCTACGACGCGCGCGGGGCCCGGGTCCTCGTCCTTCCCGGCGCGCTGGGGCTGCTCGCGGCGATGACGGCCTTCGTGGCCGTCGGGCGGAACACCCCCACCTGGGAGATCCTGGTCGTGCACGTGGTGCTGATGGTGAGCCTGGCCGCCCTGTTCACCCCGGTGTTCACCATGGGGCTGGGCGCACTGCCGCCCCATCTCTACTCCCACGGCAGCTCGCTTCTCGGTACGACGCAGCAGGTCGCGGGCGCGATGGGAACCGCGCTGGTCGTGACGGTCCTGACCAGCCGCGCGACCTTCCTGACAGGTGCAGGAGTGCCGCCGGTCGCGGCGTCCCTGGACGGGATGCGGTGGGCGTTCGCGGTGGCAGCCGGGCTGTGCCTCGTCGTGCTCGTGCTGGCCGCGATGCTGCCCACGCGCTCAGTCGGTTCTCCCGGACCTCCAGCGCAGCGCTCCCACGAGGAGCATGCGGAGCTGGGATCGGGCCCGGTCGAGGACGGCCGGCTCGGTTGAGGGCCGGGAGCTGAGGATGGCCTCCGCGGTGCCCACCATCGAGGTCACGATCAGGTTCGAGAGCACCCGGAGGTCCTCGGTCGACCAGACGGCCGGATCGGTGAGCCGTGCGAGGTCGGCGGTGAGCTCGCGCTCGACGAGCTCGACCTGGTGACGGATCGCCGTGCGCACCGCGGGGGGACCGGCCATGCGTTCGCGGAAGATGAAGGCGAAGTGGTCCTGCCGGGAGTGCACGTGCTCGCCGAGCACCTGCACCGAGCGGTCGATGATGTCCTCGTAGCTCGGCCCGGTGTGGCGGACCTCGCGCAGCATCTCGCGCAGCGAGGCGAACGACTCCTCGACCAGTGCCAGGCCGAGATCCTCGATGGAGTCGAAGTGGCGGTAGAAGGCGGTCGGGACGATGCCGACCTCCTTGGTCACCTGGCGCAGTGACAGCGCCACCAGGCTGCTGTCGATGCACAGGTCGAGGGTGGCGTCGAGGATCGCGCGTCTCGTGCGCTCCTTGCGCTCACCGCGCGACTCGGCGGGAGCAGGCGAGGCGGGGGGAGTGCCTCGTCCTGACCGGGAGCGTCGTGTCCGTGCCTCCATGACCCCGAGGGTACTGCTCGGAGCTGGGCGGGTGTACGAACGTGCACTCGTCGGCTCGCCGCAGGGGCCGTCGGTCAGGACCGCCGACTGCTCACCGCGGTCCCGTCGAGGAAGACGGAGCGGACGCGTCCGGCCAGACCCGAGACGTCCTCGGGGTCGCCGTCGACGACCACGAGGTCGGCTCTCTGGCCGGGTCGGAGCGTGCCGCGGTCGGTCGCCACGTCGAGGAGCTCTGCCGCCGATCCGGTGGTGGCGTGCAGGGCCTCCAGCGGAGAGAGCCCGGCCTGGTTCATCAGCACCAGCTCGTCGAGGTTCGTCCCGTGTGCGCCCACCCCGCAGTCGGTGCCCATGGCGATCCGGACACCCGCGGCGTGGGCCCGGCGGATGCTGTCGGCATGGGTCTGCGCGACGAAGCGTGCCTTGTCGACGACCGAGTCCGCGATGGGGAGTCCCGCATCGGCCGCGGCGATGACCGCTCGCGGCGCGTGCAACGTGGGCACCAACCAGGCGCCGGCCTGGAGCATCATCTCGATCGCCTCGTCATCGAGGAAGATCCCGTGCTCGATGGAGCGCACACCGTTGCGCAGGGCGGCCTTGATGCCGCCGGCGCCCTGAGCGTGCGCCATCACGTGCAGTCCGGCGGCCGTCGCCTCCTCGGTCATCACGGCGATCTCCGCATCCCGGAAGTGGCCGTGCCGAGGATCGTCGCGGGGCGAGAGCACCCCGCCGGTCGTCGCCACCTTGATCACGTCAGCCCCGGCCCTGATGATCTCCCGGACCCGCCGGCGAACCTCGTCGGGTCCGTCGACGACGCCACTGGGTCGACCGGGGTGGGGCATGAAGAACGGCACGTCGCCACCGCAGATGCTCCAGTCGTCGCCATGACCGCCGGTCTGGCTCAGCATGATGATCGAGATCTGCATGCGAGGGCCTGGGATCATCCCTCGGTCGACCGCCTCCTTGATCCCGAGGTCGGCGCCGCCGGCATCGCGGATGCTGGTGATGCCGATCTCCAGCGTCTTCTTCAGGTTGGCCGCAGCCTGGAAGAACTGCAGGCTGAACGGGGTCTCGATGATCTGCATCTGGACGGGATTGTCCAAGGTGACGTGCACGTGGCAGTCCATGAAGCCAGGGGAGACGAAGCCCCCGGAGCAGTCGACGGAGACGTCACCGTCCAGGCCCGGCCCGACGTCGACGATGCGCCCGTCCTCCACCACCACGTCGCCCTCCGCGGGCCGACCGGTGGTCCCGTCGTACACCGTGCCGCCGGTGAAGATGGTCCGAGTCATCGTCCGACCCTAGCCGCGCCCGCAGCTGCCGGCGGAGCGGGTGCCCAGGTCCTCCTGGGGTGTCGGGCGTCACGGGCGTCCTGGGTTGACCGGGGGTGCGCTTCCGGACATGCTTTTGAGTGAACAGATGTTCACTCAATCGCGAGAGACAGGAGGCTGCCATGGGTCAGCCCTACTTTCCGGGGCTGCACGTCCGGGGGCTGCACCTCGGGGGCCTGAGTTTCGGGGGCCGGCACTCCCAGCGACTGCGCTCCCTCGGCCAGCCGCTGGCCGATCGTGTTCTCGGCTCCAGCGTGCTGGCTGCCCTGACCTCCCCTCACGGGGTCGATCGCTATCTCGAGCAGCTCGACCCGATGTGGGCAGCCACCGAGGTGCGAGCGCGCATCGTCGAGGTCCACCGCGAGACAGACGGCCGGCACCCCGTGGCGACCATCACGCTCCAGCCCACGAGCACCTGGCGTGGTCACCGGGCCGGTCAGTACGTCCAGGTCGGGGTGGAGATCAACGGTGCCCGTCGTACGACGCGATGCTTCTCGATCTCCTCGGCCGAGTCCGGTCCCGGTGAGAGGTTCTCCATCACCGTGCGCGCCCACGAACGGGTCCGCCCCGATCAGCAGCGAGTCAGTGCGTTCCTCGTCCGCGAGGCCGAGCCCGGCGAGGTCGTGCACCTGAGCCAGGCCGAGGGGCAGTTCACCCTGAGCGAGAGCCCTGCCACCCCGACCAACAACCACCTGCTGATGATCTCCGGCGGCTCGGGCATCACCCCGGTGATGTCGCAGGTGCGCACCCTGCTGCGCGACGGGTACGACGGCCGGGTCAACCGCAAGGTCACGTTCCTGCACTACGCCCGCTCCCCGGAGGACCAGATCTTCGCCGAGGAGCTGCGTCGCATCCAGTGGCAGGACAACGGGATCGACGTGCACCTCCGCCACGGCGAGGACGTCTTCAGCCGCCAGGCGCTCGAGCGGCTCGTCCCCGACTTCCGTCTCACCGACACGTGGGCCTGCGGGCCGGCGGCGATGATGGCGCTGGTCGTGGATGCCTACGACGGCTCGCCGCGGTTGCGCACCGAGTTCTTCAAGCTCGCCACGGGTGTGTTGCCAGGCGGCGGCTCGGCGGCCGGTGACGTCACCTTCGCCCGGGCCGGTGGGACGGCGAGCAACACCGGCGCCTCGCTCCTCGAGCAGGCCGAGGCGCGAGGACTCGCACCGGAGTACGGCTGCCGCATGGGGATCTGCTTCTCCTGCGTCTCGCGCAAGACCGAGGGCACGGTCCGCAACGTGCTCACGGGAGAGGAGTCCTCCCTGCCCGAGGAGGACATCCGGATCTGCGTCTCCGCACCGGTCGGCGACTGCGTCGTCGACCTGTGACCGAAACTACCGAAGGGACCGACATGGTTTCGACCAGCTCCACCAGCCCCAGCGCGACCCTGACTTCTGAGCAGCTCGAGGCGTTCGGCGCCGAGCTCGACGCGATCCGGCAGCGCGTGATCGGCCAGCTCGGCGACGAGGACGCGAGCTACATCCGCGGCATCGTCAAGAAGCAGCGCCAGCTCGAGGTGGCCGCGCGGGCCCTGATGTACCTGCCGCCTGCCTGGCCGCTCGCGGTCGCTGCGCTGAGCGTCTCCAAGATCCTCGACAACATGGAGATCGGTCACAACGTCATGCATGGCCAGTACGACTGGATGGGTGACCCGGGGCTGAGCTCGCGCATGTACGAGTGGGACAACGTGTGCCCGAGCGACCAGTGGAAGTACTCGCACAACTACATCCACCACACCTTCACCAACATCCTCGGCAAGGACCGCGACATCGGCTACGGGATCCTGCGGATGGACGAGGGCCAGGAGTGGCACCCCTACTACCTCGGCAACCCGGTCTACGCCCTGCTGCTGATGGTCTTCTTCGAGTGGGGGGTGGCCATGCACGACCTCGAGGTCGAGAACATCGTCAAGGGTTCGCGCAGGCTGGAGGACAACCGCCTGCTCTACCCGGGACTCCTGCGCAAGATCCGCACGCAGGCCCTCAAGGACTACGTGCTGTTCCCTGCACTCACCGGCCCGCTGTTCCCGTTGACCCTGGCAGGCAACCTGACGGCGAACCTGGTCCGCAACGTCTGGGCCTTCAACATCATCTTCTGCGGACACTTCCCGGCGGGCGTGGCAACGTTCAGCGAGGAGGAGTGCGAGGACGAGTCCCGGGGTCACTGGTACTACCGACAGGTGCTCGGCTCGGCCAACATCTCCGGCGGCAGGCTGCTCCACCTCATGTCCGGCAACCTCTCGCACCAGATCGAGCACCACCTCTTCCCGGACCTGCCGGCCCGTCGCTATCCCGAGATCGCCGGGGAGATACGCGAGATCTGCCAGCGCTACGGCCTGGAGTACAACACCGGGCCGCTGCACAGACAGCTGTTCAGCGTGGCGAAGAAGATCTGCCGCCTCGCGCTGCCCGGGGGGCGACCCGCCGAGCCGGGGTCCGGGACCCAGCGTCCCGTGACGATCGCCGCGTGACCCGGACGCTCTGAGAGACTGTGGACATGCGCAACCGACCCAGCAACGACAGACTGAGCAAGGCGGAGATCCGCAAGGACGCCCTGCAGGACGGCGTGACCGCGGCGAGCCAGGCAGTCGGCAGCGTGGCGACCATCCTCACCACCGCCGTGGGCGACATCGCGCGCACGGTCGGCGGGTTCGCCACCGAGGTCTTCGAGATCCGCGACGCGGTCCGCAAGGCCGGCGAGGACCACCTTTCTGGAGCGTCCAGCGAGGCAGAACCGGACGAGGACCTTCCCGGAGAAGCGCCTGCCGCCGGCAGCGACCTCGGCGGTCAGCCGAAGGACATCTGAAAGTCGGTCATCCGGAACGACGCGAGGGGCCGCTTGCCTGCCAGCCAGCCGAGCGGCCCTGCGGCGTTGAACGTCCAGGATCCGCGGCACGGCAGCCCCTTGCCGCTGCCCGTCAGGTCGGCCACCACCTCCCGCTCCGTCCCCGGCTGGTCAGGGCGCCGGCGCTGCCACGTCGATCCCGCGAACGGTGTCCGCGGGCTGACCCGCGAGATGTCGGTGAACCGGGCCGAGGCGATCTCCACGCCGCCCACCCGGGCGTCCCACGAGGTGCGGGTCAGATGGTGGCCGGTGCTCGTGCGGCTCAGGGCGCAGAGCTCCTTGGGGATGGCCCACAGCTCACGGCCGCCGCGCATGGAGGCCTCCGAGTCGACCCAGATGTCGGTGATGTTGATGCGTGGCGCGCCTGCGGCCCGGACCCGGCGAGCCACCAACAGCTCGGAGTAGATCAGCGGGCTCGGGTGCTCGTAGGAGACCAGCGCCGCCGCGTAGATGCCCGGTCCGCAGTCGGCATGGTCGCCCTGCCGGACGCGGAAGAGCGAGAGCCACAGCTGGCCGTGCAGACGCCACGGAGCGGGAGGATAGGTCACGGCGCCGATGCTAGGACGCGCGCCGTTCAGCCGGCGCGTACCTCCGGGGTCCGGAACGTGCGTCGGTACTCGGCGGGCGCCACGCCCACGTGCGTGCCGAAGTGGTGGCGCAGCAGTGCGGCAGAGCCGAAGCCGGACCGCAACGCGACTGTCTCGACGGAGAGGTCGCTGCTCTCCAGCAGCGTCCGGGCGTAGTGCAGGCGCTGCGCCAGCAACCACTTGCCGGGTGTGCTGCCGGTCTCGGCCGCGAACCGGCGGGCGAAGGTGCGCTCTGACATCGCGGCCCGACGGGCGAGCGCCCGGATCGGCTGCTCCTCGGCGAGGTTCTCGCGCATCCAGACGAGCAACGGGGCCAGGCTGGTGGCCGTGCAGCTCGGAACAGGGAGGTCGATGTACTGGCGCTGGCCGCCGTCGCGTTGGGGCGGCACCACCATCCGACGCGCGATCTTGGTCGCGACGGCAGCACCGAGCTCGCACCTGACGTGGTGCAGACACGCATCGATCCCGGCCGCCGTGCCCGCGCTCGTGATCACGCGGTCGTCCTCGACGAACAGCACGTCGGGGTCGACCGAGGCCCTGGGGAAGCGCTGGCGCAGCTCGTCGGTGTGCCGCCAGTGGGTGGTGCACGAGCGTCCGTCGAGCAGTCCGGCCTCACCGAGCAGGAAGGCGCCGGAGCAGACCGAGAGCACCCAGGCACCCCTGGCATGGGCCCGGCGGAAGGCGTCGAGAAGGGCCTCGGACGGGGGATGGTCGTAGTCGTAGGCAGGGGCGACGACGAGGTCGGCATGGTCGGCGTCGGCCAGTCCGTACCGGGTGGTCAGCGTCATCGCGTCGGGGAGCTCGATCGGCTCCCCGGGTCGTTCGGAGCAGGCACGGAAGTCGAATCGTGGTACGCCGTCGTCGCTGCGGTCGACTCCGAAGACCTCGTGGGCGACGCCCAGCTCGAACAGGGCGGGCCGGTGCGGTATGAGAACCGCCACGCTCGAGAGGCTCATCGAGCCAGTATGGCAGTAAATCGGCGAGCAGCGGCATGGCTGCCACTTGTGGCTGAAAACTGTGCAGGGCAAACTTACTGCCATGTCCAGTCTGCTCGCCGTATCGTTCCTCGTGCTCCTGCTCGTCGGCATCGCGTCCCTGCTCGAGCACAACCACCGACGCACCGCCGGGCTGCCCCGGCCACGCTTCGGAGTCGACCCCGCCTGCGACGCCGATCTGTGGCGGGTGCGCCACGACCTCGACGTGACCCCCTCACGCCCGTTGCGCTGACCGATCCGGTCGGCGGCTGCGTCGCGGAGCCGCGCTGGGATCGGGCCTAGTCGTCCTCGGGGTCGTCGAGGCGCGCCAGCCACGTGGCCAGCCGTTCCACCGGGGTCTCGAACTCGGGGTGGAGGTCGGTGAACTCCTGCAGCCGCTCGGCGACCCAGTCGAGGGTCACCTCGTCGTCGCCGCGACGCTTCTGCAGCTCCTCGATGCCACGGTCGGTGAAGTACACGGCCTAGTAGTTCTCCTCGGCCCTGGCCGCGACGGGCGCGAAGGCCGCGCTGATCATGCCCTTGAGCTCCTCGACGTGGCGTGAGTGCTGGCCCACGGCCGGCGAGCTGGACTCGGGCCGGGCGATCACCGTGACCGGTCGATCGAGTGCAGGGAACAGCTTGAGCCGGAAGGTCGGAGCCGGGCCCATGTTCTCGGGCTCGTCCTGGATCCAACGCACCTCGCGCAGGTTCGGGTAGCGCTCGACCTCTCTCTTCAGCTCCGCCTCCGGACGAGGGTAGAGCTGCTCGATCCGGGCGATCGCCGTCGTCGGTGACTCACCCTGCTGCTTGGCACGCTCCACCATCAGGTCCCAGGTGATCCGACCGCTGCAGAGCAGCAAGGTGTCGACGGACTCGGGATCGACGATCCCGTCTCCGATCAGCGGCTGGAACGTTCCCTCGGTGAAGTGCTCCGGCTTGGACGCGGCGTCCTTGCGCTTGAGCATCGACTTCGGGGTGAAGACGATCATCGGACGATGGGCGTCCCCCAGGGCGTGCCGTCGCAGCAGGTGGAAGTAGCTCGCCGGGGTCGAGGGCTGCGCCACCACGAACGCGTCGTCGGCAGCCATCGTCAGGAACCGCTCGATACGCGCGGAGGAGTGGTCCGGACCCTGGCCCTCATAACCGTGCGGCAGCAGCAGCACCACCCCCGACGACTGGCCCCACTTGGTGTGGCTGGAGCTGATGAACTCGTCGATCACGATCTGCGCGCCGTTGACGAAGTCGCCGAACTGCGCTTCCCACACGGTCAGTGCGTTCGGGCGGGCGACCGAGTAGCCGTACTCGAAGCCGAGGGCGGCGTACTCGGAGAGCAGCGAGTCGTAGAGGTAGAAGCTCCCCTGGTCCTCGGAGAGGTTGGCAAGCGGCGTCCACTCGTTGGCGTTGGTGCGGTCGATGATCGTGCCGAAGCGGCTGACGAAGGTGCCTCGGCGCGAGTCCTGACCGGCCAGGCGCACCGGCCGGCCGTCCATCAGCAGGGAGCCGAGCGCGAGGATCTCGCCGGTGCCCCAGTCGATCGGTCCGTCGGTGATGGCGGCGGCGCGTCGCTGGAGCTGAGGCTGCACCTTCGGGTGCACTGTGAAGCCCGCAGGAGCACTCACGTAGGCGTCCGCGATGCGCTTGAGCGTCTCCTTCGGGATCGCCGTCGTGAACTCCTCGTGGCTCTTCTCCGGGTAGTCCGGGACCGTCGTCCAGCTCTCCGGGATGTTGGTGGCCTCGCGCACTGCGGTGAACACCCGCTCGAGCTGCTGCTGGTAGTCCTTGAGGACCTGCTCGGCCTCCTCGAGCGTGATGTCGCCGCGCCCGATGAGCGACTCGGTGTAGAGCTTGCGCACCGAGCGCTTCTGCTCGATCAGGTCGTACATCAGGGGCTGGGTGTAGGAGGGGTCGTCGCCCTCGTTGTGGCCGCGGCGGCGGTAGCAGACCAGGTCGATGACGACGTCCTTGTTGAACGCCTGGCGGTACTCGAAGGCGAGCCGGGCGACCCGGATGCAGGCCTCGGGGTCGTCCCCGTTGACGTGGAAGATCGGCGCCTGGACCATCCGGGCCACGTCGGTGCAGTAGAGGGAGGATCGTGACGCTGCGGGGGACGTGGTGAACCCGACCTGGTTGTTGACCACGACGTGCACGGTCCCGCCGGTGCGGTAGCCGCGGAGCTGGGACAGGTTGAGCGTCTCGGCGACGACGCCCTGGCCGGCGAAGGCCGCGTCACCGTGGACGAGCAGCGGCAGTACCGGGAACGCCTCGCCCTGGTTCAGCACGTCCTGCTTGGCGCGAGCGATCCCCTCGAGGACCGGGTCGACCGCCTCGAGGTGCGACGGGTTCGCCGCGACGGAGACCTTGATCTTGTCGCCGGAGTCGGAGAGGAACTCTCCCTCCGCACCGAGGTGGTACTTCACGTCCCCGGAGCCCTGCA
>CAWFII010000003.1:0-25431 GCA_963815825.1 uncultured Actinomycetota bacterium | reverse complement strand
TCGACCGCGGTGGCGTCGAGGAGGGCAGGTTCGCGCATCGCAGCCACGACGATCCACCTTCCTCTCCCCGCATGGACTTCAGAGATTAGATGGTTATTCGGACTGTTTGTAAGAAATGTCGATTTCCTCCTGGGTGTTTTGTCCGATCCCACCCTCAGCGTCCGCCCCCGTCCTAGGCTGGTAGGCGCAGCACAGGCGGACGGTGGGCGCGACGGGTCCGACTGGCATCCCCCAGGTCCGCCGCGTACGCACACCGAGGAGGCACGATGGGCCAGCCGACCGTCGCTGCCGACCTGGCCTCGATGCTCGACCACCTCGCCGGGACTCTGGTCACCACCCTCGGCTTCACTCTCGCCGAGATCGACCTGGTGCGCCCCGACGGGACGCTCGAAGTCGCCTCCGTGGTCGGCGACGACCGGACGCGCGCCGCTCTGCTCGGCAGCACCGTGAGCGCCGACCGCTGGCAGTACTACGACGCCGAGGATCTTCTGGTGGCGCCCTTGACCGGTGCGGACGGGGCACTGCTGGGAACGCTCTCGGTGGTCACCACGGGGGGGAACCGCCGGTCGGACCAACCCGCACGCGACGCGCTGCACGCCTTCGCAGTCTCGGCCGGCCTGGCCATCGAGCAGGCCAGGTTGCGCGCCCGGACGGAGGCTTCGGAGCAGATGTTCCGCAGCCAGGCGATGTCTGACCCCCTGACGGGCATCGGGAGTCGCCCGCTGCTGCTCGAACGCCTGCGCCACGCGAGTACGGCGCGTCCCGAGAGCGGCGGCGTGATGGCGCTGGCGTTCGTCGACCTCGACCACTTCAAGGCGATCAACGACGAGCACAACCACGCTGTGGGTGACCACGTGCTGCGCACGGTGGCCGAGCGGATCCAGACCGCGGTCCGCGCCCACGACACGGTCGCCCGATGGGGCGGTGACGAGTTCCTGGTGCTGCTGCATCCACTCGCCAACGAGCACTCCGCCCTGGGCGCCGTACAGCGCATCCTCACCGCGATCGCAGAGCCGATCTCCGTCGGTGGTCACACCGTGAGCGTGACCGCCAGCATCGGCGTCTCGTTCTGGACCTCCGACTCACAGGTCGAGCCGAGCGAGATGGTGCGGCGAGCGGATGCCGCGATGTACGAGGTGAAGCGCACGCGCGCGAACGACTTCGCCGTCTTCGACGCCTTCGACGCGGAGACCTCACGTCGCCTGCACCTCCTCGACCTGCTCTCACGCGCGGTGGCGGAGGACCGGGTGGCGGTCCACTACCAGCCGATCGTCCGGGTCGAGGACCGGCGCGTCGTCGGCGTCGAGGCGCTGCTGCGACTGCGCGACGACGACGGCGCTCTGGTCTATCCCCTGGAGCTGCTCGATCGCGGGGGCCCGCCCAGCGACGTGTCCCAGGCAGTGATGATGCTCGCCAGCGCACAGGTCGCGCGTTCGGTGAACAAGGGGCACGACCTCTGGCTCTCGGATTGGCCAACGTCGACGCCCCAGCAGGTCGCCGACATCGACGCGTTCACCTCCGACGTCGCGCAGTCCCTCGACGCGGCCGGGCTCGCGCCCGGGACAAGCTGATGCTGGAGCTGACCGAGCACGCGCTGCTCAGCACGACGACGCAGACGCTGCGCGGGATCGACGAGCTGGTGGCGTCGGGGGTCAGGCTCAGCGTCGACGACTTCGGCACCGGATACGGGTCGATGACCTGCGCGTCCAGGTGATGCCCGTCCACGAGCTGAAGATCGACCGGTCGTTCGTCTCGCAGGCCGCGTCCCAGCCCGCCTCCGCAGCCATCATCCGGTCGATCGCCTCCCTGGCGAAGGATCTCGACCTCGGCTGCGTCGCCGAAGGAGTCGAGAACCGCACCCAGCACGAGCTCGTACGCCGGGCCGGTGTGTCGCTGGGCCAGGGCCGGTACTACTCCGATGCCCTCGACTCCGAATCGCTGGAAGCGTTGCTCCGGGCGGCGGGCCAGCGAGAACCCGGCGATTACCCGGCATCCACCCGCTGAGTACGCGCCCTTCTTGGACGGGGTTGTGGACGCTTAAGGCCCGGAACTGGCCTTGATGAGCGTCCATAACCCCGATTTACATGCGGTTTCGGTGGATCAGCACTTCCGCTTCTCCGGGGCCGGACCTGCAGCGAGATCGGGGTGCCGACGAAGCCGAACTCCTCGCGCAGGCGCCGCTCGATGAACCGTTCGTAGCCGGCGTCCAGCTTGCCGCTGGTGAACAGCACGAAGGTCGGCGGGGCCGTGGTGGCCTGGGTGCCGAACAGCACGCGCGGCTGCTTGCCGCTCCGGACCGGGTGCGGGTGCTCGGCGACGAGCCTGCCCAGGAAGGAGTTGAGCTGTCCGGTGCTGATCCGGGTCTCCCAGCCCTCGAGGGCCTTCTCCAGGGCGGGGACGATGCGGTCGATGTGCCACCCGGTGCGGGCGGTCAGGTTGATCCGCGGGGCCCACTGCACCTGCACCAGGTCGCGCTCGATCTCCCGGTCCAGGTAGTAGCGACGCTCCTCGTCGACCAGGTCCCACTTGTTGAACGCGATCACCAGGGCGCGCCCGGAGTCACGCACGGTCTGGATGATCCGCATGTCCTGCTCGGAGACCGACTGCGAGCCGTCGATCACGAGGATGGTGACCTCGGCCCGCTCGATCGCCGTCTCGGTGCGCAGCGATGCGTAGTACTCGTGCCCCGAGGCCGTCTTCACGCGCTTGCGGATCCCGGCGGTGTCGATGAACCGCCAGGTCCTTCCGCCGAGCTCGACCAGCTCGTCGACGGGATCGACGGTGGTGCCCGAGGCGTCGTCGACCACGACGCGGTCCTCCCCCGCGAGCTTGTTCAGCAGCGAGGACTTGCCGACGTTGGGTCGCCCGATGATCGCGATCCGCCGTGGGCCGCCCACCTCCTCGAACGACTCGGGTGGGGTCTCGGGCAACGCAGCCAGCACGGCGTCGAGCAGGTCGCCCGATCCGCGCCCGTGCAGCGCGGAGACCGGGATCGGCTCCCCCAGCCCGAGGTTCCACAGGCCGTAGGCCTCGGCCTCGGCCCGCTGGTCGTCGACCTTGTTGGCGGCGAGCACGACCGGCTTCCCGGACTTCCGCAGGATGCGTACGACGGCCTCGTCGTGGTCGGTCACTCCCACCCCGGCGTCGACCACGAACATCACTGCGTCGGCGATGTTGACGGCGATCTCGGCCTGGGCGCGGATGCTCTCGGCCAGGCCCCGTGCGTCCGGGTCCCACCCACCGGTGTCGACCACGGTGAAGGACCGGCCGTTCCAGGTGGCGTCGTAGGAGACCCGGTCACGGGTGACGCCGGGCTTGTCCTCGACCACGGCCTCCCGGCGCCCGATGATCCGGTTGACCAACGTCGACTTGCCCACGTTGGGGCGGCCGACGACGGCCAGGATGGGGACGCGCGTGTTCGCAGGCCCCGAGGGGCCGGTGGGTGGGTCGGTGTCGTTGATGCTCATGCCTTCTTCTTCTCACGCTTGGGGCCGACAGGGCCGGGCAAGGTCATGCCGGTCACCTGCTCGGCCGTTCGGATGGTCTGGAGGATCGCAGCGGTGACGGTCCGGGCCGACTCGTCGACCTGCTGCTGGGTGCGCGGCCACGGCCGGGCTTCGAGGTGCACCGGGTCGCCGAAGGTCATCGCGATCCGGCTGCCGCGCGGTGGCAGCGACCCGTCCGAGCCACCGGGCAGGCGGGTGCCGAGGAACGACACCGGCACCACCGGGGCCCCGGTGACCAGGGCGAGGTACGCCGCGCCGGCCCGCGGGGAGGACATGTCGCCGGCCCCCCTGGTCCCCTCGGGGAACACGCCCACGGCATGACCGGCCCGCAGCGACTGGACCGCGACCCTGATGGCCCGGACGTCGACGTGGAAGCGGTCGAGCGAGATCTGACCGGAAGCCCGGAGCACCCAGCCGAGACCGTGGGCGAACATCTCCTGCTTGGTCAGCGCATGGACCGGCCTGGGTGAGCAGATCGCGAGCAACGGCCCGTCCAGCCAGCCGACGTGGTTGGCCGCCATCACGAGTCCGCCGGTGGCCGGCACCCGTTCGGCGCCGTGGAGCTCGAGGTCCCACCAGCCACGGACGAGTGCCTGGGCCAGCGGTCGCCCGGCCCTCAGCAGCCGCCCGCGCGGCGCGTGCACCCCGGTGGTCGAGGGGAGCTCTCCACCGGCGATGGGGAGAGCGCGGCTCACGGCTGGCTCATCCCGTCGGCCCGGGTGGTTCGCTCGCTGCCGGGGCGCTGACCGCCCGGTCGACCAGGTCGACGACCTGCGCGACGACCTCCTCGAGGGTGTACGGCGTGGTGTCGAGGTGGATCGCACCGTCGGGTCGCAGCAGCGGAGCCGTCGCCCGTCTGCTGTCGATCGCGTCGCGCCGGAGCAGGTCCGCCTCGGTGGCCTGGACGGAGTCGGCGCCGTTCTCCGCCGTACGCCGTGCGGCTCGTGCGGACGGGTCGGCAGTGAGGAAGAGCTTGACCTGGGCGTCCGGGGCGACCACCGAGCCGATGTCACGACCCTCCACCACGATCCCGCCGTCCCCGATGAGCGCTCGCTGGAGCTCGAGCAACCACTGCCGCACCTCTGGCACCGCGGCCACGGCACTGACGTGGTCGGTGACCTGCTGGGTCCGGATCTCGACGGCGACGTCTCGACCGTCCACCATGATCGTCGGGTTCCGGGGGTCGGTGCCCGAGACGATCTCGGCGGTGCCCGCGTGGGCGGCGATCGCGCACGGGTCCTCGAGGTCTACGGCGTGCTCGAGCATCCAGACCGTCACCGCGCGGAACTGGGCGCCGGTGTCGAGGTAGCGCAGGCCGAGCCGGGAGGCGACGCCTCGCGCCGTGGAGGACTTCCCCGACCCCGAGGTGCCGTCCATCGCCACCACGACCGTGCTCACCACGTGCTCACTCCTGGTTGCTTCCGCTGCCCACGACGGGGCCTCTGCAACCGCCCACCCTACCGGTGGGAGACCCGTTCGGGCGTCTCGGTGCCGTGCAGCCGCAGCGCGTAGCGACGGTAGGCGCGCCGCCCGAGTGCGGGCAGCAGCGGGCGCAGCGGAGCCGGCATCTTGGCGATCTCCACCGCGACCGCATCGGGATCGCCCTCGTAGAGCATCATCCCGAGGCCGACGAGCGTCAGCCTGCGCGGAATCGCGGCCATCCCCTGCCGGGCGAACTCGTCCCACTCGGCACCGGTCAGGTGCCGAGCCATCAGCGGAAGGACGTGCTCCTCCTCGGTGGCCAGGTGCTCGAGCAACGCGTCCACGAACTCCTCCAGCGAGTCGGCGAGGACGTCCCGGTCCTTCGCTGTGCAGGTGGCCCGCCACCGCGTGACCAGCTCCTGCGTTCGCACCAGCTTGTCGTGCACGCCGGCGTGCTGCTCCTGCATCAGGTCGACCAGGTGCGCGACCTCGCCCGGCACCCGAGCCGCCAGTGTGTCCCAGAGCAGCTCGTCCTCGATGGTGTGGTGGTGGTGCACCGACCCGAGGAAGAGCTCCACGTGGTCACACACCTCGGTCGTCCGTGGCCGGGAACCGTCTCTGGTGGCGCGCACGGCCGAGACACCCAGACGCAGCTCGCGCCGGAACGTGGAGTGCACGACGACCATCATCCGTACGTCGGTGAGCCCAGGTCCGTGCAGGGCGTTGCGCGTCGTGGTCTCCCCCGAACCGTCTGCGAGCAGACGGTCGACCAGCCCTTGGTGAGCGACCTGGTCGCAGTACTCGTAGATCTCGCGGATCAGACCGTCGCGGAAGGTGACCCGCATCGCGAGGGTGTTCTCGTAGGTCTCGCCGCCGCGCACCTGGGCGATCATCCGCTCCTCGACGAAGGCCACGTCGGAGTCCTCGGTCTGGTGGAAGCGCACGTCGTGGACCTCGATGCGCTCGGTGGCCGCCGTCATCGCGCCGAAGACCTGACGGAGCTGGTCGCGCCCCTCCACGACGGCGGGCAGGCCGGTGATCGGGTAGGCCACCTCGTAGCGGCCGTCGTCAGTCCAGTGGCGTGCGAACTCATCGATGTCATGGCGGCACATCGCCATCGCTGAGGCCCGGAAGGCGGATTCGTTGCGTGCGCGGGTGCGGTCGGTCGGGACCGTCTCCGGCACCAGGGTGGGGTGCTGTGTCGCAGTCATGTCGTGCTCCTCTGCTCGGTTGCGGGGCTTTTCTCGAGCGTGACCGAGCCGGCGGCGGAGAACATCGGGGGTTTCCCTACCCAAACCCGATGTGGGGTTGCGATGCTCGGGGGATGAACCTGGTGGGCAGGTACGGCGAGCTGGCCGTCCTGCACGCCGCGCTCGACGCCGTGGCCGCGGGCCGGCCCCGGGTGCTCGTCCTGCTCGGTGAGGCGGGGATCGGCAAGACCAGCCTGCTCGCGCTCGCCGGCGACCGGGCAAGAGATCGCGGTTTCGAGCTGCGGACGGGACGAGCCACCGAGCACGAGGCTGACGTGCCCTTCGCACTGTTCGACGGGCCCACCCGGGACCCAGCGCAGGGGATCCAGCAGCGCTGGCAGCTCTTCCGCGACCTGGCGACCGGGTTCGACAGACCACCGGACGGCCCGCCCGCACTGATCGCGCTCGACGACGTGCACTGGGCCGACCCGGCCTCCCTCGAGCTGCTCGACACGATCGTGCGTCACCCGCCGGTCGGCGCACACCTCGTGCTGCTGGCGCTGCGACCCGGCCCGGTGGCCGAGGCAGTGGTCTCGGCAGCGCGCTCCGCCGCCAGGCCGCTCGACCTCCTCGAACTCGCGCCCTTGGGGCCCGAGCACGCCGTCGAGCTGCTCCCCGGACGCAGCGAGACCGAGCGGGCACGCCTGCTCGAGGCCTCCGGCGGAAACCCGCTGCTGCTCACCGAGCTGCACCGTGCCGGCCTCGATTCCCCCACCCCGTTGGGCATTCTTGCGGCGGTGGGCGCCGAAGTGCGCCGGCTCGGCACAGCAGCCCGACTCCTCGTCGAGGCCGGAGCGGTGCTCGGTGATCCGTTCGTCGTCGACGTCGCCGCAGAGACCGCGGGTCTCTCCCCCACGGACTGGCCCGGCGGCCTCGACGAGCTGGTGGACTCCGGGCTGCTGGTGGCCGCCGAGTCTCCGCGCGAGTACCGCTTCCGGCACCCGGCGGTGCGCACGGCCGTCCGCGAGGCGATGTCCGAGGGCTCCCGGCTCCACGCACATGCCCGTGCCGCAGCGGCCCTGGCTCGGGTACGCGCCCCCGAGGTGGCGCGGGCCCGCCACCTGGCGCACTCCGCCGTCCCCGGTGACCTGGTCGCGGCGCAGACGCTGCGCACCGCCGCCGCGGCGGTACGTGACCGCTCGCCCTCGATCGCGGCCGACTGGCTGCTGGTCGCCCAGCGGGTCGCTCCCCCGCACGAGGTCGCCGACTTCGGCGAGCTCGCGCGGGTGCTCGTGCAGGCTGGGCGGCTCGACGAGGCACTGGCGACGGCCGAGGAGGGGTTGGCCATGGGCGACGGGTCAGGGAACGACCGTCTGCGAGTCTCCCTGGTGGCAGCCTCGGTCGAGCGGCAGCTGGGCCGGCACGACTCGGCGCGGCGTCGGTTGACCCGCATCGCGGATTCACCGGTCGACCAGTCCTTGCGGGCCGAGCTCCTGGCGGCACTGACGCTCTCGGCCTACGAGACCGGGAACTACGCCGCGATGGCCCGCTCGGCCGTCGACCTGCACGCCACGGCCACCGACGACCCGGTCCTGCGCGCGGTGGGCAACGCCGTGCTGGCCATGGTCAGGCAGTACGAGGGTGACCCTGAGGCCTGCGTCGAGCACGCGGACCGCGCCGAGGCCGACGTCCGGGACGCGACCGACGAGGAGCTCGTGACCCACGGGGAGCTGCTCACCCCGGTCCCGTGGGCACTGATGGCGATCGAGCGGTTCGCCTCAGCCGCCGAGATCAGCCGGCGATCGGCCGCCGCCACCCGCGCCGCAGGGAACCTCAGCGCCGCCGTGCCGCTCGGCCTCCCCGAGGTGCTCGCACTGGGCCTGCTCGGTCGGCTCCCCGAGGCCGACGCGGCGGCGCAGCAGGCCGAGATGACGGCCCGACTGACTCACAACGCCCAGGCCGCCCAGTGGGCGCTGTGGGCACGCGCCTGGGTGCTGCTGGAGCGGGGCGAGCTCGCTCCGGCGCTGGCGGCAGCGACCGAGAGCGTCGCAGTCGCGCAGGGGCTCGACGACTCCGCCTCGGTGACGGTCGCGCGCACGGTCCTCGGCGCGGTGCTGCTCGCTGAGGGGCACCCCGAGGACGCGGCCGAGCTCCTGGCGGCCTACGACGTGGACCCGTCCTGGGTCTGCCGTTGGACACCTCGGCTCGTCGAGGCCCAGCTGAGCACGGGTCGGCTCGAGGAAGCCGTGGCGGCGGCCGCGCGAGCGATCGAGCTGGCCGAGGCTTCGGGGTTGAGGGGCGCGATCACCGCCGCCCACCGCGCCGCCGGCCAGGTCGCGCTCGCGACCGACGACCGGGTGACCGGGCTGGCGCACGCGCTGGAGTCGGTCGAGGCAGCTGCCGCGGTCGGCGCCGATTCCGACCTCGCGCTGGCCCACCTGCTCGCCGGTCGCTGCACCGAGCAGCCCGCGGAGGCCGTCGAGCACCTCACCGTCGCGCACCGGTTGGCCCAGCAGTGCGGCGCTCGGCGCACGCAGGACGAGGCGGTCCGCGAGCTGCGACGTCGCGGCCGACGGCTGGGCCGTGGTGGTGCGCGGGCCCCGGGGCAGGAGGGGGTGGAGGCGTTGAGTCCGCGCGAACGCGAGATCGCCGACCTGGTCGGCCTGGGACGCACCAACCGCGAGATCGCTGCCCGACTGTTCCTGAGCGAGAAGACCGTCGAGTCGCACCTGTCGAAGGCCTTCACCAAGCTCGGAGTGACCTCCCGGGCGGCCTTGGCGTCCCGGGTCGCCGGCGCGGTGCGGCCTAGCGGTGGGTGAGCCAGCCGCGAGACTCCAGCGACTCGCGCAACGACCGCGCGGTGGTGTCCTGCACCACCAGCTCCACCAGCCCGACGGGACGACCGGGGTCGTGGTCGATGTAGAGGTCCTCGATGTTCACACCGATCTCGCCCACGTCGGCGAAGAGCCTGGCGAGCTCGCCCGGGTGGTCGGGCACCGAGACGAAGACCGAGGCTGTCGACAGGGCCGGTCCACCGTGCTTCCCCGGGATCGCCCGGGTGCCGCTGACCCCCCGGACCAGGATCTCGGCCAGCGAGTCCTCGTCCCCGGAGGCGAGCACCTCGACCAGGCGGGTCAGGTCGGTCTGCACGTCGCGCAGGATCTCGCTCACCGCCGCTTGGTTGGCGCGGATGATCTGTCCCCACATCACCGGGTCGCCCGCGGCGATGCGGGTCACGTCGCGCACCCCCTGCCCGGACAGCGAGAGGTGGTCGGGCTGGGCCTCCGCGAGCTGTCCTGCCGTCAGCACGGCGAGCAGGTGCGGCAGGTGGGAGGTCCGGGCCACCGCGCGGTCGTGCTCGACCGGGGAGAGCCGCACCGGCTCGGCACCGCACAGCTCGGCGAGAGACTCCACGAGGGCGATCGCGTGCGCCGAGGAGTGCACGTGGGGGGTGATCGCCCAGGGACGTCCGTCGAACAGCGCAACCGTGGCTGCGAGCGGGCCCGACCTCTCGCTGCCGGCCATCGGGTGACTGCCCACGTAGGACCCGAGCCTGCCCTCGTCGCAGTGGTCCGCGACCTGCGCGAGCGGCAGGCTCTTCACGCTTCCGACGTCGGTCACCACCCCTCCGCGCTCGAGGGCCTCGACGACGGCGCCGGCGATGTGGTCGGGCGGGACTGCGACCACCGTCAGCTGCGCGGCACCCTCGGCCGGCGCCGGGGTGCCGGCCCCGAGGCCGCTGGCCGTGCGGACGTGCTCGTGGTTGGTGTCGGTGAGCCACACCTCGAGACCGGCACGCCGGGCGGCCAGGCCCACCGAGGTGCCGAGCAGGCCGGTCCCGACGACGTGGACGGGACCCACCAGGCCTGCCGGCTCACTCATCGCTCACTCATCCGGGACCGCTCGGACGCGGTTCAGGTCACGGCGCAGCGCAGCCGCTCCGTGCAGGTAGACGTGAGTGACCCCGGAGCGGTCGAGGTCGGTCTCGACGGTCGCCAGCATCCGTACGACGCGCGGCATCGACCCCTCGATCTCGAGCTCGCGGGCGCAGATCAGGGGGACGTCCTCGAAGCCGAGCTGGCGCGCGGCGTACGCCGGGAACTCGGAGTGCAGGTCCGAGGTGGCGGTGAAGACGACGCTGATGAAGTCCTCGACCTCGAGTCCGTTGGCGTCCATCACCCCGCGCACCATCTCCGCGACTCGGTCGAGCATGTGGTCACGGACATCGGTCTCGAGCTGGGTCGCACCTCGCACGGCACGAACGGACACGCTTCCTCCTCACCGACGGTCGAGATGGCCGGCACCAGACCGCTCCAGGTGCTTGCCGAGACCAGGACCCGAGCCTACAAGCCCGCCGCGTCGAGCAAGGAGCCGATCTCGCGCTCGTCGAGCTCGCGCAGCTGGCCCTGCGGGATGCCCGCCAGGCGGACCGGACCGATCTGGGTCCGGGTCAGCTGCCGCACCGGGTGCCCGACGTGGTCCAGCAGCCGTCGCACGATCCGGTTGCGCCCCTCGTGGATGACCAGCTCGACCAGGGAGCGGTCGCCGTGGCTGGAGCGGACCTTGACCGCGCTCACCTGCACCGGACCGTCCTCCAGGGTGACGCCGTCGCGAAGCTGCTTCAGGGTGGGCCGCCCCACCACCCCGTCGACCTCGGCCACGTAGGTCTTGTCCACCTCGTAGGACGGGTGCGCCATCCGGTGCGCGAAGTCACCGTCGTTGGTGAGCAGGATCAGCCCCTCGGTGTCGGTGTCCAACCGGCCCACGTGGAAGAGCCGTTCGGGCCGGTCCGCCACGAAGTCGGTCAGCGTCGGCCGGCCCTGGGGGTCCGACATCGTCGAGACCACTCCGGGCGGCTTGTTGAAAGCGAGGTAGACGTGGTCGGTGATCGGCGGCAGGCGCCGCCCCTGCACCCGCACGCGGGCCGTGCGCGGGTCGACCTTGGTGCCGAGGCGGGTGACCACCTCGTCGTCGACCTCGACGAGACCGGCGAGCATCAGCTCCTCGCACTTGCGCCTGCTGGCGACCCCGGACTGCGCCAGCAGCTTCTGCAGCCGGACCAGGCCCTCGTCGTCGGTCTCGATGTCCCTCATTCTTCGGCTGGGTCCGAGGCCTCGTCGGCGGGGCCGGTCGCGACCGCCACAGCGGCGAGCTCGGACTCGTCGTCGAAGTCCTCGACACCGGGAAGGAACGGCGCGAGCTCGGGGAGCTCGTCGATCGAGGTGACGCCGATGCGCTCCAGGAAGTAGCTCGAGGTGCGGTACAGGTGCGCACCGGTCTCCTGGTCGGTGCCGGCCTCCTCCACCAGTCCGCGGTTCAGCAGCGTGCGCATCACGCCGTCGACGTTCACGCCACGGATCGCCGAGACGCGACTGCGGCTGACGGGTTGCTTGTAGGCGACCACGGCCAGTGTCTCCAGCGCGGCCTGGGTGAGCCTGGCCTGCTGGCCCTCGAGCACGAACTTCTCCACGACCGGGGCGAAGTCCTCGCGGGTGTAGTAGCGCCACCCGCCGGCGACGTTGCGGAGCTCGAAGCCACGGCCGGACTCGTCGTACTCCTCGGCGAGCGCCGCCAGTGCCACGGCGACGTCGTCACGGGGGTACCCCACGGCACTGGCCAGCGTGGCCTCGTCGAGCGGCTGGTCGGCCACCATCAGCACGGCCTCGAGCGCCGGGCGCAGCGCCGCGAGCGGCACCTCGAGCGTGTCGCTCTCGGTCATGCTCGCGGTCTCTTCGAAGATCTCGGTGCTCACTGGTCCTCCTCGGGGCGGTCAGTCGGCTCGGGAGCGAGCTCAGGACCCGGTTCAGGACCGGGTTCCGGCGGCGCACCGTCGAACTCGTCGGTGATCTCCACCTCGGCGTCCTCGGCGCCGGTCCACCGGATGCTCAGCTCCCCCAGCGGGGTCATCTGGTCGAAGGAGACGACTCCCTCACGGAACAGCTCGAGCAGCGCGAGGAACCGCGCCACCCGGGTCATCATGTCGGGGGCGTCCGCAGCGAGCGCACGGAAGGTCAGCGTTCCGCTCCCTTGCAACCGACCCATCACCACGGCACCCTGCTCGCGCACGCTGACGGCGGGCGCGTGGATGTGCGCGAGACCGATGGCCTCGGGTTCGGGCTTGGGCTGCAGCGCCCGCGCCGCCAGCCCGGCGAACTCCTGCAGCCCCAGCCCGATCAGCACGTCGGGCAGCAAGGTGGCGAACCGCTCCTCGAGGCCCACCGACCGCGGGTGCCGCAGGGCCTCCCCCGTCATCCGTACGTCGAGGATGCCGGCGATCTGCTTGAAGACCTTGTACTGCAGCAGCCGTGCGAAGAGCAGGTCGCGCGCCTCGAGCAGGGCCAGGTCCTCCTCGTCCTCGACATCACCCTGGGGCAGCAGCCGTGCGGCCTTCAGGTCGAGCAAGGTGGAGGCGACCAGCAGGAACGACGTCGTCTGCTCGAGGTCCCAGACCTCGCCCGCGCCCTTGATGTGCGCGATGAACTCGTCGGTCACCCGGGACAGCGCCACCTCGGTGACGTCCATCTTGTGCTTGCTGATCAGGCTCAGCAGCAGGTCGAAGGGACCCTCGAAGTTGTCGAGCCGGACGGCGAACCCTGCGGCGGCCGGCTCCCGCCCCGGCGTCGGAGCGGACTCCTGGGCCATGTCGACGTCCTCGAGCACGAGATCGGTCATCCAGCGCAGTCCTGGGTCGAACGAGCGAGCGTGCGCGAGACCCTGGTCGAGCTCTGGCACCGCGGTCCCGTGGACGGGGTGCTCATCGGCCGATCAGCCGCTGGACCAGGACGCTGTCGTCGCCGTTGGCCTCGAGATCGGCCAGGGTGATCGCGATCGCCTCGCGGACCAGCCGGCCGCGGTCGATCGCCAGACCTTGGTGGCGTCGCAGCGACAACCGGGCGTGCTCGATCTCGAGGAGCTCGTCGGCGGTGACGTAGACGGTCATCTTCTCGTCGTGCCGCACCCGTCCGCTGGACTTGGCCTTGGGCTGCTGCTCCGCAGGCTCAGCGGCCTCCTCCGGCACCGCGACCAACGGCTGGCTGCTCAGCCGGGTGCCCTGCTGGACGATCGGGTCCACGGAGCTGGGCGCCTCGACCGGCTCCGGACGCGCATAGCCGGTCACCGCCTCGTGCGCCGTCGCGCGATCGCGCGGCTCCCGGGTGTGCCGGGTGGCGCGGAACAGGTCGTCGGCGGTGGGCAGACTCACGCGTCGAGACACCGGGCCAACACCTCCTTGGCCAGCAGTCGGTAGGACTCGGCGCCGGCGGAGCTGGTGGCATAGCTGGTGATGGGTACGCCGGCCACGGTGGAGTCCGAGAACTTGATGGTGCGGCGGATCACGGTGTGGAAGACGGTGTCTCCCCAGGCCTCGACGAGCCGCTGCATCACCTCGCGGCTGTGCAGCGTGCGGCCGTCGTACATGGTGCCGAGCACGCCGTCCACGTGCAGCTTGGGGTTCAGCCGCTCCTTGACCTTGTCGATGGTGGTCTTGAGCAGGGCCACGCCGCGCAGCGCGAAGTACTCGCACTCCAGCGGCACGATGACGCCGTCGGAGGCGGTCAGCGCGTTCACGGTGAGCAGACCGAGCGAGGGCTGGCAGTCGATCAGCACGACGTCGTACTTCTCGATGGCCGGAGCCAGCACGCGCTGCAGGGTCTGCTCGCGGGCGACCTCGTGCACGAGCTGCACCTCGGCGGCGGAGAGGTCGATGTTGGAGGGCAGCAGGTCCATGCCCGGGATCCCGGACGGCACCACGACGTCCTCGAGGGTCACGTCTCGCTGCATCAGCAGGTTGTAGATGGTCAGGTCCATCTGGTGCGGGTTGAGCCCGAGGCCGACCGAGAGCGAGCCCTGGGGGTCGAAGTCGACGAGCAGCACCTTGCGGCCGTACTCGGCCAAGGACGCGCCCAGGTTGATCGTGGTGGTCGTCTTGCCGACCCCACCCTTCTGGTTGCACATCGAGATGACCCGGGCGTGGCCGTGGGTGCTCACGGGGCGAGGCTCGGGCAGGTCCGGGAAGGGACGTCCGGTCGGGCCCAGCACGACCTCCTCGGGCGCCTGCGCGCCTGCGGGTGCGTCGCTGACTGCTGGGCCGGCCTGCTGCCCGGCACGTTCCTCGAGCGGCGTCGCCGTCACCTCCGCGACGTCGTCGGTGACCTCCGGGGTGCTCGAGGTCGGGGTCGAGGTCGAGGTCGGGAACCGCAACGGCTCGCGGAGCTGGTCGCTCTCAGGTGGGGCGGGAGGTCGCATCAGCGGGGGGATCTCCGATGCTTCGCTTCCCGCAACTGGCCCGAACCCACCGGCACCGCTCATGGTGCTGTCCTCTCGTCGTGTGCTTCGGCCATCGGCCTGGCCCAGACACCTATGTCGACTTGTTGCCGAACCGCCCGCGCGACTCTATGCACCACCACGACCGAAGGCGAACGCATGGCATCCATCATCCGAATCTGGGGAAGCCATGTGTGTATCGCCTCGCCGTAGATGCACAACTTCTGTTAGCCCTGTGCGCAAACCTGTGCATAAACTCGGGCACTTCTCGCCAACCGGGCCATCCGCCGATCGGGGTCATTCCAGCGCTCGCGGGTGTGCTGCGGCGTACACCTCGCGCAGGCTGTCCACGGTGACGAGCGTGTAGACCTGGGTCGTGGTCACCGACGCGTGTCCCAGCAGCTCCTGGACCACGCGGACGTCTGCGCCACCCTCGAGCAGGTGGGTCGCGAACGAGTGCCGCAACGTGTGCGGGGAGACCTCGGCAGTGATGCCGGCACGCTCCGCCGCCTTCACGATGACCGCCCAGGCGCTCTGCCGAGAGAGCCGCCCGCCCCGGGCGTTGAGGAACATCGCGCCGGCTCGACCCGTGGACGCGGCCGAGGCGGTGGTCGCCCTCGAGGTGGGGCTGACCGAGACCAGCTCGGGGCGTCCGCGCACGACGTAGTCCTGCACCGCGTCGCGGGCGAAGCTGCCGACGGGGACGATGCGCTCCTTGGAGCCCTTGCCGCGCAGCAGCACGGTGCTGCGGCTCGGGTCGTCGGGGTCGAGGTCGAGGTCGTCGATGTCCAGCCCGACGGCCTCCGAGATCCGCGCGCCGGTGCCGTAGAGGATCTCGAGCAGCGCTCGGTCGCGCAGCGCCAGCGGGGTCCCGGGAGCACCTGCCGCGTCGAGCAGCCTCTCGACGTCGTCCAGGGGGATGGCCTTCGGCAGCCGTTTGGCCGGAGCTGGCGGGCGCACGCCGACGGAGGGGTCGGTCGTCGCCAGCCCGTCCTTGAGCGCGAACCGGTGGAACCCGCGCACGGCCACCACCGACCGGCCCGCTGAGGTGGCGCTCAGGGGTGGGTGTGCGCCGCCTCCCTCGCGCAGGGCCATCAGGAACCCCCCCACGGTCTGCTCCGTGACCTCGTCGAGCTCGTCGATCCCGACGGACTCCAGGTAGGCCAGGTAGCGCCGAAGGTCACGGCGGTAGGACTTCACCGAGTTCTCCGCCAGGCCGCGCTCGACCACCAGGTGGTCGAGATAGGTGCGGACGGCGCGGGTGAGCGCGTTCGGCCCACCCGCGCCGGTGCCAGCCACCCGGGCTCAGCCGAGAGCGGCGTCGAGCGAGGTCGCCTCGAGCCCGTGGGCCTCGGCAACCGGTCCGTTGGTGATCTCGCCGCGGTGGGTGTTCAGGCCCAGGGCCAGCGAGCGGTCGTCACGGCAGGCCTGGGCCCAGCCCTTCTTCGCCAGCGCGACCGTGTAGGGCAGCGTCGCGTTGGTCAGGGCGTACGTCGAGGTGTTCGGCACCGCACCGGGCATGTTGGCCACGCAGTAGAAGACCGAGTCGTGCACCGTGTACGTCGGGTCGTCGTGGGTCGTGGCGTGGGTGTCCTCGAAGCAGCCACCCTGGTCGACGGCGATGTCGACCAGCACCGAACCCGGCTTCATCTGCGCGACCAGGTCGTTGCTCACCAGCTTCGGGGCCACGGCCCCGGGGATCAGGACCGCGCCGATGACCATGTCCGCCTCGAGCACCTGCTGCTGGATGGTCAGCTGCGAGGACGCCAGCCCGTGCACCCGGTTGTTGTAGCGCCAGAACGACATCCGCAGCTTGTCCAGGTCGGTGTCGAGCAGGGTGACGTCGGCGCCCATCCCGAGAGCGATGTTCGCGGCGTTCTGCCCGGACACCCCGGCACCGATCACGACGACCTTCGCGTTGGCCACGCCGCCGACGCCGCCGAGCAGCACGCCACGGCCACCCTGGGCCTTCATCAGTGAGTACGCCCCCACCTGCGGCGCGAGGCAGCCGGCTACCTCCGACATGGGGTAGAGCAGCGGCAGCGAGCCCGACGGCAGCTGGACCGTCTCGTAGGCGATGCCGGTCACCTTGCGCTCGACCAGCTCCTCGGTGAGCGGCCGGTCCGCTGCGAGGTGCAGGTAGGTGAAGAGCACGAGGTCCTCGCGCATCCGGTGGTACTCCTCGGCCACGGGCTCCTTGACCTTGAGCACCATGTCGGACTGGCCCCACACGTCGTCGGCCGAGTCGATGATCGTCGCGCCGGCGGCGACGTACGCCTCGTCATCGATCTGCGAGCCCACGCCCGCGTTCTTCTCGACGGCCACCTCGTGCCCGTGGGCCACCAGCTCGTGCACCCCGATCGGGGTGATGGCCACCCGGTACTCGTGGTTCTTGACTTCCTTCGGTACGCCGACCCGCACGAAACTCTCCCTCGCCATGACCCGACCCGCGGCTCGTCGCCCCGGGTGTCGCCACGCCTTCGGGGCGACCTCGCGAGTCTAGGGCCTGCCGCGTTCGCCGGCCGTGGTGAGGCCCGCGTCGCCCATGACCCGCAGCACGTTGCGACACGCCAGACCGGCCAGGTCCCGGTCGGACCAGCCTCGCTCGGCGAGTGCGCCGAGCAGCCGTGGGTAGCCGGTGACGTCCTCGAGCCCGGCCGGCAGCTCCCCCACCCCGTCGTAGTCGCCACCCAGACCGATGTGCTCCACGCCGGCCACCTCACGCACGTGCTCGACGTGAGCCACCACGTCGTCCAGGCTCGCCTTCGGATCAGGGTCGGCGCGGCGGTAGCGCTCGAGGAACCGGGCACCGTCGGGGTCGTCCTCGCTGACGCCGGCGGCGTCGGCAGCCTGCTCGAAGTCCGTCCACCAGTCAGCGGCAGCCTGGTTCACGAACTTCGGCACGAAGGTCACCATGCAGATGCCCCCGTTGCCGGCCAGGCGGGCCAGGACGTCGTCCGGGACGTTGCGGGGGTGGTCGCAGAGCGCGCGTGCCGAGGAGTGGGAGAACACCACCGGCACCGTCGAGACGTCGAGCGCCTGACGCATCACGTCCGCGCTGACGTGGCTGAGGTCCACCAGCATGCCGATCCGGTTCATCTCCGCGACGACCTCACGGCCGAAGTCCGAGAGGCCGCCCAGAGCCGGCACGTCGGTCGCGGAGTCGGCCCACGGGACGTTGTCGTTGTGGGTCAGCGTCAGGTAGCGCACCCCGAGCCGGTGCAGCATCCGCAGGGTGCCGAGCGACTCGTCGATCTGGTGGCCGCCCTCGGCGCCCATCAGGCTCGCGACCTGGCCGCGCTGCCAGGCACGCTCGACGTCCTCGACCGTGGTGGCGAGGCTCAGCTGGTCGGCGTACCGCGCGATCATCGTGTGGGCCGCGTCCACCTGCTCCAGGGTCGCGGTGACCGCGGCCCCACCCCTCAGCGTGGCGGGCACGAACACCGACCAGAACTGGGCGCCGACGCCGCCGGCTCGCAGTCGCGGGAGGTCGGTGTGCGTGCCGAGCACCCGGCACGTGTCACTGTCGGTGAGCTCGAGCCGGTCGAAGTCGTAGCCGACCGTCTCCCGGGCCGCCCACAGGAGGTCGTTGTGCCCGTCGAGGACGGGGTGGTCGCGGAGCAGCGCGCTGAGGCGTGCGAGAGAGGGGGCGGCATCGGTGTCGGTCACGGTCCTCAGTCCATCACGACCCGGCTCAGAGCCGGTCGCGCCTGCGGAGCGCGTCGTAGCCGAGCACCGCGGCGGCCAGCGGCGCCTCGCGCACCCGGTCGTCGAGGACCGCCTCGAGCAGCTCCTCGAAGGGGACCCACAGCACCTCGAGCTCGGCCTCCTCGGCATGCATCACGAAGTCCCCACGCCCAGCGTGCGAGAGCCCCCGAGCCAGGAAGATGTGGTGCAGCTCGCTGGTGATGCCGGCAGTGGGATAGAGGGTGAGCAGCCGGCGCCAATCGGTGGCCGCCAGCTCGACCTCCTCGCGCAGCTCGCGGGCGGCCGTGACCTGCGGGTCCTCGCCCTCGGCGTCGAGGATCCCCGCGGGCAGCTCGACGAACACCGCTCCGCCGGCGTGGCGGTACTGCCGGATGCAGCACACGCGCTCCTGCTCGTCGACGGCGAGGACGACCACGGCCCCCGGGTGCTCGACCACCAGCCGGTGGAAGGTCTCCTCAGGGTGTCCAGGGCGCTGGACGTCGTCCTCGCGCAGCGCCACCACCCAGGAGTCCCGGTGGATGTCACGAGTGCCGACCACCGGCCACGAGCGGGGTTCGTCGGCGAGGGCTGGAGGCACGACTAGGCCTCGAGGTCGGCGAGCTCGGGCTCGTCCTTGGTCCACCGTCGACGAAGGGCGCTCTCGTCGATGGGGATGAGCAGCTCACGCTGCCGCTGGATCGCCGCCTCGATCAGCCCTGCGAACAGCGGGTGCGGCCTCGTCGGTCGCGAGCGCAGCTCGGGATGGGCCTGGGTGGAGACGTAGTAGGGGTGCACCTCTGCGGGCAGCTCCACGAACTCGACCAGGCTGTTGTCCGGCGAGGTCCCGGAGAAGACCAGCCCGGCGCCCTCCAGCTGCTCGCGGTAGGCGTTGTTGACCTCGTAGCGGTGCCGGTGCCGCTCCTCGACCCGGGCCTGGCCGTACGCCGCACGCACGACCGACCCCTCCTTGAGCAGGGCCGGGTAGAGTCCGAGCCTCATCGTGCCGCCGAGGTCGCCGGCGCCGTCGACGAACTCCTCCTGCTCGGCCATCGTCGCGATCACGGGCTCCACGCAGTCGGGGTCGAACTCGGTCGAGGCGGCCTTGTCGAGCCCGGCCCGCTCCCGCGCGAACTCGATGACCATGCACTGCAGACCCAGGCACAGGCCGAGCGTGGGGATCTTGTGGGTGCGCGCGTAGGTCAGCGCGCCGAGCTTGCCCTCGATCCCTCGGATGCCGAAGCCTCCGGGGACGCAGATGGCGTCGACGTCGCCCAGCCGTCGTGCCGCGCCCTCGGGCGTCTGGCACTCGTCGGAGGGGACCCACTCGATGTTCACCCGGGCCTCGTGCGCGAACCCACCGGCGCGCAGCGCCTCGGCAACCGAGAGGTAGGCGTCGGGAAGGTCGATGTACTTGCCGACGAGCGCGACGGTGACCTCCTCGTTGGGGTGGTGCACCCGCTGCAGCAGGTCGTCCCAGAGCGTCCAGTCGACGTCCCGGAACGGCAGGTTCAGCCGGCGCACGAGGTAGGCGTCGAGGCCCTCGCGGTGCAGCACCTTGGGGATGTCGTAGATCGAGGGCGCATCGGCGGCGGTGACCACGGCCTCCTCGTCGACGTCGCACATCAGCGAGATCTTCCGCTTCACCGAGGTCGGGATCTCCCGGTCCGCCCGGCACACGATCGCGTCGGGCTGGATGCCGATGGAGCGCAGCGCAGCGACGGAGTGCTGCGTAGGCTTGGTCTTGAGCTCGCCCGAAGGCCCGATCCAGGGGACCAGCGAGACGTGCAGGAAGAAGACGTTGTCGCGACCGATCTCGTGACGCACCTGGCGGGCGGCCTCGAGGAACGGCAGCGACTCGATGTCGCCGACGGTGCCGCCGATCTCGGTGATCACCACGTCGATCTCGTTCCCCCCCATGGCCAGGATGCGGTCCTTGATCTCGTTCGTGATGTGCGGGATGACCTGCACCGTGTCCCCGAGGTAGTCGCCGCGGCGCTCCTTCGCGATCACGGTGGAGTACACCTGACCCGTGGTGACGTTGGCGATCTGACCCAGGTCGGTGTCCAGGAAGCGCTCGTAGTGCCCGATGTCGAGGTCGGTCTCCGCGCCGTCGTTGGTGACGAACACCTCGCCGTGCTGGAACGGGTTCATCGTCCCGGGATCGACGTTGAGATAGGGGTCAAGCTTCTGCATCGTCACGCGCAGACCGCGCGAGCGGAGCAACCGGCCCAGGCTCGAGGCCGTGAGGCCCTTGCCCAGGGACGAGGCCACGCCCCCGGTGACGAAAACGTGCTTGGTCGGCTGCGGTGCTACCAACTGGGCTCCCCGTGGGCTCGAGTGGCGCCCGGCGACGGGCCCTGGGACTGGCTGAGTGCGCGGTCCTCCACGGGATTCGAGCCTACCAACGATGTGCCGCTGTGCGCGCCTCACCCCGGATTTCAGGAGGGTCGTGTCGTCCGTCGTCCCCCGGACGGGCGCGGTGAGACGCGCGGTCGACCGCTGCGAGCCTGCGGCGCTCCGACCCTGGACTCCTGGGCGACCTCGAGCAGCTCCTGGGCGTGGGCCATCGCGGTGTCGGACTCCTCGAGGCCCGCGAGCATCCGGGAGAGCTCCTGCACCCGACCCGGATCGTCCAGCGTGGTCAGGCCGGAGGTGGTGACGCTGCCGTCGCTGGACTTGCGTACGACGACGTGCTGGTCCGCGAACGCGGCGACCTGGGGCAGGTGCGTGACCACGAGCACCTGGGCCGACCTGGCGAGCGCGGCCAGCCTCCGTCCGATCTCGACCGCCGCCTTGCCGCCCACCCCGGCATCCACCTCGTCGAAGACGAACGTCGGAACCGGGCGGGTGTCGGCCAGCGCGACCTCGATGGCGAGCATCACCCGGGACAGCTCCCCACCGGACGCTCCCTTGGTGAGCGGCCGCGGGGCGGAGCCCGTGTTCGCGGCCAGGAGCAGCTCGGTCTCGTCGACTCCGGTGGGCGTGAACCGCCAGGTCTGTCCGTCGAGCTCCAGCCCCGTGGCGTCGGGCACGCGGTCGAGACGGACGTCGAATCGGGCATCGGGCATCGACAGTGAGTGCAGCTCCTCGGTGACGACCGCGGACAGGCGCGCACCAGCAGCCGCGCGGAGGGTGGTCAGCTCGGCAGCATCCACGGCCAGGGTCGTGCGCAGCTGCTCCCGCTCCTCGCGCAGCTGCGCGATCTGCTCGTCGGAGCCGTCGAGGCTGAACAGGCGAGCCGCCGAGATCCGGGCCCACTCGAGCACCTCGTCGATCGTCTCGCCGTACTTCCGGGTCAGCGCCGTCAGCGCCGCCCGGCGCTCGGAGACCCCGGCCAACCGCGCCGGATCGGTCTCCACCGCCGTGGCGTAGGACGCCACGTCGGCTGCGACGTCGGCCAGGAGGTAGCTCACCTCCGCGACCCGGTCGGCCAGCCCCGCGACCTCGGGGTCGTGCTCGCGCACGCTCTCCAGCGCACGCCGGGCCGCTGCCAGCGCACCGAGCCCGTCAGGAGCGTCGCGTTCGGACGACAGCGCCTCGCGGGCGGTCTCGGCCGCGGTGCGCAGGGTGTCGGCGAACCCGAGCCGCGACTCCTCGGTCGCGAGCGACTCCTCCTCCCCCGGCTGGGGGTCGGCCGCCTCGATCTCCTCGAGGCCGAGGCGGAGCACGTCCGCCTCCCGCGCCCGCTCCCGAGCGGAACCGAGCACCTCGGTGAGCTCGGTCTCCACGACGCGCAGCCGGGCGTACCCGGTCCGATAGGCGTCCAGGACCGCCTGGAGCGCGGGCCCGGCATAGGCGTCCAGGGCATCGCGCTGCGCCTCGGGCCGGAGCAGGCGGTGCTGGTCGGACTGACCGTGCACCGCCACGAGCGCCTCGCCCACGCGAGCCAGGGCGGACGCCGGCACGGATGCCCCACCCAGGAACGCCCGCGAGCGCCCCTCCGCCGAGACCTGACGGCCCAGGAGCAGGAGCCCCGACTCGGTCTCGCCACCGTGCTCCTCGGCCATGGCCTCCAGCGTCGGGTCGGCCCGCACCAGCCCCTCGACGCGGGCGGCTCGCGCGCCCGTGCGCACCGCCCCGGTGTCCGCGCGTCCACCCAGCAGGAGTCCCAGAGCCGTCACCAGCATGGTCTTGCCCGCACCGGTCTCGCCGGTGATCACCGTGAGTCCCGCGCTGAGCTCCAGCACGGACTCCTCGATCACACCGAGCGAGCGGATCCTGATCTCCTCGATCACTGCCGCCGCCCGGTCCCGGTTCGGAGGGCTGCTCGGATGGTCACTGGTCGCCGTTGCGACGACGTCGCCCGGAAGCACCGCGCCACCCCTCGACCGGCAGCCCGAACTTGGCCACCAGGCGGTCGGTGAACGGCGCCTCGTGCAGGCGGACCAGGCGCACCGGCCAACGCCCGCGGCGTACCTCGATCCGGGCCCCCGGCGGGAGGTCGACCGTGCGCCGCCCGTCGCACCACAGGACTCCGGCCCCCTCGGTCTGGGCCAGCACCTCGACCGCCAGCACCGACGAGGGCGCCACCACCATCGGACGCGCAAACAGGGCGTGCGCGCTGATCGGCACCATCAGCAGCGCCTCGACGCCCGGCCAGACGATCGGGCCACCGGCACTGAAGTTGTACGCCGTCGAACCCGTCGGCGTGGCGCAGACCACCCCGTCACAGCCGAACCGGCTGAGCGGACGACCATCGACCTCGACGACCACCTCGAGCATCCGCTGCCGTGCAGCCTTCTCGACGCTGGCCTCGTTGAGCGCCCAGGTCGTCTCGACGAGCTCCTTGTCGCGGTAGACCGAGACGTCGAGGGTGAGCCTCTCCTCACTGGAGTACCTGCGCTCCACGACGAGCTCGATCATCTTCTCGACGTCTTCGCTCTCGGCCTCGGCGAGGAAGCCGACATGACCGAGGTTGACCCCGAGCAGCGGTGTCGTGGTCCCGTGCGTCAGCTCGGCGGCGCGCAGGATCGTGCCGTCCCCGCCGATGACGACGGCCAGCTCGCACTCGGCGGGCTCCGCCTGCGCCAAGGTCACGATCTCGACCGCATGGCCGTCGGGCAGGTCGAGCTCCTTCGCCTCGTCCTCGAGCATCCGCACGACGAGGCCGTGCGCGGTGAGCGCCGACACGACGGCACAGGCGACCTCGCGGGCTTCCTGACGACCGGTGTGGGTCAGCAGCAGGATGCGCCGGTCGGCGTGGTCGGCAGGCTGGGTCACGGGTTCACCTTCTCACCCGGCACCCCCAGCAACGCGGAACGGGCCACCTCGTCCGCGACGGCATCCCGGTCGATCGTCGGCTCGCCCGCGCGCAGCCAGACGAAGAACTCCACGTTGCCCGAGGGGCCTGGCAGCGGACTCGTCGCCACGGCACGGGCACCCCACCCGCGGCGTGCCGCGGCCTCGACGATCCCCGTCACGGCGTCCGTCCGGTGACCGGTGTCACGCACCACACCACCCTTGCCGAGCAGGTCCTTGCCGACCTCGAACTGCGGCTTGACCATCAGCGCGAGGTCCCCGTCGGAGGCGGTGACCCCGATCAGGGCACCGAGCACCAGCCGCAGGGAGATGAACGACAGGTCCCCGACCACCAGGTCGACACTGCCTCCGATCGTCGTGGCGTCGAGGTCGCGGACGTTGGTGCGGTCGTGCACCCTGACCCGGGGGTCGTTCTGCAGCGACCAGACCAGCTGCCCGTAGCCGACGTCGACCGCGACCACCTCCCTGGCACCCTCGCGCAGCAGCACGTCGGTGAAACCGCCGGTCGAGGCCCCCGCGTCGAGACACCGTCGACCCGAGACCGTGAGCCCCAGGGGCATGAAGGCTGCCAGGGCGCCGGCGAGCTTGTGCCCTCCGCGGCTCGCGTAGTCCGGGCTCGTCGGGTCCTCGCGCACCACGAGGTCGGCGTCCGTGGTGACCGCGGTGGCGGGCTTGGTCGCCGAGGCCTTGTTGACCGACACTCGGCCGGACGCGATCAACTCGCTGGCGTGCTCGCGCGAGCGCGCCAGTCCACGACGTACCAGCTCGGCGTCGAGCCGCAGTCGCCGTGGCGGCACCGCTCAGCTCCGACCGGCAGCCGGTCCGCCCGCGCTCATCTCTCGGCCGGCACTGTTGAGGGTCCGACGCAGCGACTCGTGGGCCTGCTCGTAGACCACCACGTGCTCGCCCACCGGGAGGTCGTCGAGTCCGGCGAGGGTCGCGACCACGGCATCCACCTCAGGGACCCCGGTGGCCCTGTCGAGGCCGGGCTCGTCCTTGGGCTCGTCCTTGGGCTCGTCCTTGGGCTCGTCCCTGGGCTCGACCCTGGGCTCGTCCCTGGGCCCCTCGGGCTCGTCCCGGGACTGCGCCCGGTGGCCGAAGATGGGGTTGACGAACGACTCACTCATGGCCGACACGCTACCGGGGAGGGTGCACGCCGTCGGTCGCGACAGGCTGCCCAGTCTCGTCCAGATGACTCCAGGAAGCCACGGCCACCACCCGCCACCAGTCCCCCGTCGACCCGTCGCCGGAGACGTCGAGTCGACGGTCGCGCACCGTGGCGGTCCAGCCGCCCAGCTCGGTGGCCCCGTTCTCGCGCGTCGGTGCGTGCTGCGCCCGGCCCAGCGCGGACAGGTCCGGGGCGAGGTACGTCGGCCGCTCCTCCGGGACTGCCCGGACCAGCTCGTCGAGCCCGGTCACGCCGGTGAGCACCAGGAGGCTGTCCCAGCCCATCCCCACCGCTCCGGCGATGTCGGTGTCGAGCCGGTCGCCGACCAGCAACGGACGCTCACCGCCCACCCGGGCCAGGGTCTCCTCGAACAGGGGCGCCATCGGTTTGCCGGCCACCTCAGGCTCGCGATCGGCGAACTCCGCCACGAGCCGGACCAGGGTTCCGTTGCCCGGCCCCTCGCCCGTCTCGGTGGGGATCGTCATGTCGGTGTTGCTCGCCACCCAGGGCAGTCCCGACCGCACCAGGATGGCTCCCTGGACCACGCGGCTCCACGGCATCTGGGGGCCGTAGCCCTGCGCCACCGCGACCACCTGCTCGCTCGGCGCCGTCACCGGCACCAGCCCACGCTCGCGCAGAGCCTCGTCCAGACCCGCGCCCCCGATCAGGAACACCTGGCTGCCCGCGGCCAGCCTCGCGGCGAGCAGCGTCGCGGTCGCCTGGGCGCTGGTCACGACGTCCTGGTCGCGGGCATCCACCCCCAGGCCACGCAGGTGTTCACCCACCGCGGCCGGAGGACGGGCCGCGTTGTTGGTGATGAAGGCGAGGTGCATGCCCTGCTCCTGCGCGCTCCTCAGCGCCTCCGGGGCCCCGGGCACCGCGTGCGGACCGACGTACACGACGCCGTCGAGGTCCAGCACCGCCATGTCGTGGACAG
>CAWFII010000002.1:0-63908 GCA_963815825.1 uncultured Actinomycetota bacterium | reverse complement strand
CTTGGGGCGGTCGGTGCGGACGGGTGAGGGCGGGGGACGCAGGACGTGCCGGGGTGAGGTGAGATGGCGCCGTTGAGGCATGCGAATGTGGCGCGAGTTGCTGGAGCGGCGTTCTTCCGGCCCACCAGTGACATTCGCATGTTCGACGGAGACCACGACTTGGGACGGGCCCTATCGGCGAGCTGAGCATCGACCGACGAGCGCGGCGCAGTCGTCACAGCTCCTCAAACATGCAAATGTGACGGGAGTTGCGGAACTGCCACTCTTGCGGCGCACCAGTGACATTTGCATGTCTGACTGGCCCCTGACACCCGGGGGCGGCCGGTCGAGGGGGCAGACGAGCACGGCGCAGACGTCGGGCGCGCGTCAAACATGCGAATGTCACGGCTGGGACTGAAGTCCGCCCCCGCTGTCACTCCAGCCACATTCGCATGCCCATGCAGCGCCAGCGCGACCCCCAGGGCTCAGATCACCCCGGCGGCGCGCGCGGGTTCGGCGTACGCCGCAGCCAGCGAGGCGATCGTCTCGTGCGCGTTGAGTCCGCTCGGGTTGGGCAGCACCCACAGCTCGGCCCCCTCGAACCGTTCCTCCTGCTGTCCGAGCGCAGCGGTTCGTCTCCCGTAGGCCTGGCGGTAGGCAGTGATTCCGAGGACGGCGACCACCCGTGGCTCCCGCTGACGCACGAGCTCGCGGAGCCGCAGGCCTCCCAGGCGCAGCTCTTCGGCGATGAGCTCGGATGCGCGGGCAGTGGCGCGGGGGACCAGGTTGGTGATGCCGAGGCCACGGGCCCGGAAACGTTCCCGGTCCTCCTCGGACATCCCCGCCGCCGAGCTGATCGGTGCCGTGATCACCCCGGCACTGAGCAGCGCCGGGTAGAACCGGTTCGCCGGATGGGCGAAGTGGGTCTGGACCGCTGCGGTCCACAGGCCCGGGTTGATCCCGACGAAGAGGAGCCGAAGGTTCTCGGGAAGGAGGTCCGGCACCTCCACGTCGCGGAAGGACTCGAGCTCAGCCCTGCTGAATCCCATCAGTGGATGCCCCTGTGAGGAAGGAGCGGGGTCTGCGGTCCGTCGACAGGACCCGACAGGTCCAGACCGGATGCATCCACCCGAGGATCCTCTCAGCCAACGGGACGTCAAAACGGCTCGCCTGGTCCAGAATGACCGCATGGTTCGATTCGAGCTGCTCTTCGGCCTGATGGTGATGGGGCTCTGGATCTACTGCCTGGTGGAGGTCATCGGCAGTCGCGACGATGCGGTCCGTAACCTGCCCAAGCTCGGCTGGCTGCTGGTCGTGCTGCTCTTCCCGCTCGCCGGCTCGGTCGCCTGGCTCGTGGTCGGCCGGCCACGGGGGATCGCACGGAGCTCGGCGCACGCGCGAGAGGTGCCCTCGTTCCCCGAGTACGACCGGCCCGGTCGGGCGGCTGCGCTGAGCCCCGAGGACGACGAGGCGTTCCTGCGCCGCGTCCGTGAGCGCGCCGAGGAGCAGCGACGCGCCTACAGGGAGGGCCTGAGGGAGCGCGAGCGCGAGGAGCACGAGAAGCTCCAGCGCAGGCTCCGCCGCGACGACGACCAGCAGCCCGAGCCGGACCCCGGCACCGGCCCCTGAACCTGGCCGCCAGCGTGCTGGGATGATCTCCCGCATGACGACGCGCGTAGGCCTGACGGGAGGCATCGCCTCCGGCAAGAGCACCGTTTCGGCCATGCTCGCGGACCTCGGTGCCGTGGTCATCGACGCCGACCTGCTGGCACGCGAGGTCGTGCGCAAGGGCACCCCTGGTCTGGAGGCCGTTGTGGCCGAGTTCGGCAGCGACCTGGTCGCTGCCGACGGTGAGCTGGACCGGCCGGCGATGGGGCGCCTGGTGTTCAACGACGCGGGGGCTCGCCAGCGGCTCGAGGCGATCGTGCATCCGCTCGTGTACGAGCGGATCGTGGAGATCGAGCAGCAGTCGCCACCGGAGGCAGTCGTGGTCCACGACATCCCGTTGCTGGCGGAGAGCGGTCGGGCCGGGACCTTCGACGCGGTGATCGTCGTCGATGCGCCACCCGAGCTCCAGGTCGAGCGGATGACGCGCGACCGGGGTTGGAGCGTGCAGGAAGCCGAGTCGCGGATCCGCGCGCAGGCCGACCCCGAGGACCGGCGAGCCATCGCCACCCACGTGATCGCGAACACCGGGACGCTCGAAGACCTCCGCAGGCGGGTTGCGGAGGTCTTCGAAGAGGTGGTCTCGGCAGGTCCGGAGGCCTGAGAGGGTCTCCGGCCGCCGAGGTGCGGGTGGGTTGGGCTGGGGCTCAGGCAGCCAGGTCCGGATCGGCCAGCCGGCGCAGCTTGGCGATCGCCTCGCGCTCGAGCTGACGCACCCTCTCGGCAGAGATGCCGTGCCGCGCGCCGATGTCGGCCAGCTTGTGCTGGCGGCCGTCGACCAGACCGTAGCGGGAGCGCACGATGTCGGCCGACCGGTCGTCCAGCAGCCCGACCAGGGTGTTGAGGCGGTCGCGGGACTCGGTGTCCAGGACGGTCAGGTCGGGGCCAGGAGAGCTCTCCTGGGCGATCAGGTCACCGAGCGAGGTGTCACCGTCCTCGTCCACCGGCGTGTCCAGGCTGACGTGGTCGCGGCCCCAGGCCATCAGGTCGAGCACGCGCTCGATGTCCATGTCCAGCTCGGCTGCGATCTCCTCGGGGTCGGGCTCGCGTCCCAGCTGGCGCTCGAGCGTACGACGGGCAGAGCCGACCTGGTTGAGCTCCTCGACCACGTGCACGGGGAGGCGGACCACCCGGGCCTGCTGGGCGATGCCACGGGTGATCGCCTGCCGCACCCACCAGGTCGCGTAGGTGGAGAACTTGTAGCCCTTGGCGTAGTCGAACTTCTCGACCGCACGGATCAGCCCGGTGTTGCCCTCCTGGATCAGGTCGAGCATCGGCATCTGGCTGCGACCGTACTTGCGCGCGATGGAGACGACGAGCCGCAGGTTGGCGTTGATGAAGCGCTGCATCGCGCGCTCACCTTCCTCGACCATCCAGGCCAGCTCCGCCTCGGTGGCGAACTTGGGCGCGCCGCCCTTGCGGCGACCCACGCGCCCCTCCTCGAGAAGCCTTGCGGCGAACAGGCCGGCTTCGATGGTCTTGGAGAGCTCGACCTCGGTCTCGGCGTCGAGCAACGGCGTGCGAGCGATCTCGTCGAGGTACAGCCCGACGCTGTCGCGCCCCTCGATCTCCCGATCGTTACGAGTGGTGATGGTCATGGCGGCCTTCCCTTCCTACAGGTGGACCGATCGGGCTGGTCCTACTTGGTCCAACACGTTGCGGTGAAACGAGATTCCCGCCCTGTGCTGGGAGGCGCCACCGGGTGGCTTCTCACCTCTTCAGACGACCAGATACCCCGCAGAGTTGCCTTCGATGCGACTTCTCAGTCACTTCTCAGTCAGGGCTTCGTCGCCGACCGTCCCCGCGGATTGCTTCGCGCGGGCAGTTTCTGGTGGCGCGGTCGTCCACAGTGCCCTGTGGAAACCGTGTGGAGAACCCCTGGCAGCTGTGGAGGGCGGGGTGAGTTCTGTGGGGAACCTCGCTCGAGGCGAGATATTTCGATAATGGGCTGGGAAGGGCCTTGTGCTGGAGCGTGCGGGCGCGTAGAAATCTCTCACCACAGCCCGCAAGGGTTGTCGGGGAATCGGATGAAGGCTCCGGATCCGCCCGGTGGGGAGACCCACCAGAACCGCCAGGTGATGAGGCGGCTGGGCCCGGCAGCAGTCTCCGGTTCGGGGCAGAGCATCACGACTGTTCCACCCAGTGGGGTCCGCGGAAACTCATACTTCCCGCGGACCCCACGCCCAATTACCCCGGCGCCGCTCACCCCACACAGGCCCCACACGGGCAGCACGCACTGCGAGACCAGCACGGGATCTGCCGACCGGCGGGTCTCGGACCTCGCTCCCCGCGACCTCCGGACGACGCGCAGGTCAGTCCTCGTCGGGCGACCTGAACGGCGCGAGTGCGGGGTCGGTGGTGGGAAAGCTCAGCACGCGTCCGGGGCCGGTCTCGGCTGTCTCGAAGCGCACCGTGACCACTCCCCGTCCGGACCCCCAGACCCATCCGCGACCGTGCGCCTCGTGGACGACGTCCATCCCCGGTGACCAGCCTCGGTTGCGGCCGGCGGCAGCGATCGCCGCCTCGGTGGCCTCGTCCGGCACGTCCTCGGGTTCCTCGTCGTCGGCGAAGAGGTCCTCCTGGATCCAGTCCGCGAGTCCGGAGACACCCACGCCGAGGAGACGTACGCCGCCCGAGGTGTCCAGCTCGGCGAACAGGCGCCGGGCCACCCTCGCGATCTGGCGGCCGTCGTCGGAGGGCTCGGACAGGGTCGCGGACCTGCTCACGGTCGAGAAGTCGTGCAGCCGGACCTTGATCGAGACGGTGCGACCGGAGATCCGCGCCTTGCGCAGCCGCTCGGTGACCTTGGCCGCCTGACGGTCCAGAAGGGCCTCGAGCAACCGCTTGTCGACGTGGTCGGTGTCGTAGGTGTCCTCGACGCTGATCGACTTGGTCTCCCGCTCCGGCTCGACGGACCTGTCGTCCTGGGCCCGGCACAGCGCGAACAGGCCGGCGCCGTGCGCGCGCCCGAGCAGCCGCACCAGCTCGTCCTCGGTCAGGCGTTCCAGCTCGTCCACGGTGTGCACCCCGAGCCGACGCAGACGCTCCGCGGTCGCCGGGCCGACGCCCGGGATCACGGTCACCTGCATCGGTCGCAGGAGGTCCTGCTCCATCCCCGGTGCCACGACGACCAGCCCGTCCGGCTTGTCCAGGTCACTGGCGATCTTGGCGACCAGCTTGGAGGTGCCGATGCCGACGGAGCCGGCGATGCCTCCGGTGACCTCCCTGATGGACTCCTTCAGCTCGCGGCCCAGCCCGCTGACCGAGGTCACCGAGAGATCTTCCAGGCCAGCTCCCGTGAGGTCGACGAAGGCTTCGTCGAGCGACAACGGCTCCACCAGAGGGCTGACCGAGCGGAGCACCTCCATGACGGCGCGGCTGGTCTCCCGGTAGGCATGGAAGCGACCCGTGAGGAAGGCAGCATTGGGGCACCGTCTGCGTGCCTCGGCCGTGGACATCGCCGAGTGCACACCGAAGGTCCGCGCCTCGTAGGAGGCGGTGGCCACCACGCCTCGACCACCGACGCCGCCGACGACGACCGGCTTTCCGCGGAGTGAAGGCTTGTCGCGCTGCTCGACGGAGGCGAAGAACGCGTCCAGATCCACATGGAGGATCGACGGCTCGGAGCGCACGTCGTGATCGTGCCACGGTGCGCCGACAGACCGGACACGACGGGCAGCCCGTTCGCGTCCACAGCTCCGAGCATGGTGGCAAGGCTGCACAGGCGGACCTCCATCTGTGGGCGAGCCCGGCTGTCGCCTCGAAGGTGAGGCCATGACGACCCGTGACAGCAGCACTCCGCCTCCCTGCCCCTCGACGTTCGTGGCCCGCAGTCCCGCCGACCTGATCGCGGTCGTGCCGGCCGTGCTCGGCTTCCACCCCAGGGACTCGGTCGTCCTGCTGACCTTCGGACCGCCACGAGGTGGGTTCCATGCTCGGGTGGACCTGCCCGTCGCGAGCCCGGAGCAGGAGGAGGTGGCCGAGGTTCTCCTCGGGGCGGTCAGGGTCAACGAGGCACGGCGGGTGGCGGTGCTGGTCTACACCGACGACATCGAGGCAGCGCGTGCCCAGTGCCTGCTCCTCGTGCGTGGGCTGATCGACCTCGGCGCCGACGTGATCGAGGTGCTCCGCGTCGACGACGGCCGGTGGCACCTGGTGCCCGAGGACGGTTCCGCCGGCACGCCGTACGAGATCGAGACCCACCCGTTCACCGCTCAGCGGGTCTTCGAGGGGCACGTCGTCCACCGGGACCGGGAGGAGCTGGCCGACTCGCTGGTGGGGACCGACGAGGAGGACGCGGTGGAGGTGGCCCTGTCGGCGACCAGGTTCGCCGATCTCCTGGCTGCAGCGCAGGTGGGTGGCGACTCGGTCCACGAGCTGCTGCGGAGCGAGGGGCGGTGGCTGCAACGGCGCATCCGGACGCGCGTCGCCGACGGGAGCAACCTCGATGCCGGCGACGCCGGGCGGCTGCTGGTGCTGGCCTCGCTGGTCCCGACCCGGGACGTGGCGTGGGCAGAGATCACCAGGGCGACCTCGGGCCAGCAGGTCGAGGTGTGGCGAGAGCTGGTCCGACGCAGCCCGCGCGACCTGCTGCCAGGAGCTTGCGGCCTCCTGGCCTTCGCGGCCTGGCAGCACGGTGACGGCGCCCTCGCCTGGTGCGCGATCGACCGCTGCCTGGAGGTCGACCCGGACTACTCCATGGCGCACTGCGTTGCCGAGGTGCTCACCGGTGCGGTGCCCCCCGGAGTCTGGGAGCCGGTCCGTGAGCGTGACCTGCCGGTCTTCGCCCGCGTCCACCGGGACCGAGCCCGTCCCGAGCAAGCCTCGTGACCTGGAGCGGGGCGGCACTAGGGTGCCGTCATGGGAGAAGAAGTCGACCTGCAGGATTTCACCCGGAATGACCGCACCCGGCACCGCGAGAAGGTGCGCCGGTGCCTCGACGTCTTCGCTCGGATGCTCCGCGAGTCCAGGTTCGACATCGACGACCCGATGACCGGCATGGAGATCGAGTTCAACCTCGTCGACGACGACGGCCATCCGGCGCTGAAGAGCGCCGAGGCGCTGGAGGCCATCGCCAACCCCCTGTTCCAGACCGAGCTCGCCCAGTTCAACCTCGAGATCAACGTGCTGCCCCGGAGGTTGGGCTCGCGCGGCGTCTCGGGCTTCGAGGACGACCTGCGCAGCAGCCTGAACCAGGCGGAGAGCAAGTCCAACGAGGTGCACGCGCACATGGTGATGATCGGGATCCTCCCCACGCTCGAGGACGGACACCTGAGTCCCTCGAAGATCAGCCCCAACCCTCGCTACAAGCTGCTCAGCGACCAGATCCTCGCGGCTCGCGGCGAGGACCTGGTGATCGACATCCAGGGCGTGGAGCGGCTGCGCACGACGTCGGAGTCGATCATGCCCGAGGCCGCGTGCACGAGCACCCAGCTGCACACACAGGTGAGCCCGGAGAACTTCGCGGCCTACTGGAACGCCTCCCAGGTGATCGCCGGCGTCCAGCTCGCCGTCGGCGCGAACTCGCCGTACCTGCTGGGTCGCCAGCTGTGGCAGGAAACCCGCATCCCGTTGTTCGAGCAGGCGACCGACACCCGCAGTGACGAGCTCAAGGAGCAGGGCGTCCGACCGCGGGTGTGGTTCGGCGAGCGCTGGATCACCTCGATCTTCGACCTGTTCGAGGAGAACGTCCGCTACTTCCCGGCTCTGCTCCCCATCACCGACGACGAGGACCCGCTGGAGGTGCTGGAGGCGGGGGGCACTCCGAGCCTGTCCGAGCTCAAGCTCCACAACGGCACGATCTACCGGTGGAACCGTCCGGTCTACGACGTGGTCGACGAGGTCCCGCACCTGCGGGTGGAGAACCGCGTGCTCGCCGCAGGCCCCACCGTCGTCGACACGATGGCCAACGCGGCGTTCTACTTCGGACTCACCCGGGCTCTCGCCGAGGACGACCGCCCGCTGTGGAGCCGGATGTCGTTCTCCGCGGCCGAGGAGAACTTCCACGTCGCGGCGCAGCACGGCATCGACTCGCGGCTCTACTGGCCCGGCGTCGGCGAGGTCGATGCCACTGAGCTCGTGCTGCGTCGACTGCTGCCCATGGCGCAGCAGGGACTGGACCTGTGGGGCGTGGAGTCCGACGAGGCCTCCCGGCTGCTCTCGATCATCGAGCAGCGGTGCGTGCTGCACCGCAACGGCGCGTCCTGGTACGTCGCCAGGGTGAGCGCCCACGAGGAGGACGGGGTCGACCGCGCCGAGGCGCTGCGACTGACCTTGCAGGAGTACCGGCAGCTGATGCATGCCAACGAGCCGGTGCACACCTGGCCGATCTAGGCTCCCTCGCCCTGGCGGGCCTGTCGAAGAGCCCTGACCCGCGACCATTCGCGGCGCTCGCCGCTCAGAAGGTCGACCCAGCCACGACGGTTGAGCACGAAGAACCCGGGCAGCGCCAGCCCGTGGCGGGCGAACGCCGTGCGCGCCGCGGCGCACCACTCCGCGTCGGCGTCCGCGAGGTCCAGCTCGCCTCCCCGGGTCAGCCACGCGCAGACACCTTCGGTCTCGAGCAGGCCGTCGATCGCCCGCTCGAGCAGATCGGCGCGCAGCGAGTGGTCCTCGGTCACCGTGTGGGCCAGGTGCACCCGCTCGCCTCCTGGGTGCCCGAGATGACAGATCGTGGCCAGCAGTCGTCCCGTGCCCGCTGCGAGCACGAACTGGCGCAGCTCGGCGTGGATCGCGGAGGCGAGTCTGGCGTCCATGGTGACCACCCTGCCCGTTGGGCCGGCGACCAGCCAGACGATCCACAGGGCGCGAGCCAGGCTGTCGCGAGGAGCGCGCTGCGCGGCGGGACCGGTCGCCTGGCGGGGCGGGGTTGGCATGATGGCCCGATGGCCATTCACATCACCGGCGACGAGCACGCCGACCAGGTCCTCACCCAGTCGCCGTTCGCCCTGCTCTGCGGCATGCTTCTCGACCAGCAGTTCCCGATGGAGCGCGCGTTCGCGGGTCCTGCGAAGGTGCTGGACCGGTTCGGGACCCTCGAACCGGCTGAGATCGCCGCCGCGGAGCCCGAGCAGTTCGCCTCGTTGTGCTCCGAGCCGCCGGCGGTGCACCGCTTCCCCGGGTCCATGGCTGAACGGATCCAGGCCGTGGCCAAGATCGTGGTCGAGGAGTACGGCGGCCACGCGGAACGGATCTGGACCGAGGCGACCAGCGCCCAGGACCTCCTCCGCCGGATGACCTCGCTGCCGGGTTTCGGCAAGCAGAAGGCCCAGATCTTCGTGGCCCTGCTGGCCAAGCAGGTCGGCGTACGCCCCGAGGGGTGGGAGGTCGTGGTGGGTGACTACAGCCGGGAGGGCTACCGCTCGGTCGCCGACGTGGTGGACGCCGCGTCCCTGGAGAGGGTGCGGGCCTTCAAGAAGGAGCAGAAGGCAGCAGCACGAGGGTGAACCGACGCAAGACTTCCTTGCTTCCCGTGACACAATGAGCGTGCGGCGGTTGACAGGTACGGGTCTCGTCGCGCCCCCGATGCTCCCTGAAGATCTCCTGAACGACAATCGAGAGGTAGTTCGTGTCCTCGAGTTCGTCAAGCACGACCGCCAAGAAGGCGGCCGCCAAGAAGTCCGCTTCCCCTCCGGCCACCGCGCAACCCGCAGCGAAGAAGGCACCCGCCAGGAAGGCGGCGGCGAAGAAGGCTCCCGGCGCCCAGGCGGCGAAGACCGCTGAGCAGATCCAGTCCGAGGCAGCCGCCGTCGGCCCCGACGGCAAGAAGCTGCTCGTCGACCTCCCCGACGAGCAGTTCGAGAAGGACGTCAAGAACGACCCGACGATCAAGGAGGACGAGAAGGACGCCACCTTCATCGTCTCCGCCGCGGACGAGACCGACGAGCCCGAGCAGCAGGTCATGGTCGCCGGCGCGACTGCCGACCCCGTCAAGGACTACCTCAAGCAGATCGGCAAGGTCCCTCTGCTCAACGCCGAGATGGAGGTCGAGCTCGCCAAGCGCATCGAGGCGGGGCTGTTCTCGGAGGAGAAGCTGTCCAAGGGCGGCAAGATCACCCCCAAGATCCTCGACGAGCTGCAGTGGATCTCCGAGGACGGTCGACGGGCCAAGAACCACCTGCTCGAGGCCAACCTCCGGCTCGTGGTCTCCCTGGCCAAGCGCTACACCGGTCGCGGCATGCTCTTCCTCGACCTGATCCAGGAGGGCAACCTCGGCCTGATCCGCGCGGTCGAGAAGTTCGACTACACCAAGGGCTACAAGTTCTCCACCTACGCCACCTGGTGGATCCGTCAGGCGATCACCCGCGCGATGGCCGACCAGGCGCGCACGATCCGTATCCCGGTGCACATGGTCGAGGTCATCAACAAGCTCGCCCGTGTCCAGCGGCAGATGCTGCAGGACCTCGGTCGCGAGCCCACGCCCGAGGAGCTCGCCAAGGAGCTCGACATGACCCCGGAGAAGGTCATCGAGGTGCAGAAGTACGGCCGTGAGCCGATCTCCTTGCACACCCCTCTCGGCGAGGACGGCGACTCCGAGTTCGGCGACCTGATCGAGGACTCCGAGGCGATCGTCCCGGCCGACGCCGTCTCGTTCACGCTGCTCCAGGAGCAGCTGCACGCGGTGCTGGACACTCTCTCCGAGCGCGAGGCCGGCGTGGTCTCGATGCGCTTCGGACTCACCGACGGCCAGCCGAAGACCCTCGACGAGATCGGCAAGGTCTACGGGGTCACCCGCGAGCGGATCCGGCAGATCGAGTCCAAGACCATGTCGAAGCTGCGGCACCCGAGCCGTTCGCAGGTCCTGCGCGACTACCTGGACTGACGTCCACTGGCCCTCTGACGCGAAGGGAATCGTCGCGCCAGAGGGCTGTTTCATGCCGAGCGGCGGCACGTGGGAAAGGCGCGACGCTCCTGGTCCGCTCGCGCACGAGGGACTTCCAGGTCCCCAGCGAGCAGGCCGACTGGAGGCAGTGGGGGCACGCCTTGCTGCCGTGGCCGCGTCTCTTCGTGACGAATGATGTGACTACCGCTCGATCCCTCGTGTTCCGGGGCTAGCATTCGGCATCATCACGACGACACGGAGCCGGGCCGATGCTGATTCCGAGTGACGTCCCGGACTGGGAAACCCTCCTGGGATCGTTCCGCTGGGACATACCCGAGCGACTCAACCTCGTCGACTACCTGTGCACCCGTCACGCACGCCGTGCGCCGGAGACGGCGGCGGTGGTCGTCGATCACGAGGACGGTCGCCAGGAGACGGTCACTTATGGCGCGCTCGAGGAGCGCTCGGCCCGGCTGGCCGGTGCCCTCGCTGACCGCGGGGTCGTCCGGGGAGATCGGGTGGCGGTCACGCTCGAGCAGGGCTGGGAGGCGCTGGTGAGCTATCTCGCGGCCTTCAGACTCGGCCTCGTCGCCGTGCCGCTGTCGGGGATGTACGGCGGCGAAGCACTCGCCGAGCGCATGGCCGACGCCGGTGTGCGCATCTGGCTGACCGATAGGCGCAATGCCGACAAGCTCACCGGTTCAGTGCCGTCGTGCGTGGAGCACGTGGTCATTGCGGGTGGCGGTGCCACGGACTTCGAGCTCCGATTCGAGACCATCCTCGAGGAGGCGACCCCACACTGGGAGGTGGTCGACACCGCGGCCGACGAGCCGGCGTTGATCTTCTACACCTCGGGCAGCACCGGAGCCCCGAAGGGAGCGGTGCACGCGCACCGGATCGCGCACGCGCACACTCCCAGCTTTCAGCTGGGCTTCGAGCTGGGTCCGCGTCCTGGAGACGTGTTCTGGACGCCGACGGACTGGGCGTGGCTCGGATCACTGGGCGACGTCGTGCTGACCACGCTGTTCTTCGGCTATCCGCTGATCGCCTCGCCGGGACGCTTCCGTCCCACCCGCGCCTACGACCTCATCGCCCGCCACCGGATCACGTGCCCGTACCTGGCCACGTCGGTACTGCGCCGGATGTGGAAGGAGCCGCCTCCTCCCGACACCGACCTGCGGGTCGTGCGCGCCATCATGACCGGCGGCGAGGCCATGCCACCGGAGGTGCTCGATTGGTCCTGGCGCGCCTTCCGCGCCCCGGTCAATGACGAGTTCGGACTCACTGAGAGCAACCAGACCGCGACCGGTTGCTCGTCGCTGTACCGCACACCGCCCGGATCGGTCGGTCGTGTCAACCCGGGCCGGCTCATCGCCATTCTCGACCGACAAGGCCTCGAGGTCCCAGCTGGCGTCCGGGGTGAGATCGCGGTCTGGGCCGACGATCCGATCACCATGCTCGGCTACTGGAACCAGCCGCAGCGCACCGCCGCTCAGATCCGCGACGGATGGTTCCTCACCGGCGACACCGGCACCCTCGACGCAGACGGATTCCTGTACTACCACGGAAGATTCGACCACCTGATCCTGGTGAACGGCCTGCGGGTCGGACCGGACGAGATCGAAGATCAGATCCGCTCACATCCCCACGTAGTCGAGGTCGGTGTCGTCGGCGTCCCGGACCCCGCCAGCGGGCAGGCTGTGATCGCCTTCGTGCAGCTGCTGCCCGACGTGACCCCGTCGCCGACGCTTGTCGACGAGCTCCGGGCGCTGGTCAGGCGCCGACTCGGACCCCACTACAGGCCTCGCGAGGTCATCTTCACCGAGGCGATTCCGGTGACCTCCACTGGCAAGACCCATCGTTCCGCGCTCCTGCGGAGCCACCAGCTGGTCAGCGAGCCGCGCGTCGAGGACCTGGACAGCTCGACGGTGCATGTGCGCCGCACCGGCGCCGTGCTCGAGATCGTGCTCGAACGGCCGCCGGCCAACGCGATCGACGTCGCAACCAGCGACCGGCTCGCAGCCGTGTTCCGCGCCTTCGACAGAGACGAGACTCTGCGTGTCGCCATCCTCTCAGGTGCCGGCGGGCGCTTCTTCTGTGTCGGGGCCGACCTGAAGGAGGCTGCGGCAGACGGCGGGTTCCACCAGTACGGGCCCGGCGGCTTCGGTGGCCTGCTCGAGAACGACCAGCTCGAAAAGCCTGTGATCGCAGCAGTCAACGGGCTGTGCGCCGGGGGAGGGTTCGAGCTCGTACTCGCGTGCGACCTGGTGGTCGCCGCGGAACATGTCGAGTTCTTCCTGCCCGAGGCAGCGATCGGCACTCTTCCGGACGCGTCGACGCTGTGCCGGCTGCTCACTCGGCTGCCGCGCAACGTGTCCATGGAACTGCTCTACGGAGGTGCGCGTCTCGATGCGGCCCGTGCTCACGCGCTCGGGCTAGCAAATCGCGTCGTGCCGGCTGACCAGGTGATGGACGTGGCGCACGCGCTCGCGGCCCAGCTGCTCAGGTCCGCGCCGCTGTCGGTGCGGGCACTGAAGCCCTTGGCCGCCGCGGTAGAGGTGCTGACACCGGCACAGGCCACCCGGGCGCAGCACGCTGGGGAACTCGGCTGGTACACGCGGGTGGGCGCATCGCGGGATGCCGGCGAGGGGCCTGCAGCCTTCGCCGAGAAACGTGCTCCCGTGTGGAACGGAAGCTGATACCTGTCCCCGACCGGTGCACGCGCTGGACCGAGGCGTCCGCTCGCGGGCGGGCGCCACGGACGGCCGCCTGGGCGGGCTGCACTCCCTAGGCGGGCGCGTGCGGGTGGGCCGTCGGGTGCATCAGCTCGCGCGTGCGCATCACGGCGACGACCAGGCAACCCAGCGCGAGTACCGGGACGAACAGGGTCCAGACCAGGATCGTCCCGAGCGCCAGGCTGCCGATGACCGCGAGCGTCGCGCCGGCGACGGGCTGTCGGTCCATCATCTCGAAGCCGACGGCCCCGAGGGCCGTGAGCGCGAAGAAGACCGCGCCGAAGATCTGCTCGGAGCGGGTGTCCGACCACCACTCGTTGCCGACGACCGCCGCGAACAGCAGGGTCACGCAACCCAGCACACCGATGATCCCGAGGAAGAGGGCCGCTGCGAGGCTGAGCCGGCCCAGCGTTCCTCCGGGTTGACGCAGATGTGTGAACATGACGATCTCCTCCTTGGAGTCGTTGCCTGCATCCACGCTACGCCGAATCTGCCCTGCGAGAGCCTTCGGAGGGGCCGTCGATCGAGCGCCTCCGGATGCACCCGTGGTGGGGGTTCCGCTCCGCGGCCCCGACCGCTCCTGTGGCCACCTCAGCTGTCAATGCCCCGCCTGGGCTCGCCCAGGTGAGCCATTGCCCCGGACCGGGGACGGGAGCAGGGTGGGGGAGGTCGGGGATACCGGGAGTGGGGCGACCAACGTGCAAACGATGTCCGACGTGGCTCTCGCGACGCAGATGCACCGGGAACGCATGCAGTTCGCCGATCAGAGGCAGGGCATCGAGACCAGACGCGTCGAGCGACGCCGCCACGAGGCGAGGCTCGTCGTCCGCCTGCTCGCGCGGCGGGAGTCGCTCCGAGCGGCCCGTGCGGGCTGGCGCAGCCAGCACCGCCTCGGTCCGAAGCCGATCCGGCTCGGCAGCGTGGTGCTGGACTGCTCGGATCCTGCTTCGCTGGCAGAGTTCTACCGGGGGCTTCTCGGCGGCAAGGTCGGGGCGCTCGGCGCGGGCACCGCCGAGCTGCGGGTGCACGGTCAGCTGCTGAGCTTCCGCGGTGTGGCCGACTACGAGTATCCGAAGTGGCCGGACAGCCATCCGGAGTACGTCCGTCTAGACCTGGCGGTGCGCGAGTTCGCCGCCTCCCACACCTTGGTGACCTCGATGGGGGCAGTCCCGCTCGACCCTGTGGAGGCTCCCGCACCCGGGTACGACCGTCCCTACCGCGTCTACGCGGACCCCGCAGGTCACCCGTTCAGCCTCTGTCTGCGCTGACGAGAGGGCGCGAGACCCGCGAGTCGCCCCGGGCGTCCGGACCCTCGTCGTGGAGTCAGCTCGGGTCGCAGATCGGGTCTCGACGGACGCAGACATCGCCTCGTCGATCGCTCTGGTGTCAATGGCTCAGTCGGGCTCGTCCGGACGGGCTATTGCCCTCGGAACGGAGACAGGGCAACCGTGGAGCGGTCGGGGGTCGGCAGTGGGGACGATCGACATGCAAACAGGAATCGACATAGCGCTCGCGCGAGAGCTGCAGCGGGATCGCCTCGCATCCGCAGCCAAGCGTCAAGCCGTGAAGGACAGTCGTGCAGGGAGGCGGCGCCAGACGGCGAGTCTGGTCGCCCGACTGGTGGGGCGACGGAAGACGGTAGGACTTGCCGGTCCCGGCTGGCGCAGCCGGCACGGTCTCGGTCCGAAGCACATCCGGCTCGGCAGCGTGGTGCTGGACTGCTCGGATCCTGCGTCCCTGGCCGAGTTCTACCGAAGTCTCGTCGGCGGCAAGGTGGGCTCGTCGGGCACGAGATCGGCCGAGCTCCGGGTGCGCGGTCAGCTGCTGAGCTTCCGCGGTGTGGCCGACTACGAGTACCCGAGGTGGCCAGACGGTCATCCGGAGTACGTCCGTCTCGACTTCGAGGTCGAGGAGTTCGCCTCCTCGCACGCCCTGGTGACGGGTCGGGGGGCGTTGCCGCTCGACCCGGTCGACGAGCCGGCGCCGGGATACGACCGGAGCTACCGGGTCTACGCGGACCCCGCGGGTCACCCCTTCAGCCTCTGCCTGCGCTGACGCCACAAAGAACCACCCGCGGGCCCGATGCATGATGGGGTTCGCGGGTGGTCTGCTCCTGGGAGAGAGCGCCGTCCCTGTATCCCACCTGCCCGAGTGCAAACCTGCCGGGTACCCACTGGGCTAGTCGTCTGACCCACCGCCCCGACCGGGCGTGTGGGAGGTTGTCCGCGTGAGCGTTCCCGACTGGTCCCGGTGGGCCGCTGCACGACCGTCCACGGAGCTGCTCCACCTCGACACCGCCGCTGTCGGGCGACCGTCGGTCGCCACCCTGGAGGCGGTGGCACACCATGCCCGGTGGGAGGCCGAGGTGGGAGGCTACGTCGCCGAGGCCGAGGCGCAGGAACGCCTGACGGACCTCCGGCACAACGTCGCGGGCCTGTTGGGCACGGACGCCGAGGGGGTTGCCTTCGTCGAGAGCGGAGCTGTCGCCCTCGAGGTGCTCGTGGACGCGTGGCCGCTGGTGCCGGGTGCCCGCGTGGGCGTCGCCGCGGCGGAGTGGGGACCCAACCTGGAGATCCTGCGACACCGGGGTCTGAGGATCGACGGCTTGGCGGTCGATGGTGACGGCGTTCTCGACCTCGACGACCTCGAGACGAGGCTGCGGCTCGATCCGCCGGATCTGCTGCTCCTGGACCAGGTCGCGGCGCACCGCGGGCTCGTGCAGCCGGCGCAGGCGGTGGTCGCGCTCGGCCGCGCGGCAGGCGTCCCGGTGTGGATCGACGCGGCCCAGACCCTGGGCCACCTTCCCGTGGCTGCTGCAGATGCGAGCCTCGCCACCAGCCGCAAGTGGCTCGGCGGTCCGCGCGGCGTGGGGATGCTCGCGGTCGCGGAGACGCACCGCACCCTCCTGCGCGTACGCCGTCCGGCCAAGCACCCCGACCGCCCCACGGTGAGGAACCTCGAGTCCGAGGAGGCGCACGTGGCCGGCCGGGTGGGGCTGGGGGTGGCCGTGCTCGAGCACCTTGCCCTCGGCCAGGACCAGATCGCGGAGCGCCTGGTGGAGGTGGGCCGGCTGACCCGCGAGGCTGTGTCCACCATCGAGGGGTGGGAGGTCGTGCGTCCCGACGCGCCGGCCGGCGCGACGACGGCGGTGCGGGCGACGCGTGGGCAGGACGTCGAGCGGACGAGGATGCGTCTGCTCGAGGAGCACGCCATCCTGACCAGTCTCTGCCTTCCGTGGCGGGCCCCGGGGGACGTGGCAGCCGTGGAGCCCTGGCTGCGGTTGAGCCCCCACGTGGATCTGACTGCTGATGACCTGGAACGCGTCTGCGGCGCCTTGACGGCCTGCTGACGGCGTACTGACGGTGCACCGGGGCAGCACCGGTCTCCCTTGGGGTTGGTCTGGTAGGTGCCGTTTGTCAGACTGGCCGAGCAGCACACGAGGACGGCCCGAATTCGGTGGTCGCCCCGCACCGACCCGCGGTCGCCGTCAGCGACCGGTCCGGACCTGGAGGGGTGGATGACCGCTCGAAAGCTTGTCGCGGACACGTTCGCACTGGACGTGGCCCACGATCGCGACGACCCATTCGAGGCGAGCGGCGAACCTGTCGAGAGTGCTCGCCAGCACATCTCCGAGGCGGCGCTGACTCCGAACCCGGGCGGTCGGGTGGGGCTGGAGCTGGAGTTCCACCTCGTCGACCTCGGCGAGCCAGCGCGGCGTCCTGGATGGGCGCAGGCTCGTGAGCTCGCGCTGGGGGTCGGGCCGTTGCCCTCGGGAAGCCTGGTCACGCTGGAGCCCGGGGGACAGATCGAGCTGTCCACCCCTCCCGCGGACGACGTCGTCGAGGCCGTACGGGCCCTACGCGCCGACCGCGAGGTCCTGCGCAGGCAGCTGCGGGCGTCCGGCTTCGGGGCCGCCCCCCTCGGCGCAGACCTGGCGCGACCGGTGGAGCGGATCAACCCCCACCCGCGCTACCTCGCCATGGAGGAGCATTTCGACGCCCTGGGGTGTGCGGGCTCGGGCAAGGAGATGATGTCGGCGACCGCGGCCCTGCAGGTGAACCTCGATGCCGGCCCCGAGTCCGGCTGGCAGGACCGGTTGGCGCTGATCCGGTCGATGGTGCCCATGTTGGTCGCAGCCTCCTCCACCTCGCCCTACCTCGGTGGCCGCACCTCCGGCTGGCACTCGATGCGTCAGGGCACCTGGCAGGGGATCGACCGCGGCCGCAGCGACCCGGTGCCGTGGGGGGAGCCGGCCGCGGCCTGGGCCGACTACGCGCTGAACGCTCCGGTGATGCTCGTCCGCGACGGTGACGAGGTGCGGGCCGTGACCAGCCGGGTGTCCTTCGCCGACTGGTTGCGCGGAGAGAGGTCGCTCGGTCGGGCGCCCACGACGGATGACCTCGACTACCACCTGACCACGCTGTTCCCGCCGGTGCGCCCGCGCGGCTACGTGGAGATCCGCTGCCTGGACGCGATGCCGGACCGATGGTGGCCCGCCGTCGCCGCCCTCGCGGTCACGCTGATCGACGACCCGGTCGCAGCCGGAGCTGCGGCCGAGGTGTGCGCCCCTGTTGCGCACGTGTGGGCCTCCGCTGCCCGTGAGGGCATCCACGACCCCGCGGTCCACCGGGCCGTGCGCGGCTGCGTCGAGATCGCCGCGCGGCGGTGTCCTGAGGGCCTGCGCCCGGAGATGGAGGACTTCGCCGAGCTGATCGCCTCCGGGCGGACCCCCAGCGGCGAGCTCCGTCGTCGTGTCGAGCAGACCAGCGCCCTCGGCGTACTGGAGGAGGAGGCGCATGCATGAGCAGCTCGCGCGCGGTCTGGAGACCTCGCGCCGACGAACCCTGGAGCTCACCGATGTCGACGACGTCGAGCTGACCTCGCAGCACAACCCGCTGATGAGCCCGCTCGTCTGGGACCTCGCGCACGTCGGTCAGCAGGAGGACCTCTGGCTGCTGCGTGGTGGCAACGCCGCGACGCAGGGCGTGCTGTCCTGCCGGATCGAGCGCTTGTACGACGCCTTCGAGCACCCGCGAGCCACCCGCGTGAACCTGCCGTTGCTCTCACCCAGCGAGGCGCGCGGATTCCTCTCCGACGTGCGTGGTCGGGTCCTCGACGGCCTCGGGAAGGTCGACGCCTCGGTGCCGGGGCAGCTCTTCCCCTACGCGATGGTGGAGCAGCACGAGCAGCAGCACGTCGAGACGATGCTGGCCACCCACCAGCTGCGGCACGGAGCACCGCTGCTCGGAGCGGGGACGCCGCTGCCTCCTGGCCGGGTGGTCGCTGCGGACTCCCTGCTCGTGCCCGCGGGGCCGTTCACGCTCGGCGTGGACCCCGAGGACGAGCCCTGGTCGCTCGACAACGAACGTCCTGCGCACACCGTCGACCTCGCTGCCTTCCGGATCGCGCGGACCCCGGTCAGCAACGGCGAGTGGCAGGCCTTCATCGACGCGGGGGGCTACCGCGAGCCGCGCTGGTGGTCCCGGCGAGGATGGCAGCACCGCCTGCACGCGGAGCTGGAGGGCCCACTGTTCTGGTCCGCCGAGGGCTCCCGCCGCAGGTTCGGGCACGACGAGGAGATCCCCGCCGACGAGCCGGTGCAGCACGTCAGCTTCTTCGAGGCCGAGGCCTATGCGGCCTGGGCCGGGGCGCGACTGCCGACAGAGCAGGAGTGGGAGAAGGCCTGCGTCTGGGACCCGGGGGAGAGGCGGAGGCGTCGCTGGCCGTGGGGTGACCACGACTGGAGCGAGTCCTTGGCCAACCTCGGTGGGGCAGCGCTGCGCCCGGCGCCGGTCGGCGCGTATCCGGAGGGAGCGTCTGCCTACGGCGCCGAGCAGATGATCGGCGACGTGTGGGAGTGGACCTCCTCGGGCTTCAAGCCCTGGGCAGGCTTCGAGCCGATGCTCTACGCCGACTACAGCGCACCGTTCTTCGGGGGCGACTACCGGGTGCTCCGCGGCGGCTCCTGGGCCGTCGGGGCCACGGCGATCCGCCCCTCGTTCCGGAACTGGGACCTGCCCGTCCGGCGCCAGATCTTCAGCGGACTGCGATTGGCCTGGGACGTTGTGTAGGCACGTGGCCTGGCTCGGGGAGCCACGCAGCGTCGCCTCCCTCGTCCTCGACCCCGAGCTGGGGCTGTTGCGGCAGAGCTACCAGCCGCGTCGGCAGTCGCACGGCCTGATGAACGCTGACGGCTGGGGGATGGGACTCATCCTCCCGGAGCCGTCCGAACCCGTGCGGTGGCGCTCCGCACGCCCGCTGTGGAGCGACACGTCCTTCGCCTCGGTCGCCCCGGTGCTGCGCTCGGGTTGCGTGCTCGCGGCCGTGCGGTCGGCCACCGCAGGCATGCCCACCGACGAGAGTGCGTCGGCGCCGTTCACCGACGGGCGGTGGCTGCTCTCCCACAACGGCCGCGTCGAGCGCGCGGTCCTTCCGGCCTACGCCGAGGCCGAGTCCGTCTGCGACTCGGCCGTCCTGGCCGCCCACGTGTTCGCCCAGCTGGCCGCTCACGGACCCGACAGCCTGGCGGAGACGGTGACCGACGTCGCTCGGCTGGACCCGACCGCTCGGCTCAGCCTGTTGCTCACCGACGGCAGCTGCCTCCTCGCGACCACGTGGGGTGACTCCTTGAGCTATCTCGTCGACGCAGCAGGCGTCGTCGTGGCCAGCGAGCCCTACGACGACGACGAGCGCTGGGTCGATGTAGCTGACCGTCATCTGCTGGAGGTGACCTCATCCGGGGTCGCCGTGACCGCTCTGGAGGACTGAGCATGCCGACCGTCGCCCCCGTCGTACACCTGGACCCGAGCGGGCTGGCCGCCCAGATGGCCACCGACGTCCGTGACGGGTTGTCCGGGCGACCCCGCACCCTGCCGCCGAAGTACTTCTACGACGCCCGCGGGAGCCAGCTGTTCGACCAGATCACGAGGCTGCCGGAGTACTACCCGACGCGCGCCGAGCGAGCGATCCTCGCGGCACGGGCCGACGAGATCGCGCGCGTCAGTGGGGCGGAGACGCTGGTCGAGCTCGGCAGCGGGACGTCGGAGAAGACCCGGCTGCTCCTCCGGGCGCTGACGCGGAGCGCGACCCTGCGCCGGTTCGTGCCGTTCGACGTCGACCCTGCCGTGCTGGAGGAGGCGAGCCGGGCCGTGTGCGCGGAGTTCCCCGACCTCCTCGTCCAGCCGGTCGTGGGGGACTTCGAGCGCCATCTCGGCAGGATCCCGGACGAACCGCCGCGGCTGATCGCCTTCCTCGGCTCGACGATCGGCAACCTCGATCCCGGCCAGCGAGCTGCCTTCCTCGCGGAGGTGCGACTCGGTCTTCGCCCCGGTGACGCGTTCCTGCTCGGCACGGACCTGGTCAAGGACACGGCCCGGCTGGTCGCGGCGTACGACGACAGCCAGGGCGTGACCGCGGCGTTCAACAAGAACGTCCTCTCGGTGCTCAACCGCGAGCTCGGCGCCGACTTCGACGCGGACCTGTTCGGGCACCGGGCGGTGTGGGACGCTGGGAGTGAGTGGATCGAGATGCGCCTGGAGTCGCTCACCAACCAGCGTGTGCGGGTGGAGTCGCTCGAGCTCGACCTCGATCTCGACCGCGGCGAGGAGATCCGCACCGAGATCTCCGCCAAGTTCCGGCGCGACACCCTCGAGGCCCAGCTCGGCGCAGCCGGGCTGCGCATGACCCGGTGGTGGACCGATCCGGACGGAGACTTCGCGCTGTCGTTGTCCGTGCCGGTCTGAGCTCCCGGGCGGTGCGAGTCAGTCGCGGTGCTCAGCCGAGCGCCACGCACACCACGCTGACAGCGCAGAGCGCGAGGCCAGCCCCTTGCACCCGATGGATGTGTTCGCGGAGCAGTGCCCTGGCCAGGAGCACGGTCACGGCGGGGTAGAGCGAGGCGAGCACGGCCGAGACAGCGAGCAGCCCCTGCTGGGTGGCCAGCAGGAAGCCGGTGACCGCGGCCACCGAGAGGATGCCTGAGCCGACACCCCCGACCACCTGGCTGCGATGTCGAGGCACCCAGGCCTGGCGCATCGCGGTGGCCAGGCCGATGACGGCGCCCACGCCCACGAGCTGGCTGAGCAGGACCGGGCCGTAGCCGGCGTCCTCGGGCACCTGGCCCAGCGCTGCGAACAGCAACCCGAAGCCGGCCCCGGCGAGCAGACCGTCGACCAGACCGTCCGCCACTCCTGCCGACGCCCCGCCCGCACGTGGTTCCCTCGCCACCAGCCAGATCGCGGGCAGCGCCAGCGTGATGCCGGTCCAGACCAGGAGGGTCGGCCGTTCACCGCCGAGCAGGCCCACGAGCACCGGCAGACCAGCGGCTCCGACCGCGGAAACCGGACCGACCACACCCATCCGGCCGAGCGCCAGTCCCCGGTAGAGGAAGGAGGCGCCCGTACCACTCCCGATGCCGGCGAGCGCCCCCCACAGCAGGTCCGCGGTCCCGGGCTCGCCCGGCACCCAGAAGGTCAGCACCAACGCCGCCAGTGCACCGGTGCTCGCACTCAGCACGGCGACGGGCCAGGCCGACGTACGCCGTGACGCGACCCCGGCCACGAAGTCGGAGATGCCGTAGGAGACCGCCGCTCCGAGGGCGAGAAGGATGGCCATCAGGTGACGACGACCCCCACCGTCCAGGTGAGCGCGGCCAGCAGCGCCGCCGCGAGCTCGATCACGATGGAGAGCCCGACCGCCTTGAGAGTGTGCTTCGTCGCCGGCCACGCCGCCTCGCTGCCGACCCGACGCAGCTCGGCGAGGTAGACACCGAGCACGAAGCCCACCGGGAGGCCGACGACGGGGATCACGAAGAACCCGACGACGCCCAGGACGCCGCCGAGGAGCAACGTCGAGGTGGGGATGCCGTTGTCCTTGAGCCGTCGCCCGGGCACGACGTACTTCACGAGGGCCCCCACTGCGACGAAGCCCGTCGCGAGAGCGAGGACCACCCACCCGGCAGTGGTCCCCAGCTGCCAGGACCACGCGAGGATCGCGAGGAGGACCAGCAGGGAGCCCGGGAGCACGGGCAGGACCACGCCCACCAGCCCCACTGCGATCACCAGGGCGAGCAGCACCTCGGTGAGCGTCATCGGTCCACCTCCCGCTCCAGATGGGCGAGACCCCGGCCCACCAGGGGCCGGGGTCTCGATTCAGGTCTGGGTAGGGGCCTCAGGCGGTGCCGGAGGAGTTGGTGTCGGCGAGCCTGCCGGTCTCGTCCTGGACGTGCTCGGCGACCTCGCGGAGCTTGTCGCTGTGCTCGCGCGCGTGGTGGGCGCAGAAGAGCAGCTCGCCGCCGCTCTTGAGCTGTACGCGGAGGTAGGCCTGGGCACCGCATCGGTCGCACCGGTCGACCGCAGTGAGCGGCGCGGCGCTGGGGGCTGTCGCAGTAGTCACGTCTGGCCTCACTCTCATTTGGATGACTTCCTCGGCGACCGAGCAGTGGTGGTGGACCACTTTCGGATCGTCTTCGTCAGTCACAACAGTCAACCATGCTGGATACTTCCCTGCTGACCACCCTGCACCCGTGAGATCCGGTGGAGCCGATCACACGCATGTGTCGAGTCTGCGGCCCCGATGGCTCGAAAGCAGCAAAACCGACCAACTTGTCATCTTCAGTGTTGTACCCGTCCTGCTAGTTCAGCACACCGGACAAGCCCGGCAATGTTGATTCGTCGCTCGGCGTGCCCCGGATTGGTGGCGCGTCGCCCGTGGGCGGCGGAGCAACGGTCGGTAGATTCGGCACACGGGATCCGGCCGTCAGTCCACCCAGAGGTCCGCACGAGGGGTCACAGTCATCGACAACACCTACAACGCCCAGCACCTTCTCGTCCTCGAGGGCCTCGAGGCGGTACGCAAGCGGCCGGGCATGTACATCGGCTCCACCGACACCCGCGGGCTGATGCACTGCCTGTGGGAGATCATCGACAACGCGGTCGACGAGGCCCTGGCCGGACACTGCGCCAAGGTCGAGGTGCTGCTGCACCCCGACGGGTCGGCGGAGGTCCATGACGACGGTCGCGGGATCCCGGTCGACAAGGAGCCGAAGACCGGCCTCTCGGGCGTCGAGGTGGTCTTCACCAAGCTGCACGCCGGCGGCAAGTTCGGCGGTGGGTCCTACGCCGCCACGGGGGGTCTGCACGGCGTCGGATCGTCGGTGGTCAACGCGTTGTCGGCGCGGCTCGACGTCGAGGTCGACCGCTCACCGGCCACCCAGGCGATGTCGTTCCAGCGGGGTGCGCCGGGAGTGTTCACCGGTGACGGCCCGTCGGCCGGCTTCGTGCCGCAGTCGGGTCTGCACAAGGGCAGCCGGGTCAGGAAGGGGGTGACCGGAACCCGGATCCGGTTCTGGCCCGATCGGCAGATCTTCACCCGGGACGCCACCTTCACCTGGGACGAGCTGGTCACCCGCGCCCGCCAGACCTCGTTCATCGTCCCAGGTCTCGAGCTCACGCTCACCGACCTGCGCGGGGGTGAGCCGGTCACCGAGTCCTTCCGTCACGACGGGGGGCTTGCCGAGTTCTGCGAGTTCCTCAGCCACGACGAACCGGTGACCGAGGTGCTCCGCCTCCAGGGGTCGGACGTGTTCACCGAGACGGTTCCGCTGCTCGACGACAAGGGCCACATGACCCCGCAGGACGTCGAGCGCGAGCTCGGCGTCGACGTGGCGCTGCGCTGGGGGACGGGCTACGAGACCGAGGTGCGGTCGTTCGTGAACGTGATCTCGACGCCGAAGGGCGGCACCCACGTCGCCGGCTTCGAGGCGGCCATGACCAAGACGTTCAACGACGTGATGCGGGGGGCGCGCGTCCTCAAGGCCAACGACACCGACGTCGTCAAGGACGACGTGCTCGAGGGCCTGACCGCGGTGGTGGCCGTGCGCCTGGCCGAGCCCCAGTTCGAGGGTCAGACCAAGGAGGTCCTCGGCACCCCGGCCGCGCGGGCCGTCGTACGCAAGGTGGTGGCGGCCGAGCTGAAGAGCTTCCTCACCTCGACCAAGCGCACGGAGAAGGCCCAGGCCAAGCTGGTCATGGACAAGGTGGCCGGCGCGGCGAAGACGCGTCTGGCCGCCCGCCAGCACCGCGACACCCAGCGCCGCAAGAACGCCCTCGAGTCGTCGGCGCTCCCGGCCAAGCTCGCGGACTGCCGCTCCACCGACGTCGACCGGTCCGAGCTGTTCATCGTCGAGGGCGACTCCGCCCTGGGCACCGCCAAGCTCGCCCGCGACTCGGAGTTCCAGGCGCTGCTGCCCATCCGCGGCAAGATCCTGAACGTCCAGAAGGCCACGGTCGCGGACATGCTCAAGAACGCCGAGTGTGCCTCGATCATCCAGGTCGTCGGCGCGGGATCGGGTCGCACCTTCGACGTCGAGCAGGCCCGCTACGGCCGGATCATCTTCATGGCCGACGCCGACTCCGACGGTGCCCACATCCGGTGCCTGCTTGCCACGCTGTTCTTCAAGTACATGCCCGACCTGGTCACCTCCGGCCGGCTGTTCACCGCAGTTCCGCCGCTCCACCGGATCGAGCTGACCAACCCCAAGAAGGGGATGGCGAAGTACGTCTACACCTACTCCGACCCCGAGCTGCAGCGCAAGCTCGCGGAGCTGACCAAGAAGGGTGTGCGCTGGAAGGACCCCGTGCAGCGCTACAAGGGGTTGGGCGAGATGGACGCCGACCAGCTCGCCGAGACGACGATGGATCCGCGCCAGCGCACCCTGCGCCGGATCACCGCCGACGACGCCGTCCAGGCAGCCGAGGTCTTCGAGCTGCTGATGGGCTCCGACGTGGCGCCGCGCAAGGACTTCATCGTCGCCGGCGCCTACGAGGTCGACGCGGACGCGATCGACGCCTGAATTGCGGATCCAAGGAGAGCCAGCAGGTACTTGGGGCGGACTAGGTGACGTCCTACAATAGTGGGCAGAAGGGTATTCGCGGTGGTAGAACACCTAATGTGAGTCCCCAGGTCAAGTCGGTCCTGACCCGATACGAGAAGTCGTCGTGAGGCACGACGACGAGCGTCAGCGCTCGCCGCGCCACGTGACCACGGCGTTGTTGTCCCAGCCCGCCGTTGAACCCGCTAGCCTGCTCGAGCGCTACCTGGCGGAGCTGGGCGAGCGGCCGGCACCACCGCGCGCAGAGGCACTGATCCGGCTGCAGCGGGCACATGTGCTGCGCTTCGCCCACGATACGTTCTGGAAGCACCGAGGTCGGGCGCCGGCGCTGGACCAGATGGATCTCGTCCGCGCGGTGGTGGAAGGCGAAGGCGGTGCCTGTGTCCACCTCAACGCCGCGTTCGTCTGGCTGCTTCGCGAGCTCGGGTACGACGCCAAGCTGCACCGTTCGCGGGTCCAGCGGGGCTTCGAGACCACGCCCGGGCCCAGGATCGATGCCCACCCCGTGATCTCCGTGACGCTGGACGGCCTCGTCCACCACTGCGACGTCGGTCTTGGCAACGGCCCCCTGGAGCCGATCCCTCGAGTCGAGGGCAACTACGTCCAGGGCGGCGGTTTCACCTACAGGCTGGAGAGGTCGCCCGAGCCCGGGAGGTGGATATTCCACCACGCACGCCGCCTTGCCGGTGTGCGGTTGCTGGACATCGAGGAGGACCCCGCGGAGCTCGCGGACTTCACGTTCTCCTACGACTTCGACCTCTATGACCCCGAGTCCACCTCACTGCTGCGGCACCTGAGCGCCAACCGACGACGGGAGGACGGGGTCTTGACCATGGTTGGACGGACGCTGATCTGGACCGGCGTCGCGGGGCGCGAGTTGCGTCACATCGAGTCGGCGGAGGAATGGGAAGCCATTCTTCGCAACGAGTTCGGGCTGCGGTTGCCGGGGCTGGGCGAAGCCGAGCGAGACCTGCTCTGGCAGCTGGCGGATCGCTAGCTGGGCGGCGCCCGTCAGCCTCTTTGGTCGGGGCCCGCCCTCGTGCACGTGATCTGGAAGATCACCCGACGCTCGTTCTCCATGCCAGCGCGGTACTCGTCCCAGTCGTCGGGCTCGCCGGAGATGCCGCGGTAGTAGTCCACGAGCGGCTCCATCGCGTCGGGCAGCGAGACCACCTCGGCCGTGCCCTCGACATAGACCCAGTCGCCGAAGAAGCCGTCGGGGATCACGCACAGCTGCACCCACGGGTCCGCCCGCAGGTGCCTGGTCTTGTACGCCGTCTCCCGGCTGCTCACGGTCAGCCGACCCTGCTCGTCGACGCCCACCAGGACCGGGCTCTGGTGGATCCCGCTCGCGCTGCGTGTGGCCATGACCGCGCGATGGTGGGAGCGGACGAAGTCACGTGCCTGGTCGAGGTCCATCGAGCCAGTGTGGCCGGCCGCGCCAACGGGGCGGGGGTGACGCAGCGGGGGACGGTTCGACAGGATGGCTGCATGGACCGGAACGACGTGCAGGCCTGGGTGAGGGACTACGAGCGGGCCTGGCGCACCGCCGGCACCGAGACGCTGGGGCAGCTGTTCACCGACGACGCGACCTACCGGATGTCTCCCTGGCGCGAGGCGGTGCGAGGTCTCGACGAGATCGCGCGCCTCTGGGAGGCCGAGCGGGCCGGGCCCGATGAGCAGTTCACGCTGGCGACCTCGGTGCTCGCGGTGGACGGCGAGGTGGCCGTCGTACGAGCCGAGGTCGAGTACGCCCGCCCGTCGGCCCCCTGGCGCGACCTGTGGGTGCTCTCCATGGAGCCAGACGGGCGGTGCCGAGCGTTCGAGGAGTGGCCGTGCTCGCCGGACCAGCCGGACGGACACTGAACAAGCGCGCCGCTCAGGCGAGCTCGCGCATCAGACCGGTGTCGACGTCGTAGAGGAACCCACCGACGGCCACGGTGTCGGGGATGAGCGGGTGCGAGCGCACCTTGCGCACGTCCTCGAGCAGTGCCGCCTCCTGGTCCTCGACCACCCCGAAGTGCTGCCACGTGGCGTCCTGGCCCGCGGACTTGCCGATGCGGGCACGCAGCTCCTCCTGGGTGGACTGGGTCATCGCGCACCGCGTGTGCGGCACCACCAGGATCCGGTGCACGTCCAGCAGGTGAGTGCCGAGGACCAGAGCCTCGAGTGCCTGGGGTGTCACCCGGCCTCCGGGGTTGCGGAAGATCTTGGCGTCGCCGGGCACCAGGCCGAGCATCCCGAGGGGGTCGATCCGCGAGTCCATGCAGGTGACGATGGCGATCCCCGCATGGGCGATGCCGTCGAAGCCGGCGAGGTCGAAGGTCTCCGCGAACCGCCGGTTGGCCGCGATCAGGTCGTCGAAGTCAGCTGAGGTCACAGCGTCGAACCTAGCCGCTTGCAGCCGGGTCCGCGTCGTGAGATTGACCACGCGGCACCCGGCGCCGAGGAGCAGCGGGTGACGGCGGTCAGGACGCGTGCACGACCCTGGCAACGTCGCTGCCGCGCGTGCGGGCGCCCCGGAAGGTGACCAGGGCGGCCACGGCAGCGACCACGGCGCAGATGCCGGCCCCGATGAAGATCGCCTGCAGCTGCTCGATCCCGGCTGCCTCGATCATCCGGGTGTACGCCGCGCACCGGGTCCTTCCGTCCTCGCAGACCGTGTTGGGCGAGGGGATGCCCACCTGCACGGCGTAGTAGCGGCGCAGCCCGATCGTCGTCAGTGCGGAGATCCCGACCAGCATGCCCACCATGCGGGAGACCACGAGGAGAGCGCTGGTGACCCCGTGCACGGCGTCGTCGGTGCTCGCAAGCAGCGCGGCGTTGACCGGGGCGAGTGCCAGCCCGAAGCCCAGCCCGGTCATCGCCAGGACGGCCGAGGAGGACAGGTGCTGCAACGACTCGAAGCCCCAGCCGGCCATCAGCCAGAAGCCGATGGCTGCGAGCACCATGCCGCCCGCCGCGACCGCTCCGGCCGCCACCCGCCGGGTGAGCACGCCGCCGAGGAGGGCGCCGATCGGGAGTGCGACGAGGAACTCGACCAGCACCAGGGCGGCCTTGATCTGAGAACCCTCGGCGATCGTGATCCTGGCGAAGATCGGGATGTCGACGAGGGCCGCGATCAGGGCGGCGCCCACGAAGAAGCTCACCAGGATCGCGCCCCAGGCCGGGCGCTCGGCGAAGGCACCGTGCGGGACGAGCGGTGCCGATGAGCGCCGGTTGTGCCGTATGAAGACCACGCCGGCGACCGCTGCCACCCCGAGGTACCACGGCCCCGCGGGGGAGAGCACCTGCACCTCGGGATCCGCCGTCGCGAAGGCCAGGATGATGCCTCCCAGCGCGACCGAGAGCAGTCCAGCACCCACCAGGTCGGCCTCGCGGACCGAGCGCCACCAGTCCGGCAGGTCGACCAGCGGGTGCCTCGCCAGCAGCACGCGTGACAGCAGAGCGCCCGCGAGCACCACCGTGACCAGGCCGAGCGGGGACCACCAGATCGAGCCTCCGCCCCAGAACGGCACGAACGGGCCACCCAGGGAGACCGAGGTGACCAGGCGGCGTGGCTGCCGCATCACCAGCAGCATCGCCGCCAGGGTGAGGGCCAGCAGGACCAGCCCCAGCCAGTCGAACCGGCGCCAGGACCAGGACCGCGGGTCCTATCCGACCCGCCCCTCCGGACGGCAGCGAGGTCCGCGTCAGCATGGTGACCGCGGCGGCGAGCACCAGGCCGACCGCGAGGTTGATCCAGAAGATGTCCCGCCAGGTGCCGAAGGAGAGCACCACGGCGCCGTAGAGCGGACCGATCACGCTGCCGAGCTCCTGGACCGCTCCGACGATGCCGAGCGGGATGCCGCGGCGGTCGGCGGGGTAGAGGTCGGCGACGAGGGCCAGCGTGACCGGGACCAGTCCACCGCCGCCCACACCCTGCAGGAAGCGGCCCGCGACCAGGCTTCCGAGGTCGTACGCCGCCGCAGTCACCAGCGACCCGAAGGCGAACACCAGGAGCGCGGCGACCAGCACCGGGGTCCGGCCCCGGAGATCGGCGATCCGGCCGATGAGGGGGAGCATCGCGACGTAGCCGAGCAGGAAGCCGCTCACGATCGGGGCGGCGCGCTGGAGCTCATCGACGCTGAGCCCGACCGAGCCCATCATGTCGGGCAGCGACAGCACCACCACGTAGGTGTCCGCGGCAGCGAAGGCGACCGCAACCGCGGCAAGCCCGAGCAGCAGCCTCGCCGCTTGGCTTGGTCCCGGGCCCGCAGACCGAGCCGGCCCCGGACTCTCGCTGGTCACGGCGCCGAGCTGCTCACGCCGCGGGAGCGGTGATCTTGACGCCTTGGTCGTAGGCGGAGAGCCTCACGTCGTAGGTGACGTCGTCGTTGCCGGTGAAGAACACTCCCGTGACCTTGACGGTCTTGGCGTAGCCCTTGTCGTCGACACCGACCTTGGTGGTGTAGGTCTTGGTGGCACTGGCGCTGGGGATGATCTTCTTGACCGCGTCGCCGGCCAGCGTGCCCGAGTAGGTCGTCAGGATCGTGTCACCGCTGCGGCTCTGGCCGGTCTTCTTCAGGCCCTCGAGCTTGGTCAGCAACCCGGAGAGCCCGTCTTCGGGGTCGGCGAAGTCCGCCGGGTCCGGTGCGCCGTACTCGGAGGGCTTGATCACGGAGTACTTGGTCTGCAGCGGAAGCTTCGCGTAGACCTTGCCGCCCACCGACGTGATCGGCACGGTCGCCGTCAGTCCGCTGAGGACGACCTTCACGTCGCCCTGGAAGGCCGGGTCGTGGGTCACGTCGCCGGTGGCGCCGAGCACACCGTTGCCCTCGGCCGGCGTGGAGGCGGTCGAGAGGGCGATGTGCACGCTGCTGGCGTCGTCGAAGTGCTTCTTCGCCGTCTTCATCACCTCGGCGGGGGTCGGACCGGTGGCCTTCTTGGCGTCGCCACCGCCGCAGCCGGCGAGGAGCAGCGCTCCGACGAGCACGGACGCGAGCAGGTGGAGGGTGCGACCGCGCGCGAGACCAAGCATGGCGTCAGCCTGCCATGTCGGTGGCTGTCCCACTCGCAGGCGCACTCGTCGGTCCGTTGTCGAGACGCCCGGCCACCGGGCCTGCGCACGCCACGATCGGCTGGCTGCCGGGGGCACCGGAACCGTCGCGTCGGTTGACGGGCTCGGGCAGGTCGACGAACGCACCACTGTCAGCAGCGGCGAGCGCGGGAGCCGCGCCCGCCCAGGCGAAGACCAGCTCGTCCTCGCCCCGGAGGAACCGGTGGCAGCGCACGCCGCCGGTGGCACGGCCCTTGGCGGGGTACTCCGAGAACGGGGTGACCTTGACGGAGCCGGCCTCGGTGCCCGGCAGGGCCGCGCTCGATCCGGAGACGGTCACGACCACCGAGCTCTCCGGGGCGAGGGCGGTGAACGAGACGACGTACGCTCCCGCGGCGAGCTTCACGCCGGCGATGCCCCCGCCCGACCTGCCCTGGGGACGCACGCCAGCGGAGTCGAAGTGGAGCAGCTGGCCGTCGCTGGTGAGGAAGCAGAGCGTGTCCTCCCCGGGCCTGAGCTCGGTGGCTCCGACGACCTCGTCGCCGTCCTTGAGCGAGATCACGTCCCAGTCGTCACGGGCCGAGAGGTACTCCGGGTTCACCCGCTTGACCACGCCCTGTCTGGTGCCCAGCGCGAGCCCGGGGATCCGGGGTCGAAGCTGGTCAGTGCCAGCACCCGCTCGCCCTCGAGGGTGAGGAACTCACCCACCGGCGCCCCACCCTGCAGGTTGGGGTGGTTGGCGGTGCTGGGCAACGTCGGCAGGTCCAGCACGCCCAGCTTGACGACCCGGCCGGCGGAGGTGATCACGCCGACCTCGCCCCTCGCGGTGGAGGTGACGGCGGAGACGATGACGTCGTGCCGCGTGCGTCCGCCGCCGTCCCCCGGGGGGTCCAGTGTCGTGGTGCGGGCGAGGAGCCCTGAGGAGGACAGGAACACGTAGCAGGGGTCGTCGGCGACCTCGAGCGGCGTTGCCGACGCGGTCGCGGTCTGCCCGGACGACTCCAGCAGGACCGTACGGCGGGGGTTCCCGAAGGTCTTCGCGACCTCGCCCAGCTCGTCGGAGACCACGTTGCGGAGCCGCTCCTCGTCGCCGAGGATCTCGTCGAGCGCGGCGATGGTGCGCTGCAGCTCGTCGTGCTCCTTGTCGAGCTCGATCTTGGAGAACCGGGTGAGCCTCCGCAGCGGCATGTCCAGGATGTAGTTGGTCTGGACCTCGGTCAGGTCGAAGACGTCCATCAACCGCCCGCGAGCGATCTCGGCGTTGTCGCTGGACCGGATCAGCTGGATGACCTCGTCGATGTCGAGAATGGCGAGCAGCAGCCCGTCGACCAGGTGCAGCCGGTCGGCAGCCTTGCCGCGCCGATAGCTCGAGCGGCGACGGACGACCTCGAAACGGTGCTCGAGGAAGACCTCCAGCATCTCCTTGAGCCCCAGCGTGCGCGGCTGGCCGTCGACCAGGGCGACCGCGTTGATGCCGAACGACTCCTCCATCGGCGTGCTCTTGAACAGCTGCTCGAGCAACGCCTCGGGGTGGAACCCGTTCTTCACCTCGATCACCAGCCGCAGGCCCTTGGCACGGTCGGTGAGGTCCTTGACGTCGGAGATGCCCTGGAGCTTCTTGGTCTGCACCAGCTTCTTGATCGCGGCGATCACCCGCTCGGTGCCCACGCCGTAGGGGAGCTCGGTGACGACGATGCCCTTGCGGCGCGCGGTGACGGACTCGATCCGGGTGGTGGCGCGCATCCGGAAGCTGCCGCGGCCCGTCTCGTAGGCGTCGCGGATGCCGTCGAGGCCGATGATCTTGCCGCCGGTCGGCAGGTCGGGGCCGGGGATGAAACGCATCAGCGCGTCGAGGTCGGCGTCGGGACGCTTGACGAGGTGCCGCAGCGCCTGGACGACCTCGATGAGGTTGTGCGGTGCGATGTTCGTGGCCATGCCCACCGCGATGCCGGTCGCCCCGTTGACGACGAGATGGGGGATGGCCGAGGGGAGCACCGACGGCTCGATCTCACGACCGTCGTAGTTGGCCCTGAAGTCGACCGTGTCCTCGTCGATCGTGGCGGTCATGGCCACCGCGCCGGGCGCCATCCGGGCCTCGGTGTAGCGCATCGCGGCGGGCGGGTCGTCGGGGGAGCCGAAGTTGCCGTGCCCGTCGACGGTCGGCAGCCGCATCGACCACGGCTGGGCCATCCGGACCAGGGCGTCGTAGATGGCGCCGTCACCGTGGGGGTGGAACCGACCCATGACCTCGCCGACCACCCGGGAGGACTTCACGTGGCCCCGCTCCGGCCGCAGGCCCATGTCGTGCATGGCGTAGAGGATCCGTCGCTGCACCGGCTTGAGCCCGTCGCGGGCGTCCGGCAGCGCCCGGGAGTAGATGACCGAGTAGGCGTACTCCAGGAAGCTGGCCCGCATCTCGTCGCCGACGTCGATGTCGACGATGTGCTCCTCGAACTCCTCGGGGGGTGGGGGTGCGGTACGACGGGCCATGCCGTGATTGTCCCAACAGCCGCATCCGAACGGGTCGGGGGCACGCCGTCGACGCGCCCCCGGCCGGTCTCAGCGCCGGTGGTGGACCCCGCGAGCGAGGTCGACGACCTCGTCACGGGTGAGGCTCGCGGGAGCCAGCACCGAGAACGCCTGCCCGTCGGTGGTCCGTCCCTCCAGCACCCAGCCGTCACCCGCGGCGTCGCCGGTGTCCTGACGTCCGACCAGGGCGGCGTGGCCGGACACGTCCACGGCGGTGACGTCGGTGGCGCCGTACCGCTCGAGTCCGGGCGACAGGCGAGGGAGGAGCGAGACGCTCAGTCGCTGGCCCGCGCCGCTGAGCTCCACGCCGCGGTCGGAGCGGTACGACGAGACCTCCCATCCGCGAGGAGCCAGCGTGAGCTCCAGCGGGACACGCTGCGGACGCTCGACCAGCGAACGTGCCACGTCCTCGACCTCGTCCCGGGCGGCGTACGTCCCTCGTCCGGTGACGCCGAGCACCTGCCCGTCGTCCTCCTCCCAGACCAGGGTGAGTGCATCCGGCTCGGTGCTGAACGCCAGGGCGTCGTGGTCCTCGAGGTGCACGTGCTGGACGTTGGTCGGCAGGGTCCAGTGGGCCATCGAGTCGGGTGCGACCACGGTCAGCGTCGACCCACCGGTGCCGTAGCGGGCCAGCGCGAACCCGGGGTCGACCTCGAAGACCGGGTCGCCGATGCCGGACGGCAGCGAGGTCGGCGTGACCGGGAACGTGAGGGGGTCCATCCGAGCCAGCGCGGCCTCGCCCCGACCCAGCAGGCTCGGCGCGAGGAGCCGACGGCGGCGACGGCGGCGGCCACCAGCCCGCCGGCCAAGCACCCGGCGGCGCAGCCCCTGGCTGACGGTGCACGGCCACTCGCTCCTGCTCGCGATCGATCCCTGCCAGCAGCGCGGTCCGGGCCCGGGCCAGCGCGGCGTCCTCCAACGGTGCAGGCGCGGGGCCGAGGGAGCGGAGCAGGTCGATCTCGTCGGTGTGGCTCATCGCAGGTCTCCGGAGATGGTGTCGAGGTGAGGGGAGAGGTGGTCGAGGTCGGCACGGAGCCGGCGCCGTGCCCGGTGCAGTCGCGACCGCACGGTTCCGAGCGGGATCCCGAGCGCCACCGCGACCTCGCTGTAGGTCAGGTCGCCCCAGGCGACCAGCAGCAGCACCTCCCGGTCCCGCGGCTCGAGGGCTGCCAGCGTGGCCGCGAGGAGGGGGCGCAGCCCGGTCGCGTCGAGGCGCTCGTGCACCCCGTCCCAGTCGGCGTCGGGCTCTGGCGGCGACCCGGCGCGGGCGAGGGCCCGGTAGCGGACGACCTCGGCGCGGGACTGCCTGCGGACCAGGTTGGCCGCGATGCCGAACAGCCACGGGCGGACATCGGGGGTCTCCGGACGGTACGACGCCCGCTTCGCGAACGCCGTCAGGAACACCTCGCTGAGAAGGTCCTCGGCCAAGCTGCCGACGCGGCGGCTCAGATAGGCGTGCACCACGCCTGCGTGACGGTCGAACAGCTCGGCGAACGCCTCGGGGCGGGTGAGGGACTCCGCGACCACGTCGCGGTCGGGAACGGGTGGCACGAGTTCTCCCGAGAGGGGTGGGGGATGCACACGGGTGGTCGTCATACCCCTACATCGCGCGAGCCCCCCGATCAGTTCACGACACTCCTGGGCTCGGGTGGAAGGTACATTTCAGTCGTGACTGCTCAGGGCATCGAGGACCCCCCGCCCGGAACTACCCGGAGCACTGGGAAGCGGACGTCCTTCTGCGCGACGGGCGGACCGCACACCTGCGCCCGATCGTCCCGGACGACGCCGAGGGGCTCGTCGACTTCTACGGGCACGTCTCGAAGGAGTCCAAGTACTTCCGGTTCTTCGCCCCGATGCCGAACCTCTCCGAGCGCGACGTGGAGCGCTTCACCAACGTCGACTACCAGGACCGGGTCGCGTTCGTGATGACCGTCGCCCAGAGGATCATCGGGGTCGGGCGCTACGACGTCGTCGAGAACTCCACGGACGGCTCGAAGGCCGAGGTGGCCTTCCTGGTCCAGGACGCGCACCAGGGCCGCGGCATCGCCCAGCTCCTCCTCGAGCACCTGGCCCAGGCCGGTCGCGAACGCGGGGTCGACCGGTTCGTGGCCGAGGTGCTTCCCGACAACCGCCGCATGATCCAGGTGTTCCGTGAGCAGGGTTACCAGGTCGCCGGTGGCTGGGACGAGGGAGTGATGCACCTCGAGTTCGACATCGACCCGACCGACACCTCGATCGGCGTGCTCGCTGCCCGGGAGCACCGTTCCGAAGCGGCCTCCATCGCCGCGTTCGTGAACGCGCGCAGCGTCGCCGTCATCGGCGCATCGCGCCGCAGCGACACGATCGGCGCCCTCCTGGTGCGCAACCTCGTGCTCGGCGACTACGCGGGCCGGGTCTACGTCGTGAACCCGGCTGCCGACGCGGTGGCCGGGATGCCGGCGTACCGCACCGTGGGGGACATCCCCGGGGACGTCGACGTCGCCATCGTCGCCGTGCCCGCGGAGGCGGTCCAGGACGTCGTGCTCGACTGCGCCGCCAAGGGCGTCCACGGCCTGATCGTGATCTCCAGCGGCTTCGCCGAGACCGGGGAGGAGGGCCGCAAGCGCCAGCGCAAGCTGGTCGGGCTGGCCCGCTCCTACGGCCTGAGGCTGATCGGACCGAACTGCCTGGGCGTGATCAACACGGCCTCGGACGTGTCCCTGAACGCCTCGCTCGCCCCGCTCATGCCGCCGCGTGGGCGAGCCGGCTTCTTCTGCCAGTCGGGTGCCTCGGGCTCGGCGATCCTGGAGAAGGTCCGTGGTCGGGGTCTGGGGCTGTCCACGTTCGTCAGTGCCGGCAACCGCGCCGACGTCTCGGGCAACGACCTGCTGCAGTACTGGGAGGAGGACGACGCCACCGAGGTGATCCTGCTCTACCTCGAGTCGATCGGTAACCCGCGCAAGTTCTCCCGGATCGCACGCCGCGTCTCCAGGGCCAAGCCGATCATCGCGGTGCGGTCGGGACGCTCGACGCAGGGTGTCCCGATGGGCCACGCGGTGCGCCAGATCGCGGCCCCCCAGGAGGCTGTGGACGCGATGTTCCGCCAGGCCGGGATCATCCAGGTCGACACCCTCGACGAGATGTTCGACGTCGCCCAGCTGCTCGCCCACCAGCCGCTCCCGGCCGGCTCCACGGGTCGCGATCGTCGGCAACTCCGACGCGCTGGGGCTGCTCGCCGTCGACGCCGCCGCCGCCAGCGGCTTGACGGTGACCAGCGCCACCGCGCTCGGTGCCGACGCGACCGCCGACGACTTCGAGGACGCGCTCGACGCCGCCATCGACGACAAGCACGTCGATGCCGTGGTGGCGGTCTACATCCCGCCCCTCGACGCCGGCGGCGAGGAGGTCGCCAACGTGCTCGCCGCGGTGGGGGAGCAGTCCGACAAGCCGCTGGTCTCCACGTTCCTCGGTCGCGAGGGCGTGCCCGAGCTGCTCCGGGTGCCCGACGTCTCGGGCCACACCGCCGGTCGCGGCTCGGTGCCGTCGTACCCCGCGGTCGAGTCCGCCGTGCGCGCGCTCTCCTGCGTCGTCGACTACGCCGCCTGGCTGCAGCGTCACGACGACTCGGGCGAGGCGTTGACCGAGATCGACCTCGACGCGGCCAAGCGCCAGGTCAACGAGCTGCTGATGAAGCACCCGGAGGGTCACGACCTGACGGCTCGGAGCTGACGACGCTGCTGGCCAGCTACGGCATCGGCTCTGGGATCGCGACCCGTCGCCACGGTGGAGGAGGCGGTCGCGGCCGGCGAGCGGCTCGGCTGGGACGTCGTCCTCAAGGGCACCGCCGAGCGGCTGCGCCAGCGCCCGACCAGTCGCACGTGTGGCGCAACATCGACGACGAGGAGGAGATGCGGGCCGCCTGGGCATCCTTGAGCGGGATCGTCACGGATGCCCCGACGCGGAGTTCGTCGTCCAGCGCATGGCCCCGCCGGAGTGCCCGTCGCCGTCCGGCGGGCTGGAGGACCCGCTGTTCGGTCCGGCGGTGTCCTTCGGGATCTCCGGCGCCCTGACCGACCTCGTCGGCGACCGGGCCTTCCGCATCCCGCCGATCAGCGCCCTCGATGCCGCGGAGATGGTGCGCGCCATCAAGGCTGCGCCGCTGCTCTTCGGCTACCGGGGCAGCGAGCAGGTCGACGTACCGGCCGTGGAGGATCTCGTGCGCCGGGTGGCCCAGCTCAAGATCGACCTGCCACAGGTCAGCCGGATCGACCTGGTGCTCGTACACGCCACCGCCCAGGGCGTGAGCGTGCTGCACGCCGCAGGTCGGATCGATGCGATGAGCGAGCCCCGGTCGGACCTGTTCGTGCGCCGCCTGACCGACCCGCTCGACGACACCCTGGCGGCGAAGTCCACGGCGCCCGGCCCCCTCCCGCCCCGGGGATCCCAGCGAGGCCTCGACCGGCGCCGACGCGTGACAGACTGGCGCCATGGCCCATGTTGCTACCAGCGACCGCTTCCTGGGGGCGATCTCGTCGTCGCCATCGAGAAGACCGGCTACTACCCGCAGGTGGTGTCCGCCGGTGTCAGGTCGGCGGTCGCGGGGGAGAACGTCTCGTCGTTCCTGGTGCACCACGAGCCGACCATCGACCGCGACGAGGTCCGTCGACACATCACCGTCGTGGTGCTTACCAGCACCCGGCTGATCCTCTGCCACACCGACGAGCACGCGCCCGACGACCTGCTGCCCGAGCCCTACACCTCGACCTCGACCGAGGCGATCATGCTCTCCTCGGTGCGCTCGATCGTGGTCAACCGGATGATCGCCAACCCGGCGACGTTCGAGGGCGGTGGCGCGCCCACACCCAGTGAAGCGGTGCTCACCGTGGGCTGGGGTGGCATCAACCGCATCGACCTCGAGCCGGCCGCCTGCTCCGACCCCGAGTGCGACGCCGACCACGGCTACACGGGCATGGTGGTCTCCGACGACTTCTCCCTCCGGGTCAGCTCGGCCGCCGACGGGCAGGGCGCCGTGGACGACCTCCTGGTCTTCGCCGAGAGCCTCTCGGCCCGCCAGCAGAGCTGACGTGCGTTGACGACCAGTCCGGTGCCCGGGTTCGTCGAGCCTGCGTACTCGGGCACGGCGCCGGGACGGTCCCCTGGGACGTCCTGCCAGCGGTCGTCGCGGAGCGCCCTCGGTGTCTCGGTGGGGTTCCACGAGACCACCCTGACGCTCCCCGAGGCTCCGGCGTACGTCGTGATGCTGATCGACGGCCTCGGGCACGAGCTGCTGGCCGAGCACCGGGTGCAGGCGCCGTACCTGCACTCGCTTGCTGGGCGAGGAACCCGCGACCTGCGGGGTCCCGTCGACGACCGCCACCTCGCTGACCTCGCTCGGCACCGCGCTGACCCCGGGCCAGCACGGCCTGGTCGGGTTCACCTCGCGGGTGCCCGGAGAGCGGGGCCCTGCTGAACTCGCTGTTCTGGGACCAGCCGGTCGACCCGTTGCAGTGGCAGCCCAACGCCACCGCGTTCAGCCGGCTCGAGGCGGCGGGCGTGCACACCAGCGTGGTGAGCAAGCGCGAGTTCGCCGGCTCGGGGCTGACCCGGTGCGGCCAGCGGGGGGCGGCGTACATCGGGGCGGACGGCATCGCCGAGCGCATCGACGGGGCCCTCGCCGGGTCCGCGCGCCGTCCGTCGGTGACCTACGTCTACGACGGCGACCTCGACTGGCACGGCCACCGGGCGGGCGTGGACTCCCAGCGCTGGCGGGCACAGTTGCGCGACATCGACGAGGACGCCCAGGAGCTGCAGGGAGACGTTGCCCGACGACGGTGCGGCTGCTGGTCGTGGCCGACCACGGGATGGTCGACTCCACCGACGCCAGCCGCATCGACATCGACGACTTCCCCGAGCTGCGCGACGGCGTCACCCTGCTGGGCGGCGAGGCGCGGTTCCGGCACGTCTACTGCCGCGGCGGTGCCGTCGACCAGGTGGCGGCCACCTGGCGCGAGACGCTGGGCGCGCGGGCGACCGTGCTCACCCGCGACGAGGCCATCGAGCGAGGCTGGTTCGGCGAGGTCGACCCGCGACGTGCGCCTCCGGCTCGGCGACGTGGTCGTCGCGGCCCACGAGAGCTGGGCGCTGATGAGCTCCCGGGACTTCGCCTACGAGATGACGCTGATCGGCCTGCACGGCTCGCTCACGCCCCGCGAGATGCACATCCCGATCCTGGTGGGCTGACGCCTCAGGCGAACGGCAGCGGCTCGGCGACCATCGAGATCGCCTGCGCCCGGCCGGCCGTCATCCTGCGCCGGTGGTGGGCGCGGCAGAGGACCTCGTACCCGACCTCGGCAGGCTCGTGGCTGTCCACGTCGCCGACCACGATCACCTCGCCCTCGGTGACCATCTCGCCGTTGAGGGTGCGGGCGTTGTGGGTGGCCCGCTTGCCGCACCAGCACAGGGCCTCGACCTGGAGCACGTTCATCCGGTCGGCGAGCTCGACCAGCCGTCGCGAACCCTCGAAGAGCTCGGTCCGGAAGTCCGAGAGGATCCCGAAGGCGAACACGTCGATCTGGAGCTCGTCGACGATCTTGGCCAGCTGCTCGACCTGGGTGCCGGTGTAGAACTGAGCACTCGTCGCAGATCAGGTAGTCGACCCGGGCGCCGTGGGTCAGCGAGTCCACGACGTACTCCCCGAAGTCGAAGCCGGAGGCCACCTCGAGCGCCTCGTGGCGCAGCCCGAACTGCCGAGCTGAGAGGGTCGCCTGGTCCGGCGCGGTCCTGCGAGGTGAAGATCCGGCCGACGCGGCCGCGCGCGGCGTGGTTGTGGTTGGTCTGCAGCGCGAGGGTCGACTTCCCTGCATCCATCGTCCCGCAGTAGAATGGTCAGCTCGGCCACGGCGGGATCATGCCACCCTTGGGCGGGTGAGGAACCCGCTGGTCGCTAGCCGAGGGCTCGTGACGATGCTCACCCCGCCGACCCGGCTCCCCGTGAGCATTCCACCGTCCTGGACGTGCGGTGGGCAGCTGGGGCGGAGCGACGGGACGCGAGCAGTTCCGGCGCGGGCATGTGCCGGGCGCGGTGTACGTCGACCTGGAGCGCGACCTGCCGGCCGCCCGGTCTCGGTGGCCGGCACCCGCTCCCGGACCCGGCGGTTCGGAGAGAGCGATGCGGGCGGCGGGGTCAACGAGGATCGTCCGGTGATGGTCTACGACGGGGGCCGTCCAGCCGCCGCCCGGGGCTGGTGGCTGCTGCGGTTGTACGGCCAGGAGGACGTGCGGGTGCTGGACGGCGGGTGGGCGGCGTGGATGGCCGCCGGGGCAGCCAGTGCCAGGAGGAACGGTCGCGTCAGAGCGAGGCGACAGGACCTTCCGACCGGGCCGGCTGGCCGGTGGTGGACGCGGACGGGGCGCCCGGCCTGGCCGAGCGCCGGGTGTTGCTCGACGCCCGGGCGCCGCCCGGTTCCGCGGCGAGGTGGAGCCCCTCGACCCGGTCGCCGGGCACATCCCCGGTGCCGTGAACGTCCCGACCAGCGCCAACCTCGGCGAGGACGGCCGGTTCCGTCCCGTGGAGGAGCTGCGCGAGGTCTACGCGCACGCGCAGGAGGGGCGGCCCGCGGAGCAGCGGTCGCGGCCTACTGCGGCTCCGGGGTGACCGCCGCGCACGACATCCTGGCGATGGCGGTGGCCGGCATCGACGCGGCGCTCTACCCGGGCTCGTGGAGCGAGTGGGTCGACGACCCGGCCCGGCCGGTGGCCACCGGCGACTGAGCCTCGTCCACCGGCTCCACCTCGACCACGGCGCTCGGCGAGAGCGCGCCGTAGATGTGCGGGAACGTCTCCGTCGCCGACGGCGTCCTCGCGCCACGGCACCTGCAGAGCAGGTCGGTGTCGATGGTGAGCAGCACCAACGGCTGCCGCACGTCGCCGTAGTAGCGCTCGAGGACGCCCGCCACCTGGTCCGCGCGCGCCGCGTGCAGGAAACCCTCGTCCTCGAGGGTGCGCCCGAGCGTGGAGGTGGTGTAGGCGCCGCACGTCCGGGCCCGCTCCCAGTCCGCTGCGGTGGCGATGTGGAAGATCCGCATCAGGCCGGCAGCGAGCTCACCAGTGGATGCCCTTGAGCAGGCGCGAGAGCACCATCTGGGCGCTGACGCTCTCGGACGTGGTCCCGCTGCTGTCACCGCGTGCCGCCGAGGAGTCCGGGAACACCTGGTAGGCCATGTGCAGGATCCGGAACGCGGTCTTGGGCGCGAGCGTGTGCGCGAGCGCACCGAGGTTGCCCGTCTTGGTGTTGATCTCGTGCGGTCGCTCGACGAGGGCGGTGATCACCTTGCTCGCGGCCTGCCCGGGGCTGATCGTCGGGAACCGGTCGTACATCTTCGTGGGCGCGATCATCGGGGTGCGCACCAGCGGCATGTGGATGCTGGTGAAGGAGACGCCGTCACCGATCAGCTCGCTGGAGACCACGTTGCTCCAGGCGTCCAGCGCGGCCTTGGACGCGACGTACGCCGAGAACCGCGGAGGGCTGGTGAGCACACCGATCGAGGAGATGTTCACGATGTGGCCGGACTTCTGCTCGCGCATCTTCGGCATGATGCCCATGATCAGCCGGATGGCGCCGAAGTAGTTGAGCTGCATCGTGCGCTTGAAGTCGTGGAAGCGGTCCTCGCTGAGCTTCAGCGAGCGGCGGATCGACCGGCCGGCGTTGTTCACCACGAAGTCGAGTGGTCGAAGTCCTCGGAGAGCTGCTTGGTCAGGGCGTCGATGGCGTGCAGGTCGGAGAGGTCGCACGGTAGGCGAACGCCGTCCCGCCCTGGCTCTCGATCAGGCTCCGCGTCGACTCAGCTTCTCGAGCCCGCGGGCGATCAGTAGCGGGACGCCGCCCGCCTTGGCGATCTGCACGGCCGTGACCAGGCCGATGCCAGAGGAGGCGCCGGTGATGACCACGGTCTTGCCGGAGAGCGCGGCGACGGCTGGAGTCGTTTGATCGAGTCGTCCAGCATCTCTTCCCAGTAGGACCACAGGACCGAGGCGTAGGACTCCAGGTCAGGCACCGAGATGCCGGAGCCGGCGAGTGCCTTCTCGGTGGCCCGGGAGGCGTAGACCGAGGGGAACGACACGTGCTCGAGGACCTCCGGCGGGATGCCGAGACGACCGATCGTCTGGCTCAGCGCCAGGTGGACCGGCGCCGTGCGCAGCGCGGCGCCCAGGATGTTCGCGGGCCGCAGGGCCCGCGGGAGCAGGGTGGTGGGGAGCATCGCCGTGATGCTGCGGTCCACGGGGACGGCGAACTGGGGGGCCTTCGCGGCGGCGGCGAAGGTGTTGATCAGGTCGACGGTGTTGATCGGCTCCGGGTTGACGAGGTGGAACGCCTGGCCGTCGAGGCCGGCCTTGTGCGCGATGTGGTCCATCGCCTTGGCGACGTAGTCGACCGGGACCACGTTGGTGTCCCCGAGGTCCACCCCGACCAGCGGCATCCAGCCGGGCAGGGTGTCGCGCAGCTTCTTGAAGAGCGGGAAGAAGTAGTAGGGGCCGTCGATCTTGTCCATCGCCCCCGTCTCCGAGTGACCGACGACCACGGCGGGCCGTAGACGCGCCACGGCACGGTGGCTTCCTCGCGGACGATCTTCTCGGACTCGAACTTCGTGCGGTGGTACGCCGAGGGCAGCCGCTGCCCTCGTCGAACATGGACTCGTCGAAGACGCCGCGGAAGTCACCCGAGGCCGCCACCGACGAGACCTGGTGGAAGTGGCCCACGTCGAGCCGGTCGGCCAGGCCGAGCGCGTTGCGGGTGCCCCCGACGTTCATGGACTCGTTCATCTCGTCCGAGGCGGTCATGTCGTAGATGGCGGCGAGGTGGAAGAAGTGCTCGACCTCGCCCGAGTGCGCGGTGATCCACTGGTGGCTCAGCCCGAGGTCGGCTGCGCCCAGGTCACCGACGACCGGGGTCACCCGGTCGGTGTCCCACTCCTCGATCAGGGCTTCGAGCCGTGGGCGGAACCCTCGCGGCAGAGCGCGAAGATCTCGCCGTCACGGTTGTCCACGAGCTCCTGCACGAGGTGACGACCGATGAAGCCGGTGGCGCCGGTGACGAAGTAGGCCATGGTGTGCTGCACCGCTCTCGCAGATGGTGGGTGATGACGTGCATTCAACTCGCTGCGAGAGCCCGGGTCACGCGAGGGACCCGATATTACTGGCTGGTAACCAGCGCTGTCATCCCTGTGACGACGTGGGTCGGGTCACTCGCTCTTGCCGCCGAACATGATCTCGTCCCAGGAGGGCACCGAGGATCGACTCTTCTTCTTGGGACCCGGTGGCTCGGGACGGGGCGGCGTGGGCTCGAGAGGCTCGGCGTCAGCGGTGCCACCTACCTCGGTCCCGGTGCCGGCGTCGACCTCGTCGGGGGTGGCCGGACCGTCCTCGGGACCGGTCGCAGCGTCGCTCTCGGCGATCCAGTCGGCGTCGGCCGTCACGTCGCCGGGATCCGGGAGGAGAGGCGTCTGCCCGACCTCGGCCGGCTCGGGTGCCTCGGCGTGGCTGACCAGGTCGGCGCCGTCCCATGTGTCGTCGGCGGTGATCGGCGTCGGCTCCGGCACGTCGGTGAGATCCACCGGCTCGTCCGCGGCGGGCTCGCGGACCAGCTCGATCGCGTCGTCACCCAGCGGGAGCTCGTCCTGGGAGGGGACCGAGCTCAACCGGCGCGACGGCGGCGTACGACCTCCGGCAGGCTGACGTGACTCGGGCCGCGGACTCCCCGGTCAGGATCCGGGCCTCGTCGTTCTCGGCGACCACGTAGCGCCCGGGCAGGTCGTGGGTGAACTCCGCGCGGCGGGGGTGCCGCCGACGGCGTAGGCCGCGACCAGGGCCCAGCGTCCGTCGGCCTGACGCCAGGCGTCCCACTCGACGTCCTCGTCGTGCAGCGAGTGGTCGCCGAAGAAGAGCTCCGCCGCCTCGCCGAGGGTCGGCCGGCCGAGGAGGACTCGCCCGAGCGTCGGCGGACGGAGGCGCGCTGGGCGGTCTGGGCGACGTGGGCGCGCTCGGCGAGCACCGGCGTCGCGAAGCCCATGATCGCGTCGACCGTGGTCTGCGCGGCCGTGGCGACCTCTTCGGGGGACTCGCCCGCGCGGATGCGCGATTGGATGTCTCGAGGCCGCAGTGCGCTTTCCATCTTCATCTCCAACTGGCCGAGTCGTGAGCTGTCGCCACGCAGTGCGGCGCGCAGCCGGGTGTCGACGACAACAGAGAATTCCTCGCCCGTCGAGCTGACCAGGACCAGCCGTGTGCCGTCCCTGCTCAGACCCACCGGGGTGAGGTCCTGCATCCGTTGCTGCTCCTTCGCGTCGCACCTGCGGCACGAGCCTACTTCAGCCTCACCTGCGCCTGAGCAGGGCGACGCGCCGCGGGCCCTACGCTTCGGCCATGGTCGAACACAGCTAGAGCGTGCTGCTGCTGGTGCTCGACCTCAGCGGCATCTTCGTGTTCGCGATCTCGGGGGCCCTGGTCGGCGTGCGCAAGCAGCTCGACGTCTTCGGCGTGCTGGTGCTGGCGGGCACGACAGGGCTCGGTGGCGGGTTCCTCCGCGACGTACTGATCGACGCCACGCCGCCCGCGGCGCTGGCCGACTGGCGCTACCTGCTCGTGCCGGTCGTCGCCGGCCTGGTCACCTTCGTCGTTCCACCCGGCACTCGGCCGGCTCGAGCGCGTCTTCGTCGTCTTCGACGCGGCCGGCCTCGGGCTGTTCTGCGTCACCGGGGCGCTCAAGGCGCTCGACCACGGTCTCGGACCGGTGCCGGCGGCGCTGATGGGGATGGTCACCGGCATCGGGGGCGGCATGGCGCGTGACCTGCTGGCCGGCCGGGTGCCGGTGATCTTCTCCAGCGAGCTGTACGCGACCCCGGCCCTGGTCGGGGCGGCCTGGGCGGTGCTGGCGGCGGGCGCGGGCCAGCCCGTCGCGGTGGTGGCGATCCCCGGCGTGGTGATCTGCTTCGGCCTGCGGATCCTCGCCCTGTGGCGGGGGTGGAGGGCTCCGCTGCCCAGCGGCCCGGCCAGCGTCTGAGGCTCGGCGCGCTGAGGTTTGGCCGGTTCGGGGGGCTGGGGCTGGTGGGGCATGCGAATGTGGCTGGTGGGGCGGGTGGGGTGGTCTCCTGTCCCAGGGGTGACATTCGCATGTTCGGCGGGGTGCCGGGTGCTGGTGGGGCATGCGAATGTGGCTGGTGTGGCGGGTGGGGTGGTCTTCTGTCCCAGGCGTGACATTCGCATGTTCGGGGGCCGCCGGGTGCTCCGCCCTGCCCGGTGGGGCAGGCGAATGTCCAGCGCTGGTGTGGCGGAGGGGCAGGCTGGGAAGTCCGTCGTACTTCGCCGGGCTGTAGAGCTTTAGCATGTTCCACTGCCGGCGCCAGCCGTCCCCGACCTGACGGTTGCCGTCGACGATCAGGAAGGGTCTCCCGAGTCGCTGGAGGTGGTGGCCCGTCGCCAGCCCCGACTGGCCGGCTCCGACGATCAGGGTCTCGACGTGAGTGGTGGTCATTGACGTCCTCCTGGGTGAGCTGGAGGCTCCCGCCACCGTTCCTCAGCGCCCGAGCACCCCGTCGAGGTAGGCGTTGGTGAACAGCCGCTCGGGGTCGAGCCGTTCGCGCATGGCCAGGAATCCCTCCCAGCGGGGATAGTCCGCAGCCAGCTCCTGAGCAGTGCAGGTGTGCAGCTTGCCCCAGTGGGGTCGGCCGCCGTACCGGCGCATGACGCCCTCGACCTGGCCGAAGTAGTCGCGGTGGTCGGCGCGGGTGTTGGTGTGGAAGGCCAGGTAGACCGTCTCGCGTCGGTAGGCGGGGGAGAGGGGTACGTCGTCGGCGGGGCACACCCGGATCTCGACCGGGAAGCCGATGCGCCAGTCCCGGTGGTCGATCAGAGTGCGCACCTCGGCCAGGGCCTCGAGCGCCACGGCGCGAGGCAGGGCGTACTCCATCTCGTGGAAACGGACACCGCGGCGCGAGGTGAACACCGTGTGCGGTACGCCGCTGAACCGGCGCTCGCCGATGGCCCGGCCGGCCAGGGCGTTGATCCGGGGGACCAGGGCCGGTCGGGCGTTGCCGACCCGGTTCGCCCAGCCGAAGACACGGTTGGCCAGGAACTCGTCGTCGAGCCAGCCGGCGAACCGGGAGAGCGGCTCAGCCTCGTCGACGGTCCGGTTGTTGCGCTTGGTGAGCAGCCGGTCGGTGTGGGGGAACCAGTACATCTCGAAGTGGTGGTTCTCGTCGGCCATCGCGTCGAACTCGGCGATCGCCCGGTCCCACCGCATGGGCACCTCGTGGGCCTCGAGCACGAACATCGGCTCCACGCGCAGCGTGACCGTGGTGAGGATGCCCAGCGCTCCCAGTCCGGCCCGGGCGAGGTCCAGGACGTCTGCGTTCTGCTCGGCGTCGGCGTGGACGACGCTGCCGTCGCCGACCACCATCTCCAGGCCCGCGACCTGGGCGCTGAGCGAGGCCACGTGACCGCCGGTGCCGTGGGTCGCGGTCGAGATGGCACCCGCCACGGTCTGCTCGTCGACGTCGCCCATGTTGTGCAGGGAGAGGTCGAGCCGGTCGAGGGCGGCGTTCAGCTCGTGCAGCGGGGTGCCGGCCAGGGCAGTCACGGTCATGGCGTCGCGGTCGACGCCGACGATCCCGCGCATCGCACCCGGCCGCAGCAGCACGCCGTCGGTCAGAGCGATCCCGGTGAACGAGTGCCCCGAGCCGGGCATCTTCACGGTCAGGTCACGGTCACGGGCGGACCGCACGGCCTCGACGACCTCGTCGACGCCGTGCGGGCTCGACTCCCGGGTCGGGTGGGCGGTGACCGATCCGGCCCAGTTGGACCACGAGGGCATGAGGCGCAGTTAGGCCCACCGGCGACCGGGGCCGGCGGCGGGCGGTCTGGCAGGGCACGGCTCAGGTGGGAACCCCGGCCGCTCGTCCGGGTGGCGGGACCGCGAGCCCGGCCAGGGCCGCCAGCACCGCGGAGATGCCGCCCACCCAGAACGCCGAGGATCCGTCGAACCTGTCCGCGGCGACACCCGTCAGCCAGGCGCCCGGAGCCAGGCCCGCGGCCACCCCGGTCTGCACGAAGCCCATCGCCTCGTTGAGCCGCGAGCGCGGCGAGGTCGCCTCGATGATCGAGAACAGCGCGATCAGCGTGGGCGCCACGGCCAGCCCGGCGAGGAAGAGCCCGAGCGTCACCAGCGCCAGTCCCGGCAACAGCGGCAGGGCCAGTGCTCCCACGGCCAGCAGGGTCATGCCGGCCCTCGCGCGCTGCAGGGGTGGGCGCGCCGATGTTCGAGCCCCTGAGATCACCGCCGAGATCAGGCTGCCCAGGGCGAAGACACCGAGCATCAGTCCCGCGAGCGACTTGCGGCCGGCCTCGTCGGCGAGCGCGACGGTCGCGACCTCCAGCGCACCGAAGAGGCTGCCCAGGGCGACGCCGACGAGGGTCAGCGGGACCAGCATGGCCCACGGCATCGGCGCACGTGCCGTGGTCGAGGTGGTCGGGTGGGCCGGCGGCTCCGTGCGCCGCTGCAGGGCCAGGGTGATCGCACCGCCGGCGCCCAGCCCGGCCGCGACCACCAGCCCGGTCGCGGGGGCGTGGAGCGTGGAGAGGAACGTGACCAGGGCCGGGCCTGTGACGAACACGGCCTCGTCGACGATGCCCTCGACGGCGAAGGCCGTGTGCCGGTCGCGCTCCAGGCTGACCAGGTGTGCCCAACGTCCACGGACCATCGTGCCGATCTGGGGCATCGCGGCCCCGTTGAGCAGCGCGAGCAGGTGCGGCAGCGGCAACGACCAGCCCTCGGTGATCGAGACGATCATCAGCCCGGCCGTCAGGGCGAACGCCACCGAGTCGACGTACAGCACCCGGCCCTGGCCGAACCGGTCGGCGAGCCGGCCGTGGGGGATCGCGAAGACCGCGTTGCCCACGACGTACGCCGCAGCCACCCCACCTGCGAGCGCGTAGGAGCCTGTCTGGCTGCTGACCAGCAGCACGATCCCCAGCGTCATCATCGAGATCGGCAGGCGTGCCACCAGACCGGTCAACGAGAAGGCGGCGGCGCCGGGGTGGGCGAAGACCCGGCGGTAGGAGGAGAGCACTGGCCAACGATAGGAGACCGGGACGCAGCACCTGAGCATGTGTGGGCTTCTCCTACTCTGGAGCCATGCCAGACCCCCGGCCCTACGACGCGCTCCTGCTGGTCTCCTTCGGCGGACCGGAGAAGCCCGACGACGTCCTGCCGTTCCTGCGCAACGTGACGGCCGGCAAGGACATCCCCGACGCTCGGCTCGAGCAGGTCGGTGAGCACTACTTCCACTTCGGCGGGCGCAGCCCGATCAACGACCAGAACCGAGGGCTGATCGACGCGATCGAGGCAGACCTGGACGCCAACGGGGTGGCCCTGCCGGTCTACTGGGGGAACCGCAACTGGGACCCGTTCCTGCGCGAGGCGCTCGAGCAGATGAAGGCCGACGGGATCACCCGTGCAGCCGCCATCGTGACCAGCGCCTACTCCTCCTACAGCGGCTGCCGGCAGTACCGCGAGGACCTCGCCGCCGCGGTCGCACAGGTGCCGGGCGCCCCGCGCATCGACCGGCTGCGGCACTACTTCAACCACCCGGGGTTCATCGAGTCCATGGTCGACGCCACGCTGGCGGCGCTCGCGGACCTGCCCGAGGACGCCCGGCGCGGTGGACACATCGCGTTCGTGACCCACTCGATCCCCGAAGCCATGAACGACTCGAGCGGTCCTCGCGGCAACGCCTACGTCGCTCAGCACCGGGTCGTGGCGTCCGAGATCATCGAGCGGGTGCGTGAGGAGACCGGGCACCGCTACGCCTCCGAGCTGGTCTTCTGCTCCCGTTCCGGCCCGCCCACGGTCCCGTGGCTGGAACCCGACGTGAACGACCACCTGCGGGCACTGCGCGAGCGCAACGTGCCCGGTGTCGTCGTCGTGCCGATCGGCTTCGTCTCCGACCACATGGAGGTCATCTACGACCTCGACACCGAGGCCAAGGACACCGCCGCTGAGATCGGGCTGCCCTTCGTCCGGGCGGCGACGGCAGGGCTCGACCCCCGGTTCGTCGCGATGGTCCGCGACCTCCTGCTCGAGCGGGCCGCTGCGGAGCGCGGTGAGGCGCCGACGCGGGCTGCGGCGGGCACCGACGCCGTCTGGGACGTCTGCCCGGCCGGCTGCTGCCCGAACCCCCGCGGACCGAAGCCGGCGCTGTGCGGACAGGACTGAGCGGGTGAGGGCGCGGCACGCAGGACCTGCTCGGGCTGGCCGTCGCCACCGCCCGCGAGGCAGGGGAGCTCGTCGTCGCGATGCGCTCCCGTGGGGTCGACGTCGCCGACACCAAGTCCAGCGCGGTCGACGTCGTGACCGAGGCCGACCGCGCGTGTGAGGAGCTGATCCGCACCCGCCTGCTCGGCTCCCGTCCGGGCGATGCCTTCCTCGGCGAGGAGAGCGTGGGCGAGGACGAGGCTGACCTCGCCCCCGGGCCGGGGGTGACCTGGATCGTGGATCCGATCGACGGGACCGTCAACTACCTCTACGGGATCCCTCAGTACGCCGTATCGATCGCCGCTGCGCTCGACGGCGAGGTCGTCGCCGGTGTGGTGCTCTCGCCGGACGGCGACCTGGAGTACGCCGCCACGCTCGGCGGGGGAGCCACCCTGAACGGCGCCCCGGTCCGGGTCCGCGACACCGGGTCCCTCGCGCAGGCACTCGTGTCCACGGGCTTCAGCTACGAGGCCGACATCCGTGCCCGGCAGGGACGTGCGGTGGCCCTGCTGCTGCCGCAGGTCCGGGACATCCGGCGGCACGGGTCGTGCGCCCTCGACCTGTGCGCGGTCGCGTCGGGTCGCAGCGACGCCTACGTCGAGGAGGGGGCGCACATCTGGGACTACGCCGCAGCAGGCCTGGTGGCGCGGGAGTCCGGTGCCACCTTCGAGGTCTGGCCCACTGCTGGAGGTCGAGACCTCACCGTGTGCGCACCGACACCGATCTGGGCTGAGTTCACCGCCCTGGTGCGCTCGTGCGGGTTCGTGGACGACCGCCCCGAGTGACCAACCCGGACCCCGGTTCGTCGATCGGGAACAACGCCCGCACCGCGTACGTTCTCGTGTCGTCTAGCCCGCACGGACGGAAACCACTGGGGTGGGTGTGCACAATCGCGCTGAGTGGTGCACAATCTGCGCCGTCACGCGGACTTTGGCGCAACGACTGACTTTCGGGGCCCGATCCGGGCCAGGCCCCGACAAAACGCCCCGGGACCACGCTGGGACTGTGGAGCAGGAGAGAGTGAATGGCAACCGACTACGACGCACCACGCAAGACTGAGGAAGAGCAGAACGAGGACAGCCTCGAAGAGCTCAAGGCGCGCCGGCACGACAAGAATTCGGGGAAGGTCGACGAGGACGAGGCGGAAGCCGCCGAGTCCTTCGAGCTCCCCGGTGCGGACCTGTCGCACGAAGAGCTGGCCGTCGAGGTCAAGCCCAAGCAGCTGGACGAGTTCACCTGCATGAGCTGTTTCCTCGTGCACCACCGCAGCCAGCTCGCGGACGAGAAGAAGCTGATCTGTCGCGACTGCGCCTGAACGCTCCCGAACAGCACGAAGGGCCGTCTCCCCACCGGGGAGGCGGCCCTTCGTCGTGCGGAACTCAGGTGGTGGGTGCCGGAGCGTCGTCGGCGTCCTGGTTGTCCTTGCCGAGCCCCGGCGGGAGCTTGCCGGTCGACTTGGCGTAGTAGTTGGCCGCGCGTCGCGCGGCCAGCATCCGGGCCAGCTGTACGGCGGTGCCGCTGAACGCGGCCCACATCACGGCCTCCCAGAGGTCCACGTCGGGATCCGCCGGGTTGGCCGGCGGGTTCTTGCCGGTCGCCTTCTGCCACGCCTTCGTCAGGCTCTTGCGCGCGACGGTGGCGCCCAGCAACGTGGCGACCAACGAGAAGATCGACCAGACCTTCGAGCTGTCCTTCGACTTCTTCTTCGACGTGTCCTTGGCCATGTCCTGCCTTCCGAGTGATGCCGTTGTCTCGCTGCCTGTACCCACAACCCTAGGCGTTGTCGCCATTGCCGTGCTCCGACGGACCACCGGGGGCGTCGGCCTCCGGTCCCGTCCGTGCGGTCGTCGAGGCGTCCGCTGCGAGGGCCGCGGCCAGCTCGTGGGGGTGCCGGCTCGAGACCAACCAGTAGGGCGTCGGGTCCGCCGGGTCGGCGACCATGATCTGCACGGAACGCTTCACGTAGGGGCGGGTCAGCAGGAAGGCCCGGGCATCCGCGTCCACGCCGTGCACCCGCCGGGTCCCCTCCGCGTCGAGCGCGACCACGGGGCCGAGGAGGACGACGGGGATGTGCGCCCTCCCGGCGTACAGCACCCCCTCGCGCACGCTGACGCGGGCGTTGCCCACCCAGGTGAACAGCCCGACGGTCACGAGGACGAGCAGGGCCGTGGCCGTCCACGCCAGCCAGGACGGCGTCGCGACGATGAAGGCGAGCCACAGACTGGCCAGCAGCATGGTTGCCTGCACCCACCAGCGCAGCGGGACGTGCAGCCGCTCGGAGTAGTCGGGGGGTTGGATCCTGGGCACGGCCAAAGCCTGTCACCCGTCCGGCCACCGGGCGCGGGTAGGGTCGCGAGCCATGGTGGAGATCTCGATCAGGCGCGTCGACCCCGGGCTCCCGCTCCCGTCGTACGCCCACCCCGGGGACGCCGGCGCGGACCTGCACTCCTCCGTGGACCTGACCCTGGCACCGGGCGAGCGGGCGGTGGTCCCCACCGGCATCGCCCTGGCCCTCCCTGAGGGGTACGTCGCCCTGGTGCACCCGCGCTCGGGCCTGGCTGCACGGCACGGAGTCTCGATCGTGAACTCGCCCGGCACGATCGACGCCGGCTACCGCGGCGAGGTCAAGGTGTGCCTGGTCAACACCGACCCGACCGAGCCGTTCGCGGTCCGACGCGGTGATCGCATCGCCCAGCTGGTGATCCAGCGCTTCGAGACCGCCTCCTTCGTCGAGGCCGACGACCTGCCGGAGTCCGTGCGCGGAGTCGGGGGCTACGGTTCCACCGGAGGTTTCACCCAGCCGACCGGTCTGGTCGGCGCAGAGACCAGCCAGCAGACGACGCAGATCCCGGACGAGGTCCGGGGCGGAGGGACGACGCAGTGAGGTTCGGCCGCAAGTCAGGCACCAGCGACCCGGGCACCGGCGACCCGAGGACCGGCGACCCGGGGTCCGGCGACCCGGGGACCGGCGACCCGAGGACCAGCGCCTCAGGCCAGGCACCCCGCCTCGAGGACGCGCAGGCAGGGGCGGACACCGGTCCCTCGGACCCGTCGGTCGGCCCCTTCGACGCCACGGAGGTCGACGTCGAGGAACGCGACTGCATCGACCTGGGCGGGTTGCTGATCACGCCCATCGGTCAGGTGGAGATGCAGCTCCAGGTCGACGAGGCCAGCGGCCAGGTGATCGCAGCCGTGCTGGTCGGCCAGGACGGTGCGCTCGAGCTCCGAGCGTTCGCTGCCTCGCGCGGCGGGGGTGCCTGGGACGAGCTGCGTCCGAGGATCGCCGCCGAGACGGCCCGCCTGGGCGGCACCTGCGACGGGGGGTCCGGCCCCTTCGGAGCCGAGCTCCGGTGCATGGTGCCGGTGCAGGGCCCCGACGGTCAGGCTGCGGTGCAAGCGAGCCGAGTGATGGCCCACGAGGGTCCGGCCTGGTTGCTGCGGGCGACCCTGATGGGCGAGGCGGCCCAGCACGAGGAGCTTCCCGAAGCCTGGGAGGCGACCATCCGCCAGGTCGTCGTACGACGTGGACGCGAGGCGATGCCGCCTGGTGCTCCGCTGCACCTGCACCTGCCGCCCGAAGCGCGCCGGGTGGGCCCACCGGCCAGTGACTAGGCTGACGGGCATGGCCGAGCACAAGAGTCGCTTGCGGGCCTCCATCAGTCGCTGGGCCAACCAGGACAACGAGGAGGCCAGGGAGCTCCGGACCGGTGCCGAGAAGGCAGGGCTGGTGTGCATCGTCGACGCTCCGGACCGGCAGAAGGTCGTGGTCCAGGGGACCTTGAAGACCGTCACCCTTCGTCCACGAGGTGGCGTGCCCGCCCTCGAGGCCGAGCTGTACGACGGGACCGGCTCGATCGCCGTGGTCTGGCTGGGGCGTCGCCGCATCGGTGGCATCGCCCCCGGCCGCGGGATCAGGGTCCAGGGCCGCATCGGCGTGCAGGACGGCACTCGGGTGATGTTCAACCCGCGTTACGACCTGAGGCCGCAATGACGCAGCGCCCGGTCACAGATCCGGAGACGGGGCCCGAGAAGGGCCCTGAGCAGGGCCCCGGCGTGGCCCCCATGTCCCAGACGGTCGAGCAGATCGTGCGCAAGCAGCTCTCCGCCGCCCTCGGCGGCACGCGGGGGATGCTCGAGGCGGCGGTGCCCACGATCGCCTTCACGGTGCTGTTCCTGACCGTGCACGACCTCAGGCTGGCCATCGTGGTCAGCCTGGCCTGCGCGGGCGTCCTGCTCGTCATACGCCTGGTGCAGCACTCCACCCCGAAGTTCGTGCTCAACGCACTCTTCGGGATCGGTCTGGGTGCCCTCTTCGCGTGGCGAGCAGCCCGCGGTGGCGGCGACGCCGGAGAGCAGGCCCTGGCGTACTTCCTGCCAGGACTGCTCTACAACCTCGTCTACGGTGCGCTGATGCTGTTCACGGTCGTGATCCGCTGGCCCCTCGTCGGGTTCATCGTCGGAAGCGTCGCGGGCGACCCCACGGCCTGGCACACCGACCGGGCCGTCGTCCGGCTGTGCAGCCGCCTCACGCTCCTGCTGGCCCTGCCGTGCGCGGTTCGCGTCCTGGTCCAGGGCCCGATCTACCTGGCCGGACGCAACGGCTGGTGGTCGACCGACTCGGCCGTCGCGGCGCTGGGCGTCGCCAAGCTGGCGATGGGGTGGCCGCTGCAGGTCGCGGCATTGGCCGCGATGGTGTGGGTGCTCACGCGCAACAGCACGCCGCTGGCGCCCGGCCAGCCCGAGCCGCACCTGCACGGCTGAGCCGGCGGGCAGCTGGTCAGTTGGAGCTGCGCGGCGCGTCGCCGTGCTCGCCCGGGGCGAGCATCTTCTCCAGCTCCTCCTCGAGCTCGGACGGTACGACGAACAGCAGCTCGTCGCCGGCCTCGATCGGTTGGTCCGGGTCGGGGGTGTAGACCTGACCGTCGCGCAGGATCGTCACCAGGGCGCAGTTCTCGGGGAACGGGACCAGGCCCGAGGGCTTTCCGACGTACGGCGAGTCGGCCGGCATGGTCATCTCGACGAGGTTGGCGTTGCCCTGGCGGAAGGTGAACAGCCGCACCAGGTCGCCGACGGTGACAGCCTCCTCGACGAGCGCAGACATGATGCGCGGCGTCGAGACGTTGACGTCGACTCCCCAGGCCTCGGTGAACAGCCACTCGTTGTTGGGGTGGTTGACCCGCCCGACCGTTCGAGGCACGCCGAACTCGGTCTTGGCCAGCAGCGACGTGACCAGGTTGGCCTTGTCGTCCCCGGTCGCGGCGATGACGACGTCGCAGTCCTCGAGCCGCGCCTCCTCCAGCGAGGAGAGCTCGCAGGAGTCGGCGAGCAGCCACTCCGCGTCGGGGACCCTGTCCGGCTTGATCGAGCCGGGGTCCTTGTCGATGAGCAGCACCTCGTGACCGTTGCCGATCAGCTCGCGGGCGATCGAGCGCCCCACGGCCCCTGCCCCTGCGATCGCGACTCTCACCTCAGTCTTCCTCCGGCCCCTGCTCGAGCACGTCGTAGACGTGGCTGGCGTTCTGCTCCCGGGTGACGAGGTGGATCATGTCGCCCTCCTGCATCACGGTGTCGCGGGTGGGCAGCATCCCCTCGCCGAGGCGGTCGATCCAGGCGATCCGGCAGCCGGACTGCTCCTGGAAGCGCACGGTGCGTGAGCCGACCCACGCCTCCGAGACCGGCACCTGGTCGACCCGGATCGTGCCGGACGGGTCCCGGAAGTCGGGCTCGGCGCCTGCGGGCAGGATCCGGCGGAGCACCTGGTCGGCCGTCCACTTCACGGTCGCCACGGTGGTGATGCCGAGTCGCTGGTAGACCTCGGCCCGTCCGGGGTCGTAGATGCGGGCAACGACCTGCTGGATGCCGAACGACTCCCGGGCCACTCGCGCCGCGATGATGTTGGAGTTGTCACCGCTGCTGACGGCGGCGAACGCGTCGGCTCGCTCGATGCCGGCCTCGGTGAGCACCGCCTGGTCGAAGCCGTAGCCCGTGACCTTGGTGCCGTTGAACGACGGGCCCAGCCGACGGAACGCGTCGGGGTTGCTGTCGATCACGCTCACGGTGTGGTTCCGGTCCTCGAGGCTGCGCGCGAGCGTCGAGCCGACGCGGCCACAGCCCATGATCACAACGTGCACGGACCGAACACTAGTAGGTCTGGCGGCGAAGCGACGCGGAGTGCTCTAGCCTCCCTGTGTGGGCGTAGGAAATGTCTCCAAGCGGATCCTGCTCGGTCGCAAGCTTCGCAGCTCCCAACTCGGCGAGACGTTGCTGCCGAAGCGCATCGCCCTACCCGTTTTCGCCAGCGACGCGCTCTCCTCGGTGGCCTACGCCCCCGACGAGATCTTCATCATGCTCTCGATCGCCGGGGCCTCGGCGTACACCTTCAGCTGGAAGATCGCGCTCGCGGTCTCCGTGGTGATGCTGACCGTGGTCGCCTCCTACCGGCAGAACGTGCACGCCTATCCCAGCGGCGGAGGCGACTACGAGGTCGCCAGCGTCAACCTCGGCAACAACGCCGGGGTCACGGTGGCGTCGGCGCTGCTCGTCGACTACGTCCTGACGGTGGCGGTGTCGGTCTCCTCAGGGGTGCAGAACGCCAACTCCGCGATCCCGATGATCACCGGCCACGAGGCGCTCGTCGCCAGCGCCCTGGTCCTGCTGCTGGCTGCGATCAACCTGCGCGGCGTTCGGGAGTCGGGGGCGTTCTTCGCCATCCCCACCTACGGCTTCATGCTCGGCGTTCTCGGGATGGCGGCGTACGGCGCCATCCGGGCCGCCCAGGGCACGCTTCCCGACGTGGAGAGCGCCGACCTGGTCCTGAGCCCTGCCGCCGGCTACGGCAGCGACATCTCCCAGGCCGCGATGATCTTCCTGCTGGCTCGGGCGTTCTCCTCCGGCTGCGCGGCGCTGACCGGGGTGGAGGCGATCTCCAACGGCGTGCCCGCGTTCCGCAAGCCCAAGAGCAAGAACGCAGCCAGCACGCTGTTCCTGCTCGGTGCCATCGCGGTGACGATGATGATGAGCGTCGTCATCCTGGCCCGCAGCATGGGCCTGCGGTACGTCGATCCCGGCGACATCGATCGACTGACCCGCGCCGACGGGTCGGCACTGCCGTCGAACTACGACCAGCACACCGTGATCTCGCAGCTCGCCCGGGCCGTGTTCAGCGACTTCCCACCCGGTTTCTACTTCGTCGTGGCGATGACGGGGGTCATCCTCATCCTCGCGGCGAACACCGCCTTCAACGGCTTCCCCGTGCTGGCCTCGATCCTCGCCAAGGACGGCTTCGCGCCCCGTCAGCTCGGCTCCCGCGGCGACCGGCTCGCCTACAGCAACGGCATCTTGATCCTCGCCGGCTTCGCGGTGATCCTGATCGTGTCGTTCAACGCCGAGGTGACCCGGCTGATCCAGCTCTACATCGTCGGGGTCTTCGTCTCCTTCAACCTCAGCCAGCTCGGGATGATCCGGCACTGGACCCGGCTGCTCAGGAACGAGGACGACCCCGCGGCGCGGCGGCGGATGTACCGCTCGCGCCTGATCAACAGCTTCGGCCTGGCCATGACGGCCTCGGTGTTCGTCGTCGTGCTGGTCACCAAGTTCCTCGCCGGGGCCTGGATCGCCATCTTGGCGATGCTGATCTTCTACGTGCTGCTGAGATCGATCCGACGCCACTACGACCGCGTCGCCGAGGAGCTGGTGATCCGGGAGAGCGACCCGATCATGCCGACGCGGGTGCACGCCATCGTGCTGGTCTCCAAGCTGCACAAGCCCACGATGCGGGCGCTGGCCTATGCCAAGGCGACCCGACCCAACATCCTCGAGGCGGTCTTCGTCGACGTCGACGGCGGCGCGACCAACAAGCTGGTCGACGAGTGGGACGCGCAGCGGATCGACGTACCCCTGAAGATGCTGTACTCGCCCTACCGCGAGGTGATCCGGCCGATCGTGCAGTACGCCGTCGAGATCCGCGAGGCGAACCCACGGGGGGTCGTCGCGGTCTACATCCCGGAGTACGTCGTCGGTCGCTGGTGGGAGCAGGTGCTGCACAACCAGACCGCGCTGCGCCTCAAGGGCCGGCTGCTGTTCACGCCGGGGGTGATGGTGACGTCGGTGCCCTACCAGCTGCAGGGGGCCGAGGCGGCCAAGAAGCGCGCCGACGGCGAGCTCCATCGACTGCGCCCGGGAGACGTGCGTCGCGGTCGGACCCGGTCCGGTCGGTGACGGCCGGAGAGCCGGACCGGGGCGCGTCCCTGGTCGGCAGCCGGTTCGACGTCGAGGTCGGTCCCGTCGCCCACGGCGGTCACTTCGTGGCCCGGGTCCCGACCGGTCTCGACGACCGGGAGATGGTCGTGTTCGTGCGGCACGCGCTGCCTGGCGAGCAGGTGAGCGTCGAGATCACCGAGCACAGTGGGAGCTTCCTGCGCGGCGACGCCGTGGAGGTGGCGACCCCGTCGCCGCAGCGCGTGCCGGCGCCCTGTCCGCTGGCGCACCCCGGTGGCTGCGGAGGATGCGACTTCCAGCACGTCGAGCTCGCCGAGCAGCGGAAGCTGAAGGGAGCGGTGGTCGCCGAGCAGCTGGCCCGTCTCGCCGGGCTCGAGCGTCACGTGGAGGTCGAGGCCGTGGAGGGGGACCAGGACGGCCTCTTCTGGCGCACCCGGATGCAGTTCGTGCACCTCCCCGGCGGGGACGTCGGCCTGCGCAAGCACCGTTCGCACGAGGTGGTCCAGGTCGACCGGTGCCTGATCGCCCGACCGGACGCGCGCGACCCCGACCGGTCCGGTGCGGTCGTCGAGCAGGTGGACGCTGAGGCCGGCTCGCACTCGTTCACGGTGGCCGGGGACGGCTTCTGGCAGGTGCACCCCGGAGCACCGAAGGTGTTGGTCGACACCGTGCTGTCCGTGCTGGCACCGCGGCCGGGGGAGCGAGTCCTCGATCTCTACTCCGGGGTCGGCCTGTTCACCGCCTTCCTCGCCGACGCCGTGGGGCCAACCGGCGCGGTGCTTGCGATCGAGGGCGACCGTCGCGCCACCGAGCTCGCGCGCGTGAACCTCGCCGGCCATCCGCAGGTCACCGTGCAGCACGATCGCGTCGACCGCGCACTGCACAGACGGTCCGCGCCGGCCGACCTCGTCGTACTCGATCCGCCTCGTGCCGGCGCGAAGCGGCAGGTGGTCCGCTCGATCGTGGAGTGCAGTCCCCGAGCCGTCGCCTACGTCGCGTGCGATCCTGCGGCTCTGGCCCGCGACCTGGCGTACTTCGCGGACGGCGGATACCGACTGGAGGCGTTGCGTGCCTTCGACCTGTTCCCGATGACTTCCCATGTGGAGTGCGTTGCGCTTCTTGTGAAAAGCGACTCCGGCCTGCGGTGATGTGATCGGGGCTCGTGAGCACGAGCCCCGCGAACGGGCCGTTGGGCTCGCTTTGGGCTCGCTTTGGGCTCGCTTTGATGATTCCGAGCATGCTTCCACAATCCTTGAAACTTTTCTAGGATTGTGCGCATGGGAGCAGTCAGCGTCGCACAGGCCGCGGAGCGGCTGGGCGTCAGCGTGCCCCGGATCCACCAGCGCATCGCGGACGGCTCGTTGCCCGCTGAGCGGATCGGTTCCCAGTGGGTGGTCGATGAGCGCTCACTCCTGCATGTCCAGGAGCGCAGCAAGGCAGGTCGTCCGTATTCGGCCCGCTCTGCATGGGCGGTCATCGCGGCGTCCGAGGACGACAGCGACCGGGTGGGCGCCAGAGGGCCTGCGGTGCCGGCGCGGGTGCGGATGCAGTTGAAGCGTTTGCTCGAGCCGGCCGCGGAGCCCGCAGCTGATGAGGAAGTCGTCAGGCAGCTTGTGGTGTCGCTCCGGTCGGTGTTGCGCAACAGGGCCGGACGGCGCCTGCTGCGGGCAGCGCCGGCCGACCTTGCCGATCTCAGGGCCGACGAGCGTTGGGCAATGATCGTCGACCTGGGTTCGAGCGGCATCGCCTCGCCCGACGTGGAGGGATATCTCGCCGAGTCGCTCGTGCAGGGAGTCCTCAAGGACTACCTCTTGGTCGAGTCCGATCGTGATGCGAACGTCGTGCTCCACGTCGTCTCCGACGGGCAGTACCCCTACCCGGACTCCCGGCTCCGGCTTGCTGCCGATCTCGCCGAGCACCGCGGGCCGCGCGAGGAGGCCAGGGCAGCCGAGCTGCTGCACGAGCTCGCCATCGAGTGGAAGGCAGGCGAGCGATGATCGGCATGCCGCCCATGCCGCCCGAGCAGACCGCCTCGTGGATCGGGCTCCCTGACCTCCACGAGCGGCTTGCCGAGGGCTGGACGCTGATCGGCAGCCAGCTGGTCCACCTGCACTGCGCTGAGCGGGGGCAGTCCCCGTGCGACCGACGAACGACGCCGACACTGTCGTCGACGTACGGGCCGACCCAACGATGCTCGCCACCTTTACCGAGACGCTGACCGACCTCGGGTTCAGATCAGCGGGCATCTCGGCGGAGGGTCTCCAACATCGCTGGATCCGCGGCGACGCGTCCCTCGACGTGCTGCTTCCGGACGGGATCGGCGTGCGCGCGAGCCTGCGTCCCGGTGTCACCGGCAGCCCGACCCTCCCGACGGCAGGTGGGACTCAAGCGCTGCAGTGCAGCGAGACCGTCCGGGTGTCGGTCGCGGGTCGCGAAGGATCCGTACGCCGGCCCATCCTCGTCGGCGCACTGGTCGGTAAGGCGGCAGCGCTCAGCAACGCGGGCGACCCTGGCCTCGGTCGGCACCGGCGCGACTTCGTCGTCCTCGCTGGATTGCTCACAGCCCGCGACGTCCGGAACCAAGAGCTCACGAAGAAGGACCGCCAGCGGCTGCGCGCCATGGTCACCGCGGTCGGGAAGGACCGGGCGCTGCTGATCGAGATCCCGGGCGCCCAGAGCTCGCTCGATCGGCTCATCACGGCGGGGGAGTTGTAGTCACGCCGGAGGACTTCGGTGTCGAGTTGCATCGAGGATTGATGCCCGCCAGCGGGGCAAGTTGGCGAGATCGGTCGACCGGTGACCGGTTGTCGAAGTAGGGGCCCTCACCCTGACGCCACCCGACAGCCGGCGGCAGATCGTCCGGATAGGGCTCCGTCACCGGTGCACGTCACCGGGCGGGTCTTGTGGGACGCCCGGATGCCGGCATGAGGGCTGGCCAGCGTCTGTCCCGCTGGAGGTTGCCCCATCGGTGAACTTGCGATAGGTCAAGCGGCGGCCAGGAGAGAGGCCGTCCAACCGAGCCCGACCAGACCGGCGCCGCCGCAGACGGCGATGCGGACCCAGTGGTGACGTTCGGCAAGCACCCGGTTGGTGATCCAGATGCCGAGGATGACCAGGAGTACGACGGCGGTCTGGGCGAGGTCGATGCCGATGTTGAAGGCGGCCAGCGCGCCCACTTCGTGGGTGGTGACCAGGCCGAGTCCGCCCAGGCTGGAGGCGAATCCCAGTCCGTGGACCAGGCCGACGGCCGCGGCGATCCAGGGGCGGATGGCCTCGCCCTTGCCGCGCAGGGCGAGCACCGCGGCGGCGACGATGGACAGGGAGATCGCCGGTTCCACCCACTGCGCGGGGATCGAGACGATGTCGAAGTAGGCAAGGCAGAGGCTCGTGGCGTGGCCGATGGTGAACGCTGTGACGAGCTTGACGACCCGCCAGATGGTGGCGCGCGAGATCGTGGAGCCCACCACGGCGAACGTGAGGACCACGAGGAAGAGCATGTGGTCGAGGCCTGACCTCACGTGGTCGAGGCCGGTGAGGAAGAACGAACGGACGGTCGAGGCCGCGTCGAGAGAGATCGATGAGGCGCCGTCGTCTCCCAGTCGGCCGGTCACGAGTCCATCGGGTCCGGACAGCACCACCTGGTCGGCGGGCGAGGTGAAGGACCAGGCCACCTCCACCTGGGAGACGTCGCCGTCGTGAGGGCCGGTGGCGAACAGAATCTCGACGTACTCGGCGGCGGAATCCTGGCCCTGACTGACCGGGGCGGGCCCGGCCCCGATGATGTCGACCTTCCTGCCGTCGATCTTCAGTGCCACATGCTCACGGAGAACGCTCACCAGGCTCCTCGCCACGGTGGTTTCCTGGGCTCCCAGCTCCTCGGCGCCCACCAGCCCGTCACCGGTGGTGTCGCGGTAGCCGAGCTCGGTGAAGGCGACCTGCGCCGTGCCGAGAATGCGCTGATCGGTCACGGTCAGGGCGATGGCCCCGTCGGTGCCGTCATGCGCCAGGGCGGGCTCGGCGCCGACCAGGATCGTCGCTGCACACCCGAGGGCCACGAGCGTGGACGCCATCGCCCGCGTCAGTCGCGTGCGGGGCACGGGGTCACCCGCCCGGCGGGGGGCCACCACCGCCGGGTCCGTCGCCGTTGGGGAGGGCGGCGTCAGCATTGTCGGGGCTGGTGAGCGCGGACTCGGCGGTCGCCCCGACCCGGCAGGTCGGCAGGTTCGGGGAGTCGTAACTGAGGTGGTAGTGGTACGTCGTGCCGAGGTCGGCGGTCTCGGAGACGTGTCCGGAGCAGTCGTCGAGGTCGGTGGGGATCTCCCGGTCCTCCTCGGGGCCGTAGATGCCGTACCCGTCGTAGGCGAAACCGACCAGCGCCTCGGTGTCCTGCTCGACCGAGCACGTCACACCTGCACCCGCCTCGTCGAGATTGCTCTGGATCGACTCGGCGCCGAAGTGCCAGTGGTAATAGCCCGACGGATCGATGTGACCGCCACACGCATCGAGAGCCGGCAGCCCTCCCCGGTCAGCGACCGAGGGCGCGTCGCCGAAGATGGTGACGCCGTCGAGGGCGAGCCCCACCTGCGAGATGGTGGACAGGTCGGTCGGAGTGTCAAGGGTCTCCGGGCTGGTCGGGATCAAGACCTGCAGGTGGTAGGAGTCGTCGGCCGTGGCCTCCAGGCAGGAGTTCGCCGTGGTCGATGAGGAGGCAGCGCCCTCCGCCGGGTCGGTGATCGTGATGTCCCCATCGGCATTGGCGAACACGTAGCCCTGCGACGACATGAGTTTCCAGAAGTCGCTGTCGAGTGCGTAGAGGCCGGGTTCGTCGCCGTCCCAGACCCAGATTCCACCGACGTCGCTGGTGGTGGCGGGGCAGTACGGACCCTCGGTGTCGACGCTCGGGGCCAGGCTGGCCACCTCGAGCTGGTAGCACGTGGTCTTGCTGCCGTTCTCCAGCGTGCAGTCCACGGTCTCCGCTTCCGAGGTCAAGGCGTCGTCGACGAAGAGCGAGGAGATGTCCACAGTCTCCGCACCGTTCGTGGGATCGGCGGCGTCGGTGGACGTGTCGTCGGTCGAGGTCGACCCGCACGCCGTGCCGACCAGCAGGAGGGTCACCGCCAGAGCGCCGAGCAGGAGTCGCGGTCGGGCGACCACGTCAGGCAGGAGCGAGCGCATCAGCCCTCGTTGTCCTCGGGCGGACCGCCGCCACCGGGGGGTCCGGCGCCGTCCTCGGACTCGACGGTCTGACCGACCATGCAGGCGACCACGAGGTTCTCCGACGCGGGGTTGGCGTGGTAGTGGTAGCCGAGCGCGTCGGTGGTGTGTCCGTTGCAGTCGTCGAGATCATCGGGGGCGTCGCCGTCCTCGTACGGGCTGTGCACCGCGTAGCCGTCGAGTGCGTACCCGAACTGGGCGGTCTCGCCGTCGGTGGCCTCGCCGACCTCCGAGCAGCCGACCGCTCCGTGCAGGTGGTAGCCCTCGACCGGGTTGAAGTGACCGCCGCAGTCGTCGAACGCAGCGATCGTGTAGGCGCCGAGAATGGCGTCGACCGGCGCCGAGGCGTCGATGCGCACCCCGTCGAGCGTGACACCCAGAATCGCCTGCGTGCTGCTGGCCGCGTCAGCCGCCACCGGGGTCGTGGGGATCAGCACCTCGCTCGTGATCGGCTCACCGTCCTCGAGCCAGGCGACCTCTCCCTGGATGCAGTGGTTCTGCAGAGCCGGGTCCACGTCGGGGCGTGCGGCGGCCTCGAACTCCTCCTGGGTCTCGGTGACCAGCACGTTGCCCTCGTCGTCGTACATCTTCCAGTTGTCGTCGCCGTAGGTCTCGGCGAGGCCCTCGATGAACGCCCCGTCGAGGTTGTAGAGGTTCTCGCCGTCGAACCAGATGCCACCCGCATCAGCGCCGTCGGTGATCGTCTCGGGGCAGAACGGCCCCACCTCGTGGTCGACCGGGTAGCCGGAGACAGTGATCCGATAGCACGTCGTCTCGGCGCCCCCGCTGAGGGTGCAGTCCTCGGTCGAGGGCTCGTCGGTCAGGGCCCCGTCGAGGAAGAGGGAGGTGTCGAGGCCGGCCGCCGTCGTGGACGTCGATGTCGGGGACGAGGTCGAGTCGTCGGATGCGGACTCGGAGCTCGAGGTGCCGCAGGAAGTGAGCAGGAGCACAGCTGCCGTCGGCAGTGCCAGCAGCGGGGATCGACGGAGCAACCGGAGCGCGCGGGAGTCGCGATGTAGTTCGTGGGACATGATCGAAGCATGGAGGGTGTCGCTGTGGCTTCACTGTGCGCGCCTTCACAGCGTCTGCACAGTTTCCCCACCTTGGATGGCACCGATGCGCTCTGATCCCACCCCGGTGGCACCCTGCCGGATCCTCGTCGTCGAGGACGACCCCTCGATCAACGACGTGGTGTCGACCGCGCTGCGCTTCCAGGGATACTCCGTGACCCAGACCGACCACGGAACTGCCGGCCTGGAGGTCGCGCTGGCGGGCGGGGTCGACCTCCTTGTGCTCGACGTGATGCTGCCCGGCATCGACGGCTTCGAGGTGTGCCGCCGGCTGCGCGAGGCAGGGTCGCGTGCACCGGTCCTGTTCCTGACCGCCCGTGACGAGACCGAGCACCGCATCCGTGGTTTCGCCACCGGCGGCGACGACTACCTCACCAAGCCCTTCAGCGTGGACGAGCTGGTGATGCGGGTGGCAGCCATCCTGCGCCGTACCACCCCTGAGGCCCCCGACGGTCTGCTCCAGGTCGG
>CAWFII010000001.1:0-31899 GCA_963815825.1 uncultured Actinomycetota bacterium | reverse complement strand
TCGCCGGCGCCGAACGGGGTGGTGCCGGGGACCGCGGGAGTGCTCGGGACCTCGCCGCAGAGCACGAGCGCCGTGGTCGCGAGCGCGGCGAGGTCAGCGGTACCGACGCTGCCGCCCTCGCGCACGGGCGGGAGGGCGTCCGCCGCGAGCATGCCTGCCAGGGCGTCGAGCACCCGGGGGTCGATGCCGTTGCCGTCGGTGGCGAGCTGGTTGAGCCGCACCACGAGCATGGCGCGGACGCGTTCGGCCGTGCGCAGCTGCCCCGAGCTGGTGGCGTGGGAGCGCAGCAGCTGGAGTGCCATGGAGTCGGGCTCGGGCAGCACCAGGTCGCGATTGGCACCCACTCCCGTGGAGCGACCGTAGATGGGTCGTTCCTCGGCCACGGCGTTGGCGAACGCGTGGGAGGCCGCGACCCGTTCCCGGGCCGACGGTTCCAGCCGCACCGGAGCCTCCCGGCACGCCACCTCCAGGATCTCGTCCAGCGACAGATGGAGTCCGTCGATGTCAGGCAATGGGATCTCCTCGGGCCGGCCTGCACTAGTGTCGTCGAGCGGATGTGCGTTTGCGCACAGTGAAACACTCCAGGTTGGACCGCTCGCCCGAGCCCAGCGCCCACGAGGGGGCACCTCATGACGACGAACGTCACGACGGACACCTACACGTGCGCGGGGTGGGACTCCACGGGTCGACCGCCGAACACCGACGACCAGGAGGGCCGCGGATGATTCGCTTCGACCGTGCGACCAAGAGATATCCCGACGGCACCGTGGCGGTCGACGAGCTGGAGCTCGAGGCTCCTTCGGGCAAGATCACCGTGCTCGTGGGACCGTCCGGGTGCGGCAAGACCACGTCGCTGCGGATGATCAACCGCATGATCGAGCCGACCTCCGGCACGATCTGGTTCGACGACATGGACACCGCGAGCATGCCGGCCCACGAGCTGCGCCGTCAGATCGGCTACGTGATCCAGCACGCCGGCCTGTTCCCGCACCGCACCGTCGTCGACAACATCGCGACGGTGCCCTTCCTGCTGGGCACGGACAAGAAGCAGGCCCGGGCCCGAGCCATGGAGCTGCTGGAACGGGTGGGGCTGGACCCGGCTTTCGCCCGCCGCTACCCCGCCCAGCTCTCCGGTGGGCAGCAGCAGCGGGTCGGGGTGGCCCGCGCCCTGGCCGCCGATCCTCCCGTGATGTTGATGGACGAGCCGTTCTCGGCCGTCGACCCCGTGGTCCGTGACCAGCTCCAGGACGAGTTCCTGCGCCTGCAGGGTGACCTCGGCAAGACGATCGTGTTCGTCACCCACGACATCGACGAGGCGATCAGCTCGGCGACCAGGTCGCCGTGCTGCGCGTCGGCGGCACCCTGGCGCAGCTCGCGAGCCGAGGGACCTGCTGGCCCACCCGGTGGACGCGTTCGTCGCCGGGTTCGTGGGTCGCGACCGGGGGTACCGCGCGCTCGGGTTCGCGACCAGCGGGTCGTTGCCCACCCACGACGAACCGACGCTGACCTTCGGTGACGCCGTCCCCGCCGGGTCCGGCCTGACCCTCGTGGTGAGCGCCGACGGTGAGCCGCAGGGCTGGATCGCGGGTGGTGCCGGGACGGTGTCGGAGGAGAATCTGCAGCGCGGAGGCACCCTGGCCACCCAGGGAGGCACCCTGCGTGCCGCGCTGGACGCCTGCCTCTCCTCGCCGAGCGGGCGGGGAGTGGTGGTGGACGAGGCGGGCAGGCTGCTCGGTTCGCTGACGGCCCGGGAGGCACTGGACCTGATCGAGGGACCGGGCACCCCCTGATGAGCATCGTCATTCCCCTCGCCTCGTCCAGCTCGTCGCCCTGGCACTTCTTCGGCTACTTCCTCGACCATCGTTCGCAGGTGCTGGGCTGGCTGTGGGACCACACCTGGCTCTCGGTCGTGCCGGTCCTGGTGGGACTCCTCTTCGCGCTGCCGCTGGGTTGGCTGGCCCGGCGCTACCAGTGGGCCTACCCGCCGATGATGTCCATCACCGGGCTGCTCTACACGATCCCCTCGATCGCGCTGTTCGTCCTGGTGCCACCGCTGCTGGGGCTCGACCCGCTCAGCCCGCTGCAGGTGCCGATCGCGCTGAGTCTCTACTCGATCGCCCTGCTCGTACGGGTGGTGGCCGACGGCCTGGCCGCCGTACCCGGAGACACCGTGCAGGCGGCGACCGCCCTCGGCTACCGGCCGCTGGGGCGGTTCTTCCGCGTGGAGCTGCCGATCGCGGTGCCGGTGATCACTGCCGGGCTGCGGGTGGCGATCGTGGCCAACGTCAGCATCGTCACGGTGGCCGGCACCATCGGCTTCGACAATCTGGGCCTGCTCTTCGACCAGGGGTTCAAGCTGTCCACGGACACCCCCTACTACCCCCCGATCGTTCTCGGGATCGTGCTCTGCGTGCTGCTGGCCCTGGTGCTGGACGGGCTGGTGCTGCTGCTGAACCGCTGGCTGACCCCGTGGCGGCGGGCGGTGCGGGCATGATCGGCGACGTCTTCGGCTGGCTCTCCGACCCCGCCCACTGGGAGAGCACCGCGTTCGACACCGGCATCCTGGCCCAGGTGGGCGCTCACATCGGGTTCTGCTCCATCGCCCTGGCGATCACGCTCGTGCTGGCGCTGCCGGTCGGTCTCTGGATCGGGCACACCGGCAAGGGGACCTGGCTGGTGACTGCCGCGAACGCCGTACGCGCGCTGCCGACCGTGGGCGTGCTGGTGCTGCTGGTGGTGATCATCGCGCCGCACTTCTACGGCCGCACGAACTCCGGCTACCTGATCCCGACCGAGATCGTGCTCGTGCTCCTGGCGATCCCGCCGGTCCTGTCCAACACCTACGCGGGGGTGCAGAACGTCGAGCCCAGCGTCCGCGACGCCGCGTTCGGGATGGGGATGACCGGACGCCAGGTGCTGCTCCGCGTGGAGCTCCCCAACGCGATGCCGCTGATCTTCAGCGGCTTCCGGTCCGCCACGCTCCAGGTGATCGCGACCGCCACCATCGCCTCCTACGTCACGCTCGGCGGGCTCGGCCGGTTCATCTACGACGGCCTGGCCCAGCAGGACTACCCGCAGATGATCAGCGGCGGTCTCCTCGTGGCCGCGCTGGCGCTCGTCTCGGACCTGTTGCTCGCGCTGCTGCAGCGCTACACCGTCTCCCGCGGCATCACCGGCCGCGCCGGGCGAGAGAAGGGAGCCGACTCGCGCGTCGCCGTCGTCAACGAAGAGCTCGCCACGGCGAGCTGAGACCCACCACCTTCCGTACTGTCGTACCCGACCGGTAGAACTGACCTTCACCGTCACACCAGGAGAGAACATGAAGACCAAGCTGATCGCATTCGCCTCGGTGGCGACCGCCCTCGCCATGGGGCTCACGGGTTGCGGCTCGAGCTCGTCGTCCGACAGCAGCAGCAAGAGCGGCGGCACCATCGCGTCGCAGATGCGCTTCGGCGGACCGCCCGAGTTCAAGACCCGGCCCGACGGCATCCCCGGACTGAAGAAGACCTACGGCGTCTCCTTCGGCAAGTACGTCGTCACCGACGTCGGTGGTCCAGTGACGGTGAACGCGCTCAAGCGCGGCCAGGTCGACGCGGTCGACCTCTTCACCACCGACCCCTCGATCGCCGCCAACGACTTCGTGATCCTGGAGGACCCGGAGAGCCTCTTCGCAGCGCAGAACGTCGTGCCGCTGATCAACAAGGCCAAGGCGACCGACGGCGTCAAGCAGGTGATCAACGGGGTCCAGGGCAAGCTCACCACCGAGGTTCTCGGCGGCCTGCTCAGCAAGGTGGTCAACGACAAGACCGATCCGGCCGAGGTGGCCAAAGGCTTCCTCACCGAGAACGGCATGGACGCCAGCGGCGACCAGGCCAAGGGCCAGTCGCTGACCGTGGGGTCGGCGAACTTCCCGGAGAACGTCATCCTCGCCGAGATCTACGCCCAGGCCCTCGAGGCACAGGGCGCCACCGTGCAGACCAAGCTGAACATCGGGGCCCGTCCGAAGTACTTCCCCGCCCTGCAGTCCGGCTCGATCGACCTGTTCCCCGAGTACACGGGCTCGATCATGGCCTTCATCGACAAGAACTCCACCGCGACCAGCCCGGACGACGTCTACGCCGCGCTGACCAAGGCGCTTCCCTCCAGCCTGGTCGCCCTCGACAAGGCCGAGGCCCAGGACAGCGACGCCATCGTGGTCACCGCTGAGACGGCGAAGAAGTTCAACCTGAAGACGATCGGCGACCTGGCCAAGAAGAGCTGATCGGTGCCATGAGCTGATCCGTCCAGGTCGAGGCGCACCGGCCCCGCCGGCGCGCCTCGACCGGGTGCGTCCTGCTCACTCCTGGAGCAGGTCGAGCAGGTAGCCCCCGTAGCCGCTCTTGACCAACGGTTCCGCCCGTTCCCGGAGCTCCTCGTCGCTGAGGAACCCCATGCGCCAGGCGACCTCCTCGGGGGCCCCGATCTTGAGCCCTTCACGGTGCTCGACGGTGCTCACGTAGTTGGCTGCGGCGAGCAGCGAGTCGAAGGTCCCGGTGTCGAGCCAGGCCGTGCCGCGAGGCAGCACCTGGACCTGGAGCCGGTTCTGCTCGAGATAGATGCGGTTGACGTCGGTGATCTCCAGCTCCCCACGCGGTGAGGGCTTGAGCGCCTTGGAGATCTCCACCACGTCGTTGCTGTAGAAGTACAGCCCCGGCACGGCGTACCTGCTGCGGGGCCGCTCCGGCTTCTCCTCCAGGCTCACGGCGAGCCCCTCGCTGTCGAACTCCACCACGCCGTAGGCCGTCGGGTCGGCGACCCGGTAGCCGAAGACGGCGCCGCCGTCGACGTCGGCGAACCGTCGCAGCTGGGTGCCGAGCCCGCTCCCGTGGAAGATGTTGTCGCCCAGGACCAGCGCGACCGAGGAGTCGCCGATGTGCTGGTCGCCGAGGATGAACGCCTGCGCGAGACCGTCCGGACTGGGCTGCTCGACGTGCGAGATGTTGACGCCGAACTGGGAGCCGTCTCCCAGGAGGCGCTGGAAGCCTGCTGCGTCGTGTGGGGTCGTGATCACCAGGATGTCCCGGATCCCGGCGAGCATCAGCGTCGACAGCGGGTAGTAGATCATCGGCTTGTCGTAGACGGGCAGCAGCTGCTTGCTCGGTCCGAGGGTGATCGGGTGGAGACGAGAGCCGGCGCCGCCGGCGAGGATGATTCCGCGCATGGCATGCCATGCTAGGGCCTGGCGCTGCACCACTCCGGCTGCGGCCGCGACCGCCGCCTAGGGAACGGCACCGGTGGGCGCCGGAGCCGTGTCGACGGCGTGCTCGGCGGAGCCCGTGGCGTGGGTGAGCGAGTCGTGGGCGACGAAGTAGGCGGGGCGGCCCTGGAGCTGCGAGTACATGCGGCCGACGTACTCCCCGAGTATCCCGAGGCAGAGCAGCTGGGTCGCCCCCATGGCGACGACGATCACCACCGTCGAGGCCCACCCTGCCGTGGGGTTGCCCACGATCTTGTTGACCACGACGTAGGCCCCGAACAGGAGCGCAGCGAGCGCTCCGCCCATCCCCAACCCGGTCGCGACGCGCAGCGGAGTCGTGGAGAAACCGGTGAAGGAGTCGATCGAGAGAGTCAGCATCTTCCTCAGCGAGTACTTCGAGACCCCTGCGGAGCGCTCGTCGCGCTTGTAGTCGAGGCTTGCCGAGGGGAATCCCAGAGCCGGCACCACGAAACGCAGCACCCGGTTGTTCTCCGGCAGCTGGTTGACCGCGTCCACGGTGGCCCGCGACATCAGCCGGAAGTCCCCGGCATGGGTGGCGGCCTCGGTCCCGGTGGCGCGGCGGATGAGCTCGTAGAACAGCCCTGCGCTCCACCGCTTGAACCACGAGTCGCTGGTGCGGTCGTTCCGCACGCCGTAGACGACGTCGACCTCGTCGTTCAGAGCGGTCCGGAGCATGGCCGGGATCAGCTCCGGGGGATCCTGCAGGTCCGCGTCGATGGTCACCACGTAGGCACCGCGGGCCCGCGCCAACCCGGCCGAGATGGCCGCCTGGTGGCCGGAGTTGGCACGAAGCCGCACGGACCGGAGCTCGGGCCAGGTCCGGAGCTCCTTCTGGATCAGCGCGGCGGTCAGGTCGCTCGACCCGTCGTCGACGGCGACGACCTCGTAGGAGCAGCCGATGGAGTCGAGGACCGGACGCAGCCGGGCGACGAGGAGGGGGAGGGCCTGCTCCTCGTTGAACATCGGGACCACCACCGAGAGCTGCAAACCCATGGCCGACATCCTATGTCGCCGGGGCCGGAGGAGCCCGCAGCGTCGGTAGTGTCTGGCCGGGGTCCGGTCCGGTCCGGCGCCGGACCGGTTCGGGCCCGATGGGTGGTGAAGGGTGGTCGTGGCGTGCAGCGGTTCGGAACCCTGATCCTGCGCCTGACCGGCATCTTCGCAGTGGTGGTCCCCGTGGCCGTGGTGGTGAGCCCACGCCAGCCCACCATCGCCTACGCCCGCGGACACGTCCTGTTCTGGCTCGCCGTGGTCACGGTGGTCCTCGTCGTCATCGCGCGCCTGGGCTGGTTCCGTCGCCTCGCGCACCGCGCAGGTCGCGCGCCCATGCTCGGACTGCTGATCGCCGGCGTCGGAAGTGTGCTCGCGACCGGGCTGGCGCTCTCCCTGCGCTACGAGTTCGGCTGGGACGCACGGGTCGTCGCCGGCATCTCCCGGCAGCTCTCTCTCGGGCAGGAGGTCACCGCCTACCAGCTCGGATATCTCTCGCGGTACCCGAACAACCTTCCTCTGCTCGCGCTCGACAACCTGTGCGACGCGGTGGGCCGGACCGTGGGCCTGGACTACCTCACCGTCTTCATCGTCCTGAACGGTCTGTGCCTCGCGGTCACCCTGCAGGCCACCTACTGGTTGGTCTCGATGCTGCGTTCGCGCGAGGCAGCCGTGGCCGCCCAGCTGCTGGTGCTGTTCTTCGTCGGGCTCTCACCGTGGATGACGGTGGCCTACACCGACGTGGTCGCGACTCCGTTCGTGGTGGGGGGCACCGCTCTCGTCGTCGGCAGCGCCCGGCGCAGCTCCGTGGCCGGACGAGCAGTGCTGGTGGGGCTGGCCGCCCTCTGCCTGGTCGTGGCCTACGAGATCAAGGTCACCCCCGTCGTGAGCGTCGTCGCGATCGGCGTGACGTCGGTCCTGGCGATGTCCTCCGCATCGGAGTCAGGGCGGAGGCGCGCCGCGGCGGCGGGGCTGGTGGGCGGTCTGGGTCTGTTCCTGGCAGGGACGGTCGTCGCCGGGCACGTGATCCCGCCTCTGGCAGGGGTGTCCGCCGCGCAGATCGACAGCTCGCGCGCGTCACCGGCGCTGCTGTACGTCTACATGGGCACCACCGAGCACACGGTCGAGGGTGAGCCCCGCTACGGGGCCTACGACGGTGACATCGTCCGTGAGACCTCGGCGATGACCACCGAGCAGGCCAAGGCCTACGCCGCGAGCCGACTGCAGGCCCGTCTCGGCGAGCTCGGCGTCGGGGGCTACCTGGGCCTCCTGTGGGACAAGTCTGTGTGGAACTGGGGCGATGCGATGTTCTGGGCCTGGAGCGAAGGCATCGACGGTGCAGAGCCGCGGATCGCCCAGGGGAGAGTCACCGACTTCGCCGCGAGCTGGAACCGTCCCGACGGTTCTGCCTACGTCGACCGTGCGGCCCTCTCCGAGGCGATCTGGCTGGCGCTGCTCCTGACCACCGGCCTCCGTCTCCTGCGCGCCCGGTGGCGGTGGGAGCTGGGCCTGCTCGCTCTCTCGGTCCTCGGCATCGCGGCCTTCACGGTGCTCTTCCAGGGACGTTCCCGGTACCTCTTCGTCTACGTGCCGGTCGTGATCTCGCTGGCCTGCGTGCTTCCGGCCGTCCTGGCGGACCGTTCGGCACCCTGGTCGAGGGACCGGCGATGAGGTCGGGCGCCCGGATCCCCGCCTCGGGTACGGCTAGCCTAGGCGCCATGCCTTCCCACTTCCTGGTCACCGGTGGCGCAGGGTTCATCGGCTCGAACTTCGTGCGTCACGTCCTCGAGCACGGCGCCGCCAGGGTGGTCGTGCTCGACAAGCTCACCTACGCCGGCGACCGGCGCACGCTCGAGGGCCTCCCCTCCGACCGCCTCGAGTTCGTCGAGGGCGACGTGGCCGATGCGGCGCTGGTGCAGCGCCTGGCCTCGCGCCTGGCGGCCGACGACGGCGTCCTGGTGCACTTCGCCGCGGAGTCGCACAACGACAACTCCCTCAGTGATCCGTCGCCGTTCCTGCACACCAACGTCATGGGGACCTTCACGCTGCTGGAGGCGGTGCGAGCGCACGACCTCCGCTTCCACCACATCTCGACCGACGAGGTCTACGGCGACCTCGACCTCGACGACCCCGACCGGTTCACCGAGTCCACCCCCTACAACCCGTCGAGCCCCTACTCCGCGACCAAGGCGGCGTCCGACCTGCTCGTCCGGGCGTGGGTGCGCTCCTTCGGCGTACGAGCGACCATCAGCAACTGCTCCAACAACTACGGGCCCTACCAGCACATCGAGAAGTTCATCCCGCGCCAGGTCACCAACCTGCTCGACGGCATCCGACCCCGGCTCTACGGCGCCGGGCTCAACGTGCGCGACTGGATCCACGTGGAGGACCACAGCTCTGCGGTCCTGCGGATCATCGAGCGAGGAGAGCTGGGTCAGACCTACCTGATCGGCGCCGACGGGGAGCGCAACAACCTGGAGGTCGTGCAGACTCTGCTGCGGTTGATGGGTCGCGACGAGGACGACTTCGACCACGTCACCGATCGCAGCGGCCACGACCTGCGCTACGCCATCGACTCCTCCCGGCTGCGCGAGGAGCTCGCGTGGACGCCGCGCTTCACCGACTTCGAGAGCGGACTGGCTCGCACCATCGACTGGTACCGGGAGCACGAGGGCTGGTGGCGCCCCCGCAAGTCCGAGACCGAGGCCAAGTACGCCGTGACCGGTCAGTGACGATGGTCGAGCCCCGCGTCGAGGAGACCGACGTCCCCGGCCTCCTGGTGGTGCACCAGCCCCTGCACGGCGACAACCGTGGCTGGTTCAAGGAGAACTGGCAGCGCGAGAAGATGGTGGGTCTCGGCCTGCCCGACTTCGGCCCCGTGCAGAACAACGTGTCCTTCAACGACCGGCGCGGAACCACCCGGGGCATTCACGCCGAGCCCTGGGACAAGCTGGTCTCCGTCCTCACCGGGCGCATCTTCGGTGCGTGGGTCGACCTGCGGGACGGAGAGTCGTTCGGACGGGTGTTCACCCTCGAGGTCGGCCCGGAGACCTCGGTGTTCGTGCCTCGCGGGGTCGGCAACTCCTACCAGACGCTCGCGGACGCGACGGCGTACTCCTACCTGGTCAACGACCACTGGTCGCAGTCGGCGCGCGACTCCTACACCTTCGTCAACCTCGGGGACCCCACGCTCGGGATCGAGTGGCCGATCCCGCTCGACGAGGCGGAGCTGTCGGAGGCTGACCGGGCACACCCGCGGCTCGCCGACGTCGCACCGTTCCCGGCCAAGCGGCCGCTCATTCTCGGTGCCGGGGGACAGGTGGGCCACGAGCTGAGGATGCTTCTCCCCGGTGCGACCGCGCTCGGTCATGCTGACCTCGACCTGATGGGCGACGACCTCGAGCACGCGGTGGACTGGGCGACCCACGACGTCGTCTACAACGCCGCCGCCTACACGGCGGTCGACGAGGCCGAGACCGACGAGGGGCGCCGGCGGGCCTGGAGGACCAATGTCGCCGGTGTGGCCCGGCTGACAGAGATCGCCAAGCGACACCGGTCGACCCTCGTGCACGTCTCCTCCGACTACGTCTTCGACGGCGTGGCGCAGACCCACGACGAGCTCGAGGACGTGTCCCCGCTCGGCGTCTACGGACAGACCAAGGCGGCCGGGGACGCCCTGGTCGCCACCGTCCCGAACCACTACATCCTGCGGACGAGCTGGGTGATCGGTCGAGGCGGCAACTTCGTCTCGACGATGGCACGACTGGCCGAGAGCGGTGTCAGCCCCTCCGTCGTGGACGACCAGGTGGGGCGCCTGACCTTCGCAGAGGACATCGCGCGGGCGGCTCGACACCTGGTGACGAGCCGTGCCACGCCAGGGACGTACAACCTCACCTGCGCCGGACCGGCGAGGTCGTGGGCCGACATCGCCGCCTCGGTCTTCGAGAAGCTGGGACGAGACCCGGAGGACGTCACCCGCGTCAGCACCGAGGAGTACTCACGCGGCAAGCAGGTGGCGCCTCGGCCAAGGCACAGCACGCTCGAGCTGGCGAAGATCGAGCAGACCGGTTTCGTGCCGGCCGACATGGGGGTCGCCCTGGCGGACTACCTGGCGGACTACCTGGCGTCCACGGCGGGGGAGCGCGCGGACGCGAGTTAGCCACGCAACGGCCTCGGCTCCGTGGCGCCGCGACCGTCTCGGCTAGCCTGAGGCGGCCGTCGTACGTCCTCGAGCTCCGGGAGAGCCACTTGATGCGTGTCCACGTCCTCGTAGTCTGCGATCAGCTGGACGAGCTCGCGCGCACCGCGGGTGCCCTCGACGCACAACGTCTCGCCTACAGCGACTTCGCTGTCGGGTATGCCTACCCGGTCGCCGACCCGGCAGGGTCGGGTCGCCTGGAGGACCTCGCTTCCAAGCGGCCGAACTGCAGCCTCGTCCGCTGTGGGGAGGGCGGCTGGTCCTCGGCGGTCGAAGGGCTCCTCGCAGACACGGAGGCGGCGTACCTGCTCGTCCTCAGGGCAGGGGAGATGATCTTCCCCGAGGCCCTGGAACGGCTGGTGGACCTGGCCGAGAAGGGGCATGACGTCGTGGTGGGACGTCGGGTCGGAAGCCCTGTGTGGGGAGCGACAGAGCTCCGGGGCCCGGTCGCGGCGGTGCTCGTGTCGACGGCCCGAGCGCGCACATCGAGCGTGCCGACGCACGGAGCGGTCGAGACCGTCGAGGCATGGCTCGACGGATGGCACGACACCCTGCTGGCAGCGGCCGACTCACCGGTGGCGCTGGAGGACTATCCCGTGCTCGCGCCCTCGGCGGGCTCGACCCAGGGGTTCGTCACCGTGCAGCAGGCCAGCGCAGGCTGGGAGGGCGGCACCCTGCTGCTCGGGGCGACCATCCCCACCTGGGACGGGCCCGAGCCGGCGTTCGCGGTTCGTGGCCCCGGGGAGATCGAGTTCTCGGTGCCGACGCAGAGCGAGCGGTCGGAGGAGAGCGTCCGGTTGACCGGAAGGCTGGACCCCGCCACAGCGGCCCTGGGCGGCGCGCTCGGAGACGGCAGCTGGACCGTGGGAGTCGTGACGTCGGCGCCCGGCCACGCGACGTGGACACCCCTGCCGCACGGCGGGAGCCTGTCCGCACTGATCGGCGGGCGGCCGGTGGCCTCGACGCTGCGCAAGCAGCACCTCGAGCTGCAGGTCGGCAAGGTCAGGCGTCGGTACTTCAAGACAGACCCGGCCGAGGCCGTGATCACCGAGTCGGTCGACGGGATCGAGCTCGTGCTGCCCCTGCACGACGTGCACGTGGCAGGCACCGGGGTGGTGCACGGATCGGCATTCCTCGGTCGCCTCAGGATCCCGGCGACGATTCGGGTCGACGCGAGCAGGGTCTCCCTGCACGTCTGGCTCTCCGGCCTCGCAGGCGCATATCCGCTGGCGGTGGACTTCGGCCACGTGAAGCCGGTCCCGTTGGGGATGACCCTCGAGGTCGACGGCGTGGGATCCATGCGAATGGTGGCCACACGCCGAGCGGCACCGGGGGCTGCCCCGTCCACGCCTGTCGACTCGCCCGACACCCTGCTCGGTCGGGTGCGCCGGGTCCTCCCGGCCCCCGTGGCCAACGGGCTCCGCAGGGTGCCGGCGCTGCGCAAGTGGTACGCCGAGCACAGCGGCTGAGCCGCAGCTCCGGGATCAGGCAGGCACGCGCCCCGCGAAGGCCGAGCCGAGATCGACAGCCAGGGCCTCGTTGAGGTCCGCGCGAAAGCGCGGGTTGCCCGCGCGGGAGTCGCGCAGCACAGCCCAGAACCGCGAGTCGAGCACGCGCTGGGGAGACGTGACGCTGGTGCGGTCCATCAGTCCGGGAGGAACGTCCTGCGGATCCGGGTGCCGGTGCCGGGCCAGGATGTCGTCGAAGTTGTCGGACAGCACGGTGCTGGTCGGGTCCAGGCCCATGACGAGCAGCAGCCCGGTCGGGCTCGTGTTCACCGGGATGACCGACAGCTCGGGACGGTACTGCGCGAGCACGTCGAGGATCGGGAAGACGTCACCGGTCCACGCCTTGGTGTGTCGCTGGCGGGCAGCCTCGTCCACGGTCCGCGGGAGCACGTCGTCGAAGACGATCACCGACTGCTCGGTGCAGTGCTGCTCGGTGTGGATGAAGTCCCGCAGCGCGAACTCGAACAGGTGGAGCCCATCGATGAACGCCATGTCGAAGGGGCGTCCCCCGGTGGGCTCCAAGGGGTTCTCCCGCGAGAAGTACTCGTCGCTGGTGGTCCGGATCAGCGCGAGGTCTCCGTCCAGCGGGACGATGATCGCGTACCCCGGGTCGATGCCCACGGAACGGCAGGACGAGAGCCGGATGCTCTTGCCCTCTGCGACGCCGATCTCGAGGTAGGTCTGGGGCTGTAGCCGCTCGTGCATCTGTGTGAAGAAGTCGAGGTAGTACATGAGCTCACCCTAGAGGTGTGCGGCGAAGACCTGGTCGACGACCCGCGCCGCCGCGTGACCGTCGTCGAGAGGCGCGAAGCGGGCTCGGAAGGCCTTGCGGGAGGCCTCGTGGCCGAGGTCCACGTCGTCGGGGTTGCGGAGGTACTCGACGAGGGACTCCTCGTCGTCGAGCAGCGGACCGGGCGCCGAGGCGGCGAAGTCGAAGTAGAAGCCGCGGACGGTGTCCCGGTAGCTGGCCAGGTCCGGCACGAGGAAGGCCATCGGCCGGTCGAGCACCGCGAAGTCGAACATCACCGAGGAGTAGTCGGTCACCAGCAGGTCACTCGCGAGGAACAGGTCGCTGATCTCGGGGTAGAGCGTGACGTCGATGACCCGGCGACCCTGTCCGGCCACGGACTGCCCCATCGCGGTGTTCGCGTGTCCGCGCACCAGGACCACGGTGCCCGGCACGGCGTCGACGACCCGGTGGGGATCGAGGTGCAGCACCTTGGCGTGACCCGTGGCCGACTTGGCGCTCTCCCGCCAGGTCGGGGCGTACAGGAGCACGCGGTCGTCGGGGCTGATCCCGAGCCGTCGGCGTACCGCGTCCCGGGTGGCGGCGGCCCGCTCGCTGACCAGAGCGTCGTTGCGGGGATATCCGGTCTCCAGCACCGGTCCCCGGAAGTCGAAGGCGCGGGGCAGGATCTCCGAGCAGTAAGGGCTCGGGGAGACCAGGTAGTCCCACGCCTTCGCCTCGTAGGACATCGTGCGCTGGTAGGTCACGCTGAAGAACTGCTTGTCGGCGACGTCGTTGGCGATGCGCTTCAACGGCGTGCCGTGCCAGGTCTGCAGGTAGGTCTGGTGCTCGGACTTGCGGAAGAAGTACGGGAAGTTGTTGTTGCTGACGAGGTACGCCGCCCGGCCGAGCAGGTCGTACCACTCAGCACTGAACCGGTGCACCCCCCTCATCCCCTCAGGTGGGGGCACGGAGCCGTCGGCGATGCTCCAGACCAGGTCGAGCTCGGTGCCGCGGTCGAGCAGCTCCCTGGCGATGGCGGCCGGCGAGTCGCCGGCGGTGCGACCGTTGAAGGTCTCGAAGAGCACGACCGCCCGCGGCTCCTCAGCGCGTGCACGAGGGTAGGTCTGGTCCCGCAGCTCGCCCTGGTGGCGCGGGGACGCGTCGGCGCCCGCGAGGGCGCGCGATTCGACGGACAGCTCGGCCGTGTGCGTGACTCCGATGACCAGGCGTTGGCCCGGCACGTCCGCATCGATGGGGAGCCGCCCCCGCACCGAGGTGTCGGTCACGACGTACCCGTCGTCGTCCTGGTTGCCCGCATGCTCGGCGACCGGCTCACCACTCGGGGCGAGCTCGACGGTGTAGCTGCCCGCAGCCAGGGCCGTCCGGCCCAGACCCCAGGGGTCCTGCTGGATCGGGAGGTCGAGCTCGAAGGGACCCGACGGCAGCGGAGCCGAGGGCACGGCGCTGCTCCGGGGGCTGCGGAGGAAGAGTCGTCGTCCGGCAGCGCCCAGACTGGTGCCACGCAGCGTGACCGCGGTTGCGGCGACGCTGACCTCGCGGATCAGCACCGCCGGGCGGCGCTCGTCGACGACGACGCGCTGGGAGGTGCCCCGGTGGACGAACCCACCTGTCTCGTGGCCCGCCACGTTGTCCTCGGCCCCCCAGATGACCGGTGAGCGTTCGCCGGAGCGGTGCCGCACCATCAGGACACGGCCGGTGTCCGGGACGACGCGGATCCTCGCGGTGCCGTCCTCGTCGGTGGTGAGCGGGAGCGGCTCGGCCTCCGAGTCCTTCAACCACGCCAGGACGACCGGGTCGTCGGCGGGGGCACGCAGGGCGATCTCGACCGCGCCGTCCTCGAGGGCGCGGTGCCCCGTCGACCACGCGTAGGTGTCGTGCACCAGGATGCGGTGACCGGTGTTGACCACGCCGGCCAGGCGCACCATCCGCCCCTGGCACTCCCGAGGCTGGCGGGAGCCACCGCTGCCGACGTTGAAGACGTTGGTGATGTCGCTCACGCGCTCGAACGGCCCCTGACGCTGCCGGAACTCCAGGCCGAAGGCTGCTCGCCCGGCCGGTGCCAGCGCCGCGAGCCGGTCGCCGTCGATGCGGGCCTCGAAGCCGGAGTCCGTGAGGTCGAGATGGGTCATCCGGGCCAGGGCGTCCAAGCTCGGGTCGCTGAACCGGGTCACCTCGACCTCGACGCTCAGATCACCGGGACCCACCAGCCTGAGCTCCAGATGGTGCGGTGCATGGCTCTGTGGGACGGGCGCCAGGTAGGCAGAGCCGCGGAGCACGAGGGTGTCGTCGTCCCAGAAGGTCTCGACGAGGCGGACGACCGGGTGGATGTCCACGTCGTGGACCCGGCACAGCCAGGGGGGCAGGCTGTCGGCCGCCAGGTCGAACGGCGGCACGAACTCGAGGTGCCCGGCCCGCTCCTCCACGGGCAGGCCGAAGCTCTCCTGCTCGAACCAGGCGCGCAGGTCGGCGGCGCGGTCGAGCCGGCCTTGGCTGAGCACCCAGGACTTGGACCTGTTGCGGAAGGCCACCCGGTGCCAGACGTTCTCCGGCACCTCGTCGCGCAGCGACTCGAGTCGGGAGCGGAGCAGCTCGGTGTACTTCTCGTCGGCGTTCAGGGTGGCGATGAGGTAGTTCGGCAGGTCGTAGTTCAACAGCTTGAGGTACCACGCCTCGCGGATCCCCGCAGGCGCCCGGCTCATCAGCTCCGCGCACTCCTGCTGGCTGCGCAGGCGGTCGGCCAGGTCGAGGATCGAGGCCTTCTGCTGGGTGATGGAGCTGCCGTCGATGCGGGTCCGCCAGGTGTAGACCCGTTGCCTCAGCACGTCGATGGACCGTGCCGTGAGGTAGGCCCGAGTGATCGGCACCTGGTCCTCGTAGCGAACCCCCTCGACGAAGCGGAAGTCGTGCTTGGTCCAGAAGGAGTGTCGGAAGACCTTGTTCCAGGCCGTGATGTCCAGCAGCAGGTCGGGCTCGTCCGCGATGGTCAGCCCGGAGCGGTTGCGCGCCATCGTGCGCGAGACCCATCCGGGCTTCTTCGCCTCAGCCTCGTTCCCGCGTGCGAAGGCCCCCGTGACGAAGTCCGAACCGCTCGCACGCAGCTGGCTGACCATGGCGTCGTAGGCGTCGGGGGGGACCAGGTCGTCGGAGTCGAAGAAGGCGATGAACTCGCCGGTGGCGTGCGCTGCCCCGGTGTTGCGCGCAGCGCCGAGGCCGGCGTTCTGCTGGGAGATGATCTGGATGCGCGGGTCGCGCGCGGCGTACTCGCGGACGATGTCGATCGAGCCGTCGGTGGAGCCGTCGTCGACGACGATCACCTGCAGGTCGGTCAGGGTCTGCGAGAGCACGCTCTCCAGCGCCGGCCGGACCCAGTCGCGCACGTTGTAGACGGGGACGACGACGCTGAGAGCGGGTCCCCGACGGGGCATCCGGTGGCCCAGCGTGCGACCCACTCGCCGCGCGAGGTTCGGCGCCCGCCGGATGCGCCGCGCTACGGCCCGAGCCCGCTGGAGGCGGCGCTTGGTCGCAGGCAATCCGATCTCCTTGGGCAGGCGTCTCTCGGGGAATTGGGATGATAGCCGTCTCCGATATCGACAACGGGAGCCACTAGGCTCCCCGCATGTTCCCCCGCCGCCGAGTTCCCGCGCGGCCCGACCCCAAACTCTCTGTCATCGTGCCGGTGTACGACGTCGCCGACTACGTGGAGGCGTGTTTGGACAGCATCGCGCGGCAGCCCCTGGACCACCACGAGGTCATCGTGGTCGACGACGGGTCCCCGGACGAGTCCGTGGCCATCGTCGAGCAGAGAATGCGGCGGGACGGACGGATCAGGTTGCTCCGGCAGGAGAACGCGGGCCTCGGCGCTGCGCGCAACGCGGGGGTCCGGGAGGCCACCGGCACCTTCCTGGCCTTCGTCGACAGCGACGACGTCCTGCCCGAGGACGCCTGGAGCGCGATGCTCGCGTCGCTCGAGCGGACCGGGTCGGACCTGGCGGTCGGGACAGCGGAGCGTGATGACGGCGTACGGCGCTGGACCACGCCGTTGATGAAGCGCAACCATGCGACGGCGCGACAGGCGACCCACGTGCACGAGGTCCCGCTGATCCTGGCTGACGTCTTCGCGTGGAACAAGCTGTACCGCAGAGCGTTCTGGTCCCGCGCCAAGCTCAGCTTTCCCGAGGGCACCCGCTACGAGGACCAGCCGGCGCTCACCCGGGCGTTCCTGGCGGCGGAGTCGTTCGACGTGCTGACCGAGGTCGTCTACCGCTGGCGGGTCCGGGACGACAGGTCCTCGATCACGCAGAAGCGGCACGAGCTCGCCGACCTCGCGGACCGGCTCAGCACGAAGCGCGACAGCGCACGGATGGTGCAGGAGCACGCCGACGACGAGGTGCTGCGCGTGTTCTACGCCGAGGTGCTGCCGGTCGACATGTGGGAGTACTTCCGGGCGGTCCCCGGCTGCGACGCCGACTACTGGTCACTGCTGAGGCAGGGTGTCCGGGAGCTGTGGAACGCTCGGACGGTCCCGTTCGAGGACACCGGGGTCGCTGCCCAGCAACGGCTGATGGGCTGGTTCGTGGTCCAGGACCGCAGGCCCGACCTGGAGTCGCTGCTCCAGTGGATCGACGCCAACCGGCCGCTGCCCGTCGAGGACGGCATGCTCGCCCATCCCTGGCGTGGTGAGCCCGACATCCCCGGGTTCGCCGTCCGATGATGGTTGCTGTGGCGGAGACGATGACGGAGTCCGAGACGTCGGTGGACGTGCGAGGAGCTGGCGCCAGGTGACCAGTCACGACAGCGGGCTGGCGCTGCGCACGCCGCCCCCGGGCGGAGGTGGTCCCGCCCCCGCGGTGAGGACCGTGGTTCGTCCCGAGATCCAGGGGCTGCGTGCCGTTGCCGTGCTGCTCGTCGTGCTCTACCACCTCTGGCCCGGCCGCCTCCGGGGCGGCTACATCGGCGTCGACGTCTTCTTCGTGATCTCGGGGTTCCTGATCACCGGCAACCTGCTCCGGGAGGTGGAGCGCACCGGACGCGTCGCGTTCGCGCAGTTCTGGGCCCGACGGGTGCGCAGGCTGCTGCCTGCCGCCTTCGTGGTCCTGGCGGCGACGGGTCTGGGCATCTTCCTGCTCGTGCCGCGGCTGCTCTGGCAGCAGTTCTTCAAGGAGATCGGCGCCGCCGGCCTGTACGTCGAGAACTGGTCGCTCGCCCGCGACGCGGTCGACTACCTGGCCGCCTCGAACTCGCCCTCTCCGGTGCAGCACTACTGGACCCTCTCGGCCGAGGAGCAGTTCTACATCGGGTGGCCCTTCCTGGTGATGGCGGGCGTCCTGCTCGCCGGCGTCTGGGGATGGCGACGCAGGCCGACGATCACGCTCGTCCTCGGGCTGGCCGCTCTGGTGTCGTTGGTCTTCTCGCTCTGGCAGACCGTGCACAACCCTTCGGTCGCTTACTTCTCCACCTTCACCCGCGCCTGGGAGTTCGGCGCCGGTGCGCTGCTCGCGTGCGTGGCGAGCAGCCGGACCCTGCGTCCGCCCCGCCTGGCGGCGGCGCTCTCCGGGGCGGGGCTGCTGGTGATCGTCGGGTGCGCGTTGCTCTTCTCGCACTCCACGCCGATGCCCGGGACCGCCGCGGTTGGCGTGGTCGCAGCCAGCGTGGTGCTGATCGCGGCGGGCGATCCCACGCCGGCGTGGTCGGCGAGCCGGCTGCTCACCTGGCGTCCGGCCACGTTCATCGGCGACATCTCCTACTCGATGTATCTCTGGCACTGGCCGATGCTGGTGCTGCTTCCCTACGCCATCGACCGCTCGCCCGGGTTCCTCGCCCGGGTGCTGATCCTGGTCGCCACGGTGGGCGCGGCATGGCTCACGAAGATCGTGGTCGAGGATCCGGTCCGGACGACCCGGCGACTGCGCCTGCGCCATCCGCCCGTCGCTCTCGGTGCCGCCGCCCTCGCGGCCCTCGTCCTGGTGGGCGCCTGTGGCTCCGCCTGGTGGACCGTGCAGCGGGAGATCCAGCAGTCGGCCTCGCTGGCGCGGTCGATGACGGAGGACAACCCGCCGTGCTTCGGAGCGGCTGCGCGGGACCCGAAGGCCTCCGGGTGTCCCAACCCGGACCTCGAGGGCAGGATCGTCCCGGCGGTCACCGCCGCGGCCGACGACTATCCCTTCTACCCGGGCTGCGACGAGCAGATGACCCGTCGCCCGCTGCGACCCTGTGAGTTCGGTCCGGTCGACGACAGGTCGGTCCCGCACATCGCGGTGATCGGCGACTCGCACGCCCGCGCGGTGATCCCGGCCCTGGTCGAGCTCGCCAAGAAGCGGATCCTCTCCATCGACCTGTTCACCTCCGGGGGGTGTGTCTGGGGTGAGGGACGTCCCAACATCAACGACAAGTCCTTGCGGGACGCGTGCTCGAGCTTCAAGGCGAGCCTGCAGCCGTTGCTGCTCAGGACCGCCAAGCAGTACGACTTCATCGTCACCACGGCCTGGACCAACAAGACCGTCAAGCCGATCGACTCGCCGGTCTCCGCGATCGCGGCGGCCTGGGCCCCGATCGCCGCGATGAAGGTGCCGATCGTCGCCGTCCGGGACAACCCGAGTGCCGGCGGGGGTCCCGACGCGAATCCCAACAACTGCCTGGCGAAGGTCACTCCCGACGAGGCCAACGCGCAGTGCGCGCTCAGTCGCGAGCAGTCGCTCGACCGCTACGTCGACCCCTTCGCCGAGGCGGTCCGGCGTACGCCACGGGCACACCTGGTCGACCTGACCCGCTACTACTGCGACAGCGACCGGTGCCCGGTGGTGACCGGCGGGGTGGACGTCTACCGCGACAACAGCCACCTCACGGTGACCTACGCACGCACGATGGCGCCCTACTACTACCGGGCCTTCGTCGAGGCCGGGGTGCTCGAGGTCCGGTGAACCCCCGCGTCACCCCAGGGTGGCGAGGACCCGGGTCAGCTCGTCGGCGTTGCGCTCGAAGTCGAAGGCCCAGGGTGAGTAGTACGCCGCCTCGCTCCAGCCGTCGTCGGGATGCGCGATGTCGGGCGTGCTCCAGAAGTAGTGGACCTCGCCGCCCAGCAGCGTCGTGTACAGGTGCTCGTTCCGTGCGGTGTACGCCTCGTGGTTCAGCAGGACCAGCGCCTGGTGGTTCCTCGAGAACAAGATGTTGAACATCGCGGAGCCTCCGAACCCCGCGACGACCTCCGCGCGGTCGAAGATCGCGGCCTGCACGGCGAGATCGTGGGTCTCCGGGTAGACGACGTCGAACCCACGCTCACGGAAGAACGTCTCGACCTCCCGGGTGTTCCGGCAGGCCCGGTTGACGCTGATGTCCTGGCGCGAGACGAAGATCCGGCGTCCGTCACTGGCCTCGAACCCGACGTCGGGAAGGGTGGCCTCGGCCAGGAGCGGGTCCCGGACACGGTCCCAGACCTTGGTCAGCGCCGGGTGCACGTAGTGCGGCTGCTGGTTGTGCCACATCGGGGTGGCACCGACGACGGACTCCAGCCAGACGGGTTCGTTCACCCAGCAGATGTCGTCCCGGGCGATGCCGTAGGCGCCGAAGATGCGTTGCTCGAGGACCGGGTCACGCTCCTCGCCCGGGCGGAGGCTGAAGATCGCCTTGAGGTCCGGGATCTGCCTCTTGGCCTCGTCCCAGCCCCAGAGCCGACCCAGCACCTCGGTCAGCAGGTGGCCGTAGTGTCCCGAGTTCTCCGAGTCGAGGTGGTAGTAGCTCCCCGGCAGCCTCGTGGCGGGGAGGTCTCGCGGCCTGACCCGGGCGAAGTCGCCGCTGGCGTCGATGAGGCGGGGGTTGGTGGGCGAGTAGGACCAGTGATGGCGAAACGACTCCGGCAGCGCTGTGAACCCGGTGTGCATCAGAGCGTTGGCGGTCATGGCGATCTCGCCGCGGTAGTGCCGGAGGTGGTGCGCCGGGTATGCCAGGGTCGGCCCGAGATGTGGGATCTCGGTGGCAGAGGTGTGCGAGTGCACGGTGGCCCTGCCCGTGACCACCCCCTCGGGCAGCGTCAGGAGCTCGGTCATGAGCAGTCCGGGCTCACGCTCGGGAAGGATCTGGGTCGCCAGCCGGTCCTTCGTCTTCAGGACGTGCTTGCCGCGCTTGACCACCACCACGTGGTCGCCGTCGACGGTCACCGACCGGACGGCCAGCCGACGGGCGGTGTCGGAGACCGCCTTGTCGGCGAGCTCGGCTCCGGTCGCTCCCACCGTCGTGGCGGCGTCGAGGATCGCGGGCGGTACGAGTCCGTCGGTCGACCTGCCTCTCGCGATGACGTAGGCGCCGTGCGGATGCAGGTGGAAGAACAGCTTGCGCCAGACGACGTCGTACTCGTCCCCGCTGCGCGCCGCCAGGTCGACCACGACGTCCACCGGCCCGAAGAACCGCATGTGCCAGTTGACCTCGTCGAGATTGCCGGCCGCCCGGTGCTCCACGTCCCGCTCCTCGAGCGACCATTCAGAGCAGGCCTGAGGTGAGATCACGATGCGGCGGCGGGCGTGGGGTGCCTGCAGGTACGCGTGGACCGGGGCGCTGGCGTCGTCGGCGAGCACCACGACGGTCTGACCCGGGCGGTCGGGCAGGAGGAGGGGGTAGCGATCGTAGAACTCGCTCGGCGTACCGGCCGTGCGGGCACCGTCACGGCTGCTCAGGGTCCTGGCCACCGCCGCCATCCGCGAGCCGAACCGGGTCACACGACCACTCCAGCTGCTCCTGCCGTCCGGCATCGTGGGCACCCACCAAATCCTAGAGCACCTGGCTCCTGGCATCCGGCGCTGCCGTGTCCGTCGCGCTCTGGACCTCGGGACGGTCGGGGGACCGCTGTGATGCAGCCCACCGGTGCACGCCATTCCCAGCCGCCGGGGCCGCGGCGTAGGCTCGGCGTGCACGAAGTCATGAGTAGTCCGGTACCCACCGCGGGACTGGAACGAAAGGGATGACGTCTGATGGCCCGTATCGGGGTTGTAGGCGCTGGCCGTGTCGGCGCCGTCCTGTCCTCGGCGCTGCGCGCCGCGGGTCACGAGGTCGTGGCCGCGGCAGGTGACTCGCCTGCCTCGCTGCACCGCATCAGCTCGCTGCTGCCGGGGGTGCCTGTCGCCAAGCCGACCGACGTCGCCCGTGCCTGCGACCTGCTTCTCCTGACCGTGCCCGACGACATGCTCGGCAACGTCGTCACCACCCTGGTGGGGGCCGGGGCCATCCGCGAGGGACAGGTCGTGTGCCACACCTCGGGCCGCCACGGCCTCGCCGTGCTGGAACCCGCGACCGGCATCGGTGCTCGGCCGATCGCGATGCACCCGGCCATGACGTTCACCGGAACCGCTCTCGACCTCGACCGCCTCACCGGGTGTGTCTTCGGAATGACTGCCGGTGACGCGGAGCGGTCCTGTGCGGAGGGCCTGGTGGCCGACCTGGGCGGGATCCCCCTGTGGGTCCCCGAGAGCAAGCGCACGCTCTACCACGCAGGTCTGGCGCACGGCGCGAACCACCTGGTCACCCTGGTCAGCCAGGCCATGGAGCTCCTGGCCGCCTCCGGAGCCGAGGACCCCGCTGCCACCCTGCGTCCCCTGCTGAGCGCCGCGCTCGACAACGCGCTCTCGTCGGGCGATGCGGCCCTCACCGGGCCCATCGTCCGAGGAGACGTCCGCACGGTCCAGGCGCACCTCGACGACATCGCGGTGCACGCCCCGGCGACCGTCCCGTCGTACGTCGCGATGGCCCGGGCGACCGCCGACCGGGCGGTGCTCGGCGGTCGGCTGCTCCCGATCCGCGCCGCCAGGCTGGGTCGGATCCTCGACGAGGCGCTGGTCCGGGTCGGCGAACGCGTCGGCCCCAGCACCCGCCGAGCCGACTCGCGGAGCGAGTCTCGGTGAGAGAGGTGCCCGTCCTCGCGAGCACTCGCGAGGAGCTTCGCGCTGCCCTCGGTGGGACCCCGGACGCCCGGGTGGGCCTGGTGCCGACCATGGGTGCGCTGCACGAGGGGCACCGGGCGCTCCTCGACCGGGCACGGTCGGAGATCGGCCCGGCGGCACCGGTCGTCGTGTCCGTCTTCGTCAACCCGTTGCAGTTCGGGCCGACCGAGGACCTCGACCGCTACCCCAGGACCTTCGAGGCCGACCTGGAGATGTGCGCCGACGCGGGGGTCGACATCGTCTTCGCGCCCTCGGTGGAGGAGGTCTACCCGGGAGGGGCGCCGTCGGTGACCGTTGACCCGGGCCCGATGGGCAAGGTGCTCGAGGGTGCGTCCCGGCCCGGACACTTCGAGGGCGTGCTCACGGTGGTCGCCAAGCTGTTCGGTCTGGTGCGCCCCGACGTCGCAGTGTTCGGCGAGAAGGACTACCAGCAGCTCACCCTGGTCCGGCGGATGGTCGACGACCTGTGCATGGACGTCGAGGTCGTAGGGGCCGGGACGGTGCGCGAGCCGGACGGGATGGCGCTGTCGAGCCGCAACGCCTATCTCGACCCGGACCAGCGCTGGCGGGCGGCGGCGATCTCGAGGACGCTGTTCGCGGCTCGGGATGCCGCTCGGTACGGCACCGAGGTGGCGATCAGCGCCGCTCGCCACGAGCTCAGACATGCACGCGGCGTCGACCTGGAGTACCTCGAGCTCCTCGCCCCGGACCTGGGTCCGGCACCGGCACGGGGGCCGGCGCGGCTCCTCATCGCTGCCCGGGTGGGCAGCACCCGGCTGATCGACAACACGGCTCTCGAGCTGAACGGAGACACCTGATGCTGCGTACGCCGCTGACGAGCAGCGCCCGTCTTGCGACCCCGACCCAGGCAGACCCGCGCGGCCTGGACCTCCTCGACCTCGTCGTCGGCCGCTGAGCCCCGTCGAACATGCGAATGTGGCTGCTGTGACCTCTGAGCCGTTCATGCGTCCCGGCAGCGACATTCGCATGTCTGGCCGCGCTGAGCCCGGGGTGGTGGCGTCGACGCAGGGGACTCACGCCCACCCGCTCGCCCCGGTCCCGGTCCCGCGCCGGCTGGCCTCGGAGGACCTCGGGACGGACCCCTCCGTGGCGGGTCCGCGATGACGCTGCTCTGTGCCGATATCGGCAACTCGCACACCGTCATCGGGCTCCTCGCGGACGGGGTGGTGCTCGACCACTGGCGCGTCGCGACCGACGAACGTCGCACCGCGGACGAGTGGGCGGTGCTGATCAAGGGCCTGCTGCGGGAGAGCAACGTCTCCGACGACATCAGGGGGATCTCCGTGTGCGCGACGGTGCCGGCCGTCCTGCACGAGTGGCGCGACATGCTGGTGCGCCACTACGGGACGATCCCGAACGTGGTCGTCGAGCCGGGGGTGCGCACCGGGGTGCCCGTGCTGATGGACAACCCACGTGAGGTGGGCGCCGACCGGGTGATCAACGCCCTCGCCGCGGCGAGCCTGTATGACGGCCCCGCGATCGTGGTCGACTTCGGCACGGCGACCACCTTCGACGTCGTCAGCCCGCGCGGGGAGTACGTCGGCGGCGCGATCGCTCCGGGCATCGACATCTCTCTCGAGGCGCTCGGTCGGCGCGGTGCCCAGCTGCGCAAGGTGGAGCTGCTGCGGCCGCGCACCGTGATCGCCAAGAACACCGTCGAGGCGTTGCAGTCCGGCATGGTCTACGGCTTCGCCGGCCAGGTCGACGGGATCGTCAGCCGGATGATCGAGGAGCTCGGCGTGCCGGCCGGTTCCGTGCACGTGATCGCCACCGGCGGGCTCGCCCCGATCGTGGTCGAGGAGTGCCGCTCCTTCACCGCTCGCGAGCCCTGGTTGACCCTCCTCGGCCTCGAGCTCGTCTTCGAGCGCAACAGCTGAGCCGCGCCGGAGCGAGACTCAGACGGTCGTCACCGCGCTGGTGGGGTCGATGAGGATCTTGGCGTGCCGTTCCGGGTCGCCGAGCGCCTCGAAAGCGGCGGCCACGCCGCCCAGCCCGACGGTGCCGGTGATCAGCGGTGTCGGGTCGACCTTCCCGTCGGCGACCAGGTGCAGCGCCTCACGGAACTCGTGCGGCTGGTAGGCGAAGACGAACCGGAGATCGATCTCCTTGTTGATCGCCATGGCGGGGTGGATCGTGTCGGGCTCCATGCACACCCCGACGACGACCACGCGGGACGCGATCGGGGCCGAGCGGATGACCTCGTCGAGAATGCCGGGAACTCCGACGCACTCGAACACCACCGGCCCGCTGGGCGTGGCGCCGGCGGCCTCCGCAGCCCGGAGCACCTGCCACCACGGCAGCATCGGGATCCGGCGTAGCCTGCTCATCGCGCCGAGCGCGAGGTCGAAGAGGTCGTTCGCGTCGGTGAGGTAACGGCTGTCCTCGAACCCCGCCCACGGAGACCCCTGACCTGGATCGACCACCACGTCGGCACCGCACTGCAGGGCGAGGTCGCGACGCCCCGCGGAGAAGTCGCTGGCGATCACGGTCCTCACCCCCCGAGCCTTGAGCATCAAGATCACGGCCAGCCCGATCGGTCCACACCCGATGACGACGGCCGTCTCCTTGCGGTGCACCCGGCTACGTCGTACGGCGTGCCAGGCGACTGCCATCGGCTCGGTGAGCGCCGCCGTCTCCGGGGCCAACCCGTTGGGCACGTCCATGGTGAGGGACTCCTGGACCAGCACGCGCTCGGCGTACGCGCCGGGTGCCTTCGCCGACAGCCCGGTCATCTGCACCTTCTCGCCCATCCGGATCATCGGCAGCGAGACCACCGGCGTCCCGGTGGGCCAGGTCCTCCTGGTCGCCGGGCCGTAGTCCAGCACCCGGCCACTGAACTCGTGCCCCATCACCACAGCCTGGTGGGGGCGCATCACGTCGTGGTAGCCGATGCCCGACGCCAGGTCCGCGAGCTGGTCGGAGTGCCGGCGCGCGTGCAGGTCCGAGCCGCAGATGCCGGCCCGGGCGACCTCGAGCAGGACCTGGCCCGGTCCGGGGACCGGGTCCGGGAGATCCGCGACCTCGAGCCTCGTCTGCCGGCAGACCACCGCCTTCATCGTCACGCTCCTGCGTCGTCGGTCGGGTTCGAGCCAACCTAGTGGGCAGAGTCAGTCCTCGAGTGGCCGGACCGACACGGGCGAGGTGCTGCGCGCGGTGAAGAGGCCGCGGTCCCAGCCGCCCCAGCGGTTCACCAGACTCATGCCGGCCAGCCTGGCCATCAGGTCGAGCTCGCCCGGCCACACGCAGCGGAACGGGATCGAGGTCCGGCGCCCCTGATCACCGCTGAACCGGTGGTGGTGCGACCACCTCTGCTGGGTGACGACGTCGTACTCGTCGACGTCGAGGTCATGTCTCCCTCCGCAGCGGTCACCCGGTCCGCCCTGGCTTGGCACGCAGCCGCCGGAGCATCGCCGGAGAGAGGTCGATGCCGTGCACCCGCACGCCCTGCTGCGCCAGCGGGATCGCGGCGAGCACCACGACCGTCGGATCGAGGACCTCGGGCGCGAACATCTCGGCGCTGAGGTCGTCGAAGGTTGCTGCATCGGGTTCGTCGAAGTGGTTCGTCGGCACGGCGCGACCCTCACACTCGCCCCGGCGCCCGCTCAACCGGTTTTCGGGGCCACGAGCCCTGCCCTCTAACCTTGGCGCGTGACCGAGACCCCGCCCAGCCCAGCCGACGACGACCTGCCGGAGCAGATGCAGGTACGCCGGGACAAGCGGCAGCGGTTGCTGGACGCAGGCAAGCAGCCCTACCCCACCGTGGTCGAGCGGACCCACACGATCCGGCAGATCCGCGACACCTACGACAGCCAGGAGCTCGAGCCGGACACCCGCACCGGCGAGCGGGTCGCGATCACCGGGCGGGTGATCTTCCAGCGCAACACCGGAAAGCTCTGCTTCGCCAAGCTCCGCGAGGGCGACGGGACCGAGATCCAGGTGATGCTCAGCCTCGCGGACGTGGGCGAGGAGTCCCTGTCCCAGTTCAAGGCACTCGTCGACATCGGCGACCTGCTGGCTGTCCAGGGCGAGGTGATCACCAGTCGCCGCGGGGAGCTGTCCGTCTCGACGAGCGGGTGGCAGATCGCCGCCAAGACCCTGCGGCCACTGCCCAACGAGCACCGCCCGCTCTCCGACGAGGCCCGCATCCGGCTGCGGTACGTCGACATGATGATCCGCCCCGAGGCCCGCGAGATGGTGCGCACCAAGGCCACGGTGCTGCGCAGCTTGAGGAAGACGCTGGACGAGCGCGGCTACACCGAGGTCGAGACGCCCATCCTGCAGCTCACCAACGGTGGAGCGGCCGCTCGCCCGTTCCGCACCCACCTGAACGCTCTCGACCAGGACATGCTGCTGCGCATCGCCCTGGAGCTCGACCTCAAGCGCGCGATGATCGGTGGGGTGGAGAAGGTCTACGAGATCGGCCGCACGTTCCGCAACGAAGGTCTCGACTCGACGCACGCCGCCGAGTTCTCGATGCTCGAGGCCTACGAGGCCTACGGCGACCAGTTCTCGATGATGGAGCTGACCAAGGCCCTGGTCATCGATGCGGCGAGGGCCGTCGGCCGGACCGTCGTACCAGGTCGGGACGGGTCGGAGATCGACCTCGAGGGCGAGTGGCGCCAGGCCTCGATCCTCGATCTCGTCTCCGAGGCGCTGGGTCAGGAAGTAACGCCGGAAACTAGTGCATTAACGCTACGGACACTCGCCGCGGAAAATGATATCGAGCTCCAGCCTAAATGGGATTCGCCGGAGATAGTTGTCGAAATCTACGAACAGCTCGTCGAGGACCGGCTGATCAATCCCACTTTCGTGATGGATTACCCCTCCGCGGTCAAACCGTTGGCCAAGGCCCACCGCAGCAAGCCTGGTCTCAACGAGGCGTGGGACCTGATCATCAACGGCGTGGAGCTCGCGCCTGCCTACTCCGAGCTCAACGACCCGGTCGTCCAACGTGAGCGCCTCGTGGCCCAGTCGACGCTCGCCGCGCAGGGCGATCCGGAGGCGATGGAGCTCGATGAGGTCTTCCTCAAGGCCATGGAGTACGGCATGCCGCCTGCGGGAGGGATGGGTCTGGGGGTGGACCGGCTGATCATGCTGCTCACCGGGGCCGGTATTCGCGAAACCATCCTCTTCCCGCTGCTCCGACCCGAGTGACGTCTGCCTCATTCGTGAGGCGCATGTGCGTGTCTCACATAGTGGCCTGTTAGGCTCGGCCAAAGAAAATGATCTCGATCACTTACGAGGATGGTCAGGCAGATGGCTCAAAAAGTGAACATCGTGCTCGTCGACGACATCGACCAGAGTGACGCCGAGGAGACGGTGACATTCGGTCTCGACGGCAAGGAATACGTGATCGACTTGAATAAGAAGAACGCGCGTTCGCTCCGTGATGCCCTGGCGCCCTTCGTCGCGCACGCACGGCCGGTCAGCAGCCGCGGAGCACGCCGCGGGGCGACGAAGGTCGCTGCCGGGGGCGCTGCGCCGTCGGAGATCCGCGCCTGGGCCCGCGACAACGGTTTCGACGTCCCGGAGCGCGGCCGGGTCGCAGCCGAGGTTCGCGAGGCCTACGCCGCCGCGCACTGACCCTGCCTGCCTGCGACCTCTCGCGAGCACGGCCGCAGCGGACGTCGCGGCGACGCCTGGCGGTCGAGGGCACGAGGTGACGCCCGCGGGGCGTCGGTCGGCGCGCCACCTAGCCTGAGGCCCATGCCGACCGACCGCACCGTCTTCGACCCCACCTCGCCCGACGTCAACCCCTACCGGCTGCTGACCGGGCTGGTGGTGCCGCGCCCCATCGCGTGGGTCTCGACCGTCGACGCCGCAGGCCGTGGCAACCTCGCTCCGCACTCCTTCTTCACGGTGGCGAGCGGGCGGCCGCCCGTGGTGCTGTTCAGCTCCCTGGGCCGCAAGGACACGGTCAGCAACATCGAGGCGACCGGCGAGTTCGTCGTCAACTTCTCCTCCGAGGCGATGCTGCAGCAGGTCAACGCCAGCAGCGCACCCTTCGAGCACGGGGACGACGAGGCCACGGAGCTCGCCATCGCCACCGAGCCCTCCGAGACCGTCGTGCCCCACCGGGTGGTCGACTCGCCGGCATCGATCGAGTGCCGACTCGAGCGCATCGTCGAGATCGGCCACGCGTTCGTCGTCTTCGGTCTGGTCACCTCGATCACCGTCCGCGACGACGTGCTCGTGGACGGGCTGCCGGCCATCGACCTGCTCCGCCCGGTCTCGCGACTCGGAGGCGACGAGTGGGGCCGGCCCGTGGAGGCGTTCGCGCTGAAGCGTCCGCAGAGGACCGAGGACGTGCTCTGAGAGCCCCTGCCACGGGGGCCGGACCTCCCCCGGGAGAGGGAGCCGGATTCGCTCGTCCGGGGGTAGTGGTCAGCACCCCACGGCCGGGAGGATCTCCTGCATGAGCAGCTGGAGAGCATTCTGGACCGACATCGACGAGCCCGCACCGCGATCGTGGCGCAACGCCGCCCTGGTGGCCGCCGCTGTCGTGTTCCTCTGCGTGACGACGACGCGCTGGGTGCCGGTCGGTGCCGAGCAGGTGGCTGTGCTCCTCGGGGGCTACCGCATCCTCGCCGACGTCCTACTCCTCGTCGCGCCGCTCGTGTGGGTCTCCCTGGCTGGTCTCGCTGTCGGAGTGGTCGTCCTCGGACTGCGCCATCCCTGGTGGGCCACGCTGGCCTCGGTCACGCCGCTGCTCGCCGTGGTGCCCGCGGGGTCGAACATGCCCTTCGCGGCGGTCGTGCTGCCCGCGGGTGTCGTGGTCGCTGCCGCATGGCGGAGCCCCGCGGCATCGGTCACCGCGACCTGCGTCGCTCTGTTCGCGGTGGCTCAGTGGTTCCTCACCGGGGTGCCGATGGTGGCGCCGCTCGGCGCCTACGTCGAGCTGCGGAACACCCGGGCGCTGTCGGTGGTACTGGTCTACGCCGTGGCCCTCGTCGCCCTGCTGGCCCTGACGCTGCTCGCCCGGGCCCAGGTCGCGACCTCGCTCCAGCGGGACCGCCTGGCAGCGAGGTCGGCGACTGTGGAGGAGCAGTCCGAGGTCACCGGCGAGCGGGCCCGACTCGCGCGTGACCTCCACGACGTCGTGGCCCACCACGTGTCGCTGATCGCGGTACGCGCGGAGACCGCGCCGTACACGCACCCCGGTCTGGGGACGGACGCGCGCTCGATCCTCTCCGAGATCGCCGTGGACGCCCGCCGCGCCCTCGACGAGCTGCGCGGGGTGCTGGGCATCCTCGGCCGGAGCTCGGACGAGGGACGCGCGCCCCAACCGGCGTGGGGAGACATCGCGACCCTGGTCGAGCGGGCCCGATCCGGGGGCGACCCCGTCGAGCTGGCCGGGGACGCCGGCGCGGACGTGCCGGCGGCGCCGGGCTACGTCGCCTACCGCGTCGTCCAGGAGGCCCTGACCAATGCCCGCCGGCACGCCCCCGGCTCGAGGGTGCAGGTGGTGCTGCAGCGTCTTCCCCAGCTGGCGGTCGTCGAGGTCCGTTCCGCCGGGGTGCAGGGGGCGGGGCCGCACGGTGCTGGGCTGCCGGGTGCGGTCTCGGCCGAGCCGGGGCCCACCCTGCCGCTGGCCGGCACCGGTGCGCGAGCCGGGTCACCGGCGGCCCCCGGGCACGGTCTGGTCGGGATGCGTGAGCGCGTGGAGTCGCTGGGCGGCCGGTTGACCGCGGGGCAGCGTGACGGCGGCTTCGTCGTGGAGGCCACCCTGCCGCTGTGGCCGGGGGCGTCGGCATGACCCGGGTGGTGGTGGCGGACGACCAACCGGTCATCTGCGCCGGATTCGCAGCCCTGCTCGACGCCCAGCCCGACCTCGAGGTGGTCGGCACGGCTGCCGATGGTCGAGAGCTGGTCGACCTGGCCCGACGTACGACGCCCGACCTGGCGCTGGTCGACGTCCGGATGCCGCACCTCGACGGCATCGAGGCGACCAGGGTGCTGACCGCCGAGCTGCCCACCCGGGTGCTGATCCTGACCACCTTCGACCTCGACGCCTACGTCTTCGACGCCATCCGGGCGGGGGCGAGCGGGTTCCTGCTCAAGGACGTGACCGCGGAGCGGCTGGTCGAGGGCGTGCGGCTGGTGGCGGAGGGAGCCATGCTCCTGGGCCCGGCGGTGAGCCGGCGGCTGGTGGCCGACTTCGCTGCGCGCGGCACCGCCCCTGCCGGGGCCGACCTCACCATGCTCAGCCCCCGCGAGCGTGACGTGCTCCAGGGACTGGCCAGAGGCCGTTCCAACGCGGAGATCGCCGCAGACCTCGTGGTCGCGGTCGAGACGGTGAAGTCGCACGTCGCGGAGGTGCTGCGCAAGCTGGGCCTCCGCGACCGCATCCAGGCCGTCGTGTGGGCCTACGAGCACGGGTTGGTCCAGCCCGGGGCGTGAGCGGGGAGCGACCGTCCGTGGACCAGGTCTCCGCCCGGTCGCCGTCCGGGAGCGGACCCTGGCCGTCCTGACGCCCGCTGACACCGCCCACCTCCTGCCTAGGCTGGGGAAGTGCCACCCTCCGCGGACGACGGACCGCCGCCGTTGCGTGGTCCGGTGATCATGGATCAGTTCTGGGACGACCTGGTCTTCCTGCACTGGCGCGTGGCTCCGGATGTCGTCGCGCCCTTGCTGCCGCTCGGGAGCCGGCCCGACGTCTGCGACGGGAGCAGCTGGATCGGGCTCATCGGATTCGTCATGCGTGGGGCAGGGTTCGGCTACGGCCACCCGATCCCGTTCTTCGGAGACTTCGCCGAGGTCAACGTGCGCCTCTACTCGACCGACGACCAGGGCCGGCGCGGTGTCGTCTTCTTGTCCCTCGAGGCCGAGCGGCTGGCGCTGCTCGCGCTCGCGGGGCCGATCGGGGTGCGCTACCGCTGGGCGCGGATCGAGGTGGAACGGGCGCCGGAGCGCACCGCGGGGGTGCTGGGCTACCGCAGCCGCCGGCTGTTGCCCCCAGGTCGCGGCGCGCAGACGTCGTTCGCCGTCCGCCCCGGTCAGGTCGAGGTGCGCGACCCGCTCAGCGTGTTCCTGACCGCACGCTGGGGGATGCACCACCGGGTGGGCCGTCGTCCCCTGTGGATCCCGAACACGCACCAGCCCTGGCTGCTGCGCACGGCTGAGCTGCTGCACTGCTCCGACGACCTGGTCGCCGCAGCGGGTTTTCCGGGCGTGGCGCGGCGCCCACCCGACTCGGTGCTCTGGTCGCCCGGCGTACGCACTCAGTTCGGATGGCCTGAGCCGTTCTGAGG